>NZ_CP034766.1:1335000-2535000 GCF_004006015.1 Rhodococcus sp. X156 | reverse complement strand
TGCTGCGGGTGGGTGGCAGCCCACTCGGCGATGCCCTTGGCGAAGCGGCTGGTCTGCTCCCCGGAGCAGACGTGCACCTGCCAGGCCTGGGAGTTGCACCACGAGGCCGTGCGCTGGGCGCGGGTGAACATCGTCCGCATGGTCTCCTCGGGGACCTCCTCCGGCAGGAACCCGCGGCAGCTGTACCGGGCCGCGAGCACGTCGGCGACGGCATCGGCAGTATGTCGATCAGTCATGTGCTGAGTATGAGTGGCCGCCGCCGGCCAGGGGACGGGCGCTGCCTCCCAGTGAGACTGGTCAGGGGACGACGCGGACCTTGAGGGCCTCGCGGTTGGCCATGGCCGCGTAGCCCGTGGCGATCTCCGCCAGCGGCAGCTGTGCGTCGAAGACCCGGCCGGGGTCGATGGCGCCCTCGATGATGTCGGGCATGAGGGTGTTGATGTAGGCCCGGGCCGGGGCCACGCCGCCGGAGAGTGTGATGTTGCGGGCCATGGTGCCAAAGCCCATCGGCACCTCGGTGTACTGCGCGGCCCCCCACCCGCCCCACGGCACCGCCGTCGCGCACCGCGTCCAGGGCCATCCCCAGCGACTCCGCCGTGCCCACGCATTCCAGCACCGCGTGGGTGCCGTCGCCGCCGGTCAGCTCCCGCACCAGCGCCACGCCCTCCTCGCCGCGCTCGGCCACCACGTCGGTCGCGCCGAGCTCGCGGCCCAGGGCGGTGCGGTCGGGGTGGCGGCCCATCAGGATGATCCGCTCCGCGCCGAGGCGCCTGGCCGCGAGCACCGCGCACAGCCCGACCGCGCCGTCCCCGATGACGGTGACCTGGGTGCGCGGGCCCACCCGGGCCGAGACCGCCGCGTGGTGGCCGGTGCAGAGCACGTCGGACAGCGTGAGCAGGGACGGCATCAGCGCGGAGTCGGCGGCCACGGGCAGGCGCACCAGGGTGCCCTGGGCCTGCGGGCAGCGCACCGCCTCGCCCTGCCCACCGTCGCGGTGGTGACCCCAGTTGCCGCCGTGCCGGCACGAGGTCTGCAGGTTCTCCCGGCAGAAGTCGCAGGTGTTGTCCGCCCACATGAACGGGGCGACCACCAGGTCACCGCGCCGCAGCTCCAGCACCTCGGCGCCGACGTCGGCCACCACGCCGATGAACTCGTGTCCCATGCGCCGGCCGTGGTCGGTGCGGGGCAGCGAGCGGTAGGGCCACAGGTCGCTGCCGCAGATGCAGGAGTGCGCCACCTGCACCACCGCGTCGGTGGGTTCCTTGATCGACGAGTCGGGGACGTGCTCCACGCGGACGTCGCCGGCGCCGTACATCAGGGTTGCGCGCACGAGCGGCTCCTCTCGGGTGCGGCTCACACCGAGAGTACGACGAGCCGAGCGGCGGCGCCGTGCACCTGCGCCACCCCGGCCGACCGCGGCGCACCGGAGCGAACACGCCTGGGGCCAGCGGAGATCGTGCCGCCGTTAGGCTAGCCTCACGCGGTGTCTCCTCCTGCCACTGCCGGGGCCCTGCTCCGCCGCGCGGTGCACCGCAACCGCCGCCCGCTCGCCGGCTCGGTCGCCCTGATCGCGGTGTGGCAGGTCTGCGAGGTCTTCGTCCCCGTCCTCATCGGCGTGGTCATCGACGCTGCTGTGGCCACCGGCGACGTGTCCCGCGCCCTGCTGTGGGGTGCCGTCCTCTGTGTGCACTTCGGGGTGCTCAGCACCTCCTACCGGCTGGGCTCGCGGATCGGCTTCCGGGCCACGCAGACTGAGGGGCACCGCCTGCGCACGGAGGTCTCCGCGCACGTGCTCGACGACCGGGGCGCGCGCACCGAGCAGCCGCCCGGCGACCTGCTCAGCGTCGCCACCGCCGACGCGGACATGGCCAGCGGGGTGCTGCAGCAGGTGACCTACGCCGTGGCCGCGGTGCTGGGGCTGGTGGTCACCGCGGTGGTGCTGGCCAGCATCGACCCGGTCCTGGCGGTGGTGGTGCTGGTGGGGGTCCCGCTGGTGCTGGCCTGCACCCAGCTGCTGGCCCCCGCCCTGGCCCGGCGCAGCGAGGTGCGCCAGGCCGCGTCCGGGCGGGCCATCGGCGTGGCCACCGACCTGGTGCAGGGGCTGCGCCCGCTCAAGGGCATCAGCGCCGAGGGCACCGCGCTGGCCCGCTACCAGCGGCAGAGCCGCGAGGCCGCGGGCGCCGCCGTCTCCGCCGCCCGCTGGGAGGGCGTGCTCTACGGCGTCACCGCCGGGCTCAGCGGCATCTTCCTGGCCGTGGTGGCCCTGCTGGCCGGTACCCGGGCCCTGGACGGCGAGCTGGGCGTCGGCGAGCTGATCGCCGTGGTGGGGCTGGCCCAGTTCATCGCCGAGCCGATGCGCACGCTGGCCTACCTGGTCGCCCAGGTCGCCAAGTCGAAGGCCTCGGCCGGTCGGATCGTGGCCGTGCTGGCGAGCCCGCACCTGGTGGTGTTCGGCGACCAGCCCGACGCCGACGGCCCGCTCGAGCTGCAGGAGGTGCACCACGGCCCGCTGCAGGCGCTGAGCCTGGTGGCCCGGCCCGGCGAGATCGTGGGCGTGGTGGCCGAGGACCCCGCCGACGCGGTGGCCATGATGACCCTGCTGCGCGGCGAGGCGGTGCCCGAGCGCGGCAGCGTGTGCCTGGGCGGGCAGCGGCTGACCGACCTGGACGCCACGGCGGTGCGGCGGCGGCTGCTGGTCGCCGACCACCACGTCGACCTCTTCGAGGGAACCTTGGGCTCCAACGTCGACCCGCTGGGTCGCCTCGACCCCGAGCAGCTGCGCGAGGTGCTCACCGCCTCGGCGGCCGACGACGTGGTGGACCACGCCCCGCTCGGCCTGGCCGAGCCGGTGGCCGTGGGCGGGACCACGCTCTCCGGCGGGCAGCGCCAGCGGCTGGGCCTGGCCCGCGCCCTGGCCGGCGACGCCGACGTGCTGGTGCTGCACGACCCCACCACCGCGGTGGACGCCGTCACCGAGCTGCGCATCGGGCAGGCGCTGCGGGCGGTGCGCGCCGGGCGGACCACCGTGGTGCTCACCAGCAGCCCGGCCCTGCTCAGCCAGGCCGACCGGGTGCTGCACGTGCGCGGGGGCCGGGTGGTCGCCACCGGCACCCACCCCGAGCTCGTCCACCAGCAGGCCTACCGGCAGGCGGTGCTGCGATGAGCGGCACGCTGCTGCCGATCGCCTCCGGGCGCGAGGCCTGGCGACTGGCCCGCGGGCTGCTCACCCAGCGCCGCGCCGCCCTGGTGGCCTGCCTGCTCGCCTTCGCCGCGGGTGGGCTGGCGGGGCTGGTCGGGCCGGTGCAGCTGGGTCGCATCGTGGACCTGGTCTCCTCCGGCGGCACCTCCGGGCAGCTGTCCGTCGCCGTGGCCTGGATCGCCGGCGCCGGGGTGGCCACCGGGGTGACCACTTGGCTGTCCAGCCTGCTGCTGGCCCGGGTGGCCGAGCCGGCCCTGGCCGAGCTGCGCGAGGAGGCCCTGGACCGCGCGCTGCGGCTGGACAGCGCGACGCTGGAGGAGGCGGGCTCGGGTGACCTGCTCTCCCGCATCGGCGACGACGTCCGGCTGGTGGCCGACTCCCTCACCACCGCGATCCCGCTGCTGGTCACCTCGGTGGTGGCCATCGTGTTCACCGCGGGCGGGCTGTTCACCCTGGACTGGCGCCTCGGGCTCGCCGGCCTGGCCATCCTGCCGTTCTACGCACTGGGGCTGCGCTGGTACCTGCCCCGCTCCGGGCCGTACTACCGGCGCGAGCGCGTCGCCAACGGGGAGCGGGCCGAGGCGTTCCTCACCGGCATGCACGCCAGCCGCACCCTGCGCGCCTTCGGCATCGCCGAGGCCCACCAGCAGAAGGTGGACGCGGCCTCCTGGCGGTCGGTGCAGATCTCCGTGGACGTCTACCGGCTGCTCACCCGCTTCGGCGCGCGCACCAACCGCTCCGAGCTGATCGGGCTGCTGCTGGTGCTGGGGACCGGGTTCGTGCTGGTGCGGGGCGGCTGGGGCACCGTGGGTGCGGCCACCGCGGCCGCGCTGTTCTTCCACCGCCTGTTCAACCCGATCGCCGCGGTGATCATGCTCTTCGACCAGGTGCAGTCGGCGGGAGCGTCGCTGACCCGGGTGGTGGGCCTGGCGCAGCTGCCCCCGCCGGCCGTCCGTGCGGGCCTGCTGGCCCCGGCGGACAGCACCGTCACCGTGCACCAGCTCGGCCACAGCTACACCCCGGGCCGGGCCGTGCTCGCCGACGTCACCCTCACCGTGCCCGCCGGCCAGCGAGTGGCCGTGGTGGGTGCGACCGGAGCGGGCAAGACCACCCTGGGTGCTGCGGTCGCGGGCCGGCTGCAGCCCACCTCGGGAGAGATCCGGGTGGGCGGCGTGCCGCTGGCGCAGGTGCAGCCGGTGGACGGCCGTCCGACCGTGGCCCTGGTGAGCCAGGAGGTGCACGTCTTCACCGGCACCCTGCGCGACAACCTCACCCTGGCCGCCCCGGCCGCCGGCGACGAGCAGGTGTCGGCCGCGCTGGCCGAGGTGGGGGCCACCGGATGGGTGGCGGCGCTGCCGAGCGGGCTGGACGCCGTGGTGGGCGACGGCGCCGCGGTGCTCACCCCCGCCCAGGCCCAGCAGGTGGCGCTGGCCCGGGTGGTGCTGGCCGACCCGCTGGTGGTGGTGCTGGACGAGGCCACCGCCGAGGCCGGCTCGGTGGGCGCCCGTGACCTGGAGCAGGCCGCGCTGGCCGCCACCCGCGGACGCACCTCGCTGACCATCGCCCACCGCCTGACCCAGGCCGTCTCGGCCGACCAGGTGGTGGTGCTCGACGACGGCCGGGTGGTGGAGACCGGCACCCACGCCGAGCTGGTGGAGGCCGGCGGGCCCTACGCCATCCTGTGGAAGGCGTGGTCGGGCACCTAGGCGCTAGTGGTGCGCCGCCGCGGTGACGTGGTGGCGCCCGATCGGCAGCATCAGCGGCTTGCCCGAGGTGGGGTCGGGGATCACCTGGCAGTCCAGGCCGAACACGGTGCGCACGCACTCCTCGGTGAGCACCTCGTTGGGCTCGCCGGCGGAGTGCAGCCGGCCCCCGGCGAGGGCGATGAGGTGGTCGGCGTAGCGGGCGCCCAGGTTGAGGTCGTGCAGCACCATCACGATGGTGGTGCCGCGGGAGCGGTTCAGGTCGGTGAGCAGGTCGAGGACCTCCACCTGGTGGCTGACGTCGAGGAACGTGGTGGGCTCGTCGAGCAGCAGCAGGTCGGTCTGCTGGGCCAGCGCCATGGCGATCCACACCCGCTGCCGCTGGCCGCCGGAGAGCTCGTCCACGGAGCGGTCGGCCAGCATCGCCGTCTGGGTGGCGTCCAGTGCGTCGGCGACGGCGGCGTCGTCCTCCTTGCTCCACCGGGAGAACAGGGACTGGTGCGGGTGGCGGCCGCGGCCGACGAGGTCGGCGACGGTGATGCCCTCGGGGGCGATCGGTGACTGGGGGAGCAGCCCCAGCGTGCGCGCCACCTCCTTGGCCGGCAGGCGGTGCAGCGACTTGCCGTCCAGCACCACCCGGCCCGCCTGCGGGGACAGCAGCCGCGACATCGACCGCAGCAGCGTGGACTTGCCGCACGCGTTGGCCCCGACGATCACGGTGATCTTGCCGGGCGGCACCAGCAGGTCGAGGGACTCGATGACCGTCCGGTCGCCGTAGCCGAGGGTGAGGTCCTCGACGGCGAGAGTGTGGGTAGTGGTCACAGGGAGCCTCCCGCGCGATTGGTGCGGACGATGAGGTAGACGAGGTAGGGCGCACCGAGCACGCCGGTGACCACCCCCACCGGGAAGCGGGTGTCGAAGGCGAACTGGCCGCAGAAGTCGGCGACCAGCACCAGCAGGGCTCCGACGAGGGCGGCGGGCACCAGCAGCGACCCGCCGGGGCCCACCAGCCGGGCGGCGATGGGCCCGGAGAGGAAGGCGACGAAGGCGATGGGTCCGGCGGCCGAGGTGGCGAAGGCGATCAGGCCGACCGCGGCGATGATGACGACCAGGCGGGTGCGGTCCACCCGCACGCCCAGGGCCGAGGCGGTGTCGTCGCCCAGCTCGCTGGTGGTGAGGTTGCGGGCCTGGCCCAGCAGCACCGGGGCCAGCACCACCAGGGCGACGAGCACCGGCACCACCTGCGTCCAGGCCACGCCGTTGAGGCTGCCGGTCAGCCAGCGGGTGGCCAGCTGCAGGTCCCACTCGGCCGCGGTGGAGAGCACGTAGGCGGTCAGGCTGTCGAGCATCGCGGCAAGGCCGATGCCGATGAGGATCAGCCGGGTCCCGACCACGCCGTCCTTGAAGGACAGGACGTAGACCAGCAGCGCCACCCCGAGGCCGGCGACGATCGCGAAGATGGACACCTGCGTCTCGCCGAGGGACAGCGTGATGATGGCGAAGGCAGCCGCCGCGCTGGCCCCGGAGCTGATGCCGATGATGTCCGGGCTGGCCAGCGGGTTGCGCAGCATCGTCTGGAAGGTGACGCCACCCAGGCCGAAGCACAGCCCGGCCACCACGGCCAGCACCGCGCGCGGCAGCCGCAGCCGGCCGACGGTGAAGGTGGCGCCGGGCACCTGCTCGCCGCGGATCACCTGCCACACCTCGGCGGGCGGGTAGAAGGTGTCGCCGCACATCAGGCTGACGGCGAAGGCGGCCACGATCAGCGCGGCGAGCACCGCCATCACCAGCTGGCGCCGCCGGCCCCGCCGCCGCCGGCCCCGCGCGACCAGCACCGCCGTCGGGGTCGCCGGCTTCGGTGCCGGTGGCTTCGGGGCTGGGGTTGCCGCCGTCTGCACGCTCACAGGGCCCGCACCTTCTGTCGCCGGACGATGTAGATGAAGAACGGGGCACCGATCAGCGCCGTCACGATGCCCACGTCGAGCTCGCCGGGGCGGGCGGCGATCCGGCCGACCACGTCGGCGGCGGTGAGCAGGGACGCACCGAGGAGCGCGCAGAACGGCAGCATCCAGCGGTGGTCCACCCCCACCAGCAGCCGGCAGGCGTGCGGCACGACGAGCCCGACGAACCCGATGGGCCCGGTCACGGCGGTGCAGGCGCCACACAGGACCACGGCCCCGACCGCGGCGAGCGCGCGCACCACGACGACGTTCTCGCCCAGCCCGGCGGCCAGGTCGTCACCCAGGGCCAGGGAGTTGAGCCCGCGGGCGGAGAGCAGGCAGAGGGCGAAGCCCACGAGCAGGAACGGCAGGATCTGCCCGATCTTGTCGTACGAGCCACCGCCGACGCCGCCGATCTGCCAGAGGCGAATGCCCCCGGCGATGTCGTTGCGGGGCAGGGTGATCGCGGTGACGAGCGAGGCGAGGGCGGCGGAGGTGGCCGCCCCAGCCAGGGCGAGCTTGAGCGGGGTGGCGCCACCGCGGCCCAGCGAGCCGACGGCGTAGACGAAGGTGGCCGCGACGGCGGCCCCGGCGATGGCGACCCAGATGTAGCTGGTGGGGGAGGTCAGGCCGAAGAAGGTGATGCCGAGGACCACGGTGAGCGAGGCACCCATGTTCACGCCCAGGATCCCGGGGTCGGCCAGCGGGTTGCGGGTGACGCCCTGCATGACGCCACCGGACAGCCCGAGCGCGGCACCCACGATCAGCGCGAGCAGGGTGCGGGGAACCCGCTTGCTGACCGCGGCTTCCTCCAGGGTGGCCTCGCTCCCGCTGAGGCCGGCGAGAATGTCGCCCCAGCCGACCGTGCGCGAGCCGATGGCCACGGAGGCGAGCGCGACGGCCGCCAGCAGCACGAGCGCGGCGAGCAGCCACAGGGTGCGCGCCGACGCCGGACGCCGCACGAGTGCGGCGTCCGGCGTCGGCAGAGGGTCGAGCTTCGTCACTTCACCTTGTCCGCGGCTGCGGCGAGGAGCTTGACGTAGTCCTCGAGCACCCAGGAGATGGCGAGCGGGGTCGGGTTCGCGGCGGTGGCCAGCGGGGTGCTGCCGGGCAGCAGGGTCACCGAGCCACGCTGGACGGCGGGGATCTTGGACAGCAGCGGGTCGCTCTGCAGCTGCTGCAGGAGCTTGCCGTCGGCGTCGCCGTAGCCGGTGATGATGTCGACGTCGTTGAAGAAGTCGATCTGCTCCGAGCTCTGCTTGAGCGAGAACTTCTTGGTGTCGGCCGAGGCCTTCGCGACGCTGGCCGGCGTGGTCAGCCCCAGGTCCTCGAAGAACAGGGTCCGGGTGTCGTGGGTGGTGTAGTAGCCGATCTGGCTCACGTCGCTGGGGTCGATGTGGGTGACGAACATGGCCGACTTGCCGGCGAGCTGCGGGTACTTGGCGACCGTGGTCTTGACCTGCTGCTGGATGTCGGCGATCAGCTTGTCGCCCTCGGCGGCCTTGCCCAGCGCCTTGCTGTTCAGCTTGATGATGTCCTGCCACGGCGTGGCCCAAGCGGCCTCGGGGTAGGCCACGACCGGGGCGATCTGGCTGAGGGTGTCGTAGTCCTGCTGCGTCAGGCCCGAGTACGACGCGAGGATGACGTCCGGCTTGGTGTCCGCCACGGCCGCGAAGTCGACGCCGTCGGTCTCGTCGAAGAGCACCGGGGTCGGCGCCTTGAGGTCGTCGAGCTTCTTCTTGACCCAGGGCAGCAGCCCGTCGGTGTCGTCGTCGCCGAAGTTGGCGGCGGCCATGCCGACCGGGACGATGCCGAGAGCCAGGGGAACCTCGTGGTTGGCCCAGTTGACCGTCGCCACCCGCTCGGGCTTCTTCTCGATGACCGTCTTCCCGAGCGCGTGCTCGATGGTCACCGGGGTCCAGGTGTCGCCGCTGGTGGTGCCGGCGTTGGCCTCGGTGTCGGTGGCCGAGGACGAGCAGGCGGCCAGCGTGGCCGTCAGCAGCGCGGCCACGGTGAGCGTGGCGAGGGGTTTGGCGCGGAACATGTGCGTCCTTTCGAAGGTGGTACCGGCGGCGGGTGTCCGCGCGCGCGTGCTGGAGCGAGGCTTCGGCGTGCCGGAGCACAGGTGGTGCAGGTGGGAGGACAACGCTGTCCGGTCCCGAGAGTCGAACCGTCCAGTCTGGAGAGACCGCTCGCACACACTAAGGCGAGGCTAACCATAGTGCCTGCTGGGGGTGGGTGGTGACGACGCGCTCGCCCACGGGCCGGGTGCCGGCGTGACGCGAGTCGTGCGGCTGCTCGGGCCGGTGCCTTCCGCGTGACAGCATGACGGTCACGCGGAACTCACTGGGAGACAAATGATGTGGCAGCTGGCTGTGGACCTGGGTGCAGACCGGACCAAGGCTGCGCTGGCCGGGCCGGGCGTCCCGCCGCGGGTGGTGGAGCTCGACGGGGCAGCGTCGATGCCCTCGGCGGTGTACGCCCACGAGGACGGCAGCCTGCTCACCGGCAGCGAGGCCCGGCACTGGGGCCAGCACGAGCCGGACCGATACGAGGCGCACCCGGTGCTGCGGGCACCGGAGAGCACCCTGGTGCTGGGCGGGCGACCGGTCCGGGTGGTCGACGCCCTCGCCGCGGTGCTGACCACGGTGGGCGAGGCGGTGCACCAGCTGGTTGACCAGCACCCCGGCCAGGTGCTGCTCACGGTGCCCGCGTACTGGTCGGCGGCTCAGACCCAGGCACTGCATAGCGCCGTCGCCGCGACGCCGTGGGCGCGGGCGGACGTGCGGGTGGTCCCCTCGGTGCTGGCGGCGGCCGCGCACTGCCACCGCGCCGGGGTGGTCCCCACCGACCAGCCGTTCGTGGTGCACGACGTGGGCGCCGGCGGGCTGAGCACGGCCGTGGTCGTGGTGGGTGCGGGCGGCCCGCGGCTGCTGGCGGCCGCCGGCGCGGGCGGCGTCGGGGGAGTGGGGGCGGACGCCCTGCTGGTGCAGCACGTGGGCGCCGCCGTCTCCGGCGAGCACCCGGCGGCGTGGCAGAGCCTGGTGCAGCCGCGCGACCTGCCCAGCCGCCGGTCGGCCCTGGCCCTGCGGCAGCGGGTGCGACTCGCCCGCGAGCAGCTCTCCGCCGAGTCGGTGACCGCCGTGGCGCTGCCACCGCCGTTCGCGAGCCTGCCGCTGGGCCGCGAGGAGCTCGACCACCTCCTGGCGCCGCAGCTGAGCCGGGGGCTGGACCTGCTCGGCGGTGCGCTGCAGCAGGCCGGGGTGGCGCCGACCGACCTGGCCGGCGTGGTCCTGCTGGGCGGCTTCGCCCGCACCCCCGGGGTCGCCGACTCCCTCGCCACCCGGTTCAGCGTGCTCGGCCACGGCGACACGAGCGCCACCGTGCTGGGCGCGTCCGTGGTGGAGCCGCCTGTTGCGGCACCAGCCGTTGCGGCACCGCCACGTGGGTGGGCTGGGCCGACTGCGACCGCAGCGCCTGCCCACCAGCCCGTGCCCACCAGCGGCAGCTCCCGCACGGCGTTGGCGGCCATCGCCGCGGCCGCCGCGCTGGTGGTGGTGCTGGTCGTCGCCGTCGTGGTGGTGGTGCTCAACCAGCCGGCGAGCGCGCCGGCCACCGCCCAGCCCGCCAGCAGCGCCCCAGCGCCCACCACCAGCAGCACCCCCCCGACCACCAGCACCGCTCCCACCACCACCAGCACGCCGCCGACGACGACGTCCACCGCCGCCGCGGCACCGCCGCCGCTGGTGGCGGGCTGGCAGACGGTGGCCTCGTCCGACCGGGGTGCGGCCTACGACGTCCCGCCCGGCTGGAAGGTTGCCTCGGAGGGCACCATCGGCGGCTTCGAGACCAAGAGCGGGGACCGGGTGGTGGGCAAGGGCTACACCTCCTTCGCCAGCGACTTCTGCGACCAGTTCACGTCCAAGGCCAACTCCGCGCTCACCGGCTCCGACCAGGCTGATCCCGCCGCCGCGGCTCTCCAGGTGGCCACCCGGTGGGCGACGGTGGCCTTCACCGACGACGCCGGGGTGGTGCCCCCGCTGGCGCCCGGCGCCCCGCGGACGGTGGTGAGCCCGGCCGGTACCGGCTCGCTGGTGGAGGTGACCGCGCCGCTGGCCAAGAAGCAGGAGTGCTCGGCGCCGGCCGGGGCGATGTACGCCTACGCACTGCCCGGCTCGACCCCCGGGCGCGCCTTCGTGCTGGTGGTGCACGCCGCCCGGGGCGTGCCGGACGAGGTGAGTGCGGCGGTGGTGGAGCAGATCGCCACCACCGTGCGTCCGCTGGGCTGAGCGCTAAGGTCTGCTGCCGTGCAGGTGGAAGCGGTGAGCCGGGCGGCGAAGCACGCGTTCAGCAAGACCAACCAGGACGCGATCCGGCTGCTGGCCGGGCTCGGCGTGGACGGTGACGCCCACGCCGGCGCCACCGTGCAGCACCGCTGGGCGGCGTCGCGCACCCCGACCGCGCCCAACCTGCGCCAGGTGCACCTGCTGCAGGCCGAGCTGCACGACGAGCTCCGCGCCGAGGGCTTCGAGGTGGCCCCCGGGGCGCTGGGGGAGAACGTCACCACTCGCGGGGTGGACCTGCTGGCGCTGCCCACCGGCACCCGGCTGAGCCTGGGCGCGGAGTCGGTCGTCGAGCTCACCGGGCTGCGCAACCCCTGCGTGCTGATCGACCGGTTCCAGCCGGGGCTGCGCCGAGCGGTGTCCGACCGCGACCACCGTGGACGCATCGTGCGGCGCAAGGCCGGGGTGATGGCGGTGGTGCTCGTCGGCGGGCAGGTGCAGCCCGGCGACCCGGTGGTGGTGGAGCTGCCGGCGCCGCCGCACCGACCCCTGCGCCTGGTCTGAGGCGCCGGGCGTGGCGCATCCGTGGCTAGGGTGAGTCGATGACCGTGCTGAGCGCCCCGCCCGCCTCCCGCCCCCGGTCGGCTGCCCGGATCGCGCTCGGTGCGGTGCTGGCCTTCGCCGGCGTGAGCCACCTGACCTTCGCCCGCGAGGACTTCCAGGCCCAGGTGCCCGGCTGGGTGCCCCTCGGGGAGGACCCGGTGGTGCTGCTGAGCGGGCTGGTGGAGATCGGGCTCGGCGGGGCGCTCATCGCGTTCGGCCGCGGGCGCATCGGGGTGGGCCTGCTGGTCGCCGCCTTCTTCGTCGCCGTGTTCCCGGGCAACATCGCCCAGTACCTCGACCACGCCGACGCCTTCGGCCTGGACACCGACCGCAAGCGCCTGGTGCGGCTGTTCTTCCAGCCGCTGCTGGTCGCCTGGGCGCTGTGGTCCACCGCGGCCTGGCGGGACCGCCCCCGGTAGCACCAGCGCCCCACCCCGTGCCGGGTGCCGTTGCGCGCCGGCCCCGGGAGGCTCAGACGATCTTGTTGCCGTTGTCGCGCAACATTTCCTGGGCCACCTCGACCACCCACCGGTTCTCCGCGTACGCGGTGCTGCGCAGCACGGCCAGGGCATCGGGCACGGAGAGCCCCTGGCGCACTGCCAGCATGCCGGCGGCCTGGTGGACGTCGTTGCGGTCGGTCATCTGCGCCAGGTGCATGCGCTCCGGGTTGCTGTCCGGGAAGGTGGGCGAGAGGACCGTGCCGAGTCCGGCCAGGCCCTCGTCGAGCACGGGCCCGGCAAGGGAGTCCGCGTGCTGCTGCGCGGTGGCCACCGACTCCTCGCTCAGCGGTCCCGGTGCACGGCGGTAGAGCTCGAGCACCCCGAACGCCGTGCCGTCGATCCGCAGGGCGAACGCGAAGGCGGCGCCTGCGCCGGCAATCGCCGCCTCCCGCGCGTATCCAGGCCAGCGTGCCATCGCCGCGGCACCGACCATGTCGTTCTCGAACAACGGCTTGGGCAGCGTGAACGCGGTCAGGCACGGTCCCTCGCCGAGGGTGAACTGCAGCTCGTCGAGCACGTAGGCGGTCTCGTCGGTGGCGTGCAGCAGGCGGCGAGTGTTCTGACCGGCCAGCATCACCACCGCGGCGCCGTCCACCGGGACGTCGCGAAGGCACAGCGTGCACAGCTGGCTCGCGGCACCAGGCTCGGTCAGCTCGGACACAGACACCCCTTTAGCTCTGTTGTGACTGGAGGTGACAGTAGGACGGCTCCCGCGGCCCCGCAGTGCGAGGCGAGGTGCCGCTGATCACCCGCGCTCGTCGGGGTGGGCCACTGACCTGCGGAGCCAGAACCCGGTGAACCAGCGGAGGCTGGCGCCCGAGTACCGTTTTGCCGTCGGCCACTGACCTGCGGCAACCAACGCTGAGCAGGTCTGTGACCGCCGTTACCTGGTTGCAGCGACTGCCGCCTGACCGAGCCCTCCGGGATCTCCCGGGGGCTCTTGCCATGTCAGGGGGTGTCCGGTGGCGCAGGCCACAGCTCGACTCACCACCACGCTCGCTCGAAGGGACTCCCACCGCATGTCTGGCTACATCCAGGACGACGTCAGCGACGCCGAGATCGACCGCCAGGCCGCGCTCTACGGCGGGCTGGCGCAGAGCGTGCGAGAGCTGATCGACGCCGCGCTGCGCACCGAGACCGACGAGGACGTGGTGCTCAAGGCCACCGACGAGATCCGGGAGCTCACCGCGCGGCTGCAGGAGAAGCAGATGCCGGGCTCCTTCGGCGTGCGCTGGTCGCCCAGCGGACGCAAGCGGGAGTGGGGCAACGCCGTGCGGGGCATTCGCAACGCCATTGCCCCACCAGTGGACATCCACGAGGGCCCCGACGGTCGGGTGTGGGCCGACTTCACCCTGGGCGCGGCCTACGAGGGTCCGGCCGGGCTCACCCACGGCGGCGTCTCGGCGCTGATCCTGGACAACATCCTGGGGGCTGCCGCCGAGGCCGGCGGGTCACCGGGCATGACCGGCACCCTGACCGTCCGCTACCGCCGGCCCACCCCGCTGAACGAGCCGCTGCACGCGGCGGGCGAGATCGACCGCGTCGAGGGCATCAAGTGCTTCGTGCGCGGCACCATCTCCGACGAGGGCGGTGTGTGCGTGGAGGCCGAGGGCGTCTTCATCCTGCCGCGCTGGGCACGGGCCGCGCTGGCGGCCGCAGCTGAGGAGAAGGCAGCCGAGGAGAAGGCAGCCCAGGAGAAGGCAGACCAGGAGAGCCCGGCCAGCTAGTCCGCCGGCGGTGCTCGCTCAGCCGCCGCCGCAGACCGCCCAGGCGAGGCTCCCACTGGTGATGGACGGCCATCCTCGGCGCTCAGACCACGAAGCGGTAGCCCATCCCGGCCTCGGTGAGCAGGTGCCGCGGGTGCGCCGGGTCGGGCTCGAGCTTGCGGCGCAGCTGGGCCAGGTACACCCGCAGGTAGTGGGTCTCGGTGGCGTAGGCCGGGCCCCACACGTCCAGCAGCAGCTCGCGCTGGCCGACGAGCTTGCCGGGGCTGCGGGCCAGCAGCTCCAGGATGGCCCACTCGGTGGGGGTCAGGCGCACCTTCTCCCCGTCCCGGGTGACGGTCTTGGTGGCCAGGTCCACGGTGAACGACGCCGTCACCACCACCGGGTCAGAGCTGACGGCGGTGGCGGTGGAGCGCCGCAGCGCCGCCCGCAGCCGGGCCAGCAGCTCGTCCATGCCGAAGGGCTTGGTCAGGTAGTCGTCGGCGCCGGCGTCCAGGGCCTCGACCTTGTCGGCGGAGTCAGTGCGGGCGGAGAGCACGATCACCGGGACGCTGGTCCAGCCGCGCAACCCGGCCAGCACCTCGGTGCCGTCCAGGTCGGGCAGACCCAGGTCCAGGATCACCACGTCAGGGCGGCGCTCGGCGGCTGCCCGCAGCGCCGCGGCGCCGGTGGCCGCGGTGACCACCTCGTAGCCGCGGACGCTGAGGTTGATCCGCAGCGCCCGCAGGATCTGCGGCTCGTCGTCGATCACCAGCACCGTGGTCATGCCGCCACCTCGGCACGGGCGAGGTCGACCACCATGGTGAGGCCGCCGCCAGGGGTCTCACCCGCGGTCACCGTCCCGCCCATGGCCTCCACGAACCCGCGGACCACGGCCAGGCCCAGCCCCACCCCGGTGGTGTTGTCGTGGTCGCCGAGCCGCTGGAACGCCTCGAACACCGAGTCCTCGCTGCCGCGCGGCACCCCCGGGCCGGAGTCGGCCACCGTGATGACGGTGCGCTCGCCCACCTCGGCGGCCTGCACCCGCACCACCGAGCCAGCCGCGTGCCGCAGCGCGTTGTCCACCAGGTTGGCCAGCACCCGCTCGAGCAGGCCCTGGTCGGCCAGCACCGTCACCGGTCCCACCTCCACCACCACCTGTTCGGGCCCGGCGCAGCCCCGGCCGAGCGCCCCCTTGCGCAGGCCGAGCAGCGCCCGGTGCACGGCCTCCTCCAGGTAGACGGTGCGCAGCTGCGGGTGCAGCGCCCCGGCGGCCAGCCGCGAGGAGTCCAGCAGGTTGCCGACGAGGTCGGTGAGCTGGTCGGTGGACTCCTCCACGGTCGCCAGCAGCTCGGCGGTGTCTTCGGGGGAGAAGTCCACGTCGTCGCTGCGCAGGCTGGAGGCCGCTGCCTTGATCGCCGCCAGCGGCGTGCGCAGGTCGTGGCTGACTGCCGACAGCAGCGACCGGCGCAGCTGGTCGGCGGCGGCGAGGCCCCGGGCCGTGTCCGCCTCCGCCGACAGCCGCTCCTGGCGCAGCAGCGCCGCCGCCTGGTTGGCCACCGCGGTGAGCACCCGCCGGTCGTGCCCGGCCACGGCCGGCCCGGCCAGCACCAGGGCGTGCTGATCCACCTCCACCACGCTGTCGGCGTCGGCGCGGCGCAGCGGCGGGCAGTCGCCCACCGCGCACTGGGGCTCGTCGTCGGCGTCGAGGATGCTCACGCCGTGCTGCCCGAAGGTCTCGCGCACCCGCTCCAGCAGTGCGGGGAGGTCCGCGCCGCGCAGCACCGAGGCGGCGAAGGACGCGA
The DNA here is from genome assembly GCF_004006015.1 of Rhodococcus sp. X156. Classification (NCBI taxonomy): domain Bacteria; kingdom Bacillati; phylum Actinomycetota; class Actinomycetes; order Mycobacteriales; family Nocardiaceae; genus Rhodococcus; species Rhodococcus sp. X156. The sequence goes on along the minus strand of NZ_CP034766.1, from coordinate 2,519,264 downwards.
GCAGCTCGGCCTCCTGCACGGCCCGGCGGGCCTGCCGGGTGCGGGCAGCGGCAGTGTCCACCAGGGCCGCCACGGCCACGGCCACCGTCAGCAGCACCAGGATGACGAGGAGGTTGGCGGGCTCGGAGATGGTGAAGCTGTGGGTGGGGGCGGTGAAGTAGTAGTTCAGCAGCAGTCCGGAGACCAGCGCGGACAGCGCCGCCGGGGCCACCCCGCCGAGCAGCGACACCGCCAGCACCACCACGAAGAACAGCGCGCTGGCCCCGCCGACGCCCAGGCGCTCCTGCACCCCGAGCATGGCCACGGTGGCCAGCGGCGGCAGCGCCACGGCCACCAGCCAGCTGAGCACCCGGCGGGGCCAGCCGGCCGTCACCGCTACGCGCGGGCGGTGACGGGAGTGCTCGTGGGTGACCAGGTGGACGTCGATGGTGCCGGCGCCGCGGACCACTGCCGCCCCGATGCCCTCGTCCAGGATGCGGGCCCAGCGCGAGCGGCGGGAGGCGCCGATGACCAGCTGGGTGGCGTTGACCGACGCGGCCAGCTCGAGCAGGGTGGCCGGCACGTCGTCGCCGACCACGGTGTGCACCGTGGCCCCGAGATCGGCGGCCAGGCGGCGCACGTTGGTCATGGTCAGCGTCGCGTCGCCGGCCAGGCCGTCCCCGCGCACCACGTGGGCCACCACCAGCTGGGCGGCGGAGCGCGAGGCGATGCGGCTGGCCCGGCGCACCAGGGTCTCCGACTCCGCGTCGCCGGTCACCGCCACCACCACCCGCTCCCTGGCCTCCCAGGTGGCGGTGATGTGGTGGTCGGTGCGGTACCGGGCGAGGGCGGCGTCCACCTGGTCGGCCAGCCACAGCAGCGCCAGCTCGCGCAGCGCCGTGAGGTTGCCCGGGCGGAAGTAGCTGCTCAGCGCGGCGTCCACCCGCTCCGGTGGGTACACGTTCCCGTGGGAGAGCCTGCGACGCAGTGCTTCCGGCGTGATGTCCACCAGCTCCACCTGGGTGGCGGCACGGACGAACACGTCCGGCACCGTCTCCCGCTGCACCACGCCGGTGATCTGCTGCACCACGTCGTTCAGGCTTTCCAGGTGCTGCACGTTGAGCGTGGACAGCACGTCGATGCCCGCGGCCAGCAGCTGCTCCACGTCCTGCCAGCGCTTGGGGTTGACGCTGCCCGGGGCGTTGGTGTGCGCCAGCTCGTCCACCAGCGCCAGGCGGGGCCGCCGGGCGAGCACCGCCGCCACGTCCAGCTCCTCCAGGGTGACGCCGCGGTGGCTGACCAGGCGCAGCGGCACCACCTCCAGGCCGGCGAGCTGCTCGGCGGTGTGCACCCGGCCGTGGGTGTCCACCACCGCCACCACCACGTCGGTGCCGCGCTGGGCCCGCCGGTGGGCCTCGTCCAGCATCGCGTAGGTCTTGCCCGCGCCGGGGGCCGCGCCGAGGTAGATGCGCAGCGTCCCCCGTGCGGACCCGGCAGCCGGGTGCTCAGCGCTCACCGGCACATCATCCCTGTGACGGCGAAAAAGGTTGCTGGGCACCCGGCTGCGCCGCTCACCGGGTGGTGCAGCCGGGCGCGGTCAGCCCGAGCGCCACGTTCAGCGCCGGGACGTGCACGCCCTCCTCGCCGAGGAAGCCCAGCTGCCGCCCGGCGGTGTGCTCGGCGACCAGCCCGCGCACCGTCTCCGGGGACATGCCGTTCTCCCGCGCCACCCGCGCCACCTGCAGCTCGGCGTAGGCCGGGCTGATCTGCGGGTCGAGCCCGGACCCTGAGCCGGTGAGCGCATCTGCGGGCACCGTCTCCGGCGGCACGGACTCCCGGGCGGCGACGAGCGCGCGCCGCTGCTCGACGAACCCGGCCAGCGCCTGGCTGGACGGTCCCTGGTTGGTGGGCAGCCCGGCGGCGGGGCTGCCCGGGGCCATCGCGTCCTCGGCGCTGACGGAGCCGACCACCCGGGTGTGGAAGTACGGGTCGGGCTCACCGGCGGGCACCTGCGGGTCCACCCCGAGCAGGCTGCTGCCCACCACGCACCCGGCGGAGTCCCGCAGCGGCGACCCCTCGGCGCTCGCTGAGTCGAGGCGGCTGACGGCCCAGACCCCGGCGGGGTAGGCGACGCCGAGGATGACGGTCAGCACCAGCAGCACGCTGGCGCCGGCCCACACCTGGCGCAGGTAGCTCATGGCAGTTCTCATCGATCTCACCCAATCCCGGGAATCATGCGAACAACGAGGTCGATCAGCCAGATGGCCACGAACGGAAGAATGACGCCGCCCAGTCCGAAGCGGAGCAGGTTGCGGCCCAGCAACCGCGAGGCTGAGGCGGGCCGGTACTGCACGCCCTTCAGCGCCAGCGGGACGAGCCCGATGATGATCAGCGCGTTGAAGATCACCGCCGAGAGGATGGCGGTGTTCGGCGAGTGCAGGTGCATCACGTTCAGCCGGTCGAGCTGCGGGTAGATGCCCACGAACAGCGCGGGCAGGATGGCGAAGTACTTGGCCAGGTCGTTGGCCAGGGAGAAGGTCGTCAGTGCCCCGCGGGTGATCAGCAGCTGCTTGCCGATGGCCACCACCTCGATGAGCTTGGTGGGGTCGGAGTCGAGGTCGACCATGTTGCCGGCCTCCTTGGCTGCCGACGTGCCGGTGTTCATCGCCACCCCGACGTCGGCCTGGGCCAGCGCCGGTGCGTCGTTGGTGCCGTCGCCGGTCATCGCGACCAGCCGGCCACCCTCCTGCTCGCGGCGGATCAGCGCGAGCTTGTCCTCCGGGGTGGCCTCGGCCATGAAGTCGTCCACCCCTGCCTCGGCGGCGATGGCCTTGGCGGTGAGGGGGTTGTCACCGGTGATCATCACCGTGCGGATGCCCATGGACCGCAGCTCGGCGAACCGCTCGGCGATCCCCGGCTTGACCACGTCGGACAGTCGGATCGCGCCCAGCACCCGGGCGGTGCCGCCACTGGCCTCGGCGACCAGCAGCGGGGTGGCGCCGTCGTTGGCGATGGCGTTCACCTGGTCCAGCACGGGTTGTTCCACCCGGCCGCCCTCAGCGGTGACCCAGCCGGCCACCGAGTCGCTGGCACCCTTGCGGATCTGGCGGTCACCGCCGTCGTCGGTCAGGTTCACCCCGCTCATCCGGGTCTGCGCAGTGAACGGGACCAGCTCCGCGGCCCGCTCGGCAGCGTCCGGCTCGGCGGCCAGCCCGAAGTCCGCGGCGCACAGCTCGACGACGCTGCGCCCCTCCGGGGTCTCGTCGGCCAGGCTGGACAGCCGGGCCCCCGCCGCGAGCTCCTCAGCCGTCACTCCCGGTGCCGGGCAGAGCTCGGTGGCACGCCGGTTGCCGAAGGTGATGGTGCCGGTCTTGTCCATCAGCAGGGTGTCGATGTCGCCGGCGGCCTCCACCGCGCGGCCGGACATGGCCAGCACGTTGCGCTGCACCAGACGGTCCATGCCGGCGATGCCGATGGCCGAGAGCAGTGCCCCGATGGTGGTGGGGATGAGGCACACCAGCAGCGCGATCAGCTTGACCGGGTCCTGCGCCTGGCCGGCGTAGGCCGCCATCGGTCCGACCGCCACCACCGCGAGCAGGAAGATGATGGTGAGGGAGGCCAGCAGGATGTTCAGCGCCACCTCGTTGGGCGTCTTCTGGCGTGCCGCGCCCTCGACCAGGGAGATCATCCGGTCCACGAAGGTCTCGCCGGGCTCGGCCGTGATGGTGACGACGATGCGGTCGGACAGCACCGTCGTCCCACCGGTCACCGCGCACCGGTCGCCGCCGGACTCCCGGATCACCGGCGCGGACTCTCCGGTGATGGCGGACTCGTCGACGGTGGCGATGCCCTCCACCACGTCGCCGTCGCCGGGAATCACCTGTCCCGCCTCGACCACCACCCGGTCGCCCTTGCGCAGGTCGGACCCGGCGACGTCCTCCACCTCACCAGAGGAGGTGAGGCGGTGGGCGGTGGTGCTGGTGCGCAGCTGGCGCAGGCTGGCTGCCTGTGCCTTGCCCCGTCCCTCGGCCACCGACTCGGCGAGGTTGGCGAACAGCACCGTGAACCACAGCCACAGCGCGGTCAGCCAGGCGAACAGGCTGGGACTGCCGATCGCCATGGCGGTGGTGACCACCGAGCCGACCAGCACGACGAACATGACGGGGTTGCGCGCCTGGTGGCGAGGGTCGAGCTTGCGCACCGCGTCGGGAAGTGACGTGAGCAGCTGCCGGGGGCTGAACGTCCCACTCCGCACCGGTGCGGCAGCGGTGGTGGAGGTGCGTTCCTTCGGGAGCACGGGCTCGTCGAGCGTGGGAGCGGTCATGACAGGGCCTCCGAGATGGGTCCCAGCGCCAGCGCCGGGAAGAAGGTGAGGGCCGCGACGAGCACGACGGTGCCCGTGAGCAGGCCGGTGAACACCAGCCCGCCGGTCGGCAGCGTGCCCGAGCTGGTGGGAGTCCTCGGCTGTCGGGCGAGGGAGCCCGCCAGGGCGAGCACGAAGATGATGGGCAGCAGTCGGCCGAGCAGCATGGCGATGCCGAGCGAGGACTGGAACCAGTCACTGGTGACGGTGAGCCCGCCGAAGGCGCTGCCGTTGTTGTTCGACGCCGAGGCGAACGCGTAGAGCACCTCGGTGAAGCCGTGGATGGCGCCGGGCGAGCCGGGATCGCCGCTGTTGCCGAGGAACCCGGTGGTGGAGGACAGCACCACGGTGATGGCCGTGCCGATGAGCACCAGGGCCGGCATGACCAGCACTGACAGGGCCGCCATGGTGATCTCGCGACGGCGGATCTTCTTGCCCAGGTACTCCGGGGTGCGACCGACCAGCAGACCACCGACGAACACCGCGATGATGGCGAGCACGAGGAGCCCGTACAGCCCGGTGCCCACCCCGCCGGGAGCGATCTCGCCCAGCAGCATGTTCAGCAGGAGGGCCCCGCCACCCGCGGCGGAGAAGCTGTCGTGGGCGGCGTTCACTGCGCCGGTGGAGGTTCCGGTGGTGCTGACGCCGAACAACACCGAGCCGGGGATGCCGAAGCGCACCTCCTTGCCCTCCATCATGGCGCCGGCGGCCTGGGCGGCGACGCCGTGCTGGTGCTGCTCGGCCCAGGAGGTGACCGCGAGCATCGCGCCCCAGAGCAGCGCCATCACGGCGAGCAGCGACAGGCCCTGGCGGCGGCTGCCGACCATGGTGCCGAAGGTCCGGGTGAGGCACACCGGAATGAGCAGGATCGCGAGGATCTCGACGGCGTTGCTCAGCGGGGTGGCGTTCTCGAACGGGTGCGCGGAGTTGGCCGCGAGGATGCCGCCGCCGTTGGTGCCCAGCTCCTTGATGGCCTCCTGCGAGGCCACCGGGGCCAGGGCGTTGGTGGACTGCGCGCCGTCCAGGCCGGTGGAGGCGAAGCCGGTGTGGAAGGACTGGATCACGCCCTGGCTGAGCAGCACCAGTGCGACCAGGAAGGACAGCGGCAGCAGGATCCGCAGGGCGCCCCGGGTGAGGTCCACCCAGAAGCTGCCGATCTCGCCCCGTCCGGTGACCCGGACGAAACCGCGGATGAGGGCTACTGCCACGGAGAGCCCGACTGCGGCGGAGAGGAAGTTCTGCACCGCCAGGCCGGCGGCCTGGGTGAGGTGGCTCATCGTGGTCTCGGGCACGTAGGACTGCCAGTTGGTGTTGGCCACGAAGGAGATCGAGGTGTTGAAGGCGACCGACGGGCTGACCCCGGACAGGCCGCCGTTGAGCGGCAGCACCCCTTGCACGCGCTGCAGCAGGTAGAGCAGCAGCACGCTGGCGGTGGTGAAGCCGAGCATGCTCAGCGCGTAGCCGACCCAGGTCTGCTCGGCGGACGGGTTGATGCGGCAGAGCCGGTAGACGCCGCGCTCCACCCGCAGGTCGCTGGTGCTGGTGAACACTCGGGCCATGTAGTCGCCCAGGGGCACGTAGACCGCGGCGAGCACCGCGAGCACCGCACCGAGCTGGAGGGTGGCGGCCAGGGCGGGGCTCATCAGAACCGCTCCGGGTCGAGCAGGGCCACCAACAGGTAGACGACGAGGAGGAGCGCGAGGACGATCAGCGCCACGCTCAGCGCGCCCGCGCCCGTCACCGGGAAGCCTTGGTCGTGGAGCTGGGGCTCTCCGAGTCGCGCAGGGCACGAAGCACCAGCACGCAACAGAGCAGTCCACCCAGGACCAGTGACAGGTAGGCCAGGTCGGCCATCAGAACACACCCCTTCCAGCGCGGAAACCTTCCGCCGGAAGACAGCGTGAGCCGGTGGGGGAGTGCGGAAGCCGGTCCTGACGAGCTCCTTACGCGGGCACCCGTCGTCTTGACGAGTTCTTGATGCCCGGCGCTATTGGTCCCGGTCCGTGGCGGCGGAGCCCGCCGCGATGACCAGCTCGGCCATCTGCCGGCCCAGGCGCAGCGGCTCCTCGGAGTGCTCCACCTTGGAGCCGGCCAGCGCACCGTCGTAGATCAGCTGGATGCGCTGCGCTGCGTCGTCGGGGTGGGCCAGACCGGCCTCGCGCAGCAGGGCGCTGACGGTGTGGCGGAACCACGTCCGGTGCGCCTGCACCGGTTCGAGCTCCTCGTCGGGGAACTCGGTGGCCGCGTTGACGTACTGGCAGCCGCGGTAGTTGCGCGCCGGAGCGGAGGCGATGGCCAGGTCGAAGAAGGTGAGCACCTTGGCCAGCGGGTCCTCGACGGTGGCGACGGCCTCGGTCCAGCGGGTGCGGTCGCGCTCGTCCAGCCGGCGCAGGTAGGCCAGCACCAGCGCGTCCTTGGAGCCGAACGCGGAGTACAGGCTGGCCTTGGCCACCCCCGCGCCGCTGAGGATCCGGTCGATGCCCACCGCGCGGATTCCCTCGGCCGCGAACAGCGCGGTCGCGGCGTCCAGCAGGCGATCGGCGGGGGATGCCTTGCCAGCCTTGGTGCTTCCGGGTCGCCGGCCCGCGCGGGCGGGGAGGGTGTGAGGCGCAGGCACGACACCAGGTTACTGCCCCAGCGCGTCCCGTGGGGGGATTTCTAGACAGAACGATCTGTCTATTGCTAGTGTTCTGCACGTGACCCGCAGCTTCCTGATCCGCCGCCTGCACGTGGACCTCGTGCGTGTGGCGAACGCTGCCTGTCGTCGCACTCGCTGACCGCCCGCGCACCCGCTGAACCAGCGCTGCGCCCTCCTCGGTCTTGCCGGCCACCGTTGCCGGTTCTCCGGACACCGTCGTCCGAATCGCACTTTTTCATCCTGACGCGCGCTTTCATCCTGACGCGCGCTGCGCGCTACCCGTCTCTCGAAAGGTGACCCCCATGTCGCTGTACCTCTACGAGCTCGTGACCACCGCCGGCCAGGCCGCCCAGGTCATCAAGGACGTCGACGCCCGCACGGCCGAGGCCGGTGGCGAGCTGATCGAGACCCAGGTGACCGCCGGTGGTGAGCGCGTCTTCGCGATCACCGAGTTCGAGTCCTGCCGCGCCCCGGAGCTGGCCGCCGACGCGCTGGGGGTCGCCAGCGTCGAGGGCCCCAGCGAGGTGCGGCTGGTGGGCGCCGAGCTGGCGCAGATCAAGGCCGCCCGTCCGGAGGCCGGCTACCTGGTGGAGTGGGACCTGCCCGCGGAGCTGGACATGGACTCCTACCTGGCGCGCAAGAAGGCCAACGCGCCCAAGTACGCCAACGTGCCCGAGGTCGCCTTCCTGCGCACCTACGTCCGCGAGGACATGGGCAAGTGCCTGTGCTTCTACGACGCCCCCGACGAGGCTGCGGTGTTCCGCGCCCGCGAGGCCGTCAGCACCCCGGTCGACCGCATCCACGCCCTCGAGGGATAGGTAGCCATGACTGCGGCCATCGCACCCACCGAGGAGCAGCGGCGGCGCGAGGTGTGCGCCCTGGTGCGCGACCGCGCCGACGCGCTCGACCGGGGTGAGACCGACGTTCGGGCCGACATCGCCGCCCTCGGCGAGCGGGGCCTGTTCCGGCTGGGCCTGGACGGGACGAGCCTGGACCGGATGGTCGCCGTCATCGAGGACGTCGCGGCGGAGAGCCTCGCTGCCGGGTTCTCGGTGTGGGCGCACCGGGTGACGCTGGAGTGCGTCAACCGGGCGCCCGAGCCGGTGCGCGCCGCGTTCCGGCCCGCGCTGGAGAACGGCACCGAGGTGGGTGTCACCGCCATGGCGGCCGGGCTCAAGCACGCGGCCGGCCTGGGCGAGACTCCGCTGATCGCCACCGAGGTGGCCGACGGGCTCGAGGTCTCCGGTCCGATCCGCTGGGCGTCCAACGTGTTCCGCTCGGCCCTGGTGGTGCTGCCCACCCGCACCGAGGACGGGCGCACCTTCGTCGCGCTGGTGCGCACCGACGACCCGGGCGTCACCGTGCACCCAGCCCCGCAGCTGCTGGCGCTGGGGGCCACGGCCTCCACCTCGCTGACCCTGGAGCGGGTGCACGTGCCCGCCGCACAGGTGGTGAGCACCGACCTGGTCGGGTTCGTCGCCCGGTTGCGGCCCACCTTCCTGCTGCTGCAGACGGCCTTCTGCAGCGGCGTCACCGGGGCCGCGCTGGCAGAGTCCGAGCCGCTGCTCACCAAGCTGGGCAAGCTGCTGGAGGCGGAGCACCGGCAGGTGGCCGCCGAGCACGCGTCGGTGCGCGAGCGGCTGTACCGGTGGGCGGCGCAGACCACCCCCGACGGCCCGCCCCCCATGACCGGGCGCGAGCTGGTGCAGCTGCGCCTGGACGCCGCCGGTGCCGCGGTGACCGCCACCCGGCTGGAGTCCACCCTGCGGGGTGGGGCCGGCTACGCCACCGGCAGCGCCACCAACCGTCGCTTCCGCGAGGCGGCGTTCCTCCCCATCCAGTCACCCTCGGAAGGACAGCTGCGGTGGGAACTAGCGCAGTCCGACTAGTCAACGGCCACAAGAGCTACGCCGGGCGGGGTGACGCCGTCCTGCGCGGGGTCGACCTCTCAGTCGAGGCGGGGGAGACCCTGGTGGTGCTCGGCGTCAGCGGCAGCGGCAAGTCCACGCTGCTGCGGATCCTGGCCGGGCTGGACCAGCTGGACAGCGGCTCGCTGCAGTGGGAGCAGCCGCACACCCCGGGCCGGGGCGAGCCCCGCCCGCACACCGGCGTGGTGTTCCAGCAGCCGCTGCTGATGCCGTGGCTGACTGTGCGGGAGAACATCGCGCTGGGTGGGCGCTTCGGCCGCAACCGGGACCGCTTCGACCCCGCGCACGCCGAGGAGCTGCTCGAGCACTTCGGCCTGGCCGCGCTGGCCGGTTCCTACCCCGACCAGCTCTCCGGCGGGCAGGCCCAGCGGGTGGCGGTGATCCGTGCGGTGGCGATCCGGCCCCAGGTGCTGCTGCTGGACGAGCCGTTCAGCGCGCTGGACCCGGCGATCCGCGCCGACCTGCAGCAGTGGCTGCGGACGATGACCACCGAGCTGGGCCTGACCACCGTGCTGGTCACCCACGACATCGACGAGGCCGTGGTGGTGGGCGACCGCATCGCGCTGCTCGGCGCCTCCGGGGTGTTCGAGCAGGAGTGGTCGACCAGCACCGACCCGCAGCGGCTGCGGGTGGAGATCATGGCCCGCTACCGCGACGCCACCGGTGTGCCCGTGGAGGCCCGGTGAGTGCTGGTGGTGGGCTGAACCGGCGCACCCTCCTGCGCGGGGCGACCGGGCTGGCCGTCGCGGGTGGGCTGGCCGGGGTGGCCGACCTGGCCCGCGCCGCGGCCACCGACCGCAGCAACACCACCGGTCAGCTGCGCATCGGCTACCTGCCCATCACCGACGCCTCCCCGCTGCTCATCGCCCACGACGCCGGGCTCTACGACCCGGCGGTGGTGAGCCAGGCGAAGCCGGTGCTGTTCCGCAGCTGGGCGTCGCTGGCGGAGGCGTTCGTCAGCCGGCAGGTGGACGTGGTGCACCTGCTGATGCCGATGGCCGTGCAGCTGCGCTACTCGGTGGGCTCCAGCGCACGCATCCTCGGCTGGAACCACACCAACGGCTCCGCGCTGACGGTGGCGCCGCACGTCACCGAGCTGGGCCAGCTGGCGGGGGAGCAGGTGGCTATCCCGTTCTGGTGGTCCATCCACAACATCGCCATCCAGCAGCTCTTCCGGGCCAACGGCCTGCGTCCGGTGATCCGCCAGTCCGCGTCCCGCTCCGCCGGCACCGTCGAGCTGATCGTGATGAGCCCGTCGGACATGGTGCCCGCGCTGGCCGCCGGCTCCATCGCGGCCTTCACCGTGGCCGACCCGTTCAACGCCGCGGCCGAGGCCAGGAAGATCGGGCGCATCCACCGCTTCGTCGGCGACGTCTGGCGCGACCACGCCTGCTGCGCGCTGCTGGTGCACGCCGACCTCATCGACCGTGCCCCCGCCGGGGTGCAGACGCTCACCGACTCCGTGCTCGCCGCCCAGCTGCGCATCGACGGCGGGCGCCAGGCCACCGCCGGGGAGCTCTCCGCGGGCAAGTACCTGCCGCAGCCGCTGCCGGCGATCACCAAGGCGCTGACCTATCCGGCCGACAAGTACGACCTGCGCCACCCCGGCTGGCAGCCGCAGCGGCTCGGTTTCCAGCCCTTCCCCTTCCCCAGCTTCACGCAGGCGCTGGTGGAGGCCATGCACGACACCGTGGTGGACGGCGACACCGGCTTCCTCGACCGGGTGGACGCCGCGGCGGTGCACGGCGAGCTGGTGGACGACCGCTTCGTGCGGCAGAGCATCACCCGGCACGGCGGTCCCGCCGCGTTCGGCCTGCCCGAGACCCTCACCCGTACCGAGGAAGTGGATCCCACGTGAGCACCAAGCAGCCTGCCCGTCCGAGGTGGAGCGCGTGCTGGCCGCCCGCGGCCGCGATCGCCGTGGCCGTGGCCGTGTGGTGGCTGCTCACCACGGTGGTCGCCGGCAGCACGTCGCTGGTGCGCGAGTTCGCCCCGCAGCACGTCGTTCCGGCGCTGGTGGAGCTGTTCGACCGCGGGGTGCTGCTGCCCGACGTCGGGGTCAGCGTGTGGCGGCTGCTCGTCGGCCTGCTCGTCGCCACGGTGATCGGCATCCCGCTGGGCCTGCTGATCGGGCTCAACGTCCGCTTCGAGCGCGCCTCGATGCCCGTGGTGCAGTTCCTGCGGATGATCTCGCCGCTGTCCTGGGCGCCCATCGCGGTGGCCCTGTTCGGCATCGGCCACCAACCGGTGTTCTTCCTCATCGCCGCCGCTGCGGTGTGGCCGATCGTCATCAACACCGCCGCAGGCGTGCGCGCCGTGGACCCCGGGCACCTGCTGGTGGCCCGCTCGCTGGGCGCCACTCGGTGGGAGCAGCTCACCGCCGTGGTGCTGCCGGCGATCCGCGACCACGTGCGCACCGGGCTGCGGGTGGGCCTGGGCATCGCCTGGATCGTGCTGGTGCCGGCGGAGATGCTGGGGGTGCGCTCCGGGCTGGGCTACCAGATCCTCAACGCCCGCGACCAGCTCGCCTACGACCAGGTGATGGCCGTGATCGTGGTGATCGGCGTGCTCGGCTTCGTGCTCGACTGGGCGGCCCGGCGGCTGCTGGACACCAGCCGCCGCAGCACCACCACCACAGCCGCCGCGCAGCAGGGAGTGCTCACCGGAGCCTGACCCTGGGCCGGTGCTGCCGTCAGCTGGCGAACGCCGCGGCGCTGGTGGTGAGCGCGGCCCCGGCAGCGTGCATCTCGGTGCGCGCGGCCGCCCCCAGCTCGGCGGTCACCGGCACCGTCAGGTCGCGCAGCAGCCGGACGCCGAAGCCGTGGCGCAGCGCGTCGAGCACGGTGGCCCGCACACAGTGGCTCTCGGCGATGCCCAGCACGTCCAGGTCGGTGACGCCGGCCGCGCGCAGCACCTGCAGCGCTGGTCGTCCGTCCGGGTCGGCGCCGTCGAAGAGGGAGTACGCCGCCTCGTGCGCACCCTTGCGGACCCGCACGTCGATGGCGGTGTCGGCCAGCGCGGGGTGCAGCTCGGCGTTGGCGGTGCCGGCCAGGCCGTGCGGGGGCCAGGTGTCGACGAAGTCGGGCTCGCTGGAGAAGTGGTGGCCGGGATCGACGTGGTAGTCCTGGCTGGACACCACCAGGTGGTAGCGGTCGCCGTGCTCGGCGAGGAACTGCGCGCTGCGGACGCAGACGTCGTTGCCGCCGTCCACCGCCAGCTCCCCGCCCTCGCAGAACGTCGGCTGAGCGTCCACGACGAGGCAGGCCCGGACGGTGCTCATTGGTCGTCTCCTCGTGCTCAGGGCCAGTGCCGCCCACCCTAGGTCGCCCGGGCCGCGGTGTCGGCTCAGCACCGTCGCTCGGTGGCCGATGGGGGAGGTGGCGGTGCGCCCGGAGCAGGGCGGCCGAGACAGCTACGGAGACCCCACATGACGCTGACCGTTCCTCGCCTCCGCGGGCTCGCGCTGGCCGGTGCCACCACGGCGCTGCTGATGGCCTCCGGTGCCGCGGTGGCCTCGTCGGCACCCGCGCCCGTGGCGCCGGACCCGGCGCCGGTTACCACCACCGGGGCCGCCTCGGTCAGCTACGACGGCTACGCGCTGCACCACAACCCGGACGGGACGGTGATCCGCTGGAACCCCTGCGAGCCGATCCCGTACCAGGTCAACCCGCGCAACGGCGGTCCCACGGCCGAGGCTGACGCGGCGGCGGCCGTGGACATCGTGCGCCGGGAGTCCGGGCTGAACCTGGTGTACACCGGCACCACCGACGTGGTTCCGCAGCGCGGCCACGGCTTCGACGGCACGCCGGCCAACCCCAGGACGCCGCTGGTGATCGCCTGGGCCGCGCCGGGGACGGGTCCGGGCACGTCCAGCCTGCTCAACGGCATGGGCGGCGCCGCGGGCGTCGGCGGCGTCACCACCTGGTCGTACACCCCGCCGGGTGCCGCGCAGGCGACCCCGTGGCAGGTGGTGTCCGGGTTCGTGGTGCTCGACAGCCGCACGTACCCGCAGCTGGCGCCCGGGTTCGGGCCGGCCGCGTCGTCCACCCGGGGCCGGCTGGTGCTGCACGAGCTGGGCCACGCCATCGGTCTGGACCACACCAACACGCCGGGCCAGGTGATGAACCCGACCGTGAGCGGTGCCGCCACCCCAGGGTTCGCCGCGGGCGACCGCAAGGGCCTGGAGCGGGTGGGCCGGGCCGCGGGCGGACTGGACGGCGCGCCGTGCGCGGGCGAGCCGGCGCCGCCGGTGGTGGCCCCCGCGCCGTCGAACCCGTGGCTGGACTTCTGGAGCTGGCTGGTGGCGCTGTTCCTCAGCTTCTTCCGCTGACCGGGTGCTGCTGACCGGGTGTTGCTGCTGGCGGGGGCTGAGCAGCAGCACCTGGTAGCGGTTAGCGACGGTCTGCGGCGCGCTTGGTGGTACTTGCAGACGGCCCATCCACGGCGCGGAGGGCTTTGACGGTGCGGCGCACGCGGCGCGGGGTGCTGGCCCGGCGCTGCAACCCGGCCGAGGCCGAGGTGCGCCAGCCGCTGCAGTACCGCATCGTCGCGCTCATCCAGGGACCGCCGCGTCCTGACGAGGTGCTCATCGCCGGTCCTCCTCACCACCCCGAGCGGGGTATGAGCTCAAGAATGCCCTGTTCAGGGCGGTGCAGCGGCCATTGATCGCCGGGATGTGACCGGTTGCACCCCGGGGTGCGACCCACCGGCAGGTCTCAGGCGTCAACCTCCGGCTCGTCGGTGAGCACCGTGCGGTCGGCGACGGGCAGCCCGTCCTCCAGCCGGTAGAACGTCATCTCGGTGAGCCGGGGGGAGTAGGCGTGGATGCTCACCGCCGGCTCGTCCCGCTCGTTGCGCACGTCGTGGATCACGCCGGTGGTGACGGTGCGCAGCCCGCCCACCCCCAGCCGGTCGGCGTGCAGCCCACCGCGGCCGTCCGGGCGAACCTCGGTGATGGTGCCCTGCACCACGGTCAGCGCGGCGCTGGCCAGCCCGTGGCTGTGCAGGTCGGTGCTCTGCGTCCTGGTCCAGGTGAGCAGCCAGACGTCCACCCCGGCCGGTGACTCCAGCCGGGACCAGCAGCGCTCCCGGGTGGAGAAGCGCACCTGGTCGCGCCACCGGTGTGGCTGGGCGGCGATGCCCCGCACCAGGGTGGCCAGGCGCAGCGTGGTGGGGGTCTCGGTCGCCGCCGCAGCGGCGGGGCGGGACAGCAGGGTGGTGGTCACGGCGTTCTCGTTCCGCTCAGGGACCCCAGAGATCCCGAGAGAGAGCGTGCGTCACTCGGGGGTCCGCGCTTGCTCCGACACCTCGCCGGAGCCTGGTCCTCACCCGGGGCACCCCACCGCGGAGGAGGGTTGCCGGCCAGCGAGCCGGGGCTTGACGCTGGCACTCATGACCTGCCACCAATAGTCGACTGGACCGGTCAACTTTGTCAAGCGGTTTCCGCCGGGCCCGCAGCGCAGAGGTCCAGGCGGGCTAGGACGACTGGTAGGCCTGGGCGACGAACGCGGTCGCCACGTCGCGGAGCTTGCGGTTGGCATCCTGGGAGACCTTGGACAGCAGCCGGAAGGCCTCGTCGGGGCTGCACCGGCGCTCGCCCATGATGATGCCCTTGGCCTGCTCGATCACCGCGCGGGACTCCATGGCCGCCTGCATCTGCTCGGCCAGGTTCGTGGTGGCCGTGTAGAGGCTGGCGTTGCGCACGGTCACCGCGGCGTAGCCGGCGAAGTGCTCGGCCAGCTCGCGGCTGTGCTCGTCGAAGGCGTCGACCACGCGGGCGTAGATGTTCAGCGCGCCCACCGTGGTGTCCTGCACGGGCAGCGGTACCGACAGCGAGCTCAGCCCGCCGTTGCGCGCGGCGAAGGGGGTGTACTCAGGCCACCGCTGCTCTGCCTGCATGTCCGGGATGTGCAGCGTCTCTCCGGTGGTGGCCGCCTGCAGGCACGGGCCCTGCCCCGTGGAGTACTGCTGCTCGTCCAGCGTGCACGCGAGCTCGCCCGTCGCGGCCGGTGTGGTGGCGCCCGATCCGTCGACCATGGTCACCGACACCTCGTCGGCGCCGGGAATCTCCCGCCGGGCCAGCTGGACCACCTGGGCGAACACCTCGTCGAGCGGCTTCTCGCCCACCACGATCCGGGTGAGCTCGTGGATCGCGGAGATGAGCTCGCGCGCGGGGCCCGGGCTGGGTGCCTCCGCAGCGCCAGCCTGGCTCGCGCTCGGTGCTGGACGCCCAGCGGCGCTGGGTGTGTCACTCATGGTTGTGCTCCCGTTTGCGGCCGTACAGGCGGCCATCCACGAGGATGCAGCGGGCGCGCGGCCACGGAACACCCTCAGCGACAAGGGTGGCCCGACGGCTGGACCGCGCCGGGCCCGCACGGGGCCAGACAGGTGAAACTTTAAGCGATGGTGCACGTGCTGGTCGACGAGGGTGCCGCTGGGAACCGCCTCACCCCCGCGCGGCGATGTGCTCCGGCCGTGGTGCCGGCGCGGCGAACGGCTCCACCAGGCGGTTCTGCACGCTGTTGAACACGACGAACAGGTTGGACCGCGGGTACGGGGTGATGTTGTTCGCCGAGCCGTGCATGCAGTTGGAGTCGAACATCGTGGCCGAGCCCGCAGCGCCGGTGAGCAGGCTGATGCCGCCGGCCGCGGTGAGGGTGGCGAGGCTGGCGTCGTCGGGGGTGCCGACCTGGCGGCCCTGCTCGCGCAGCGAGGTGGTGAAGTGCTCCTCGGGTGTCTCGCCCACGCACGGCACGAACGTTCGGTGCGATCCCGGGATGATCATCAGGCAGCCGTTGTGCGGGAAGTTCTCCGTCAGCGCGATGGAGATGCTCGCGGCTCGCGGGGCGGGCATGCCGTCCTCGGCGTGCCAGGTCTCGAAGTCGGAGTGCCAGTAGAAGCCACCACCGCCGAAGCCGGGCTTGTAGTTGATCCGGCTCTGGTGGACGTACACGTCGGAGCCCAGCACCTGGCGCGCCCGGCCGATCACGCGCTCGTCGGCGACCAGCGCCGCCACCGCCTGGCTCGTCCGGTGCACCTCGAACACCGAGCGCACCTCCTGGGAGGACTTCTCGATGACGGTGCGGCGGTCCTCCCGCACGGCGGGGTCGGCCGCGAACCGGACGAGCTCGGCCGCGAGGTCGGCCACCTCCTGCGGGCCGAGCAGCGCCGGGACCGCGCTGAAGCCGGTGCGGTCGTAGTCAGCCAGCTCGTCGGCGGAGAACGGGCCGGGTGCGGAGAGCCCGCCCCACACCGCGGGATCGGTCCGGACCAGCAGCTCCGGGCGCGCCGCGGTGCGGGTGGGGTAGCGGTCGAGCACGGGTTCCGAGCCAGCGGTGACGGCTGTCGACGGCGGGGAGAGGCGATCGGTCACGGCATCCTCCTTCGGCGCACGAGCCACCGCGTCCGCGGTGCGGGCATGGCCCGATCGTGCCCGTCTGCCCCACTGCCGCAAGTCGAGGTGAGCGCGGCTGGGGTGGGCGCTGGCTCAGCTGCCCGGGCCGAGGCTCTGGTGCAGGTTGTTGGCGGCGACCGCACCCATCGCGGCGGCCACCACCACCAGCTCCTCCAGCGGCGCCAGGTCGCCGGCGGCGTAGACGCCCGTGGTGGTGGTCTCCTGCCGCCGGTCTACGACGAGCCCCTCCGCGCCCACCTCGCAGCCCAGCTGCTTGGCCAGCTCGGAGAGCGGCTCGTGGCCCAGGGAGTAGAACACCGCCGCCGCCTCCAGCACGGTGCCGTCGGCCAGCTCCACTGCCTCCAGCTGCCCGTCGGCCCCGTGCAGGCGGTGGATCGCCTGCTCGTGCACCTCGATGCCGCGGGGCGCCAGCGCGGCGAGGTCCTCGGCGGAGCCGGCCAGGGTGGAGCCGAGGGTGACGATGGTGAGCGGGTCGGCGTAGGGCATGAGCTCCTGGGCGTACCCGGCGACGTGCTCCCCGTTGCCCACCACCACGATCGGCTTGCCGGTGTACTCGTAGCCGTCGCAGGCGGGGCAGTGCCAGATGCTCCTGCCCTCGTAGTCGGCGAAGCCGGGCAGGTCCGGCTGCACGTCGCGGATGCCGGTGGCCAGAACCACTCGGTCAGCTGTGACCGCCAGCTCACCGGCGGTGATGCAGAACTGGTCGCCGTCCTGGGCGGCGGTGTCCACCCACGCGGTGCGTCGGGTGACGCTGGGGTACTGGTCCACCTCCGCCTCGAGCTTGTCCAGCAGCTCCCCGGGGTTGGCACCGTCGAAGCCGGGGTAGCCGTGCGCGACCTGCGCCGGCGCGTTGCGGGACGGTCCGGCCGAGAGGACCAGCGTCCGTCGGTGGAACCGGCCCAGCCACAGTGCGGCAGTGAGCCCGGCGAAGCCGCCTCCCACCACCACGGCCTCGTAGTGGGTCTCCTCACCGGTCTTCTGCTGTGGGGGGGTCATGGCGCCCAAGGATGCACTGCCCGAGCGGCATCGGCGCGCTGGCGGGGCGCAGCAGCGCGGTGCTGCGACGAAGGCCACTGCGCCGAGCAGCGCGGGCCCAGCCGTCCCACCCTGGAACCACGGCGAGCGAGGCGAGTCCGTGCTGCGGTTCTGCTACGTCCTCGCGGTCGACTCCTTCACCGACATCGACTACGAGTTCGCCGAGACGTCTTCTCGTTGAGCGGGTTCCGGGGCGCCACCGTAGCGTTGGTCATGGGGAAGCTGTAGCCATCGGCACACCCCACGTCGGGTGAGTGCACCCCGGCGGCACCCTCCCTCTCTCCTGTGGAGCGCCATGGCCGCAACAGAAGCACCGCTGATCGCCATCACCATCCCCTGCCACAACGACGCCGACCTGCTCGCCAGGACGTTGGCCGGCATCGCCGGGCAGGGCCCTGCCCTGGACCGCGTCGAGGTGATCTTGGTCGACAACAACTCCGACGTCGACTCCCTCGAGCGGCTCCACCGGCAGTTCTCCAGCCGGATGCAGCTGACCCTGGTGCAGCAGCCCCAGCTGCCGCACCCGTTCGCGCTCTGCCGGGCGCGCAACCTGGCCCTCCGGCTCACCCGAGCCCAGTGGGTGCTGTCCCTGGACTCCGACTGCGTGCTGCAGGAGGGGTACCTGGTCGCGGCGCTGCAGTACGTCGCCCGGGGCGGGCAGAGCAGGATTTGCACGGGTGAGCGGGTCTTCGTCTCCTGTGCCGCGCTCAGCCCCGCCCACATCATGCGGGACGTGAGCGTGCTGGACCTGCTGCCGACCGTGGGCAGCGTGTCCAACTACGGGCTGCCGCAGGATCGAAGGATGCCGGACATGGTGGCGCTGCCGGAGGTGCCGCAGCCCTGGGCGTTCATGCACGCGGGCAACCTGTTGTACCCCGTGGCCAAGGCCCGGGAGATCGGCGGTCACGACGAGGAGTTCGACGGGGTCTGGGGCTACGAGGACGCCGACTTCGCCCACCGGATGATCACCGTTGCCGGTTGCGTGCCCGAGTACTCACCGAACCTGCGGGTGTTCCACCAGGAGCCGGCAGACGCCGGGGTGGG
Organism: Rhodococcus sp. X156; assembly: GCF_004006015.1. Classification (NCBI taxonomy): domain Bacteria; kingdom Bacillati; phylum Actinomycetota; class Actinomycetes; order Mycobacteriales; family Nocardiaceae; genus Rhodococcus; species Rhodococcus sp. X156. The sequence goes on along the minus strand of NZ_CP034766.1, from coordinate 2,500,863 downwards.
CACCTACGGCTACAAGCGGGACAAGAAGACCAACCCCAACTGGCACCGCGCGTGCGAGCGCATCCCCGGCTTTCGCGAGTTCAAGGAGAACCAGTTCCGTGGTCTGGGTGCCGATGTCACCATCTGATCCGGGGGCTGCTGCGACTCCGGTGAACCCACCTGCCGCACCGCTGCCGCACCTGGTGGCCAGCGACCTGGACGGGACGCTGCTGGGCGCTGACGGGCTGGTCAGCCCGGCGACCATCGCGGGGGTGCGTGCGCTGGTGACCTCGCAGGTCCCCTTCGTGCCGGTCACGGGACGTCCCCCGCAGTGGGTGCTGCCGGTGACCGACCAGCTCGGCATCGCCCCGCTCGCCGTCTGCGCCAACGGCGCGGTGCTCTTCGACACCGCGACGCTGCGGGTGCTGTGGAAGCGCTGCCTGGAGCAGCCGGTGCTGGCCGAGGTGGCGGAGGTGGCCCTGGCCGCGCTGCCGGGGTGCGGCCTCGCCGTCGACCGCCTGGGGCACCCCGAGCCGTCGACCCGCGACGAGGTGTGGGTTCCGCGCCGTGCCCACCACTGGCCCAGCGCGGACAACCTCGAGGTCTCCCTGGCCGAGCTCTGCGCCGAGCCGGCGGTGAAGCTGCTGGTGCGCCAGTGCGGCCTGAGCAGCCAGGACGTGGCCGACGTGCTGGCCCCGCGGCTGCCGGAGAGCGTGGGACTGACCTGCTCCACCGGCGACGGCCTGGTGGAGATCCTGCCGGCCGGGGTGAGCAAGGCAGCCGGGCTGGCGATGGTGGCCCGCTACCACGGGGTGCAGGCCCAGCGGGTGCTCGCCTTCGGCGACATGCCCAACGACGTGTCGATGCTGCGGTGGGCGGGCTGCGGCGTGGCCATGGGCAACGCCCACGCCTCGGTCCGGGCCGTGGCTGACGTGGTCACCGACGCCAACACCGAGGACGGGGTGGCTCGGGTGCTGCGGCGGTGGTGGGAACCGGAACCGGTGAGCGTCGTCGGACCCGGCGACGGCCTGGCAGCGATGGTGGGCGAGACCGCCGCACCGTGACCCCGGTGGGTGGGTGGAGCTGCCGGACGGCCCGCCCTGCGGTCGAGTCCCCTGCGGTCGACCCCCTGCGGTCGAGTCGCGGGGGGTCGGCACGGCTGGTACCTGTGGTCCATGGGTGCATCAGGGGGTGACCTCGGGTCCCGCACGTCCCACGCGGCTCGGGACGTCGAGCGGGTGGTGGTGACGGGCGGCGCCGGGTTCCTGGGCAGCCACCTGTGCGAGGAGCTGCTGCGGCGCGGCGCGGAGGTGGTCTGCCTGGACAGCTTCCTCACCGGCAGCCCCGGCAACGTCGCCCACCTCCTCGACGACCCGCGCTTCCGGCTGGTGCGCTGCGACGTCACCGACTTCGTGCACGTGCCCGGTCCGGTCGACCTGGTGCTGCACCTCGCCTCGCCCGCCTCGCCGGTGGACTACCTGACGCTGCCCATCGAGACGCTCAAGGTGGGGGCCATCGGCACGCTGCACGCTCTCGGCCTGGCCAAGGACAAGGGTGCGCGCTTCCTGCTGGCCTCCACCTCCGAGGTCTACGGCGACCCCCAGGTGCACCCCCAGCCGGAGAGCTACTGGGGCCACGTCAACCCGGTGGGCCCGCGCGGGGTGTACGACGAGGCCAAGCGCTACGCCGAGGCCATGACGGTGGCCTACCGCAGCAGCTGCGACGTGGACACCGCCATCGTGCGGATCTTCAACACCTTCGGCCCCCGGATGCGCCCGCACGACGGCCGCGCCATCCCCACCTTCATCCGCCAGGCGCTGGCCGGGCAGCCGCTGACGGTCGCCGGGGACGGGCTGCAGACCCGGTCGGTGTGCTACGTCTCCGACCTGATCGCGGGGATCCTCGCGCTGGCCGGGAGCGGGCACCCCGGCCCGATGAACATCGGCAACCCCACCGAGCTGACCGTGCGGCAGATCGCCGAGGACGTGGTGGCGGCGACCGGGTCACGCTCCACCGTCGAGCACGTCGGACGTCCGGTGGACGACCCCCAGGTGCGGCGGCCGGACACCACCCTCGCCGAGCACACCCTGGGCTGGCGCCCGGAGGTGTCCTGGCCCCAGGGCCTGGCGCGGACGGTGGAGTGGTTCAGCCAGGCCGCGCGGCAGTCGGCCTGACCGGCCCGCCCACCAGGCCGCGCACCGCCTGCAGCACCTCCGCCACGGTCACCGCGGCCAGGCGTGGGTCGAGCGCCTCGGCGTGCGGATCGCCCCAGGCGGGAGTGGCAGGATCACCCGGCCACAGCACGGTGTGCAGGTGCGGGTCGACGGCCGGGCCCCAGCGGTGCGGCGGGGTGGGTCCGAACAGCAGCACCGACGGGGTGGCCAGCGCCGTGGCCAGGTGGGCCACCCCGGTGTCGCCGCACAGCACCACGCCCGCTCCGGCCACGCAGGCGGTGAGCGCCGCCAGGTCCAGCCGCCCGGCGGTGCTGCGCGCACCCGGCGCCTGCTCGGCGATGCGGGCGCAGAGCCCGGCCTCGGCGCGGCTGCCGGTGAGCACCACCTGGTAGCCCTGGGCGAGCAGTGCGCGCGCCACCGGGGCCCAGCGCTCCACCGGCCAGCGGCGTGAGCCCGAGGCCGCGCCGGGATGCACCACCACGGTGTCCGGCGAGCGGGTGGCGCCGGCGGGGTGGCTCAGACGCAGGTCCTCCGGCCCGCAGTCCCCACCGGCGCTGCGCACCAGCCGGCACCAGCGGAGCACCTCGTGCTCGTCGGCCCGCCACGCGGGCCCGAGGTGGTCGGCGGCGGGGCAGCCGAAGGCGATGAGCTGCTGCGGGCGCAGGGCCTGCAGCAGTCGGTGGCTCTGCGGGCCGTGGCCGTGCAGGTTCACCGCCACCGGGGCAGGGCCCTCCCAGTGCAGCGGCGCCAGCCCTGCGGTGGGCAGCACCGCGTCCACCACGCCGCGGTGGTGCAGCCAGGCACCGACGGGCTCGGGGGCGGCGAGCACCAGGCGGTGGGCGGGAAACGCCCGGCGCAGCCCGCGCAGCGCGGGCACCCCGGTGAGGGCGTCGCCGAGGCCGAGGGCCCGCAGCGCGAGCACCGTCGGGGTCACGGCCAGGACGGCTCGGTGGAGGTGGCCACCACCAGCTCGCGGACCTCCGAGCCCACCGGTTGCCGCAGGGCCATCACCACGGTGGCCGCGGTGTGCGCCGGGTCGTTGAGGACGGCGTCCGGACCCGGCCGGTACTGCTCGGTGCGGCCGTCGAAGAACGCGGTGCTCATGCCGCCGGGGATCAGCAGGGTGACCCCGACCGTGCCGGCCAGCTCGGTGGCCAGCGCCCGGGTGAAGCCGACCACGCCGAACTTGGAGGCGCAGTAGGCGGTGGCGTCGCCGACGGCCTTGATCCCGAGGGTGGAGGCCACCGTCACCACGGTGCCGCGGCTGGCCCGCAGGTGCGGCAGGCAGGCGCGGACCACCGCCACGGTGCCGAAGAGGTTGACCCGCACCACCCGCTCCCACGTCTCGGTGGGCACCTCGTCCAGGCCGCCGCAGGCGTCGGTGCCGGCCGCGGTGACCACGGCGGTGGGTGGGCCCACCCGCTGCACCAGCTCGGCGACGGCTGCCTCGGCGGCGGTGCTGTCGGCGAGGTCGGCCCGCACGTGCGGGACGTCGGCCTGGGGTGCGACGCGGTCGATCACCGCAGCTCGGCCGCCCTGGGCGCACACCGCCGCCACCACGGCGGCACCGAGACCGCTGGACCCGCCGGTGACGTAGACCGTGCCGAGCTCGCGCGGCGCGAGCGGGGTGGTGCCGTTGCCTGCTGCGGTCACGAAACCTCCAGGTTGGGCTGGGAGCTGGGCTGGGCGGCGAGCAGGGCGGTGGTGGAGCGCCCGTCGAGGTAGGGCAGCAGCACCACGCGTCCGCCCCAGGAGCGCACCAGGGCGGTCTCCGGCAGCGGGGTGCCGCCGTAGTCGCCGCCCTTGGCCCACACGTCCGGGCGCAGCTGCGCCAGCGCGGCCCGCGGGTCGTCCTCGGTGAACACCGCGACGGCGTCCACGCTGGCCAGCGACTGCAGCACCCGGGCCCGGTCGTCCTGGGTGACCACCGGCCGCGACGGGCCCTTGAGCCGGCGCACCGACTCGTCGGAGTTGAGCAGCACCACGAGCGCGTCCCCCAGGCGGCGCGCCGCCTCCAGGCACGCGACGTGCCCGGCGTGCACCAGGTCGAAGCAGCCGCCGGTGGCCACCACGGTCCCGCCGCGGGCGCGCACCCGGGCGACCACCTCCGCCGCGGTGGGCTGGACGGGGCCCAGGCCGGCTGCGTCGGCGGCGGGCGGCTGGGGCGGGCGAGCTCGGTAGCCGGCCGCGCCGCCGGCGCGCACCCACGCGGAGGCGTCGGCGACGGCGTCCACCACCGCCTCCGAGAGCACCGCTCCGTGGGCCAGGGACAGCGCGGCCGAGGCGGCGAAGCGGTCGCCGGCCCCGCACGGGTCACCGCCGGCCACCACGGGTGCGGGGACGTACATCGGCTCGCTGGCGGACAGCGCGAGGTAGGCGCCGTCGCTGCCGGCGGTGACGCAGACGGCGCGGGCCTGCCACTGCGTCCGCAGCGCCACGGCGAGGGCATCGGGGGTGCTGGACGGGGCTGCGGTGCTGGTGGACGGGACTGCACAGGCGTGGGCGGCCTCCGCGCGGTTGGGCGTGACCAGCGCGGTGCCCGGCACCGGAGCACCACCGCGCGGGTGCGGGTCCCACACCAGCGGTCGGCGGGCGGCGGCCTCGGCCAGCAGCGCACGCAGGCCCGCGTGGTGGGTGGTGCCCCCGCCGTAGTCGGCCACCAGCACCACGTCCGCGCCGGCCAGCGCGGCGCTCACCAGGGACAGCGGCGGGTCGACCGGGGTGCCGGGCCCGCCGTCGTCCAGGCGCAGCAGCGACTGCCCGGCGCAGCGCACCCGGGTCTTGCGCCGGGTGCCGCCGGCGTGCGGCAGGGCCACCAGCTCCACCTCGGCCCGCAGCAGCCGGGCCAGGCGCGCACCGGCGTCGTCGGCGGCCACCGGCGCCACCAGCACCACCTCGGTGTCCGCGGCCGTGCACAGCAGGGCCGTCAGCCCGGCGCCGCCGGGACTCTCCCGCACCCCCGTGACGTCCACCACCGGGACCGGCGCGTCCGGGCACACCCGCTGCACCGTGCCCAGCAGGTCGCGGTCGAGCAGCACGTCGCCCACCACCACGATGCGCCGGCTCATGCCGAGGCCACCGGCATCGCGGCGGGGGCGCCCCGGGGCCGGGTGGGCAGGCGGGAGTCGACGGCGGCGCACAGCGCGTGCACCGCCACCAGGTGCACCTCCTGCACCGTGGAGGTGCTCGGGGCCGCCACCGCCACCGCCTCGTCGGCCAGCTCGGCCAGCGGGTTGGGACGCGGCCCGGTGAGCGCCCACACCCGCAGCCCGGCCGCGCGGGCCCGCTCGGCCGCGCAGAGCACGTTGGGGCTGGCCCCGCTGGTGGACAGCAGCAGCAGGACGTCGCCGGCCCGGCCGTGCGCCTGCACCTGGCGGGCGAACACCTCCTCGGCGCCGTAGTCGTTGAGGATCGCCGTGAGGCTGGAGGTCTCCGCGCTCAGGCACAGCGCGGACAGCGGCTGCCGCTCGTCCACGTAGCGGCCCACCAGCTCGGCGGTGAGGTGCTGAGCCTCGGCGGCGCTGCCCCCGTTGCCGGCCACCAGCAGCCGTCCGCCGCCGGGCAGCAGCCGGGCCAGCTCGACACCCCACGCCTGCACCAGCGCGGCGTCGCGCTCCAGCTCGTGCAGCGCCGCCGTCAGGTCCGCCACGTGCTGGCGCACCCAGTCGCTGCTCACAGCGCCTCCGCCGGCTCGCGCTGCCCGGTGCACACGGTGGCGTAGGCATCCTCGGTCTCCGCGGCCACCCGGTCCCAGCTGTAGCGGTGCACCGCGCGGCGCCGAGCCGCCGCGCCGAGGCGCGTCCGCCGTGGCGGGTCCGCCAGCAGGGGAGTCAGCGCCGCGACCAGGGCGTCCGGCTCCCGCGGGGGCACCAGCACGCCCGTGGTGCCCGGCTGCACCGTGTCCAGCAGCCCGCCCACCGCGCTGCCCACCAGCGGCCGCCCGCACGCCATCGCCTCCAGCGGCACGATGCCGAACGGCTCGTACCAGGGCGTGGTCACCACCACGTCCGCCGAGCGCAGCAGGGCAGGCACGTCGGTGGGGGAGACCTCGCCCAGCAGGTGCACCCGCTCGGCCACCCCCAGCTGCGCGGCCAGCGCGCTGAGCCGCTGGGCCTCGGCGTGCTCGGGCAGCTGCGCCGCGGGCGGGCCACCGGCCACCAGCAGCTCCACCCCGGGCAGCTGAGCCAGGGCCCGCACCGCGGTGTCCACCCCCTTGCGCTCCACCAGCCGGCCGACGCACACCAGCCGCGGCACGCCGGCCGGACGCAGCCCCGCCGGGTCGCCCCGCCACGGGGGGCCCGCCGGGCAGAAGTGCTGCACGTCCACCCCGCACGGCACCACCCGCACCCGCTCCAGCGGCGCCCCCAGCGCGGCCAGCTCGGTCACCTCGTCGGCACAGGTGGCCACCACGCAGTCCACCTGCTGGGCCAGCGCGGCCTCGGTGCGCACCCGCGAGCGGGGGCTGGTGTCCGCCAGCCCCTGGTGGCGGCGCTTCACCGAGCCGAGGGCGTGGAAGGTCTGCACCACCGGCACCCCCACGGCCCGCGCGGCGGCGAGCGCGGCGACGCCGGACATCCAGAAGTGCGCGTGCACCACGTCCGGGGGCGTGCGGGTCCACGCGGTGGTCAGCCACTCGCCGAACGCCGGCATGTGCTGCAGCAGCTCGTCCTTGGCCATGGCCACCGGTGGACCGGCCGGCACGTGCACCACGTCCACCCCGGCGCACAGCGTCACCCGCTCCGCCTGGGTGGTGCTGTCCCGGCGGGTGTAGACGTCCACCCGGTGGCCCCGTGCGGCCAGCGCCCGGGCCAGCGCAGCCACGTGCACGTTCTGCCCCCCGGCGTCGGTCCCACCGAGGGTGGCCAGTGGACTGGCGTGCTCGGACACCATGGCGATCTTCATCAGGCAACCTCCTGGCCGGCAACAACCCCCGCGAACACCGCGTCCCAGTCGTCGAGGAACCGCGGCAGGCCGAAGCGGCGCAGCGCGTGGCTGCGCCCGGCGGCTCCGCGCTCGCGCGCCTCCTGGGGATCCCGCATCCACCGGCGCGCGGTCCGCACCAGGGTGGTGAGGTCGTTGGTCACCACCCCGGCCGCCGCCGGAACCGCTTCCGGGGCCTCGGTGGTCGCCAGCGCGAGCACCGGCTGGCCGAGGGTCATCGCCTCCACCAGGGCCAGGCCCAGGCTGGTCCAGCGGTACGGGTGCAGGTAGGCGCGGTGCCGGGCCAGCTCGGCGTGCATCCGCGCCTGCGGCAGGTTCTCGTGCACCCGCCCGTGCAGCTGGGGCGCCCGCTCGAGCAGGGCGGACATGCCCATGCCGTACACCTCGACGTCGACGTCCCTGGCGACGCGCAGCAGCACGTCGGTACCGGCCACCCGCCAGCGCCGGACCGGCTCGTTGACCACCACGCCCAGCGACGCGCGCTCGCCGGTGTAGAGCGGGCCCGGGTCCACCACGCCGTGCTCCAGCACGGTGGTGGGCGCGGCGCCGCAGTCCCACATCAGCTGGTTGAACCGGGTGACGTGCACGACGGGGATCGCGGCCTGCTCCGCCAACGGGTGGCGGCTGCCCGGCGCGGCGGCCGTGGGGGCGTTGTGCTCGACGTACACCGCGGGCACGTCCACCCCGGCGCGCAGCCCCGTCCACCGCTGCAGCAGCTCCGCCTCGTGCGGGCGCTGCAGCACCACCACGTCCACGCCGTGCTCGGGCAGCCGGTCGGGCGCCACCTCCACCGCCGAGCTGGGCCAGCTCCAGGTCTGCGCCCGCCCCCGCCCGTCCGGGCCACGGTCGTCCACCAGCGGGAGCACGTACTCGTGCCCGCCCTGCACGAAGGACGTCGTCCACGACCCGTGCACGTGCCACAGCAACACCCGCACTAGCGCCCTCCCGCCACGGCTGGGGCCGGCGCACCGACCAGGGAGGTCACCGCCGCGGCCACCGCCTCCGGGGCAACCCCGCTCAGGCAGGGGTGCCCCGGCACCGGGCACTCGCGGGCCCGGCTGTCGCGGCAGGGGGCCTGCTGGTCGCCCAGCAGCACGTGCGGCACCCGCCAGGGCGCCCAGCGCTGCGCCGGCACCACCGGGGAGAACAGCGACACCACCGGTGTGCCCACCGCGGCAGCGAGGTGCGCGGGCCCGGTGTTGCCGACCACCACGCACGCCGCTCGCTGCAGCACCGCCGCCAGCTCGCCCAGGGTGGTGCGCCCGGACAGGTCGGTGGCGCCCGGTGCGGCGGCGGCCGCGGCCAGCCCCGTCTCCGCGGGCCCGCCGGTGACCACCACGGTGCGGCCCTCGGCGCGCAGGCGGGCCACCACTGCCGCGGCGTGGCCGGCCCCGAGCGCGCGGGCGGGCACGGAGGCGCCGGGGTGCACCACCACCAGCTCACCAGCGGGCAGCAGCGCGTCCACGTGCGGCAGCGGGTGGCGCACGGCGAGGCGGTCGTCGGCCAGCGGCGCGGCGCCGGCGGCGCGGGTCAGGTCCAGCGCGGCCTGCACCTCGTGCCGGCCCTGCAGGCGCTGGTGGCGCACGTCCAGCAGCGAGCCGGGGTAGTCCGTGCTGGTCGCGGCCACCCGGCCGATGCCCGCCAGCCGCGCCAGCAGCGCCATGGGCAGCGGGCTCTGGTGGAAGGAGGTGAACACGACGGCGAGGTCGTACCCGCGCCCGGCCAGCTGCTGCACCAGTGCCTGCACCGCCGCGGCGTCCACCGCCGGCGGGCGGTACCCGGTCCACGGGGCGTCGAAGACCAGCACGTCGTCCACCCCGGGGAGCAGGCGGGCGGCCGCGGCGCCAGCGGGGGAGACCAGCACGTCCAGCCGCTGCGCGCCGGCGGCCAGCGCACGCAGGGCCGGGCCGGTGAGCAGGACGTCGCCGTCGCTGTCCAGGCGGACGGCCAGCACCCGGGTCATCGCGGGGCTCCCGGCGCCGCCGGCCCGGCCAGCAGGGTGGTGACCGCGGCGTAGAGGTCCGGCGCCACCACGGGGGCGGCGCTCACCTCCTCGGCCAGCGTCACCGGGGTGGGCACCAGCACGGCACGGGCCCCGGCGGCGCGGGCGGCCTGCACGTCGGCGCCGATGTCGCCGATCACCGCGCACTGCTCCGGGCGCACCCCCAGCTCGCGCGCGGCCTGCAGCACCAGGCCCGGGCGGGGCTTGCGGCAGGGGCAGCCGTCCTCCGGTCCGTGCGGGCACACCTGCCAGGTGTCGAACGGGCCGAGCTCGGCGGCCACCCGGGCGTTCACCGCGTCCACCTGCTCCCGGCTCAGCAGTCCGCGGGCGATGCCGGACTGGTTGCTGATCACCCCGGTGGCCAGCCCCGCCGCGCGCACCAGGTCCAGGGCGGGCCGTGCGCTGTCCACGGCGCGCACCGCGTCGGGCTCGCCGTTGTAGGGCACGTCGTGCACCAAGGTGCCGTCTCGGTCGAAGAGCACCGCCCGCAGCGGTGGCGGCCACGGGTCCGCGCCCCGGCGGTGGCGCCACTCGCCCCGCGCCCGGTGCCACACCGCGGCGGGCGGGATCGCCACGCTGGTGGTGGCCATCCGCCGCAGCTCCGGCCACCACTGCTCCTCGCTCGGACGCGGACCAGGCGCCAGGCGTCGGCGGGCGAAGTCACCGGTGAGCCCGCCCCACAGCAGCCCGGCGCTCGCCGCCACCCACCGGCGCCGGGACAGCAGCGCTGCGGCAGCCACCCCGGCGGCCGCGGTGGTCACCGCGTGCCAGCGCAGCCGGCCCGGCGGCGCCTGCGCGACCGCGCGCCAGCCCCGCCCGTGCAGCCGGCGCGCCAGGGCGTCGTCGGTGTTGCCGCGCTGCACCCGCAGGCTCACCCAGTCGTCGGCCGGGCGCACGGGGTGCACGGTGGTGCGTCGGCCGCGCTGCAGCACCCAACCGGCGCGCTGCACCCGCAGCGCCAGGTCGGCGTCCTCGCGGTAGGCGCGGGGAAAGCGCTCGTCGAAGCCGTGCACCTGCTCCAGCGCGCACCGCCGGTAGGCCATGTCCGCGGTGGCCCAGGCGGCGTCGCGCAGCCCGGCGGTGCCCCGCTCCCAGTCGGTGGGCCGGCGGTGGACCGGCAGCGGCACGTGCAGGCGCGCCTGGCTGCCGCCAACGCCGGGCCCGGCGGCGGAGAGGTCGGCGGCCAGGTGCTGCGACCAGTCGGCGGGTAGCTCCACGTCGTCGTCCAGGAAGCACACCCACGGCGTGCTGGTCACCCGCCACCCGGCGTTGCGGGCGGCGGCGGGTCCGCGGCCGTGGCCGCGCAGCACCCGGGCGGCCCACGGCAGCGCGGCGTCCACCGTCAGCTTCAGCTCGTCCGGGGCCTCGGCCCGGTCGTCGACCACCACCACCTCGCGGGGCAGCGGCTCGTGCTGCGCGGCGAGGGTGTCCAGCAGCCGCTGCAGGCTGGGTCGGCCCAGCGAGGGGATGACGACGGCGTAGTCCGGTGGGAGCAGCTCGCTGCTCGGTAGCTCACTCATCGGCACGGCCTCCGCCCGAGTGACTCCGGAACGTGGCGGCCCGGCGCACCAGGTGCGGGCCGAGGACCAGCACGTCCACCGGTGCGGAGCCGAACACCTCCAGGGCGTCGCGCGGGTCGTCCACCATCGGGCGCCCTGCGGTGTTCAGGCTGGTGTTCACCAGCACCGGCACCCCGGTCCGGGCGGCGAAGGCGCGCAGCAGCGCGGCGATGCCGGCGTTGGTGGAGCTGTCCACCGTCTGGATCCGGGCGGTGCCGTCCACGTGCACCACGGCGGGCACGCGGTCCCGCCACAGTGGACTCACGTCGTGCACGAAGAGCATGTAGGGGCTGGGCACGGGTCCGTTGCCGAAGATCTCCGCGGCCCGCTCGGTGAGCACCATGGGTGCCACCGGCCGGAACTGCTCGCGACCCTTGACGTCGTTGAGCCGCTCCAGGTTGGCCGCGTGCATCGGGTTGGCCAGCAGCGAGCGCTGGCCCAGCGCGCGGGGGCCGTACTCGCTGCGGCCGTCGAACCAGGCCACCACCCCGTCGGCCACCAGCACGTCGGCCACCTCGCCGGCCAGGTCGTCGGGGGTGGTGAAGGGGACCTGGGCACGGCGCAGCCACGCCGCCAGGTCCGCGTCGGACCAGCCGCGGCCCAGCGCGGCCGAGGGCATCGGCGCCGGCACCTGCCCGCCGTCCGCGCTGGTCTGCAGCGCCGCGCCCAGGGCGGTGCCGGCGTCGCCGGCGGCCGGCTGCACCCACACCTGCTCGAACGGCGACTCCCGCCAGATGCGGGAGTTGGCGACGCAGTTGAGCGCGGTGCCGCCGGCCATGGTGAGCACCTGGTCGCCGGTCTGGGCGTGCACCCAGGTGGCGAGGTCGACCAGCACCTCCTCCAGCCGCTGCTGCACCGAGGCGGCCAGGTCCGCGTGCCGGGCCGCCCAGCTCTCCTCGCCGCCCCGCCGCGGGGGCGCCCACCGGTGCCAGTCCAGCTCCGGAGCCACGAACCCGCCGTTACCGGTCGCGTGCACCAGCTCGCGCAGCTCCTCGAGGTGGCGCGGGGTGCCGTGGGAGGCCAGCGCCATCACCTTGAACTCGTCGCTGGAGCGCAGGAAGCCCAGGTGCTCGGTGAGGGACTCGTACAGCAGGCCCAGGGAGTGCGGCAGCTGCTGGGCGGCGAGGACCTGCAGCGCTCCGTCGCGGTAGGTGCCGGCCAGGTGCGAGGTGCTCTCGCCCCGGCCGTCGAGCACCAGCACGCTGTTGCGCGGGTGCGGCGCGGCCAGCCCGGCGGAGGCCGCGTGCGCCACGTGGTGCGGGACGAACTGCACCTGCGCCGGGTCGAGGCCGGGCAGCGCGGTGGCGAGGAAGCTCGGGGCGCGGCGGGCGTAGTCCAGGCGCAGGTGGTCCCACGGGTCGCTGTCCACCGGCTTGGCCAGCGCCGGGTCGAAGGAGTACGCCACGGCGTCGAGGTCCTGCGGGCGCAGCCCCGCCGTCTCCAGGCACCACCGCATGCTCAGCTCGGGCAGCTCCCAGGCGGAGAACGGCACCGGGCGCTTGCCGTGCTTGCGCCGGCTGAACCGCTCCTCCTCGGCGGCCGCGACGACCTGTCCGTCGACCACCAGGGCAGCCGCCGGGTCATGAAAGATCGCGTTGACTCCCAGCACCCTCACGCGGTCAACGTTCCACAGCGGAGCAACGCTCGCACGGCGAAGCCGGCACCCTCCCCAGGAACCGACAACATGGGCGTGACCTGCACTTTTGGGGCTTTTGCCCGCCCATGATCGGCGGTGCTCCGCCGTTCGTGGGTAGCGTTTCTCGGGTGGACGGCGCACCGGGGATCCAATCAGGACAGCGGGTGGAGCAGCACCTCCTTGCCGGCCAGGTGGTGCCCGCCGAGGGCTCCCGCGAGGTGCGGGGGACCAACCCGTCCACCGGCCAGCCCGGCACGGCGCTCATTGCCGCGACGCGGGAGGAGGTGGCCGCGGCGGTGGCCACTGCGGACGTGGCGCGGGGGGTGTGGCGACGGACGCCGCCAGCTCAGCGCGCCGCGGCGCTGCAGGAGGCGGCCCGGGTGGTGCGGGCCGATGCCCAGCACCTGGGCGAGGTCCTCAGCGCCGAGACCGGCCGCCTGCTCGGCGAGGCCAGGGGCTCGGCGGAGGTGGCCGCGGACCTGCTGGCGGAGGCCGCGGTGACGGGCCTGCTGGCGGCGGGCAGGAACCTGGCGGGCGACCCGGGTGCGGTGGACGTGGTGCGGCGGGAGCCGCGCGGCGTGGTCGCCGTGCTCACCCCGTGGAACGACCCCTACCCGGCCGCTGCTGGGCTGCTCGCCGCTGCGCTCGTCATGGGCAACACGGTGGTGCACAAGCCCTCCGAGCGCAGCGCCGCGGCGGGCTGGGAGCTGGCCGTGCGGATCTCGCAGTGCCTGCCCGACGGCGTGCTCAACGTGCTCACCGGTGACGGTGCGGTGGGCGCCGCGGTGGCGGCAGACCCGCGGGTGCACGTGGTCGCCCAGGTGGGCAGCACCACGACCGGCCGGGCGATCGCCGCCACGGTCGGTGCCCGCGGCGGACGGGTGCTGCTGGAGAACGGCGGCAAGGACCCCATCCTGGTGGACGCCGGGGTGAACCCGCGCTGGGCGGCCCAGCAGATCGCCACCGGGGCCTTCACCAACGCCGGCCAGCTGTGCACCTCGGTGGAGCGGGTCTACCTGCACAGCGACGTCTCCGACGCGGTGATCAGCGCGCTGCTCGCGATCGCCGAGACGATGGTGGTCGGTGACCCGGCCGACCCGGCCAGCGACCTGGGACCGATGGTGGACGAGCGCCAGCTGCAGGTGGTCGCCGAGCAGGTGGACGCCGCGGTGGCCGCCGGCGCCCAGTGCCTGACCGGCGGCGCACGCCTGGACCGCCCGGGCAGCTGGTACCCACCGACCGTGCTCACCGGGTGCACCCCGGACATGGCCGTGCTCACCGAGGAGACCTTCGGCCCGGTGGCCGCGATCGTGGTGGTGGCCGACTTCGAGGAGGGGCTGGAGCTGGCCGAGGCCGGCGCCCACGGGCTGGCCGCCACCGTGCTCACCCCGCGGATGGACCACGCCCTGCGTGCCGCTGAGCACCTGGAGGTGGGCACGGTGAAGGTGAACGCCGTGTTCGGCGGCGCCCCGGGTGGCTCGGCCGACCCCCGTCGTGCCAGCGGTTCCGGCCCCGGCTTCGGCCCTGCCCTGCTGGGCGAGCTGAGCGCCCTCAAGGCGGTGCACCTCGAGCCGGCTCCGCCCGCCTGATGGACCCGCGCACCACGGTGGTGATGATGACCCGGGACCGGCGTGCACAGCTGCTCACCTCGCTGGCGCACCTGTCGGCGCTGCCGGAGCGCCCCCCGATCATCTTGGTGGACAACGGTTCCACCGACGGAACAGCCGCGGCGGTGCGGGCGGCACACCCCGAGGTGAGCCTGGTGGAGCCCGGGCGCAACCTGGGTGCCGGGGCGCGCAACCTCGGCGTGCAGCTGGCGAGCACGCCCTGCGTGGCCTTCAGCGACGACGACTCCTGGTGGGCACCCGGCGCACTGGGCCGGGCGGCGGAGCACTTCGACGCCTGTCCCCGGCTGGCGGTGCTGGCGGCGCGGACCCTGGTGGGCCCGCAGGAGCGGCTGGACCCGGTCAGCGTCGCGATGGCCGCCAGCCCGCTGCCGGTGGCCGCCGACCTGCCGGGGCCGTCGGTGCTGGGCTTCGTCGCCTGCGCGGCGGTGGTGCGTCGTCGCGCGTTCCTGCAGGCCGGCGGCTTCAGCCCGGTGATCTTCTTCCTGGGGGAGGAGGCGGTGCTGGCCCAGGACCTCGCCGCGGCCGGCTGGGGTCTGTCCTACGCCGACGACGTGGTGGCGCACCACCACCCGCAGCCCGGGGCCGACCGGCGGGGCCGGCGGCAGCTGCAGGCCCGCAACGACGTGCTCTCCGCCTGGCTGCGCCGTCCGCTGCCGGTGGCGCTGCGGCACACCGCCGCTGCGCTGCGCGACGGCGACGCCCGCCCGTCCGTGCCGGAGCTGGCCCGGCGGCTGCCTGCAGCGCTGCGCACCCGCCGCCGGCTGCCGGCGGAGGTGGAGGCGCAGGTACGGCTGCTGGAGACCAGCGGTGGGTGAGCCCCGGGTGGCGGTGGTGGTGATCACGCACGACCGCTGCACCGAGCTGCACCGGACGCTCGCCAGCCTGGCCGGGCTGCCGGAGGAGCCCGCCGTGGTGGTGGTGGACAACGGCTGCACCGACGGCACCGCCGAGATGGTGCGAACCCGCCACCCCGAGGTGACGCTGCTGAGCCCGGGCTGGAACATGGGTGCCACCGGGCGCAACCTCGGCGTCGCCACGGTGGACGCCCCCTACGTCGCCTTCTGCGACGACGACACCTGGTGGGACCCCGGTGCCCTGGCGCGGGCGGCGGACCTGCTGGAGGCGCACCCGCAGCTGGCGGTGCTCACCGCCCGCATCGTGGTGGAGCCCGGCGGCCACGACGACCCCATCTGCGACGAGCTGCGCCGCTCGCCGCTGCACCACCCCGCGGGGCTGCCCGGCCACCCGCTGCTCAGCTTCCTGGCGGGGGCGTCGGTGGTGCGTCGCTCGGCGTTCGAGGCGGCCGGAGGCTTCTCCGCCCGGCTGTGGCTCGGCGGTGAGGAGGAGCTGCTCGCCGCCGACCTGGCCACCGCCGGCTGGGTGATGGCCTACGTCCCCGAGCTGGTCTGCCACCACCACCCGTCCCGGGCGCGGGACCCGCACCTGCGGCGTCGGCACGGCATCCGCAACACCCTGTGGTTCACCTGGCTGCGCCGGCCACTGCCCAGCGCGGTGCGGCGCACGCTCTACCTGGCGCGCACGGTGCCGCGGGACCGGTTGTCGGTGGCCGGGTTCGCCGAGGCCGTGCGCGGCCTGCCGTGGGTGCTGGCCGAGCGGCGGGTGGTGGCGCCGGAGCTGGAGCAGGGCTACCGGCTGCTGGAGCAGATGCAGCGCGGCTCCACCACCCGCCGCTACGTCTCGTGAGCGAGCACCGGGTCAGGGTGCTGGTGGTGGGCTGGCCCAGCCTGCTGCACGGTGAGGCCACCGCCGGCGACGTGCTCAGCATGCAGGCAGTGGGCCGGGCGCTGGCGCGGGCGGGCACCGCCCACGAGCTGGCCTGGAGCGCGGTGATGTGCCCGCCGGAGGGGTTGCGCCTGGACGACGCCGACCCGGCGCGCTTCACCCACCTGGTGTTCGCCTGCGGACCGCTGGCCGGGGCGGGCCCGACGCAGCTGCACCGGCGCTTCGCCGGCCTGTGCCGCATCGCGGTGGGCGTGAGCGTCCTCGACGCCGCTGACCCCGCGGTCGCGGGGTTCGACCACGTCATCGCCAGGGACGCCCCTGGGGTGCCCGCCCAGCGCGACCTCGCCGCCCGCCACCGGTCTGCCAGCGTCCCGGTGCTCGGGGTCTACCTCACCCGGGGCCAGGCCGAGTACGGCCCGCGGCGGCGGCACCCCGCGGTGGTGGCTGCCCTGCAGGGCTGGCTCTCCACGGTGGACGCCGCGCGCCTGGACCTGGACACCCGGCTGGACCCGCGGGACTGGCGGCTGGCCGCCACCCCGGGGCAGATCGAGGCGCTGCTGCGGCGGTTGGACGCGGTGGTCACCATGCGGATGCACGGACTGGTGCTCGCGCTGAAGAACGGGGTGCCGGCGCTGGCCGTGGACCCGGTGGCCGGCGGCGGCAAGGTCAGCGCGCAGGCCCACGCCTGGCAGTGGCCCGCGGTGGTGCCCGCCGAGGAGGTCGGCACGGCGAGGTTGCACGAGCAGCTGGCGTGGTGCCTGTCCGCCGCGGGGCGGACGACGGCCGCGGCGCGGGCGGCACTGCCTCCCGCCGGCGAGGACCAGCTGGCCCGGCTGCTGGCGGTGCTGCAGGGCGGTGGTGCGCCGCGCTGACCCGGCACGCGCGGGGTGGCTGTGGTCTCATCGCAGGGCGTGACTCACCAGCCCAGAGGAGCACCCCCGCCATGACGGCCCCCGGCCCATCCAGCGCGCCCACCGGCGACAGCATCACCTTCATCGGGACGGCGACCACGCTGATCCGGCTGGGTGGTTTCACCGTGCTCACCGACCCCAACTTCCTGCACCGGGGCCAGCGCGCCTACCTGGGCAAGGGGCTGTGGTCCACCCGTCTCACCGAGCCGGCGATGCAGCCGGGCGACCTGCCCGCGCTGGACGCCGTGGTCCTGTCGCACCTGCACGGCGACCACTTCGACCGGGTGGCCCGCCACCGGCTGGACAAGGCGGTGCCCATCATCACCACGCCGCAGGCCGGGCGCCGGCTGAACAGCTGGGGCTTCGTCACCACGGGCCTCACGCCCTGGGAGAGCACCGAGCTCGCGGCCCGCCCGGGCGCCGTGCACACCCACGAGACGCTGACGGTGGAGTCGCTGCCGGCCATCCACGCCCGGGGGGTGATGGGTCGGCTGCTGCCCCCGGTGATGGGCTCGCTGCTGGTGCACCGGGCGGGCGGCGAGGTGACCCGGCGGGTCTACGTCAGCGGCGACACCCTCACCGGGGACCACCTGGACGAGATCCACCGCCGCCACCCCGACATCGACGTCGCGGTGGTGCACCTGGGCGGTACCCGGGTGCTGCTGCACACCGTCACCATGGACGCCGCGCAGGGCGTGGACTTCCTGCAGCGCATCCAGCCGGACATCGCCGTGCCGGTGCACCACGACGACTACGGGGTGTTCCGCTCTCCGCTGTCGGCGTTCCTCAGCGCGGCCAGCGGCGCCGGCCTGGGCGAGCGACTGCGCGTGCCCAGGCGCGGGGAGACCATCCCGCTGTAGCGGCTCCGGGTCAGGCGTCCATCTCGGTGTTCACCAGCGGGATCTCCTCCAGCAGCTCACGGGCCAGGAAGCCCACCCGGCCCACCCGCGCAGCAAGGCGGTCGCCGGCGGTGCCGTGCAGGTAGGTGCCCCAGCACGCCGCTTGCGCGGCGTCGGCGCCCCGGGCCAGCAGCCCGGCCACCGCGCCGGCCAGCACGTCCCCGCTGCCGGCCGTGCCCAGCCCGGAGTGCCCGGTGGGGGAGACCCACCGTCCGCCCTTGGCGTCGGCGATGCCGTTGTGCGCCGTCACCACGGCGCCGTAGGCCTCGGCCACCCGCACCGCGGTGTCCAGCGGGTCGTCCAGCTCGTCCTCCTCGCAGTGCAGCAGGAAGGCGGCCTCGGTGGTGTTGGGGGTGAGCACCAGCCGCCCGGACAGCCGCTCGGCGGTCTCCTCGGCGTCGGCCAGCACCCCGATGCCGTAGGCGTCCAGCACCACCGGCACGTCCTCGGGCAGTCGGCGCACCAGCTCGGCGAGCAGGGGCCGGGTCTCGTCCGGGTTGTCCAGGCCGGGGCCGAACAGCACCGCGTCCACCTGCTCCAGCTGGTCGGCCAGCGCCTCGGCGGCGTCGCGACGCACCGATCCTGCGTCGGTCTCCGGCAGCTCGATCACACCCAGCTCGGGCACGCTCAGCGCCAGCTGCACGGCGACCGAGCGGGCCACCGCGGCGGTGAGCACGCCGGCGCCCACCCGCAGCGCCGCGACGGAGGACAGCGCGACCGCACCGGGGGTGGTCCGTGCGCCGCCGACCACCAGCAGCCGTCCGCGGCTGTTCTTGGACCCGCCCAGCTCGGGCAGCCGCCACTCGCGCAGCAGCGCGGGGGTGACGATCTCGGGTGAGTCAGTGTGCTCGGGCATCGTGCTCCGTCGGTTGGTCGGTCGTGGGAGTTCCGTTGTCGGTCAAGTGATCCTGGTCGTTGAAGACGTCGAGGCGCCAGGTGAGGCCGTCGGGCTCGCGCACCAGCCGGGTGACCGAGGCGTTGGCGACTCCGGAACCCTTGCCGATGGCGAGCACCTCCTCCTCGCTGAGCTGCTCGCAGATGTAGCGGATGCCCAGGATCACCATGTCGTGGGCGACCACGAGCACGCGCTGGTGCGGGGTGGTGCGCTCCAGGTCGGCCAGCCAGGTGCGCAGCCGCAGGATGACGTCCGCCCACGACTCCCCACCGGGCGGGCGGTGGTAGAACTTGCCCAGCCAGCCGCGGCGCTCAGCCTCCTCCGGGTAGCGAGCCAGCATGCCCTGGGTGGTGAGCATGTCCAGCACGCCGAGCTCGCGGTCGCGCAGCCGCTCGTCCACCCGGGTCGGCAGCTGCAGCCCGGCCTCCTCCAGCGCGGTGCTGGCGGTCTCCCGGGCACGGGCGTACGTGGACACCCAGAGCCCCTGCGGACGCTGGTCGGGATCCTGCTCGCGCAGCCACCGGCCGAAGGCCCGGGCCTGCTCCAGCCCGAGCGGCGACAGCGCCACGTCGGCGTCGCGGAGATCGACCTCGAGCCGGTCGGCCTTGGCTGCTTCTGCCTTGCGCTGCGCCAAGTTCCCGACGCTCTCCCCGTGCCGGACGAGCAGCAGCTCCAGTGTTCCCATGTTCCAGGACCGTACCGAGTTCCCCTCGGGTGCACCGTGCGGGCCCGCGTGGCGCTGGTCTCCCACGCCGCTCAGGACTTGCGGGCGCGGGCGGACTCCCGGTCGTTCGCCTTGCCGATGGCCTGGACCAGCTCGTCCTTGGTCATCCGGGACCGGCCGCTGACGTCCAGGCGCCTGGCCAGCTCCATGAGGTGGGCCTTGGACGCGTTGGCGTCCACCCCGCCGGCGGTCTCCCGGTTGCCGCCCTCGGCCTGCTCGTCCGAGGGGCCCTTGCCGTCCTTGGGCTCCCAGTGGTCACCCACCTTCTCGTGGGTGTGCTTGAGCGCGGAGTAGGCCACCTGGTTGGCGCGCCGCTCGTCGCCGTACTCCTCGGCGGCGGAGTCGTGCGTCTTGGCGAAGGTCCGCTTGGCCTTGTCGTCGGAGCGCTGCAGGGTGCTCGGCAGCTCGTCCTCGATCGCCTTGCCCTGCTTGGTGGTCTTCGGCATCTCCAGTCCTCTCTGTCCGCGCAGCACCCGTCGGGTGGGTCTCGGCCCATCCTCGCCAGCGCGTCGACGACCGACAACCGCGGCCACCTCCGGGGCCTCTCCTGGCGCTGCTCGGACGCGGCTGGCAACACTGTTTCCCCAGGTAACCATGGGTTTTGTCGAACGGCGCGGGGGGCCGAACGCGCTTACCGTGGGGAAGGTCGGGCCGGCGTCCGCAGCGTGCGGCGCCGGTGGGTGGGGGCCGACGAGGACCGACGAACTTCCGGACCGCGCCAGCAGCGCGCGGCCCCCACGCAACGAGGAGAACTGAGATGGCTAATCCCCGCACCATGAGCCCCGACCAGCTGGAAGGGCTGCAGGTGAAGGACGGCAGCGGCAGCAAGGTCGGGAAGGTGGACGCGATCTACCTCGACGTGGAGACCAACCAGCCGGAGTGGGCGGCGGTGAAGACCGGGTTCTTCGGCGGCCACGTGACCCTGGTCCCGCTGGTCGACGCCTCGCTGGAGGAGAAGGACCTCACGGTGCCCTACAGCAAGAACCTCATCAAGGACGCGCCCCACCACGATCCCGGTGGCGACCTGTCCACCGACGAGGAGATCGAGCTGTTCACCTACTACGACGTGCCCTACTCCGGCAGCACCGCCACCGCCGACACCAGCTCCAGCGGCACCGGCTCCAGCGGCTCGAGCGGCAGCAGCTCCAGCGGCTCGAGCGAGACCAGCTCCAGCGGCACCAGCTCAGCGGGCAGCAGCGGCTCGGCCAGCAGCAGCGCGGGCCAGGCGAGCCAGTCCAGCAGCTCGGGCCACGACACCTCCGGGCCCAACACCGACGACGCGATGACCCGGTCGGAGGAGGAGGTGAGCGTGAGCACCGAGCGCGTGCGGACGGGCCGGGCACGGCTGCGCAAGCACGTGGTCACCGAGACGGTGACCCAGTCGGTGCCCGTCTCGCACGAGGAGGTCCGGGTGCAGCGCGAGCCCATCACCGACGCCAACGTGGACGCCGCCACCTCCGGGCCGGAGATCAGCGAGGAGGAGCACGAGGTGACGCTGCACGCCGAGGAGCCGGTGGTGGAGAAGAAGACGGTGCCCAAGGAGCGGGTGCGGATGGACACCGAGACCGTCCGCGGCGAGGAGAAGGTCTCCGAGCAGGTCCGCAAGGAGCAGATCGACCAGGTGACCGACGACGACAAGGGCCACAAGCGCTCGTGAGCGCCACCCCCGACCCGGGACGCGCCGCCGACCCCTCGGCGGCGCGTCCTGGTCGTACCGGTGCTGTGGGTGCGGCACCTGCCAGCACGACTCGCGCCGAGGAGGAGCTGGACGTCCGCGTCCGCCGGGTGCCCGTCGAACGGGTGCGGGTGCGCCGGCGGGTGGTCACCGAGACCCGCCAGGTGAGCGTGGACGTCCGCCGGGAAGAGCTGGTGCTGGAGCACCTGCCGGTGGCCCAGACCCCCGATGACCAGGTCCCCGACGCCCAGACCCCCGACCAGGCCGCCGAGGGTGCCGCGTTCGGGGAGGAGCGTGAGCCGGTGGTGCTGGTGCTGCACGAGGAGGTCCCCGTCGTGCAGCTGGCGACGCGGCCCTACGAGCGGGTGACCGTCCGGGTGGAGCGGGTCGACGGGGCGCACACCATCAGCGCCGACCTCGCCCGGGAGGTGGTCGAGGTGCACACCGCGACCGAGCCCCCCGACCAGCGCTGACCCGCCCAACGCTGACCCGACCAGCGCTGACCCGGAGCACCGTCAGCCGGCTCGGGCGCCGATCACCACCTGCAGCTGCTGCTCAGAAGGTCCCCGCAGCACCGTCATCGGGACGGTCTGCCCCGGCGTGGTGCCGCGCAGGATCCGCACGAAGGCCTGGGCAGTGGGGGTGTCCTTGCCGTCGAAGCTGATGATGACGTCGCCGGGCTGCAAGCCTGCGTTGGCGGCCGGGCTGTCCTGCACCACCTCCACCACGACCACGCCGCTGTCGCGGTTGAGCTCCAGCCGCTGTGCCTCGGCCGCGGTCAGCGTCTGGATCTGCAGGCCGACGTAGGGGTTCTTGGCGGTGCCGGAGGCCAGCAGCTGGTCGGCCACGCTCACCACCGTCGCCGCCGGCGTGGCGAAGCCCAGCGCCACCGCCCCGGTGGTCGGCGGGAGGTAGGCCTCGGCCAGCCCGATCACCTCGGCCCCGGCGTTGACCAGCGGTCCTCCGGAGTTGCCCGGAGAGATCGGGGCGTCGGTCTGGATGAGGTCAGACAGCGCGGTGCCGATGTTGCTGGAGGTGGGGATCTCCCGGTGCAGCCCAGAGATGATCCCGGAGGTCACCGTGTCCTGCAGGCCCAGCGGGCTGCCGATCACCACCGTGGGTGCGCCCACCACCGGCAGCTCGGTGTTGAAGGTCGCGGCCGGCAGGTCCTGCCGGCTGGCCTGCAGCACCGCGATGTCGCTGCCCGCGTCGCTGGCCCGCACCGTGGCGGGCCCGCGCTGGCCGTCGGAGTAGGCGATGACCACCTGCGCCGCCCCGGAGACCACGTGCGCGGCAGTGAGGATGATGCCGTCGCTCCGGTAGACCACGCCGCTGCCCAGGTCGTTGTTGTTGATGATCGTGACCACCGACGGCTCGACCTTGTCGACGATCGCGGGCACGTCGGCGACGGCGGAGGCGGAGGAGACGGTGGGGCTGGGGGTGGAGGACGACGTGCAGCCGGCCAGCACGACCCCGAGGACCACGGTTGCGCTGCACGCGCCCAGCCGGAGCTGTCGGCGTCGGCTGGTGACGGCTGCAGCTGGCCCGCCGCCGGGCTCGGTAGAGAGGGGCACGAGAACAGGGCGCATGACAACACACCTTCCGGGGGAGAGGTCCAGAGCTGCTAGCGACAACCCCCTTCGGCTCGTGCGCGAGCCCGGCGACGACCCGGCGCGGGTCTAGCCGGCCGTCTCGCCGGGCGGGTAGTCGTCGTCGGTGTCCGGCAGCTCGCGGCGCTGGTCGAGGGCGTCGGCGGGATCAGCCTCCAGCGACTCGGGCAGCTGCTCGGGCAGCTCGTCGGTGGTGTCGCCGTCCTCCGGCAGCTCGTCGAGCGCGCGCTCCTGCTCGAGGCGGTCGGCCTCCGGGGTCTCCAGCGGTGGCCTGCGGTCGTCTGCCATGTGCACCTGCTTCCCTCTCTCGTCGTGCTCACCAGGGTGCGCCGTTGCGCAACCCACGAGGGTAGGCGCGGCGGCGACGGGGCGGCGCCGGCCGGGGCACTCACTCCACGACCTCGGCTGCCTGGTTCGGCACCGCTGGGCTGCGCAGCGCCGGGACTGCTGCGACCTCGGCACCGCGCAGCACCTGCAGGGCCCGGGTGGCCAGGTGCAGGTTGAGGCGGGTGTCCACGTCGTGCAGGTCGCCCCCGGTGAGCTCGCGGATGCGGGCGAGGCGGTAGCGCAGCGTGCTGCGGTGGATGAGCAGCGCCCGGGCGGTCGCGTCGTAGCCACCGCCGCGCTCGAGGTACTGGGTGAGCGTGGCCACCATGGTGCTGCCGTGGAGCTCGTCGTAGTCCAGCAACGGGCCCAGGTTCTCCCGGACGAAGGCGCGCACCTCCTCCGGCCCGCCGCCGGAGTCCAGCAGCCGGTACACCCCCAGCTCGTCGAAGCGCACCACCCCGGCGGCGTGGTGGGTGTGGCGCCGGACCTCCTGCGCCCGGAGCGCGTCGGCGAAGGACTGCGGCAGCCCGGCAGGTCCGGCACACACCGACCCCACCCCCAGCACCCCGGTGGCCGGGGCCAGCTCCTCGGCGACGCCGCGGTACAACGCGTCGGGGTCGGTGCTCGCCTGGGTCACCAGCACCACGGTCTGTCCGCGCTGGGTCAGCAGCGACGGCACCTGCCGGGTGCCGACGCAGTGCCGGACCGCCTCGGCCACCGTGTGCACCGCCGTCCGGGGGTCCCAGCTGAGGGTGACCACGCGGTGCGGCTGGCGCAGGTCGTGGCCCAACAGGTCGGCCCGGGCTACGGCGCTGGCCTCGTCGGTGCCCGCCACCAGGTCCTCGGCGAGGTGGCGCCGCAGCCGGAGCTCGGTCTCGGCGAGGTCGCGCTGGTGGGCCATCTCCACCCCGAGCGCCGCAGCGGTCTGGGTCAGTGCCAGCTCGTCGAGCTCACCCACCCGGTGGTCGGGATCCCACAGGTACAGCAGCCCCAGCACGTCCTGGCGGGGACGGATCACCTGCAGCACCCGGTTGGCCTCGCGCAGCGGGCCGCAGCTGGCGGCGGCCCGGCGCAGCAGGTCCTCGCGGTTGCGGCCCCCGGTGCGGCGGTAGCGCCCGGCGCGCTCGGGTCCCTGCCAGGCGCGCAGGTTGCCGAAGGTGTCCTCCAGGCCGCTTGCCAGCCCGGTGAGCTGGTGCAGCGCGGTCAGCAGGGCCGCGTCAGCCGAGCCCGCCGCCGCGGCGACGGCCACGGTGCGCTGCACGTGCTGCTGCCCCTGCAGGCGCGCCACCTCCGTGGCCAGCTCACCGATGGTGCTGGTGCGGTCCTTGATCACCTCGCGCAACCGGGCGAGCTGGCGCAGCTGGCGACTGCGCTGCTGCTCGCGGGCGGCCAGCTGCGCGTGCGCCACCGCGGTGGCCGCCTCGTGGGCCAGCACGCCCAGGGCGAACAGCGCGTCGGGGTCGGGAGCAGCGGGTGCGCCCACCACCAGGCAGCCCACCACGTCGTGGCCGGCGCGCAGGCCCAGCAGGTGGTGCCACCGGTCGTCGTCGCGCGCCACGTCGCGGTCGGCGCCCAGCGAGCTGGCCGCCGTGCCCGGGCGCAGGGCCCCGGCGGACTGCGGTGGGCTGGGCCGCAGCAGCCCGGCCTCGGCGCGGTAGCTGGCCTCCACCGTGAACGGGCCCAGGCAGGGCACCACGTGCGCGGCCAGCTGCAGCACCTCGGCCGGCTCGTGGCCGTCGAACAGGTGCGCGGTCGCGCTGAACACCTGGCGCCAGTCCCACGCCCGCTCGACCGGACCAGCGGCGGGCAGCACGCACCCTCCGACGGTGTCGTCCAGCTCACGTGCCACCACACCGAGCGTACCCACGACGGCGCCGTCGCCCCGCCGACCTGACCTGCTGGGACGGGTCGCCGGCGGGCAGTTCACCCCGTCGGGTCGAGGCGGGGCCTCCGACGGGCGGTGACGCTGGAGCGCAGGGGTCGTGGCCGCGTCCGGCCGCCCGGACAGGCCGTCCGGTTGCCGACCCGAGACAGCTCGTCCCGACCTGAGCGGAGCACACCCTGATGGCAAGACCAGTCGGCATCGACCTCGGCACCACCAACTCGGTCATCGCGGCGTGGGAGGGCGGTGAGCCCATCGTCATCGCCAACGCCGAGGGCGCGCGCACCACCCCGTCGGTGGTCGCCTTCACCGACAGCGGCGAGCGCCTCGTCGGCCAGATGGCCCGCCGCCAGGCCATCCTCAACCCCAAGGGCACCATCTACTCGGCCAAGCGGTTCATCGGCCGCCGCTACGACGAGATCTCCGACGAGGCCAAGGCCGTCGGCTTCGACGTGGTGCCCGGCGACAACGGCGAGGCGCGGTTCGAGATCCGGGGCAAGAAGTACGCGCCGGAGGAGATCAGCGCCCTGGTGCTGCGCAAGCTCGCCGAGGACGCGGGCAAGTTCCTCGGGGAGAAGGTCAACGAGGTGGTGATCACCGTCCCCGCCTACTTCAACGACGCGCAGCGCCAAGCCACCAAGGACGCCGGCCGCATCGCCGGCCTGAACGTGCTGCGCATCGTCAACGAGCCCACCGCCGCGGCGATGGCCTACGGGCTGGACAAGCGGGAGAACGAGACCATCCTGGTCTTCGACCTCGGCGGCGGCACCTTCGACGTCAGCCTGCTCGACGTGGGCGACGGCGTGGTGGAGGTGCGCTCCACCGCGGGCGACACCCACCTCGGCGGCGACGACTTCGACCGCCGGCTGGTGGACTACCTGGCCGACCAGTTCCAGAAGGAGAACGGGGTCGACCTGCGCAAGGACCCGCAGGCGCTGCAGCGGCTGTTCGAGGCCGCGGAGAAGGCCAAGGTGGAGCTGAGCTCGGTGACCCAGACGCAGGTGAGCCTGCCGTTCATCACCGCCAACGCCGACGGCCCCATGCACCTGAACACCACCATCATGCGGTCCACCTTCGACCAGGTGACCGCCGACCTGGTGGAGCGCTGCCTGGGCCCGGTGCAGCAGGCGATGTCCGACGCGCAGGTCACCGACGACGACATCGACGAGGTGATCCTGGTCGGCGGCTCCACCCGCATCCCGGCCGTGCAGAACCTGGTGCGGCGCCTGACCGGCGGCAAGGAACCCAACATGAGCGTGAACCCCGACGAGGTGGTGGCCATGGGAGCTGCCGTGCAGGCCGGGGTGCTCAAGGGCGAGGTCTCCGACGTGCTGCTGCTGGACGTCACGCCGCTGTCCATGGGCGTGGAGACCGCCGGCGGCGTGATGACCAAGATCATCGACCGCAACACCACCATCCCCGCCCGCCGCTCGGAGACCTTCTCCACCGCCGCCGACAACCAGCCCGCGGTGGACATCGTGGTGCTGCAGGGGGAGCGGGAGATGGCCGCCGACAACCGGGTGCTGGGCCGGTTCCAGCTGGAGAACATCCGCCCCGCCCCCCGGGGCGAGCCGCAGATCGACGTCACCTTCGACATCGACGCCAACGGCATCCTCAACGTGAGCGCCAAGGACAAGGACACCGGCGGGGAGCAGCGCATCACCATCAGCGAGGGCTCGAACCTGGACAAGAGCGAGATCGACCGGATGGTGCAGGAGGCCGACGCGCACCGCTCGGAGGACCGGCAGCGCCGCCAGGAGGTGGACGCCCGCAACGAGCTGGACGCGATGGCCTACCGGGTGGAGCGGTTGCTGTCCGGGCTCGGTGACGCCGCACCCAGCCACGAGAAGGCCCGCGCCGACATGCTGGTGGGCGACGCCCGTGAGGCGATCAAGAACCAGGCCGGCGTGGAGCGGGTGCGCTCGCTGACCTCGGAGCTGCAGCAGGTGGCAGCCGGGCTGGCGGCCATCCCCAGCCGCGGCGGCGCGAGCGCGGGGCCCGGGGCCGCCGGCCCGGCGGGTACCTCGGGCCCGGGGCCCGGCGGACCCGGTGACGACGTGGTCGACGCCGAGTTCGACAAGGGCTGAGGCGGCACCCGGTGACGTCACCGAGTCCGCGTCGCACCGGCCGGGCGGCGTCGGCCGCCGAGCCGGCCGCGCAGCCCGCCGACGCCGCGGTGGGCGGGGAGAGCACGAGCACGCCCGACCCCACCGAGTCCGTCGCGGCGACGGAGGGCACCGAGGAAGAGCTGGTCACCGGCGCCGCGGAGCCGGGGGACGCTGCCGGGGCGCTGGCGGAGATGGAGGACCGCTGGCGGCGGGCGCTGGCCGACCTGGACAACCTGCGCAAGCGCCACGCGCGGGAGGCCGGTCGGGAGCGCCAGGACGAGCGCAACCGGGTGGCCGCCCAGTGGCTGCCGGTGGTGGACAACCTCGAGCTGGCCCTGGAGCACGCCGACGCCGACAACCCGGTGGTGCAGGGGCTCAAGGCCATCCACCAGCAGGCGGTGCAGGTGCTGGCGCACCTGGGCTACGTCCGCCACGACGAGGTCGGCGTCCCGTTCGACCCCCGCCACCACGACGTGGTGTCGGTGGTGGAGGACCCGAGCGCGGCGCCGAGCACGGTGGTGCACGTGACGTCGCCCGGCTACGGCGAGGACACCCACCAGCTGCGCCCGGCGGCGGTGGTGGTCAGCCGTGCCCCGGCGGATCCCGGAACCGCGGAGTGAGGGCGCATGGCCACTGACTTCTACCAGGTGCTCGGGGTGGACCGGAGCGCCTCCACCAAGGAGATTCAGCAGGCCTACCGCAGGCTCGCGCGCCAGTACCACCCCGACCTCAACTCCAGCCCGGAGGCCGAGGAGCGGTTCAAGGAGATCAGCGAGGCCCACGAGGTGCTCACCGACCCCAAGCAGCGGGCGCGCTACGACCGCTTCGGACCGGACTTCCGCAAGATCCCGGAGGGGATGGAGGACGCCGCGGAGCGGGCCAGGGCCGGGGCAGGTGCACGAGGACGCTCCGGCGGGTGGACCACCGCCGGGGGACCCGCGGGCGGCACCCGGGTGCACTTCGGCGGCGACTTCGGCGGGGCCGAGGGCTTCGACTTCGAGGACCTGCTGGGGGGCATCTTCGGCGGCGCCCGGGGCGGGGGTGGCTTCGCGGTGCCCGGCGCCGACCAGGAGGCGGAGCTGGAGCTGACCGTGCTGGAGGCCTACCGCGGCGGCAAGCGACACCTGAGCCTCACCGGCAACGGCACCCGGGAGTACGACGTCACCATCCCGCCCGGGGTCGTCGAGGGCCAGCGCATCCGGCTGGCCGGGCAGGGCGGGCAGGGCACCGGCGACGCCCCGGCCGGTGACCTGTACCTGGTGGTGCGGCTGCGCCCGGACCCGCGCTACCGGGTCAACGGCCGCGACATCACCGTCACGGTGCCGCTGAGCCCGGCCGAGGCGGCGCTGGGCGCCACCGTGCCGGTGGAGACCCCGGGCGGGGAGCTGAAGGTCCGCATCACGCCGGGCTCCTCCAGCGGGCGCCGCTTCCGGCTCAAGGGCCAGGGCATGCCCAACGCCCGCGGTGCCCCCGGCGACCTCTACGCCGAGGTGCAGATCCGGGTGCCGGCCATCCTCACCGACCACGAGCGCGAGCTGTACGAGCAGCTGGCAACCGAGTCCACCTTCGACCCCCGGGCCCGCACCTGAGGCCCGCGCACCACCGTCCCCACCCCGAGTCCACCGGCAGCAGGAGCACCGCATGAGCACCACCTACCCGCTGGCCCGTCCCGTGCGGCTGAGCCTGGACAGCGTCGCCCGGGAGAGCGGGCTGCACCCGGAGCTGCTGGTGCGCTTCGTGGAGCTGAGCCTGCTCGACGCCACCCGGGACGCCCAGGGGCGGCTGTGGTTCGCCCCGGGCACCCCGGTGCGGGTGGCGCGCATCCGGCGGCTGCGGTCCGGGCTGGCCCTGAACTACGCGGCGATCGGACTGGTCATCGACCTGCTCGACCGGATCGACGCGCTCGAGCACGACGTGAGACGAGGAAGAGCGACGCCATGGACATGAACGCATTGACCCAGAAGTCGCAGGAGGCGCTGCAGAAGGCGCAGGCCGAGGCGCTGCGCAGGGGCCACAACGAGACCGACCCCCTGGACCTGCTGGTCGCGCTGATCGACGACCCGGAGTCGCTGGTGCCGCGCCTGCTCACCCGGATGGAGGTGGACCTGGGCGGGCTGCGCCGCGGCGCCGAGGCCGAGCAGCAGCGCAAGCCGCGGGTGAGCGGGCCCGGGGTCACCCCCGGGCAGGTCTACGTCAGCCGCGAGCTCAACGGAGTGCTGGAGGGCGCCCAGCGCGAGGCCGGCCGGCTCAAGGACGACTACGTCTCCGTCGAGCACCTGCTGCTGGCCATCGTGGAGACCGGCTCCAGCACCGCCGCCGGCCGCCTGCTGGCCAGCTTCGGCGTCACCCGGGAGCGCTTCCTCGCCGCGCTCACCGACGTCCGGGGCAACCAGCGGGTCACCTCGGCGACGCCGGAGGGCACCTACGAGGCGCTGGAGAAGTACGGCCGCGACCTGGTGGAGGACGCCCGCCGCGGCACGCTGGACCCGGTGATCGGCCGGGACAGCGAGATCCGCCGGGTGATCCAGATCCTCTCCCGCAAGTCCAAGAACAACCCGGTGCTCATCGGCGAGCCCGGCGTGGGCAAGACGGCCATCGTGGAGGGACTGGCCCAGCGCATCGTCCGCTCCGACGTGCCCGAGGGGCTGCGGGACAAGACGGTGTTCGCCCTGGACATGGGTGCGCTGGTGGCCGGGGCCAAGTACCGGGGTGAGTTCGAGGAACGGCTCAAGGCGGTGCTGGGGGAGGTCAAGGCCGCCGAGGGCCGCATCCTGCTGTTCATCGACGAGCTGCACACCGTGGTGGGCGCCGGCGCGGCGGAGGGCGCCATGGACGCCGGCAACATGCTCAAGCCGATGCTGGCCCGCGGCGAGCTGCACCTGATCGGGGCGACCACCCTGGACGAGTACCGCAAGCACGTGGAGCCCGACGCCGCGCTGGAGCGGCGCTTCCAGCCGGTGGTGGTGTCCGAGCCGGACGTGGAGGACACCATCTCCATCCTGCGCGGCCTGCGTGAGCGCCTGGAGGTCTTCCACGGGGTGAAGATCCAGGACGGCGCCCTGGTGGCGGCGGCGACGCTGTCCAACCGGTACATCACCGACCGCTTCCTCCCGGACAAGGCCATCGACCTGGTGGACGAGGCGTGCGCCCGGCTGCGCACCGAGATCGACTCCATGCCCGCCGAGCTGGACGAGCTCACCCGGCGGGTGACCCGGCTGGAGATCGAGGAGGCGGCGCTGGAGAAGGAGACCGACCCGGCCAGCATGACTCGGCTGGAGGACCTGCGCCGCGAGCTGACCGACCTGCGTGCGGAGGCCGACGCCAAGCGGGCCCAGTGGGAGTCCGAGCGGCGCTCCATCCGCCGCGTGCAGGACCTGCGCGGGCAGCTGGAGCGGCTGCGCCACGAGGCGGAGGAGGCCGAGCGCCGCTACGACCTCAACCGGGCCGCGGAGATCCGCTACGGCGAGCTGACCGACCTGGAGCGCCGGCTGGGCGCGGAGGAGTCGCAGCTGGCCAACCGGCAGGACGGGCACCGGCTGCTGCGCGAGGTGGTCACCGCCGACGAGATCGCCGAGATCGTGGCGTCCTGGACGGGCATCCCGGTGACCCGGCTGCAGGAGGGGGAGCGGCAGAAGATCCTGCGCCTGGACGAGACCCTGCGCGAGCGGGTGGTGGGCCAGGACGAGGCCGTGGAGGCGGTGTCCGACGCGATCATCCGGGCCCGCTCGGGCATCCGGGACCCCCGCAAGCCGATCGGGTCGTTCATCTTCCTGGGCCCCACCGGGGTGGGCAAGACCGAGCTGGCCAAGTCGCTGGCGGTGGCGCTGTTCGACTCCGAGGACGCGATGGTGCGCCTGGACATGAGCGAGTACCAGGAGCGGCACACCGTGAGCCGGCTGCTGGGCGCGCCGCCCGGCTACGTCGGCTACGACGAGGGCGGCCAGCTGACCGAGGCGGTGCGCCGCAAGCCGTACTCCGTGATCCTCTTCGACGAGATCGAGAAGGCGCACGTGGACGTGTTCAACACGCTGCTGCAGGTGCTCGACGACGGCCGGATCACCGACGCGCAGGGACGGACGGTGAACTTCCGCAACACCGTCATCATCATGACCTCCAACATCGGCTCGCAGCACCTGCTGGAGGGCATCACCGCCGAGGGGGAGATCCAGCCGCAGGCCCGCGAGGCGGTGATGGCCGACCTGCGGCTGCACTTCCGCCCGGAGTTCCTCAACCGGGTGGACGACGTGGTGCTCTTCGCCCCGCTCGGGCTGCCGCAGATCATGCAGATCGTGGACCTGCAGTTCGCCGAGCTGCGCGACCGCCTCGCCGAGCAGCGCATCCGGATCACCCTCACCGACGCCGCCCGCAAGCTGATCGCGGAGCGGGGCTTCGACCCGGTGTACGGGGCGCGGCCGCTGCGCCGCTACATCTCCCACGACGTGGAGACCGCGGTGGGGAGGGCGCTGCTGCGCGGCGACGTCGCGGAGGGCGCCACGGTGACGGTGGACGCGGTGGACGGGGCGCTGAAGGTCGACTACAGCGGGGCCGAGGAGCTGGCCGGCACCGCCGCGTGAGGGGTTAGGTGCGTCTGCAAGTACGCCCATCCTGGCGGATGGGCGTACTTGCAGACGCACCCAGAGCAGTCAGCGCAGCCGGGACAGCACCCGCTCCTGCAGCAGCCCGTTGGTGGCCACCGCGCTGCCCCCGTGCGGGCCCGGCGTGCCGTCCAGCGCGGTGAACGCCCCGCCGGCCTCGCGCACCAGGACGTCCAGCGCCGCGAGGTCCCACAGCGACACCTCGGGCTCGGCGACGGCGTCCACCGCGCCCTCGGCGAGCAGGCAGTAGGAGAAGAAGTCGCCGTAGCCGCGCAGCCGCCACACGTCGTCGGACAGCGCGATGAACTGCTCCCGCAGGCCCGCGTCGCGCCACCCGCTGAGGCTGGAGAACGCCAGGCTGGCCGAGGCGAGGTCGTCCACCCGCGAGACGCTGAGGCGCCGCCGCGGCGAGCCGTACACCCGCAGCCACGCGCCGTCGCCGGTGCTGGCCCACCAGCGCCGGCCCAGGGCGGGCGCGCTCACCACGCCCACCGTGGGGACGCCGTCCTCCAGCAGCGACACCAGGGTGGCCCACACCGGCACGCCGCGGACGAAGTTCTTGGTGCCGTCCACCGGGTCCAGCACCCACTGGCGGCCGCTGAAGGTCACCTCGCCGCCGTACTCCTCGCCGAGCACCGCGTCGTCGGGGCGCTGGGCGGCCAGCACCTCCCTGGCGGCGCGCTCCACGGCCAGGTCGGCGTCGGACACCGGCGTGAGGTCGGGCTTGTCGTCCACCTGCAGGTCCAGGGCCAGGAAGCGAGCCAGCGTGATGGCGTCGGCGGCGTCGGCGATCTGGTGGGCCAGGGCGAGGTCGTCGGTGGCCAGGATGTCGGAGGTCTCGCTGGCCGCGTCGTCGTGGGTGGACTCGCTAGCCGTGGGGTCGGCGGAGTGCTCCGGGTTTGTCACGGCAAGTACGGTACCGGCCTGCTCGTACCGTCGTCCCGCTGGCCGGTGGCTGCAGTTTCGTCCGATATGGACGGTCGTGAGTGGACGTCCTCGGGTGCACGGTGGCACGGTGGAAGGATGGCTACGCGCATCCAGCTGAACTCCACCGCTGCGGCGCTGCTCGGACTCCTCCGCGAGGGGCCGGCCACCGGCGGTCAGCTGATGGCGCTGGCCGAAGAGCGTTACAGCGGGTACTTCGGTCTCACTCGTAGTCAGGTGTACCGGGAGCTGCCCGCCCTCACCGAGGCCGGCCTGCTGCGCCTGGGCAAGCTCGGTGCGCGCTCCAGCCAGCAGTACGTCATCACCGCCGCCGGCCGCCGAGCCTTCAAGGCGTGGCTGGGCCAGGGTGATGCGGTCGCCGCGGTGGGCGACACCGTGCGCAGCCCGCTCATCCTGCGGCTGGCCAACGCCGGCGACATGAGCGAGCGCCACCGCAACGAGCTGCTGGAGACCGCCCAGCAGGCGGTGGCCGACCGGTTGGCCGAGGCCAAGGCCACCTACCGGGCCGTGCCGGACCCCTACGACAAGGCGGTCGCGGAGTTCACGGTCAACCACTACAAGGCGCTGGCCAAGCTGGTCGACCGCATCATGACGATCTAGACGCCGGGGGCGGCCTCCTGCGCCTAGGCGGTTGGTCGGTTGATCAGGGCGGTAGCCTGGTGAATCGTGCATCCCGACGTCATTGCTGACCTGGCCGAGCTCGAGACCACCCTGGGCACCGTCGAGGCGGTGCTGGACGTGGAGGAGCTGCGTCGCCGGGTGGACGAGCTCGAGCAGCAGGCTGCCTCCCCGGATCTGTGGAACGACCAGGAGCACGCCCAGCAGGTGACCAGCCAGCTTTCCCACGTCCAGGCCGACCTGCGCCGGGTCAACGGCCTGCGTCAGCGCCTGGAGGACCTGCCGCTGCTCTACGAGCTGGCCGAGGGCGAGGAGGGGGACGCAGCCGCCGAGGCCACCGCCGACGCCGACGCCGAGCGGGCCGCCCTGCGCGAGGACATCGCCGCCATGGAGGTCCGCACGCTGCTCTCCGGTCCCTACGACGAGCGCGACGCCCTGGTCACCATCCGCTCCGGCGCCGGGGGAGTGGACGCCGCCGACTGGGCCGAGATGCTCATGCGGATGTACCTGCGCTGGGCGGAGCGGCACGGCTACGGCACCGAGGTCTACGACACCTCCTACGCCGAGGAGGCGGGCATCAAGAGCGCCACCTTCGCGGTGAAGGCGCCCTACGCCTACGGCACGCTCTCGGTGGAGCAAGGCACCCACCGCCTGGTACGGATCAGCCCGTTCGACAACCAGGCGCGGCGGCAGACCTCCTTCGCCGACGTGGAGGTGCTGCCGGTGGTGGAGACCACCGACCACATCGAGATCCCCGAGGGCGACCTGCGGGTGGACGTCTACCGCTCGTCCGGCCCCGGTGGGCAGAGCGTCAACACCACCGACTCCGCCGTCCGGCTGACCCACATCCCCACCGGCATCGTGGTCACCTGCCAGAACGAGAAGAGCCAGCTGCAGAACAAGGTCGCCGCCATGAAGGTGCTGCAGGCCAAGCTGCTGGAGGTCAAGCGCAAGGAGGAGCGCGCCGAGATGGACGCGCTCAAGGGCGACGGCGGCAGCTCGTGGGGCAACCAGATGCGCTCCTACGTGCTGCACCCGTACCAGATGGTGAAGGACCTGCGCACCGAGCACGAGGTGGGCGACCCCACCAAGGTGCTCGACGGCGACATCGACGGCTTCCTGGAGGCCGGGATCCGCTGGCGCATGCGGGAGCCCCAGGCCTGAGGACCGTCGGCGCGTCCCTGAAAGCGTGTGAGCACGGCTTTCGTGACGCGCCCGGGTCGGGAAGGGATCGGACAATCCGACTGGGTCGGTAGACTTCCCGCCTGTGATCCGGGTCGAGCACGTGTCCAAGTCCTACAAGTCCTCCACCAGGCCTGCGCTGGACGGCGTGAGCATGGAGGTCGAGAAGGGCGAGTTCGTCTTCGTCATCGGCGCCTCCGGCTCGGGCAAGTCCACGTTCATGCGGATGCTGCTCCGCGAGGAGGCCCCCACCTCCGGTGACATCCACGTGGCCAACTTCCACGTGAACAAGCTCGCCGCCCGCCGGGTGCCCAAGCTGCGCCAGCGCATCGGCTGCGTGTTCCAGGACTTCCGGCTGCTGCAGCAGAAGAACGTCGCCGACAACGTGGCCTTCGCGCTGGAGGTGATCGGCAAGCCCCGCAGCACCATCAAGAAGGTGGTGCCCGAGGTGCTCGACCTGGTCGGGCTGGCCGGCAAGGCCGACCGCCTGCCCTCGGAGCTCTCCGGTGGCGAGCAGCAGCGGGTGGCCATCGCCCGGGCCTTCGTCAACCGGCCGCTGCTGCTGCTGGCCGACGAGCCCACCGGCAACCTCGACCCCGACACCAGCCAGGACATCATGCTGCTGCTGGAGCGGATCAACCGCACCGGCACCACCGTGCTGATGGCCACGCACGACAACCACATCGTGGATTCCATGCGCCGCCGCGTGGTGGAGCTGTCGCTGGGCAAGGTCGTGCGGGACGAGGCGCGCGGCGTGTACGGAGTTGGCCGCTGACCCTGCGCTCAGCGCCGCCCCGCTAGCCCCTGCACCCTGTTCCCACGTCCCGGAGGACCGCGACCCGATGCGCGTCAGCTTTGTACTCAGCGAGGTCTTCACCGGCCTGCGCCGCAACATCACCATGACGATCGCCATGATCATCACCACGGCGATCTCCCTCGGGCTCCTCGGCGCCGGGCTGCTGGTCGTGCAGATGACCAACAAGACCGAGCAGATCTACTTCGACCGGGTCGAGGTGGCGGTCTTCCTCACCAACGACATCTCCACCAGCGACGCCGAGTGCAGCGGACCGATCTGCGCCACCCTGCGCGAGGACCTGCAGAACTTCCCCGGCGTGCAGTCGGTGGAGTACGAGAGCCGGACCGCCGCCTACGAGCGCTTCAAGAAGGTCTTCGCCCAGCAGCCCGAGCTGGTGCAGCTGGCCCGCCCGGAGGCGCTGCCGGCGTCGTTCCGGGTGAAGCTGAGCGACCCCAAGCGCTTCGCGGTGATCAACGAGACCTTCGGCACCCAGCCGGGGGTGGACCGGGTGGTCGACCAGGCGCAGCTGGTGGAGCGGCTGTTCTCCGTGCTCGGCGGGGTGCGCAACGCCGCCTTCGCCATCGCGGTGGTGCAGGCCCTGGCCGCGCTGCTGCTGATCTCCAACATGATCCAGATCGCGGCGTTCACCCGACGCACCGAGGTGAGCATCATGCGGCTGGTGGGCGCCACCCGCTGGTACACCCAGCTGCCGTTCCTGCTGGAGGCGGTGGTGGCCGGGCTCATCGGCTCGGCGCTGGCGGTGATCGGGCTGTTCACGGCCAAGTCGGTGTTCCTGGACGGGGTGCTGGAGGACCTGTACTCGTCCAACATCATCGGCCAGATCACCACCAGCGACGTGCTCTACGTGGCACCGCTGCTGGGCATCGTCGGCATCGGGCTGTCCTCGCTCACCGCCTACATCACGCTGCGCCTGTACGTCCGCCAGTAGCGCGCGCCGGGCGCCCCGGTTACCGGCTGGCGCCGGTGGATAGGGTGGACGCATGAGGGAAAAGGGCCGCAAGGCCATCGCGACCAACCGGAAGGCGCGCCACAACTACAGCATCGTGGACGTCTTCGAGGCCGGCGTCGTGCTGGTCGGCACCGAGGTGAAGAGCCTGCGCGACGGCAAGGCGTCGCTGGTGGACGCCTTCGCCACGGTGGACAACGGCGAGATCTGGCTGCGCGGTCTGCACATCCCCGAGTACACCCAGGGCAGCTGGACCAACCACGCCCCGCGCCGCAGCCGCAAGCTGCTGCTGCACAAGTCCGAGATCGAGCGGCTGATCGGCAAGACCCGGGAGGGCAGCCTCACGCTGGTGCCGCTGTCGATGTACTTCCAGAACGGCTACGTCAAGGTGGAGCTGGCCCTGGCCAAGGGCAAGCAGGCCCACGACAAGCGCCAGGACCTGGCCAAGCGGGACATGGAGCGCGAGGTCACCCGGGAGCTGGGGCGTCGCGTCAAGGGGATGCGCTGAGCACCCCGGTGGGCACCGCTGCCGCAGCGTTCACGCGGCCGGTGCTCGACGGCCCCGCGGACGACGCCGAGGTGGCCGCCTGGACCCGGGCGCTGGGCCTGGACGGGTTGGTCGACCTACACGTGCACTTCCTGCCCGAGCGGGTGATGGCCAAGGTCTGGGACTACTTCGACCACGCCAGCGAGAACTACGGCACCCCGTGGCCGGTGCACTACCGCCTGCCCGAGCCCGAGCGGCTGGCGGTGCTGGGCCGCCTGGGTCTGCGGGCCTTCGCGCCACTGGTGTACCCGCACAAGCCCGGCATGGCGGCGTGGCTCAACGACTGGGCCGCCGACTTCGCCGCGCGGGTGCCCACCGCGGTGCCCACCGCCACGCTGTTCCCCGAGCCGGGCGTCACCGACTACCTGCGCACCGCGCTGCGCCAGGGTGCGCGGGTGGTCAAGGTGCACGTGCAGGTCGGCGGCTTCGACCCGCGCGACCCGTTGCTGGACCAGTCCTGGGGGTTGCTCGCCGAGCTGGGCGTGCCGGTGGTGATCCACTGCGGGCACGGCCCGATCCCCGGCGAGCACACCGGCCTGGACGTGTTCGGCGAGGTGCTGCGCCGGCACCCGCAGCTGACTGCAGTGCTGGCTCACGCCGGGATGCCCGAGTTCACCGAGGCGCTGGAGCTGGTGGCGGCCTACCCGCGGGTGCACCTGGACACCACCATGGTGGGCACGCCGTTCAGCCAGCAGATGACGCCGCTGCCCGCCGACTGGGCGGCCCGGCTGGCCGAGCACCCCGACCGGGTGGCGCTGGGCACCGACTTCCCCAACATCCCCTACGACTACGCCACCCAGCTGCGGGCCATCGCCGGCTGGGCCGCCGCGGACGACCGGCTGGGGGAGGGTTTCCTGCGGGCGGTCCTGCACGACACCCCGTCCCGGCTGCTGGGGCTGGCTGCCTGACCTGGGCCGACGCGCCTTCTCCCGCCCAGGAATGACGCGGCCGGGTCGGGGCGTTAAGGTAGGGAGCCCGGTGCAGGTTGCCGGGCACGTATGGGGGTGAACGGTTTCGACTCCGTACGTTGATTCAGGGGAAGCGTGCTGGTGCAGGCAGGAGACCACCACAAGCGTCACTGCAACCAAATAAGCGCCGACTCCAGTCAGCGCGAGTTCGCCCTCGCCGCCTGAGCGAGTAGCGACTCTGTCAGACCGGGTGTGCCCTCGCCCCGGACCCTGGCATCGACTAGAGGGCTCTTACCCTGCGGATCGGCCGCGGATCCGCAGGGGACACCAAACAGCGGCTGGGATCGTCGTCCTGGCTCGTCCTCGTGACCAGGAGATCCAAGCAGGGACATAGAGGACTGCGCACGGAGAAGCCCTGTTGATGCGACGAAGGACCCGGGTTCGATTCCCGGCACCTCCACCCCGTACGTGAGGGAGGGGCGGTCACCACGGTGACCGCCCCTTTTTCGTGCCCCGGCTCAGGCGCCGTCGGTGTCAGGCTAGAGACGTGATGGATGCGCAGGCGGTAGCGGCGGAGCTGTGCCAGACCCCGGCTGATGTGGAGCGAGCGGGTTCAGAGGTGCCCCGGACCTCGGGCCTCTACTCGTGGTGGGCAGCGCCCGACGCTCTCCCTGGCGTGCGCGGGGCCGAAGCTCCTGGCGTCGAGGGGCTGGAGCTGCTGTACGTCGGGCTGGCGCGGAACTTGCACCGCAGGGTGGTGCGGAACCACTTCCGAGGTCCGACTGGTTCCTCGACCTTTCGCCGCGCCCTGGTCGCACTGCTCATGAGCTCCGAGGGCTACGCCACGCGGTGGACCAGCACTCGGGTTGTTCCCATCGATGCGGACGAGGCACGGCTGTCGCAGTGGATGCGGGAGCACCTCCGCGTCACCTGGGTGCAGCACCCCGAGCCGCGCGCGGTGGAAGCTGCGGTGATCGCGGAGCTGGCCCCTCCGCTGAACCAGGCCCACAACAGCGACCATCCGCTGTACTCGAGCATCGCCTCCGCACGTGCGGCCTACCGCGCCTCCGCGGGGCCGCGACCACCGACAACCGCGTGAGTCTTCCGGCTCAGGCGCCGTCGGTGTGCAGGTGGGCGCGCTGGCCGTCGCGGTCGAACACCATGACCAGCTCGGCCGGCCCGTCGAGGGCGTCCACGGCGTGCGGGGTCATGGTGGAGAACTCCGCGGCCTCACCGGTCTCCACCACGATCTCGCGCTCGCCGAGCGTGAGCCGCACCCGGCCGGAGAGCACGAACATCCAGTCGTGGCCCGGGTGCACGCGCGGCTCACGGCGCTCCGCGGTGGGCACCAGGCGCATCTTGAGGGCGACCGTGCTGCCGGTCGGGCGGCTCAGCGGCCAGGTGGTGGCACCGTGGCGGGTGGTGGGGACGGGCCGGATCACCACGTCCTCGTCGTTGCCGTGCACGTCCAGCAGCGAGTCGAGGTCGATCTGCAGCGCGGTGGCCAGGGCGATGAGCACGTCGATGCTGATGCCCCGCTTGCCCGTCTCGATGCGGCTGATGGTGGACGGGCTGAGGTGGCTGCGCTGGGCCAGCTCGTCCAGGGACCACCCGAGCGAGCGACGCAGGGTGCGCAACCGGGCGCGGACGAGCTCTTCGACGTCGTTGGCGGGCACGGAACCATCCTGGGCGATTCTTGCCATTACCGCAAGACGCGTTGCTGCATTCGCCTGAGCGGTCGTACGGTTGTGGACATGACGGAACCAGTGATCCAGGACGACCAGCGCTCTGCCGACCACCCCCACGACGTGGTGGTGATCGGCGGCGGCGCGGCCGGCCTGACCGCCGCCCTGCAGCTCGGGCGGGCACGCCGCTCGGTGGTGGTGATCGACTCCGGCGAGCCGCGCAACGCCCCGGCCGCGCACGTGCACGGCTTCCTCGGTCACGAGGGCATCGCCCCGGCCGAGCTGCTCGCGCGGGGTCACGCCGAGGTGCGCGGCTACGGCGTGGAGATCTGGGCCGGCCGGGTGCACACCGTGGACCGCACCGACACCGGCTTCCAGGCCACGCTCACCGACGGCCGCACCGTCCAGGCGCGCCGGGTGCTGCTGGCCACCGGCCTCACCGACCTGCTGCCGGACATCCCGGGGGTGCGCGCGCAGTGGGGCCGCGGGGTCCTGCACTGCCCGTACTGCCACGGCTGGGAGGTGCGCGACCAACGCATCGTGGTGATCGCGACCGGACCGGGCGGGGCACACCAGGCGGGGCTGTTCCGCCAGCTCACCGAGCAGGTGACGGTCGTGGTGCACGAGGGCACCGGGCCGGACCACCACGAGCGGGTTCGGCTGGCGGCACGCGGCGTGCAGGTGCTGCCCGGCCCGGTGGAGCAGGTGGTGGTCGACGCCGACCAGGTCTCCGGGGTGCGCCTGGCCAACGGCACCGTGGTGCCTGCCGACGCGGTGGTGGTGGCGCCGCGGATGGTGGCCCGGGCCGAGCTGGTGCACTCGCTGGGGCTGACGGCGGTGCCCGACCCAGCCGGCCGGGGCGAGGTGATCCCCACCGACGCCAGCGGCGCCACGGCGGTGGCCGGGGTGTTCGTCGCCGGCAACGCCACCAACGTCGCGCAGCAGGTGCTGGCCGCCGCCGCCGACGGTGGCTGGGTGGGTGCGGCGATCAACGCCGACCTGGTGGCCGAGGACACCACCGCGGCGGTGGCGGCGCTGCCGGCTGACGTGGAGTGGGACCACCGCTACGCCGAGCAGATCTGGAGCGGCGGACCCAACGGCGTGCTGGTGGACGAGCTGACCGGGCACCAGCCGGGACGGGCCCTGGACGTGGGCTGCGGAGAGGGCGGCGACGCGATCTGGCTGGCCCAGCGGGGCTGGCAGGTGACCGCCGTGGACGTCTCGCAGGTGGCGCTGGACCGAGGCCGGGCGGCGGCTGCCGGGGCAGGGGTGGAGGTGGACTGGCGCAAGGTCGACGTCACCACCGAGCCGCTGGGCAGCTACGACCTGGTGTCGCTGCACTACCCGGCGCTGCAGCACGGCGCCGACCACGCCACCGAGCGCGCGCTGCTGGCCGCCGTGGCCCCGGGCGGCACCCTGCTGGTGGTGGGCCACGCCTTCGGTGACCTGGCCCACACCCACACCCACACCCACGCCCACTCCCGGGACTTCGACCCCGCCGACTACGTGCAGCCGCCGGACGTCGCGGACCTGCTGGACGACGACTGGGAGGTGCTGGTGGACGAGACCCGCCCGCGCACCGGCGAGCCCGCGGAGATCTCGCCGCACACCCACGACGTGGTGCTGCGCGCCTGCAGACGGCGCTGACGGCGCAGGCGCTGTGACGCACGTCGTGTGATCCGCGGAATAGCCCGCGGCTCTGGCGACCTGTACTCGGGAGTAACACCGCCTACGCACAGGAGAACTATGACGAGCACCGCCGCCCTCGCTGCCGACTCGGCCGGAGCGCCGCTCAAGCCGACCACCATCGAGCGCCGCGCGCTGCGGGACGAGGACGTCCGCATCGACGTCAAGTTCGCCGGCATCTGCCACAGCGACATCCACCAGGTGCGCGAGGAGTGGGGCACGGCGATCTTCCCGATGGTTCCCGGCCACGAGATCGCGGGCGTGGTGTCCGAGGTGGGCTCCGGCGTGACCTCCTACCAGGTGGGTGACCGTGTCGGGGTGGGCTGCATGGTGGACTCCTGCGGGGAGTGCGACTTCTGCCGCAGCGGCGAGGAGCAGTACTGCGACAAGGGTGCGGTGATGACCTACAACGGCCTCGGCTACGACGGCGAGCCCACCCTGGGCGGCTACAGCCAGGAGGTCGTGGTCTCCGACCGGTTCGTGCTGCGCATCCCGGACGGCCTCGGTCTCGACGTGGCCGCGCCGCTGCTGTGCGCCGGCATCACCACCTACAGCCCGCTCAAGCGCTGGGGAGCGGGGCCGGGCAAGAAGGTCGCCGTCATCGGCATGGGCGGGCTGGGCCACATGGCTGTGCAGATCGCCGACAAGCTCGGCGCCGAGGTCTCCGTGCTCTCCCGCACGATGGCCAAGCAGGAGCAGGGCGCGGAGCTGGGCGCCGACCACTACTACGCCACCTCCGACGCCGACACGCTGAAGAGCCTGCGCAACAGCTTCGACCTGATCATCAACACCGTCAGCGCCGACCTGGAGATGGACCGCTACGTGGCGCTGCTGCGCCCGCTGGGTGCGCTGGTGAACGTGGGTCTGCCCTCCAACCCTTACCAGGTGACACCCGGCGGACTGGTCGGCGAGGGCCGCACCCTGGCCGGGTCGAACATCGGTGGCATCCCGCAGACGCAGGAGATGCTCGACTTCTGCGCCGAGCACGGAATCGGCGCCGTCATCGAGACGATCAGCGCCGACCAGGTGGACGAGGCCTACGACCGCGTCGTGGACTCCGACGTGCGCTACCGGTTCGTCATCGACACCGCCACCATCGCGGCGGGCTGAGCTAGCCCTGCCAGGTGGGCCGGCGCTTCTCCAGGAACGCCGCCCGGCCCTCCACCGCGTCCGGGGTCTGCGAGGCCGCGGCCATCACCTCGATGGCCAGGGCGTAGGCGTCGTCGGTGGGCCGGTCCAGCTGGGCGCGCAGGGTCTGCTTGCCCAGCGCCTTGGACGCCCTGCTGC
Organism: Rhodococcus sp. X156; assembly: GCF_004006015.1. Classification (NCBI taxonomy): domain Bacteria; kingdom Bacillati; phylum Actinomycetota; class Actinomycetes; order Mycobacteriales; family Nocardiaceae; genus Rhodococcus; species Rhodococcus sp. X156. The sequence goes on along the minus strand of NZ_CP034766.1, from coordinate 2,458,954 downwards.
CCCGGGTGGCCCGGGCCAGCAGCGCGTCCACCGCGGCGTCCAGCTCGGCGTCGGGCACCGCGTAGTTGACCAGGCCCCACTGTGCGGCGGTGGTGGCGTCGATGACGTCGCCGGTGAGGGCCAGCTCCATCAGGTGCTTGCGGCTGATGGAGCGGGCCACCGGCACCGCGGGGGTGTGGCAGAACCACCCGGCCTGTCCGCCCGGCAGCGCGAAGCCCGCCGACTCCGCGGCCACCGCCAGGTCGCAGCTGGCCACCAGCTGGCAGCCCGCCGCGGTGGCCAGTCCCTGCACCCGGGCGATCACCACCTGCGGTGCGCTGCCGATGGCTCCCATCACCGCCGTGCACAGCTGCAACAGCTCCCGCACCCCGGCGTGGTCGCGGCCGTGCACGTCGCTGAAGTCGTGCCCGGCGGAGAACACCGGACCCTCCGCCGCCAGCACGATGCCGGTGGCCGGGGTGGCGGCGGTCTCCTCCAGCGCGGCGAGCAGCTCGCGCAGCACGTCCTCGGCCAGGGCGTTGCGCCGCTGCGGGCGGTCCAGGGTGATGCGAGTGGTGGGGCCGTCCAGCTTGACCAGCACGCTCACTCGACGATGCCCGTCTCGGCGATCAGCCCCGCCCGCAGCTCCCGGCGCAGCACCTTGCCTGCCGCCGACACCGGGATGGCGTCCACCAGGTGCACCTCGCGCAGCTTCTTGTACGGCACCACCAGCGCGTTCACGTGCTCCTGCAACGCCTCGGCGGTGACGTCGGAGCCCTCCACCAGCACCACGAAGGCCACCGGCAGCTCGCCGGCCTCCTGGTCGGGCCGGCCGACCACCGCGGCCCCGGCCACCGCAGGGTGGGCGTGCAGGATCTCCTCCAGCTCGCGCGGGAACACGTTGTAGCCCTTGTAGAGCAGCATGTCCTTGGCGCGGTCGACGATGGACAGGTAGCCCTGCTCGTCGAGGGTGCCGACGTCGCCGGTGCGCAGCCAGCCGTCGGCCAGCACCTCCTCGGTGGCCTCCGGGCGGTGGTGGTAGCCCTGCATCACCTGCGGGCCGCGGATGCACACCTCGCCGCTCTCGCCGTCGGCGACGTCCGAGCCGTCCACGTCCACCAGGCGCACCTGGGTCTGGAACACCGGCACCCCCACGGTGCCCACCTTGCGGGTGCCCGAGCGCCACGACGGGTTGCTGGTGGCCATCATCGTCACCTCGGTGAGCCCGTAGGCCTCGGTGACCACCGCGTCGGGGAAGCGCTGCTTGAGCGCCTCCAGCACCGACACCGGCAGCGGTGCAGCACCGGAGGTGATGCCCTTGACCGCCGACAGGTCGCGGGTGAGGAAGTCCGGGTGACGCAGCAGCGCCACGAACACCGGGGGTGCGCCGCCGATCATGGTGGCCCGGAACTTCTCCAGGTCGGCCAGGAAGTGCCCGGGGTCGAAGCGCTGGTGGATCACCACCGTGCTGCCCGTCAGCAGCGGCACGCTGAGGTAGCCGATGACGCCCATGGCGTGGAACCACGGGGTGAGGTTCACGGTGATGGCGGTGCCGTGGCGGGTGGGCCACTCCTGCTCGGAGCCGACCTGGTCCAGCAGCAGGTCACCGTCGTCGGTGAGCACCGGCACCGAGCCGCTGCCCCAGCACGCCGCCTGCAGTGCGTTGGTCACCACGTGCCGGTGGGTCAGCTCCACGCCCTTGGAGCGTCCGGTGGTGCCGCCGGTGTAGGCCAGGTGCGCCAGCGCGGTGGCGGGGTCGACGTCCAGCTCCGGCGGCGTGGTGGACTGGCCCGCCAGCAGCTGCTCCAGCGGCACCGCGTCGGGCAGCTCGGCGTCCACGGTGATGATGGTGCGGGCGGGGATCTGGTCGCGGATGGCCCCGATCGCCGGAGCGGCGATGCTCCAGGTGACCACCGCGACGGCACCGCTGTCGGACAGCTGGAAGGCGAGGTCGCCGGGCGGCAGCAGCGGGTTGGCCGGGGTGAACACCGCACCGGCCAGCAGGATGCCGAAGTAGATCGGCGGGTAGTCCAGGCAGTTGGGCATGTGCACGGCCACCACGTCGCCGGGTTGCACGCCCTGGGCCCGTAGCCCGTTGGCCACCTGGGCGGCGCGCTCCAGCAGCTGGGTGTAGGTCAGCTCAGCACCGTCGTGGTGAAAGGCAGTCCGGTCGGCGAAGCGAATGGCGGAACCACGCAGCACCGCACCCACGTCGGTGAGCGGGAACTGCAGGTCAGCAGGGATGCCGGGGGGCAAGATCGCGCCTACCGTGGTGGTGTCGTGCACCATAGCTAGCTCCTCACTCAGCGCGGAGCGTCGTTGCTTCGGCTGAGGTCCTAGGTTGCCCGTGCAGGTAGTGCCGGGGCAAGGGTCCAGCCCAAGGAAGATGGGCTCAGAGTCGCAAAGATTGGGGTCGTGCCATGGCGGGCAAGCACACCGACGAGGACCTTCATCCCCCAAATCGCACGCGGCAGAAGACGCTCCACGTGCTGGTGGCCATCGCGCTGGGGGGCGCGCTCGGGGCGCTGGCCCGACACGGGCTGGACCGCGGGTGGACCACCGATCCCGGGGGATTTCCCTGGTCGACGCTGGTGGAGAACGTGCTCGGGTCATTCCTGCTCGGGGTGATCGTGGTGGCGGTGACCGAGAAGCGCAGCGGTCACCCATTGTTGTATCCCTTTCTCGGAACGGGGCTGATGGGTGGGTTCACCACCTTTTCCACCTATGCCGTTGATGCGGTGACGCGAGACAGCAGCGGGGTGGCCACCATCTATGCGGTGGTGACCCTGGTGGGAGCACTGGCGGCCGCCTGGCTGGGCGTGCAGCTCACCCGATCGATCGGAGCCCGGTGATGGTGTGGCTGCTGGTGGCCATCGGTGGCGCGATCGGGGCGCCCACCCGGTACCTCGTGGGCAGGTGGACCAAGCCGTGGGCCGGCAGCACCGCGTTCCCGGCGGGCACGTTCGTGGTGAACATGACCGGCTGCTTCCTGCTGGGCATGTTCACCGGGGCAGACCTGTCGGCGGAGTGGTTCGCCCTGGTCGGCACCGGCTTCTGCGGGGCGTACACGACGTACTCCACGTTCAGCCACGAGGCGGTCAGCCTGAACGAGAAGGGCGACCAGGGCACCGCGCTCATCTACGTCGCGGTGAGCGTGGTGGTGGGTCTGCTGCTGGCCCTGGCCGGCTACGAGTGGGTGCACGACTAGGGCGTACTTGCAGACGCCCCCACCACCGCCACGGTGGTCTGCAACCGCTGCCAAGCCGGCGTGCTGCCGGCTGCGCTGCCTGCCCGGCCGTCGTTGGCGGCCACTGCGACCGGGCGGGGTGTGCGCCCGTCGGGGGAGGGGGAGAGGATGGACGGCACGCGGGCCTGCCCGTGGTGACCTGAAGCGCTGACCCCGGTGCGCCTGCCCCGCAGCGCCCCACCCCGACCTGTGACCTCCGAACCCGTGAGACCCGAGGAGTACCCGTGGCGCACGAGCGTGCCGGCCAGCCGGCGCAGCCCTCCGACCTGATCGACGTCGCCGAGGTGGTGTCGGCGTACACGTCCATCACCCCGGACGTGGACGACCCGGCGCAGCAGGTGGTCTTCGGCACCTCCGGCCACCGCGGCTCCTCCCTGGACGGCGCGTTCAACGAGGCGCACATCCTGGCCACCACCCAGGCCATCTGCGAGTACCGCGCCAGCCAGGGCACCACCGGTCCGCTGTTCATCGGCCGCGACCCGCACGCGCTGTCCGAGCCGGCCTGGGGCACCGCGCTGGAGGTGCTGGTGGCCAACGACGTGACCGTGGCCATCGACAGCCGCGACGGCTACACCCCCACGCCGGCGGTCAGCCACGCCATCCTGCGGCACAACGCCAGCGCCACCCGGCGGGCGGACGGCATCGTGGTCACCCCCTCGCACAACCCGCCCCGCGACGGCGGCTTCAAGTACAACCCGCCGGACGGCGGCCCGGCCGGGTCGGAGGCCACCGGCTGGATCGCCGACCGCGCCAACGAGATCCTCCGCGGCGGCCTGGCCGACGTGCGGCGCCGCCCGCTGAGCGAGGCGCTGCGCCAGGTGGAGCGCTACGACTACCTGGGCACCTACGTCGACGACCTGCCCTCGGTGGTGAATCTCGAGGTGATCCGCGAGGTCGGCCTGCGCATCGGCGCCGACCCGCTCGGCGGTGCCAGCGTGGCCTACTGGGGCGAGATCGCCGAGCGGCACAAGCTCGACCTCACCGTGGTGAACCCGGTGGTGGACCCCACCTGGTACTTCATGACGCTGGACACCGACGGCAAGATCCGGATGGACTGCTCCTCGCCCAACGCCATGGCTTCCCTGGTGGGCAAGCGCGGCAACTTCGACCTGGCCACCGGCAACGACGCCGACGCCGACCGGCACGGCATCGTCACCCCCGACGCCGGCCTGATGAACCCCAACCACTACCTCGCCGTGGCCATCAGCTACCTGGTGGCCAACCGCCCGCAGTGGCCCGCGAACACCGCCATCGGCAAGACGCTGGTGAGCAGCTCGATGATCGACCGCGTCGTGGCCGCCGCTCACCGCGACCTGCTCGAGGTGCCCGTCGGCTTCAAGTGGTTCGTGCCGGGCCTGCTGGACGGCTCCATCGGCTTCGGCGGCGAGGAGAGCGCCGGTGCGTCCTTCCTGCGCCACGACGGCAGCCCGTGGACCACCGACAAGGACGGGCTGATCCTGGACCTGCTGGCCGCGGAGATCACCGCCACCACCGGCCAGACCCCCTCGCAGCGCTACGCCGAGCTGACCGAGCAGCACGGCGACCCGGTGTACGCCCGCGTCGACGCCCCGGCCACCCGCGAGGAGAAGGCCCGCCTGGCCAAGCTCTCCGCCGACCAGGTCACCGCCGACACCCTCGCCGGCGAGCCGATCACCGCCAAGCTCACCCGGGCCCCCGGCAACGACGCACCCGTGGGCGGCCTCAAGGTGTGCACCGAGAACGCCTGGTTCGCCGCCCGGCCGTCGGGCACCGAGGACGTCTACAAGATCTACGCCGAGTCGTTCCTGGGGGCTGACCACCTGCGCCAGGTGCAGGCGGCCGCCCAGGAGATGGTCACCGAGGTCCTGGCTTGAGCGACCCGCTCCCCGATCCCGCCGACCACCCTGACACCACCTCGAGCGCCCGGAGCTCTGCGCGCGCACCGCTGCCGCGGGAGATCTGGGTGCTGGTCGCCGCGGCCTTCGTCATCGCCGTGGGCTTCGGACTGGTGGCCCCCGCGCTGCCGGAGTTCGCCCGCTCCTTCGACGTGGGGGTCACCGCGGCGTCGGTGGTGATCAGCGCGTTCGCGTTCATGCGGCTGGTGTTCGCCCCCGCCAGCGGCCGGCTGGTGCAGCGGCTGGGGGAGCAGCCGGTCTACCTCACCGGCCTGCTCATCGTGGCGCTGTCCACCGGTGCCTGCGCCATCGCCCAGACCTACTGGCAGCTGCTGGTCTTCCGCGGGCTCGGGGGCATCGGCTCGACCATGTTCACCGTGTCCGCGGTGGGCCTGCTGGTGCGGATCTCCCCGCCGGAGGTGCGTGGCCGGGTCACCGGGCTCTACGCCACCAGCTTCCTGCTGGGCAGCATCGGCGGGCCGCTGGTGGGCGGGGCGCTGCTGCGCTTCGGCCTGCGGGTGCCGTTCGTGATCTACATGGTCTCCCTGCTGGTGGCCGCCGCCGTGGTGTACACCCAGCTGCGAGGGTCCACGCTCACCCCCCGCGACAGCACCGACAACCGGCCGGTGATGACCCTGCGCGCGGCGCTCGGCAACGGCGCCTACCGGGCGTCGCTGGCGTCGAGCTTCGCCAACGGCTGGGGCGTGATCGGCGTGCGGGTGGCGCTGATCCCGCTGTTCGTCACCGAGGCGCTGGACCAGGGCGCCACGCTGTCCGGAGTGGCGCTGTCGGTGTTCGCCGTGGGCAACGCCGCGGTGCTGCTGCCCGCCGGCCGCATGTCGGACGTGTGGGGGCGGCGCGGGTTGACCCTGACCGGGCTGGTGATCACCGGCAGCGCCACCATCTGGCTCGGCTTCACCGGCGGGCCGGTGTCCTTCCTGGTGGCCACGGCGCTGGCGGGCGTCGGGTCGGGGCTGATGAACCCGCCGCAGCAGGCCGCGGTGGCCGACGTGGTGGGCTCGGAGAGCAAGGGCGGGCCGGTGTTCGCCGGCTTCCAGATGGCCTCGGACGTGGGCGCCATCGCCGGCCCGGTGGGGGCGGGCCTGCTGGCCGAGCACGTGTCCTACTCGGCGGCCTTCGGGGTGACCGGGGCCATCGCCCTGGTGGCCGCACTGGTGTGGGCACGGGCCCCGGAGACGCTGCCCGGCCGGGCAGCGGCTCCGGGTGAGGGCAAGGGTCAGGGCAAGGGGCAGGGCAAGGGGCAGGTCAGCCGACCGGGCCCACCCCGATGAGGGTGCCCACCAGGTAGGTGGCGCCCGCCGCCACGACGCCGAACACCAGCTGGCGGGCGGCGCCGCGCCACCACTTCTGCGCGGTGAACGTGGCCGCGACCGCTCCGGCCAGCACCAGCCCCAGCGCGCCCACGGCCAGCCCGGCCAGCAGCGAGCTGAAGCCCAGCAGGTAGGGCAGCAGGGGCACGATCGCGCCCAGGGCGAACATCAGGAACGACGACAGCGCCGCCACCATCGGGGAGGGCTTCTCCTCGGGGTCGATGCCCAGCTCGTGGGTGAGGTGCGTGCGCACCGCGCGCTCCGGGTCGTGGTGCACCTCCCGGGCCGCGCTGGTGGCGGTGGGGGTGCTCATGCCCATCGCGGTGAACATGGCGACCAGCTCGGCCTCCTCGCCCGCGGGGTTGTCCCGCAGCTCGCGGCGCTCCACCCGCGCCTCGGCCTCCACCTGCTCGTTCTGGGTGGACACCGAGGTGTACTCGCCCAGCGCCATGGAGAACGCGCCCGCCACCAGCCCGGCCACCCCGGTGAGCACGATGGTGCGTGGCGCGGCCCCGGCAGCGCCGATGCCCGCGACCAGGGAGATGTTGGTCACCAACCCGTCCATCGCGCCGAAGACCGCGGCGCGCAGCCACCCGCCGGACACGTCGGCGTGGGTGTGACCGATCTCGCCCGGGCCGTCCTGGGCCGTGCTGGCGACAGATCCGCCGGTGGCGGCCGGGCCCCGGAACCCGGGGATGGCTGAGGTGGTCACCAGGTGCACGATACCGGCCAGACGATCCTTTGTGGACGAAGGAGAGGCTACCCTGACCGGGGGAAACGTCTACTCTGCGGGGATGTTCCTCACTCCCTGGGTGAGCCTGCTCGCCCGGCTCGGACTGGCGGCCGTGTGGCTGGCCTCAGGCGCCATCAAGGCGGCCGACCCCCTGCAGGCCGTGGTCGCCGTGCGCGCCTACCAGCTGCTGCCGGAGTCGATGGTCACCCCGTTCGCCAACGCGCTGCCCTTCGTCGAGATCGGGCTCGGCCTGCTGCTGCTGTGCGGCGTGGGGGTGCGACCGGTGGCGGTGGTCTCGCTGGTGGTGCTGGTCGGCTTCATCGCCGGGGTGTCCTCGGTCTGGGCTCGTGGGCTGTCCATCGACTGCGGTTGCTTCGGCGGGGGAGGGGTGGGCGACGTCGGACCCTGGGACTACGCCGTGGAGATCGTCCGTGACCTGGGCTTCATGGTGCTGGCGGGGTGGCTGGTGTACCGCCCGCTGAGCCCGGTGGCGCTGGGTGCCGGCTCGCGCTCACCCTGGCCGCCGGCCCGCGCCCGCTGAGGTCACCAGGCCCGACCTGGCGTGAGTGTTGTTGTGCGCCAACATGTCAACGGTGTCTGTGTGGCGTCGGCGACAGCAGTGGCATCCTGGGGTGCAACGTCTGCGGCACCAGGCTCGCCGGCGAACCGCCCCGGAGGAACACGTGAGCAGCCAAGGCATGAACAAGCGCCCGGTGACCAGCAAGCGGTCAACGATCATCGCCGGCGTGGTGCTCGCTCTCGTGGCGGTGGTGGTGATCGGTGGGGTCGTCAACCAGAGCAACCAGAACGAGGCTCGGAACGAGGGGTACGGCCATGCGCAGAACTCTCCGGTCCAGGTGAACCAGGGCGTGGTGCGGGTGGGGTCGGACACCGCGCCGGTGACCATCGACATCTACGAGGACTACCTCTGCCCGGTGTGCGCCCAGTTCGAGAAGATCTACGGCCAGGAGCTGGCGCAGGCCACGGACGAGGGCAAGATCGCCGTGCGCTACCACTCGCTGGACTTCCTCAACGACGCCTCGGCCAGCAAGGACTACTCCACCAGGGCGGCTGCTGCGGCCCTGTGCGTGGCCACCACGGGGGACGGGCGGGCCTACCCGGCCTACCACGCCACCCTCTTCGACACCGAGAACCAGCCGGCCGAGCGGGCCGGCACAGACCTGAGCAACGACCAGCTCGCGGAGCTGGCCACCCAGGTGGGTGCGTCGGCCGAGGCGGGCCCGTGCATCACCAGCGGGGCGCGCATCGCCGACGCGCAGGCCGCCTCGCAGGCCGGGGAGGCCGAGCTGGCGGCCGCGGTGGGCGCGGTCGCGACGCCGACGGTGCTCCGGGACGGCAAGTCGGTGGACTTCCGCAACACCAGCTGGGTGTCCCAGCTCGGCTGACCAGCGGTTTCGCCCAGAGGGGTACCCCCGATTTCAGTTCTGGTGCCCACGTCGTGTAACTTTCTGTCTCGCAGCACGGGGCTGTGGCGCAGCTGGTAGCGCACCACACTGGCAGTGTGGGGGTCAGGGGTTCGAGTCCCCTCAGCTCCACCCGTGAACGCACGCGAGGCCCGGATCCGAACAGGATCTGGGCCTCGCTTGCGTTCGGCGGCTAGCGGCGGGGCGGCGGCTGTGCGGCACTTGCCTCCGGCTACGATCTGCTCTGCCGCTTTTCCTCCGACTCGTCGGGGTGGGTCGCGGTGCAGGATGCGCGAGCCAAGCGGTTCGTGAGGCAGCACGGGTCCCCCGGGTTCACCCCGGTCGGACGCGCAGTCAGGAGGATCAGTGACGGCCCTAGCGCCCCAGCCCGTCGCCACCAGGCCGTACCCGGCCCGGGAGGTGAAAAAGGGCAACTTCATCGTCAACATGCTCAAGACGACCGACCCGAAGACCCTCGGGTTGATGTACATGGTCACCGCGTTCGTCTTCTTCATCGTCGGTGGCCTGATGGCACTGCTCATGCGGACCGAGCTGGCCGTTCCTGGGCTGCAGTTCCTCTCGAACGAGCAGTACAACCAGCTGTTCACCATGCACGGCACGATCATGCTGCTGCTGTACGCGACGCCGATCGTGTTCGCCTTCGCGAACTACATCCTGCCGCTGCAGATCGGCGCGCCGGACGTGGCGTTCCCCCGGCTGAACGCCTTCTCCTACTGGCTGTTCCTGTTCGGCGGGACCATCACCATCTCCGGCTTCATCACCCCCGGTGGTGCCGCTGACTTCGGCTGGTTCGCCTACACCCCGCTGTCCAGCAGCGTCTACTCCCCGGGCGCCGGCGCCGACCTGTGGATCATGGGCCTGGCCATCGCCGGCCTGGGCACCATCCTCGGTGCGGTCAACATGATCACCACCGTGGTCTGCCTGCGCGCCCCCGGCATGACGATGTTCCGGATGCCGATCTTCACCTGGAACATCCTCATCACCGGCCTGCTGATCCTGCTGGCCTTCCCGATCCTCACCGCGGCGTTCTTCGGCCTCGCTGCCGACCGCCACCTGGGCTCGCACATCTTCGACCCCGCCAACGGCGGCGTCATCCTGTGGCAGCACCTGTTCTGGTTCTTCGGCCACCCCGAGGTCTACATCATCGCGCTGCCGTTCTTCGGCATCGTCAGCGAGATCTTCCCGGTGTTCTCCCGCAAGCCGCTCTTCGGCTACAAGGGCCTGGTCTTCGCCACGCTGGCCATCGCCGCGCTGTCGGTCGCCGTCTGGGCGCACCACATGTACGCCACCGGTGCGGTGCTGCTGCCGTTCTTCTCCTTCATGACGTTCCTCATCGCCATCCCCACCGGCGTGAAGTTCTTCAACTGGATCGGCACCCTGTGGAAGGGCCAGCTCACCTTCGAGACGCCCATGCTGTTCTCCCTGGGCTTCCTGATCACGTTCCTCTTCGGTGGGCTCACCGGTGTGCTGCTGGCCAGCCCGCCGATCGACTTCCACGTGTCGGACACCTACTTCGTGGTGGCGCACTTCCACTACGTGCTCTTCGGCACCATCGTGTTCGCGACCTACGCCGGCATCTACTTCTGGTTCCCCAAGATGACCGGCCGGATGCTGGACGAGAAGCTGGGCAAGTTCCACTTCTGGACCACGTTCATCGGCTTCCACCTGACGTTCCTGGTGCAGCACTGGCTCGGCAACGAGGGCATGCCCCGTCGCTACGCCGACTACCTGCCCTCCGACGGGTTCACCACGCTGAACACGGTGTCCACCATCGGTGCGTTCGTCCTCGGCGCCTCGACGCTGCCGTTCCTGTGGAACGTCTTCGTCAGCTACCGCTACGGCAAGCCGGTCCTGGTCGACGACCCGTGGGGCTACGGCAACTCCCTGGAGTGGGCCACCAGCTGCCCGCCGCCGCGGCACAACTTCACCGTGCTGCCCCGCATCCGGTCGGAGCGTCCCGCCTTCGAGCTGCACTACCCGCACATGGCGGAGCGCATGCGCGCCGAGGCGCACACCGGCAAGGCCGCCGCCAACCACGGCGCCCCGTCGGAGAAGGTCGGCAACGTGGTGGAGCCGGACTCCACCAACGGCAGCGACCCCCGGTCGCGCTAGACCGGTAGCACCCAGCTCCGCAGCACTCCAGCGATGAGCCTCGACCTGCAGTGGGTCGGGGCTCATCGCCGTCCCGTGGCACTGTGAGAAGACGTGACAGCACCCGGGCCTCCAGGCCCGGGCGAGAACCCAACCCAGGAGGAACCCCGACGTGACCGGGCCAGCCCAGCCGACGCACGAGAGCACTGTCCTGGTCACCGTCACCGGGCCTGACCGCCCGGGCGTGACCTCCGTGCTCTTCCAGGAGCTGACCAAGCACGACGTGGACGTGATGGACGTCGAGCAGGTGGTCATCCGGGGGCGGCTCACGCTGGGGGTGCTGGTCAGCTGCGCCGGGGACGCCGACGCGCTCAAGGCGTCGGTGGAGCAGGTGATGCCGACGGTGGGCGTGCACGTGGACGTGGAGGTCGGGGCACCGGTCGGCGGCGGTCGCAGCCCCTCCACGCACTCGGTGCTGGTGCTGGGCAGCCCGGTGAAGGCGCGGGCGCTCACCGCCATCGGCCGGGAGCTGGCGGTGCAGGGCGCCAACATCGACGCCATCCGCGCAGTGGCCGACTACCCGGTCACCGGCCTGGAGCTGATGGTCAGTGCCCCCGGCGACGGCTCCGAGGCCACGGGCACCGTGGGCCAGGAGAGCGCCTCGGACACCGCGCTGCGCACCGGGCTGGCCGCGGTGGCCGCCGGGGAGGGCGTGGACATCGCGGTGCAGCGCGGCGGACTGGCCCGCCGGGCGCAGCGGCTCATCGTCTTCGACGTCGACTCCACCCTGGTGCAGGGCGAGGTCATCGAGATGCTGGCCGCTCGCGCCGGCGCCGAGGACAAGGTCGCCGAGATCACCGCGGCCGCGATGCGCGGCGAGCTGGACTTCACCCAGTCGCTGCACCAGCGGGTGCAGTCCCTGGCCGGGCTGCCGGCGAGCGTGATCCAGGACGTGGCCGACGAGCTGGAGCTCACCCCGGGAGCCCGCACCACCATCCGCACGCTGCGCCGGCTGGGCTTCCACTGTGGGGTGGTCTCCGGCGGCTTCACCCAGGTGATCGAGGGCCTGGCGCACGAGCTGGAGCTGGACTTCGTGGCGGCCAACACCCTGGAGATCGTGGACGGCACGCTCACCGGACGGGTGATCGGGCCGATCATCGACCGGGCCGCCAAGGCGGTGGCGCTGCAGCGCTTCGCCGCGCAGGCCGGCGTGCCCCTGGAGCAGACCGTGGCAGTGGGCGACGGCGCCAACGACATCGACATGATCTCTGCCGCGGGGCTGGGCATCGCCTTCAACGCCAAGCCGGCGCTGCGCGACGTCGCCGACACCGCGCTGTCCTACCCCTACCTGGACGCGGTGCTGTTCGTGCTGGGCATCACCCGGGCCGAGGTGGAGGCCGCGGACGCCATCGACGGGGTGCTGCGGCGCGTGCCCCTCGGCGGCCAGTGACCACCGGCTGAGCGGACCGCGCGGGCCCGCACCGGGCCTAGGCCTCGGGGTTGTCCACCAGCCGACGCAGCGCGGAGCGGACCACGGCGGGGTCGGTGGTCTGCCAGAACGGCGGCAGCGACGCCCGCAGGTAGCCGCCGTAGCGGGCGGTGACCAGGCGCGGGTCGAGCACGGCCACCACCCCGCGGTCGTCCACGCTGCGCAGCAGCCGGCCCACGCCCTGGGCCAGCAGCAGCGCCGCGTGGTTGGCGGCCACGGTGAGGAAGCCGTTGCCCCCGGTGGACTCCACGGCGCGCTGGCGGGCGACCAGCAGCGGGTCGTCGGGGCGGGGGAAGGGGATGCGGTCCAGGATCACCAGCGACAACGACCGGCCCGGCACGTCCACGCCCTGCCACAGCGACAGCGTGCCGAACAGCGAGGTGGCCTCGTCGGCGGCGAACTTGGTGATGAGCTGGCCGGTGGAGTCCTCGCCCTGGCACAGCACCGGGGTGTCCAGGCGCTCGCGCATGGCCTCCGCCGCCGCCTTGGCCGCGCGCATGGAGGAGAACAGCCCCAGGGTGCGCCCACCGGCGGCGGAGACCAGCTCCTCGATCTCGGTGAGGTAGGCCTCCACCAGTCCGTCCCGGCCGGGTGCGGGCAGGTGCTTGGCCACGTAGAGGATGCCCGAGGTGGCGTGGGCGAAGGGCGAGCCCACGTCCAGCGACGACCAGCGGGTGCTGCTCGCCGCACCTTCCGACGGCGCCTCCTTGGCGCTGGCGGTACCGGTGTCGCTGCGGGCGGCGTTCTCCGCGGGCAGCCCCCACTGCCGGGCCAGGTTGTCGAAGGAGCCGCCCAGCGCCAGGGTGGCGGAGGTGAGCACCACGGTGGAGTCGTCGAAGAGGTTCTTGCGCAGCAGCCCGCCCACCGACAGCGGCGCCACCTTGAGCACCAGCCCGCGGCGCTCCTCCGCGGCCAGCCACACCACGTCGTGCCGCTTGGCGGGGTCGGGCTGGTCGAAGGCCACCAGCACGCGCACCGCGGTGTCGTGCACCTCGTCGATCAGGGCCAGCGCGGCGGTGCGGGCGGCGGCCGCCTCGGGGTCGGCGGCGCTCATCCCCGGCTTGACCGGGCCGATGGCGGTGCGGCACGCCCAGGCGGCGTCGCGGACGGCGGCCAGCGCGGTGGCGGCCTGGTCGGGCAGGCTCCGCTCCCAGCGGCCGGGGCCCACGTCCTCCAGCGCCATGGTGAAGCCCTCGGCCGAGGCCTCCAGCCGGTCCACGTCGCGGTCGTCGATCATCTTGGCGCAGCGCCGGGCCGCGGCGCTGATGGCGGCCCCGTGCAGCTCGGCGGTGGCCACCGCGGTCACCCGGTCCACCAGCTCGTGGGCCTCGTCGATCACCACCGCGTCGTGCTCGGGCAGCACCGGGATGCCGGTGATGGCGTCGATGGCCAGCAGCGCGTGGTTGGTCACCACCACGTCCACCTTGGCGGCGGCTGCGCGCGCCTGCTCGGCGAAGCAGTCGCTGCCCACCGGACAGCGGGCGACGCCGAGGCACTCCCGGGCGGAGACGCTGACTTGCCGCCAGGCCTGTTCGCTCACCCCGGGCACGATCTCGTCGCGGTCACCGGTCTCGGTCTTCTCCGCCCAGGCGTGCAGGCGCTGCACCTCCCGGCCCATCTTGGAGACGGCGAAGGCGTCGAACAGTGCCTCGTCGGGGTCCTCGGGGGCGCCGGCGTCGAGGCGGTGCAGGCACAGGTAGTTGCGCCGGCCCTTGAGGATGGCGAACTGCGGGGCCTGGCCCAGCTCGGGCTTGAGCGCCTTGGCCAGGCGCGGCAGGTCGCGGTCCACCAGCTGGCGCTGCAGGGCGATGGTGGCGGTGGAGACGACCACCGTCTTGCCCGAGCTGACGGCGTGCCGGATCGCGGGCACCAGGTAGGCCAGCGACTTGCCGGTGCCGGTGCCGGCCTGCACCGCCAGGTGCTGGCCGCCCTCCAGCGCGTGCGCCACGGCGGAGGCCATGCTCAGCTGCCCGGTGCGCTCCGCGCCGCCGAGAGCCTGCACCGCGCTGGCGAGCAGCTCGGGGACCGCGGGCAAGCGTGCGGAGTCAGGAGCAGGGGAGTCGGGCACGGGTGCAGACGCTACCGCCGTGGGCGGGGTGGCCCCGCCCACGGTGGCGCGTCGGTGGGCTCAGAGGTCGGTGGGCTCAGAGGTAGGTGGGCTCAGAGGTAGGTGGTGGGGATGGCCGGCTCGCCCTTGGACAGCTTGAGGCCCTCCCACGGCAGGCTGACCAGCCCGGCGGCCAGGTGCTTGCGGGACTGCTCCAGCGTGGGCAGGCCTTCCACCGGCTCACCCTTGCGCACCAGCGGGACGGGAACGACGCGGTCGTCGGGGCCCAGCTCGGGGGCGTGCTCGACCCCGTGCACGACCTCCTCCACCACGGTGCCGGTCGCCCGCGCCCGGCGCACCGCTGACTTGGCTCCGCCGCGCGAGGCCTTGTTGCTGCTGCGCTTGGCCACCGGGACGCCGTCCACGGCGACCAGCTTGAACACCATGCCCGCGGTGGGGGCACCGGAGCCGGTGACCAGCGAGGTGCCCACGCCGTAGGCGTCCACCGGCTCCGCGCGCAGCCCCGCGATGGCGTACTCGTCCAGGTCGCCGGAGAGCACCACCCGGGTCTTGGTGGCGCCCAGGGAGTCCAGCTGGGCCCGCGCCTGCGCGGCCATCACGCCGAGGTCGCCGGAGTCGATGCGCACCGCGCCCAGCTCGGGCCCGGCTACCTCGATGGCGGTGGCGATGCCGTTGTGGATGTCGTAGGTGTCCACCAGCAGCGTGGTGCCCACCCCGAGGGCGTCCACCTGGGCGCGGAAGGCGGCGGCCTCGTCGGTGCCGTGCTCGGTGGTGTGCAGCAGCGTGAAGGCGTGCGCGCTGGTGCCGGAGGTGGGCACCCCGTAGCGACGTCCGGCCTCCAGGTTGGAGGTGGAGGTGAACCCGGCGAGGTAGGCGGCACGGGCGCTGGCCACCGCGGCCCGCTCGTGGGTGCGCCGCGAGCCCATCTCGATGAGCGTGCGGCCCCGGGCGGCGCTGACCATCCGGGCGGCGGCGGAGGCCACCGCGGAGTCGTGGTTCAGCACCGACAGGGCCAGGGTCTCCAGCACCACGCACTCGGCGAACGTGCCGTGCACCGAGAGGACGGGCGAGCCGGGGAAGTACAGCTCGCCCTCCGGGTAGCCGTCGATGTCCCCGCGGAATCGGTACTCGGACAGCCACTCCAGCGTGCGCGTGTCCACCACCCCGGCCAGTGCGGCCAGCTCCTGCTCGCCCACCTGGAAGTCGGCCAGCAGCTCGAGGAACCGGCCCGTGCCGGCGACCACGCCGTAGCGCCGCCCGGCGGGCAGCGAGCGCGCGAACAGCTCGAAGGTGCAGTGCCGATCACCGGTGCCGTCCTGGAGGGCGGCACTGAGCATGGTGAGCTCGTAGTGGTCGGTGAGCAGGGCGGTGCTTGTGTAAGCCGTCACGTCCGGTCACTGTACGAGGCTCGTACCGAGACCGGGACGTGGGAGTTCGTCCGTTTCGGTCGTAAGGTGGAGTCCATGGCTGCACCCACTGAGCTGGAACCTCAGGTCGACCCCGACTCGGTAACCGACGAGGCGCGGGGTGAGGACCGACCGTGGGTGACGGTGGTGTGGGACGACCCCGTGAACCTCATGCACTACGTCACCTACATCTTCCAGAAGCTCTTCGGTTACTCCAAGGACAAGGCCACCGAGCTGATGATGCAGGTGCACTCCGAGGGCAGGGCGGTGGTCTCCTCAGGCACCAAGGAGAAGATGGAGGGCGACGTGAGCAAGCTGCACGCCGCGGGCCTGTGGGCCACCCTCCAGCGGGACGGCTGAGCCCGCCCAGCTCGCACGCAGCTCGCCGCCACGACACAGCACATTCACCGACCTGACCGACACCGCAGCACGGCGCGGGTGGTCAGCCAACCCACCGGGACACACCTCATGCAGCACTGGTCACGCAGGAGCACGTTCGGGGGAGCTCGGGTGCGCACCGAGCTCGACCCCCAGGAGGCAGCGGTGCTCCGCGGGCTGGTGTCCTCGGTGGTGGAGATGCTGCGCGCCCGCGCCGACGACGCCCCCACCGACGAGCTCTCCCGGATGACCGGACTGCGCACCGGCCACAGCGACCGCCCCCAGGACGACAGCCTGCTGCGCCTGCTGCCGGACTTCCACCGCCTCGACGACCCGGCCTACACCCAGGACGGTGCCGACCGGGAGCAGGGCGCCTACGCCGCCGGTGCGCTGCGCAGCCTGCACGAGCCGGAGATCATCGACGCCAAGTGCGCGGCGGCTCAGGTGCTGCTGGACTCCTGCCCGCCGCGGGGCGGGCGGGTCACGCTGAACACCACGCAGGCCGACGCCTGGCTGGCCACCATCAACGACGTCCGGCTCACCCTCGGCACCATGCTGGACATCGGCCCAGACACCCCGGACGAGGTGCCCGAGGACGACCCCCGCGCGGGTCACCTCGGCGTGTACCACTGGCTCACCTTCGTGCAGGACTCCCTGGTGCAGTCGCTGATGAGCTGAGCCTGGCTGGCCCGTCGGGCCCGGTCGGCGCGGCACCGGCGTCGCCTAGGATGGGTTGCGTGCTGACAATCCGGGCAGACCTCGTCGAGGCGATGATCGCCCACGCGCGCGCCGACCACCCTGACGAGGCCTGCGGGATCCTCGTGGGGCCGGAGGGTTCCGACCGTCCCGAGCGACACGTGGCCATGATCAACGCCGAGCGCTCACCGACGTTCTACCGCTTCGACTCCGGCGAGCAGCTGCGGGTGTGGCGCGAGATGGACCGCAACGACGAGGTGCCGGTGGTGGTCTACCACTCGCACACCGCCACCGAGGCCTACCCCAGCCGCACCGACATCAACCTGGCTGCCGAGCCGGACGCGCACTACGTGCTGGTCTCCACCCGCGAGCCCGACACCGAGGAGCTGCGCAGCTACCGCATCGTCGACGGCGTGGTCACCGAGGAGCCCGTCGAGGTGGTGGAGAGCTACCGGTTCGCGCACTCCGGTCCGGACGACGTCCCCGACCAGCAGTGACGTGCGCCGGGAATCCCCGGCGCCCCTGCAGACGTTGCCCGCACGAAGGACCACTCACGAACTCAGGAGCTCTCCCATGGCAGTGACCGTTTCCGTCCCGACCATCCTGCGCACCCACACCGACGGCCAGAAGAGCGTCGAGGCCTCGGGCGCCACGCTGGCCGAGCTGATCGACGACCTCGAGGCCAAGCACAACGGCATCAAGGAGCGCCTGGTGAACGGGGACAAGCTCCACCGCTTCGTCAACGTCTACGTCAACGACGAGGACGTCCGCTTCTCCGGCGGCATGGCCACCCCCATCGGCGAGGGTGACGACGTCACCATCCTCCCCGCGGTCGCCGGCGGCGCACGCTAGAGATGGCCCGCTACGACAGCCTGCTCGACTCCCTGGGCCACACCCCGCTGGTCGGCCTGCCCTCGCTCTCCCCGCAGTGGGAGGGCGAGAACCCGGTGCGGCTGTGGGTCAAGATGGAGGACCGCAACCCCACGGGCTCGGTCAAGGACCGTCCGGCGCTGGCCATGATCGAGCAGGCCGAGCGCGACGGGGTGCTCACCCCCGGGTGCACCATCCTGGAGCCCACCAGCGGCAACACCGGCATCTCGCTGGCCATGGCCGCGCGGCTCAAGGGCTACCACCTGATCTGCGTGATGCCGGAGAACACCTCCATCGAGCGCCGGCAGCTGCTCACCATGTACGGCGCGGAGATCATCACCTCCCCGGCCGCGGGCGGGTCCAACCAGGCCGTCGCCATGGCCAAGGAGATCGTCGCGGAGCATCCTGACTGGGTGATGCTCTACCAGTACGGCAACCCGGCGAACGCGCTGGCGCACTACCGGGGCACCGGTCCGGAGATCCTCGAGGACCTGCCCACCATCACGCACTTCGTGGCCGGGCTGGGCACCACCGGAACCCTGATGGGGGCCGGGCGCTACCTGCGCGAGAAGGTGCCCGGCATCCAGGTGATCGCAGCGGAGCCGCGCTACGGCGAGCTGGTCTACGGGCTGCGCAACATCGACGAGGGCTTCATCCCCGAGCTCTACGACGCGTCGGTGCTCACCACCCGCTACTCGGTAGGACCCAAGGACGCGCTGCGACGCACCCGCGAGCTCATCGAGCAGGAGGGCATCTTCGCCGGGTTCTCCACCGGCGCCATCCTGCACGCGGCGCTGGCCGCCGGGCGCAAGGCCGTCAAGGCGGGGGAGCGGGCGGACATCGCGTTCGTCCTCTGCGACGCCGGCTGGAAGTACCTCTCCACCGGCGCCTACGCCGGGACGCTCGAGGAGGCCGAGGCGGCCCTGGAAGGACAGCTCTGGGCATGAGGCCTCCCGCGATCCCGTCGGCGCACCGACCCTCCACCCCGGGCGGGCAGCCCGTGTGGAAGACGGCCGCCGTGACGATCGCGCTGTTCGTCGCCGCGCTGTGGGTGATCCAGGGGGTCAACTCCGCCACCGGTGACGAGCTCACCGACGACGGGATCGAGCCGCGCGCGGTGAGCGGGCTCGACGGCATCCTCTGGGCGCCGCTGCTGCACGCCGACTTCGGGCACCTGCAGTCCAACACCGTGCCCCTGCTGGTGCTGGGCTTCGCGGTGCTGGTGCTGGCGGGGCTGCTGCGGTTCGTGCTGGTCAGCGCCATCATCTGGCTGGTCAGCGGGGTGGGGGTGTGGCTGTTCGGCGAGCCGGACACCGTGGTGGTGGGTGCCTCCGGGCTGGTGTTCGGCTACCTCGCCTACCTCATCGTCAGCGGCATCTTCACCCGCAGCCTGCTCCAGCTGGCGGTGGGCGTGGTGGTGTTGGTGCTCTACGGCAGCCTGCTGTGGGGCGTGTTCCCCGGCGCGCCTGGCGTGTCCTGGCAGGGCCACCTCTTCGGAGCCGTCGGCGGGGTGGTCGCCGCGAGCGCGATGGCCCGCCGCGACCGTGCCGCCGGACAGCTCGGCCCGGGCGTGCGCCGGTGAGCACGCCGGTGGGCGCGGACGCGCCGATCGGCATCTTCGACTCCGGGGTGGGTGGGCTCACCGTGGCCCGCGGAATCATCGACCAGCTGCCGGCGGAGTCGGTGATCTACGTCGGCGACACCGCCAACGGCCCCTACGGTCCGCTGACCATCGCGCAGGTCCGGGCGCACGCGCTGGCGGTGGCCGACGACCTGGTGGAGCGGGGCGTGAAGATGCTCGTCATCGCGTGCAACACCGCGTCGGCCGCCTGCCTGCGGGACGCTCGTGAGCGCTACCCCGTGCCGGTGGTGGAGGTGGTGCTGCCGGCCGTGCGCCGTGCGGTGGCCACTACCCGCAGTGGCCGTATCGGCGTCATCGGCACCCGCGCCACCGTCGCCTCCCGCGCCTACGACGACGCCTTCGCCGCCGCCCGTGGGGTGAGCGTCACCTCGGTGGCCTGCCCGCGGTTCGTGGACTTCGTGGAGCGCGGCATCACCAGCGGACGCCAGATCCTGGGCTTGGCCCAGGCGTACCTGGAGCCGCTGCAGAGCGCCGAGGTGGACACCCTGGTGCTGGGTTGCACGCACTACCCGTTGCTGTCCGGGGTGCTGCAGCTGGCCATGGGCGACCAGGTGACGCTGGTCTCCAGCGCGGAGGAGACCGCCAAGGACGTGCTGCGCGTGCTCAGCGCCACCGAGCTGCTGCGGGAGAGCCCGGTGCCGCCGACCAGGGTGTTCCTCTCCACCGGTGATCCCACCTCGTTCGCGCGGCTGGGTCGTCGCTTCCTGGGGCCGGAGCTGACCGAAGTTGGTGCGGCCGCCGGTCCGGTCGGTGTCGCAGTCGACTAAGACGCGCTCGCAGATCACGGTTGGCCGTGGCAACATGACCGGAATGCGGCTCACCGTCGTCGGATGCTCCGGCAGTGTGGCAGGACCCGACTCCCCAGCCTCGAGCTACTTGGTGACCGCTGAGGGCGCACCACCACTGGTGATCGACCTCGGCGGCGGTGCTCTCGGGGCGCTGCAGCGCTACGTGGACCCTGCGTCGGTCACCGTGCTGCTCAGCCACCTGCACGCCGACCACTGCCTGGACGTCGCCGGGCTGCTGGTGTGGCGGCGCTACCACCCGAGCCCGGTGCCGGGTCGCACCACGCTGTACGGGCCGACGGACACCGCACAGCGGCTGGCCGCGGCCTCGTGCGCGGGGACGGCGGAGGTGGAGGACATCTCCGACGTGATGGAGCTGACCCACTGGCGCAGCGGCGAGGCGGTGCGGTTCGGCTCCGTCACGGTGCTGCCGCAGCTGGTGGAGCACCCCTGCGAGGCGTTCGGGCTGCGCGTCACCGACCCGTCGGGCGTGACGCTGGTCTACACCGGCGACACCGGTCCGTGCGCGGAGGTGGAGGAGCTGGCCCAGGGCGCGGACGTGCTGCTGGCCGAGGCGTCGTGGACCGACTCCCCGAGCCGGCCGGTGGGGGTGCACCTGTCGGGCACCCAGGCCGGCCAGCTGGCGCAGAAGGCGGGGGTGGGCAGGCTGCTGCTCACCCACATCCCGCCGTGGACCTCCCGCGAGGACGTGGTGGCCGAGGCCCGCGCTGAGTTCGACGGCGAGGTGCACGCTGTCAGCGCGGGCGAGGAGCACGACATCGTGCACGGCGCCCGGGCCGGCTCGTCGGTGCCCGCGCGCCCCTGACTGGCGCTGCCCGCTCATCCGCGGTTCACCCGGTCCCCACTAGGCTCGCCGGGTGTCCACACGAGCAGACGGCAGAGAAGACGACCAGCTCCGCGACGTGCGCATCACCCGCGGATTCACCGACCACCCCGCCGGCTCCGTGCTGGTGGAGTTCGGCAGCACCCGGGTGATGTGCACCGCCAGCGTCACCGAGGGCGTGCCCCGCTGGCGCAAGGGATCGGGCCTGGGGTGGGTGACGGCGGAGTACGCGATGCTGCCGGCGGCCACGCACACCCGCAGCGACCGCGAGTCGGTCAAGGGCAAGGTGGGGGGCCGCACGCAGGAGATCAGCCGGTTGGTGGGCCGCTCGCTGCGCGCGTGCATCGACCTGGCGGCGATCGGGGAGAACACCATCGCTATCGACTGCGACGTGCTGCAGGCCGACGGCGGCACCCGCACGGCGGCCATCACCGGCGCGTACGTCGCGCTGAGCGACGCGGTGACCTGGCTGCGGGCCAAGGGCGCGCTGTCCGACCCGCAGCCGCTGTCGTGCGCCATCGCCGCGGTGAGCGTGGGTGTGGTGGACGGCCGGGTGCGCCTCGATCTGCCGTACGAGGAGGACTCCCGCGCGGAGGTGGACATGAACGTCGTGCTCACCGACGCGGAGACCTTCGTGGAGATCCAGGGCACCGGTGAGGGCGCGACCTTTGCCCGCTCCACCATGGACGCGATGCTGGACCTGGCGGTGCGCGGGTGCGCGCAGCTGTCGGCCATCCAGGCGGAGGCGCTGGCGGCGCCGTACCCGGGCGTGCTGCCCGCGCCGCCCGCGCCGACCGGCAAGAAGCGGGGCTGAGCGGCCGGTGGAGCTGCTGCTGGCCAGTCGCAACGCCAAGAAGCTGGCGGAGCTGCGTCGCATCGTGAGTGCGGCGCAGCTCACCGGTGTCACGGTGGTGGGCCTGGACGACGTGCCGCCGTTCGAGGAAGCTCCGGAGACCGCTCCGACGTTCGAGGGCAACGCACTGGCCAAGGCGCGTGACGGGGCGGCCGCGACCGGGATGGCCTGCGTGGCTGACGACTCGGGGCTGGCGGTGGACGCGCTCAACGGCATGCCCGGGGTGTTGTCTGCCCGCTGGTCGGGCCGGCACGGTGACGACGCGGCCAACACGGCGCTGCTGCTGGCCCAGCTGACCGACGTGCCCGACGAGCGCCGTGGCGCGGCCTTCGTGTCGGCATCGGCGCTGGTGGTGCCGGGGGGGCGGAGGTGGTGGTGCGCGGGGAGTGGCGCGGCCGCATCGCCCGTGAGCCGGCAGGCACCAACGGCTTCGGCTACGACCCGGTGTTCGTGCCCGAGGGCATGGACTGCAGCGCGGCGGAGCTCATCCCGGAGGAGAAGGACGCCGTCTCGCACCGCGCCCGTGCTCTGGAGCAGCTGTTGCCCGCCCTGCGCGCCCTCTAGCTCACGCACAGCCACCTCGGACGTCACTACGCCACCTCCCGGCAGCGGGCTGGAGGGTCGGAGTCGCTGAGGTCGGGTGGGTGGTGGATCGGGTTGGTGCGTGGTCGTTGGTCGGGGTCGAGGTGTCGGGGTGCGATCCACTCCACCCGGCCGCCGGTGCCCATGCGGACGGTGAAGCCTTCGTGGGTGATGAGGCGGTGGTCGAACGGGCAGACGAGCGCGAGGTTGTGGAGGTCGGTGGGTCCGCCGTGTTGCCACTCGTGCAGGTGGTGGACCTGTGTCCACTGGGCGGGCATCTCGCAGCCGGGTCTGGTGCAGCCGCGGTCTCGGGCGTACAGGGCTAGTCGTTGTGCCGGTGAGGCCAGGCGTTGCCCGGTGCCGAGGTGCAGGACTTGCCCGGTGGAGTCGAGCACGCAGGGCAGCCACTTCGCCTCAGCCGCCATGCGGAGCACGTCGCGCACCGGCACCGTCCCGCCTGAGGCGGTAGACGCTGTCCCGGCGCGGCGCTCCAGGTCCGCCAGCCCCATCGTCACCACCACCGTCGCCGGCAGACCACGGTTGTTCGGGAGCTCACCGGAGGCGAGGGCGTCGCGACACAACGTGGCGAGGGCGTCGTGGTTGCGCTGGGCGGCACTGCGCGGATCCGGCGTCCCCTCTTCCGACACCGGCCGGGCGGCGGCGGAGAAGGCGGCGTCCACCAGGGCGCGGGTCATGGGGTCGAGCTCACCGCTGATGCGGCTCATCCCGTCCGGGCGTTGCCGACCGATGGTGAAGCCCCGCCGCCGGGCGCGATCCACCTCGGAGGTTTCCCGGCCGTCGGGATCGAGGTAGGCCACCAGTCGTTCCGCGGCCTTGGCCAGCTCCGACGGTCGCAGCGCGCAGGCCTGCCCAGCCAGCGTCTGCTCGGCCATGGCGGTCGTTTCGGCGTCCAGCGAGGCCGGCAGGTCGTGCATCGTCTTGGCGACAATGTCGGCGTGCCGCGGCGAGATCTCACCAGCGGCTTCAGCGGCCGCGCACGCAGGATGGGCCGGCCCGAGGTCCTCCCCGGTGAAGGACGTCCGAGGGCCCCGCACCAAGGCGGCTCGCACCCGAGCACGGGCCTCCTGGATGTCCAGGTGCAGCACTTCGGACAACAACCCCGCCGTGCCCCGGGCCAGGAACACCGTGGCCAGGGAACGGCATTCCATCTCCACAATCAACCGATGATCCACCGTCGGCTTCATCCGGTGCACCCGCTCCACCTCACGGCACACCGCCAACACCCCAGCATCGGACAGCCCGGCCAGGGGCAGCTGCTGCAGTCGAGCCATGACCGCAGCCGCCTCGGCCAGCAAGGAGGCAACCTCGTCGGGGAGGACCGCCGCGACACCGTTCGAACTCATGTTCGAAGCATAAGGCGAGGCCCCGACAGTTTCAGCCCTGTGACCAGCGCAGACAGCAAACGGGCCGCCCCCGACAAGGTGCGGCCCGTTCTGCGGAGAGAGCTAGAGGCGCTCGCCCCGACGAATCTTGTTGGTGACCTTGTTCTCGGCGACGAAGGACATCAGGGGGATGGTCCCCGCGAGCAGCACCAGCACCGCGGAGCCGGGACGGAAGCGCGCCTTGACCGCGAGGTCCAGGGCCAGCAGCAGGTACACGACGTAGATCCACCCGTGGGCGATGGCGATGATGGAGGTGACTCCCGCGTCACCCACCGTGTACTTGAAGATCATCGCGACCACCAGCCCGACGAGCAGCACACCGGTGACGTAGGCGAGCACGCGGTAGCGCGTCAGCGCCGGTCCCACCCGCGGGCTCACCTCGTGGGCCGGGGTGCTCGCGGACTTGGCGGTGGTCATCAGCTGCTCCTGGTGGAATCGCGATCGGTCGCTGCCTGCCGGTCCTGCGCGGCGAGGTCGGCGAGGTAGGCGTTGTAGTCGGAGAGGGCACCCTCGTGGACCGGCGCGGCCGCTGTCGGCCGGGCGGGCAGCAGGTCGGCCGGAATCTCCTCCGGGTCCTGCTCACCCCCGGCCACCTCGATGGTGTCATCCTGCTGCTGCTCCTCCAGCCGGACGAACTTGCGGTAGGCGTACACGCTGACCAGCGCGAACAGCGGCCACTGCAAGGCGTAGCCCAGGTTCTGGGCCGTCCCGCTGCTCTCGGAGAAGCGCTCCCACTGCCACCAGCCGAGACCGATGCAGCCACAGAAGACGACCACCACGAGGGCGACGAGTGCGCCGCGGTGGCGCCGGGCGGGTGGTGTCACGACGTCGACGGTACCCGTTGCGTCCGGTTGTGCACCGGGGGCGGACAGCGTTGGTGGCCAGCCCCACAGGCACCTTTATGCTGTCGTGCACGCGGGAGTGGTGGAATTGGCAGACACGCCAGGTTTAGGTCCTGGTGCTCGAAAGAGTGTGAGGGTTCGAGTCCCTTCTCCCGCACGCCTAGCCGGCGGCCTGGGCGACGTCCAGCTCGCGCATCAGCTTGGCGACGTGACCGGTGGCCTTGACGTTGTACTGGGCCACGCTGATCTTGCCCTCGGCGTCGACGACGAACGTCGAGCGGATGACTCCGTTGACGACCTTGCCGTAGAGCTTCTTCTCCCCGAAGGCGCCCCACGCCTGCATCACCGACTTGTCGGCGTCGGACAGCAGCGGGAAGGTGACCCCCTCCGTCTCCCGGAACTTGGCCAGCTTCGCCGGGGCGTCGGGGGAGATGCCCAGCACCGCCAGCCCCGCGCCCTCCAGCTCGTTGAGGTTGGTGCTGAAGTCGCACGCCTGCTTGGTGCAGCCCGGGGTCATGGCCGCGGGGTAGAAGTAGACGATGACGGAGCGGCCCCGGTAGTCCGCCAGCGAGACGGGGTTGCCGTCGGCGTCGGGCAGGGTGAAGTCGGGTGCGTCGTCGCCGGGGGCGAGCCGAGTCGTGTCAGTCACGACAGGCAGGTTACCGCCCGACGCCGACACCTGTGCTGGGTCTCGCGGCACCGTCTGCTCTACGGTAGGTCGGAGATTCAGCGCTATTCGGAGAGAAGAGGACACGTGGCACGGGACACCGAGAACATCGAGCGTGAGATCGAGCGCGCCAGGGACCAGCTGGCCCGGACCGTGGACGAGCTGACCGTGCGGGCCAGCCCCAAGCGCATGATCGACAACGTCAAGCACACCGTGCTGGCCAAGCTCGAGGAGCCCGCCGTGCGCAACGCCCTGATCGGCGTTGGGGCCGTGGTGGGCGTGCTGGTCCTGCGCAAGATCTTCCGCTGAGCACGGCCGTCCAGGCCTGACGCTCTCCAGGAGCCCCCGTCCGCCCCGCGCGGACGGGGGCTCCTGCGCGCCCTGCGGGTCTGCGCCCATCGGGTCTGCGCCCAGAGGCTCAGAGCTCGGGCCGGCGCAAGCCCATGGCGTTGGGGAAGGGCACACCGTCCCCGTCCACCACCAGCTGGGCGAGCGGCTCGAGCAGGCGCCGCAGCGCCACCGTGTCGATGGTCTCGTAGGCCCGGGCGGCCAGCACGTCGGTGTGCTCCTCCAGCACTGCCGCAGCCGCCGGGTCGACGTCGGCGGCCTCCTCCTCCGCGGCCTGCCACTGCGCGTCGCTCCACCCACGGAACTCCTGCTGCCGGTCGGGCACCCGGTCGGCAGCCATCAGGTGCGGCACTGGCCAGCGCAGCCCGGCGGCGGTGACCGCCGCGACGTGGCCGTCCCCGCGGTGCTCCCGCAGCACCGTGCAGTCGTGCCACAGCGCTGCCAGCGGGTCGTCGGGACGGGGCAGGGCGGCGTGCGCGGCCGCCAGCGGACGCCCGGCCAGGTCCAGCGAGGCCACCGCTGAGCCGGTGAGGGACGCCGCCCGCGTCACGTCCACCCCGTCGTCGCCCAGCAGCCGGCGCAGCGCCCCCACCGCGGCGTCCTGGCGCGCCTGCAGGACGTCCCGGGGCGAGACGACCCGCCAGATCTGGGGGACCGCGCGGGCGACGAAGTCGGGTGCGAACCCAGCGAAGACCGCGGTGACCAGCTCCGCGCTGGCGGGTCCGAGCGCGGCGGCCCGGGAGGCGAAGTAGCCGGGCCAGAATCCGCGCAGGCCCAGGTCGAGGTAGGCGCTCTCGGCCTCGGGGGCGAAGTACACCGCGGCGTGCAGCACCTCGGTGAGTGCACCCAGCCGCCGAGTCTCGACCATGGTCCGACGATACGACCGGCGGCGGGAAGTGGCGCTCTGGCGGGCGCAGCGAGCAGGAGCCAGACAGAAAAAGACCCGCCCGGGGTAACCCGGGCGGGTGATGTTCTGGCGAGTGCGCCGTCAGGGACTTGAACCCCGAACCCGCTGATTAAGAGTCAGCTGCTCTGCCAATTGAGCTAACGGCGCATGCGCTTGCGGCGCGAGACAAACGATAACAGGGGCTCCGGCGACTCGCGAAATCGGCAGGTCAGCAGGCGCATTGACGGCGCTGGCCCAGGTCAGCCGGACAACAGGTGGTCGAGCCTGCCCTGCGTGCCGCCCGTGACCTCAATCACCTTGGTGCGGCTGGTGGGCCCGCTGACCAGCTCGACCGCGCGGCGGCGCACGCCGAACGCCTCGGCCACCGCTCGCAGCGCCGCCTCGGTGGCCTTGCCGTCCACCGCGCGAGCCGCCACCCGGACCACCAGGGCGCCGTCGTGAGACCCACCGACCTCGGTCCGACTGGCGCCCGGGCGCACCCGGATGGCGACCCGCACGTGGTGGTGGCTCAGGCGCCGAGGTCACCGACCGTGGCATCGAGGGTGGTGGCGAGCTGGTCGAGGTCGGTGTCGCTGTACTCGGCGGGCAGGCGCTCCACCAGCTCGTCGCGGTTGATGATCTCCACGTCGGCCGAGTCCACCTCGTCGGTCGGGTCGGTGACCTTGGCCTTGCCCTCCTCCAGCACCAGCCGGTAGTTCTCCGGCCCGGCGTCGATCAGGCGTCGCAGGTCATCGCGGGTCACAGCCACTCTGGTCTCCCTTGTCTCGCAGCGTTGTTCAGCATCGCCGTGCGGCGGCCTCCCCGAGCATTGCGCATGCCGGTGGCGTGGGCGACCTGGGGGTGGGGGAGCTCAGAGCGCGTCCGGGCCGAGCGGGCGGATGCGGGCAGCGGCGCGCACACGGCCGGCCACCAGGAACCACAGGTGCACGGCGTCAGCGTCGGTCGTGGTCATCACCTCGACCTGCTCACCGCGGGTGATCGGGGTGTTGTACTCCAGCACCGCCTCGTGCGGGCCGTCCAGCAGGCCGCGGTGCTCGGCGTCCAGGTGCTCCTCCACGGCAAACCAGTAGGCGGCGTTGTTCACGTGGGAGAACCAGTCGAAGTCGGTCACCCGCAGCGGGAACGGCGTGCCCCGCAGGTGCTCGCCCTCGGGCGCCCGGGGCGGGGTGAGCATCCGCCGCCAGCGCAGCTCCCGGTCGGCCGCGGGCAGGTGGAACATCGAGAAGAAGTCCTGGGAGAGCGGGGTGGGCATCCCGGTCTCGGCGCTGACGTTCACCCAGAAGCCCTCGGTCTCGATCAGCGCTCCGTCGTCGCCCTCGATCTGCACCCGCTTGGTGCACCACCGGCTGGCGTAGCCCGAGCACCACGAGTGCAGCCGGACGTCCTCGTCGAACTGGGCCGGACGCAGCACCCGGACGACGCAGCGACGCAGCACCCAGTAGGCGTGCTTCTCGCCGAACCCGGCGTCGTTGAGGTCGTCGAAGGCGATGTCCTGGAGGTAGCGCGCCATCCCGTCCAGGCGCAGCCGCCGTTGTGGGTCCACGTCGTTGGCACGGACCCGGCGCTGCTGGGTGAACACCCGGCCCTCGGTGGGGACCGCGGTGAACTCAGTGGGTTCGAGCGTTCTCATGTGCTGACATGTTGCCCCCTGCAGGCGTTCTCGGTGGGACGGGGGAGGCCGCGGCCGCTCACGTGGCGCTCCGGTCGTCGGCGCCGATGGTGCCCAGCACCGCCCGGCGCATGGCGGGGCTGCTCTCCCCGAGGGCAGGGGCGACGCCGGCGATGAGCGTCTCCCGCCACACCTGCGGGTCGAACACCATCGGCTCCGTCTCGGCGAGGAACTCCCGCACCACCCGCAGGAATCCCTCGGGGTCGTCGCGGAAGGGGAAGTGACCGCTGCGGGGGAAGACGTCCAGCCGCGAGCCGGGCATGGCGGCGTGGGCCAGGTAGGCGTGGCTGACCGGGACCACGGTGTCCACCGCGCCCCAGATGATCTGCACCGGCAGCTGGGAGGTCAGGTGCACGCGGTCGAGGATGGTGACCACCTGCCCGCGCCAGTCCACCACCGCCCGCAGCGTGCGCAGGAACGCCTCGCGCGCGGTGGGGTCGGGCAGGTCGCTGAGCACGCGCACCAGGTCGGGGACGTCGTGGAAGACCGTGGCCCCCCTCAGCGGGCCCCGGTAGAGCAGCTCGGACACCCGGCCGAGCAGGCCCACCACGGTGAGGGAACCGGGCAGCCGCAGCAGGCGCAGCGCCTGGTTGGCCACCGGCAGGGCAGCCAGGCGCAGCGCGGGGTTGACCTCCTTGGTCACCCCGCCGGGGGCCACCACGACGAGCCGCTCCACCATGTGCGGGAACTGGTAGGCGAACTGCAGGGCCACGCCGCCGCCCAGGGAGTGGCCCACCAGGGTGACCCGCTCGATGCCCAGCACGGTGAGCAGGTCGCGCATCCCGTTGGCGTAGGCGGCCACCGAGTAGTCCGCGCGCGGCTTGTCCGAGCGGCCGTGGCCCAGCAGGTCGGGCGCGATGACGGTGAAGCTCTGGGCCAGCTCGTCGATGACGTGGGTCCAGGTGCTGGAGCTGTCCCCGATGCCGTGGATGAGCAGCAGCGGCGGACCACTGCCCGCCGTCCGGAACGCCCGCCGGTAGCCGTGGATGGTGCGGTGCCTCAGCTGCACCTCGCCCCCCGGCACCGGCGGCGGGTCCTGCACCACGCGCAGGGGTGGCGGGTCCGGCAGCGTGCGCGTGCTCGTGTCGCGGGGCATCCCTGCATGGTCCAGGCGGGGGGTTGCCGGGGCGTCAGGCGAGCGTTGCGTGCGAGTAACAGCGAGCCGGTTCGCCGCTGGTCAGCGCCGGCCCGCGCGCCGCAGCGGCACCAGGGTGGGGGTGGCGTCGTGGAGCAGGAAGTCGAGCACCATGCGGTTGCACAGGTCCGGCTTCTCCAGCAGCAGCGTGTGCGACGTGCCGGGGACCACCGCCAGCTCGGCGTCCGGGATGGCGCGGAACATGGCCACGGTGTGCTCCAGCGCGATGCCGTCGTCGTCGCCGGCCATCACCAGGGTGCGGGCGGCGACGTCGCGCAACACCTCCGGGGACATGGTCGGCTCCTCCGCCCACATGCGGCCCAGCTTGGCGGCGACCACGGCGAGGTGCTCGCGACCGTCGGGGGACACCGCGGCGTAGGAGTCGGCCACCACCGACGCCAGCGCCTCCGCCTCCAGCCAGCCCTCCACGCTGCCGCTGTGGTGGATGCTGCCGCTCACGCTGACCAGCCGCTGCACCAGGTCCGGTCGGCGCAGGGCCACCAGCAGCCCGATGGTCGCCCCGTCGCTGTGGCCCATCAGCCGGCACGGACCACCCACCACCTCGTCGAGGAAGGCGACGGTGTCCTGGGCCATCAGCTCGTAGGTGATGGGGCCGGGGACGTCGGGGGTGTGCCCGTGGCCGCGGCGCTCCGGGACGTAGACGTGGAAGTGCTCGGCCAGCGCGTCGACGTTGGCGATGAAGTTGAGCTGGTCGCTCATCCCGCCGTGCAGCAGCACCAGCGGCTCGCCGGACCCGTGCTCGGCGTACCAGGTGTTGACCCCGTTCACGGTGACGTAGCCGGACATCGAGCCTCCGTGCGTGCGTGGTGGGGCGTGGACTAGTCCGTCGCGTCCTCGTCGATCACGTGCACCGCCGCCTCCTCGGCCGAGGCGGCACTGCCGTCGATGCCGACGTCCTCGGCGAAGAGCTCGGCGTCGAGGTCCGGGCCCACGCCCTCGTCCGGGGCGACCAGCCGCCCGGAGCGCGGGCTGCCGACCTCCTCGTCCCGCGGGAACTCGCTGGCCCGCTCGGCGACGTCGGAGCGCCACTGGTCGTTGCGGTCCAGCGGCTCGTCGATCTCGGCCGCGGGGTCGGGGACCTCCTCCGCCAGCAGCTCGTCCATGGTGGCGCTGCCGTCCCGCTCGTAGGTGGGCGAGCTGTCCGGGCGCATCTCCGGGCGCGGGTACTCCGGTGGCGAGTAGCCCTCGTCTAGGGCGTCGTCCACGCCCCGGTAGAGCAGGGTGTCCTCCTGGGGCAGCTGGTCCTCGGGGTCCAGGCTGTACTCGCTGTCCCCTTCATCTCTGAAGCTCTCAGGTCCGGTCATGCCTCCACGATGTCACTGTGCGGGCGGCTGCGCTCGTGCCGCTCAGGGGCGCGACCCAGCACCACCGTGGCGTCCAGCTCCTGGTCGTGCACCACCGCCGGCTGCAGGCCGTGCGCGCTCAGCAGGGCGCACGCCTGGGGCGCCTGCGCGGCGCTGGTCTGCGCCAGCAGCCGCCCGCCAGGGGCGAGCCAGGACGGGGCTGCCGCGCAGGTGCGGGCCAGCACCCGCAACCCGTCCGGGCCACCGTCGAGGGCCACCCGCGGCTCGTGGTCGCGTGCCTCGGTGGGCAGCAGCGCCAGCTCGGCCGTCGGCACGAACGGCACGTTGGCGACCACCACGTCCACCTCCCCGTGCAGCTGGGCCGGCAGGGCGTCGAACAGGTCGCCGTGCAGCACCCGGGCGCCGGTGCCGGCGAGGTTGCGGGCGGCGCAGCGCACCGCGGGCGCGTCGATGTCGGAGGCGTACAGCTGCACCCCGTCGACGGGCTCAGGCCCGCTGGCCAGCCCGGTGAGCACCGCCAGCCCCACCGCGGCGCACCCGCAGCACAGGTCCACCACCACCCGCGGGGGCCGCCCCAGCGAGCGGGCCGCCGTCACGGCCTGCTCGGCCAGCGCCTCGGTGCGCCGGCGCGGGACGAACACCCCGGGGTCCACCGCCACCACGAGACCGTCGAACTCGGTCCAGCCCAGCACGTGCTCCAGCGGGGTTCCCGACCTGCGCTGGGCCACCGTCGCGGCCAGCTCAGCCACGGTGTCGGCGGACCGGGCCAGGAGCTGGGCCTCGTCCTCGGCGAACACGCAGCCCGCCGCACGCAGCTGCGCGACGAGCGCACTGACGTGCTCGGGGTCGAGGTCGACGGCCATCAGCGGCGAACCTACTCCCGACGTGGGCAGGCGCTAGCCTGTTCGCCATCGACACTTCCCGCAGAGCCCTGCCGTGACCGGCCGAGCACCGAGCAGGCGCCGCGCCAGCACCCCCCGCACCCGCACCGCCAAGACGGTCAAGCCGGTGCCCACCGCGGGCGCGGGGGAGCGGATCTGGATCCTCGAGGTGCCCTTCCGGGTGCAGCTGCCCGGCGTCAGCTACGTGCCGGCCTGGAAGGCCCACGCCTACGTGGGCGCCGAGCTGCCCGCCGCGCTGGCGCCCTACGCCTCGCTGCCCTACAGCTACCAGCGCTTCGTGGAGGACGAGCTCAACGGCGAGGTGGGCCCCGGTGCGCAGGCCCACCCGCGGCTGCCGCGGCCCGAGCAGTGCGACGGGGCCGAGGCCATCGTCGCTGCCGCCCGTGCCGGCGCCCGCGGCTTCTACCTGGCCGACGACCCGGGCACCGGCAAGACCATCACCGCGGTCATGGCGGTCCGCGAGATCGCCGAGCTGCGCGGGGAGACCAGCGTGCTGGTGACGGTGGACCGGCCCACCTCCATCACCATCGCGCACTGGCGGGCCTCCATCGCCGCGGTGGGCGACGGCGGGCTGCGCTGGCTGCTGCTCTCGCCGGACCAGCTGCGCAAGCTGTTGGCCCGCAACGGCAAGCCGCGCTACCGCTTCGGCATCTGCGTGCTGGACGAGGCACACCTGTACCGGCACACCGACACCCAGCGCACCACCGCGATGCGTCGCGTCGCCCGCTACACCGACGCCCACGACACCGCGCCGTTCGTGCTCGCCCTCACCGCCACGCCCGGCCACCACCCCGGCGAGATGACGTACCTGTCGCCACTGTTCGCGCAGGTGCACGACGAGCCGCCGGCGCGGTGGTCGCCGCTGGGCGCCCGGATGGCCGCCGCCGGCATCCCGCTGGAGCGCTCCGGCACGCGGTGGACCTGGACGGCGCAGGCCAAGGAGTCCGGGGCGGTGCAGCAGGCGGCCACCGAGACGGTGCGCGGCTGGCTCACCGAGGCCGACCCACCGGTGATGCTGCACCGCTCCGCACCGTGGGGGCCGGCGCCGCTGGACGGCCTGCCGGTGGACCTCTCCGCCGACGAGCGCAGCGCCTACGAGAGCGAGTGGGGCGAGTACTGCCGGGAGATGGGCCTGGCCCGGCGCGGGCGCGACGTGGCTCGCGGGCGGGCGGCGGTGCTGCGC
Organism: Rhodococcus sp. X156; assembly: GCF_004006015.1. Lineage (NCBI taxonomy): Bacteria > Bacillati > Actinomycetota > Actinomycetes > Mycobacteriales > Nocardiaceae > Rhodococcus > Rhodococcus sp. X156. The sequence continues at coordinate 2,426,260 of NZ_CP034766.1, read as the reverse complement.
TTCCGGCAGAAGGCCGGCATGCTGCGGGCCCCGGCGAGCGCGGAGTGGGTGCATGCCCAGGTGGAGCGCGGCTACCAGGTGGCGGTGTCGGTGAACTTCGTGGGCACCGCCGCCGAGCCGCTGGCCGAGCTGCTCACCGACCGGGGCCTGCAGGTGGCGCGCATCTTCGGCCCGGACGCCGACCGCGAGCACGAGCGGATGCTGTTCCAGCGCGGTGCCGCCGACGTCGTGGTGTTCAACACCAGCTCCTCGATCAGCCTGCACGCCAACGAGCTGCTGGCCGACGGCACGCGGGCCAGCGCCACCCCACGGGTGGGGCTGATCCACCAGCCGTCGTACTCGGGCATCGAGGCGCGCCAGACCCTGGGGCGCACGCACCGCGACCACCAGGTGTGCCCGTGGTACCTCGGCTACGGGGTGAGCACAGTGGAGGAGCAGGTGGCCGCGGTGATGCTGGACCGGTTGCGCCAGAGCAGCGACAGCGTGGGTGCCGACACCACGGCGCTGCACTCCATCGCCGAGCTGCTGGGCGCGGACTGGTTGCCCGACGACGCCCTGAGCTGAACCGGTCCCCGGGCTGGTCGAGGTCCGGTGGGGTCGCGCCGTGGGCGTCACGCTGCTGTAACCGGGCCGTCACGTGGCGCACTTACGTTTGGCCGCATGACTGCATCTGGGGGGATCAGGAAGATGGGCGTCGAGGAGGAGTTCCACCTCGTCGACGCGCGCACGCGACGACTCACCGCGCGGGCGCCGGAGCTGCTGGCCACGCTTCCTCCGCAGGTCTACGTGGAGGAGCTGCAGCGCTGCGTGGTCGAGGTGAACAGCGGGGCGTTCGCCGACCTGCAGGCGCTGCGCGCCGACCTGGTCGGTCACCGGCGGATGCTGTGCAGCGCAGCAGCCGAGCTGGGCATGGGGGTGGTGGCCGCGGGGGCGGTGCCGCTGTCGGTGCCCTCGGAGATGCAGGTGACGCAGACCCCGCGCTACCGGCGGATGCTCGCCGACTACCAGCTGCTGGCCCGCGAGCAGCTGATCTGCGGCACCCAGGTGCACGTGGACCTGCCCGACCGGGACGAGGCGGTGGTGGTGGCCAACCGGGTGGCGCCCTACCTGGCGGTCTTCCTCGCGCTCAGCTCCAGCTCGCCGTTCTGGGCCGACGGCTCGGACACCGGCTACGCCAGCGCCCGCACCCTGGTGTGGCTGCGCTGGCCCACCACCGGCGCCAGCAGCGGCGCCGGCTCGGCCGCGGAGTACGACGCGCTGGTCGGCGACCTGGTCTCCAGCGGGGTGATCACCGACCCGGGGATGGTCTACTTCGACGTCCGCCCCTCCACCCGGCTGCCCACCCTGGAGCTGCGGATCTGCGACGGCTGCCCGTCGGTGGACTCGGTGGTGCTCATCGCCGGCCTCTTCCGCGCGCTGGTGGAGCGCGAGGTGGCAGACCTGCGGGCAGGCGTCCCGCCGCTGCAGGTCTCCACCACGCTGAACCGCGCCGCGCTGTGGCGGGCGGCCCGCTCCGGGCTGGAGGGGGAGCTGGTCGACGTGGTCACCGGCACGCCCCGTCCTGCCGGAGAGGTGGTCGACTCGCTGGTGCGGATGCTGCGTCCGCAGCTGGTGCAGACCGGCGACTGGGACACCATCTCCGAGCTGGCCCGCAGCGCCGTGCACGTGGGCAGCTCGGCCTCCCGTCAGCGCCGCACCCTGCGCCGGCGCGGCCTGCTCACCGACGTCGTGGACCTGCTGATGGCCGAGACGGCGTGCCTGCTCACCCCGCAGGCGGAGATCTCCGACCCCGAGGGCACGCTGCTGCACGGCTACCAGCTGCTGGGCAGCCCCCCCGTGGTGGACGTGCACGACGAGGCCGTGGACCACCGGGGCGAGGTGCGGCCGGAGTACCAGCACGTGCTGAAGCTCGCCGCCGGGCTCGGTCCGGCCGGGCTGCGCAAGCGGCAGGCGGAGGTGGAGCGGGAGCAGAGCATCGACGGGGTGACCTTCCGGGTCAGCGGGGAGGGCCAGCCGCAGATCTTCCCGCTGGACGTGGTGCCGCGGCTGGTGCCCGCCCACGACTGGGAGCTGCTGCAGCGCGGCCTCGCCCAGCGCACGCTGGCGCTCAACGCGTTCATCGAGGACGTCTACGGCGAGCGCACGCTGGTGCACGACGGGGTGCTGCCGCCGGAGGTGCTCGACCGGGCGCCGGGCCTGCGCGAGAGCGGGCTGCTGGCCCCACGCGGGCGGGTGCGCACCCACTTCAGCGGGGTCGACCTGGTGTGCACCGGACCCGGCTCGTGGCTGGTGCTGGAGGACAACCTGCGGGTGCCCTCCGGCGTCGCCTACGCCCTGGCCAACCGCAGCCTGATGTGCGGAACTCTCCCCGAGCTGGAGATGCCGGCCGACGTGCTCTCCCACGACGCGGTGGCCGGGATGATCCGGGACACCCTGCTGGCCGCCGCACCCCCGCGGGCCGGTGACGCGGTGTCCGCCGCGGTGCTCACCTCCGGCTGGCAGGACTCGGCCTACTTCGAGCACAAGCTGATCGCCGACCAGACCGGGCTGCCGCTGGTGCGCACGGAGAACCTCTCGGTGAACGACGGAGTGCTGCACCTGCACCACGGGCGCCAGTCCCGGCGCATCGACGTGCTCTACGTGCGGATGGACGAGGACATGCTGCTGTCCTCCCTCGGCCACGACGGCCAGCCGCTGCGCCAGGGGCTCACCGAGGCGCTGGGCAACGGCACCCTGACCCTGGCCAACGCGCTGGGCAACGGGGTGGGTGACGACAAGGCGATCTACCCCTACGTCCCGGCGATGATCGACTACTACCTGGGCCAGGCGCCCATCCTCGACCAGGTGCCCACCATGGTGTGCGCCGACCGCGCCCAGCGCGACGAGGTGCTCGGCCGGCTCGCGGAGCTGGTGGTCAAGCCCATCGACGGCTTCGGTGGTGCGGGCATCACCATCGGGCCGGAGTGCACCGACGAGGAGCTGGCCGAGCGTCGGGTGGAGCTGATGACCCACCCGGAGCGCTACGTCGCCCAGGAGGTGGTGCCGCTGTCCACCCACCCCACCTTCGACGGCACCGGCTTCTACCCCCACCACGTGGACCTGCGGGCGTTCGTGCACCTGCGCGCCGACGGCGACCGGGTGGACGCGCACGTGGTGCCGGCCGCGCTCACCCGGGTGGCGCCCGCGGGCACCAAGATCGTGAACACCTCGCGCGGCGGCGGTGGGAAGGACACCTGGATCCAGGGCTGAGCAGCTCAGGGCAGCTCAGGGCTGCGGACTTCCGGGCTGGACCAGCCACCAGAGACGAGGAGATCGACATGTGCGGCCTGTGCGGCGAGATCAGGTTCGACGGCTCCAGCCCCGACGTGGGCGCGGTCGAGCGGATGACCGAGGCGATGACCACGCGCGGCCCCGACGGCGGAGGCGTGCACGTGCGCGGCGCCGCGGCGCTGGGACACCGCCGGCTGTGCATCATCGACCTGTCCAGCCGCGGCAGCCAGCCGATGGTGGACGAGGAGCTGGGCCTGTCGCTGGTGTTCAACGGCTGCGTCTACAACTACCAGCAGCTGCGCACGGAGCTGGCCGGGCAGGGCTACCGCTTCACCTCCACCTCCGACAGCGAGGTGGTGCTCAAGGCCTTCCACCGCTGGGGCAGCGACTGCGTGCAGCACTTCGTCGGGATGTTCGCCCTCGCCGTGCTCGAGCACCGCAGCGGCGTGCTCACCCTGGCCCGCGACCGCCTCGGCATCAAGCCGCTGTACCTGGCTGAGTCGCCGGGGCGGCTGCGCTTCGCGTCGTCGGTGCAGGCGCTGCTGGCTGGGGGCGGGGTGGACACCGAGCTCGACCGGGTGGCGCTGCACCACTACCTCAGCTTCCACTCGGTGGTGCCCGCCCCACGCACCATCTACCGAGGGGTGCGCAAGCTGCCACCGGCCACCGTGCGGGTGGTGCAGCCCGACGGCACCAGCAGCGAGCACCGCTACTGGGACCCCGTCTTCGCGCCCAGCCCCGACCGGGCCGACTGGTCCGCCCGCGACTGGCAGCAGGCGCTGCTGGACTCGCTGCGCACCGCCGTGTCCCGCCGGATGGTGGCCGACGTGCCGGTGGGGGTGCTGCTGTCCGGGGGCATCGACTCCAGCCTGGTGGTGGCGCTGCTGGCTGAGCAGGGCCAGCGCGACCTGGCCACCTTCAGCATCGGCTTCGACTCCGCGGGTGGGGAGTCCGGCGACGAGTACGCCTACTCCGACCTGGTCGCCAACACCTTCGGCACCGCCCACCACCAGATCCACGTGGACTCCGCGCGGCTGCTGCCGGCGGTGGAGCCCACGATCGCGGCGATGGGCGAGCCGATGGTCAGCCACGACTGCGTGGCGTTCTTCCTGCTGTCGCAGGAGGTCAGCCAGCACGTCAAGGTGGTGCAGTCCGGGCAGGGCGCCGACGAGGTGCTCGGCGGCTACGACTGGTACCCCCCGCTGCTGGGGGTGCCGCGGGCCGACGCCAGCGAGGCCTACCGGGCGGTGTTCGTGGACCGCCCGCACGACGCCATCGGCTCCCTGCTTTCGGCGGAGTACCACCTCGACCACGACGTCAGCGCCGACTTCGTCCGCGCCCACCAGCAGCGCCCGGGTGCGTCCACCGCGGTGGACGCCGCGCTGCGGCTGGACACCACGGTGATGCTGGTGGACGACCCGGTGAAGCGGGTGGACACCATGACCATGGCGTGGGGGCTGGAGGCCCGGGTGCCGTTCCTGGACCACCAGTTCGTGGAGCTGGCCGCCACCTGCCCGCCGGAGCTGAAGCTGGCCTCGGGCGGCAAGGGGGTGCTCAAGGACGCCAGCCGGGCGCTGCTGCCGGCGGCGGTGGTGGACCGGACCAAGGGCTACTTCCCGGTGCCCGGCATCCGGCACCTCGACGGCGGTGTGCTGGAGCTGGTGCACGACGCCCTGGGCAGTCGCAGCGCCCGCGACCGGGCCCTCTACCGTCCCGAGGCGCTGGAGAAGCTGCTGGCCACCCCCAACGAGGACCGGACCACCCTGGGGTCCAGCTCGTTGTGGCAGGTGGCGGTGCTGGAGATGTGGCTGCAGACGATGGAGAGGTTCTAGCGTGACGACGTTCGTGGGGCTGCCGGAGCCGGCGGGGCTGACCAAGCGGGTCCGGTTCACCTCGCACGCCTCGCTCTCGCCCGATGCCACCGCCTTCGCCTGCATCGTCGACGAGGGCGGCTACCCCCGGGCCGAGCAGCGCTTCCTGTCCGGGCGCACCACCACCCACGCCCGCTGGGTGGAGCTGCCGGTGTCCGGGCCCATCACCAAGGTCATCCACTCCGCGGACGGGCGCTGGCTGGCCTGCCAGATGGCCCCCGACGGCGCCACCCGCACCCAGGTGTGGGTGGTGACCACCGATCCGGACGACCGCGCCGCCCGCCGTCTGGGCACGGCCGAGGACTGCTCGATGGAGCTGGCCGGCTGGGACGGCACCCGGGTGGCGGTGACGGCGATCGACGCCGACGGGGTGGCCGAGGCTCGGCTGGTGGACCCGCACACCCAGGCGGTGCAGGTGCTCGACCGCCGCCGGGGCGGGCACCTGGTGGACTCCTGGGACGGTACGGCGCTGCTGCGGGTGGGGCCGCGCGGTGACCGCGAGCTGCTCATGCTGCGCGGCGGTGCCGCCCTGCCGCTGCTGCCCCGCGACCCGGGCTCCACCACCGACGTCGGCATCCTCCTGGACGAGCGGCACAGCCCGGGGCGGCCGGAGAAGTACCGCTGGAACGGGCCCGACCAGCCGCCGGCCCGGCGTCGCGTCCGGGCCCTGGTGCGCAGCGACCACGGCTGCGAGCACGCCAGGCTGCTGGAGGTGGCCCTCTGGGAGGGCGGCGGCGAGGCCATCTCCTGGCGGGTGCTCGCCGAGCGGGCGGACTGCGACCTGGACGAGTTCGTGGTCAGCGACGACAGCTCGACCGTGGCGCTGCTGTGGAACGTGGGCGGGGTGAGTGAGCTGCAGGTGCTCGACCTGGCCGACGGCCACCTGCACCCGCCGGTGGACCTGCCCGGGCTGGTGGCCGCCGACCTCAGCGTCAGCGCGGGCGGCTCGATGCTCGCGGTCACCGTGCAGGGTCCCAGCATGCCGCCATCGGTGGCGCTGGTGGAGCCGCGCACGGGGGAGTGGGGCCCGCTGGAGCCGGTGGACCCGGCGCCGGTGCCGGTGCACTCCCCGGTGCTGTGCGAGCTGACCGCCGCTGACGGGACCCCGCTGTCGGGCTGGCTCTACCGCTCGGCGCACTCCGGTCCCGGCCCGGTGCTGCTGTACTTCCACGGTGGTCCGGAGGCGCAGGAACGGCCGACCTACAGCGAGCTGTACCCCGCGCTGGTGGACGCGGGGGTGAGCGTCTTCGCGCCCAACGTCCGCGGCTCCGGCGGGTTCGGGCGCACGTTTGTGCACGCCGACGAGGGGGACAAGCGCTTCGCCGGGATCGACGACGTGGCCGACTGCGTGGCCCACCTGGTGGCCGAGGGCGTCGCCGACCCTGCCCGGGTGGCGTGCGCGGGCCGCTCCTACGGCGGCTACCTGACGCTGGCCTCGCTGACCTTCCACTCCGAGCTGTTCGCCGCGGGGGTGGCGATCTGCGGGATGAGCAGCCTGGCCAGCTTCTACGAGAACACCGAGCCGTGGATCGCCGAGGCGGCCTACCCCAAGTACGGCCACCCGGTGCGCGACCGCCAGCTGCTGGAGGAGCTCTCACCCATCAGCCACATCGCCAAGCTCACCGCGCCGCTGCTGGTGGTGCACGGCGCGCACGACACCAACGTGCCGGTGTCGGAGTCGGAGCAGGTGGTGGCGGCGGTGCAGCGGCAGGGCGGTCGGGCCGAGCTGCTGCTGTTCCCCGACGAGGGCCACGAGATCGTCACCCGGGTCAACCGGGCCGCGCTGGTGGACGCGGTGGTCCGCTGGGTCACCCAGCACGCCGGCTGAGCAGCAACGCTGGCGGCGCGCACCCACGGGTGTGAGGGTGGAGGGCAGCACCCCTTCCCCAAGCATCGGAGCACCCGCCATGACCGACCTGCCCAGCACGACCCTGGAGATTCGTTCCCTGGTGAGCAGCGCGGGGCGGCTGGAGCTGTCGCTGGAGGAGGTGCCGGTGCCCGCACCCGGGGAGGACGAGGTGGTGGTGCAGGTGGAGGCTGCGCCCATCAACCCCTCCGACCTCGGGCTGCTGTTCGCCGGGGCGGACATGCGCACCGCGCAGGCCTCGGGCACCGACTCCCGGCCGTTGGTCACCGCCGAGCTGTCCAGCGCCGCCATGCGGGCACTGGCCCAGCGGGTGGACGTGCCCATGCCGGTGGGCAACGAGGGCTCGGGCACGGTGGTGGCCGCCGGGTCCGGCCCGCAGGCCCAGGCCCTGCTGGGCAAGCGGGTGGCGATGATCGGCGGCGGGATGTTCACCCAGTACCGCTGCGTCAGCACCGTGGAGTGCATGCCGCTGCCCGAGGGTGTCACCGCCGAGCAGGGTGCGTCGGCGTTCGTGAACCCGCTGACCGCGCTGGGCATGGTGGAGACGATGCGCCGCGAGGGTCACTCCGCGCTGGTGTTCACCGCCGCGGCGTCCAACCTGGGACAGATGCTGAACAAGATCTGCCTGGCCGACGGCATCGGGATGGTGAACATCGTCCGCAAGCAGGAGCAGGAGGACCTGCTCCGCGAGCTCGGCGCCACCCACGTCTGCAACTCCACCTCGGACAGCTTCATGTCCGACCTCACCGACGCGATCGCCGCCACCGGAGCGACCATCGCCTTCGACGCCATCGGCGGCGGCAACGGGGCGGGGCAGATCCTCACCTGCATGGAGCAGGCCCTCAACCGCAACGTCACCGAGTACTCCCGCTACGGCACCGACGTGCACAAGCAGGTCTACATCTACGGCGCGCTGGACCCGCGCCCCACCGAGATCCGGCGCAACTTCGGCTTCGCGTGGGGGATGGGCGGCTGGCTGCTGTTCCCGTTCCTGCAGCGGGTGGGCCACGACGTGCGACGCCGCCTGCAGGAGCGGGTGGCCGCGGAGCTGACCACCACCTTCGCCAGCCGCTACGCCAAGGAGATCTCCCTGGCCCAGGCGCTGCAGCTGTCGGAGATGGCCGGCTACGGGTCGCAGTCCACCGGCACGAAGTACCTGATCACCCCGAACAGCTAGCGGGTGAGGCTGTCCTGCTGGGCCGCCAGCTCGGCGACCAGCAGCTCGTACAGGTCGGGGTAGTGGTCGGCGTGGTCGCCGTCCAGCCAGATCACCGGGCGACCGCCGCGGGGGGAGAGCGGGCCCTGGCGCCACAGCAACAGCTGGTTGAGCGACTCCTCCGGCTCGCTGGCCCCCAGCAGGTAGACGGTGGCGGGATCGACACCGCCGTCGCGACCGGTGAACCACTGCGCGGTGCGGGTGCGCTCGCTCTCCCAGCGCGCACCGCGGCCCAGCTCGTCGGTGCTCAGCAGGTCCACGAAGGTGGTGAAGCCGCGCCAGCCGTTGACGCAGGCCAGCAGCTCGCGGTGCAGCCGCTCCAGCGGATGGCCCAGGCGACGCTCCACCTCACCCAGCTGTGCCTCGCGCGCACCGGCCGCCGGGCTGGTGGCGGCGTAGAGCAGCGGCTCGTTGTCGTTGAGGGCCGGGCGCAGCAGCACCATCGCCTCCAGCGGCCCGGCCCACCGGCGGGCGCCCGAGCGCGGTGGCGGCAGGGCCACGGTGTGCGGGTCGGCCGGATCGACCAGGATGCCCACGTCCGGCGGCAGCTGGGACTGCAGCTCGCCACCGGTGAGCACCTGCCACCGGCACGGACCCTCGTAGCCCTCCAGGCGCTGCGGACAGGAGAAGGCCAGCACCCAGCTGCCCATGCCGGGCACGGTGCGCACCATCAGGTCGGCCTCCGGCGAGCGCTCCACGTACACCGTTGCCCCGGCGAAGTGGTGCCGAAACTGCTGGGCGGAGCCGGCTCCGGAGAGCAGCGCGGTGCAGGCGTCGACCAGCTGCTGCTCGCAGCTGAGGTGCTGGTGCGGGAGCCCGGCGTTCTCGACCATTTCGTCACCATCTCACGGAATGGCGCGGAGGTGGCGAACATTGCGAGTGCCCGGTGGCCGGGATTCTGGGACCAGAGCCAGGCGTGGCGGGACGTGATGGTGGCGGTTCAGGACGTGATGTTGGCAGCACTGGGGCGCCCTGGCGGGGCCCGGCGCCTAACCTGAGACAGGTCCTGCTGCGCCGCTCGTCCGGCTGCCGACCCTCGCTCGTCCTTCGGAGGAAATCTCTTGCCTGTCGCGCTGCTCGCGCTTGCTCTCGGCGGTTTTGCGATCGGCACCACGGAGTTCGTGATCATGGGTCTGCTGCCCGAGGTGGCTGCGGACGTCGGGATCTCCATCCCCACTGCGGGACACCTCATCTCCGGCTACGCCGCCGGGGTGGTGGTGGGCGCGCTGGTGCTCACCGCGGCCACCGTGCGGCTGCCGCGCAAGACGGTGCTCTTCGGGCTGATGGGCCTGTTCGCGGCGGGCAACCTGCTCTCCGCCCTCGCCCCCACCTACGAGCTGCTGCTGACCGCCCGCGTCATCGCCGGGCTGCCGCACGGTGCGTTCTTCGGCGTGGGGGCGGTGGTGGCGGCCGGCATGGTCGAGCCCGGTCGCCGGGCCAGGGCGGTGTCCATGATGTTCCTGGGCCTCACCATCGCCAACGTGGTGGGCGTGCCCGGCGCCACGCTGCTGGGGCAGTCGCTGGGCTGGCGCTACGCCTTTGCCGCCGTGGCCGTCATCGGGGTGGCCACCATGGTGGCGGTGTCGGTGCTCGTCCCGACCGTCGAGCGCGCTCCCGACGACGAGGTTCCGGTGCTGCGCCACGAGCTGGCTGCGCTGCGCCGGCCGCAGGTGCTGCTGTCGCTGGCGGTGGTCACCTTCGGCTTCGGTGGGCTGTTCGCCTGCTACAGCTACGTGACGCCGATGATGACCGACGTGGCCGGCTTCGCGCCCAACTCGATCACCGGCATCCTCATCGTGGTGGGTGTGGGCATGACCATCGGCTCCTACCTGGGCGGCAAGCTCGCCGACTGGGCCCCCGAGCGCACCCTGGTGGCCGGGTTGGTCGGGCTGATGGTGGTGCTCGTGCTGCTGAGCCTGGGGGCGTCGGTGCCGTGGCTGGCGGTGACGCTGCTGTTCTTCGTGGGCCTGTTCAGCATGGGCATGGGCCCGGCCATCCAGACGCGGATCATCGGGCAGGCCGAGGACGCGCCCACCATGGTCTCCTCGGCCATCCAGTCCGGCTTCAACGTGGCCAACTCCCTGGGTGCCTGGCTGGGCGGACTGGTGATCGCCGCGGGGGCAGGCTTTCGCGCGCCCAACCTGGTGGGTGCTGGGCTGGTCGCGGTGGGGCTCGCGCTGCTGATCCTCTCGCTGGTGCTCAACCGCCGCGAGCGCAGCGCTGCGGTATTGGCTGCCGAGGCTGAGGAGCCGGTGTCTGTCGGGAGCTGACCCGTCCGGTCAGGGCACCAGCTCCAGCCCACGGTGCTCGGCCAGCCGCTGCGCCTCGCGCTCCACCGCCGCTCGCACTCCGGTGCTCCACTCCTGCCACGGCGACAGCTCCAGGCGCAGCCGTCGGCCCGTCGCGCGGGGGCGCCACGTCCCCACCACCTCGCCGTCAGCCAGCACCGCCCCGGGCCGGCCGAGGGTGCGCCACAGGTCCTTGCGGTGCGCCGCGTCGGGCACCACCCGCTCGCGGTCGCGGCACTGCAGGAACAGGTCGAACGGGCCCAGCAGTCGCACCACGGACGGCTGGTCCTCGGCGGCACCACGGAGGACATCGGCGTCGGCGGCCAGCACCCACGAATTCGCTGCCTGGCCGTCAACCTGCACGGCCACCACGTCGTCGGGCCACTGCTGCCGCACGTCGGCCAGCGGGGCGTCCAGGTAGGCCGCGACCTCTGCCGGGGTCGCCGGGCCCAGGTGGTGCACGAACGCCCGCACCAGGTGCAGCCGGTCGGGGACGGCGGCCGCGTCCAGGTTGGCGACCTGGTCGGCGGGCCAGCCCGGCACCCGGCGCAGCACCGGGGGAGAGGTGCCCGCCGCCAGCTCCAGGCCCGCGTGCAGCGCCGCGAGGCGAAAAGGCATCTCGTGCAGGCGGGTGGCGCTGCACGGCGTGCACCAGCGCAGGTACGGCTCGGGCATCCGCTCGGCCAGCCGCCCCGACAGCTCGCCCTTGACCATCGGGGCGTCCACGAGGTCGCGCAGCTCGGTGGCCACTGCAGCCAGGGCGTCCAGGGTGCCGATGCCTGCAGCCGTCAACGGCTTGCTGGCGTTGAAGATCCGCTTGCCCGCGTCGCGGTCTGACCACGGGCGCAGCGCCAGCTCCACGGCGGGCAGGTCGGTGCGCCGGTAGGCGTGCGGGGCGCCGCGCACCGTCCAGGCCAGCGCGAGCTCGTCGTCACCGGTGCTGGGAACCGCGCACCCGCGGTTGGTGAGCGACCACGCGGCACCGCCGGTTCCGGTGTCCTGCACGCCCAGGTCCAGCACGTCCGTCGTGGCCACGGAGGCGCTGGCCGGCTCGCGGTCGAGCTGCTGGGTGCGCACCCGAGAGCGCAGCACCTGCGCGCGGGTGACGGCCAGGGGGCTGCCCGAGGTCGTGCTCATGCGCTCGAGGGTGCCACGGCGCAGCGCTGGGGGCCGTCAGTCGGGTGGGGCGTCCAGCAGCTGCTGCACGGCGCGGCCGTAGTGCTCGACGATGCGGCGCCGGTGTCCGTCGGGGAGGTGGTCGAGGTCGCTCATGGACCAGCTCTGGATGAGCCCACCCAGCTGGGCGGAGATCAGGTTGGCCCGCAGCTCCGCGTCCCGGCCGGCCAGGCGCGGGGCCAGCTGGTCCACGAAGGAGCTGCGGATGGCCTTCTGCAGACCCACCCGGACGCTCGCCCGGTCGGAGGCGCGCACCAGGGCGAGGAACGTCCGCCGCATGTGCCCGTGGTCCGGGGACAGCACGTAGTCGACCAGGCTGGCGCCCAGCGTCTCCGCCGGCCCGTCGAGCTTGGGGCCGAAGTACTTCTCGAAGCCCAGCACGTGCACGAACAGCTCTTCCTTGGAGCCGAAGTGCCGCATCACCAGTGCCGGGTCCACCCCGGCGGCGCGGGCGATGGCGCGGATCGAGGTGGCGGCGTAGCCCTGCTCCTCGAACAGCTCGGCCGCGTGCTGCGCGATGAGGTCCCGGGTGGCCCGCGGGGGCTCGGCGGCTCGCTGACCAGGTAAATCGGACATTTGCCCATTATGCCCGAGCGTCTGTCAACACTGTTGACACCCCCAGGTCAACAGTGTTGACTCCCCGGTCGGCCACGCCGGCAGGCGTGCCCGACCCCACGATGAGGAGATCTCCGCGAATGACCGCTGACACCGCCCCCACCAGCACCTCCAGCGAGGCTCCACCAGGACGGACCGGCGCCTGGCTGCTCTTCGTCGGACTGGGTGCCCTGGTGGTGTCGCTGTCGCAGTCCATCCTCATCCCCGTGCTGGCCCGGCTCCCGGTCCAGCTGGAGACCTCGCCGGACAACGTGCAGTGGCTGCTCACCTCCACCCTGCTGGTCGCCGCCATCTCCATCCCGGTGCTCGGCCGCATGGGGGACATGTTCGGCAAGCGGCGGATGCTGCTCATCGCCCTGGGCGTGCTGGTCCTCGGCTCGCTGATCACCGCCGTCACCAGCAACATCGCCCTGCTCATCTTCGGCCGCGCCATCCAGGGCATCTCCATGGCGGCCGTCCCGCTGGGCATCAGCCTGCTCAGCACGCTGCTGCCCAAGGAGCGGGCCGGCACCGGCATCGCCATCGTCAGCGCCATGCTGGGTGTGGGCGGTGCACTGGGCCTTCCGTTGGCCGGCTACATCTCCGACCACGCCGACTTCCACGTCCTGTTCTGGATGATGGCCGGCGGCAGCGCCATCGCCTTCGCCGGTGTGCTGGCGTTCGTCCCGGAGGCGCGTGCACGCAGTGGCGGTCGCATCGACGCGCTGGGCACCGTCCTGCTGGCCGGCGCCCTCGTCTCGCTGCTGCTGCCGCTGGCCGAGACGTCGAAGTGGGGCTGGGGCTCGGCCAAGGTGATCGGCCTGCTGGCGCTCTCGGTGGTGCTCTTCGCGGTCTTCGGCTGGTGGCAGCACCGCGCCAAGGACCCGCTGGTCGACCTGGTGGCCCTGCGCCGCCCGCCCATCCTGCTGACCAACATCGCCTCCGCGCTGTTCGGCTTCGCGCTGTACGCCTCGCTGATCGGCACCTCCTCCTACGTGCAGGCGCCGGAGTCCAGCGGCTACGGCTTCGGCTCCTCCATGCTGGTGGGTGGACTCGCGCTGCTGCCCAGCGGCTTGTGCATGCTGTTCTTCGCGCCCATCTCGGCCAAGCTGGTCGCCGTGCGTGGTGGCCCGCAGACGCTGGCCCTGGGCGCGGTGATCGTGGCCGTGGGCTGGCTGCTGCGCATGGTGATGACCGGGTCGCTGTTCCAGGTGATCGCGGGCACCACCATCGTCGGCATCGGCACGGGCATCGGCTACGCGGCCATGCCGTCGTTGATCAACGCGCACACCCCGTCGCACGAGATCGCCGCGGCCAACGGGCTGAACACCCTGGTCCGCTCGGTCGGCAGCTCGCTGGCCAGCGCGGTCGGCGGCAGCATCCTGGCGGCCAGCACGGTGGCCATCGGCAGCATCGCGGTGCCCTCGCTCACCGCCTACCGACAGCTGTTCCTGGCGTGCGCGATCATGTCGGGCCTGGCTGCCGTGGTGGCGCTGTTCATCCCGCACCAGAAGGTGCGCAAGGAGGAGCGGGCCAAGATCAGCGTTCCCGGCTAGCCACCGCCCCCGAGCCACTGAGGCGCCGCAGCGGAGAACCGCCGTCGCGGCGCCTCAGTCGTCTGCAGGGCGCAGCGCCTGGTCGGGCACCCACTGCTGGAGCTCCACGCTGCCCTGGCCGTTGGCCGTGCGCACCGTGAAGCGGACGAAGCCGAGCCAGGCGCCCTGGGTGGTGCGGGCCCACGCCAGCAGCGCCCCCTCGGTCTGCCCGGTGAAGCTGAGCCCGCCGGCGCGCACCCGCATGGGCAGCGCCCCCTTGGTGGGCGGCGGCGTGGGCAGCACCGCCCCCAGGTCGACGAGCACCGGCCGGGGCGGCTGGACCTCCCGGCGACACGGCGGGTCGAACTGCGGCGGCCATGACTCGAACATGTGTTCGAGTATGCGCCTCGGGGTGGGTCGCCGGCGCAGGCGGGGCCCGGCTACGCCGGCACCATCCCCGGAGCCCTTGCCGTGGTCTCCGCGAGCACACCGGGTTGTTCCTCCGGCACCGCCGGCCCGGCGCTGACCTGCTGAACGAGTGACCCGGGGCGGGAATGTTCCGGGCCTCCCAGCGTTGTACCGATCGGCTGGTCCGATTCACCCCCGGGCCTCACCTTCAGCCGCTACGAGCGGCCACTCGCCGAGAGGCGGTTGACGGGCCAGCCCCCATACCGGCCACCCGTCGAGCACCCCCCGCCCGCTCCGGGTGGCCGCCCCAGGCCACCTGTCGAGCAGCCGCGAGCTCCGGGTGGCCCCTTACGTGCGCGCCTGCTGCGGTGGGCGCACTGGCGCTGGGTCCACCGCGCGCAGCTGGGTGTCGTCCACGGCGAAGCGGCGCTGCACCGCGGTGCGCGAGTCGGCCTCCTCGAACCGGACCACCACCTCGGCGTGCCCGGACGGGGCGTGCTCGGCGTCCACGTGGCGCACCACCCAGCCGCGGCCGTGCTCGTCGTGCGCCACGTCCGTCCCCACCGGCCACTGCGGCGGGGTCGCCGCGGCGGCAGCTGCCGCCGGGGCCGCCTCCGGGAGCGTGGTGTCCGCCGTGGCGGTGTCCTCGTCGGGCAGCAGGCTCAGCTGCGCGTCCTGGGTGAGCGCGGACAGCGCCACCCCGAGCAGCCGCGCCCCGGCACCGGACTCCTCCTCGGCGTCCAGGCCGAGGGCGCTGATGCTGGCCTGCAGGGCGTCGCGGGCCGCGGCGCGCAGCGGGCCCAGCTGTGCCGACGCGCTGCCCAGCGACACCGACCGGCCGATGGTGACGAACTGTGCGTCCCGCAATCGCACGGTGACGGTGCGGGCCGCGACGCCGGCGGCCACCAGCCGGGTGTGCGCCGCGGCGAGGACGTGGTCGAGCACCGGGTCGAGCCGGGAGGCGGGCACGTCGAAGTCCATGGTCCGCTCGGCGCTGATCGACTTGGCCGGCCCGCCCGGCGCCACCGGCCGGGTGTCCTGCCCGTGCGCCAGCGCCAGGGCCGCGTGCCCGGCGGCCACCCCCAGCAACCGCTCCATCGACCGCGGCTGCTGCACCCGCAGCTCGGCCACGGTCCGCACCCCGACCTCGGCCAGCTTGGTCTGCGCGATGGGCCCCACCCCGGGCAGCGCCGACACCGGCAGCGCGTCCAGGAACGCCTGCTCCTCGGCGCGCGTCACCACCCGCACCCCGCGGGGCTTGGCCGCGCCCGCCGCCAGCTTGGCCACCAGCTTGGACGCGCCCGCACCCACCGACACCCGCAGCCCGGTGCGCAGCCACACCTGCTCGGCCAGGGCCGCCACCACCTCCCGCGGGTCGTCGCCGTCCAGGGTCACCTGCAGGTACGCCTCGTCGATGCTCACCTGCTCCAGCACGTCCGCCCGCTCCCGCAGCACCGCCATGATGGCCGCGGAGTGCTCCCGGTAGGCCCGCATCCGTGGGGACAGGAACATTCCGCTGGGGCACCGGCGCAGCGCCGTGGCGGTGGACATCGCCGAGCCCACGCCGAAGTGCCGGGCCTCGTAGCTGGCGGTGGCCACCACACCCCGCGGGCCGAGCCCGCCGACGATGACCGGGGAGTGGGCGAGCGAGGGCTTCTGGCGCTGCTCCACGCTGGCGAAGAACGCATCGGCGTCCACGTGCACGATCAGCACGCCCGAGTCCACCGTCCTGCCTCTCCCTGTTCTGCCCCGCCTCCTCGAACGGTCTACTCGCTGCCGAGCGCCTCGCGGACGATGGGGGCCACCGCGGTGCCCAGCAGCTCGATGCCGTGCAGCAGGGCGTGGTGGGCCAGCCGGACGTTGGTCATCTGCAGGGACACGCGGTCGACCCCGCCGAGGTCCGCCGACAGCCGCAGCAGCTTGGCCGCCACCGTGTCCGGGGCGCCGATGAAGTAGGCGCCGCTGGGTCCACAGGTGGCGTCGTAGCCGGCCCGGCTCGGCCGGGCCCCGCCGCGCTCCTGGGCGATGCGGGTGAAGATCTCCAGCCAGCCCGGGAAGAACTCGTCAGCGGCCCGCTGGTCGGTGTCGGCGACGTAGCCGAAGACGTGCACGCCGACCTTCAGCTGCTCCGGTGGGTGCCCGGCCTGCGCGCCTGCGCGCCGGTAGAGGTCCACCAGCGGGGCGAACTGCCGTGGCTGCCCGCCGATGATGGCCACCATCAGGGGCAGACCGAGCAGCCCCGCGCGGGCGAACGACTCCGGGGTGCCGCCCACGCCCAGCCAGATGGGCAGCGGGTCCTGCACGGGGCGCGGGTACACGGCCTGGCCGGTGAGCGCGGGGCGGTGCTCGCCCGACCAGGTGACGGTGACCGAGTCCCGGATCTTCAGCAGCAGGTCGAGCTTCTCGCTGAACAGGGTGTCGTAGTCGCGCAGGCTCAGCCCGAACAGCGGAAACGCCTCGGTGAAGGAACCGCGCCCGACGACGAGGTCGGTGCGGCCGCGGGAGACCAGGTCCAGGGTGGCGAACTCCTGGAACACGCGCACCGGGTCGGCGGCACTGAGCACGGCCACGGCGCTGTTCAGCCGGATGCGCGAGGTGCGCGCTGCGGCGGCGGCCAGCAGCACAGCCGGGGCGGAGTCGTAGTACTCGCTCCGGTGGTGCTCGCCGATGCCGAAGTGGTCCAGGCCCACCTCGTCGGCGCGGGTGACCTCCTCCAGCAGGTGCGCCACCCGGTCGACGGGGCTGACCACCTGGTCGGTCTCCGGGTCGGTGACCGCGGAGACGAAGCTGTCGATGCCAAGACGCACGGGGCAGGCCTCCCAGGGATTCACCGGCTACGCGCGGAGTCTACGGACGCACCGTGTGGGCGCCCGGACACGGTGAACACAGAACGGCAGAGAACACCGAACGGCAGAGGGAACACCGAACGGCACCTCCGTCCCGGCGTGCGGGATGGAGGTGCCGTCAGGATGCTGTGCCGATGCCCCCATCGGCACACCACCCGGGCCGGCTCCCCTCCGGCCCCGGCTTCATCATCCAGCGGAGCGCTCAGCCATCCGCCGGACAAGTCATGGGCGGCGCTGCTCGTCCAGCATGCGGCCACTGACGAACATCAGCATTCCCACCCACCGCGAGAGTCCGCGGTGATCTCGTTGGCGATCAGCCTTTCCTGGGCTGGTGCCATGGCGATGCATTCCTCTTCCTCAGCGGTGGATGCTCCGGTGAACGACAGGAAGAACGGTGCCCTTTCCGGCTCTCCTGCGCCATCTGCTGTTCGATCGACAGCAACGACACCCAAACCCCTCGCACAGCGCCTTTTCTGCAGCCCCGGGAATGGCGTCGCCCCCTCGTGCGAGACCAGTCCCTGCTGCAGCGGCGCCGACGATGATGCTGCGACGAGGCAGGGGGTCACCACTCCTCGAGCGTGGTGAGGTTGTCCTGCAGCGCCCGGGCGAGCAGCGCGGCCTTGGTGGGTGCGGGGCGACCGACGTCGGCGTACTTGGCGCGGACGCGGGACAGGTGGGTGTTCATGGTGCCCACCGAGATGTAGAGCCGGCGGCACGCGGTGATCTTGGAGTCTGAGCGCAGCCAGGCCAGGACGACCTCGATCTCCCGCTTGCTCAGTGCGGGGCGGGTCAGCAGCGACTCTCGGCAGGGGCCGGCCGGGCCTCGGTCGACGGCGGGGGCAGGCGGAGGTGCGGACGTGAGCATCATTGGTGGCGAGCCTTCCGGTGGAGGAACGGGCCCCGACCCGTGCTGCGATGGCAGCGAACTCATCGTGACCGACCGCGTACCGCACGGGCACGGACGAGACCAAGGCGATACATAGTCAATACACCGAAATCCCCTGACCTGCGGCGATAGAGTGCCGCCTCGTGACGACACGGGTGGATGACGCGCTGACGCAGGGCCCCGATCCGGCAGCAATACGCACCAGGGACGAGCTGGCCGCAGCATTAACTGCGTTGCGTGAGCAAACCGGACTCAGCGTGCGCGCGGTGGCCGGAATCTCCGGCGTTCCGCAGGGGACGATCGCCGGATGGAGCTCCGGACAGCACGTCCCGACCAAGGCCAGTCTCGGGATGTTCACCGCAGTGCTCGTCGCCTGCGGAGTGGTGGCGGAGTCGGCGCACCAGGCCTGGCACGAGGCCATCGCCCGAGCCCGGCAGGACCACGGTCCACGGTCGAGCAGCACGGCCTCGCCCTACCGGGGGCTCGAGGCGTTCCAGGAGGCTGACGCGGCCTGGTTCTTCGGGCGCGAGACCCTGACCGAGCAGCTCGTCGCGCGGGTGCGCCACGCCGCCGAGCAGGGCACGCCCCGCGTCGTCACGGTGATCGGCCCGTCGGGATCGGGAAAGTCGTCGCTGCTGAGAGCGGGACTCGTCGCCAAGGTCAATTCCGGAGAGCTCTCCCCAAAGCTGTCCTCCGCCATTGTGATCACCCCGGGCGCACAGCCGGTGGCGGCACTCGACGCCATTCTTGACCACGCCGGCACGGAGCGCCGAGTCCTGGTCGTGGACCAGTGTGAGGAGCTGTGGACCCTGTGCGCTGATGCGGATCTGCGCGCGCAGTTCCTGCACGCCATTGTCGACCTCCCCGAGCACCTGGTGGTGGTCCTGGGACTGCGCGCCGACTTCTACGCCTCGGCCGCGTCCGAGCCCACCCTGGTTCCGGTCCTGGCGGCCGGACCGCTCGTGGTCGGACCCATGGCCAAGGACGAGCTGCGCAGCATCATCACTGCCCCCGCCACCAAGGCCGGAACCGTGGTGGAGGACGCGCTGGTGGAGCTGCTGATGCACGACATCGACCCGCGGCCCGCCATGTCTGCCGGATCGCTGCCCCTGCTGTCGCACGCGCTGCTCAGCACCTGGACGCGGGCCCAGGCGCGATGGCCGCAGGGGCGATCGCCCCGGGGTGCGGGGGAGCTGCAGCGGTCCCTGACGGCAGCCGACTACGGAGCGACCGGCGGCATCGGCGGAGCCGTCCAGCAGAGCGCCGAGGTGGCCTTCGGCGAGCTCACCCCGCGCCAGCAGGTCGCGGCCAGGCGCATCTTCCTCCGGTTGATCAGCGTCGCCGAGGACAGCGAGGCCAAGCGACGTGCGCGGCGCACCGAGCTCTCGGTGGGCGACGACGAGGACGTGCGGACGGTGGTGAACCAGTTCGCGCGGCGGCGGTTGCTCACCGTCGATGCGGAGTTCGTGGAGGTGTCCCACGAGGCCCTGCTGCGGGCCTGGGGCCGGCTGCGCGAGTGGGTGGATGCCGACCGCGCCGGCCTGATCCTGCAGCGCCAGCTGGTGCAGGCCGCGCAGCTGTGGCAGGACAGTGGCCGGGAGACGGGTGCGCTGCTCAGCGGCAGTCGGCTGACGGTGCTGGGGGAGTGGGTGGAGACGGGCGACCACCACGCGGACCTCACCGAGCTGGAGCGCGCCTTCCTCGCCGCGAGCACCGCGCACGCCGCGGAGCAGGAGCAGCGCGACCGCCGACGGGTCACCGTGCTGCGGTGGCTGGTCAGCGGCCTGGCCGTGCTCTTCGTCGTCGCCATGGTGGCGGCGACCACCGCGATGGTGGCGCGCACCAGTGCCAACCAGCAACGGACGGCGGCCGAGCACGCCAGGGACGAGGCAACGTCCCGTCAGGTCGCCACCGCGTCGGTGGGCATGCGGGACAAGGACCCGGCGCTGTCGGCGCAGCTCGCGCTGGCGGCGTTCCGGGTCAGCCCCACCCTGGAGGCGCGCTCGGCGCTGCTGGACTCCACCGCGTCGCACACGCCGTCGCGGGTGCTGGGGCCTGGCGGCGGGACGGTGTCCGCGGTGAGCGCCGACGGCTCGCTGCTGGCCAGCGCGAGCGCCGACGGCGTCGTCCGGCTCTCCGCCCTGGCGGCGTCCCCGGCGGCGCCCACCCCGCTGGGTGAGCTGCGGGCGGTGGAGGTGGCCACCCCGCTGTTCGCGCTCGCGCTCAGCCCCGACCGCCGGCTGCTGAGCGTGGGCGGTGGCGGCGGCACCTCCCTGTGGGACGTCTCCACCCCCACCTCCCCGCGGAGGGTCGCCACCCTGACGGGGGAGGAGCAGGTGCTGGAGAGCCTGCAGTTCAGCCCGGACGGGCAGCACCTGGTCGGGGGGACCGCCACCGCCGTGCTGCTGCGCTGGGACCTGCGCGACTCGGCGAACCCGGTGGCGCTCGCGCCGCTGCCGCAGCCGGGAGGCGGACGCACGGTGGTCGCCTTCAGCCCCGACGGTCGGCTGCTGGCCACCGGGGGCCGGGAGTCGTCACTGCGGATCTGGGACGCCACCGACGTCGCGGCCCTGGCGCGGCCCCGGCACGAGGTCGCCCCCAACGGCTCGGCCAAGCACTTCCTGGGCCTGGCGTTCAGCCCGGACAGCCGCACGCTCGCCGCCGCCACCACCGGACGCACCGTGGAGCGGTGGCTGGTCACCGACCCGTCGGCGCCCCAGGCGCAGGCGCCGCTGACCGGGTTCACCAACTACGTCAACGACGTCGCCTACAGCAGCGACGGAACCATGCTGGCCGCCGGCAGCTCGGACGACACCACTCGGACCTGGCAGACCGGCACCGACCAGCTCCTGGAGACCCTGCCGGGTCCGGCGGTGATCACCTCGGTGCAGTTCAGCCCCGGTTGGCCGGGCCAGGGTGACGTCTCGCTGGTCACCTCCGACGTCGACGGGACCACCCGGGTCTGGCCCATCCCGGGGCCGGTGCTCCCCGGGGCGCGGGACACGGTGTTCGTCAACCCGGTGAGCGCCGACGGTGCCACCGTGCTGGTGGGCACCGGCGGCAGCGACCCCTCGCTGCACCTGTGGGACCTGCGCGACCCCCAGCACGCGCGGCGGCTGCCCGACCTGACCCCCGCGGCCGGCACCCGGTTGTCTGGCGCGGCCGCGCTGTCGCGGGACGGGACCCTGGCCGCCGGCGGCACCAGCAGCGGTGGCGTCTGGTTCTGGGACCTCACCGACCGGGAGCGACCGCAGCCGGTGGGTCCACCGGTGCAGGCGGTGGAGGGCCTGGTGGGGGTGGTGACCCTGAGCCCCGACGGTCGGCTCGCCGCAGTCGCCGCCCAGGACGGGCGGGTGGTGAACGTCTACGACCTCACCGACCGCGGCAACATCCGTCTGGCCAGCGCGCTGAGCACCACCAACTACCCACAGGCACTCGCGTTCAGCCCGTCCGGGCGACTGGTGGCCGCGGCGACCGCGGACAACGCGGTGACGCTGTGGGACGTCGGCAACCCGGCGTCGCCCCGGGAGGTCTCCACCGTCTCCGGGTTCAGCGGCACCGCGCAGGCGGTGGCGTTCAGCGCCGACGGGACGACCCTGGCTGCGGGAAGCGCCGACCGCACGATCCGGCTGTGGAACGTGGCCGAGCCGGAGCGACCGCGCGAGCTCGCCCGGATCAGCGAGCTGACCGGGGCGGTGTACTCGCTGGCCTTCAGCTCCACCGGGCACCGGCTGGCCGCCGGGCTCGGGGGCGGGGCGCTGTGGGTGTGGGACACCACGCAGCCTGCTCAGCCCACCCAGCACGCCGTCCTGACCGCGTACCCCGGCCGGGTCAACGACGCGCAGTTCGGCCGCGACGACGCAACGGTCGCCGGCAGCGGTCCGGACAAGGTGGTGCGCCTGTGGCACACCGCGCCGGCAAGCGCGGCCGAGCAGGTCTGTCGCAGCGGAGGAGCGGCCATCACCGAGCAGGAGTGGCAGCGCTACCTGCCCGGGGTGCCCTACGAGCGGCTGTGCAGCTGACCCGAGGCCCCGATGCTCAGTGGTCGGCGCGCTCGGTGAGGTCGGCGGTGGCCGAGACGCCGCGCAGCGTGGTCGCGGCCCAGCCGGCAGCGACCAGCATGATCACGGCGCCGAGGACGCTGGTGACGACCAGCGCGTCGGTGAAGGCCGTCTGGGCCGCCGTGACCAGAGCCTGCCCTGCCGCGGCGGGGAGCTCGGCGGCGACGGAGAACGCCTCGGCGATCGTGGAGCCGGCCTGCTCCAGGGCACCCGGGGAGACCTGGGCGCTGGCCGCGGGCTCGGCGACCAGGTGGGTGCGGTAGACGGCGGCCAGGATGGAGCCCAGCACCGCAGTGCCCAGGGCGGTGCCCAGCTCGTAGGCGGTCTCGGAGATGGCGGCGGCTCCACCGGCGCGCTCGGGCGGCACCGAGCTCATGATGATGTCGTTGGTCAAGGTCATGCCCACCCCGGTGCCCAGACAGATCAGGCACATCGCGACAGCCACGGGTACCGCCCCGGAGCCGGGCGTCAGGGTGAACAGGACCGCGAACCCGCCGGCGGCCACGACCAGGCCGAGGGTGACCAGCACCGCGGCGCTGATCCGCTTGACCAGGGTGGCAGCGAGGAAGCCCGCGGCGGCGGCCATCGCCATGGCGGGCAGCAGCCACACCCCGGCCTGCATCGGGCCGATCCCGGCGACCAGCTGCAGGTACTGGGTGAGCGCGAACATCGACCCCACCAGGGCGAAGATGGACAGCAGGTCACCCACCACCGCCCCGCGGAAGGCCCGGACCCGGAACAGGTGCACGTCCAGCAGCGGGGACGGCAGGTGCAGCTGTCGACGCACGAACACCGCTCCGGCCACCAGTCCCAGGACCACCGCCGCCAGGGAGGTGCTCGTGCTGTGCCCGGCGGCCAGCGTCTTGAGCCCGTACACGGTGCTGAGCATGGCCACCAGCGACAGCACGACGCTGAGCAGGTCCAGTCGCCCAGGGTTCGGGTCCCGGCTCTCGGTGAGCAGGATCGGTCCGAGGATGACCAGCACGACCATCACCGGGATGTTGAGCAGGAAGGCTGAGCCCCACCAGAAGTGCTCGAGCAGCCAGCCGCCCACGACGGGGCCGGCCGCCGCGCCGAGGCTGCCCATGGTCGCCCACACGGCGATCGCCAGCCGGCGCTGCGCCCGGTCCAGGAAGATGGCCCGGATCAGGGACAGGGTGGACGGCATGATGGTTGCCCCGGCGAGGCCGAGCGCGGCTCGGGCGAGGATCAGGTGCAGCGGGCTGGTGGCGAAGGCACCGGCCACCGAGGCGACGGTGAACAGCACAGCCCCGATCAGCAGCAGCTTCTTGCGGCCGATCCGGTCGCCGAGGGCCCCCATGGTGACCAGCAGCCCGGCGAGCATGAACGAGTAGATGTCCAGGATCCACAGCTGCTCGGTGGCCGAGGGCGACAGGTCGGCGGCGATGCCGGGCAGCGCGAACATCAGCACGGTGGCGTCGATGGCCAGCAGCAGCACCGGCAGGGCCAGCACGGCCAGCGCAACCCAGCTGCGGGCGGTTGCTCGGGGAGCCGAAGTCAGGTGAGTCATGAACGCCTTCGCGAATGGGGAGGAGCAGCCGCCTGCCGCTGACCGGCAGCGGCAGGCCAGCGGAGGTCGACCTACGCCCCTCAATTGGAACATATATGTTCCATTTCTGTCCACCAGTGCTCCATGAAGGGACTGCTCAGTACCCTGTCGGCATGAGCACGGGGCAGCAGACCGAGACGGGTACCCGGGCGCGCACGCGCGCGGCCATCCTGGAGGCCGCCGTGGTGGTGCTGGCGCAGGACGCCCAGGCGTCCCTGGCCGACGTGGCCGCCGCTGCGGGAGTGGGACGCACCACGCTGCACCGGTACTTCCCGGAACGGGCGGACCTGGTCCACGCCCTGGCCCGCCACGTCGTCCACCAGAGCAGGCGGGCGATCGAGCGGGCCGACCCGCACACCGGCCCCGTCGAGGCGGTGCTGCGCCGCATCGTGGACGAGCACTTCGAGCTCGGCTCGATCCTGATGTACCTCTACGCCGAGCCGCTGATCCACTCCGACCCCGACCTCGCCGCGGAGCTGGCCGCGATGGAGGAGGCCATCGACGAGGTGCTGGCCCGCCCGGAGGCGAACTTGAACCCGGACCTGTCGCGGGCGTGGGTGCGTCGCGCCTTCTGGGGCTTGCTCTACGCCGGGTGGGAGACCGCCAAGGCCGGCGAGATGACGCGGCACCAGATCGTGGAGGCGATCATGACCACCCTGTCCCGTGGGGTGTACGGGGCCACCAGCGCGGCCCGGTGAACGAGAAGAGCCCCTGGCCAGCGTCGCTGCTGGTCAGGGGCTCTCCTGGTTGGGGTGAGTGACGGGGATCGAACCCGCGACAACCGGGATCACAACCCGGTGCTCTACCAACTGAGCTACACCCACCATGGCCGCTGACGCTGTCCGAGGACCGCGTCGTGAGCCGTGGAAGATTCTAGCGGGTGCCCTCCGCGGACTCCGAATCGGCTCCCCCAGAGACACCCATCAGCTCCTTGGTGACCGCCGCGACCTCCTCCGAGGTGGGCCCGGGCTGCGGCACGAACGCGGTGCGCCGGTAGTAGGCGAGCTCGCGGATGCTCTCGGTGATGTCAGCCAGGGCGCGGTGGGCCAGGCCCTTCTCCGGCTGGCCGAAGTAGATGCGCGGGTACCAGCGCCGGCACAGCTCCTTGATCGAGCTGACGTCGATCATCCGGTAGTGCAGGTGCTCGTCCAGCGTGGCCATGTCCCGGCTGATGAAGCCACGGTCGGTGCCGATGGAGTTGCCGCACAGCGGGGCGGTCCGGGGGTCGGGCACGAACTGCTTGATGTAGTCCAGCGTCCGCTGCTCGGCCTCCTCCAGCGTGACGGTGGAGGCGCGCACCTCCTCGGTGAGCCCGGAGGCGGCGTGCATCTTCTGCACCACCTCAGGCATGCCGGCCAGCGCGTCGTCATCCGCGTGGATGACGATGTCCAGGCCCTCGTCGAGGATGTTGAGCTCGCTGTCGGTGACCAGGACCGCGATCTCGATCAGCTTGTCGGTCTTGATGTCGAGGCCGGTCATCTCGCAGTCGATCCATACCAGTTTGTCTTGCACGCACCCACCCTATCCAGTAGGTCCGACAACATCGGCGCACGGCTGTGCGGCCAGTCCTGCCACGGCCGCGCGTGGGGGGCCGTGCCAGGCTGAGGTGGTGTTCTCCGCGATGGCTCCGGCCCGACGTCGACTCCTGCTGCTGCTCGTCGCGCTGGTGGTGGCCGTCGCCGTGGTGGTGACCGTCCTCGTCCTCACCCGCTCCGACGACAGCGCCCCCGTGGCGGAGGACCGGCCGGGACCGGTGCTGCTGGTGCCCGGCTACGGCGGGTCCACCGAGAGCCTGCAGAACCTGGCCGTCAAGCTGCGCGCGAGCGGGCGGGAGGCGGAGGTCGTCGCGCTGCCCGGCGAGGGCACCGGTGACCTCACCGAGCAGGCCCGGGTGCTCGACGCCGCTGCCCGCGCGGCCCTGCAGCGCACCGGGGCGGAGTCGGTGGACGTGGTCGGGTACTCGGCCGGGGGAGTGGTGGCGCGGGTGTGGCTGTCGGACCTCGGCGGTGCCGACGTCACCCGCCGGCTGGTCACCCTGGGCTCGCCCCACCACGGCACCAACCTCGCCGCGCTGGCCGGCGGGCTGCTGCCGTCGCTGTGCCCCACTGCCTGCCAGCAGCTCGACCCGGACAGTGACCTGCTGCGCCGGCTCAACGCGAGCGCACCGGCCGGCCCGAGCGTGGTGTCGGTGTGGACCACGGCTGACCGCGTGGTGACGCCGCCGAGCTCGGCGGAGCTGGACGGCGCGCTCAACCTCACCGTGCAGAGCGTCTGCAGCGACTCCGCGGTGGCGCACGACGCGCTGCCCACCGACCCGGTCAGCAGCGGCATCGTGCTGCTCCAGCTGGACCCCGGGCCGCCGCGCACGCTCGGCGCCACCGACTGCGCGGCGCTGCGCGGCTGAGCCCGCCCCCGTCCAACCGGTGGGCGCGTTGCGCGACCTGAACGCCCCCAGCGGGACCTAGCTGGTGACGTCCTTGGTGGAGAAGTTGGCCCAGCCCGCACCCAGGAAGACGGCGACGTACACCGCCTGCAGGCCGATGCCACGCACCAGGTCGCGCCACGGGATGGGGTCCCGGAAGAGGTCGACGAAGGCGAGCCAGTACCGCGTGGGCAGGTACGGCTGCAGCGCGCCGGCGGCCTCCAGGGTGAGCAGCAGCGACGAGGCGATGAGCAGCGCCAGCGCGCCCAGCGTGGCCGCCAGCGGGGAGTCGGTGACGGTGGAGAAGAACAGCGCCGTGGCCGCCACGCCGAGCATGGAGATGGCCACGTAGCCGATGGCCAGCGCGGTGCGCAGGGTGATGTCCTCCTGGGTCAGCGAGGTGCCGGAGAGCCCGGTGGCCAGGGAGGTGCTGCCCAGCAGGTTCACCCCCACCACGTACGCGGTGCCGGCCACCACCAGCACGGCCAGCACCACGAACACCACCACCGAGACCAGCTTGGCCACCAGCAGCTTGGTGCGCCCCACCGGCCGGGTCAGCAGGTAGCGCAGCGTGCCGGCCTGGGCCTCCCCGGCGATGGCGTCGCCGGCCACCACCGCCACCGCCACCGGCAGGAACAGCGGCAGCACGATGGCCAGCGCCGCCAGCGGGAACAGCTGACCGTTGGTGAGCACCGCCGACAGGAACGCCGGCCCCTGCCCGGGGCGCGGCCCGATGCCGGTGTAGGCCAGCAGCACCGCCACCAGGGTGGGCAGCGCGTCCAGCAGCGCGATGATCACCCACGTCCGCGGGCGCCGCAGCAGCGCCTTGAGCTCCACCAGGATCACCGCACGCCGCCTTGCTGCTCGCGGGCGCCGTGGGCCTCGGTGGCGGCCAGCACCGTCTGCTCCAGGCTGCGCCGCTCCGGCCGCAGCTCCCGCACCCGCACCCCCGCCCGCACCAGCGTCGCGTTGAGCTCCTCGGCGCTGGGGTGCGCCACCAGCAGGCACTCGTCGTGCTCGTCGGCCACCCGCTCGTGCACCACCACCCCGGGCTCGGCCTGCAGCACCGTCACCGCCCACGCAGCGTCGGGGGTGTGCACCAGCACCCGGCCGGTGAACGACGTCATCGCCGCCATCGAGTCCTGCACCACCAGGCGGCCGCGGTCCAGCACGCCCACCCGGGTGCACAGCTGCTCCACCTCGGCCAGCAGGTGGCTGGAGAGGAACACCGTGGTGCCGCCGGCGTGCAGCTTGAGCAGCAGCTCGCGGATCTCCCGGATGCCCTGCGGGTCGAGGCCGTTGGTGGGCTCGTCCAGCACCAGCAGCTCCGGCGCGCGCAGCAGGGCGTTGGCCAGGCCCAGTCGCTGGCGCATGCCCAGGGAGTAGTGCTTGACCGGCCGCCGGCCCACGGTGGCCAGGCCCACCTCCTCCAGCACCTCCTCCACCCGGCGGCGGCGGGTGCGCCGCGAGCCGCCCGGTCCGGCGGCGTCCAGCATGGTGAGGTTGGCCCGCCCGGAGAGGTGGCCGTAGGCGGCCGGACCCTCCACCAGCGTGCCCACCCGGGGCAGCACGTGCCGGCGCCGCCGCGGCATCGGCTCGCCCAGCAGCTCGATCTGCCCGGAGGTGGCCAGCACCAGGCCCAGCAGCATCCGCACCGTGGTGGTCTTGCCGGAGCCGTTGGCGCCGAGGAAGCCGTAGATGTCGCCGCTGTTCACCTGCAGGTCCACCCCCTGCACCGCGTGCACCGCTCCGTAGCGCTTGGTCAGCGCGTGGGTCTGGATCATCGGCCGCTCGAGCACGTCGGTCGTCATCGCAGCCGCACCGCGGCGAGCTCGGCGGCGGCGGCCGCCAGCGGGTCCGCGGTCACCGTGCCGACGAGCAGCCAGGCCAGCCCGCGCGGCCCGGGGGCGGTCAGGCGCACGGTGAGCGGGTCCACGGCCAGGGTGGTGCCGGTGGAGTCGGTGAGCGCGCCCGGCGCGGTGGTCAGCTCCGCCCGCAGCTGCCGCGCGGTCCGCCCAGGCACGGCCACCGCGATGACGGTGGTGACGCCGCGGCCGTAGACGCCGAGCCCGCCGTCGGCGCCCACCCCGGACAGGCCGGTGCGGCGCGGCAGCCCGGCCAGGCGGTCGGGGGTGCGCACTCCGGCCTGCTGGGCGGCGGCCACCAGGTCGTCGGGCTGCTCGGTGCGCACGGTGGCTCCCGGTGGCGGGGTGAAGGTGGTGACACCGGCGGCGGGCTCGGCGGGGGTGAACTCCAGGAACGAGCTGCTCAGTGACGCCCGCTGCGCACCCACGGCGTGCACCACCACGCGCAGCGGAATGCCGGTGCCCGGGTCCACCCACACGTCCACCGCCGCGATGGTGCTGCGCGGGTCGGCGGGGTGCAGCTGCAGCCCCGGGGCGTCCCGCCCGGCCACCCGCGCGGCGGGCAAGCGGGTCACCTCGGCGTCGGTGGCCTCGCTGAGCAGGCGCCGGCCCAGCGCGGGCGGCACCAGGTCGGCCGCCCGCGGCAGGCGCACCGCCAGGTCCACCGAGCGCACCGCGGTGTCGCTCTCGAAGTCCCAGCTCCAGGTGCCCCCGGCGTCGCGGTACAAGTCGGTCTCCCCGGTGGCGCTGAGGGTGTCCACCCGCCACTGCTGCGGCCCGCGGTACCAGCTGCGGGTGCGGGTGGTGTCGCCGAAGAGGTCGGTCAGCGAGCTGAGCTGGGTGGCCTGGGGCAGCGACACCCCGCCCACCGACTCCGCGTAGCCCGAGTAGGGCAGCTCGGCCGAGGCACGCACCGCGCTGAGCAGCTCGGGGGCCGTGGCGGGGGAGTCGCGGGCGGGCAGTCGCGCCACCAGCGACGGCGTGGCCACCAGCACGCCCACCACGACGGCGAGCACCGCCCAGCGCGCACCGCGGTTCAGCACGGCGGGGGTGGGCACCGTCACGACGGTACGGAGAAACCCGCCCGCCCGCGCGCTACCAGTGCACGCCCGGCATGAGCCGCGCGAAGGCCATCGCCACCCGGGACAGCTGCTTGGTGCCCATCGCGTTGCCGGACGCCGCCGCCTGCTGCTGGGCCGGTGTGGCAGCGGGATCGGGCGTGGGCTTGTCGCCGCGGGCCGCCGCGGAGTCGGGGAACACCTGGTACGCCTGGTGCAGGATCGCGTCCTTGAGCTTGGGCGCCAGCGTGCCGGCCACCTCGCCCAGGGTGCCCAGCGGGGTGTTGATCCGCTTGGGCCGGTCCTTGATGGCCCGCAGCAGCAGCTGGGCCGCGTCGTCCGGGGTGGCCGCGGGGAAGGCGTCGTACAGCGAGGTCGGCGCGATCATCGGGGTGCGTACCAGGGGCATCCGCACCGAGGTGAAGGTGATGCCGTCGTGCCAGGTCTCGCTGGCGACCACGTCGCTGAACGCGTCCAGGGCGGCCTTGCTGGCCACGTAGGCGCTGAACCGGGGCGGCAGCGCCTGCACGCCGATGGAGCTGACGTTGACCACGTGGCCGTGCCGGCGCCGCTCCATGTGCGGCAGCACGGCCAGCACCAGGCGGACGGCGCCGAAGTAGTTCAC
The DNA here is from genome assembly GCF_004006015.1 of Rhodococcus sp. X156. Taxonomy (NCBI): domain Bacteria; kingdom Bacillati; phylum Actinomycetota; class Actinomycetes; order Mycobacteriales; family Nocardiaceae; genus Rhodococcus; species Rhodococcus sp. X156. Next base: position 2,396,702 of record NZ_CP034766.1, on the reverse strand, counting down.
CGCCATGGTCCGCTCGTAGTCGTGCATCCGCTCCACCGACGCCGAGGCCGACCGACGGATGGAGCGGCCGGCGTTGTTCACCAGCACGTCCACGTGGTCGTGCTCGTCGATGATGTGCTTGACCACCTGGCTCACCGACTCCGGGTCGGTGATGTCGCAGGGGTAGGCGTGTGCCCGGCCGCCGATGGCCCGGACCTCCTCCACCACCTCGTCCAGCTCCTCGGCCCGGCGGGCCAGCAGCAGGCTGATGGCGTTCTCCCGGGCCAGGGCCATGGCCAGCGCCTTGCCGATGCCTGAGGAGGCGCCGGTGACGACCACGACGCGGTCCACCAGCTTGCCGGCCGGGTCGTCGCGGCGGGCGCGCTGCGGGTCGAGGTTGTCGGCCCAGTAGCTCCACAGCGCCGCCGCGTAGGTGGTCAGGTCGGGTGCGGCGATCCCGGTGCCGCGCAGCGCCTTGCGGGTCTTGTGGCTGGCGAAGTCGGCGCTGAAGGTGGTGTGGTCGATCACCTCCGGCGGGATCTCCAGCTGGTTGAGCACCAGGTCGCGGGCGACGGTGGCGCCGGGCAGCCGGCCCAGCAGGGACAGCGGCGCCAGCACCTCGCGCGGCAGGGTGGCCACCGCCATGGGTGCTCCCGCCGCCGAGGCGAGGGCACCGTAGACCTCGCGCAGCGGCTGTGGACGGCGGTTGACCAGGTGGAACGCCTGGCCGTCGCCCTCCTCGCGGTGCATCAGGTGGTCCAGCGCCGCCACCACGTAGTCCACCGGCACCAGGTTGGTCGACCCCAGGTCGGGCAGCGCGATCGGCAGCAGCGAGGGCACCGACGCCCACTTGGCCAGCGCACCGAAGAAGTAGTACGGCCCGTCGATCTTGTCCATCTGCCCGGTGACGGAGTTGCCCACCACGATGGCGGGACGGTAGATCCGCCACGGCGTGGTGGCGGTCTGGCGCACCAGCTTCTCGGCCTCGAACTTGGTGGCGTGGTAGGGCGAGGGCAGGTCCTGGCCGAGGTCGAAGTCGTCCTCCGTGTAGGTGCCCGGGTGGTCGCCGGCCACTGCCACCGAGGACACGTGGTGCAGCCGCGCGCCGAGGCGGCCGGCCAGCTCGATCACCCCGGTGGTGCCGATGACGTTGGCGGCGTGGCTCGCCTCCGCGGGGGCGGTCATGTCGTAGACCGCACCGAGGTGCAGCAGGTGGGCGGCACGGGCGGGCACCGTGTTCTCGGCGAGGCCCAGCCCGGGCTGGGTGAGGTCACCGATCACCGGATGGACCTTCTGCCCGCCCGCCCAGCCCGCAGCGAGGTTCTCCAGCCGGCCCACTGAGGACTCCCGCACCAGGACGTGCACCGCGTCGCACTCCGGCCGCGTCAGCAGCAGCGGAATGGCGTACCTGCCGAGAAACCCGGTACCGCCCGTCACCACGTACGTGGTCATGTCAGACCCCCTCCGACGACTACGGGGACCAACCTAGCGCCGCAGGTGTGACGGGGGATACACGAAGCGGGCTACTGCTCCGACTTCTCCTGCGAGTCCGGCAGCTCGCGCTTGACGATCTTCCCGGTGGCGTTGCGGGGCAGCTCATCCAGGAACACCACGTCCCGCGGCACGCTGAAGCGCGCCAGGTGCTTCTTGACGTGCTCGCGGACCGAGTCGGCGTGCACCGAGCCGTCGTCGCCCTCCCGCACCACGTAGGCAGCCAGTCGCGCCCCGAACTTCTCGTCGTCCACACCGGTCACGAGCACCTCGCGCACGCCGTCCAGGGCGTTGATGAGGTCCTCCACCTCGCCGGGGTACACGTTCTCCCCGCCGGAGACCACCATGTCGTCGGAGCGCCCGTCGATGTAGAGCAGCCCGTCGTCGCCGAGGTGGCCCAGGTCGCCGGTGCTCATCAGGCCGCGGACGATCTCCTTGTCCTCCCCGGCGCGGGTGTAGCCCTCGAACAGCATCCCGTTGCCGACGAACACCCGGCCCACGGTGTCACCCGTCACCTCCTTGCCCTCGTCGTCGAGGATCTCCACCTCCGTGCCCAGCGGGGGCCGTCCGGCGGTGGAGGGGTGCTCCTGCAGCTCCTGGGGCTGGGCGATGGACACCCAGCTCACCTCGGTGGAGCCGTAGAGGTTGTAGAGCACCGGGCCGAACGTCTCGAGCGCCTTCTTCACCAGCGGGACACCGAGGGCGGACCCGCTGGCCGCGATCACCCGCAGGCTGGAGGTGTCGTGACGACGCTGGTCCTCGGGCAGCTCGAGGATGCGCTGCAGCATCACCGGAACCACGAACAGCGCCTTTGCCTGGTGCCGCTCCACGTCGGCCAGGCACTCGGCCGGGGTGAACTTGCGCCGCAGCACCATGGTGGAGCCCAGCGCCAGGCTCAGCTGCAGCGCCGCGAACCCCCAGGTGTGGAACATCGGCGCGGCGACCACGGTGGTCTCGCCGCTGCGCAGCGGGATGCGCGAGAGCACCGCCGCGGCGGGCATCCAGTTGCGCGGCTCGGGCCGGTGCGCGCCCTTGGGCGTGCCGGTGGTGCCGGAGGTCAGCACCACGGTGCGCCCGCGCCGGGGACGGGTGGGCAGCGTGACGTCGGCAGGGGAGCGCTCGATGAGGTCGTCCACGGTCTCCACGTCCGAGCCCAGCTTGAGCCCGTCCACCGCCCCGACAAGGCGGAGGTCACCGGAGCGCTGCCGCTCGTCGATGTCGTCGGGCAGCACCTCGGCGAACTCGCCGTCGGCCACCAGCACGGTGATCTTCTGCTCGGTGAGCACGTCGCCCAGCTGCTTGCCGGACAGGCCGGTGTTGAGCAGCACCAGGTCGGCGCCGACCCGACCGGTCGCACCGAGCACCTGCAGCACGCCGCGGTGGTTGCGGCAGAGCACGCCGACCCGGCTCTTGGTGCCCACCCCGCTGCGGCTGAGGCTGCGGGCCAGGGCCATCACGTCGGCCTCGAGCTGGCCGTAGGTGAGCTCACCGCTGTCGTCGATGACGGCGACGCGATCGGGGGCACGGCGCGCGGAGATGGCCAGCAGGGAGCTGGGGGTGAAGTCCCACCGCACCCAGGCAGCGGCGACGCGCGCCAGCCGGTCCGGGCGCATCGGCGCGATGATGCCCGACTGGGCCACCGGCACCAGGCCGAGCGCCAACGTCTTGGTCTCCGCGAGTCGTGCCGCGATCTTTGCCTTGGACAGGTCCATGTTCCGCGCGCCTACCTCGTTGGTGTGGGGGCCGATGGGGACGGCTCAGCAGTCATCGGTGGTGGTCGATCCCACCGGCGGCGCCCGATGGCCCAGGTCGTGGGGGGCGCGGCCGGATCAGGGCGGACGGCCTCGGTGGTGGTGAGGCGACCAGTGCGGGTCCTCCGCAAGCGCCGGCTCCACATCGGAGCGATGACGCTGATCACCGGATGAGGGTAACCGGTTGACGCAACCCCGGTCCGGCTCAGCGGTGTGCTGCCGCGGGTACCGTCGAGGGAGGCTGCCGCGCGTCCAGCACCTGGGGGAGGCCCCGCGATGTCGTCTGCAGAGGCCAACAACATCTTTCGGCGGCAGGTGTCGTCCGCCCGCAGGGTGGCCCGCTCGCTGGGCGTGCTCGCCGGCGTGGCGACGGTGGCCGTGGGGCTCATCGTGCTGGTGTGGCCCACCGCCACCCTGGTGGTGCTGGCGGTGCTGCTGGGAGTCCAGCTGATCATCTTCGGGGCCTGGCGCACGGTGCAGGCCGCGGCGCTGCTGGTGGCGCCCACGGCGCTGCGGGTGCTGGGGGCGCTGCTGGGCGTGCTGGCCATGGTGGCCGGCGTCCTGCTGATCGCCAGCCCGTTCTCCTCGCTGGAGACCCTGGTGGCCATCCTCGGCGTCGGCTGGATCATCGCCGGGATCAGCGGCATCTCCTTCGGCCTCGGCGCCCGCGGGGACCTCACCAGCATCCCGTTCGTGATGGGCGTGCTCTCCGTGCTCGGTGGGGTGATCGTGCTGGCGAGCATCAGCCTGCTCAGCCTGGTGACGCTGGCCCAGACCGCCGGCTGGATCCTGCTGGTCATCGGCGTGGTGGAGATCGCGCTGGTCATCCGACGGCTCTGACGGGGTCGGTGACCGGTGTGCGGCGCCGGGCAGCCAGCAGGCGACGACCGAGGACGCCGTGGGTGGGGCTGAAGAGGTAGACCAGGGTGAAGACAGCCCCCTGGCTGAGCACGATCATCCCGCCGGAGGCGGTGTCCAGGTGGTAGCTGAGGTACAGCCCCGTCACCGAGCACACCACCGAGATGGTGGGTGCGACCAGCAGCATCCGGGCGAAGCGGTCGGTGAGCAGGTAGGCGGTGGCTCCCGGGATGATGAGCATCGCCACCACCAGGATCACCCCCACCGCCTGCAGGGCGACCACGCAGGTCAGGGCGAGCAGACCCAGCAGCACCGCGCCCAGCACCCGTGGACGCAGCCCGATGGCCTGGGCGTGGACGGGGTCGAAGGCGTAGAGGGTGAAGTCCCGGCGCTTGAGCACCAGCGCGGTGAGCACCACCGCCCCGAGCACCGCCACCTGGACCAGGTCCGCGCGGCTGACGCCCAGCAGGTTGCCGAAGATGATGTGGTTCAGGTCGGTCTGGCTCGGGGTGACCGAGATGAGGACCAGGCCCAGGGCGAACAGGGTGGTGAAGACGATGCCGATGGCAGCGTCCTCCTTGATCCGGCTGGTGTCGCGCACCACGCCGATGAGGGCCACCGCCAGGAACCCGAAGACCACTGCACCCACCGCGAACGGCGCACCCAGGACGTAGGCGATGACCACCCCGGGCAGCACCGCGTGCGAGACCGCGTCACCCATCAGCGACCACCCCACCAGCACCAGCCAGCAGGAGAGGACGGCGCACACCACCGCGGACACGACCGTGGTGGCCAGCGCCCGCGTCATGAAGCCGTAGGTCAGCGGCTCGAGGAACAGCTCGTGGGCGGTCACGTGGTCGTCTCCAGCCGGTCCAGGACGTCGAAGCCGAACGCCCGGGCCAGGTTGGCCGGCTGCAGCACCTCTCGCGGGTCGCCCTGCACCAGCACCCGCTGGCGCAGCAGCACCGCCTCGTCGGCGAGACCGGGCAGGGCGCGCAGGTCGTGGGTGGAGATCAGGATGGTGGTGCCTGCCCCCGCGAGCTCGCGCAGCAGCCGGGTGATGGTCGCCTCGGTGCGCTTGTCCACCCCGGCGAAGGGCTCGTCGAGCAGCAGCACCGTGGCGTCCTGGGCGATCCCCCTGGCGACGAAGGCGCGCTTGCGCTGCCCGCCGGACAGCCGCCCGATCTGGCGTCCGGCGTGCTCGCTGAGCTCCACCCGCTCCAGCGCCTCGTCCACCGCCTGGTGGTCGGCACGGCGGGGTCGGCGGGTGAGGCCGAGGTGCCCGTAGCGGCCCATCATCACCACGTCGCGCACCGACAGCGGGAACGCCCAGTCGACGTCCTCGCTCTGCGGGACGTAGCCCACCACGCCGGAGCGGCGGGCCTGGGCAGGGGGGCTGCCGTGCAGCAGCACCCGACCGGCTTCCGGCCGGACGATGCCCATCACGGCCTTGAACAGGGTGGACTTGCCGGAGCCGTTCATCCCGACCAGCCCGCACACCCGGCCGGGCGCCACGCTGAGGGTGGCGCGATCCAGGGCGAGGACCTCGCCGTAGCGCACCGTCACCTCGTCCACCTCGATGGCCGGGGTGCTCATCGGGCCGCCCCCGTGAGGCCGCTGACGATGACGGTGGTGTCGTGCCGAACGAGGTCCAGGTAGCTGGGCACGGGTCCGTCGGCAGCCGACAGCGAGTCCACGTAGAGGGTGCCGCCGAGCCTCGCGCCGGTGGCCTGTGCCACCTGGCGCATGGGCGCGTCCGAGACGGTCGACTCGCAGAACACCGCAGGCACCTCGTTGCTCCGGACAAACTCGATGACGCTGGCAATCTGCTTCGGCGTGGCCTGGCGCTCGGCGTTGACCGCCCACACGTACTTCTCGGTGAGCCCGGCGTCGCGGGCGAGGTAGGAGAAGGCGCCCTCGCAGGTGACCAGGGCCCGCTGGCGCGGCGGCAGCCCCGCCAGCCCGGAGGTCAGCTCGTCCTGCACGAGCTGCAGCCGGGCCTGGTAGGCGGTCCCGTTGGCGCGGTAGGCGTCGGCGTTGGCCGGGTCGAGCTCGCTGAACGCGGTGACCATGTTGGCCACGTAGATCTGCACGTTCAGCGGCGACATCCAGGCGTGCGGGTTCGCCAGCCCGCGGTAGTCGTCCTCGGCGATGTCGATGGGCTCCACGCCCTCGCTGACCGTCACGTGGGGGACGTCGAGATCCTCGACGAACTGCGCGAACCAGGCCTCCAGGTTCATGCCGTTGTTGAGCACCAGGTCGGCGCGGGCGGTCTTCTTGACGTCTCCGGGGGTGGGCTCGTAGCCGTGCACCTCCGCGCCGGGCTTGGTGATCGACTCCACCCGCAGGTGCTCGCCCGCGACGTTCTGGGCGATGTCGGCCAGCACCGTGAACGTGGTGAGCACGGTCGGACGGTCGTCGGCCTCCTCGCCCGCCGCGCTGCTGCACCCCGCCAGCGCCAGCACCAGGACGGCCGTGAGCGCTCGCACCGAGCCGATCACCGAGGCACGTCGTGCACGCATGCCGGGACAGTATGTTCGGTGTCCCGCACCCGCAAGTTAGGCGAACCGAACTTCGCCGGTGCGACCGCTACGACCAGGCGGGACGGGCACCCGGGCAGTGCTCGAGCCCGTGCGTGCGGGTGAGTGCCCCCGGCAGGACTCGAACCTGCGACCTCGGGATTAGAAGGCCCTTGCTCTATCCACCTGAGCTACGGAGGCGTGCCCGCGGACGGACGCAGGGAGCCTAGCGCCCTCCGCCTGGTCCCGGGTGGACCCGCGCGGGGCGGTGCCGTTCCACGGCGCCCGCTCTAGATGGCCGGCAGCGAGCGCAGCAGCGGGATGGTCATCTTCTGGAGCTCGGCGAGCACCGTCGTGGTGGTGCGATCGACGGTGACGGGGCGGACCAGGCCGGTGACGAAGGTGCGCTCGGCGCTGATGGCCACCGCGGCGCCGCAGGTGATGGTCTGCCGGGCCTCGGAGCGCTCGCACCACAACCAGGTGCTGTTGCCGTCGGTGGCGCGCTCCAGCCCACCTTGCTCGGCGGGGTGGGTGGCCGCGACGTCGGTGAAGGACACCCCGTAGCCGGTGAGGAAGCCGGACTCGCTGCCGCCCAGCAGGGGCCACACGCAGCTGCTGGGCGTGCCCGGCAGCGGGGCCGGCGGTCCGGTCACCGCGCCCAGGGTGCTCACCACCTGCGCCTCGGCGGCGATGCTGCAGGGGGGCACCACGTCGGCCTGCCTCGGCGTGGACAGGTGGGCTCCGCTGCTCACCAGCTCCGGCGTGTGGGCACTGTCACCGGGTGACGTGGGCCCCGTCGAGGAGGGGGCTGACACCGCCGGTATCGGCGTGCCCGGTACCGGTTGTGAGCACGCCGCGACGCTGAGCAGGGCGGCGAGCAGCGCCAGAGCCCCCGTCCTCCGCCTGCGCACAGCGGCAAGGGTATCGACCTGGGGCGGCTGTGGGCAGCGAGTGCTCCTACGCTGGCAGCCATGGCCTCGCAGGACACCTCGACCCCACCCACGCAATGCCCCGGCGGAGTGCTGCTCGCTGCTGGCGTGGTGGCCGCGGTGGTCGCGGCCGCGCTGGCCGCGCTCTCCACCACCGAGGCACTGTCCCTGCTCGGTCTGCCCGACCCCGGCGTGCTCACCACCTACGGGCTGCCGATCGTGCGGGCGGTGGGGGAGACCTCGGCGGTCCTGGCCATCGGCTGCATTCTGCTGGCCGCGTTCTTCGTGCCGCCGCAGCGCTCGGGGGTGCTCTCCGTCGATGGCTACCGCGCCATGCGGGTGGCCGCCGTCGCGGCGACGGTGTGGTGCATCTCGGCGCTGCTGCTCGTGCCGCTCACCCTCTCCGACACCTCGGGCCAGCCGCTCAAGGACGCGCTCGACCCCGCCCTGATGTGGGACCTGGTGGGCGAGGTGGAGGTGACCCGGGCCTGGGCGTGGACCGCCGGGCTGGCGTTCCTGCTGGCCGTGGGCTGCCGGGTGGTGCTGCGCTGGCACTGGACGCCGGCGCTGCTGGCGCTGGGCCTGCTCACGCTGGTGCCGCTGGGGCTGTCCGGGCACTCCTCGGCCGGCGGCTCGCACGACGTGGCCGCCAACAGCCTGGTGTTCCACCTGGTCGCGGCCTCGCTGTGGGCCGGCGGACTGGTGGCGGTGCTGCTGCACGGCTACCACCGCGGTGAGCTCGCCGACCTCGCCGTGCGGCGCTTCTCCAAGGTCGCCCTCGTCTGCTTCGGCGTGATGGCCGTGACCGGCGTGATCAACGCCTCCGTCCGGCTGCCGCTGTCCGACCTGTTCACCACCACCTACGGCGTGCTGGTGCTGGCCAAGGCCGTGGCCCTGCTCGCCCTGGGCGTCCTCGGGTACCTGCAGCGCCGGCACGCCGTCGCCGCCCTGCAGGCCGACCCGACCAACCGGGCCCCGTTCCTGCGGCTGGCCGCCATCGAGGTGGTGCTGCTGGCCGCGACCGTGGGTCTGGCCATCGGTCTGAGCCGCACCCCGCCGCCGCAGGGCGGCGCGGTGCCCACCGTGAGCGAGGTCGCGCTGGGCTACAACCTGCCCAACCCGTTCAGCGTGCAGGAGATGCTCACCGGCTGGCGCTTCGACCTGGTCTACGGCACCGCTGCGCTGGTGCTGGCGGGCATGTACGTGTGGGGCGTGGTGCGGCTGCGCCGCAGGGGCGACGCCTGGCCGGTGGGCCGGACGGTGGCCTGGCTGCTGGGCTGCGTGGCGCTGCTGTTCGTCAGCTCCTCGGGCCTGGGCAAGTACGCGATGGCGTCGTTCAGCGCGCACATGAGCGCCCACATGGTGTTCTCCATGCTGGTGCCGGTGCTGCTGGTGCTGGGCGGACCGGTCACGCTGGCGCTGCGGGCGCTGCCCACCTCGCCCGCGGGCGCACCGCCCGGGCCGCGCGAGTGGCTGCTCACGGCGCTGCACAGCCGCTTCTCCCGGATCATCACGCACCCGGTGTTCGCGCTGCTCATGTTCGTCGGCAGCTTCTACGCGCTGTACCTGGGCGGGCTCTTCGACGTGCTGGTGCCGTACCACTCCGCGCACGTGGCGATGAACGCTCACTTCCTCATCTCCGGCTACCTCTTCTACTGGGTCGCCATCGGCATCGACCCGGCGCCGCGCAAGCTGCCGTCGGTGGCCAAGCTGGGCATGGTCTTCGCGGCGCTGCCCTTCCACGCCTTCTTCGGCGTGATCCTGATGGGCTCCTCCACCATCGTGGCCGCGGCCCACTACCGCACCCTCGGCCTCACCTGGAACAGCGACCTGCTCGGCGACCAGCGCCTGGGCGGCGGCATCGCCTGGTCGGCGGGCGAGGTGCCGCTGATGCTGGTGATGGTGGCCCTGCTGGTGCAGTGGTCGCGGGAGGACTCCCGCACCGCCAAGCGGGTGGACCGGGTGGCCGACCGCGACGACGACGCGGAGCTGGAGGCGCACAACAACATGTTCGCCGAGCTGCGGCGTCGTGACCAGGAGCAGCAGCTGCACTGACGTCCGGGTCGGCACACCGCACCGACAGCTTTGCCGCCGGGCGGGGAGCTGGTGCACAGCCACGCCGGCTGTACACAGCACCCGCGCGGTACCTGGTCCGGTGGGCAGCGCGGGCGCAGGGTCATCTCACCGGTCGACGGCGGCCGGGGACCGACCAGGAGCGGCAATCCACTGCAGCTCTGGCGGGCCGAGCAGTGAGGACCCGAGCAATGACCCAGACGACCGTGACCCTGGTGGGCACCGTGGTGACCGACCCGTACCGCCGGCACACCGCCGAGGGTGCGCCCTTCATCAAGTTCCGGATGGCCTGCAACGAGCGCCGGCTGGACCGCGCCACCCAGGAGTGGGTGGACGGCGACAGCCTCTACGTCAACGTCACCTGCTGGCGACGCCTGGTCAAGGGCGTCGGTGCGGCGGTGGGCAAGGGCGACCCGGTGATCGTGGTGGGCCGCCTCTACACCCGCGAGTGGATGGAGGAGGGCGGCCGGCGCTCCAGCCTGGAGCTCGACGCCAGCACGGTGGGGCCGGACCTGGCCCGCTGCGTGGCCGTGATCGACAACACTCGCCGTCTCGGGAGCGACGCCGGCGCCCCCGACGGCGCTCCGGTGACCGACCCGCGCGCCGGTGGTGCCGCGGGTGGCGACGACCGGGCGGAGAGCGAGAACGGTTACCGGGCAAGGGTGGACCTGGACGGGGCGGCGCTGGGGGAGGACACCCAGGAGCTGGCCACCGTCTGACCGAGCGGCCTCCGCCCCGCCGAGGACGGCGGGGTGGAGGCGCCGTCGGGCGTGGTGTGCCGGCGCCGCTGGCACCACTAGGCTGGCGGGTATGGCTGAGTTCATCTACACCATGAAGAAGGTGCGCAAGGCGCACGGCGACAAGGTCATCCTCGATGACGTCACGATGTCGTTCTACCCCGGGGCAAAGATCGGCGTCGTCGGCCCCAACGGCGCCGGCAAGTCGAGCATCCTCAAGATCATGGCTGGACTGGACCAGCCGGGCAACGGTGAGGCGTTCCTCGCCCCCGGTGCGAGCGTGGGCATCCTCATGCAGGAGCCCGAGCTGGACGAGACCAAGACCGTCCGCGGCAACGTCGAGGAGGGCCTCGGCGAGACCATGGTGCAGCTCAAGCGCTACAACGAGATCGCCGAGCTGATGGCCACCGACTACTCCGACGAGCTGATGGAGGAGATGGGCGACCTGCAGGAGAAGCTCGACCACGCTGACGCGTGGGAGATCGACTCCCAGCTGGAGCAGGCGATGGACGCGCTGCGCTGCCCGCCGCCGGAGGAGTCCGTCGTCCACCTCTCCGGTGGTGAGAAGCGCCGCGTGGCGCTGTGCAAGCTGCTGCTGAGCAAGCCCGACCTGCTGCTCCTCGACGAGCCCACCAACCACCTCGACGCCGAGAGCGTGCTGTGGCTGGAGCAGCACCTCGCTGCCTACCCGGGCGCCATCCTGGCCGTCACTCACGACCGGTACTTCCTCGACCACGTCGCGCAGTGGATCGCCGAGGTCGACCGCGGCCACCTGTACCCCTACGAGGGCAACTACTCCACCTACCTGGAGAAGAAGGCCGCTCGCCTGGAGGTCTCGGGCAAGAAGGACCAGAAGCTGCAGAAGCGCCTCAAGGACGAGCTCGCCTGGGTGCGCTCCGGGGCCAAGGCCCGCCAGACCAAGGGCAAGGCCCGCCTGGCGCGCTACGAGGAGATGGCGATCGAGGCGGAGAAGACCCGCAAGCTCGACTTCGACGAGATCCAGATCCCTGCCCCGCCGCGGCTGGGCAACGTCGTCGTCGAGGTGAACCACCTGGACAAGGGCTTCGAGGACCGGCTGCTCATCAAGGACCTGTCCTTCACGCTGCCCCGCAACGGCATCGTCGGCGTCATCGGCCCCAACGGCGTCGGCAAGACCACGCTGTTCAAGACCATCGTCGGTCTGGAGGAGCCGGACTCCGGCAGCGTCAAGATCGGCGAGACGGTCAAGCTCAGCTACGTCGACCAGAACCGCACCGGCATCGACCCCAACAAGAGCGTCTGGGAGGTCGTCTCCGACGGCCTGGACTACATCGTGGTCGGCCAGACCGAGATGCCCTCGCGCGCCTACATCAGCGCCTTCGGCTTCAAGGGCCACGACCAGCAGAAGAAGGCCGAGGTGCTCTCCGGTGGTGAGCGCAACCGGCTGAACCTGGCCATGACCCTCAAGCAGGGCGGCAACCTGATCCTGCTGGACGAGCCGACCAACGACCTGGACGTGGAGACGCTCGGGTCGCTGGAGAACGCCCTCGAGCAGTTCCCGGGCTGCGCCGTGGTCATCTCCCACGACCGGTGGTTCCTGGACCGCACCTGCACCCACATCCTCGCCTGGGAGGGCGGGCTGTCGGACAACGACGCCGCCTGGTACTGGTTCGAGGGCAACTTCGAGGGCTACGAGGCCAACAAGATCGAGCGCTACGGCGCGGACGCGGCGCGTCCCCACCGGGTGACGCACCGCCGCCTCACCCGGGACTGATCTGCCCCCTGTGCCGGCCCGCGGAGGCGCGGCCGGCACAGGACAGTGGTGGTGCTCGCCCCGCGGGTGCGAAGATCAGCCGCGGAAGCCGTGGGGACGGCGCGTCGGTGCGTCGCCCTCGGGCAGCGCGCAGTGGTGCGCGATGAGTTCGCGCGGGGGACCGGGCGCGTGAGACGACCTGCGTGAGGGACGTGCGCAGACGAGTGGAGGCAGCAATGAGTGCTCCGACGACGGGCACGCCCGCAGGCTCGGACGGGAGTGCGGTTCCGCCTGCCCTGCCCGGGGTGCGCATCGACGTCCCGGTGCGCTGGTCGGACATGGACGCCTACGGCCACGTCAACCACAGCCGCACCGTCACCATCCTCGAGGAGGCGCGGGTCGAGACCGTCTTCAAGCCGGGCTCACCCAGCGGCACGCTGGGGGCCGGCGCCGTGGTCGCCGAGCTGCAGGTCAGCTACCGTCGCCAGCTGGTGCACGACGACTCCCCGCTGCAGGTGCTCATGTGGGTCTCCCGCCTGCGCGCCGCCGACTTCACCCTCTGCTACGAGCTGCGTCCGCGTGGCGAGGACGAGTCCACCCGCCCGGCCGTCACCGCCAGCACGCAGATCGTGGCCTTCGACATCGCCGCCCAGCGCCCGCGGCGGCTCAGCGAGGTGGAGCGCGCCACGCTGCAGCAGTGGCGACGTGAGTGAGCGGGCCCCGTACGGCGCCACCGCGGTGAGCGGCCCCGGCCGCGCGCTGCGGGTCCCCGACCCCACCGAGCGTGACGACCTGGCCAGCTTCGTCGGCCGCGCGGTGCGGCTGGACTCCTCGTCCCTGGTGCGGCTGCGCTCGCGCGACGACGGCACGGTGGGTGTGTGGGCCTCCACCGGGTTCGACGCGATCGTGGCCCGCTCGGTCACCGGCACCGTGGCGCCCCGAGACACCACGGTCAAGGCCCGGGAGCTGCTCACCGCCCTGGCGGTGCTGCGCAGCGATGCCGTCGACCCCGGCAGCGCCCTGGACGCGGAGTGGCCCGGTGCGCTGCCCCCGGCCACCGGCTTTCGACACGTCGACGACGTGCCCGCCCACGTCATCGACCAGCTGGTGGAGCGCGGCGTGGAGCTGGCCCGTGACAACCCGGGGCCGCGCGGTGGTCCACCGGCGTCGCTGCTCGACCAGGAGGTGCTCACCGTCCGCGGCGAGCACGACGAGGTCGGCGTGCCGCTGCGGGTGGTCTTCGCGCTCAGCGGCATGGGCTTCGTCGACAACGGCGCCGGGGACGACCCGGTGCGGGTGCGGGTGACCGACGGCTGGCTGCGGCTGGACGCGCGGTACGGCTCGGTGCTGCGCCGCCGCCACCCGCAGATCCCGCTGCTGCTCGGCTGAGCTCGCCGCCCGGGCTGCGGCTAGGTCTGGCTGTTCACCATGGTCTCGGCCGCCGCGTGGAAGTAGGCGAGCAGGGCCGCGCGGTGCTCGGCGTCCAGGCGGTCCTCGCCGATGGAGTCCACGGCGATCTTCATGCACCGCAACCAGGCGTCACGCTCGGCGGCACCGATGGTGAACGGGAAGTGGCGCATCCGCAGGCGGGGGTGGCCGCGCTGCTCGGAGTAGGTGCGTGGCCCGCCCCAGTACTGCTCCAGGAACATCCGGAAGCGCACCTCGGCCGGGCCGAGCTCCTCCTCCGGGTACAGCGGGCGCAGCACCGGATCGGTGGCCACGTGCGCGTAGAACTCTGCGACCAGGTCGCGGAACGTCTCGTGACCGCCGACCTCGTCGTAGAAGCTGCGGGGCTCACTCGTCTCAGGCACGGCACTCATTGTGCCTGCAGCTCCGACTCGATCTTGGCCAGACTGCCCCGGGGGAACGGGACCCGGACCTTGGCCTCGTCGAAGGCCTCCAGGATGCGTTGCGTCAGCGCGCGTTCCACCAGCCACTGCCTGCCCGGCCGCACCGTGACGGTCATCCGCAAGGTGACGGTGTCGGCAGTCACCTTGCTCACGCCGAGCACCTCCGGGGCGCCCAGCACCGCCGCCTTCATGCGCTCCTCGGCGAGCACCTTCTTGGCCGTGGCCAGGGTCACCTCCGAGGCCTGGTCGACGTCGGCGTTGTGGGCCAGCGGCATCTCCACCACGGCGACGGCGTAGTCCTGGCTCATGTTGCCCACCCGGGTGACCGTGCCGTTGCGGATGTACCAGACGGTGCCCTGGTAGTCGCGCAGCGTCGTGACGCGCAGCCCCACCGACTCCACGGTGCCCACCGCCTCGTCCACGTCGATCACGTCCCCCACGCCGTACTGGTCCTCCAGGATCATGAAGACGCCGGAGAGGAAGTCCTTCACCAGGTTCTGCGCCCCGAAGCCGAGCGCCACGCCGACGATGCCGGCGGAGGCCAGCAGCGGGGCGATGTTCACCCCGAGCTGGTCGAGCACCTGCACCGCCGCCAGCGACAGCACCGCCACCGAGGTGAAGGACTTCAGCACCGAGCCGATGGTCTTGGCGCGCTGGTTGCGCCGCTCGCGCATCACCGAGTTGGTCAGGTTGCGCGCCACCGCCTCCCGGCTGCGCTCCTTGAGCGGGCGGAGCAGCAGGGGAGCCTTGTCCGGATCGGGCTCGCGGGTCAGCCGGTCGATGGAGCGGTGGACCAGCGACCGCACGACCACCGCGACCACCACGATGACCGCGATGGCGATCGGCTTGTGGACCAGCCAGGTCGCGGAAAACTCGGACAGGGCGACGTCAGCAGGAAGTGGAGACATTCACGTCACTGTAACGACGAGCGCCGATGATCTTGAGGACCTCAGCGGGTGCCGCTGGGGTCCAGCCGGCTCAGTCGGCGTCCAGCCGCAGGTCAGTGTGCTGGGCGAGGAATGCCAGCTGGTCTGTGGCGAGCGTCACCGTGCGGCTCAGGGAGCGGGCGCCGTGGCCCACGTCGAGCTCGGTGCGCAGCAGGATCGGCGCGACGTCGAACGGCGCGGCGGTGGCGTGCTGCAGAGCCGCGCACATCTTCTCGGCGTGCACCGGGTCCACCCGGCTGTCGGAGGCGAACACGGTGAACAGCGTGGCCGGGTAGGCCGTGCCCTCCCGCACGTGGTGGTAGGGCGAGTAGCCCAGCAGCCAGCCCAGCTCCTCCGGGTCGGCGGCGGTGCCGTACTCGTCGTTCCAGGTGCGGCCCAGGGAGAACAGCTCGTAGCGCACCATGTCCAGCAGCGGTGCGGAGCAGACCACGGCGCGGTAGAGGTCCGGGCGCTGGGTGAGCGCCGCGCCCACCAGCAGCCCTCCGTTGGAGCCGCCCATGATGGCCAGCTGGGCGGGGGTGGTCCAGCCCTCGGCGACGAGGTGCTCGGCCGCGCAGTGGAAGTCGTTGAACACGTTCTGCTTGTGCGCCCGCATCCCAGCGCGGTGCCAGTCCTCGCCCTCCTCGCCGCCACCGCGCAGCGACGGCAGCGCCCACACGCCACCGGCCTGCACCCAGGTCAGCGCAGACGCCGCGTAGCCGGGCTCCCGGCTGAGGGAGAAGCCGCCGTAGCCGGTGAGCAGGGTGGGACGGGGCCGGTCGGGCAGCGGCGCGGCGCTCACCAGGAACATGCGGATGGTCTCGCCGTCGGTGGAGCGGTACTGCACCTGCTGCACGGACAGCTCCGGCAGGTCCACCGCGCCAGGAGCCGCCTCCACCAGCGTGGCGGCGTCCGTCCCGTCGCTGGCGCTCGCGCTCACCCGGATGCGGTGCACCTGCGAGGGGGTGGTGAAGTCGGTGTAGCCGATCCAGATGTCGCTGTCGTGACCAGCGGTGTGGGCGTCGGCCACGCTCAGCCCGGTCAGCGATCCGGTACCGGGCACCGGCAGCTGGCGCAGGTAGCTGCCATCCGCCTCGTGCAGGTGCAGCTCGCCGACGGCGTGTCGGGAGCGGGCCAGCACCAGGCGCGAGCCCGCGCGCAGCAGCCGCACCCCTTCCAGCACGGAGTCGGGCTCCTCCGCCACCAGCTCCTGCCAGTGCTCCCGCGTGGGGGCGTGCGGGTCGGCGGCGCAGAGCCGGAAGCGCGGCGCGCCGTCGGTGGTGAGCAGGAACAGCCGGGCGGGGCCCTCGGGCGGGCACTCCACCCAGGCGGTGCACCGGACGGCGTCGTCCTGGGTGAGCACCGGGGTGGGTGCGGTGCCTGCGGCGAGGTCGGCGATCCACACCGAGTCGCGCGGGGCGGTGCCCGGCGAGGCGTCCACCACCAGCCAGGCGCCGTCGGCGCTCACCCGGCAGCCGAAGTAGAAGGTCAGGTCGTCGTACATCCCCGCGCCGGTGACCAGCTCGTCGCTGTCGGGGTCGGTGCCCACCCGGTGGCGGCGCACCCGGCGGTGGAACATCGCCTCGTCGGCGGGCACCTCGGCCGGCGCCAGCCGACGCACGTAGAAGAGCTCCTCCCCGCCGGGCAGCCAGGCCACGGGGGAGTAGCGGCAGCGGTCGATGGGGCCGTCCAGCAGCGCACCGGTGTCCACGTCCAGCACGTGCAGCAGCGACTCCTCGTTGCCGCCCACCGAGAGCTGGTAGGCCAGCCGGGTGCCCTCGCGGCTGGGCACCCAGGAGTCGAGGGTGGTCTTGCCGCTGGCGTCCAGCGCGATGGGGTCCAGCAGCACCCGCTCGCTGCCGTCGGGCTCACGGACCAGCAGCACGGAGTGCTCCTGGCCGGGCTGGCGGCGGAGGAAGAACTGCCGGTTCGCCCGCCAGGCCGGGGCGGACACCGAGCCCACGTCGATCAGCCGGTGCAGCTGGGCGGCCAGTGCCGCGCGACCGGGCGCCTCGGCGAGCGTCGCTGCGGACAACGCGTTCTGCTCCTGCTGGAAGGCGACGGTGCGCGGGTCGTCGCGCTCCTCCAGCCAGCGGTAGGGGTCGGCCACGAGGTGACCGTGCAGGTCGTCGACGAGGGGCAGCCGCTCGGCGGACGGATAGCTGGAGACAGAGGTGGTCACCCACGAACCCTAGGCGCCCGCCGCTCGCTGCCCGGACGCCTGGGCGCGACCGGGCAAGAAAGGCGTGCACGCGGTGGTCAAACGTGGTCGACTGTCACCATCTCCAGGGGAGGTGCGCTCTTGGCCGACGGACATCGCAGAGGCTCTGGCGCCCGGCGCGGTCGGGCGCCGCACAAGGCCGCCTCGGGTGCGCATCTCGCCGCCGGCCCCTGCGCCTCCGTCGACGGTCCGCCTCCGGTGCTGGACGAGGACGCCGTGCCGGCCTGGGTGCGCCGCCGCGTGCTGCTGCTCAACGCCACCTACGAACCCCTCACGGCCGTGCCGATGCGCCGAGCGGTGGTGCTGGTGGTGTGCGGCAAGGCGGTGGTGGTCGACGACGACCCCGCAGGGCTGGTGCTGCACTCGGCCGGGGCGTCGGTGCAGGTGCCCTCCGTGATCCGGCTGCGCACCTACGTGCGAGTGCCCTACCGCGCGCGGATCCCGATGACCCGAGCCGCGCTGATGCACCGCGACCGGTTCCGGTGCGCCTACTGCGGCGCCAAGGCCGAGACCATCGACCACGTGGTGCCCCGCAGCCGCGGCGGCGCGCACAGCTGGGAGAACTGCGTGGCCTGCTGCGCCTCCTGCAACCACCGCAAGGCTGCGCGCCTGCTCAGCGAGCTCGGCTGGGTGCTGCGCCACGACCTCACCCCGCCGAAGGGAGTGCACTGGCGGCTGCTGGCCTCCACCAAGGAGATCGACCCCACCTGGCTGCAGTACCTGGGGGAGCCCGCGGCGTGACGCGACCCCGGCCGGTCACCGCACGACACGGCTCGACCCGCGTGCCCACGGGCGCCGCCTCTCGGCTAACGTCATCGGTGTGACGATCGCGGAGACTGTGCTCATCTACGTAGGGATCCCGGTGGGGGTGCTCGTCCTCTTCGCCCTGCTCACCATGGTGCCGAACACGCGCAACAAGGCACCGCGGTACAAGTCCGGCGAGAGCTGGGACTTCGCACCGATGTGGTGGTCAGCCAACCCCGCGGGGGTTGAGGGGGACACGCACCACGACCTGCCGGAGCTGGGACAGCGGGAAGGCGCACACGCCGCCGCTGGCGTTGTAGGAGGAGGAGCTCGTGGCACCTGGTGAAGCAGCAGTGAGCGTTCGCGGCGGCGAGCAGCTCGACCGCGGCGTGGCCCTGATGGAGACCGGACGGTTCTCCGTCGCCAGGGACGTGTGGCAGCAGGACGAGCCGCTCCCCTTCAGCACCAAGCAGCTGTCGCAGGTGGACGAGGCGCTGACCTTCTGCACCCGCGCCACCGGCATCGACTTCAGCGTCTACCTGGGCCCGCTCAGTGCGGACACCCGCGCCCGGGCCGAGGAGCTGCTGGTCAGCACCGGCAGCCCCGACGCAGTGCTCATCGCGGTCTCCCCGGGCGAGCGCGTGGTCGAGGTGGTCACCAGCGAGCGCGCGCAGCGGCGGGTCTCCGACCGGGCCGCCCGCCTCGCGGTGATGGCCATGGTCGCCTCGTTCCGCGACGGCGACCTGATCGGCGGCATCCTCGCCGGGCTGCGCATGCTGGCCGACCAGGCCGGTCCCGGCGCCAGCACGAGCGCCTCGCACCACTAGTTTTCTACGGCCTTCAGGGCCCTCAACGCCCCTTCTGGACACTCCAGAGGGCGTTGCGGGCCCTGAAGGCGTTTCGGGGGAGCACGGCCCGCGGAGCCGAGGCAGCAACCAGCGACCGACCCGCCCCCGCGCCTGCCAGGGCGTTCCGGGCCCTTGTCGCCCTGGCCGGGCCAGAAGAGGACGACAAGGGCCCGGAACGACCCCACCGAGGGAGCTCAGCTGGCGTCGAACTCCTGTGCCTTGAGCGCGCGCACCACTCCGGCACGGCCCTCGCTGACCAGGCGGACCAGCGCCGGCGGGTGCTCACCGGCGAGGAACGCGTCGGCAGCCTCCACCGTGGACTGGCGCACCGACCACGCCGGGAACAGGCCCACCACCACGGCCTGCGCCCGCTCGCTGGAGCGGCGGGCCCACACGTCGGCCACCTCGGCGAAGTAGCGACGCACGTACGGCTGCAGCAGCTGCGCCTGCGCTGGGTGGCCGAAGCCGGAGATGATGGCCCGGCCCAGGGTGTGCGAGAGCTCGTCCTGGTGCACGGCCTGGCCCCAGGCGCGCTCCTTGGCCGCCGCCTGCGGCCGCAGCGCCGCCGCCCGCGCCCCCTGCCGCTCGCCGGCCGAGGTCGGGTCGCGCCGCACCTCGGCGTCGATCTGCGGAGTCTCCAGCCCGTCTCCGTCCAGGTCACCGGCCGCGGCCAGTCCCTGCACCAGCGACCAGCGCAGGTCGGTGTCCACCTCCAGCCCGGTCAGCCCGGCGCCGTCGACGTCGCCGGCCAGCAGCTGGCGCAGCACGTCGCGGTGGCGCTCGGACAGCACCGACGAGGCCAGCGCCGAGGTGAACACCAGCTGGTGGTCCGAACCCGGAGCGGACCCCTGCGCCAGCTCCAGCAGCCGGTCGGTGAACGCCGGCCAACCCTGCTCGGCCGCCCAGGCGGGGTCGGCGTAGTGGGCCAGCGCGCTCTGCGCCTGCAGCAGCAGCCGCTGCACCACCCCGATCTCGGTCTCGCGCTCCACCCCGGAGCTCACCAGCGCCACGAAGTCGCGGGCCTTCAGCTCGGCCTCGCGGGTCATCTCCCACGCCGCCGACCAGCACAGCGTGCGCGGCAGCGGCTCGGCGACGTCGCCGATGCGGTCGATGAGGGTGGTCAGGGAGTCGGCGTCCAGGCGCAGCGCGCAGTAGGTGAGGTCGTCGTCGTTGACCAGCACCAGCTTGCCCCGGTGCACGCCCACCAGCTCCGGCACCTCGGTGCGCTCGCCGGAGACGTCCAGCTCCACCCGGTGGGTGCGCACCAGCGAGCCGTCGGCGGCGTCGTCGTAGATGCCGACGGCCAGCCGGTGCACGCGGCGCTCACCGGCACCGGGGCTGGCCGGGCCCTGCACCACGGCGAAGGAGGTGATCTTCCCGTGCTCGTCGGCAGCGATGTCGGCGCGCAGGGTGTTCAGCCCGGTGGTCTTCAGCCACTGGGCACCCCACTCGGAGAGGTCGCGACCGGAGGCCTCCTCCAGCGCGTGCAGCAGGTCGTCGAAGGTGGCGTTGCCGTAGGCGTGCTCGGCGAAGTAGGCGCGCAGCCCCGCCAGGAACGGCTCCTGGCCCACGTAGGCCACCAGCTGCTTGAGCACGCTGGCGCCCTTGGCGTAGGTGATGCCGTCGAAGTTGACCTCCACGGCCGCCATGTCCGGGATGTCCGCGGCGATGGGGTGGGTGGAGGGCAGCTGGTCCTGGCGGTAGGCCCAGCTCTTCTCCACGTTGGCGAAGGTGGTCCAGGCGTTGGTGTACTCGGTGTTGGAGGTCTGGGCCAGCACCGAGGCGAAGGTGGCGAAGGACTCGTTGAGCCACAGGTCGTCCCACCAGCGCATGGTCACCAGGTCGCCGAACCACATGTGCGCCATCTCGTGCAGCACCGTCTCGCACCGGCGCTCGTAGGAGGCGGCGGTGACCTTGCTGCGGAAGACGTAGTCCTCCAGGAAGGTGACGCAGCCGGCGTTCTCCATCGCCCCGGCGTTGAACTCTGGGACGAAGCACTGGTCGTACTTGCCGAAGGCGTAGGGCAGGCCGAAGTTCTGGTGGTAGAACTCGAAGCCCTGCTTGGTCTCGGTGAACAGCCGCTCGGCGTCCATGTGCTCGGCCAGGGAGGCGCGGCAGTACAGGCCCAGGGGGATCTCGCCGTGGGCGTCGGCGTAGGTGTCGGTCCACTTGGCGTAGGGGCCGGCGACCAGGGCGGCCAGGTAGGTGCTCATCCGCGGGGTGGTGGCGAACACGTGGCGGCGCGCCCCGCTGGCGACCTGCTCCACCTGCTCGGCGGCGCCGTTGGACAGCACCTCCCAGCTGGCCGGTGCGGTGACCGTCAGGTCGAAGGTGGCCTTGAGGTCGGGCTGGTCGAAGCAGGCGAACATCCGCTTGGCGTCGGCGGTCTCGAACTGGCTGTAGAGGTACACCGCGTCGTCGGTGGGGTCGACGAAGCGGTGCAGACCCTCGCCGGTGTGGGAGTAGACGCAGTCGGCCACCACGGTCAGCTCGTTGTGCTCGGCGAGGGCGGGCAGGGTGATGCCCTTCTCCTCGTCGTAGTCGCTGACGTCCAGCTCGGTGCCGTTGAGCACGGCCCGGTGCACCCGCTCGGCCATGATGTCGACAAAGGTGCTCGCTCCCGGCGTCGCGTCGAAGTGGACGGTGCTGGAGGAGGCGAACGTGCCGGCACCAGGTCCACCGCTGTCGTCGGTGAGGTCCAGCTCGACGCGGTAGCCGAGCACGGTCAGGACGGCAGCGCGCTGTGCAGCCTGCTCGCGGGTGAGGTTGGGAGCGGTCACGGATCAGCACCTTCTTCGTGTGTACGACAGAGCTGTTCCATCCCATCATGACCCCGCTCGCCGGCGCTGCCTGGCCGTGGCGCCCGGCACCAGCGACGAGCGGAAGCCCACCCTGCGGGAAGGCGCCAGGGCTCACCGTTGTTGCGCGTGGCAGGGTGTGAAGAGCACCACAGACATCAGGAGGTCTCGACGTGAGTGACGGCAGCACGACGGCAGTGGCGGCGCAGGACGCCGACCGCGCGGCACAGCAGGACAGCAAGGACCGGGTGGACTTCTGGTTCGACCCGCTGTGCCCCTGGTGCTGGATCACCTCCCGCTGGATCCTCGAGGTGGAGCAGGTCCGCGACGTCACCGTCCGCTTCCACGTGATGAGCCTCGGCGTGCTCAACGAGGGCAAGGACCTGCCCGAGGAGTACCGCGAGGCGATGGCCAAGGCGTGGGGGCCGGTCCGGGTCGCCATCGCCGCTGCCGCCGACCACGGCGACGAGGTGCTGAGCCCGCTGTACACCGCGATGGGCACCCGCATCCACGACCAGGGCAACAAGGACTTCTCCGTGGTGGTCCCGGAGGCACTGGCCGAGGTGGGCCTGCCCGCCGAGCTGGCCAAGGCGGCCGAGTCCGACGCCCACGACGACGCGCTGCGCGCCAGCCACCGCGCCGGCGTGGACCCGGTGGGCGACGACGTGGGCACCCCGATCATCCACATCAACGGGGTGGCCTTCTTCGGCCCCGTGCTCTCCCGCATCCCGCGCGGGGAGGACGCCGGCAAGGTCTGGGACGGCTCGGTGCTGCTGGCCGGCTACCCGCACTTCTTCGAGCTCAAGCGCACCCGGCACGAGGACCCCGAGTTCGACTGACCGCCCGCCCGCACGCCGCCCGCCCACGTCCCACCCCGAGGAGATCCGCCGTGACCACAGCCCCCGCACCCACCACCTCCTGCACCGACCACGTCATCGACGGCGAGCGCCGCGCCGGCTCCGGTGAGCGCATCGAGGTGACCAACCCGGCCACCGGCGAGCTGCTCGCCACGGTCCCGGCCGGCACCGCCACCGACGTCGACGACGCGGTCCGCGCGGCCCGTCGGGTCTTCGCCAGCTGGTCGCAGGTGCCGGTGGCCGAGCGGGCGGCCGTGGTGCGGCGGATCTCCGAGGGCATCGCCGCCCGCAGGGACGAGATCGCGGCCACCATCTCCGCGGAGATGGGCTCGCCCATCGGCTTCGCCACCGCGGTGCAGGCGTCCATGCCCGGGATCAACGCCGGCGTCTTCGCCGACGTCGCGGAGTCGTTCCCGTGGTCGGAGGAGATCGGCAACTCGCTGGTGCTGCGCGAGCCGATCGGGGTGGTCGGGGCGATCACCCCGTGGAACTACCCCCTGCACCAGGTGGTCGCCAAGGTGGCGCCCGCGCTGCTGGCGGGCAACACGGTGGTGCTCAAGCCCAGCGAGGTGGCCCCGCTCAGCGCGGGCATCCTGGTCGAGATCGCCGAGCAGGCCGGGCTGCCGGCCGGCGCCCTCAACCTGGTGCACGGCACCGGTGAGGTGGTGGGGGAGGCCATCTCCCGCCACCCCGACATCGACATGGTCTCCTTCACCGGCTCCACCGCCGCGGGCAAGAAGGTGAGCATCGGCGCCGCCGACACCGTCAAGCGGGTGGCGCTGGAGCTGGGCGGGAAGTCGGCCTGCGTGGTGCTGCCCGACGCCGACTTCGCCGTCGCTGCCCAGCGTGGCCTGGGCAACGGCTGGATCAACGGGGGCCAGACCTGCACCGCCTGGACCCGCATGCTGGTGCCCGCCGAGCGCCAGCAGGAGATGCTGGACCTGCTGCGCGAGGCCGCGGCGGCCTACCAGGTGGGCGACCCGTCCGACCCCGCCACCCGCATCGGCCCGATGTCCTCGGCGGCGCAGCAGGAGAAGGTCCGCTCCTACCTGGACGTCGGGGTGGCCGAGGGGGCGACCGTCGCCTACGGCGGCCCGCAGGCGGGCGCGGACCTGCCCACCGACGGCGCCTACGTGCAGCCCACGATCTTCGCCGACGTCCGCCCGGACATGCGCATCGCCCAGGAGGAGATCTTCGGCCCGGTGCTGTCGGTGATGCCCTACCAGGACCTGGACGAGGCGGCGGAGATCGCCAACTCCACCGTGTACGGCCTGGCCGGTGCGGTGTTCGCCGGCGACACCGAGTCCGGGGTGGAGTTCGCCAAGCGGATGCGCACCGGGCAGGTCGACGTCAACGGCGGGTCGTTCAACCTGCTGGCCCCGTTCGGCGGCTACGGCCAGTCGGGCAACGGCCGCGAGCTGGGCCGCTTTGGCTTGGAGGAGTTCTGCGAGGTCAAGTCCATCCAGCGCTGACGCTCACCCAGGCACGACGCGCGTGCCACAACCTGGGACACTGGGGCCATGCGCGTCTACCTGGGTGCCGACCATGCCGGCTTCGAGCTCAAAGCACAGATCGTCCAGCACTTGCAGGAGGCGGGACACGACCCGGTCGACGTGGGTGCGCACACCTACGACGCCGTGGACGACTACCCGGCCTTCTGCATCGCCGCCGCCCAGCGGGTGGTGGACGACCCGGGCAGCCTCGGGCTGGTGCTCGGCGGGTCGGGCAACGGTGAGCAGATCGCCGCGAACAAGGTGCCCGGCTGCCGTGCGGCGCTGGCGTGGAGCGTGGAGACCGCGCAGCTGGCCCGCCAGCACAACAACGCGCAGGTGATCGGCATCGGCGGTCGGATGCACAGCCTGGAGGAGGCGCTGGCCATCGTGGACGCGTTCCTGCAGACGCCGTTCTCCGGTGACGAGCGGCACCAGCGTCGCATCGACATCCTGGCCGAGTACGAGCGCACCGGCACACCGCCGGCACTGCCCGAGGCCTGAGCACCGGCCCACCTGAACAGCGAAGACAGAGCGGCCCCGGACACCTGCAACGGTGTCCGGGGCCGCTCTCGTAGCCGGGTGCTCGTCAGCTGATGACGAGGCTCTCGTGGAAGCTCTGCACTGCCTGCTCCCAGCCGGGGGCGAGGGTCTGGGTGCTCTGCGAGACCAGGTCCACCAGGAAGAGGCCCTCGTCGTTGTTGACGGCCACCGAGGTGACGGTCACCAGCAGCGGCGAGCCCACCTGCGGGCTGGTCC
This sequence comes from Rhodococcus sp. X156, assembly GCF_004006015.1. Taxonomy (NCBI): domain Bacteria; kingdom Bacillati; phylum Actinomycetota; class Actinomycetes; order Mycobacteriales; family Nocardiaceae; genus Rhodococcus; species Rhodococcus sp. X156. The sequence goes on along the minus strand of NZ_CP034766.1, from coordinate 2,372,140 downwards.
ACTGGCCGGTGATGCGCTGGCCGGGGCTGCCGCTCACAGTGAGGGGCTTGGTGCCGGTCTCCACGTAGCCGGCCAGCTGGGTGCTCAGGGTCTTCTTGTCCAGAGCCAGCGCCTCCTCCTTGGAGCCGGCCTTGCCGGTGATGTTGCTGATCACGATGGTGGTGTTCGGGGTGAAGTCGTTGGCCCGGGCGTCGTTGACGAGGAAGGCGCCGATCAGGTCCGGGCTCTCGGAGATCTTCTCGGTGGACTGGGTCCAGCCGGCCGGCGGAGTCACCGTCAGCTTGGGGGCGCGGGGGTCCGGGCTGGTCAGCGTCACCGAGCCGGGCGCGGGAGTGGGCGCGGCCGACGTGGTGGTCGACGTGGGCGCGCTGGAGGTCGATGAGGACGCGGTGCTGCTGGAGGCGGCGGCGGAGGTGGTGGCGGCCGGGTCGGCCTGGGCGGCGCCAGACTCCTCGGAGCTGCAGCCGGCGGCGAGCGCGATGCCCACCGTCGCCAGCGCCAGCGCGGTCTTCATTCGGGTGGACATGGTTCACCTTTCGTCACGACGCGCCCGGATCAGGCGCACCCGCCGACAATACGGCGGTGGCTCAGCGGCGCTGCGACCGAGAGGTGTTGTGCCACAGGCTGCCCGCCTCGGCGGGGCGCGGGAGAGGTGGTCGCTCGTGGGTGCTCGACTGGCACCGTGGAGCGGGCGACGGGAATCGAACCCGCGTAATCAGTTTGGAAGACTGAGGCTCTACCATTGAGCTACGCCCGCGTGCACCCGCGCCTGCCGGTGGCCCTTCAGCTACCCGCTCTTCGTGTGCGGTGTCAGATGCTACCTAACGGCCCAGTAGGATCGTCACGACGGGGTGTGGCGCAGCTTGGTAGCGCATCCGCTTTGGGAGCGGAGGGTCGCAGGTTCAAATCCTGTCACCCCGACCAGGTTCATCCTGGGTCAATTTGCCGAACTCACGTATTACCTGAGGAGCATGTCTGTGAAGAGCACCGTCGAGCAGCTGAGCCCTACAAGGGTGCGCATCAACGTCGAGGTGCCCTTCGAGGAGCTCAAACCCGACTTTGACGCCGCGTACAAGACCCTCGCCCAGCAGATCCGCCTGCCCGGGTTCCGCCCCGGCAAGGCCCCCGCGCGCCTGCTGGAGGCCCGCGTCGGCCGAGGCGCCGTGCTGGAGCAGGTCATCAACGCCGCCCTGCCGAACAAGTACTCCGAGGCGATCACCAACGCCGACATCCGGCCGCTGGGTCAGCCCGAGATCGAGGTGACCAAGCTGGAGGACGGCCAGGAGGTCGCCTTCACCGCGGAGGTCGACGTCCGCCCGGACATCACCATCCCCGCCTTCGGCGAGCTCTCCGTCACCGTCGACCCCATCGAGATCACCGACGAGGAGGTCGACGAGCAGCTGCACTCGCTGCGGGCCCGCTTCGGCACCCTCACCGGCGTCGAGCGTCCCGTCCAGGACGGCGACTTCGTCAGCATCGACCTGTCGGCCACCGTGGACGGTGAGGACGTCCCCGAGGCCTCCACCACCGGCATGTCCTACGAGGTCGGCTCCGGCGAGCTCATCGACGGCATCGACGAGGCGCTGATCGGCAAGTCCGCCGGCGAGAGCGCGGACTTCACCACCGCCCTGCTGGCGGGGGAGTTCGCCGGCCGGGACGCTGTGGTCACTGCGGTGATCAACAACGTCAAGGAGCGCGAGCTGCCTGAGGCCGACGACGAGTTCGCCCAGATGGCCAGCGAGTTCGACACCATGGACGAGCTGCTCGCCGACCTGCGCGAGCGCCTCACCCGGGTGAAGAAGGTCGAGCAGGCCACCGCCGCTCGCGACAAGGTGCTCGAGGCGCTGCTGGAGGTCACCGAGATCCCGGTGCCCGAGGCAGTCGTGGAGGCCGAGGTGGAGTCCCGCCTGCACGACGCGGTGCACCCCTTCGACCACGACGAGGACAAGCTGGCCGCCGCGCTGGTGGCGCAGGGCAGCAGCCGCGAGGAGTTCGACGCGGAGTCCCGCAAGGAGGCCGAGGAGTCGGTCAAGACCCAGCTGCTGCTGGACGCCATCGCGGAGGCCGAGGGCACCACGGTGGGCAACGAGGAGCTGACCGAGCGCATCGTCTACCAGGCGCAGCGCTTCGGGGTCAGCCCCGAGGAGTACATCCAGCAGGCGCAGCAGGCCAACCAGCTCGGCGCGATCTTCGCCGACGTCCGCCGCGGCAAGGCGCTGGCCGGGGTCGTGGCCCAGGCCACCGTCACCGACACCGCGGGCAACGCCATCGACCTCGACGAGCTGCTCGGCCGCAAGGCTGAGGACGCCGACGCTGACGACACCGACGCTGTGGACGCCGACGCCGAGGCGGGCACCGAGGACGCCGCTGCGGAGGCCGTGACCGACGAGGCCGACGCCGAGAAGTCTGACGCCGACAAGTAAGAACGACTGACGCTCACAGCGAACACGGGCGGTACCGGGACTCCGGTGCCGCCCGTGTTCGTTAGGGTCAGAGACAAGCTCAACACACACCGGAAGGCAGGCCCGCTCGTGACGCCGCAGAACCCGACGCCGCAGAACCCTCAGATGGCAGGAACCACAGGACTGAACCTCAGCGACTCGGTATTCGAGCGTCTGCTGCAGGAGCGCATCATCTTCCTGGGCACCCAGGTCGACGACGAGATCGCCAACCGCGTCTGCGCCCAGATCCTGCTGCTCTCGGCGGAGGACCCCACCCGCGACATCTCCCTGTACATCAACTCTCCCGGCGGCTCGGTGACCGCGGGCATGGCGATGTTCGACACCATGCAGTTCGCCGAGTGCGACGTCGCCACCTACGGCATGGGCCTGGCCGCCTCGATGGGCCAGTTCCTGCTCGCCGCCGGGACCAAGGGCAAGCGCTTCGTCCTGCCGCACGCGCGGATCATGATGCACCAGCCCTCGGCCGGCATCGGCGGCTCCGCCACCGACATCGCCATCCAGGCCGAGCAGTTCGAGCACACCAAGCGTGAGATGAACGAGCTGCAGGCCCAGTTCACCGGGCAGACCGTGGAGCAGATCGAGAAGGACTCCGACCGGGACCGCTGGTTCACTGCCCAGGAGGCACTGGAGTACGGGTTCGTCGACCACGTCATCAGCCGGGCCGCGCAGGTCGGCGGAACCGGCAGCGCGTAGCCGGTCCGACCTCACCCCGCAGTCCCGGCTGACCCGAACCTGATGGAGACACGATGACCAGCTTCCCGAACGGCATGCAGATGCCGAGCTCCCGCTACGTGCTGCCCTCGTTCGTCGAGCGGACCAGCTACGGCATGAAGGAGTCCAACCCCTACAACAAGCTCTTCGAGGAGCGCATCATCTTCCTCGGGGTGCAGGTGGACGACGCCTCGGCCAACGACATCATGGCGCAGCTGCTGTGCCTGGAGTCCGACGACCCCGACCGCGACATCACCATCTACATCAACTCACCCGGTGGCTCGTTCACCTCGCTGATGGCGATCTACGACACCATGCAGTACGTGCGGGCCGACATCCAGACCGTCTGCCTGGGCCAGGCCGCCTCGGCCGCTGCGGTGCTGCTCGCCGCGGGCACCCCGGGCAAGCGCCTGGCGCTGCCCAACGCCCGGGTGCTCATCCACCAGCCGGCCACCGAGGGTGTCTACGGCCAGGTCTCCGACCTCGCTATCCAGGCCGCGGAGATCCAGCGCATGCGGCGCCTGCTGGAGAGCACCCTGGCCAAGCACACCGGCCGCGAGGCTGACCAGGTGCGCACGGACATCGAGCGCGACAAGATCCTCACCGCCGAGGAGGCCAAGGCCTACGGCATCATCGACCAGGTGCTGCCGTACCGGAAGCTGTCGGCCCAGTCCTGACCAGCTCGGCGTGCCTGTCCGACACGCCGCTCGAGCCAGCCTGCGCTCGAGCGGCGAACCGGACAGGCACGCTGTAGCCCGGCGCGGCACCCGGCGGCACACACCGAGTCCGCGCTCGGCGTTCACCGGCGAGCTCGTCGGGATCCACGGGTAACGTCATCAGGAACGGGCAGCGACGACGCCGGTACCGGCGGAGCAGCGGAAGTCCTGTCCCGCAGCGGTTACGGGCTCGGGTCGGGCACGCGTTGTTTTCGAAGTCGTTGAGCTCGAAGGCGTCATCCGCACACGGAAGTAGAGGGCGACAGGTATGGCACGCATCGGAGACGGTGGAGATCTGCTGAAGTGCTCCTTCTGTGGGAAGAGCCAGAAGCAGGTCAAGAAGCTGATCGCTGGTCCGGGCGTGTACATCTGCGACGAGTGCATCGACCTGTGCAACGAGATCATCGAGGAAGAGCTCGCCGAGACCGGTGAGGTCAAGCTCGAGGAGCTGCCCAAGCCCAACGAGATCCGCGACTTCCTGGAGAAGTACGTCATCGGCCAGGACAAGGCCAAGCGGACGCTGGCGGTGGCGGTCTACAACCACTACAAGCGCATCCAGGCCGGGGACAAGCTGCGCGACCCGCGCGAGGAGTCCATCGAGCTGGCCAAGTCCAACATCCTGCTGCTGGGGCCCACCGGCTGTGGCAAGACCTACCTGGCGCAGACGTTGGCCAAGATGCTCAACGTCCCCTTCGCCATCGCCGACGCCACCGCGCTCACCGAGGCGGGCTACGTCGGCGAGGACGTGGAGAACATCCTCCTCAAGCTCATCCAGGCCGCCGACTACGACGTCAAGCGCGCCGAGACGGGCATCATCTACATCGACGAGGTCGACAAGATCGCCCGCAAGAGCGAGAACCCCTCGATCACCAGGGACGTCTCCGGCGAGGGAGTGCAGCAGGCGCTGCTGAAGATCCTGGAGGGCACCCAGGCCAGCGTGCCGCCGCAGGGGGGCCGCAAGCACCCGCACCAGGAGTTCATCCAGATCGACACCACCAACGTGCTGTTCATCGTGGCCGGCGCCTTCGCCGGGCTCGACCGGATCGTGTCCGACCGAGTGGGCAAGCGCGGCCTGGGCTTCGGCGCCGAGGTGCACTCCAAGATCGAGACCGACACCGTGGACCGCTTCGCCGACGTGATGCCCGAGGACCTGATCAAGTTCGGGCTCATCCCGGAGTTCATCGGTCGGCTGCCCGTGCTGGCCAGCGTCACCAACCTGGACAAGCAGTCGCTGGTGACCATCCTGCGCGAGCCCAAGAACGCGATGGTCAAGCAGTACAAGCGGCTCTTCGAGATGGACAACGTGGAGCTGGAGTTCGAGGAGGAGGCCCTGGAGGCCATCGCCGACCAGGCCATCCTCCGCGGCACCGGGGCCCGTGGGCTGCGCGCCATCATGGAGGAGGTGCTGCTGCCGATCATGTTCGACATCCCCAGCCGCGACGACGTGGCCAAGGTGGTCATCACCGAGGACGTGGTCCGCAACAACGTGCTTCCCACCATCGTGCCGCGCAAGCCGACCCGGGCCGAGCGCCGCGACAAGTCCGCCTGATCCGCTGCACTGACCTCCAGGTCCGCCTCCCACCACCACGGGGACGGGCCTGGCGGCGTGTTCAGGCCGTGCTGTGCTCCGGCACCACCACGCGGGCCTTCGCAGCGTCGGTGTAGACGTTCATGCTCGTCCCACGCAGGAAGCCGATCACCGTCATGCCCGTCTCGGCGGCCAGCTCCACCGCCAGCGACGACGGCGCGGAGACTGCGGCCAGCACGGGGATGCCGGCCATCACCGCCTTCTGCACCAGCTCGAAGGACGCGCGCCCGCTGACCATCAGCACGCAGCCGCTCAGGGGCACCCGGCCAGACTGCACCGCCCAGCCGATCACCTTGTCCACCGCGTTGTGCCGGCCCACGTCCTCGCGCACGGCCAGCAGCTCACCGTCGGCGGTGAACAACCCGGCCGCGTGCAGCCCCCCGGTGGTGTCGAAGACCTTCTGCGCGGCGCGGAGCTGGTCCGGCAGGGTGGCCAGCACGGAGGTGCTGACCGACACCGGGTCGGCGGCGGGGGAGTAGCGGCTCTTCAGCCGCACCGCGTCCAGGGACGCCTTGCCGCACACCCCGCACGAGGAGGTGGTGTAGAAGTTGCGCTCCACGCCGGCCTCGGGCGGGGCCACGCCGGGCGCCAGCTCCACGTCGATCACGTTGTAGGTGTTGCGGCCCTCGTCGTCCACGCCGTTGCAGTAGCGGGCGATGCTGACGTCCTCCCGGTCGCCGATGACGCCCTCGGTGAGCAGGAAGCCGTGCACCAGCTCGATGTCGCTGCCCGGGGTGCGCATGGTGACGGCCAGGGCGCGGCCCCCCACGCGCAGCTCCATCGGTTCCTCGACGGCGAGGGAGTCCGGCCGCCGGCGCTCCCCGTCGGCGGAGATGCGGCGAACCGGTCGTCGGGTGGTGACGCGACCCATGGTGAAGACTCCGCTCAGCTCGTTGCTTCGGTAGGCCCAGCTTCGGTAGGCCCAGCCTCGGGGTGCCCGGCCTCGCGCAGCGCCGCCCGCAGCTTGTCGGCGGCGGCGTCCAGGCTCTCCGGGCTGGGGGCAGGGTCGGCGTTGGCGAAGTTGACCTGGGACAGCTGGTGGTAGGGCACCAGGTGGATGTGGGTGTGCGGTACCTCCTCACCCACCACCAGGACGGCGACCTTGGACGGGGAGAACGCCTGCTGCTGGGCCTGCCCGACCTTCTGGCTGACGTCCCAGAGATGGGCGGCGACCTCGGCGGGCAGGTCGATCCAGTGGTCGACCTCCACCCGCGGCACCACCAGCACATGACCCGGAGCGAGCGGGTTGATGGTCAGGAAGACCCCGCACACGTCGTCACGCCAGACGAAGCGACCGGGCAGCTCCCCGTTGAGGATGCGGGTGAAGAGGGTGGCCATCCACCGAGCCTAGACACCCCCGCGGTCGACCGGCGCCCGGACGGATCAGCCGACCGGCTCGAGTCGCACCACCACAGCCTTGGAGACCGGCGTGTTGGACTTCCTCGCCACGTCGTGGACCGGGTAGAGCACGTTGGTCTCCGGGTAGTAGCCCGCGGCGTTGCCCTTCGGGGTGTCGTAGGAGACCACCCGGTAGCCCTCCGCGCGGCGCTCCTGCAGCACCCCGTCCTTGCCGGTGTACTCGGAGATGATGTTCACCACCGCACCGTCGGTGAGGCCGAGCTCGGTGATGTCCTGGGGGTTGACCATCACCACCTTGCGGGCGTTGTCGATGCCCCGGTAGCGGTCGTCCAGCCCGTAGATGGTGCTGTTGAACTGGTCGTGGCTGCGCAGCGACTGCAGGACGAGGCGGCCCGGCGGGACCTTGACCCACTCCAGCTCGTTGGTGACGAAGTTGGCCTTGCCGTTGTCGGTGTCGGTGAAGTCCTGACCGTCCCGCGGCGGGTTGGGCAGCATGAAGCCGTCGGGCTGGCGCACCCGCTGGTTGTAGTCCTCGCAGCCGCCCACCACCCGGGCGATGGAGTCGCGGATGGTGTCGTAGTTCTTCATGAACGCCCGCCACGGCACCGGGTGGTCGGTGCCCAGGGTGGCCAGGGCCAGGCGCCCCATGATGACGATCTCGCTGAGCAGGTCCTCGCTCACCGGCTTCAGGTTCCCGCGGGACAGGTGCACCATGGACATGGAGTCCTCCACCGACACCTTCTGCTTGCGCCCGTTCTGGATGTCGCGGTCGGTGCGGCTCAGGCAGGGCAGGATCAGGGCGGTGCGCCCGTGGGCCAGGTGGCTGCGGTTGAGCTTGGTGGAGATCTGCACCGTCAGGGAGCACTGGCGCAGGCCCTCCTCGGTGTAGTCGGTGTCGGAGGTGGCCGAGGCGAAGTTGCCGCCCAGGCTGATGAACACCTTGGCCTTGCCCTCCTTCATCGCGTGCATCGCGCCGACGGTGTCCACCCCGTGCGGGCGGGGGCAGGTGATGCCGAACTCGGTGTCCAGCGCCGCCAGGAACCCCTCGGGCATCTGCTCCCAGATGCCCATCGTGCGGTCGCCCTGCACGTTGGAGTGGCCGCGGACGGGGCACAGGCCGGCACCGGGCTTGCCGATCATGCCCCGCATGAGCATGAGGTTGGTGCCCTCCTGGATGGTGGCCACGCCGGCCCGGTGCTGGGTCAGCCCCATGGCCCAGCACAGCACCGTGCGCTGGGAGCTCGCCATCAGGGCGGCGACCTTCTCGATGTCGGCCAGCTTGAGGCCGGTGGCCTCCTCGACGATGCCCAGGTCGAGGTCGCGGGCGGCCTGAGCCCACTCCTCGAAGCCGGCTGACTTGGTGTCGATGAAGGTGCGGTCGACGACGCTGCCGGGGTTGTCCTCCTCGGCCTGCAGCAGCATCTTGGCCAGGGCGCGGAAGAGGACCATGTCGCCGCCGAGCTTGATCTGCAGGTACTCGTCCGCCAGCTTGGTGCCGTTGCCCAGCACCCCGCTGACCGACTGCGGGTCGTGGAAGCGGCGCAGCCCCGCCTCCAGCAGCGGGTTGATGGCCACGATCTTGGCGCCGTTGTGCTTGGCCTCCTCCAGGAAGCTGAGCATGCGCGGGTGGTTGGTGCCGGGGTTCTGGCCGGCGATGATGATGAGATCGGCCTCCTGGACGTCCAGGATGGTGACGGTGCCCTTGCCGATGCCGATGGACTCGGTGAGCGCGTGGCCCGAGGACTCGTGGCACATGTTGGAGCAGTCCGGCAGGTTGTTGGTGCCGAAGCTGCGGGCCAGCAGCTGGAAGACGAAGGCGGACTCGTTGCTGGCCCGGCCGGAGGTGTAGAAGAGCGCCTCGTCCGGGCTGGCCAACCCGTTGAGCTCGTCGGCAACCAGGGCGATGGCGTCGTCCCAGCTGATCGGCTCGTAGTGCGTTCCGCCCGGACGCACCACCATCGGGTGGGTCAGCCGGCCCTGCAGGTTGAGCCAGTAGCTGCTCTTGCTGTTCAGCTCGTCGATGGAGTGCTGGGCGAAGAACTCCGGCGTGACGGTGCGGGTGGTGGCGTCGTCGGCCACCGCCTTGGCGCCGTTCTCGCAGAACTCGAAGGTCTTGCGGCCGTCGGCAGGCTCCGGCCACGCACAGCTGGGACAGTCGAAGCCGTTGCGCTGGTTGATTCGCAGCCAGGTGCGGGCGGTGCGGTCCGCGCCCATCAGCTTGAGTCCGCGCTGGGCGGCGACAAGGACGGCGGGCACGCCCGCGGCCGACTTCTCCGGCTTGGTGACCTTGAGGCTGCTCTCGTCGATGTCGGGCCGCCTGACCTTGCCGCGGTACCGCTTGTGCCCACCGGTGCTGTCGATCTCGATCTCGTGCGCCATGGCCCCATAGTGCGCCACGTGAGTCCCCCGCGACACACGAGGCTTAGCCTGCGCTGGTGGGTGTGTGCGGAGTGGTGCTGGCCGGGGGGAGGTCTCGCCGGATGGGCTCGCCCAAGGCTGCCCTGGAGTGGGACGGCGCCACCTTGCTGCAGCGCACCGTGGACGTGCTCGGCCACCACGGTGACCGGGTGCTGGTGGTCGCCGCCCCCGGGCAGCTGCTCACGGTGACCGGCGCGGAGGTGGTGCACGACGCGGTGGCCGACCAGGGCCCGCTGCAGGGCCTGGCCACCGGCCTGGCCCGGGCGGGGGAGCTGGGCGCGGAGACCGCCTTCGTCTGCGCCACCGACATGCCGCTGCTGCACCCCGCACTGGTGACCGCGGTGCTCGCCGCGCGCGGCCCGGAGGTGGAGCCGCGCCCGGACGTGGTGATGCCGGTGGACGCCGACCACGAGCACCCGCTGGCGGCGGCCTACGCCACCGCGCTGGCCGGGCCGGCCGCGGAGCTGCTGGCGGCGGGGGAGCGGCGGGTGCGGGCGCTGGGTGCGCGCTGCCGGGTGCGCCGCATCACCCGTGCCGAGCTGCTGGCCGACCCCGCGCTGGCCGCCGCCGACCCGGAGCTGGACTCGCTGCTGAACGTGAACACCCCGGCCGAGCTGGCCGCCGCGCGGCAGCGGCACCGGCCCGGTGATCGGCGCTGCTGACGTTTCCTAGACTTGCCGGGTGACCCCGCCCGAGAACACCCCTGCACCTGCCCAGCTCCCCGACAAGTGGGAGCCGGCCGAGGTAGAGGACGCGCTGTACCAGCGCTGGGTGGACGCCGGGTACTTCACCGCCGACGCGACCAGCGACAAGCCGCCGTTCTCCATCGTCCTGCCCCCGCCCAACGTCACCGGCAGCCTGCACATGGGCCACGCCATGGAGCACGCGGTGATGGACGCCCTCACCCGCCGCAAGCGGATGCAGGGCTACGAGGTGCTGTGGCTGCCGGGCATGGACCACGCCGGCATCGCCACCCAGACCGTGGTGGAGAAGCAGCTCACCGCGCAGGGCACCAGCCGACACGAGCTGGGCCGGGAGGCCTTCCTGGAGAAGGTCTGGGAGTGGAAGCACACCTCCGGCGGCAGCATCGGCGCCCAGATGCGCCGCCTGGGTGACGGCGTGGACTGGTCCCGCGAGCGGTTCACCATGGACGAGGGCCTGTCCCGCGCCGTGCAGACCATCTTCAAGCGGCTCTTCGACGACGGCCTGATCTACCGCGCGGAGCGGCTGGTCAACTGGTCGCCCAAGCTGCAGAGCGCCATCAGCGACATCGAGGTCAGCTACTCCGACGTGGAGGGCGAGCTGGTCTCGCTGCGCTACGGCTCGCTGCGCGACGACGAGCCGCACGTCGTCGTGGCCACCACCCGGGTGGAGACCATGCTCGGTGACACCGCGGTGGCCGTGCACCCCGACGACGAGCGCTACGCCGCGCTGATCGGCACCACCCTGGAGCACCCCTTCACCGGGCGACGGATCCCGGTGATCGCCGACTCCTACGTGGACCCGGAGTTCGGCACCGGCGCGGTCAAGATCACCCCGGCGCACGACCCCAACGACTTCGAGATGGGCAAGCGGCACGACCTGCCGATGCCCTCGATCATGGACGAGTCCGGGCGCATCACCGGCACCGGAACCCAGTTCGACGGGATGGACCGCTTCGAGGCGCGCGTGGCCGTGCGCGAGGCGCTGGCCGAGCAGGGCAGGGTGGTGGCCGAGAAGCGCCCCTACGTGCACAGCGTCGGGCACAGCGAGCGCACCGGGGAGCCCATCGAGCCGCGGCTGAGCCTGCAGTGGTTCGTGGCGGTGGACAAGCTGGCCAAGTCCGCCGGCGACGCCGTGCGCGACGGGCGCACCACCATCCACCCGGAGAGCCTGGAGCCGCGCTGGTTCGCCTGGGTGGACCACATGCACGACTGGTGCATCTCCCGCCAGCTGTGGTGGGGCCACCGCATCCCGATCTTCTACGGCCCCAACGGCGAGGTGGTCTGCGTCGGTCCCGACGAGGACGCGCCCACCGGCGAGGGCTGGACCCAGGACCCGGACGTGCTGGACACCTGGTTCTCCTCGGGCCTGTGGCCGTTCTCCACCATGGGCTGGCCGGAGCAGACCGACGAGCTGGCGAAGTTTTACCCCACCAGCGTGCTGGTCACCGGCTACGACATCCTCTTCTTCTGGGTCGCCCGGATGATGATGTTCGGCCTCTACGCCGCCGAGGGCGACGGGCGCGCCGCCGCCGACTCGGTGCCCTTCCACGACGTATTCCTGCACGGGCTGCTGCGCGATGCCGAGGGCAAGAAGATGTCCAAGAGCCGCGGCAACGGCATCGACCCGCTGGACTGGGTGGACCGCTACGGCGCCGACGCGCTGCGCTTCACCCTCACCCGCGGCGCCAACCCCGGCGCCGACCTGTCCGTGGGTGACGAGCACGCCGAGGCCTCCCGCCGCTTCGCCACCAAGCTGTTCAACGCCACCAAGCTGGCGCTGATGAACCAGGCCACCGTGGGTGCGCTGCCGGCGCGGGAGGCGCTGACCGACCCCGACCGCTGGATCCTGGACCGCCTGGACGCGGTGGTCACCGAGGTGGACGGCTACTTCGACCGCTTCGAGTTCGGCCGCGCCTGCGAGACCCTGTTCCACTTCGCCTGGGACGAGGTGTGCGACTGGTACCTGGAGCTGGCCAAGGCCCAGCTGGCTGACGAGGCCACCGCGGCCGGAACCCGGGCGGTGCTCGGCCACGTCCTGGACGTGCTGCTGCGCCTGCTGCACCCGGTGATGCCCTTCGTCACCGAGACGCTGTGGACCGTGCTCACCGGCGGGGAGTCCCTGGTCGTCGCGGCGTGGCCCACCGCCACCGGTGTGGTGCCCGACGATGCTGCCGCCCAGCGGGTCGCCGACGCGCAGAAGCTGATCACCGAGGTGCGCCGCTTCCGGGCCGACCAGGGCGTGGCGCCGTCGCGCCGGGTTGCCGCCCGCATCTCCGGCCTGGACACCGCCGACCTCACCGGGCTGTCCGGGCAGGTCACCTCCCTGGCCCGGCTCACCGAGCCCGAGGCTGACTTCGCCGCCACCGCATCCATCGAGGTGCGCCTGCACGCGGCGACCGTGGTGGTGGAGCTGGACACCTCCGGCACCGTGGACGTCGCCGCCGAGCGTCGCCGGCTGGAGAAGGACCTGGCGGTGAACGAGAAGGAGCTCGCCGGCACCACGGCCAAGCTGGCGAACGAGTCCTTCACCAGCAAGGCCCCGCCGCAGGTGGTCGAGAAGATCAAGGCTCGCCAGGCCACCGCCCAGGCCGAGGTGGAGCGCATCAACGCCCGCCTCAGCGCGCTGGCGGCACAGTGAGCACCTCGGAGGGGGCGCGTCCCGGTCGCGACGAGCTCGCCGCGCTGGCCGCGGTGGAGGCGCGGCTCAACGAGCGCTGGCCGGAGACCAAGATCGAGCCGTCGCTGACCCGCATCAACGCGCTGCTGGACATCCTCGGCTCCCCGCAGCTGAGCTATCCGGCCGTGCACGTCGCCGGGACCAACGGCAAGTCCTCGGTCACCCGCATGGTGGACGCGCTGTTCACCCGGCTGCAGCTGCGCACGGGGCGCTACACCAGCCCGCACCTGCAGCTGGCCACCGAGCGGATCAGCGTGGACAACGAGCCGGTCAGCCCGGAGCGCTACGTGAGCACCTTCGCCGACGTCGAGCCCTTCGTGGCCATGGTGGACGAGCGCTCCACCGCCGCCGGCGGGCCGGCGATGAGCAAGTTCGAGGTGCTCACCGCGATGGGGTTCTCCGCCTTCGCCGACGCCCCGGTGGACGTCGCCGTGGTCGAGGTGGGCCTGGGCGGCACCTGGGACTCCACCAACGTGCTCAACACGCAGGTCGCGGTGATCACCCCGATCGCCATGGACCACAGCGAATACCTGGGCACCGACCTCAGCGAGATCGCCGAGAACAAGGCCGGGATCATCAAGCCCGGCTGCACCGTGATCATGGCCGAGCAGCAGCCGGAGGTGCAGGAGGTGATCCTGCGCCGCTGCGTGCAGGTCGACGTCGCCGTCGCCAGGGAGGGCTCGGAGTTCGCCGTGCTCGGCCGGCAGGTGGCCGTCGGCGGGCAGCAGCTGCAGCTGCAGGGCCTGGGCGGGGTGTACGACGAGATCTTCCTGCCGCTGCACGGAGCCCACCAGGCCCGCAACGCGGTGCTGGCGCTGGCCGCGGTGGAGGCGTTCTTCGGCGCTGGCCCGCAGCGCCAGCTGGACGTGGAGGCGGTGCGCGAGGCGTTCGCGACCGTCACCGTGCCCGGCCGGCTGGAGCGGGTGCGCAGCGCGCCCACGGTGTTCATCGACGCCGCGCACAACCCGCACGGGGCCCAGGCGCTGGCCGCGGCGCTCACGGAGGAGTTCGACTTCCGCAAGCTCGTCGGGGTGGTGTCGGTGCTGGAGGACAAGGACGTGGCCGGGCTGCTGGCCGCGCTGGAGCCGGTGCTCGACGAGATCGTGGTGACGCAGAACAGCTCGCCGCGGGCGATGGACGTGGAGCAGCTGGCCGAGTTCGCCGTGGCCCGCTTCGGCGACGAGCGGGTGGTGGTGGCCGACGACATGGCCGGCGCGCTGGAGCAGGCGATCGCCATGGCCGAGGACGTGGCCGAGCCGGGGGAGTCGGTGTCCGGCGCGGGCGTGGTGGTCACCGGATCGGTCGTCACCGCGGGTGAGGCGCGCACGCTGCTCGGCAAGGAGCCGGCGTGAGCGCCCCCGAGCCGGTCCGGGCCCCCGCCACCGACCCGTGGAAGGGCCTGCGCGGAGTGATGGCCGGGACGCTGGTCCTGGAGGCCATCGTGGTGCTGCTGGTGCTGCCGGTGGTGGCCAAGCTCGGCGGCGGGGTGTCGTGGCTGTCCGGCGGGTACGTGGTGGCGCTGGCGGTGGTGATGATCGTGGCCAGCGGGATGCAGCGGCGACCGTGGGCGGTGCCGGTGGACGTGGCGCTGCAGGTGGCGATGATCGCGGGCTGGGCGGTGCACCCCTCGCTGGGGATCATGGGGCTGGTGTTCGCCGCGGTGTGGGCCTACATCCTGTACCTGCGTCGCGACGTGCAGCAACGCATCGCCACGGGCCGGCTACCCAGCCAGCAGGGCTGAGCGTGCCGGTCGTCGGCAGGGCGTCGATTACCCTGAGCGCGACCGTTACCACCCCCGTCCACCCGCGTCCGGCGTGGCTGCACGGGCCCAGCTGAGGAGAGCACCCCGTGAGCGAGCGCACCCTGGTCCTGATCAAGCCCGACGGCGTCGCCCGCGGGCTCACCGGCGAGGTGCTGGCCCGCATCGAGCGCAAGGGGCTGACCCTGGCGGCGCTGAAGATGGTGCCGGTGGCCCGTGACCTGGCCGCGGCGCACTACGCCGAGCACGAGGGCAAGGGCTTCTACGAGTCGCTGCTGGAGTTCATCACCTCCGGGCCCGTGGTAGCCGCGGTGGTGGAGGGCCCCCGGGCGATCCCGGCGTTCCGCCAGCTGGCCGGTGGCACCGACCCGGTGGAGAAGGCCGCGCCCGGGTCGATCCGCGGCGACCTGGCGCTGGAGACGCAGTCGAACATCGTGCACGGGTCAGACTCCCCGGAGAGCGCCGCGCGGGAGATCGCGCTCTGGTTCCCCGAGCTCTAGGGGCGTCTGCAAGTACCACCATCCGCGCCGTAACCGGTCTGCAACCGCTACCCAGCGTTGTGCACACCGCGGTGCGTCCTCCACAGCCGCCGGACGACCCCCCGAGCACGGCGCGCCGGGGTGCGAGCCTCCGCCGCATGGAGCAGTGGTGGAAGCCGTACACGGCGCCCGACGGGTTGATCCTGCGCGAGCAGGTGCTCACCGAGGGCGTGGATCCCGACCACCTCGTGGTGGCGCTGCGCACCGGGCGGATGTACCGGGTGCAGCGCGGGGTCTACTGCGCCCGCGCGCACCCGCCCACCGCGCTGGGCCGGGCCCGTGCCGCGGTGCTCTCCAGCGGGGTGCTCGACGCCGTCGCCAGCCACCAGACCGCGGCGCGGGTGCACGACCTCGCGGTGCCGGACCGCCCGGCGGCCGAGCACGTCACCGTCCGCCGGGAGCAGCGCCGCATCCGCCGCCGCGACCTGCACTTCCACAGTCGCGCCCTGGCGCTGGGCGACGTGGAGCTGGTCGGTGGGGTGCAGCTGACCAGCGTCGCGCGCACGGTGTTCGACCTGTGCGCGACCCTGCCTCGGCGGGAGGCGGTGTGGTGCGTGGACGATGCGCTGCGCCGCGGGCTGCTCACCCGTGCGCAGCTGCGGGCCACCGTGGAGGTGCGCCGCGGCGGGCCGGGGGAGGCGAGGGCCGCCGAGCGGATCGGGCAGGCGGACGGGCTGGCCGAGTCGATCCTGGAGACCGCCAGCCGCCTCGCCCTGGCCGACGCGCAGGTGCCCCTGCCGGTGGCGCAGCTGGAGGTGCACGACGCCGACGGGCGGCTGATCGGCCGGCTGGACGGCGGCTACCCGCAGCTGCGGCTGGGCCTGGAGCTCGACGGGCGCTCGGTGCACTCCGCGCCCGAGGCGATCCTGCGCGACCGGTTCCGGCAGAACGCCCTGGAGGCGGCCGGCTGGCGCGTGCTGCGCTTCACCTGGTGGACGTGGTGCACGACACCGAGCGCTTCGTCGACACCGTCCGTCGGGCGCTGGCCCGCGCCGGCACCTGAGCACAGGGCTGCGGCTCGGCCGGGGGAGACCCGCGTCTCTGGCTTGGTGGTAGTTGCAGACCCTGCTGCCCGCAGTGGGTGGTACTTGCAGACGCCCCATCTACCCTGGGGACCATGAGTACTACCACCCGTACGCCTGGTGCGTCCGTTTTCGCCGAGCTGGAACCGCTGCTTCCTCGCGTGTCCAAGCCTGTGCAGTACGTCGGCGGTGAGCTCAACGCCAGCCTCAAGGAGTGGAACGACACCGCCGTCCGCTGGGCCTTGATGTATCCCGACGCCTACGAGGTTGGCCTGCCCAACCAGGGCGTCATGATCCTCTACGAGCTGCTCAACGAGATGGATGACGTTCTCGCCGAGCGCACCTACGCGGTGTGGCCCGACCTCGAGGCCCTCATGCGCGAGGCCGGCGTGCCCCAGTTCACCGTGGACGGCCACCGCCCCGTCATCGACTTCGACGTGCTCGGCGTCAGCTTCTCCACCGAGCTCGGCTACACCAACCTGCTCGCCGCGCTGGACCTGTCCGGCATCCCGCTGCACGCCGCCGACCGCGACGAGCGCCACCCCATCGTGCTCGCCGGCGGGCACGCCTCGTTCAACCCCGAGCCCATCGCGGACTTCATCGACGCCGCGGTGCTGGGCGACGGGGAGGAGGCCGTGCTGGAGATCACCGAGATCATCCGCGCGCACAAGGAGGAGGGCTCCCCGGGCGGGCGCGAGGAGCTGCTGCTGCGCCTGGCCGAGACCGGCGGCGTGTACGTGCCGCGCTTCTACGCCGTGGACTACCTGCCCGACGGCCGCATCCAGCGCGTGGTGCCCACCGACCCCCGGGTGCCCTACCGGGTGTTCAAGCGCACCACCATGGACCTCGACGCCTGGCCCTACCCGAAGAAGCCGCTGGTGCCGCTGGCGGAGACCGTGCACGAGCGGGCCAGCGTGGAGATCTTCCGTGGCTGCACCCGCGGCTGCCGCTTCTGCCAGGCCGGGATGATCACCCGCCCGGTGCGCGAGCGCTCCATCGAGGGCATCGGTGCCATCGTGCAGCAGTCCCTGGCCGCCACTGGCTACAACGAGGTGGGCCTGCTCAGCCTGTCCAGCGCCGACCACTCCGAGATCGCTGACGTCACCAAGGGCCTCGCCGACCGCTACGAGGGCACCGGCACCGGCCTGAGCCTGCCCTCCACCCGGGTCGACGCCTTCAACGTGGACCTGGCCAACGAGATCTCCCGCAACGGCCGCCGCTCCGGGCTGACCTTCGCCCCCGAGGGCGGCAGCGAGCGCATCCGCAAGGTCATCAACAAGATGGTCAGCGAGGAAGACCTCATCCGCACCGTCTCCACCGCCTACGCCAACGGCTGGCGGCAGGTGAAGCTGTACTTCATGTGCGGGCTGCCCACCGAGACCGACGAGGACGTGCTGCAGATCGGCCGGATGGCCCGCGAGGTCATCAAGACCGGGCGCGAGGCGGCCGGGCACAAGGACATCCGCTGCACCATCTCCATCGGGGGGTTCGTGCCCAAGCCGCACACCCCGTTCCAGTGGGCGGCGCAGTGCCACCCCGACGTGGTGGACGACCGGCTGCGCAAGCTGCGCGCCGAGGTCGGTGCCGACCGCAAGATGAGCCGCGCCATCGGCATGCGCTACCACGACGGCAAGCCCAGCCTGATCGAGGGACTGCTCTCCCGCGGCGACCGCCGGGTGGGCCGGGTCATCGAGCGGGTGTGGCGCAACGGTGGCCGCTTCGACGGCTGGAGCGAGCACTTCTCCTACGACCGCTGGGTGGACGCTGCCGCCGAGGAGCTCACCCCGCTGGGGGTGAGCCTGGACTGGTTCACCACCCGCGAGCGCGAGCGCACCGAGGTGCTGCCCTGGGACCACCTGGACTCGGGGCTGGACAAGGAGTGGCTCTGGGCTGACTGGGAGGACGCGCTCAACTCCGAGGAGCAGGACGACTGCCGCTGGACGCCGTGCTTCGACTGCGGCGTGTGCCCGTCCATGGGCACCGACATCGAGGTGGGCCCCACCGGCAAGACGCTCATCCCGATCGCCCCCGTCAGCGTCGGCAGCCCCATCACCAACCCCGCACTGGCCGGCTGATCGCCCGTGGCCAAGCAGCACGAACCCAACCCCTCCGCCCCGCCCGTCCAGAAGGTGCGGCTGCGCTACACCAAGCGCGGCCGGCTGCGCTTCACCTCCCACCGCGACGTGGCCCGTGCCTTCGAGCGCGCCATCCGCCGGGCCGGGGTGCCGATGGCGTACTCGCAGGGCTTCAACCCCCACCCCAAGATCTCCTGGGTGGGCGCCGCGCCGACCGGGGTGGCCAGCGAGGCCGAGTACGTGGAGATGTCGCTGGTGCGGGTGGTGGACCCGCAGGTCCTCGCCCACGAGGTGGACAAGGCGCTGCCGCCGGGCCTGGACGTGATCGACGCGGTGACGGCGGTGACCGGCTCGCTGCCCGAGCGCATCCACGCCAGCCTGTGGGAGATCGCGGTCGAGGGGGTGGCGCCGGCGGCGCTGCGCGCGGCGGTGGAGAAGTTCCTCGCCCAGGAGACCGCGATGGTGGAACGGCTCACCAAGGACGGTCGCCGCCAGCTCGACGCCCGTGGGGCAGTGGTCAGCATGGCGGTGCCGGAGGACGAAACGCCGTCCACACCTGCAGGGGACATGGCGCCTGGCCGTCAGTGTGGGACAATAAGGGCAGTCGTGCGGCAGACAAGTCCTGCGGTGCGACCCGATGACGTCATGAGCGCGCTGCTCGTCGTCGCTGATCTGGTGCCGACCGTGCCTGTCAAGGCAACCCGGTTGGCGCAGGGTCCGCTCGACGATGACGACAGGACGCTCGGCGATCCTTTCGCGCCTGACCGGGTGCAGGACGATCCCACAGGGTCGCAGCACGCGGGGCAGCACGAGTCGCACGTCACCGAACCAAGTGTTAAGTGACAACGGCACCACCTTTTACAGCGCCAGAACTGGCACGACCTGCACTGCCGACCCCCGCAGGTGGTCGGATACGGACGAGTAGCCCCCGCGTGGCCGCGTGACACCTCAACGGTGGACGCGCCCGGGGGCCGAGGAGAACAACGTGGCCGAGAACGTGCCGCCCCAGAACACTGACGAGCTGCCTGCGCGGATGCGCGTGCACGCCCTGGCCAAGCTGCTGGGGGTGACCAGCAAGGCCGTCGCCGCCGCGCTCGACAAGCTCGGCGCCCCGGTGCGCTCGGCCCAGTCGAGCATCAACCGCGACGTCGCCGAGCAGGTGCGCGCCGAGCTCAACCCCGGCGCCGACGTCGCGGCGGCACCGGTCGCCGAGCCGGCACCGGCAGCCCCCGCGCAGGCCGAGCCCGCGCAGCCCGAGCCGGCGGTCGCCGAGACCCGCGCCCCGGTTCGGCCGGTCGCCGCCCCGCTGTTCATCCAGCCCGAGGTGGTCAAGGCACCGCCGCGTCGCCGGGCGAGCCGTCCCGCCGCCCCCGCGGTGCCGCAGGACGTGCCGGAGGAGGTCGAGGAGGCAGCGGCCGCCGCGGTCACCGAGGCCACCACCGACGCCCCGGCCGTCACCGGCGGAGACGAGGACGACGACGCCCCCAAGCGCCGCCGCCGCGGTCGTCGTGGCCGGGGCCGGGGCCGTGGCCCGCAGGGCGAGGACAGCTACGACGACAACGACGGCGACGACTCGGGCCACGACGGCGACGACACCGCCGAGGCTCAGGCCGAGACCAGTGCGCCCGAGCCCCAGGCCGTGGAGCCGGAGGTCGCCGAGGAGGAGTCCGAGAGCTCCGGTGGTGGTCGCTCTCGTGGTGGCCGCTCCCGTGGCGGACGCTCCCGCGGCGGGCGAGCGGCAGCGGACAAGACCGACGTGGATCCCGCCAGCGAGACCAGCTCGGACGAGCAGTCGACCGGCGACGCCGACAAGATCGAGACGGGTGCCGACGACGCGGACACGAGCAGCGACGACCAGGGCGCTGACGACCAGGGCACCGACGCCGACAACGACTCCGGCAGCGAGGACGGCACCGGCAGCCGTCGCCGTCGCCGTCGTCGCCGCAAGAGCGGTGGCCAGGGCGGCGACGCCAGCGGTGAGGACTCCGGCGACAACCGCGAGGACGACCCGCCCAACACCGTGGTGCACGAGCGCGAGCCCCGCAGCCGCGGCAAGAGCCGGCAGGGTCGCGAGGCCAGCAGCGACCAGGTGCAGGGCATCACCGGCTCCACCCGGCTGGAGGCCAAGCGGCAGCGCCGTCGGGACGGCCGGGACGCCGGCCGCCGCCGCCCCGCGATCCTCACCGAGTCGGAGTTCCTCGCCCGCCGCGAGGCCGTGAACCGCAAGATGGTGGTGCGCGAGCGCGGCAAGCAGACGCAGGTCGCCGTGCTCGAGGACGACATCCTGGTGGAGCACTTCGTCACCAGCGCCAGCTCTTCGGCGATGGTGGGCAACATCTACCTGGGCCGCGTGCAGAACGTGCTGCCCAGCATGGAGGCCGCCTTCATCGACGTGGGCCGCGGTCGCAACGGCGTGCTCTACGCCGGCGAGGTCGACTGGGACGCCGCCGGCCTCGGCGGCAAGTCCCGCAAGATCGAGCAGGCGCTGCACTCCGGCGACAACGTGGTGGTGCAGGTCAGCAAGGACCCGGTGGGCCACAAGGGTGCCCGGCTCACCACGCAGATCAGCCTGCCCGGCCGCTTCCTGGTGTACGTGCCCGGCGGTGGCTCCACCGGCATCAGCCGCAAGCTGCCCGACACCGAGCGCAAGCGCCTCAAGGAGATCCTCAAGCGCATCGTGCCCGCCGAGGCTGGGGTGATCATCCGCACCGCGGCCGAGGGGGTCAGCGAGGAGGAGCTCACCACCGACGTCGAGCGGCTGCGGGCGCAGTGGGACGCCATCAACACCAAGGCCACCGCGGCGATGGAGGCCAAGTCCACCAACCCGGTCGCGCTCTACGAGGAGCCCGACCTGCTGCTCAAGGTGGTCCGCGACCAGTTCAACGAGGACTTCAGCAAGCTGGTCGTGGCCGGTGACTCCGTCTGGGACGTGGTCGAGGGCTACGTCAACGAGGTTGCACCCGACCTGGCCGAGCGCGTCGAGCGCTACAGCGGGGACGTGGACGTGTTCACCGCGTACCGCATCGACGAGCAGCTGGCCAAGGCGATGGACCGCAAGGTGTGGCTGCCCTCCGGCGGCACCCTGGTGATCGACCGCACCGAGGCGATGACCGTGGTCGACGTCAACACGGGCAAGTTCACCGGCGCCGGGGGCAACCTCGAGGAGACGGTGACGCGCAACAACCTCGAGGCTGCCGAGGAGATCGTGCGGCAGATGCGCCTGCGCGACATCGGCGGGATGATCGTCGTCGACTTCATCGACATGGTGCTGGAGAGCAACCGCGACCTGGTGCTGCGCCGCCTCACCGAGTGCCTCGGCCGCGACCGCACCCGCCACCAGGTCTCCGAGGTCACCTCGCTCGGCCTGGTGCAGATGACGCGCAAGCGCATGGGTGCCGGTCTCATCGAGGAGTTCTCCACCCCCTGCGAGCACTGCCACGGCCGTGGCGTGATCGTGCAGGACGAGCCGGTGGTGGCGCACGAGTCGGAGCACGTGCACGGCGACAGCGGACGGCGCTCGCGTCGGGGCAAGGGTGGCGACAACCAGCCCAGCCAGCCCAAGCAGCAGCCGCCGGCGCCCAAGCCCGCCGTGGTGCCCACCGTCAAGGAGCCCTGGCCCGCCGCGCTGATCCCGGCGTCGTCGGCCAAGGCGCAGACCGCCACCGCACAGTCGACCGCGCCGCAGCCGGAGCCGGCCGAGGTGGCGGCGGCCGAGCCCGTTGCGGTGGAGCAGAGCGCGGCAGCTGCCGCGGTCGCACCCCAGCCGGAAAGCACCGAGCAGGTGGAGAGCACCGAGCAGGCTGGGTCGTCCCAGGCCCAGCAGACCGCGGCCGAGCCGGCCCAGGCCGAGTCGAGCCAGGCCGAGCCTGCCGTGATCGAGCACCCGCAGGCGGAGCAGGCCGAGGTGAAGGCGCCGGCGCGCCGCAGCCGCTCGCGCCGTGCCTCCCGGCCCACCGCAGCCCCGGCCGCGGTGGACCTGGAGCCGGTGGTGGTCGCCTCCGAGGCCGCTCCGGCGCCCGCGGTGGAACCGAGCACCACCACCGCCGAGCCCGTGGCCGCTGAGGTGGCTGAGGCCACCCAGGCGGTGGAGCAGGTGGAGCAGGCCGACCGCAACGGCGTGGAGCCGGCTCCCGTGGCGAGCCCACCGCGGCGCAGCAGGGCGCGACGGGCCTCCCGGCCCACCGCGGCCCCCGAGGCGCTCAGCACACCGGTGGAACCGATCGTGGTGCCCGCTGCGGCGCCGGCCGAGCCCGCCCCTGCGGCGAGCGCACCGGCCCCGTCCGAGGCCGAGCCCGGGGAAGCGGGTGGCTCAGCAGCCGCCGCCACCGCCGTGGCAGCCCCTGCCGCGGCCACCCGGCCGAGGCGCCGTCGTGCGGCGGCCCGCCCTGCGGGACCGCCGGTGGAAGAGCAGTAGTGCGCTGGGCCGAGGTTGCGGGCAGGCGGTTTGACCCCGCCGGTGCACGCCCCGTAACCTTGGCCGGTCACCTTTTGGTGGCGTCGTTGTCGCGCGCCTGCGCCTAGGCGCACGCGATGTCGGAGGAAGACCGACACTGACCCAGATGCGCGTTCCGACCCTCGAGGCGGGCGCGGCCAGAGTTCGAACGAGCAACAGGAGAAGCCCTCCGATGTACGCGATCGTCAAGACCGGTGGCAAGCAGTACAAGGTCGCCGTTGGTGACCTTGTTGAGGTCGAGAAGCTCGACGGAGCCCCGGGCGTGGAGATCGCGCTGCCCGCGCTGCTGCTCGTCGATGGCTCCGACGTCACGACCGACGCCGGCGCGCTGGCCAAGGCCTCCGTCACCGGTGAGGTGGTGGAGCACACCAAGGGCCCCAAGATCCGGATCCACAAGTTCAAGAACAAGACCGGGTACCACAAGCGCCAGGGCCACCGCCAGAAGCTGACCGTGGTCAAGGTCACCAACATCAGCAAGTAGGTCACCCGGAGCAGGTGCTCGCAGCCCCTGCCCAGACTTCCCCCAGGAGGGACGCTCCATGGCTCACAAGAAGGGTGCTTCCAGCTCCCGCAACGGTCGCGACTCGAACGCTCAGTACCTGGGCGTGAAGCGCTTCGGCGGCCAGGTCGTCAAGTCCGGCGAGATCATCGTCCGCCAGCGTGGCACGCACTTCCACCCGGGCGACAACGTCGGCCGCGGCGGTGACGACACCCTGTTCGCGCTTGCCGCCGGCTCGGTGCTCTTCGGCCGCAAGCGTGGCCGCAAGACCGTCAACATCGTGCCCGTCGAGGCACTCGAGACGGCAGCGGTCTGAGCTTCACCACGCAACACACGTCCTGACGACGGCGGGGACGGGCAGGGGGAGCAACCCCGCCCGTCCCCGCCGTCGTCTCATCAGGGTCCGACCCGCCGCCTTCGGCACGGGCTCCGGATCCGCACTCGCACAGGTTAGGAGGGCCCGATGTCCCGATTCGTCGATCGTGTGGTCCTGCATGTTTCTGCCGGAGACGGTGGCAACGGCTGCTCCTCCGTGCACCGGGAGAAGTTCAAGCCCCTCGGTGGTCCCGACGGTGGCAACGGTGGACGCGGTGGCGACGTCGTGCTCGTCGTCGACCCCAACGTGCACACGCTGCTGGACTTTCACCACCACCCGCACGTCAAGTCCGAGCGCGGCAAGCAGGGCATGGGCAGCCACCGGGACGGGGCGCGCGGTGAGGACCTGATCCTGCCCGTGCCCGACGGCACCGTGGTCCTCGATCCCGACGGCAACCTGCTCGCCGACCTGGTCGGCGTGGGCAGTCGCTTCGTCGCCGCGCAGGGCGGTCGTGGGGGACTGGGCAACGCCGCGCTGGCCTCCAAGGCCCGCCGCGCTCCCGGCTTCGCGCTGCTGGGCGAGCCCGGCATCACCCGCGACCTGGTGCTCGAGCTCAAGTCGGTGGCCGACGTCGGCCTGGTCGGGTTCCCCTCGGCCGGCAAGTCCTCGCTGGTCTCGGTGCTCTCGGCGGCCAAGCCGAAGATCGCCGACTACCCCTTCACCACCCTGGTGCCCAACCTGGGCGTGGTGACCACCGGCGACACCACCTTCACCGTGGCCGACGTGCCCGGCCTCATCCCCGGTGCCAGCCAGGGCCGCGGGCTGGGCCTGGAGTTCCTGCGCCACCTGGAGCGCTGCGCCGTGCTGGTGCACGTGGTGGACTGCGCCACCCTGGACCCGGGGCGCGACCCCATCTCCGACGTGGACGCCCTCGAGGCCGAGCTGGCCGCCTACCGCTCCGCGCTGACCACCGACGTCAGCCTGGGCGACCTGGCCGACCGGCCCCGCATCGTGGTGCTGAACAAGGTCGACGTGCCCGAGGCAGCCGAGCTGGCCGAGATGGTCAGCGAGGAGTTCAAGGCTCGGCAGTGGCCGGTGTTCGCGATCTCCGCGGCCACCCACGAGGGACTGCGCCCGCTGGTCTTCGCGCTGGGCAAGGCCGTGGAGGCCTACCGCACGGCGCACCCGCCGGCGGCGCCCACCCGCACCGTCCTGCGCCCGACGGCAGTGGACGACAAGGGGTTCACCGTGGAGCACGACCCCGAGGACGAGAACGGCTTCATCGTCCGCGGCACCCGCCCCGAGCGGTGGATCCGCCAGACGCAGTTCGACAACGACGAGGCCGTGGGCTACCTGGGCGACCGCCTGGCCCGGCTGGGCGTGGAGGACAAGCTGGCCAAGATGGGGGCGGTGCCGGGATCGTCGGTGACCATCGGCGACGTCACCTTCGACTGGGAGCCGTCCACGCCTGCGGGCATCGCCATGACCCGCACCGGTCGCGGCACCGACATCCGCATCGACGCCGACGAGCGGATCGGTGCGGCCGAGCGCAAGGTTGCCCACCGTGTGCGTCGTGGGCTCGACGTGGAGGGCATGAGCTAGCCGTGCAGACCCGGGATGCTGTTGCGGCCGCCCGTCGTGTCGTGGTCAAGATCGGGTCCTCGGGCCTGACCAGCCTCAGCGGGGGCCTCGACCTGGAGCGCCTCGACCGGCTGGTGGACGCCCTCGAGGCCCGGATGGCTGCCGGTTCGGACGTGCTGGTGGTCTCCTCCGGCGCCATCGCCGCAGGCATCGCCCCGCTGGGTCTGCGGGCGCGTCCGCGCGACCTGGCCACCCAGCAGGCCGCGGCCGCGGTGGGCCAGCTCGAGCTGGTGCAGGCCTGGCGCACCTCGTTCGCCCGCTACGGACGCACGGTGGGGCAGGTGCTCCTCACCGCCGAGGACGTCGCCCGGCGCTCCCAGCACCGCAACGCCCAGCGCACCCTGGACCGGCTGCGGGTGCTGGGCGTGGTGCCCATCGTCAACGAGAACGACACCGTGGCCACCGCGGAGATCCGCTTCGGCGACAACGACCGCCTCGCCGCGCTGGTCTCGCACCTGGTCAGCGCCGACGCCATGGTGCTGCTGTCGGACGTCGCCGGGCTCTACGACGGAGACCCGCGCCAGGGCGGGGCCACGCTCATCCGCGAGGTGAGCGCCGACGGCGCGGAGCTGGACGGCGTGGTGGCCGGCTCCGGGGGCACCCTGGGCACGGGCGGGATGGCCTCCAAGCTCACCGCTGCCCGGTTGGCCGCCGACGCCGGGGTCCCGGTGCTGCTGGCCTCGGCCGCACAGGCCCCGGAGGCCCTCGGCGACGCTCAGGTGGGCACCGCATTCGCCGCTCGCGCTCGACGGCTCTCCGCCCGCCGGTTCTGGGTGCGCTACGCCGCGGAGACCTCGGGCAGCATCTGCCTCGACGCCGGTGCGGTCAGCGCCGTCATCGACGGGCGCCGCTCGCTGCTGCTGCCGGGGATCACGGCCGTCAAGGGCGACTTCCACGCCAGCGACGTGGTCCGGCTGATCGGACCCGACGGCACTCCGGTGGCCCGTGGCGTGGTCGCCTTCGACGCCGCCGAGCTGGCCGCGATGGTGGGTGTCCCAGCGGCTCAGCTGCCCCCCGAGCTGCGTCGGCCGGTGGTGCACGCGGACGACCTCGTGCGGGCCTGAGCTCACCAGATCCGGTGCCGCAGAGCGCCTGGCGCTGATCACTTAGAGCCACATCGACTCACCTGGTGTCACCACTTTGTGACCTGAGACCCCCGCAGGTCACGGTATGTGCACGGGCCGCGTGGCGAGGGGTGGACGGGCGTGTCCGCGTCTAACATCGGCACCATGCGGGCAGGGTTGGCAATCGGTGTGGCGGCGATCGCGGTGCTGGCGGGCGGGTGCTCGCTGGTCTCCCCCGTCGCGGCGCCGGTGGTGCCCACGTTCCCGGCCACCACCTCGGCCACGCCGCCGCCGGCCACCGCCCAGCTGACCAAGGAGGGCCTGCCCACCAGCTGCAAGGACCTCATGAACGGCGACCAGCTGGACGCCGCTCTGGGCATGCCGTTGTCGGCGGTGGTCAAGACGCTGGTGGGCGTGCCCAACCCGGACATCGGGCTCACCGGGCGGGTCACCTGCAGCTACGGGATTCCCTCGCCCGCAGGCACGTACGCCCTCGAGGTGAGCCTCACCGCCTACACCGACGTGGCCGCGGCCGCGGTGCGGGTCCCGGTCACGGTGGAGGCGCGCCGCACCCCCGGGGTGGAGGCCGTGCCGCTGACCATCGGGCGGATGAACGCCAGCTACCTGGCCCTGCCCGACGGCCCCGTGCTGGTGGCCGCCACCGGCACCTACGCCATCCTGGTGTCCATGGCTCCCGGCAGCGTCACCCCCGAGCAGGCCCCCGGGGCGCTGGCGGCGGTGGCGGGCATGGCGCTGACCAACGTGCAGGCCTGACCCAGCCGCTCGGCTCAGGCCACGCTGCCCAGGGTGAGCGGCAGGACCGCGGGGGCGCCGGCAGCCAGCAGGGTGCGCGCGGCCATGGCCATGGTCCAGCCGGTGTCCAGCAGGTCGTCCACCACCAGCACCGGGCCGTCCAGCTCGGCCAGACCGGGCACGCTGCTGGTGTCCCAGGCGTCCCACAGCCCGGCCACCCGGTGCGCGGAGTTGGCGGCTGACGGCGGCACGTGCCCCTCCCGGTAGCGCAGCACCCCCAGGTCGCGCAGCCGCCCCACCGATGCCAGCCGCGCAGCCAGGCTGCGCAGCAGCACCGGGTGGCTGCCGGAGTCCAGGTTGAGCACGGCCACCGGGCGCTGCGCCCAGTCCCAGGCGGCGAGCACCTGCACGCAGGCCTGCACCACCTCCTCGCTCACCTCGGCGTCGGGGCCGGCGAGCAGCGGCCGCAGCCGCTGGCCCCAGCCCAGGTCGGTGAGCCGGCCGAGCGCCTTGCCCGGCTGTGGACCCTGGGTGATCTTCCCGCTGAGGTCCACGCCGAGACGGGACATGCCGGTGGGCCACAGCTTGCGCGGAGCGAGGTCGACGCCCGGGCGGTCCAGCCGGGCGCGGGCGGCCTGGGCGGCGCTGGCGTCCACCTCCGGTGACCAGGTGGGTCCGCAGCACACGTCGCAGCGCCCACAGGCCACCGGCTCGCTGCCCAGCTCCGGGTCGTCGAGCTGGCGGCGCAGGAAGTCCATCCGGCAGGTGGTGGTGCGCTGGTAGTCCAGCATCGCCTGCTGCTCGGTGGCCCGCGCAGCAGCCAGGTGCTCGTAGCGGGCGGCGTCGTAGGACCAGTCGGCGCCGGTGGCGATCCAGCCGCCGCGCACCCGCTGCACGGCGCCGTCCACGTCGAGCACCTTGAGCACCATCTCCAGGCGGCTGCGGTTGAGCTCCACCAGCGGCTCCAGGGCGGCGGTGGACAGCGGCTTGCTCGCCGCGGACAGGGCCTCGATCACCGAGCGCACCACCGGCTCGGCGGGAAAGGCCAGCGAGGCGAAGTAGGCCCAGATGTCGCGGTCCTCGGCGCCGGGCAGCAGGATCACCTCGGCGCGGGCGCTGGCGCGGCCGGCGCGGCCCACCTGCTGGTAGTAGGCGATGGGCGAGGCCGGTGCCCCCAGGTGCACCACGAAGCCGAGGTCGGGCTTGTCGAAGCCCATGCCCAGCGCCGAGGTGGCCACCAGTGCCTTCACCCGGTTGCCGAGCAGGTCGGCCTCCAGCGACTCGCGCTCGGCGGCGTCGGTGCGCCCGGTGTACGCGGCGACGGTGTGGCCCTGCTCGGTGAGGTGGCCCGCCAGCTCCTCGGCCTGGGAGACGGTGAGGGTGTAGATGATGCCCGAGCCGGGCAGCTGGTCCAGGTGCTGGGCCAGCCACGCGGCGCGTCGCTGGGAGCCGTCCACGTGCACCACCGACAGGTGCAGCGACTCCCGGTCCAGCCCGCCGCGCAGCACCAGGGTGTCGCCGCCGCCCACGCCGAGCTGGCTGGCCACGTCGGCCACCACCCGGTCGTTGGCGGTGGCGGTGGTGGCCAGCACCGGGACGCCGTCGGGCAGGTCGGCCAGCAGGGTGCGGATGCGGCGGTAGTCGGGGCGGAAGTCGTGGCCCCAGTCGGAGACGCAGTGCGCCTCGTCCACCACCACCAGGCCCGCGTTGGCAGCCAGCGAGGGCAGCACCTGCTCGCGGAAGTCGGGGTTGTTCAGCCGCTCCGGGCTCACCAGCAGCACGTCCAGCTCACCCGCGGTGACCTGGGCGCGCACCTCGTCCCACTCGGTGACGTTGCCGGAGTTGATGGTGGCCGCCCGCACCCCGGCGCGCTCGGCGGCGGCGACCTGGTTGCGCATCAGGGCCAGCAGCGGGGAGACGATGACGGTGGGGCCCGAGCCGCGGCTGCGCAGCAGGGAGGCAGCCAGGAAGTACACGGCCGACTTGCCCCAGCCGGTGCGCTGCACCACCAGGGCGCGGCGGCGCTGCACCACCAGGGCCTCGATGGCCACCCACTGGTCCTCCCGCAGCACCGCCCCCTCGCCGGCGAGGCGCTGCAGCAGCTGCTCAGCCTGGGCGCGCAGCTCGGTGGTGCCGGCGGGGACGGTGGAGGTGGTCATGGCCCCATGGTGCCCGCCGAGCCCGACGGTTCCCGTGGGGGTGCACACGAGAGCGGGATCGCGACGGTGTTCTGCCATAGGCTGGGGTCATGACCGTGGCTACCGATCTTCAGGCCGCTGAGGCCACCGACGCCGTGTCGCACACCAGCGAGGACCTCCGCGAGACCGTGCACGAGGCCGCCCGCCGCGCGCGGGTGGCCAGCCGCACGCTGGCCCTGCTCACCCGCGCCGACAAGGACGCTGCGCTGCACGCCGCCGCCGATGCGGTGCTGGCCGCCACCCCGCAGATCCTGGCGGCCAACGAGGCCGACCTCACAGCCGGTCGTGCGGCCGGCATGGGCGAGGGACTGCTGGACCGGCTGCGGCTGACCGACGAGCGGGTGGCGGGCGTGGCGGCCGGGCTGCGCCAGGTGGCCGGGCTGCCCGACCCGGTGGGGGAGGTGCTGCGCGGGTCGACGCTGCCCAACGGGATGGAGCTGCGCCAGCAGCGGGTCCCCCTGGGGGTGGTCGGCATCGTCTACGAGGCGCGGCCCAACGTCACCGTGGACGCTGCCGGGCTGTGCCTGAAGTCCGGCAACGCCGTCCTGCTGCGCGGCTCGTCCTCGGCTGCGCACAGCAACGCCGCCCTGGTGCAGGTGCTGCGGGACGCGCTGGCCGCGCAGGGCCTGCCCGCCGACGCGGTGCAGCTGCTGCCGGCGTCCGACCGGGCCAGCGTCACGCACCTCATCCAGGCCCGCGGGCTGGTGGACGTGGTGATCCCCCGGGGCGGGGCCGGGCTGATCGCCGCCGTGGTGCGCGACGCCCTGGTGCCCACCATCGAGACCGGGGTGGGCAACTGCCACGTCTACGTGCACGCCGCGGCCGACCTGGACATGGCGCAGCGCATCGTGCTCAACGCCAAGACCCGTCGTCCCAGCGTGTGCAACGCCGCGGAGACGGTGCTGGTCGACCGTGCCGTCGCCGACGTCGCGGTGCCCCAGCTGCTGGCCGCGCTGGGCGAGGCCGGGGTGACCGTGCACGGCGAGGGCGCCGGCATGGTGCCGGTGACCGAGGCCGACTGGGCCGAGGAGTATCTCAGCATGGACGTCGCGCTGGCGGTGGTGGACGACCTGGACGCCGCGGTGCGCCACATCGACCGCTACGGCACTGGCCACACCGAGGCCATCGTCACCACCGACCTGGCCGCGGCCCGCGAGTTCACCGCCCGGGTGGACGCCGCCGCGGTGATGGTGAACGCCTCCACCTCGTTCACCGACGGCGAGCAGTTCGGCTTCGGCGCGGAGATCGGCATCAGCACCCAGAAGCTGCACGCCCGTGGGCCGATGGGACTGCCGGAGCTGACGTCGACCAAGTGGATCGCCTGGGGCGACGGGCACGTCCGGGAGTGACTCTCGCGCAACGGCCTCGCCGACAACGACACTGATCGCCACCACCAGCACCCGACCGAGAGGCCCCGCGTGGACCGCGTACTCCCCACCACCCCGCCCCTGTTCAGCTCCGTCGACGACGTGATGGCGAAGCTGGCCACCACCGGCTACCTGGCCGACAAGGCCACCGCCACCACGGTGTTCCTGGCTGACCGCCTGGGCAAGCCGCTGCTGATCGAGGGCCCCGCCGGGGTGGGCAAGACTGAGCTGTCCCGCGCCGTCGCGCAGGCCACGGGCTCCGAGCTGATCCGGCTGCAGTGCTACGAGGGTGTGGACGAGGCCCGCGCGCTCTACGAGTGGAACCACGCCAAGCAGCTGCTGCGCATCCAGGCCGGCCAGGCCGACGGCGGCGACTGGGAGGCGCTGCAGACCGACGTCTTCTCCGAGGAGTTCCTGCTCAGCCGTCCGCTGCTCACCGCCATCCGGCGCACCGGGCCCACCGTCCTGCTCATCGACGAGACCGACAAGGCTGACGTGGAGATCGAGGGCCTGCTGCTGGAGGTGCTCGGCGACTTCGCCGTCACCGTGCCCGAGCTGGGCACCATCACCGCCACCCGCAAGCCGTTCGTGGTGCTCACCTCCAACGCCACCCGGGAGCTGTCCGAGGCCCTCAAGCGGCGCTGCCTGTTCCTGCACCTGGACTTCCCCGATGCCGACCTGGAGCGGCGCATCCTGGCCAGCCGGGTGCCCGACCTGCCCGAGGCGCTGGCCGAGCAGCTGGTGCGCACCATGCGGGTGCTGCGCGGCATGCAGCTGAAAAAGCTGCCTTCCGTCGCCGAGACCATCGACTGGGGGCGCACACTGCTGGCACTGGGCATCGACACCCTGGACGACGCGGCCGTGCGCTCCACCCTGGGCGTGGTGCTCAAGCACCAGAGCGACCAGCAGCGTGCCGCCGGCGAGCTGCGGCTCAACTGAGAGGGCCGAGACCATGACCAGCCGACCCCCGTGGCTCGCCGCGGACCGTCCCGCGGCCCCGCACGGGCTGCCCGGGCACCTCGTCAGCTTCGTCGAGGCACTGCGCGCCAGGGGGATCGGGGTCGGACCGTCGGAGACGGTGGACGCCGGCCAGGTCATGAGCGTGCTCGACCTGCTCGATCGGGAGGCGCTGCGGGAGGGCCTGGCCGCCGCGCTGCTGCGGCGGCCAACCCACCGGCGCACCTACGACAGCCTGTTCGACCTGTGGTTTCCCGCGGTCATCGGCGACCGCGCCGAGCGGCCGGTGGACACCGAGCTGCCCCGCGACGAGCAGGGGGATATCGACACCGACGCCATCCGTGACCTGCTGGCCGACTTCCTCGCCGACGGCTCCGCGGAGAGCCGCGAGCTGATGCGGCTGCTCGCCCGCGAGGTGGCCGAGCAGATGGGGCGCTACGAGACCCGCAGCGGCCCCGCCTACTCCGCCTACCAGGCGCTGCGCGGCATCAGCCCGGAGACGCTGCTGGCCCAGATCCTGGAGGGCCTGCTGGGCGGGCCCGAGGGTGTGGCCGAGGCCAGCGACTTCGACAGCGAGATCGCCAGGCGCACCGCCCGCGAGCGCATCGCCGAGTTTCGCCGTGCGGTGGAGGAGGAGGTGCGCCGACGCACCGCCGAGCGGGTGGGCAAGGAGAAGGTGGCCGCGTCCTCGGTGCCCCGCATCGCCGAGCAGGTAGACTTCCTGCGCGCCCGCAGCGACGAGCTGACCGAGCTGCGCCGCACCGTCACCCCGCTGGCGCGGCGCCTGGCCAGCCGCCTGGCCGCCCGCCGGCGCCGCAGCAGGCACGGCACCATCGACATGCGTCGCACCATGCGCAAGTCCATGTCCACCGGGGGAGTGCCGCTCAAGCTCGAGCAGCGCAAGCCCCGGCCGGGCCGTCCCGAGCTGGTCATCCTGTGCGACGTCTCCGGCTCGGTGGCCGGGTTCAGCCACTTCACCCTGCTGCTGGTGAACGCGCTGCGCGAGCAGTTCTCCCGGGTGCGCATCTTCGCCTTCGTGGACACCACCGACGAGGTCACCCCGTACTTCGCCGGCGGGGCCGACCTGGCGCAGGCGATGACCCGGATGACTCACGAGGCGCAGCTGGTCACCTACGACGGGCACTCCGACTACGGCCACGCGCTGGGCACCTTCGCCGAGCAGTTCGGCGACGCGCTCACCCAGCGCTCCTCGCTGCTGATCCTGGGCGACGGGCGCACCAACTACCGCGACCCCAACCTGGCGGTGCTGCGGCGTCTGGACTCGGTGGCCAAGCACGCCTACTGGCTCAACCCCGAGCCCCAGTCGCAGTGGGGCAGTGGGGACTCCGCAGCCATCGACTACGCCGCGGTGGTGCCGATGCACGAGTGCCGCACCGCCGAGCAGCTCGCCGCCGTCGTCTCCCGCCTGCTCCCGGTCTGAGGCCGGCCACGAACGGCACGGGCGGGCCCCGCGACCAGCGCCGGACCCCGGCGGCAGACGACGCACTAGGATGTGGCGTCGTGTCCACCTCCGCGCCCGCCCGACGCAAGCTCGGGGTGATGGGCGGCACGTTCGACCCCATCCACCACGGGCACCTGGTGGCGGCCAGCGAGGTCGCCCACCGGTTCGGCCTGGACGAGGTGGTGTTCGTGCCCACCGGCCAGCCCTGGCAGAAGGCGCACACCGACGTGAGCCCGGCCGAGGACCGCTACCTGATGACCGTGATCGCCACGGCGTCCAACCCGCAGTTCTCGGTCAGCCGGGTGGACATCGACCGGGCCGGGGTCACCTACACCGCGGACACCCTCAGCGACCTGCAGGCCCAGCACCCCGACGCCGAGCTCTACTTCATCACCGGCGCCGACGCGCTGGAGGCGATCCTGTCCTGGCACCGGGTGGAGGAGCTGTTCGACCTCGCCCGCTTCGTCGGGGTCACCCGTCCGGGCTACGCGCTGGAGGCCAAGCACCTGACGCACCTCGCGCCGGGCCAGCTGACCCTGGTGGAGATCCCGGCCATGGCCATCTCCTCCACCGACTGCCGCGAGCGCGCCGGACAGGGCCGGCCCGTCTGGTACCTGGTGCCCGACGGCGTGGTGCAGTACATCTCCAAGCGCAACCTCTACCGGCCGGCCGAGTGTCCGCGGCCCGACGGCACCAGCCGCACCTCCGACCCCGTGCCGAGCCGCGCGCCCCGCGTGCCGCACGACAACGGGGCCGCTACCCACACAGACCATTCGCACGACCCGAACAACCTGGAGCTCCCGCAGTGACTGCCACCGACACCGCCCGCGAGGTGGCCCTCGTGGCCGCCGCCGCGGCGGCCGAGAAGATCGCCACCGACATCGTCGTCCTCGACGTCTCCGACCAGCTGGTCATCACCGACTGCTTCGTCATCGCCTCGGCGCGCAACGAGCGCCAGGTCAACGCCATCGTGGACAAGGTGGAGGAGGACCTGCGCAAGCAGGGCGTCAAGCCGGTGCGGCGCGAGGGCACCAAGGAGGGCCGCTGGGTCCTGCTCGACTTCACCGACGTGGTGGTGCACGTGCAGCACGTGGAGGAGCGCAGCTTCTACGGCCTGGAGCGGCTCTGGAAGGACTGCCCGGTCATCGAGTTCGACGCGGCCGCACACACCCCGGAGGACGCCGAGGAGGAGGTCTACGGCGACGCCGACGACGAGCGCACCGAGACCCAGCGCCTGAACGACCTGCTGAACGGGCAGTGAGCGGCCGTCCCCTGATCAAGCGCCGCCTGATCCTGCTGCGCCACGGGGAGACCAGCTACAACGCCACCAGCCGCATGCAGGGCCAGCTCGACACCGAGCTGAACCCGCTGGGGGTGCGCCAGGCCGCTGCGGCGGCGCAGGTGCTGGCCGAGCGCAAGCCCGGCCTGGTGATCTCCTCCGACCTCACCCGCGCCGCGGACACCGCCCGCCACCTGGTGGAGCTGGTGGACGTGCCGCTGCGCCACGACCCGCGGCTGCGGGAGACGTTCCTGGGCGAGTGGCAGGGGCTGACGCACTCGGAGGTGGAGCAGGGCTGGCCCGGTGGGCTGGGGCACTGGCGCACCGACGTCCGCTACGTGCCGCCGGGCGGGGAGAGCAAGGAGCAGGTGGCCGCGCGCAGCGTGGCCGTGGTGCAGGAGATCGAGCCGAGCACCTGGGACGCGCACCCGGTGGTGCTGGTGGCCCACGGCGGGCTGATCCTGGCCCTCGCCGCTGCGCTGCTGGGCCTGCCGCGGGACAGCTGGTCCACGCTGGGGTCGCTGGGCAACGCCCGCTGGGCCGAGCTGAGCACCCGCGCGGACGGGCAGTGGCGGCTGGACGCCTGGAACGCGGGCGTGGTGTGAGCGAGCAGCCGGTGCTGCTGGTGTTCGCCGACTCCCTGGCGCACCACGGTCCCCGCACCGCCCACCCTGCCGACCACCCGCAGATCTGGCCCAACCTGGTGGCCGACGAGCTGGGCTGGCGGCTGGAGCTGGTTGCGCGCATCGGCTGGACCTCCCGCGACGTGTGGTGGGCCATCACCCAGGACCCGCGGGTGTGGGCGGCCGTGCCCGACGCCGCCGCGGTGGTGCTGGCCGTGGGTGGCATGGACACCCTGCCCTCGCCGCTGCCCACCGCGCTGCGCGAGCAGCTGCGCTACCTGCGCCCGCCCGCGCTGCGCCGGGTGGTGCGCCAGGCCTACACGGCCGCGCAGCCTCACCTGTCCCGACTCGGCCGGCCGGTGGCGCTGCCGCCCCGGCTGAGCGTGGAGTACCTGGAGCAGTGCCGCGCCGCCCTGGTGGCGCTGCGCCCTGACTTGCCCGTCATCGGCACGCTGCCCTCGGTGCACCGCTCCGCCGCCTACGGGGGCGTGCACCGGGGCCGTCCCGCCGCCGAGCGGGCGCTGCGCTCGTGGTCGGCCCAGCGCGACGTCCCGCTGGTGGACCTGGCCGCCGCCGTGGGCCCGCACGTCGAGGCCGGCCGCTGCAACCCCGACGGCATGCACTGGGGCTGGGAGGGCCACCGCGCGGTGGCCGACGCGGTGCTCGCCGAGATCCGGGCCACCACCCGTCCCTGAGCTGCCCGTGCCTGCCCTGTTCACCGCGGTGAGGCACTAAGGTTTCACCTGTGCATGCGGCCGTGGTGACCGACTCGACCGCCTACCTCCCACCCGGGGTGGCGGAGCGACACGGGATCACCGTGGTGCCGCTGCACCTGTCGGTGGACGACGAGCCGCACCTGGACGGGGTGGACTTCGACGCCGACCAGCTCGCCGCCGCGCTCACCCAGGGCCGCCACGGTGTGCGCCGCCGGCCCACCATCACCACCTCCCGCTGCACCCCCACCGAGCTGCGCGAGGCCTACCTGAGCGCCGCGCGCGGCACCTCCGCCGGTGGCACCGACGGCGTGCTGGCGCTGCACCTGTCCCAGCACCTCTCCGGCACCTGGGAGGCGGCGCGCCTGGCGTCCGAGCAGCTCGGCGCGGAGCACCCGGACGTGGAGGTGCGGGTGGTCGACTCCCGCTCTGCGGCGATGGGCCTGGGCTTTCCGGTGCTCGCCGCCGCCCGCGCCACCGCCGCCGGCAAGAGCCTGGGGGAGGCCTACGCCGCCGCGGTGGACGTGGCCTCGCGCTGCCGCACCCTGCTGTGCGTGGACACACTGGAGCACCTGCGCCGCGGGGGCCGCATCGGCACTGCCGCCGCCCTGCTGGGCACCGCCCTGTCGATGAAGCCACTGCTGCACGTGGTGGACGGGCGCATCCAGGTGCTGGAGAAGGTGCGCACCTCCTCGCGGGCGCTGGCGCGGCTGGCCGACATCGCGGTGGAGGCCGCGGGCGACGAGCCCACCGCCGTGGCCGTGCACCACCTGGGTGCGGCCGACCGGGCCGCCACGCTGGTGGAGCAGCTGAAGCAGCGCATCCCGCACCTCACCGAGGTCTACGAGTCGCAGGTCGGCGCCGTGGTGGGTGCGCACCTGGGGCCGGGCATGGTCGGCGTGGTGGTCTGCCCCGGCGGCGCCGGAGACCCCGAGCAGTAGTTACGCCCTGTGGGAGCAGGCGGCCCTCAATTGGTGCGCGGGGTGCCATCGGACCGCTGGCCGGGTCCGCACTCGGCGAGCGTGCCGCCACCCCCGCCGCACAGGCGTTCCAGCCGACTGATTTCAGCAACCTCCGCCGGAGTCTGGCACGACTCGATGCCCATCGGGCTGAACACAGTGCCCGGTGGGCAGGACGGTGGGGTCCACTCCTGTGACGTCGCTGGCGGGGCTGCGGGTCGGGGGCGCGTGGTGCTGGCCGGGGCCTTGGTGGCAGGCCGGTTGCGCGTGGTGGTGGCCGGGGCCTTGGTGGTGGGCGGCTTGCGGGTGGTGGTGGCCGGGGCCTTGGCGGGCGGCAGGGTGCCGGTGGTGCTGACCGGTGGCGGCGTGTACACCGCCGTCGGTGCGGGAGGTGTCGTCGCAGGCGCGGTGGGGGTGCTGGGCATCGGGCTGGAAGGCGCCACCGACGGCGCCTCGGTGGTCGTCGACGGGGCCGTGGGCGCACTGCTGCTGCATCCAGCGGCTAGCAGTGCCACTGCAGCCAAGGAGGCCGCCAGGTGTCGCATGTTCATCTCAATTCCCTTGTCGTGTTTGGGTGATGTTAGGTGCGGGCGACGTGACTCGCCTTCGCGACCGGCGCAGTAGCGGGGCACGCCTGGCTGGTTGTGCACATCGGTGCAGGTGGTCCACAGCGGCCTCGGACACCGGTCCCGAGCGGGCTGTGGGTCCCTAGCGTCAGCAGGCGTGCCGTCCCGTGAGCAGAACCAGCGCAGCCGCCACCGGCTCGGGCGCATCACCACGCCAGCTGCCCCGGACGAGCCATCCGCCGCCCCAGACGACGAGCCACTACCCACCCCACGCGGCTGGCGGGAGAAGTGGTTGCCCACCCGCTGGCAGGGTGCCCGGGTAGACCCCGGCCGCCACGGCGCGCTCGCCCTCGCCGCGGTGGCCGCCGCGGCAGCGGTGCTCGCGGCTGTCGGGGTGTGGCGCGATCGTCCGGTCCCGGAGGTGGTGCCGCCCGCTCCGGCAGTGGCACTGTCCCCGGTGGCGGCCGGCGCACCCAGCAGCGCACCGGCCCCGAGCGCGGCGCCCACCACGCTGGTGGTGAGCGTGGCTGGGCGGGTGCGCAACCCCGGACTGGTCACGGTGGCGCCAGGAGCGCGGGTGGCCGACGCGCTCGCGGGCGCCGGTGGGGCGCTGCCCGGCACCGACCTGGTGGCGCTGAACCTGGCTCAGCCGCTCACCGACGGCCAGCAGATCCTGGTGGGCATCGTCCCGCCGCCGGGCGGCGCGCCAGTCAGCGGCGGCACGTCTGCCGGCTCCACCGCGGGCCCGGCCGCCGGCTCGTCCAGCACGCCCGGGTTGGTGAACCTCAACACCGCCAGCGCCGCTGAGCTGGAGGACCTGCCCGGGGTGGGCCCAGTGATGGCCAAGGCGATCCTGGACTGGCGCACCAAGAACGGCAGCTTCCGCAGCGTGGACCAGCTCTCCGAGGTCAGCGGCATCGGCCCGGCGCGGCTGGCCCAGCTCACGCCGCTGGTCGCGGTGTGAGCACCAGTGCTGCTCCCGCCGAGCGGCTTGACGTCCGGCTGCTTCCCAGCGCTGGCTGCGCCTGGGCGGCGGTGCTGCTGGGCTTGCTCGCCGGCTGGCAGGTCTCGGTGGTGGTGGCCGCCTTGGCGCTGGGCGGGATCGCGTGGGTGCGGCGCCGCTCCAGGCGCGCCGTGGCGGCCGGGCTGCTGGCCGCCCTGGCCGTGACCGCCGGGTTCTCCGCCGCCACCGCGCTGCGGACCCACGCGGTGGACGTCCACCCGCTGGCCGCGGCGGCGGAGCGGGGCGAGAGCGCGCAGCTGCAGGTGCGGCTGAGCGACGACCCCAAGCTGCTGCGGGCGGCCCTCCCTGGCGCACCGCAGCGGGTGCTGGTGCGCGCCCAGCTGACCAGCGCTGAGGGCTACCCCGAGATGCACGGCGCGGTGGTGCTGCTGGCCCCCGCCGATTCCTGGGCACACCTGCTGCCCGGCCAGCAGGTACGGGTGAGCGGGCGGCTGGCCCCGCCCCAGCGCAACGACCTCACCGTCGGCGCCGTGCGGGTGAGCGACCCACCGGAGCTGGTGGGGCAACCGCCGCGGGTGCAGCGGGTGGCCGGGGCGCTGCGCACCCAGCTGCGCGACGCTGCGGCCCGGGTGCTGCCCGCCGAGCCCGGTGCCCTGCTGCCCGGCCTGGTGGTGGGGGACACCTCCCGGCTGCCGCAGCCGCTGCTGGACGACTTCCGCACGGCTGGGCTGACGCACCTCACCGCGGTGTCCGGCACCAACATCACCATCGTCTGTGGCGCAGTGCTGCTGCTCACCGGGCTGGTGGGGGCGAGCCCCCGCACCCGGGCGGTGCTGGCCGCGGTGGCCCTGGTGGCCTTCGTGGTGCTGGCCCGGCCCTCGCCCAGCGTGCTGCGCGCGGCGGTGATGGGCGCAATTGCCTTGCTCGCCCTGGTCACCGGACGCCGCAAACGGGCCCTGCCCGCGCTCGCCGGGGCGGTGCTGGTGCTGCTGCTGGTGTCGCCGCAGCTGGCGGTGGACGCCGGGTTCACACTGTCGGTGCTGGCCACCGGGGGACTGGTGCTGCTGGCCCCAGGCTGGGTCGACGGGATGCGTCGCCGGGGCGTGCCCGCGGGGGTCGCCGAGCTGCTGGCCGTCCCGATGGCCGCGCAAGCGGTCACCGCACCCGTCATTGCCGGACTGTCTGCGCAGCTGAGCGTGGTGTCCGTGCTGGCCAACATCCTCGCTGCCCCCGCCGTGGGGGTGGCCACCGTGCTGGGGGTGCTGGCCACCGTGCTGCTGCCGATCTGGACGCCGGCGGGCGAGCTGGCGGTGCGCTTCGCCGGGCCGGCGGTGTGGTGGCTGGTGCAGGTGGCCCACCGCTGTGCGGCGCTGCCCTCGGCGGCGGTAGCGGTGCCGGGCGGCACCACGGGCGCGCTGGGCATGGCCGCGGCCACCGTGGTGCTGCTGGTGCTCGCCCGCAGCCAGGCCGTGCGGGTGGTGTTGCTGGCCGCGGTCACCGGCGCGGTGCTGGTGTGGGTGCCCACCCGGGTGCTGCACCCAGGGTGGCCGGTGCCCGGCTGGGCGATGGTGATGTGCGACGTCGGGCAGGGCGACGCGCTGGCGCTGGCCACCGGTGAGGGCCAGGCGGTGGTGGTGGACGCCGGGCCCGAGGCGCGGGCGGTCGCGGGCTGCCTGGACCGGCTGGGGGTGCAGCAGGTGCCCCTGGTGGTGCTCACCCACCTGCACGCCGACCACGTGGACGGCCTGGACGGGGTGCTGGCCGGACGCAGCGTGGGTGCGGTGGCGCTGGGCCCGCTGCACCTGCCGACCGGCACCTTGCGCGAGGTGCAGCAGGTGGCCGACCGCCACGGCGTGCCCGTGGTGCAGCTCAGCGCGGGGCAGTCCCTGCAGTGGGGGACGGCGCTCACGCTGGACGTGCTGGGGCCGGTGCGCCGCGTGCCCGGTGCGCTGGGGGGCGATGAGGGCACCGAGCTCAACGACTATTCCGTGGTGCTGTCGGCGCGGACGGCAGCGGGACGGGTGCTGCTCACCGGTGACGTGGAGGAGTCCGGGCAGAGCGCGCTGCTGCACTCCGGGGCCGACCTGCGTGCCGACGTGCTCAAGGTGCCCCACCACGGCTCGCGCTTCTCCGTGCCGGAGTTCCTGGACGCGGTGCACCCACGCCTGGCGGTGGTCAGCGTGGGCACCGGCAACACCTACGGCCACCCCAACGCCGGCGTGCTCGACCACCTCGCCCGCCAGGGCGCCACCACTGTCCGTACCGACCAGCGGGGCGACATCGCCTTGCTGCCCGGGCCGGCGCTGGTCACCCGCTGAGCCCGGACGGTCCGGTGCTCGGGAAGCCGGAGTCAGCCCCCTCGTTGCTCAGCCGAGGATGCGCTCGGCGCGCTGCAGGTTGCGGACGAGCTCCTCGCGGCTCTGTCCGTCGACGTGGTGGCGCCACATCGGCGTGCCGGGGGCGCTGCGCCAGGACTCGCTCAGCGGGCTGTTGTCCACCGCGTCGAAGCCGAGCTCGTCGTAGAACCGCGTCACCAGCTCGACGGCGTCGGGGTAGTCGCTGGAGACGACCAGCGCCTTGCGGTCGGGGTGTCCGGCCGGTCGGGCCAGCCGGAGCAGGGCAGGCAGCGTGTCGCTGGGGACGCGGACGGGGGAGCGCGGGTGGAACTGGACGTGGGTGAACGCCTTGGCGACCTTCGAGGCGGGCAGCTGCTCCTGACGCAGCTCGTGAATCGTCGTGCGGCCGGAGTCCACCTCGGGAAAGCTCCCGTCCCGCCAGGCCATGTAGTTGTTGTTGTCGATGACGACCTTGCCCGCGAGCTCCTCGACCGGCGGCGTGTCGGCGGGCGTGTACGGGTAGGCGGTGACCGCGAAGTCGGCTGCCGCTGCAGCATCGGCGGTGTGCGCGGCGCGTGCCCGCGGGCCCAGCTGGCTGAGCAGACCCGTCAAGGTCTCGGGTCCCCGCGAGTTGGCGATGACGACGTCGTAGCCCGCCGCGATCGCCGCACGGGCAAGCGTGCTCCCCACCTGGCCCGCGCCGATGATGCCGACAAGAGTCACAGTCGTTTCTCCTCTGTGTTCCTAGGCGAATCGTCGTCTCGCTCGCACCGCCAGGCTAGGCCGCGTCGCAGCGCACACCGAGGGTCCTGTCACCCCCTGGGCTCGGGAGGGCCTGGGTCAGGAGCCGAGCCCGCAGACACGGGAAGGCCCCGCAGCGCAGTGCTGCGGGGCCCTCCTGGTGGAGCGGACTAGCTGTTGTCGGCCCGGTGCTTGCCCGCACCAGCTCCGGCGTCGGTGCCGGCCGAGACGCCGGTGGTGGCACCAGCGGCGGCACCGGAGGTGACCGCACCGTCCTTGCCGGCGGGCTTGTCGCTGGGCAGCTCCTCGACGGGCACCGCCTCGGGGTCGTCCTGCACCAGGTCGATGGTGGTGCGCAGCGGCGTGTTCGGCAGGACAGCCACACACGCCAGCGTGACCAGCGCGATCACGGCGGCGATCAGGAAGATCCGGCCGGTCGCGTCACCGTAGGCGGCGCGGATGACCTCCTGGACGGGAGCAGGCAGGGCGCCCACGTTCAAGTTGGACCCGGCCGTGCTGCCGCCGGAGTTGATGCCCAGCTGTGCGAAGCCCTCCGCGGAGAGGTCGGCCACGCGGGTGGCCAGGATGGAGCCCATCACCGACACGCCGATCGCGCCACCGAAGGTGCGGAAGAAGGCGACCGAGCCGGACGCGGCACCGATGTTCTTGACGCTCACGGTGTTCTGCACGGCGAGGACCAAGTTCTGCATCAGCATGCCCATGCCGAAGCCGACGATGGCGATGTACGCGCTGACCAGCACCAGGTTGGTGGTGTGGTCCAGGGTGCCCAGCAGGGCGAAGCCGGCGACCATCAGCGCGGCACCGCTGACCACGAAGGCCTTCCACTTGCCGAACTTGGAGATCAGCTGGCCGGAGCCGACCGAGCCGACCAGCATGCCGACCACCATGGGGATGGTGAGCAGACCCGCTGCCGTGGGGCTGTAGCCGCGCGAGGTCTGGAAGTACTGGCCCAGGAAGGTGGTGGCACCGAACATGCCGACGCCGACGGCGATGGAGGCGATGATCGCCAGCCCGGTGGTCTTCTCGGTGATGATCTTCAGCGGGATGATCGGCGAGGACACCTTGGACTCGACGACCACGGTGGCCGCCAGCAGCGCCAGGCCGCCCAGGACGTAGAGCACGGTCTCGGCGGACATCCAGCCGTAGTAGCCGGCCTTGCCCGCGAAGGAGACCCAGATCAGCAGCACAGACACACCGGCGGTGAGCAGGGTGGCGCCCAGCCAGTCGATGGACACGTTGTCCTGGCGCACCGTGCGGATGTGCAGGGTGCGCTGCAGCAGCACCAGCGCGATCACTGCCAGCGGGACGCACACGTAGAAGCACCAGCGCCAGCCCAGCGGGCTGTCCACGATGACGCCACCGAGCACGGGGCCACCGGTCATGGCCACGGCCATCACCGCGCCCATGTAGCCGGAGTACCGGCCCCGCTCGCGCGGGGAGACGATGGTGCCGATGATGGCGACCACCAGGGCGGTCAGACCACCCATGCCGATGCCCTGGATGACGCGGGCCACCAGCAGCAGCGGCACGTTGTGCGACATGCCGGCGATGATCGAGCCGATGACGAAGATGATGATGGCGCTCTGCACGAGCACCTTCTTGTTGAACAGGTCCGCGAGCTTGCCCCAGATCGGGGTGGACGCCGCGTTGGCCAGCAGCGCGGTGGTGATCACCCAGGCGTAGGCGGTCTGCGAGCCGTTCAGGTCACCGATGATGGTGGGCAGCGCGGTGGCCACGATGGTGGTGCTCAGCAGCGCGGTGAACAGCGCCGCGAGCAGACCCAGCAGCGCTTCGAGGATCTGGCGGTGGGTCATGGCCTCCGGCTCGTCGTCGAGCGGACGGTCCACGGTGGTGGTGGTCATGCGTGTGCCCCCAATCGGGTGTTGTTGCTGCTCCGACGGGTGGGTTCGGAGGGAAGTGCGTCGTTCAGGAAGGTTTCGGTGAGCTGGCCGAGGGAGGCGACCGCGCTGGCGGCGTCGTCCTGCTCCCACTCGCCGAGCAGCTCGCGCAGTCGCACGGCTCGGCGGGAGCGCGAGCTGGCCAGCAGGGCCAGTCCCTCGGCGGTGGCCTGGACGCGGGAGGCGCGTCCATCGGCCGGGTCGGGTTGTCGGGACACCAGGCCCAGCTCCACCAGCTCAGATACTTGGCGGCTGAGGGCGGACTGGCTGATGCACAGGTTCGCGGCCAGCTCGTTCTGCCGGCACTCGCCGTTGTTGGCGAGCACCTGCAGCACGCCCTCCAGCGGCAACGGCAAGGGGCCGTCGTCGGCGTTGGAGAGGCTGATCCGCAGCGCCCTGCCAAAGTGCATGATCTCGTCGACGAGAGCCTCGACGGTGGCGCGTGACACTGACACTAAGTCCCCACAAGTGATCGAATATGCGTGCTAAAAACAACTATATACATGCTTCGCGTGAGTAAGCACCCTGGTTCGATGTCTGTCGAGTCACACAAAGCCCAGGTAAAGCAGGGTTTTGGACCGGTTTGGCAGCCGGCGCGGCCGCGGTGTCCGGGCGTCGTGGGACGATCTGAGGCATGGCGAGGGCAGCACAGCACACGGCGCAGGACCCGGCGAGCGGCACCGAGCAGCAGCGCCTGCACCTGGTGCTGGGCGACGAGGAGCTGCTGGTCGACCGGGCCGTGGAGGGCATCGTCACCCACGCCCGCCTCGCCGACCCGGCGGCGGACGTGCAGAAGGTGCGTGCGGGTGCGGTGTCTGGCCCTGAGCTGGCGGAGATGCTCAGCCCCTCGCTGTTCGCCGAGGCGCGGATCCTCGTGCTGGAGGCTGCCCAGGAGGCGGGAAAGGACGCGGTGGCCCTCATCCTCAGTGCCGCCACCGACCTGCCCGAGGGCGTGGTCCTGGTGGTGGTGCACGCCGGAGGCGGCCGGTCCAAGGCGATGGTGGACACGTTGCGCAAGGCCGGCGCCCAGGTGCACGCCGCCGCCAAGATCACCCGGGCGGCCGAGCTGGCCGACTTCGTCCGCGCCGAGCTGCGCGGCGCCGGGGCCAAGCCCACCGCGGACGCGGTGACGGCGCTGCTGGAGGCCGTCGGGTCAGACCTGCGGGAGCTGTCGGCGGCCTGCTCGCAGCTGGTGGCGGACACCGCCGGCCCCATCGACGTGGCCGCGGTGCACCGCTACCACCGCGGGCGGGCGGAGGTCACCGGGTTCGACGTGGCGGAGAAGGCGGTGGCCGGCAACCGGGCCGCTGCCCTGGAGTCGCTGCGCTGGGCCACCCAGCTGGGGGTCCCGCACGTGCTGCTGGCCGACGCCCTGGCCGACGCGGTGCGCACCATCGCCCGGGTGAGCGCCTCGGCCGGGGGCGACCCGTTCCGGCTGGCCGGTCAGCTGGGCATGCCACCGTGGAAGGTGAAGAAGGCCGTCGCCCAGTCGCGCGGGTGGTCGGCGCAGGCGCTGGGCGAGGCGCTGCAGGTGGTGGCCCGGCTCAACGCCGACGTCAAGGGTGCCGCGGCCGACAACGACTACGCCGTGGAGCGGGCCGTGCT
This sequence comes from Rhodococcus sp. X156, assembly GCF_004006015.1. Classification (NCBI taxonomy): domain Bacteria; kingdom Bacillati; phylum Actinomycetota; class Actinomycetes; order Mycobacteriales; family Nocardiaceae; genus Rhodococcus; species Rhodococcus sp. X156. The sequence continues at coordinate 2,327,695 of NZ_CP034766.1, read as the reverse complement.
GGCTGTCGTCGAGCTGCACCGCCGCTGAGTGCCCGTGCACGCAGAAAGCCGCCCGGTCGTGACGACCTGGGCGGCTCTGCGTGGTGGAGCGGTGTTCGGGTGGAGCGAGTCAGGCGTCGATCTTGTTGGCCGCCTGGGCCATCGCCGACTTCTTGTTCGCTGCCTGGTTGGCGTGGATGACGCCCTTGCTGGCCGCCTTGTCCAGCTTGCGGGAGGCAACCTGCAGGGCCTCGGCGGCCTGCTCCTTGTTGCCGCTCGCGGCCGCCTCACGGAAGTGACGGATCGCGGTGCGCAGCGAGGACTTCACCGACTGGTTGCGCAGTCGCTGCCGCTCGTTGGTGCGGATCCGCTTCACCTGGGACTTGATGTTGGCCACGCGTTTCGCCCTCTAGTTCAGTCGAGTGTGGGAAAGATCAGCTGCGCAGGTCAAACATGCGCCGACCACGAAGGTTATCAGTGGTGCACCCGGATCCTCAAACCGCGGTGCGGGCGATAGCGTGCGCAGCCGTGGACACGACGCTGACCTGGCCAGGATTTGCGGGCATCAGCGTCTCCGCGCTGCTGCTGCTGGTGCTGGCCGCGTTCGTCGCCGGCGCGGTGGACGCGGTGGTCGGTGGGGGTGGGCTCATCCAGCTGCCCGCCCTGCTGCTCCTGCTGCCCGGGGCCTCGGTGCTGGCGGTGGCCACCAACAAGGTGTCGTCGGTGGTGGGCACCTCGGCAGCCACCATCACCTACGCCCGGCGCACCCCGATGGACTGGCGGGCCGCCGGCCTGATGGCTGCGGCGGCCGCGGCCGGCTCGGTGGGCGGCGCCGCCTTCGCCACCGCACTGCCCGCCACGGCGCTCAACGTGGTGGTGCTGGTGGCCATCGTGGTGGTGGGCGCCTACACCCTGGCCCGCCCGTCGCTGGGGGTGGAGGAGAACCACCGCTTCCACGGCCGCGCCCGGGTGGTGGCGATGATGGTGGCCGGAGCGCTGATCGGTGCCTACGACGGCCTGGCCGGCCCGGGCACCGGCTCGTTCCTGGTCTTCGTGCTGGTCGGCTGGATCGGCTACGCCTTCCTGGCCGCCTCGGCCACGGCCAAGCTGGCCAACGTGGCCACCAACCTCGGCGCCCTGGCCTACTTCGCCCCGCACGGGCTGGTGGTGTGGGGCGTGGGCGGCTGCATGGCGGTGGGCAACCTGGCTGGCGCCACGCTCGGCGCGCGGCTGGCCATCAAGCTGGGCTCGGCCTTCGTCCGCCGGGTGTTCCTGGTGGTCGCCGGGCTGCTGGCGCTGAGCCTGTCCTGGAAGATCGCCGGCTCGTTCTAGCGCCAGCCGTGGTCGGCCCGCAGCCGGGCGGCCACCACGTCGAAGTCCTGGCGGGCCATCACGGCGCCCTCCCGGCGAATGCCCTCCTCGGGCACGTCGAGCACCCGGTCCAGGCGCACCCAGCTGGGCCGTCCCTCGGCGTCCCACGAGCCGGTGCCCAGCGACAGCCACCCCGGTTGGCCGTCCCGGTGGCTCTGGCTGGAGAGCATCAGCCCCAGCAGCACGCCGGGGCCCTCGCGGCCGACCACCAGCACCGGGCGGTCCTTGCCCTGGTGCGCGTCCTCCTCGTAGGCGACCCAGGTCCAGACCACCTCACCCGGGTCGGCCTGGCCGTCCAGGGAGGGGGAGTAGCTGATGGTGCGGGCACGTTGCGCGGTGGGGACCGTGCGGGTGGCGACGGGCCGGCCGGCCACACCGGTGGGGGCCGGGAGCGGGGCGCGGGAGCTCTGCAGCCGTCGCAGCAGCCGGGGGCCCTCCCGCACCGCGAGCCTGCCGACCTGCCGTGCCACGGACTTCCAGATGCTCGCCACGGGGCCCGACCTTACGACCCCGCGGGGAGACCCGTCTGAGGGACGCCGCACCGGCGAACACCTCCGGCGTGCTCGGGACGGGCCGCGCGCATGGGACCATGGAGCCAAGCCGCCACCACCTGGACCAGGGAGTGTCTCATTTCCAGCTTCGCCGACACGACGTTCACCCCGCCTGAGCGCATTCGCAACTTCAGCATCATCGCGCACATCGACCACGGGAAGTCCACCCTGGCCGACCGCATCCTGCAGCTCACCGGGGTGGTCGACCCACGCGCCATGCGGGCCCAGTACCTGGACCGCATGGACATCGAGCGTGAGCGCGGCATCACCATCAAGGCGCAGAACGTGCGGCTGCCGTGGGTGGCGCCGGGCGTGGACGGTCCAGAGACCGAGCACGTGCTGCACCTCATCGACACCCCCGGCCACGTGGACTTCACCTACGAGGTGAGCCGGGCGCTGGAGGCCTGCGAGGGCGCGGTGCTGCTGGTGGACGCCGCCCAGGGCATCGAGGCGCAGACGCTGGCCAACCTGTACCTGGCGATGGACAAGAACCTCACCATCATCCCGGTGCTGAACAAGATCGACCTGCCCGCGGCCGACCCGGACCGCTACGCCAAGGAGATCGCCGGCATCGTCGGGTGCGAGCCCGACGACGTGCTGCGCGTGTCCGGCAAGACCGGCGCGGGCGTGTCGGAGCTGCTCAACGAGATCGTCAAGCTGGTGCCGCCGCCGGTGGGCAACGCCGACGGCCCGGCACGGGCGATGATCTTCGACTCCGTCTACGACGCCTACCGCGGCGTGGTCACCTACGTGCGCGTGGTGGACGGTCGGATCCTGCCGCACGAGAAGATCACCATGATGTCCACCGGCAGCACCCACGAGGCGCTCGAGGTCGGCATCATCTCCCCGGAGCCCAAGCCCAGCCAGGGCCTCGGGGTGGGCGAGGTGGGCTACCTCATCACCGGCGTCAAGGACGTCCGGCTGTCCCGCGTGGGTGACACGGTGACCACCACCCGCAAGGGCGCCACCGAGCCGCTGGTCGGCTACCGCGACCCCAAGCCGATGGTCTACTCCGGGCTGTACCCGATGGACGGCTCCGACTACCCCGTGCTGCGCGACGCGCTGGACAAGCTGCAGCTCAACGACGCCGCGCTCACCTACGAGCCGGAGACGTCGGTGGCGCTGGGCTTCGGCTTCCGCTGCGGCTTCCTGGGCCTGCTGCACATGGAGATCACCCGCGACCGCCTGGAGCGGGAGTTCAACCTCGACCTCATCTCCACCGCGCCCAACGTGGTGTACCGGGTGGAGCTGGAGGACGGCACCCCGCACGAGGTGACCAACCCGTCGTACTGGCCCGAGGGCAAGGTGCGCAACGTCTTCGAGCCGATGGTGAAGTGCACGATCATCAGCCCGTCGGAGTACATCGGCGCCATCATGGAGCTGTGCCAGACCCGCCGCGGCGAGCTGCGCGGGATGGACTACCTGTCCGAGACCCGGGTGGAGCTGCGGTACACGCTGCCCATGGGTGAGATCATGTTCGACTTCTTCGACTCGCTGAAGTCGCGCACCAAGGGCTACGCCAGCATGGACTACGAGGAGTCCGGCGAGCAGGCCGCCGACCTGGTGAAGGTGGACATCCTGCTGCAGGGCGAGGCGGTGGACGCGTTCTCCGCGATCGTGCACCGCGACGCCGCCTACGCCTACGGCAACAAGATGACCTCCAAGCTGCGCGAGCTGATCCCGCGCCAGCAGTTCGAGGTGCCCATCCAGGCCGCGATCGGGTCCAAGATCATCTCCCGCGAGAACATCCGCGCCATCCGCAAGGACGTGCTCGCCAAGTGCTACGGCGGTGACATCAGCCGCAAGCGCAAGCTGCTGGAGAAGCAGAAGGAGGGCAAGAAGCGGATGAAGACGGTGGGGCGCGTGGAGGTGCCCCAGGAGGCCTTCGTCGCCGCGCTGTCGTCTGACTCGCCCTCCAACAGCGGGGACAAGAAGAAGTAGCCCCGTGTCGCCGCTGCTGGAGCGTCTGCCGGTCCCCATCATCGGAGCGCCGATGGCCGGCGGGCCCAGCACGGTGCAGCTGGCCGCGGCCGTCTCCACCGCCGGCGGCCTCGGCGTGCTGGCTGGGGCCAACCTGTCGGTGGACGCGATGGGCGATCGGGTGCAGGCGCTGCGTCCCGCCATCGGTGCGAACGGCGTGTTCGGGGTGAACCTCTTCCTGCCCACCGCCGAGCCCACCCTGGACGCGGACGGGCGGGCGGCCCTGGACCGGCACCTGGCCACGCTGGAGACGTGGGCGCAGCGCTACGGCGTGCGCCGCGGCGAGGCGGCGTGGGACGACGACCACTGGCGGGCCAAGATCGACTGGCTGGTGGCGCACCCGGTATCGCTGGTCACCTTCCACTTCGGCGCGCCGCCGCGGGAGGTGGTGCAGGAGCTGCACGCGCTGGGCACCGAGGTGTGGACGACGGTGACGAGCCGCGCCGAGGCGCGGCTGGCGGCGGAGTCGGGCCTGGACGCACTGGTGGTGCAGGGGCCGGAGGCGGGCGGGCACCGCGGCTGCTTCACCACCGCCCTGGACGACCCCGACCAGCAGGTGCCGCTGCTCCAGCTGCTGGGGCTGGTGCAGTCGGTGACCGACCTGCCGCTGGTGGCTGCCGGGGGACTGGCCGACGCCGCGGCGGTGGCGCAGGTGCTCTCGGCCGGGGCACGGGCGGCCCAGCTGGGCACGGCGTTCCTGCTCTGCCCGGAGGCGGGCACCGCAGCACCGCACCGCGCGGCGCTGGCGTCGGACCGGCCGACCGCGGTGACGCGGGCGTTCTCCGGCCGGCCCGCGCGGGGCATCCGCAACGCGCTGCTGGACGAGCTGACCGACGGCGCGCCCGCGCTGTACCCGCACCTCAACCGGGCGTCGCAGCCGATCCGCGCGGCCTCCGCCGCCGCGGGCGACGAGGCTGCGGTCGCGCTGTGGGCGGGGGAGCAGCACTCGCTCGCGCACGCGATCCCCGCCGCCGACGTGGTGCGCGCGGTGGCAGCCGGACTGCACTAGGGCTGCGGCTACGGTCCGCTGTGCGCGGGCTGGAAGCTGCCGCCGTCCTCCTGCTCCGCCCGGATCACGTGCACCACGGCGTTGATCAGCGCCAGGTGGGTGAAGGCCTGCGGGAAGTTGCCCATGTGGCGGCCGGTCTTGGGGTCTATCTCCTCGGCGTAGAGCTGCAGCGCGCTGGCGTAGGAGAGCAGCCGCTCGCACAGGTGCCGGGCCCGCTTGAGCTCCCCGATCTCCACCAGCGCCGACACCAGCCAGAACGAGCAGATGGTGAAGGTGCCCTCCTCGCCCTCCAGGCCGTCGTCTGTGGCGTCGGTCTTGTACCGCAGCACCAGCCCGTCCTCGGTGAGCTCCTCAGCGATGGCCAGCACCGTGGTGCGCACCCGAGGGTCGTCGGCGGGCAGGAACCGCAGCAGCGGCACCAGCAGCAGCGAGGCGTCCAGGTCGTCGGAGCCGTAGCGCTGCACGAAGGCGCCGCGCTCGTCCACCCCGTGCGTGGTGACGTCGTCGTGGATCTCCTGGGCGACGCGGGCCCACTTCTCCGCGTAGGAGTCCTCGCCGTGCAGCTTGGCCAGCCGCACCCCGCGGTCCAGCGCCACCCAGCACATCAGCTTGGACGAGACGAAGTGCTGCGGCTCGCCGCGCACCTCCCAGATGCCGCGGTCGGGCTCGCGCCAGTGCTCGATCGCCTGCTCCACCTGCGCCTTGAGCAGCGGCCACAGCTGCTCGGGCACGTGCTCGCGGGAGCGGGTGTGCAGGTACACCGAGTCCAGCACGGAGCCCCAGATGTCGTGCTGGCGCTGGTTGTACGCGCCGTTGCCGATGCGCACCGGCCGCGCCCCGCCGTAGCCGGACAGGTGGTCGAGCTCGCTCTCCACCAGCTCACGCTCCCCGCCCACGGCGTACATCACCTGCAGCGGGTGCGGCGAGCCGTTGGTGGCGCTGGAGACGTCGGCGATGAAGGCGAAGAAGTCGTTGGCCTCACGGTCCAGGCCCAGGGTGTACAGCCCCCACAGCGCGAAGGTGGAGTCGCGCACCCAGGCGTAGCGGTAGTCCCAGTTGCGCTCCCCGCCGGCGGTCTCCGGAAGCGAGGTGGTGGAGGCGGCCAGCAGGGCTCCGGTGGGGGAGTAGGTCAGTCCCTTCAGCGCCAGCGCGCTCTGCTGCAGGAAGCTGCGCCACGGGTGGTCGGGGAAGCTGCCGGCGGCGATCCACTGCCGCCAGCACTCGCCGGTCTTCCACATCTTGTCCGCGGCCTCGGCGTAGTCCTGCGGCACCGGCAGCTCCGACCACGACAGCGCCACGAACACGTCGTCGCCCTCGTGCAGCCGGGTCCGGGCGCGGGCCTCGCGGCCCTCCAGGCCCAGGCGCAGGTTGGTGGTCAGCCGGAGGTCGGGGAAGGTGTCGCGCCGCTCGGCCTTGCCGTCGGCGGGCTCGGTGCACCGGGCCACCGCCTCGCCGTACACCGGGCCGGAGTACTCCCAGGTGAGGTCCCGGCGGTGGTAGTCGTAGGCCGGCTCGCAGCTCAGCTCCAGCTCCACCGTGCCGCTGACGCAGCGCACCGTCCGCAGCAGGATGTGCTCGGCGTCCCAGTCGCTGGGGGTGCGCTTGTGCGTCCGCGACCGCTCGTCGGTGTTGTGCCAGGGCCCCATCACCAGCGCGTCGCGCACGATGATCCAGCCCGTCTCGGTCTGCCAGGTGGTCTCCACCATGAGGCTGCCGGGCAGGTAGCGGCGCGCGGCCGGGACGCTCACCCCGTACGGGCCGAGCCGGAAGTGCCCGGCGCCGCGATCGAGGATCGCCCCGAAGACGCTGGGGGAGTCCGGCCGGGGCAGGCACATCCACTCCACCGACCCGTTGGGCGCGATGAGGCAGGTGTTCTCGCAGTCCGACAGGAAGGCGTAGTCGGCGATCGGGGGGAACTGGCTGCGGACCGGGGAGGTCACCATCCCGGGCGGCGGGGTTCCTGGCGGTGTCGGCGGTGCTGACATTCCTGCATCCTTCCCCACCAGGAGCCACCTGTGGGCTTGTGCGCCCTCCGGGTGCGCCGGATCACGATCTAGCGAGTGAGCACGATCTTTCCCGCGGTGTCGCCGTCGAGCATCGCCCGCAACCCCTGCTCGGCCTGCTCCATCGGCAGCTCCAGCCCGATCTCCGGGCTGATGCCGGTGAGCGCGCAGAACGCCAGCAGGTCCTGCAGCTCGTCACGGGTGCCCATGGTGGAGCCGACGACCCGCAGCTGGAGGAAGAAGACCCGCTGCAGCTCGGCGTCGGCGTCCGGGCCGCTGGTGGAGCCGGAGACCACGATGACCCCACCCGGCTTGAGCGAGCGCACCGAGTGTCCCCAGGTGGCCTTGCCCACCGTCTCGAACACGCCGTCCACCTTCTCCGGCAGCCGCGCGCCCGACTCGAAGGTCTCGTGCGCACCCAGCGCGGTGGCCAGCGCCCGCTTGTCCTCGCTGCGTCCGGTCACCCACACCCGCAGGCCTGCCGCGCGGCCCAGCTGGACGAGCGCGGTGGACACCCCGCCCGAGGCGCCCTGCACCAGCATGGTCTGGCCCGGGCGCAGGCCCGACTTCACGAACAGCATGCGGTAGGCGGTCAGCCAGGCGGTGCCCATGCAGGCGGCCTGGGCGAAGGACAGGTCGGCGGGCTTGGGCAGCACGTTGCGCCGCGGCACGATGACCTTGTCCGCGAACGTGCCCTGGTGCTTCTCGGTGAGCAGGGTGCGTCGGGGGTCGAGCGTCTCGTCGCCCATCCAGTCGTCGCTGGCGATGACCGAGTGCAGCACCACCTCGGTGCCGTCGTCCAGGGTGCCGGCGCCGTCGCAGCCCAGGGTCATCGGGAACTGGTCGGGCTTGATGCCCACCCCCCGCAGGGTCCACAGGTCGTGCATGTTGATGCTGGCGGCGCGGACGTTGACCTCCACCCAGCCCTCCGGAGCGACGGGGGCCTCCCGCTCGCCCACGCGCAGGGACGCGAGGGGGTTGTCGGGATTGGGCTCGGATGCGTAGACGGCAAACATGGGGCTCACCCTAACGAGGGGCGACTACCGTTGCTGGGGTGAACACGTTGGCGAGATGGTGGGACGCGGCCGAGCTCTGGGTCGTCGGGCTGCCCTTCGCGGCGCAGATCACCGTGATGATGCTGGTGGCGCTGCCGCTGTGCGGCGCCGCGGCGGTGGCGCTCGACCGCGTGGGCGGCCTGGTGGCGGACAAGATCGGCACCCGCACCGACACGCTGGACGACCCGCCCGGGCCGGAGTGGGCGCGCAACGGCGACGACTAGGCTCGACCAGGTGAAGAAGCTCCGGCTGAGCCCTGCCGCCCGTATCAACGCCGCCCTCGTCGCGCTGCTGGTGCTGGTGCTGCTCGCCTGGCTCGTCAGCGTCTGGTAGCCGCTACGCCTCGGGCTGCTGCTCGGGCAGGTCCGTCTCCGGTGGCGGCCACACCGACGTCCACGAGCGGTGGTCAGTGCCCAGCGCGGTGACCGGTGCGGGCAGGTCCCCGGTGACCACCTGCCGCAGCGTCGTCTCCTCCATGATCCCGCGCAGCGCCGCGCGCACCGCCACCCACACGTCCTGCAGGTGCGTCGCCGGTGCGGGGTGCGACATCGCCTCCGGACGCTCCCCGTGGATCAGGGTGAGCGGGCCGTCGATCACCCGCACCACGTCCGCCAGGGTGATCGCCCACGCCGGGCGCGCCAGCTGGTGCCCGCCGCCGGGACCACGACGGCTGACCACCATCCCGCCGCGGCGCAGCTGCACCAGGATGGCGTCCAGGAAGTTGGGCGGGATGTCCTGCGCTGCGGCGATGTCGGCGGCCTTCACCACCACGCCCTCCTCGGCCACGGCGAGCACGCACATGGCGCGCAGCGCGTAGTCGGACTTGGCGGTGATCTGCATGCCCTGATCTTGCCCCACCCATTTGTTGACGCTTGCGGTCAACAATGCCAGACTGAGGTGGTGTCCAGGTCTGTCAACGTCGCGCTGCCCGCGCGACCCGTGCTGGTGCGCCGCCTGCACGTGGACCTGATGCGCCTGCCCAGCAGCGGTTGTCCGACGGTTCGCTAGCACCACCCGCCGCTCGCGCGGCACCGTCGCTCGAACGACTGCTGCGCCCGTGCGGCCAGCTGAGCAGCAGAGGCTCCTCGCATGCCCATAGATCCCTCGCTCTCCCTCGCCGGTCTCGTCGTCGGCCTCCTGGTCGGCCTCACCGGAATGGGCGGCGGCGCGTTGCTCACTCCGCTGCTCGTCCTGGTCTTCGGCGTGCAGCCGCTGGCCGCCATCTCCAGCGACCTCGTCACCAGCCTGGTCATGAAGCCCGTCGGGGCGGCAGTGCACCTTCGCCGCAAGACGGTGCAGACCGGGCTGGTGTGGTGGCTGGCACTGGGCGCGGTGCCCGCCGGCTTCCTGGGCTCCCTGCTCATCGGCAGCATCGGGCACTCCGCGGACGTGCAGCACTACCTGAAGATCGCCATCGGGGTGGCGCTCGTCGGGTCGTTCGGCTGCACCATCGCCCGGCTGGTGCTCGATCGGCGGGCGGGCACGCCCGGGGCCACCGGGCCGCTGGTGGTCAAGCCGGTGCGCACCGTGGCGATCGGCGTGGTGGGCGGCGTCGCCGTCGGCATGACGTCGGTGGGAGCGGGGTCGCTGATCATCGCGATGCTGCTGCTGGCCTACCCCCGGCTGCGGCCGGCGCAGCTGGTGGGCACCGACATCGTGCAGGCCATCCCGCTGGTGGCTGCCGCGGCGCTGGGGCACCTGCTCTTCGGCGAGGTGCACTTCGGTGTCACCGCGTCGCTGCTGGTCGGCGCGCTGCCCGGCGTCTACGTCGGGGCCCGGCTGTCGGCGCAGGCCTCGGCCAGCTTCACCCGACCAGTGGTGGCCGGTGTGCTGCTGGGCTCCGCGCTCGCCCTGCTCTCCGCACCCACCCCGGTGCTGGTCCTCGGTGCCGCCGCAGCCGCGGCCGGCACCTGCTGGCTCGGTCGCGGCCCCGTCGTGCCCGACCACCCGCCGGTCGACCTGGTCAAGCGCGAACCTGTGCTTGCTCGCTAGCTCCACCTCACCCCGTCACCCCGTGATCGGCCGCCCGTCCTGCGGGCGGTCGGCCCTGGCCCAGCTGGAGCCCCTTCGTCATGACGCTCTTCCGAACCCGTGCGCTCGTCGCCGCTGCCCTGCTGGCCGTGGTGGGACTCACCGCCGCCTGCGGCTCCAGCGGCGAGGCCGCCTCAGCCCCGTCCGCCGACCCCACCGCCAAGGCGGCCGAGCTGCGCCTGGGCTTCTTCGCCAACGTCACCCATGCCCCGGCCCTGGTGGGCCTCAGCGAGGGATTCCTCACCAAGAACCTGGGCGCGACCAAGCTCAGCACCCAGGTGTTCAACGCCGGACCGGCCGCCATCGAGGCGCTGCGCTCGGGCTCCATCGACGCCACCTACATCGGCCCGAGCCCGTCGGTCAACGGCTTCCTCCAGACCAAGGGCGAGGCGCTGCGCATCGTCTCCGGGGCGGCCTCCGGGGGTGCGCAGCTGGTGGTCCGCGAGGGCATCAACAACGTCGCCGACCTCAAGGGCAAGACCCTGGCCACCCCGCAGCTGGGCAACACCCAGGACGTCGCCCTGCGCGCGTGGCTGGACGAGAACGGCCTGAAGACCTCGGTGAGCTCCGGCGGCGACGTGACCATCACCCCCACCGAGAACGCCACCACCCTGCAGCTGTTCCGGGACGGCAAGATCGACGGCGCCTGGCTGCCCGAGCCCTGGTCCTCGCGGCTGGTGCTGGAGGCCGGGGCCAAGGTGCTGGTGGACGAGAAGACGCTGTGGCCGGAGGGCAAGTTCGTCACCACCCAGCTGATCGTGCGCACCGACTTCCTCAACAGCTACCCGGGCACGGTGCGTGACCTGCTCGCCGCCAACCTCGAGTCGGTGGAGTTCATCTCGGCCAACAGCGAGGCGGCCAAGAAGGACACCAACAACCAGATCGACGAGCTCACCGGCAAGCCACTCACGCAGCCGACCATCGACCGGGCATGGCCCAACCTGGACTTCACCTACGACCCGCTGGCGGCCAGCCTGCAGAAGTCGGCCGACGACGCGGTGACCGCAGGGACCACCAAGCAGGGCGAGCTCACGGGCATCTACGACCTGCGCCTGCTCAACGCGCTGCTCGCCGAGCAGGGCAAGCCCGCGCTGGGCGACGCCGGCCTCGGACAGGGCTGAGGCACCCGACGTGACGAGCACGCAGATCCACCAGGAGGTCCCGCCGGTGAGCAGCACCACCCACCCCGCCGTGCAGCTCGACGGGGTGAGCAAGAGCTTCCGCGGCTCGCCGCTGCCGGTGCTGGAGAACGTCTCGCTCACCGTGCAGCCTGGCGAGCTGGTGGCGCTGCTCGGGGCGTCCGGCTGCGGCAAGTCCACCCTGCTGAACCTGGTGGCGGGGCTGGACGAGCCCACCGCCGGCACGCTGCAGGTGGCGGGCAGCGGGGCGGCGCTGATGTTCCAGGACGCGGCGCTGTTCCCCTGGCTCACCGCCGGGCGCAACGTCGAGCTCGCGCTCAAGCTGCGCGGCGTGGGCCGGGCCGAGGCCAAGGAGGAGGCCCGGCGGCTGCTCGACCTGGTCCGCCTGGACGACGCCTACGGCAAGCGGCCGCACGAGCTGTCCGGGGGCATGCGCCAGCGGGTGGCCCTGGCCCGGGCCCTGGCCCAGCAGCGCGACGTGCTGCTGATGGACGAGCCGTTCGCTGCGCTCGACGCCATCACCAGGGACGTGCTGCACGACGAGCTGATCCGCATCTGGCGGGCGACGGGCGTGGCCATCGTGTTCGTGACGCACAACGTCCGCGAGGCGGTCCGGCTGGGCCAGCGCGTGGTGCTGATGTCCTCGCGTCCGGGCCGCGTGGTCCGGCAGTGGGAGGTCGACATCACCGGGGAGCGGCGCATCGAGTCGCCCGCCGTGGCGGCGCTGTCCACCGAGATCACCGCCGTGCTGCGAGAGGAGATCATCCGCCATGGGCGTCGCTGAGCCAGGATCGGTCAAGCCCTCGGGAACCGAGGCACCTGACACAGGATCGGTGGAGGCGGGCCTGGACGCCCTCTCCACCGAGGTGACCGTCAAGCACGGCTGGGGCCAGCGCCTGCGCCGCTCCGTGCTCCCCCCAGTGGTCGCCGTGGCGCTGGTGCTGCTCGTCTGGCAGCTCTACGCCAGCACCCGCACCGGCTCGGCGGCCTACAACACCCCGTCCCCCACCGACGTCTGGGAGACCTTCCGGACGGAGTGGAGCTCCGGCGCCGCCTGGGAGTCGGTGTACAACAGCGTCCGCCGCGGCATCGTCGGCTTCGCCATCGCGGTGGTGATCGGTGCACCGCTGGGGCTGCTCATCGCCCGCGTCCCGCTGGTGCGCACCGCCATCGGGCCGATCGTCAGCGGGCTGCAGAGCCTGCCGTCGGTGGCCTGGGTGCCCGCGGCGATCATCCTCATCGGCCTCACCCCGGGAGCGATGTACTTCGTCATCGTGCTGGGCGCGGTGCCGTCCATCGCCAACGGGCTGGTGGCCGGGCTCGACCAGGTACCTCCGCTGTACGCCCGGGTGGGCACGGTGCTCGGGGCCAACTGGCTGCAGCAGATCCGGTACGTGCTGCTGCCGGCGTCGCTGCCCGGCTTCATCGCGGGCCTCAAGCAGGGGTGGGCGTTCTCCTGGCGCTCGCTGATGGCGGCGGAGATCATCTCCTACTCGCCGGCGCTGGGGCGCAGCCTCGGCCAGATGCTCAACCAGGGCCGCGAGCTGAGCGACCTGAGCCTGGTGGTGGTGGCGATCATCATGATCCTCATCGTCGGGGTGGCCATCGACGTGCTGATCTTCGCGCCGCTGGAGCGCCGGGTGCTGCGCAGCCGCGGACTGCTCGTCTCCCGCTAGCCCGCTTGGCTGCCGTGGGGCCGCCGGGGGAGTGCCTACTCCTCCGGCGGCTGCCAGCCGCGCTCGCGGAGGCGGTCGATCAGCCGGCGGTCCCGCTTGGTCGGCCGCCCCGCGCCGCGGTCGCGCTGCAGCGGCGGGGCCGCCAGCTCCTTGGGCGGCGGCGGGGGGCTGTTGTCGGTGAGGCACTCGGCGGCGACGGTGGCACTGACCCGCTTGTTGATGCAGCGGCGGACCACCAGGATCCGCTCCAGCCCGCCCGCGCGGACCCGTACCTCGTCACCGGGCTTGACCAGCTGGGCCGGCTTGGCCGAGGACCCGTTCACCCGGACGTGCCCGCCCTTGCACTGCGCCGCGGCCAGCGAGCGGGTCTTGGTGATGCGGACCGCCCACAGCCAGGCGTCCACCCGGACGGTGGCGGCCTCAGCCATCGCTCGGCACCCAGGCCGGCGGGCGCTTCTCGCCGAAGGCGGCCATGCCCTCCTGGGCCTCCTCGGAGGCGAAGAAGGACGCTGACAGCGTGGACTTCTCGCTGAACTCCTCGGCCATGTGGCCGTTGCGGGCGCTAAGCATCACCTTGGTGGCGGCCAGCGCCCGGGGTCCGCCCTTGGCCAGCGCGGCGACGTAGCGGGCGACGGCCGCGTCGAGGTCGTCGTCGGGCACCGCGGCGGTGAGCAGCCCGATCTGCGCGGCCCGCTCGGCGTCGAAGGTCTCCCCGGTGAGGAACAGCTCCTGGGCGGCGCGGGGCTGCACCCGGGGCAGCACGGTGACGGAGATGACCGCGGGCACCACCCCGATGCGCACCTCGCTGAACGCGAACGTGGTGGAGGCCCCGGCCACCGCCAGGTCGCAGGCGGCGATGATGCCGATGCCGCCGGCCCGGGCGGTCCCGGCCACCCGCGCGATCACCGGCTTGGGGTGCTGCCAGATGGTCTGCAGGATCTCCGGGAACTCGTTGACGCCCTGCTCGTCAGGGGCGGCACCCTCGGCCTCGCGCAGGTCCATCCCGGAGCAGAACACGGTGCCGGTGTGGGTGAGCACCAGCACCCGCACCTCGGTGTCCTGCGCGCAGTCGCGCAGGTGGCGGAGCAGCTCCTCGCGCAGCTGGGTGGACAGCGCGTTGCGGTTGGCGGGGGAGTCCAGGGTGAGGGTGGCCACCCCCGCCGCGATCTCCAGGTGCACCAGCTCGGTGGCGGCAGACGTCATGGTGGTGACCCTACGACGGGTGCGCCAGGACGCCTGCCCCGAGCGGATCACCGGGGCAGGTCAGACCAGGGCGGGTCAGACCAGGGCGGTGTTAGACCAGGGTGGCGTTCAGCTCGACCTTGGACAGCGCGTCGCCCACCAGGCCCGCGGCCAGGGTGTTGCCCTGGACGGGGTCGATGAGCAGGAAGCTGCCGGTGCGCCGGTTCAGCGCGTAGTCGTCCACCGCCAGCGGCTCCGCGGTGCGGATGCTGACGCGGCCGATCTCGTTCAGCGCCAGGGTGTCCGGGGTGGGCACCGCGGACAGCGCCTGCTCGTCGAAGCGCTCCACGATGGTCGAGGCTATGGCCTGGGTGGTGCGGGTGCCGTGCTTGATCAGCAGCCGTGCTCCCGGGCGCAGCGGCGCCTCGGCCAGCCAGCACACCGTCGCCTCCAGCTCGGAGACCGGGACCGGGGCGTCGGCGGGGGAGGCGATGAGGTCACCGCGGGAGGCGTCGACCTCCTCGGCCAGCACCAGCGTGACGCTGCGCCCGACCTCGGCAGTGGCCAGCTCGCCGTCCGGGGTGTCCACGCGCAGCACGGTGGTGCGCACTCCCGAGGGCAGCACGACCACCTCGTCGCCGGGGGAGACGGTGCCGGCGGCGACCTGGCCGGCGAAGCCGCGGTAGTCGGGGTGCTCCGCGGTTCGGGGCCGGATCACGTACTGCACCGGCATCCGCAGGCCCACCCGGTGCGGCTCGGCGTCCACCGGCACCTGCTCCAGGTGCTCGATCAGGGTGGGCCCGTCGTAGTAGGGGGTGTGCTCGGAGCGGTTGACCACGTTGTCGCCGTTGAGCGCCGAGACCGGGATGGTCTGCACCGCGTCCTCGGACCAGCCCAGCGCCCGGGTGAGGGCGGTGAACTCGGCGGAGATCTCGGCGTACACCGTGGCGGCGTCGGCCACCAGGTCGATCTTGTTGACCGCCAGCAGCAGCCGCGGCACGCCCAGCAGCGCCAGCACGGCCGCGTGGCGGCGAGTCTGGGAGATCACGCCCTTGCGTGCGTCCACCAGCAGGATCACCAGCTGCGCGGTGGAGGCGCCGGAGACGGTGTTGCGGGTGTACTGCACGTGGCCGGGGGTGTCGGCCAACACGAACGACCGCGCGGGCGTGGCGAAGTAGCGGTAGGCCACGTCGATGGTGATGCCCTGCTCGCGCTCGGCGCGCAGCCCGTCCACCAGCAGCGACAGGTCCGGGGTGGTCAGCCCCTTGTCCACCGACGCGCGGGTGACGGCGTCGATCTGGTCGGCGAGCACCGACTTGGTGTCGTAGAGCAGCCGCCCCACGAGGGTGGACTTGCCGTCGTCCACGCTGCCGGCCGTGGCCAGGCGCAGGAGCTGGGTGGTGCTCATCAGAAGTAGCCCTCTCGCTTGCGGTCCTCCATGGCGGCGGAGGAGACGCGGTCGTCGGCACGGGTGGCGCCCCGCTCGGTCACGCGGGAGGCGGCCACCTCGTCCAGCACGGCCTGCACGTCGGCGGCGGTGGACTCCACCGCGCCGGTGCAGGACCCGTCGCCGACGGTGCGGTAGCGCACCGACAGGGTGCGCACCTCCTCGTCCTCGCGCGCGCTGAACCACGGGCCCTCGGTGAGCCACATGCCGTCGCGCAGGAACACCTCGCGCTGGTGGGCGTAGTAGATGCTGGGCAGCTCGACCTTCTCCTGGGCGATGTAGCGCCACACGTCCAGCTCGGTCCAGTTGCTCAGCGGGAACACCCGCACGTGCTCACCCGGGGCGTGGCGGCCGTTGTAGAGGTTCCACAGCTCGGGCCGCTGGCGCTTGGGGTCCCACTGGCCGAAGGCGTTGCGCAGGCTGAAGATGCGCTCCTTGGCGCGGGCGCGCTCCTCGTCCCGGCGGGCACCGCCGAACACCGCGTCGAACTTGCCCTCGGCGATGCCGTCGAGCAGCGGCACCGTCTGCAGCGGGTTGCGGATGCCGTCCGGGCGCTCCTGCAGCCGGCCGTCGTCGAGGTAGTCCTGCACCTTGGCCACGTGCAGCCGCAGGTTGTGCTTGGCCACCACCATGTCGCGGAAGTCCAGCACCTCCTGCAGGTTGTGGCCGGTGTCCACGTGCAGCAGCGCGAAGGGCACCGGGGCGGGCCAGAACGCCTTGATCGCCAGGTGCAGCAGCAGGGTGGAGTCCTTGCCGCCGGAGAACAGGATCACCGGGCGCTCGAACTCCCCGGCCACCTCGCGGAAGATGTGGATCGCCTCCGACTCCAGGGCGTCCAGGGTGGACATCGGGGTGACGAAGCCCGGAGTGGGGGTCTGTACCGTGGCGGCGCTCACTGGTGCAGCCCGCACTCGATCTTGGCGCGCCCGGCCCAGCGGCCGCTGCGCGGATCCGCACCCGGCAGCGGCTTGACCGTGCACGGCTCGCAGCCGATGGAGGGGTAGCCGGCGTCGACCAGCGGGTTGACCAAGATGGAGTGCTCCTCGATGTAGTGCTGCATGTCCTCGTCGGACCACGCTGCGATCGGGTTGACCTTGACCAGGCCGAAGGCCTCGTCAAAGGAGATCAGCGGGGCGTTGGCCCGGGTGGGGGCCTCCACCCGGCGCACGCCGGTGACCCAGGCGTCGTAGCCGGCCAGGGTCTTCTTCAGCGGGGCCACCTTGCGCATGGCGCAGCAGCGGTCCGGCGCGCTGGCGAAGAGGTTCTTGCCGTGCACCTCGTCCTGCTCCGGCACGCTGAGCTCGGCCTTGGCGTTGACGATGCGCACGCCGTAGACCTGCTCCACCGCGTCGCGGGTGCCCATGGTCTCGGCGAAGTGGTAGCCGGTGTCCAGGAACAGCACCTCCACGCCGGGGCGGGCCTGCACGGCCAGGTGCACCAGCACCGCGTCCTGCATGTTGGAGGCCACGATGAAGCGGTCGCCGAAGGTGTCGGCGGTCCACTGCAGGACGTCGGCCGCGCTGGCCCCGTCCAGGTCGGCCGCGCCACGCTCGGCCACCGCACGAAGGTCGAGATCGGTGGAGACGCTCACTCGGTCACCTCATCTTCCGTTCGAACCGGACTGGTGGCGAGCCGCTTCAGCGCGAACATCAGCTGGCACGCCCCGCACCGCCAGGTGCCGTGCGGCAGGGCCACCCCGTCGGCGGCGTCCGGACGGAGGTCCTCGTCACCGCAGTAGGGACAGTAGAAGGGAACAGCACGTGGGCTGGGCGTGTTCCCGACGGCCCTGCTCATCGCAGGTCGGACTCCTCGGCCCGGGTGACCCACTGCGCGAAGCGCTCACCGTGCTCGCGCTGCTTGGCGTAGCTGCGCACCACGCGCTCGACGTACTCGCCGAGCTCGTGGGTGGTGATCTTGTGCCCGCGCAGCTTCTTGCCGAAGCCGGCGTCGGCGCCCAGGCCACCACCGAGGTGCACCTGGAAGCCGTCCACCGGCTGGCCGTCGTCGTCGGTGAGCAGGATGCCCTTGAAGCCGATGTCGGCCACCTGCACGCGGGCGCAGGAGTTGGGGCAGCCGTTGATGTTCACCGTCACCTGGGTGTCCAGCTCGTGCTCCAGGTCGGCCAGGCGCTGCTCCAGGTCCGGCACCAGCGTCTGCGCCCGCACCCGGGTCTCGGTGAACGCGAGCTTGCAGAACTCCAGGCCGGAGCAGGCCATCACGTTGCGCCGCCAGGACGAGCCACGGGCGGGCAGCTCCAGGGCGTCCAGGTCGGCCACGAAGGTCTCGAGGGTGTCGTCGGCGACGTCGAGGAAGACCAGCTTCTGGTAGGCGGTGATGCACACCCGGTTGGTGCCCGCCCGGTCCATGGCGTCGGCGACGGCGGCGAGCTTGGTGCCGCTGACCCGGCCGGCGACCGGGGCGACGCCCACGGCGTTGCGGCCGTCGCGCTGGCGCTGCACGCCCATGTGGTCGCGGATGCCGACCTGAGGCGCCGGCGCCGGACCGTCCAGCAGCGGACGCTTGAGGTACTCCTCCTCCAGCACGCGGCGGAACTCCGCCGCGCCCCAGTCCTTGATGAGGAACTTGATGCGGGCCCGCGAGCGCAGCCGGCGGTAGCCGTAGTCGCGGAACACCGAGACCACGCCCTCCCACACGTCGGGCACCTCGTCGATGGGCACCCAGGCGCCCAGGCGCTGGGCCACCATCGGGTTGGTGGACAGCCCGCCACCGACCCAGAGGTCGAAGCCGGGGCCGTGCTCGGGGTGGTTCACGCCGACGAAGGAGACGTCGTTGACCTCGTGGGCGACGTCCTGCAGCCCGGAGATGGCCGTCTTGAACTTGCGCGGCAGGTTGGAGAAGCGCGGGTCGCCGACGTAGCGGCGCACCGTCTCCTCGATGGCGGGGGTGGCGTCGATGACCTCGTCGGCGGCCACGCCGGCCAGCGGCGAGCCGAGGAAGGCACGCGGGCAGTCCCCGCACGCCTCGGTGGTCTTCAGGCCCACCTGCTCCAGCCGGCGCCAGATCTCCGGCACGTCCTCGATGCGCACCCAGTGCAGCTGCACGTTCTCGCGGTCGGTGAGGTCGGCGGTGTCCCGGGCGAACTCGGTGGAGATGCCGGCGATGACCCGCAGCTGCTCGGTGCTCAGGCGGGCGCCGTCGGTGCGGATGCGCAGCATGAAGTAGCGCGCGTCCAGCTGCTCCTCGTCGTCCATGCCGGTGAACGTGGCGTCCAGGCCCTCGGCGCGCTGGGTGTACAGCCCCCACCAGCGGAAGCGTCCGCGCAGGTCACCGCCGTCGATGCTGTCGAAGCCCTGCTTGGCGTAGATGTTCTCGATGCGCGCCCGGACGTTCAGCGCGTCGTCGTCCTTCTTGGTCCGCTCGTTCTGGTTGAGCGGCTCGCGGTAACCCTTGGCCCACTGGCCCTCGGACTTCTTGCGCGGTCGAGCGGGCACCGCGCGGTCCGTGGTGGTCGTCATCGGGGAAAGGTCCTCCGGAGATCTCAGGCACCGGAGCACGACGCAGGGCTGCACCCACACGGCACGTCCGACGCCGCTGGGTGAGCTGGATCAGGGGCGTGAGAGTGAGGAGCAGCGGCAGAGCGCGCTGGCGACTCGCTGCAGGTCGACGTGGCGCCGCGCCACGAGTCGCACACCTGCACCAGTCATGTGTCACAGTCTGCCACGTCACTCTCCGCTGTCCGCATCGGAGCACCATGACCTGGACCACTGCGCAGGCGGGGGAGAATGGGGGCATGGCCAGCACCCCCCTCGTCGGCGATCCCGCACCCACCGACGGAGCGCTGCCCGCGGCCGCGCTGCAGGGGCTGGGCACCCGCCCGTTCGGGGTGTACGTGCACGTCCCCTTCTGCGCCACCCGCTGCGGCTACTGCGACTTCAACACCTACACCCCGGCCGAGCTGGGCAGCGCGGCGTCGCCGCAGTCGTGGCTGGAGGGACTGCGCCGCGAGCTGGACCTGGCCGCCCGGGTGCTCGGCACCCCGCCCACCGCCGACACCGTCTTCGTCGGCGGTGGCACCCCGTCGCTGCTCGGCGCCGAGGGCCTCACCGAGGTGCTCGACGCCGTGCGCGCCAGCTTCGGGCTCTCCGCCGGCGCCGAGGTGAGCACCGAGTCCAACCCGGAGTCGACGTCCCCGCAGTTCTTCGACGGCCTGCGCCGCGCCGGGTACACCCGGGTGTCGCTGGGCATGCAGTCCGCCGCCGCCCACGTGCTGCGGGTGCTGGACCGCACGCACACCCCGGGTCGGCCGGTGGCCGCTGCCCGCGAGGCCCGCGCGGCCGGCTTCGACCACGTCAACCTCGACCTCATCTACGGCACCCCCGGCGAGACCGACGCCGACCTCGCGGGCTCGCTGCAGGCGGTGCTCGACGCCGGGGTGGACCACGTCTCCGCCTACGCGCTAATCGTGGAGGACGGCACCGCCATGGCCCGGCGGGTGCGCCGCGGCGAGCTGCCCATGCCCGACGACGACGTGCTCGCCGACCGCTACGAGCAGCTGGACGCGGGGCTGCGTGCGGCCGGGCTGCACTGGTACGAGGTGTCCAACTGGGCGCGCACCGACGACGCCCGCTGCCGGCACAACCTGGGCTACTGGGACGGCGGCGACTGGTGGGGCGCCGGCCCCGGGGCGCACAGCCACGTCGGCGGGGTGCGCTGGTGGAACGTCAAGGCGCCGGCGCGCTACGCCACCCTGCTGGGCGAGGGCTCCTCCCCGGCGGCTGGGCGCGAGCTGCTCACCGCCGAGGAGCAGCACACCGAGCGGGTGATGCTCACCGCGCGGCTGCGCACCGGGCTGCCGGTGGCGGAGCTGAGCCCGGACGAGCTGGCCGCCGCCAAGCGGGTGGTGGACGACGGGCTGCTCACCGACGAGGGCACGCACCTGGTGCTCACCCCGCGCGGCCGGCTGCTGGCCGACGCGGTGATCCGTCGGGTGCTGGTGGGGGAATAGCTCCGGGGCTGGCGAGTGCTGAGCAGGGCATAGCGGGCGCAACGCCTAGAATGGCGGGGATGCAGCCCCGCTGGGGCTCGACAGTGGTGCCCCCTGCGAAACCGGAGGTGACGACCGATGTCCAACACCGATGACCGTCGTTTTGCGGTGCTTCGCGCCATTGTCGCCGACTACGTGTCCACCCAGGAGCCGGTCGGCTCCAAGACGCTGGTCGAGCGGCACAACCTGGGGGTGTCCAGCGCGACCGTGCGCAACGACATGGCGGCGCTGGAGGACGACGGCTACCTGGTGCGTCCGCACACCAGTGCCGGACGCATCCCCACCGACAAGGGCTACCGCCAGTTCGTGGACGCCATCGACTCGGTCAAGCCGCTGTCGTCGGCCGAGCGCCGGGCCATCCAGGGGTTCCTGGAGACCGGCGTCGACCTCGACGACGTGCTCCGCCGGGGCGTGCGGCTGCTGGCCCAGCTCACCCGCCAGGTGGCGGTGGTGCAGTACCCCACGCTGTCGGTGTCCTCGGTGCGCCACATCGAGGTGGTCTCGCTCACCCCGGCGCGCCTGCTGCTGGTGCTCATCACCGACTCCGGCCGGGTGGACCAGCGCATCGTCGAGCTCGGAGACGTCCTCGACGAGGACGGCGTGGGCCGGCTGCGCCAGCTGCTGGGCGAGGCGCTGGAGGGCAAGCGCCTGGCGGACGCCTCCGTGGCGGTCTCCGAGCTGAACGAGAAGGTGCCCGCCGACCTCAAGGACGTGGTGCTGCGCACCTCCACGGTGCTCATCGAGACCCTGGTGGAGCACCACGAGGAGCGCATGGTGGTGGGCGGCACCGCCAACCTCACCAGCTCCGCCGACTTCACCCCCTTCCCCGGCGAGCTGCGGGCCGTGCTCGAGGCGCTGGAGGAGCAGGTGGTGGTGCTCAAGCTGCTGGCCGCCGCCAAGCGCCCGGAGACGGTGACGGTGCGCATCGGCCGGGAGAACGAGGCCGAGCAGATGCGCGCCACCTCCACGGTGTCCATCGGCTACGGTGCCGCCGGAACCGTGCTCGGAGGCATGGGCGTGGTGGGACCGACGCGGATGGACTACCCGGCCACCATCGCCTCGGTGAGCGCGGTGGCCCGCTACGTCGGCGAGGTGCTCGCCGGTCGTTGACCCCCACCACCGGAGCGCGCCCCCAGGGCGTCCGGCAGGCTGCACACCCGCGGCTGAGAGACAGACCAGACCTACCAGTAAGGACTAGAGGGACACGTGGCACGGGACTACTACGGAACGCTCGGCGTCGGCACCAAGGCGAGTGCCGACGAGATCAAGCGCGCCTACCGCAAGCTGGCCCGGGAGCTGCACCCCGACGTCAACCCCGACGAGGCCGCGCAGGCCCGCTTCCGTGAGGTGACCACCGCCTACGAGGTGCTCTCCGACCCGGCCAAGCGTCAGGTGGTGGACCTCGGCGGCGACCCGCTGGAGAGCGGGGGCGGCGGCAACGGCGCCGGTGGCTTCGGCGGCCAGGGCTTCGGCTTCGGCGACATCATGGACGCCTTCTTCGGCGGCGGCCAGGGCGGCGGCGGTCGTGGGCCGCGCAGCCGCGTGCAGCCCGGCTCCGACGCCCTGCTGCGGGTGGAGCTCACCCTGGCCGAGTGCGCCAGCGGGGTGCAGCGCGACATCAGCGTGGACACCGCCGTGCTCTGCACCACCTGCCACGGCGCAGGCACCGCGGCCGGCACCAGCCCGGTGCGCTGCGACACCTGTGGCGGCGCCGGCGAGGTGCAGTCGGTGCAGCAGTCGTTCCTGGGCCGGGTGGTCACCGCACGGGTGTGCCCCACCTGCCGCGGCACCGGCGAGACCATCCCCGACCCCTGCCAGCAGTGCGCAGGCGACGGCCGGGTGCGCTCCCGCCGCGACATCACCGTCAAGGTGCCCGCCGGCGTGGCCGAGGGCATGCGCATCCGCCTCTCCGGGCAGGGCGAGGTCGGCCCCGGCGGCGGCCCCGCCGGCGACCTCTACGTGGAGGTGGTGGAGAAGCCGCACGAGACCTTCGTCCGGGACGGAGACGACCTGCACTGCACCATCCGCATCCCGATGACGGACGCGGCACTGGGCACCAAGGTGGGCCTGGACACCATCGACGGCCACGCCGAGATCGCGGTGGAGCCCGGCACCCAGCCCGGCACGATCACCACCCTGCGCGGGCACGGCATGCCCCGGCTGCGCAGCGGGGTGCGCGGCGACGTGCACGTGCACCTGGACGTGGTGGTGCCCAGCAAGCTCGACCACAAGCAGGCCGACCTGCTGCGCCAGTTCGCCGACCTGCGCACCCGGGACCAGTCCGAGGTGGTCACCGCCGGCTCCAAGCAGAGCGGCGGCCTGTTCTCCCGGCTGCGGGAAACCTTCAGCGGCCGCTAGGTGGCGCCCCCGGTCTTCCACCTGGCCCCGCTCCCGCCGGCCGGGGCCACTGCGGTGCTCGATGGCGCCGAGGGCCGTCACGCGGCCACGGTCCGGCGGTTGCGGTCGGGGGAGCGGGTGCTGCTCACCGACGGCCGCGGCGGGGTGGCTGACTGCACCGTCACCACCGTGGGCCGCGACCGCCTGGAGCTGGCCGTGCAGGCGCGCCAGGACGTGGCGCCCGCGGTGCCGCAGGTGACGGTGGTGCAGGCGCTGCCCAAGGGCGAGCGCTCCGATCTCGCCGTGGAGCTGGCCACCGAGGCCGGGGTGGACGCGGTGGTGCCCTGGCAGGCCGCGCGCTGCGTGGCCCGCTGGCAGGGGCCCAAGGCCGACAAGGGGGTGCAGCGCTGGCAGAGCACCGCAACCCAGGCCGCCAAGCAGTCCCGCCGGGCCCACGTGCCCGAGGTGGCGCCGCTGCACAGCACCACCGAGGTGGCCGAGCTGGTGGCGCGGACGGTGGCCGAGGGTGGGCACGCCCTGGTGCTGCACGAGTCGGCGCAGGCGCCGATGGCCGACCTGGTGCTGGACGGACCGCGGGTGCTGCTGGTGGTCGGCCCCGAGGGCGGCATCGCCGACGACGAGCTGGCCGTGCTCACCGCGCAGGGTGCGGTCGCGGTGCACCTGGGTCCCACCGTGCTGCGCACCTCCACCGCTGCCGCGGTCGCCCTGGGCGCACTGGGTGTGCTCACCCCGCGCTGGCTGGCTCGCCCGTTCGCCTAGCCAGGCTTGCCGGTTCGCCTAGGCGGGCTCGCCCGGGTGGGCCGGAACACGCGCGGCCTGCGGGCTGTTGTCCCAAGGGCAGCGCGAGATCGCGCCGTCCGCGCCGTAGGCTTGCCCTTTCCGGTCACCGGTGCGTGGACACCCCGTCACCATCGGGACAGCCGGATAGAATGAGGAGGTAATGGATCCTGTGACCAGCACCATCGTCATCCCTGACGCTGGTGTTCTGCCCTTTCTCGGTTCCGCCGACCGCAACCTGCGGGTGCTCGAGGAGCTGCTCGCCGCGGACGTCCACGTCCGTGGCAACGAGGTGCGCCTGCTGGGCGAGCCCGCCGACGTGGCTTTCGCCGAGCGCGCGGTCACCGAGCTCGTGGCCATGGCCCTGCGCAACCCCGAGCTGACCTCGGACGGCGTGCGCCGGACGGTGGGCATGCTGGAGGCCAACACGGCCGCCTCGCCCGCCGAGGTGCTCAGCCTGGACATCCTCTCGCGCCGCGGCAAGACCATCCGGCCCAAGACGCTGAACCAGAAGCACTACGTCGACGCCATCGACACCCACACCATCGTCTTCGGCATCGGCCCCGCCGGCACCGGCAAGACCTACCTGGCCATGGCCAAGGCGGTGCACGCCCTGCAGAGCAAGCAGGTCAGCCGCATCATCCTCACCCGTCCCGCGGTGGAGGCGGGGGAGCGGCTGGGCTTCCTGCCGGGCACGCTGAACGAGAAGATCGACCCGTACCTGCGCCCGCTCTACGACGCGCTGCACGACATGATGGACCGCGAGGCCATCCCCAAGCTGATGGAGGCGGGCACCATCGAGGTCGCTCCGCTGGCCTACATGCGCGGGCGCACGCTCAACGACGCGTTCATCATCTTGGACGAGGCGCAGAACACCACGGCCGAGCAGATGAAGATGTTCCTCACCCGGCTCGGCTTCGGATCCAAGATCGTGGTCACCGGCGACGTCACCCAGGTCGACCTGCCCGGTGGGGCGTCCTCGGGGCTGCGGGTGGTCCGGGAGATCCTCGACGGCGTGGACGACGTGCACTTCTCCACGCTGACCAGCAACGACGTGGTCCGCCACCGCCTGGTGTCCGACATCGTCGACGCCTACGAGCGCTTCGAGGCGGAGACCCGACCGGAGTCGGTCGGCCACACCCCGGCGCACCGCAGCGGCGGCCAGCGACGCGGGACCCGCCGATGAGCATCGAGATCGCCAACGAGTCCGGCGTCGAGGTGGACGAGGCCGACCTGGTCGCCGTCGCCGGCTTCGCGCTGGAGCGCATGCAGGTGCATCCCGCCGCCGAGCTGTCCATGGTGCTGGTGGACAACGCCTCCATGGCCACCCTGCACGAGCAGTGGATGGACCTGCCCGGCCCCACCGACGTGATGTCCTTCCCGATGGACGAGATGCGCCCCGGCGGTCGGCCCGACGCGGCCGACCCTGGCCCGTCCATGCTCGGTGACATCGTGCTCTGCCCGGCTTTCGCCGCCGACCAGGCGGAGCAGGCCGGCAAGACCCTGGCCGAGGAGCTGCGGATGCTCACCGTGCACGGGGTGCTGCACCTGCTGGGCTACGACCACGCCGAGCCCGAGGAGAAGCGCGAGATGTTCGGCCTGCAGGACCGCCTGCTGGCCGACTTCCACACCGACCGCCGGCGCGCGGCCCGGCAAGCGGTGCTCGACGCCGCCGACCAGCGGCTGCTGGGCACCGTGGGGCTGGACGACGATGGAGGCCGCGCCCGGTGAGCGGATCGCTTGCCATGCTCCTCGCCGCCATCGTGCTCGTCCCGCTCGCCGGCCTCTTCGCCGCGCTGGACGCCGCCCTGAGCACCGTCTCGCACGCGCAGGTGGCCGAGCTGGCCCGCAACGAGCGCCCCGGTGCCCCCAAGCTGCTCGAGGTGGTCGGCGACCGCCCGCGCTACGTCAACCTGCTGGTGCTGCTGCGGGTGGCCTGCGAGGCCACCGCCACCGTGCTGGTGGCCGTCGCGGTGGCCAGCTGGGTGTCCACCGCCCTCGCCGTGCTCATCGCCGCCGCGGTGATGGCCGTGGTCAGCTACGTGGTGATCGGCGTCGGCCCCCGCACCCTGGGCCGCCAGCACGCCTACCGCATCGGCCTGGTGGCCGCGGCCCCGCTGAAGATCTTCGGCACGGTGCTCGACCCGTTGAGCAAGCTGCTGATCCTGGTCGGCAACGCCATCACCCCCGGCCGCGGCTTCCGCCAGGGCCCGTTCTCCTCCGAGGTGGAGCTGCGCGAGCTCGTGGACATGGCGCAGCAGGGTGGCGTGGTGGACGCGGGGGAGCGACGGATGATCCAGTCCGTCTTCGACCTCGGCGACACCATCGCCCGCGAGGTGATGGTCCCGCGCACGGACATGATCTGGATCGAGCAGGACAAGACCATGCGCCAGGCCATGTCCCTGGCCGTGCGCAGCGGCCACTCCCGCATCCCGGTGGTGGGCGAGGGCCCCGACGACGTGCTCGGCATCGTCTTCCTCAAGGACCTGGTGCAGCGCTCGTTCACCCTGCGCGATGGCGAGCGCGGCGAGCCGGTGCGCGAGCTGATGCGCGAGGCGGTGTTCGTCCCCGACTCCAAGACGGTGGACGAGCTGCTCAGCGACATGCAGCTGGGCCGCCACCACATGGCCATCCTGGTGGACGAGTACGGCGGCGTCGCCGGGCTGATCACCATCGAGGACATCCTGGAGGAGATCGTCGGGGAGATCGCCGACGAGTACGACACCGACGAGCGCCCCCCGGTGGAGTACCTCGACGACGGTGCGGTGCGGGTCTCCGCGCGGCTGTCGGTGGAGGACCTGGGCGAGGTGTTCGGCATCGAGCTGCCCGCCGAGGACGTGGAGTCGGTGGGCGGGCTGCTCGGGCAGGTGCTCGGCCGCGTGCCGCTGCCCGGCTCCGAGGTCACCACCCACGGGCTGGTGCTGCGCGCGGAGGCCGGCCCGGAGATCCGTGGGCGGGTGCGGGTGGGCACCGTCGTGGTGCGCCGCGACCAGCCGGACGACGGCGGCGAGCACCACCCAGATCGACTACACCCAGACAGGTCAGACGGCTCCGACCGAACCCCGGAGCTGACGTCAGCAGAGGACAGGAGCCCCTACGGTGGCTGAGCACGGCCCGATCGACCCCGACGACGCCAAGCTGGTGACGCTGGCCCGCTCCTCGATGGGCCGCACCGGTGCCGCCGAGGGTGCCGCCGTGCGCGACACCGACGGGCGCACCTACGCCGCGTCCACCGTGGCGCTGCCGTCGCTGTCGCTGACCGCCCTGCAGGCCGCGGTCGCCGCCGCGGTGGCCAGCGGGGTGGACGGGCTGGAGGCGGCCGCGGTGGTCACCGGCGCCGACGTGCTCGACCCCGACGGCGCCCAGGCGGTGCGCGACCTGTCGCCGAAGGCGCTGCTGCTGCGCGCCGACCGCACCGGCACCGTCCAGGAGGTCACCGGTGCCTGACACCGAGCAGTCCGTGGCGCCGCACCGGTCGGGCTTCGCCTGCCTGGTGGGCCGGCCCAACACCGGCAAGTCCACCCTCACCAACGCTCTGGTGGGCACCAAGGTGGCCATCACCTCCAGCCGGCCGCAGACCACCCGGCACACCATCCGCGGCATCATCCACCGCCCCGAGGCGCAGCTGGTGCTGGTGGACACCCCGGGGCTGCACCGCCCGCGCACGCTGCTCGGCCAGCGGCTCAACGACCTGGTCAAGGACACCTACTCCGAGGTCGACGTCATCGGGCTGTGCATCCCCGCCGACGAGAAGATCGGCCCCGGCGACCGCTGGATCCTGCAGCAGCTGCGCCACGTCGCCCCGCGGGTGCCGGTGGTCGGCGTGGTCACCAAGATCGACAAGGTGGGCCGGCAGCAGGTGATGCAGCAGCTGATGGCGGTGTCGGCGCTGCTGGGCGAGGAGGCCGAGGTGGTACCGGTCTCCGCGGTCAAGGACGAGCAGGTGAACGTGCTGGCCGACGTGCTGGCCGCGCACCTGCCCGAGGGGCCCAAGCTCTACCCCGAGGACGAGATCACCGACGAGTCCGACCAGAAGATGATGGCCGAGCTGATCCGCGAGGCCGCGCTGGAAGGCCTCGGCGACGAGCTGCCGCACAGCCTGGCCGTGGTGATCGACGAGTTCGCCCCGCGCGAGGGCAGCAAGGACCTGTGGGACCTGCGGGCGCTGCTGTACGTGGAGCGCCAGAGCCAGAAGTCCATCGTCATCGGCAAGGGCGGCTCGCGGCTGCGCGACGTGGGCACCGAGGCCCGCCAGCAGATCGAGAACATGTTTGGTGTCCGCATCTACCTCGACCTGCACGTCAAGCTGGCCAAGGACTGGCAGCGCGACCCCAAGCAGATGGGCAAGCTGGGGTTCTAGCCACGCCGTGGGACGTCGTTGGGCCCGATGTCCGGTTCTCCTGGGTAGTTTCGGGGTGTCCTCCTTTCCCTGCGTCCCCTGGAGACCCTCATGACCGACGGCCCGCAGCATCCCTCCGGCACCCCTGCCTACCCGGGTGGCCCCGGCAACCTCGGGCCGATGCCGGGCAGCAACGACCCCGGGCAGCAGCCCCGCACCGTGCCCGCCGACGTGGACAAGGCGTGGAAGCTCTGGCTGGCCAGCATCGTGATCGGGCTGATCGGCACCGTCGTCGGGCTGCTGGCCACCGACCGGGACAAGCTCAAGCAGGACCTGATCGCGGAGGGCAGTGCACCGGCTGACGTGGACGCCGTCGTCAACGCCACCGTGGTGTCGATCGCGGTGATCGGGCTGATCATCCTGGCCCTGCAGCTGCTGTTCGTGTTCAAGATGCGGGCCGGGCGCAACTGGGCGCGCATCGTGCTCACGGTGCTCGGCGTCGTCGGGGTGCTGTCCTCGGTGTTCAGCCTGAGCCAGGGCTCGGGCCTGGCCGCGGTGGTCAACCTGGTGTCCGCGGTGGTCGTGGTCGCGGCCATCGTGCTCATGTACCGACCCGCCGCCAAGGCGTACTTCAGCCCGCAGCGGTACTGACCCCGGGGGTTGCCACCGACGTTGCGGCACAGTAACTTTCGGTGACCGGTCGCCGAGGGCGACCACCGCGCGCTGGGGGGGAAGCGATGACCACGTCCAACGGACCGGGCTCAGGCTGGGACAAGGAGCAGCACGGGCAGGGCCAGCCCGGCTACGGCCAGGGTGGCTATGACCAGGGTGGCTACGGTCAGGGCGGCTCCGGCCAGGGCGGGTACGGGGCGCCGATGGCGGCGCCGGACAACCACCTGGTGTGGGCGATCCTGTCCACCGTGTTCTGCTGCCTGCCGCTGGGCGTCGTCTCGATCGTCAAGGCGACCCAGGTCAGCTCGCTGTGGGCGCAGGGCCAGCACGACGCCGCCCGGGCGTCGGCCGACCAGGCCAAGAAGTTCGCCATCTACGCGGCCTGCACCACCGTTGGGTTCCTGGTGTTGTACGTCATCGGGATCGCCGCCGGTTTCGCCAGCTTTGAGCTGGACACCGACACCAGCAGCTAGGCAGCGCGTCGACGGCACCAACGCTGTCGGGGCCGCTCGCTAGATTGGTCCGGTCAGTCGCAGCACCACCGGAGGCAATGCCGTGAGCACCGCGCACCCGTTCTCGGCCCCGCCGGCCGACCGCTCCCGCTGGCTCGCGCCGGCCGGTGCGGCGGCGGCCGCCGCGGCCGGGTGCGCACTGCTGTGGCTTGCCGACCCCACCACGCCGGGTGGCGTGCTGCCGGTGTGCCCGACCAACGCGCTGCTGGGCCTCACCTGCCCCGGCTGCGGCGGCATGCGGATGGTCTACACGCTGTTGCACGGTGACGTCACGGGTGCGCTGCGGTACAACGCTGTCGCCCTGGTGGCGGTGGCAATGATGGTGTGGGCGTGGGGCGCCTGGGTGCTGAGCCTGCGCCGTGGCCACCTGGTGCGCTCCTGGCAGCACGTCAGCTGGGCGCCCAGGGTGGCGCTGGTGGTCACGCTGACCTGGTTCGTGGTGCGCAACCTGCCGTGGGCGCCGTTCACCGGGCTGCAGGTCTAGCGATGGTGAAGCGCGACGGCCGGAGTGCGACGATGGCAGCGTGAGGCTCTACCGAGACAACGCGGTGGTGCTCCGGCAGCACAAGCTGGGGGAGGCCGACCGCATCATCACCCTGCTCACCCGCCAGCACGGCGTGGTCCGCGGGGTGGCCAAGGGCATCCGCCGCACCCGGTCGAAGTTCGGCGCCCGTCTGGAGCCCTTCGAGCACATCGACGTGCAGCTCTACCCCGGCCGCAACCTCGACATCATCACCCAGGTGCAGACCCTGGACGCCTTCAGCAGCCCGCTGGCCGCCGACTACACCCGCTACACCACCGGCTGCGCCGTGCTGGAGACCGCGGAGCGGCTGGCCAGCGAGGAGCGCACGCCGGTGCTGCGGCTGCACCTGCTCACCGTCGGCGCCCTGCGCGCGCTGGCCGCCGGTGACCGTGCTCCGGAGCTGGTGCTCGACGCCTTCCTGCTGCGGGCCATGGCGTTCGCGGGCTGGGCACCGGCGCTGGCGGAGTGCGCGCGCTGCGCAGCCCCCGGACCACACCGGGCCTTCCACGTGGCCGCCGGCGGTGCGGTCTGCGTGCACTGCCGCCCGGCCGGCTCGGCCACCCCGAGCCCCGAGGTGATCGAGCTGATGCTGGCCCTGCTGCACGGGCAGTGGTCGACCACCGAGGACGTCACCAGCAGCGTCCGCCGCCAGGCCAGCGGGCTGGTGGCCGCGCACCTGCAGTGGCACCTGGAGCGCCAGCTGCGCACCCTGCCGCTGATCGAGCGCAGCCGTCCGCACCACGCGCCCGCCCCGGTGGCCGGTCCGGAGACCGACACCCCAGACACCCTCCGGCAGGATGGGCACCGTGATCCCACGCCGACGTCTGCGCACCGCGTCTGAGCGGACGGTCCGTCCGCCAGATCCGCACCCCTCCGGCGCCCTGCCCCCGCTGCTGCAGCCGGAGCTGGTGCCCCGCCACGTCGCCCTGGTGATGGACGGAAACGGCCGCTGGGCCCAGGAGCGCGGGCTGCCCCGCACCGCCGGGCACGAGCGCGGCGAGGCCGTGCTGATGGACGTGGTGAGCGGTGCCATCGAGCTGGGCGTGGAGTGGTTGTCGGTGTACGCCTTCTCCACCGAGAACTGGAAGCGCAGCCCCGAGGAGGTGCGCTTCCTGATGGGCTTCAACCGCGACGTCATCCGCCGGCGCCGCGACGAGATGAACGAGATGGGCGTGCGGGTGCGCTGGGCCGGTCGGCGGCCTCGGTTGTGGCGCAGCGTGATCAACGAGCTGGAGACCGCCGAGCAGCTCACCGCGGGCAACTCCGTGCTCACCCTGACCATGTGCGTGAACTACGGCGGGCGGGCGGAGATCGCCGACGCCGCCCGGGAGATCGCCCGCCGGGTCGCCGCCGGGGAGATCAACCCGGAGAAGGTGGACGAGAAGATGCTCGCCCGCCACCTCGACGAGCCGGACATGCCCGACGTGGACCTGTTCCTGCGGCCCTCCGGCGAGCTGCGCACCTCCAACTTCCTGCTGTGGCAGTCGGCGTACGCGGAGATGGTCTTTCAGCACACCCTGTTCCCGGACTTCGACCGCCGCGACCTGTGGGCGGCGTGCGTGGAGTACGCCTCCCGCGACCGACGCTTCGGCGGGGTGCCCGAGCGGGCGCCACAGGAGCCGCAGTGAGCACCGCGACGGGAGTCGCGCAGTGAGCGCCGCGACGGGAGTCGCGCAGTGAGCACCGCCCCTGAGCTGCTCGCCGAGGCCCGCACCGCCCTGGAGCGGTACGTGGACGTGGCGGTCGACCCCAGCGGAGCACTGGCCTTCGCGCACGGGGAGGTGCCCTGCGCGGCGCAGGCCATCGAGCTGGCCGAGGGGCTGGTGGTGCTGTCGGTCACCTGCGTCATCGCGTGGGACCTCGACCGCAGTGCGGTGCTGGACGCGGCGGTGGCCCGGGCCGGTGCCAACGTGCAGTTCGGTGCGCTGGGGCTGCTCGACGACGGCGACCGCGCCGACGTGACCCTGCGCTACGCCTTCCCGGCCGCGGGGCTGGACACCGAAGCCCTGGCCACGCTGCTGCTGCTGGTGCTCTCCGCCGCCTCGCACGCGCGCACCGAGGTGCTGGCCGCCAGCTAGGTCGGGGTCTCCTCGGGGCGCTGCTAGCCCGCGGCGTCCGGGGACTCTGCGCAGGCCCGGCAGGTGCCGAAGACCTCGACGGTGTGGCTGACGTCGCTGAACCCGTGCTCGGTGGCCACCGTCTGCGCCCAGCGCTCCACCACCGGGCCCTCCACCTCCACGGTGGCGCCGCAGTGCCGGCAGACCAGGTGGTGGTGGTGCCCGGAGGAGCAGCGGCGGTAGACCGCCTCGCCGTTGTCGTTGCGCAGCACGTCCACCGAGCCGGCGTCGGCCAGGCTCTGCAGCGTCCGGTACACCGTGGTCAGCCCGATGCCCTCGCCGCGGCGGCGCAGCTGCTCGTGCAGGTCCTGGGCGGAGCGGAACTCCTCGGTGGCGTCAAGCAGGCTGGAGATGGCGCTGCGCTGCTTGGTGGCGCGCACCCCCACCTCGGGCGAGCGGACCTCCGCCGCACGGGTGCCGCCCCTGGTCGACTCGGCCACTCAGTCCTCCTCGGCGTGCGCGACGGCGTCGATCACGATGTGCGACAGGTGCTCGTCCACCAGGCTGTAGACCACCTCGCGACCGGCACGCTCCCCGTGCACCACGCCCGCCGCCTTGAGCACCCGCAGGTGCTGGCTGACCAGGGGCTGGGAGAACGCGAGCGCCTCCACCAGCTCGTGCACCGAGCGCGGCGACTCCCGCAGCTGCAGCACGATGGCGATGCGCACGGGGGCGGCCAGGGCGCGCAGCAGGTCGCCCGCGCCGGCGAGGATCTCCTTGGGCGGCACCGCGGCCACCGGCGTGCGGTGGGCGGCGTGCCGCACCGCTTCTGCCTCGATGGTCACCAATGCCTCCGATGTCGTGAAATCACGAGTGGACCCCCATCGTAGTGAGCGCCGACAAACCGGGTGGGGAGCCGGACAGGTGCGCCTGGTGCGCCGGATAGTCTGGGGTTCAACCGCGTCGTCGTCGATACCTGTATGGAGCTCATCTCAGTGGCTGCCAAGTCGTCCCCCATCGATACCGTCGTCAGCCTCTGCAAGCGACGGGGCTTCGTGTTCCCCAGCGGGGAGATCTACGGCGGCACCCGCTCGGCCTGGGACTACGGGCCGCTGGGGGTGGAGCTGAAGGAGAACATCAAGCGCCAGTGGTGGCGGTCCATGGTCACCCGCCGCGACGACGTGGTGGGCATCGACTCCTCGGTGATCCTGCCCCGCCAGGTCTGGGAGGCCTCCGGCCACGTGGCCACCTTCTCCGACCCGCTGGTGGAGTGCCTGCAGTGCCACAAGCGCTACCGCGAGGACCACCTCGTGGAGGAGTACACCGAGAAGAAGGGCCGCGAGCCGGAGAACGGCCTGGCCGACATCGTCTGCGCCAGCTGCGGCACCCGCGGCGAGTGGACCGAGCCACGCGCCTTCTCCGGCCTGCTCAAGACCTTCCTCGGCCCGGTGGACTCCGAGGAGGGCCTGCACTACCTGCGCCCAGAGACCGCGCAGGGCATCTTCGTGAACTTCGCCAACGTGCTCACGGCGTCGCGGCGCAAGCCGCCGTTCGGCATCGGCCAGATCGGCAAGAGCTTCCGCAACGAGATCACCCCAGGCAACTTCATCTTCCGCACCCGCGAGTTCGAGCAGATGGAGATGGAGTTCTTCGTCGAGCCCGGCACCGACGCGGAGTGGCACGAGTACTGGCTGGAGGAGCGCACTCGCTGGTACACCGACCTGGGCATCAACCCGGACAACCTGCGGCTCTTCGAGCACCCCAAGGAGAAGCTGTCGCACTACTCCACCCGCACCGCCGACATCGAGTACCGCTTCCGCTTCGGCGGCAGCGAGTGGGGCGAGCTCGAGGGGGTGGCCAACCGCACCGACTTCGACCTGCGCACCCACTCCGAGGCCTCCGGCACCTCGCTGGACTACTTCGAGCAGGCCACCGGCACCCGCTACACCCCCTACGTCATCGAGCCGGCAGCCGGCGTGGGCCGGGCCATGATGGCCTTCCTGCTGGACGCCTACACCGAGGACGAGGCGCCCAACGCCAAGGGCGGGGTGGACAAGCGCGTGGTGCTGCGGCTGGACCGCCGGCTGGCGCCGGTGAAGGCCGCCGTGCTGCCGCTGAGCCGCAACGCCGACCTGACGCCCAAGGCCAAGGAGCTGGCCGCGAAGCTGCGCGAGCACTGGAACGTGGAGTTCGACGACGCCGGAGCCATCGGCCGCCGCTACCGCCGCCAGGACGAGATCGGCACGCCGTTCTGCCTGACCGTGGACTTCGACACCCTCGACGACCAGGCCGTCACCGTGCGCGAGCGGGACTCCATGGCGCAGGAGCGGGTGGCGCTGGACCAGGTGGAGAACTACCTGGCCGCACGGCTCATCGGCTGCTGACGCCCTGACTCACCTCCGGTCGCGGCCCGCGCTGCTCAGGCAGCGGCGCTGGCTGCGACCGGCGTGAGCACGAACACCCGCGACTCCCGGCCGGACATCTCGTGCTCCATCCGGTACCCGGGCCACACCTGCAGCATCAGCGGCCACAGCCTGGCACGCTCCTCGCCGGTGACCTGGCGCACCTGGCAGGTGAAGGTGTCGCCCTCGAAGAACACCTCCGCGGTGTCGGCGGCCATCAGGTTCGCCGTCCACGCCGGGTGCTGGGGCCGGCCCCAGTTGGAGCCGTTGACGATGAACGAGTCGCCGTGGGGCACGCAGAGCAGGTTGGTGGTGCGCGGCTTGCCGCTGGTGCGGCCCGGCACGGTGATCCGCACCCCCGGCAGGCCGGCCAGGCGCAACAGGGTGATCCGGCCGTGGGTGAGCCGGGCCAGCCACCGCTCCACCCGCGGGATGGCCGGCTCGATCTTCATCAACCACGGCTTGGTGCCGATTGCGCGCGCGATCGCGGCCAGAGGATGCATGGGCGGATTCTAGGCGCGCCACGCCTGGCGGAGCGGGGGTTTGCGCGCAGCCCTGCAGGCCGGCAGGACGCCGTTGCCGGGCAACAGGGTTGGTGCGCGGGTAGGGCACGATGGAGGCATGGCTGAACTCGTGGACCTGGGCGCTGCCCTCACCCGCTGGCGGCTGAACGACACCCCGGTGTGCGTGGTGCGGGTGAGCGAGGTGCACGGCTTCGGCGCCACCGCGCCCACCCAGCTGCTGCTCAGCGACGGCGCGGAGCTGCACGGCAGCCTGCTGTCCGGAGCGGCCGACGAGCAGGCCCGGGGGCTGGCGGCCCAGGTGCTCGCCGACGGCGTCGCGCGCCAGGCTGAGGTCGCCGTGGACGAGAGCAACGCCGCGCGCAGCGGGCTGGCCTGCGCGGGACGGGCCACCCTGCACGCCCACCTGCTCCCGGACGCGGCCGCCGAGCTGGTGGCAGACGGCTTCCTCGCCGGCTCCCCGGTCGCGCTGTTGTCCGCGCCGGCCGGGCTGGTGGTCACCGCCGGTCGCGACGCCGAGCAGGTCAGCACCGAGCTGGACGACCCCGAGCCGGCGCTGGCTGCGGTGCGCGGGCTGCTGCGCCTCGGCCGCAGCTGCACCGAGACCGTCGAGCTGACCGACGGCGGGCAGGCGCTGGTGGACGTGCTGGTGCCGCGCAGCCGGCTGGTGCTGGTGGGTGGGGGAGCGCTGGCCGACGCCCTCGGCGCCCAGGCTCGGCTGCTGGACTGGGACGTGCTGGTGCGCACCGGGGTGGCCGAGACCGAGCAGACGGTGGCCGGGCTCACCGCGGCCGACGCCGTGGTGGTGCTCGACCACGACCCAGCCTTCGACGGCGCCCTGCTGCGCACCGCGCGGGGGCCCGGCTTCGCCGGGGCGCTGGGCTCGCGGCACGCCCAGGCCGCGCGCCGCGAGCGGCTGCTGGGGGCCGGCGCCACCGAGGAGGAGCTGGCCCGCATCCACGGGCCGGTGGGCCTGGACCTCGGTGCGCGCACCCCGGCGGAGACCGCGGTGTCGGTGGTGGCCGAGATCATCTCGGTCCGTTCTGGGCGCGCTCCCAGAGCCCTCTCCGCAACCACTGGCAGGATCAAGGCGTGAGCATGCGACGCCGAAGTGCACTGGGGGCCTGGGCCGTGCGCCTGGTGGTGGGCACCCTCGTCATGGCTGTCGTGCTGGTGTGTGGCACCGCGCTGCGGGTGTGGCAGGTGGCCCGCGACGACGACCGCACGCCGGCCGACGCGCTGCTCGTGCTGGGGGCCGCCCAGTACGACGGCACCCCGTCCGCGGTCTTCGCCGCCCGCCTGGAGCACGCCAGGGCGCTCTACGCCGAGGGGGTGGCGCCGCTGGTGATCACCGTGGGCGGCAAGCAGCCCGGCGACGAGTTCACCGAGGCCGCCTCCGGACGCCGCTACCTGGTCGACGCCGGGGTGCCGGCCAGCGCCATCGCGGCGGTGGAGGACGGCGCCGACACGCTGGGCAGCATCAAGGCGGTGGCGGAGCTGATGCGGGCGGACAACCTCAGCAGGGTGGTGGTGGTCAGCGACCCCTGGCACTCCGCCCGCACCTTGGCGATGGCCGAGAACGAGGGCCTGCACGCGCAGTCCTCGCCCACCCGGCAGGGCCCGTCGGTGCTCACCAGGGAGAGCCAGTTCCAGGGCATCATGCGCGAGACGGGGGCGCTGCTGTACTACCGGCTCACCGACGCGCCCACCACGCTGTTCGAGACCACGGCGAACTGGTAGTCGTGGCAGCCGCCGTGCCGGCCTACGACGAGCACTCGGTGGCCCGCCGGGTGCTGGAGGCCCCCAAGCAGGCCGCGCTGTCCGGCGCCGCCCCGGGCTCGCGCTCGGACTTCGCCCGCGACCGGGCCCGGGTGCTGCACTCCGCCGCGCTGCGCCGCCTGGCCGACAAGACGCAGGTGGTCGGTCCGCGCGACGGCGAC
The DNA here is from genome assembly GCF_004006015.1 of Rhodococcus sp. X156. Taxonomy (NCBI): domain Bacteria; kingdom Bacillati; phylum Actinomycetota; class Actinomycetes; order Mycobacteriales; family Nocardiaceae; genus Rhodococcus; species Rhodococcus sp. X156. The sequence continues at coordinate 2,291,166 of NZ_CP034766.1, read as the reverse complement.
ACCCCGCGCACCCGGCTGACCCACTCGCTGGAGGTGGCCCAGATCGGCCGGGGCATCGCCCTGGAGCTGGGCTGTGACCCCGACGTGGTGGACGCTGCCGGGCTCGCCCACGACATCGGCCACCCGCCGTACGGCCACAACGGGGAGCAGGCCCTCAACGAGGCGGCCACCAGCTGCGGCGGCTTCGAGGGCAACGCCCAGAACCTGCGCATCCTCACCCGCCTGGAGCCCAAGGTGCTCGACGAGACCGGCCGCAGCGCCGGGCTCAACCTCACCCGTGCCGCCCTGGACGCCGCCATCAAGTACCCGTGGTTGCGCCGGGACGGGGAGGTGAAGTACGGCGCCTACGACGACGACGCCGAGGCGCTGGCCTGGGTGCGCGAGGGAGCGCCGCAGGGCCGCCGGTGCCTGGAGGCCCAGGTGATGGACTGGGCCGACGACGTCGCCTACTCGGTGCACGACGTGGAGGACGGCATCATCGCCGGCCGCATCGACCTGCGGGCCCTGGGCGTGCCCAGCGAGCAGCGGGTGCTGGCCCAGCTGGCGCGGCGCTACGTCCGCGAGGCCGACGAGGGGGTGCTGATCGAGGCGGCTGCGGGACTGGCGCACCTGCCGGTGGTGGCCGCGGTGTGGCCCTACGACGGCTCGCTCACCGCCTCGGTGTCGCTCAAGCGGCTCACCAGCGAGCTGGTGGGCCGCTTCGCCTCCGCCGCGGTCACCGGGACGCGGACGGTGGCGGGCGACGGTGCACTCACCCGCTACGCGGCCGACCTGTCGGTGCCGCCGGTGGTGGCCGGAGAGGTGGCGGTGCTCAAGGCGATGGCGCTGCGGTACGTGATGAGCGACCCGGTGCGCCTGGCCGAGCAGAACCGGCAGCGGGAGTGGGTGCACGCGGCGGTGCAGCTGCTGCTGGCGGCGGGGGAGCCGGCGCTGGACCCGATGTTCGCCGACCACTGGCGCCACGCCGCCGACGACGCCGCCCGCCGCCGGGTGGTGCTGGACCAGATCGCCTCGTGCACCGAGGCTCGGCTGGAGCGGATGCTGCGCGAGGGCGGCCTGCTCAGCTCCTGAGGCCGCTCAGTCGGGCAGCTGGTAGTCGGCGAACTCCGTGCGCAGGTCCTTCTTGGAGAACTTGCCGACACTGGTCTTGGGCACCTCGTCGATGAACTCGATGGCGTCGGGCAGCCACCACCGGGCCACCCGCGGGCCCAGGTGCTCCAGCAGCTCCTCGGCGGTGACGCTGGAGCCGTCCGAGCGCACCACGCAGGCCAGCGGGCGCTCGTCCCACTTGGGGTGGGCGATGCCGATCACCGCCGCCTCGGCCACGCCGGGGTGCGCCATCAGGTGGTTCTCCAGCTCCACCGAGCTGATCCACTCGCCGCCGGACTTCACCAGGTCCTTGGTGCGGTCCACCACGCGCACGTTGCCGAAGGCGTCCACGCAGGCCACGTCGCCGGTGCGCATCCACCCGTCCGCGGTCATCAGCTCCACCCCCGGGTCGGGGCGGTGGTAGCCGGCCGCCGCCCACGGCCCCCGCACCTGCAGCTCCCCGCTGGTGACGTCGTCCCAGGGCAGCGGGGTGGTGGCGCCCGGCTCCACGATGCGCAGCTCCACGCCGGGCACCGGGGTGCCCTGGCGGGCCCGCAGGGCGGCCTGGGCGGCGTCGCCGGCCTGGTGCTGGCGGTGCGGGACGTGCCCGACGCTGGCCACCGGGTGGGTCTCGGTCATGCCCCAGGCCTGCAGCACCGGCACGCCCAGGGTGGTGCGGTAGAGCTCGGCGAGCGCCTCGGGCACCGCCGAGCCGCCGCACAGCACGGCGCGCAGCGCGGGCAGCGTGACGTCGGCGAGCAGGGGCCGCATGCCCGCCCAGATGGTGGGCACCCCGGCGGCGAGGGTCACCCGCTCGTCGATCATCAGCTGCAGCAGCGACTGCGGCGACAGGTCCGCACCGGGCAGCACCAGCGACGCCCCGGCCATCGGCGCGGCGTGCGCCAGGCCCCAGGCGTTGGCGTGGAACATCGGCACCACCGGCAGGATGACGTCGCTCTCGGCCACCGCCATCGCGGCGGTGGTCATCATCGACATCGAGTGCAGCCAGGTGGACCGGTGGGAGTAGACGACGCCCTTGGGGTTGCCGGTGGTGCCGCTGGTGTAGCACATGGCGGCGGCCTGCAGCTCGTCGTCGACGTGGAAGTCCACCGGGTCGCACTGGCTCAATAGGTCCTCGTAGTCGTGCACCTCGGCGGTGGTGATCACCACGTCCGCCGCGTCGGGGCCAGCGCCGTCGTCCATCACCACCACGTTGGTGACCGACGGGATGGAGTTCAGCAGCGGTGCCAGCAGAGTCAGCAGCGAGCGGTCCACGAACACCACCTCGTCCCCGGCGTGGTCGGCCACGTAGGTGAGCTGCTCGGGAAACAGCCGGATGTTCAGGGTGTGCAGCACGCGCCCGGTGCACGGGGCGGCGAAGTACAGCTCCAGGTGGCGGGTGGAGTTCCACGCGAAGGTGCCCACCCGGGCGTCCGGGCTCAGGCCCAGGGTGTCCAGCATCCCGCCGACCCGTCGGGTGCGCTCGGCCCACTGCCCGTAGGTGGTGCGGACCGGCGCCGGGCCGGCGCTGACCAGCTCCCGGTCCGGGTAGAGCGTCTCCGCCCGCCGGAAGAGGGAGTCGATGGTGAGCGGGTAGTCCTGCATCAGTCCGCGCATGGGCCGATCATGCCAGTGAGCCACATCACACAACAGCGGAAGTGGGGTGCCGGTGTCACGTCCGGGTGCACCGCCTCGTCGGGAGGGTGTGCGGCCCACACCGGGTGGGCCCAGCCGGAGGAGATGACGACCGTGCCTCGTGTTCCTGCTGTGCCCAGCCGTGGTGCCGGACTGCTCAACCGGGTGGTGCACGCCTACGCCCGCCGGCGCTTCGGGGCGGTGCCCGAGCCGGTGGCGGTGGCCGGGCACCACCGACGACTGATGCTGGCCTCCGCGGTCCACGAGACGGCGGTGGAGCGGGCGGCCACCGTGCTGGAGCCGAGCCTGCGCGAGCTGGTCCAGCACCGCACCGCCACGGTGGTGGGCTGCTCGTGGTGCGTCGACTTCGGCGCGATGCTCGCCCTGCACCGCGGGCTGGACGCCGACCGGCTGCGCCACCTCGACGACTACGCCACCTCGCCGCTGTACACCGACACCGAGCGGCTGGCGCTGGACTACGCCGGGGCCATGACGGCGCTGCCGGTCACTGTCACCGACGAGCAGGTGGCCGAGCTGGACCGCCGGCTGGGCCACGCCGGGCTGCTGGAGCTCACCTACCTGGTGGCGCTCGAGAACGCCCGGGCACGGGGCAACGCCGCCCTGGGCATCACCGACCAGGGCTTCACCAGCGGGTCGGCGTGCGCGGTGCCCGTCGCCAGCCCAGGGCCGCGGCCGTGAGCTGGCGCGCTCAGGCGGGCAGGTGGCGCAGCTTGTCCGGGTTGGCCACGTCGTAGATCGCGGTGATCACCCCGTCGCGCACGTCCAGGGTGACCACGTGCGTGCCGGTGGCCGCGTGCTCGGCGTCGCCTGGGTCAGCCGGCAGCACCAGCCCCAGCTCGCCGTTGACCAGCACCGGCACCGCCCGGGCCTGGTCGTAGCCGTACTTGTGCACCAGGCCGAGCAGGAACCGTGCCACCTTCTCGGCCCCGACCACCACCTTCAGCGCGGTGCGCGCCCGGCCGCCGCCGTCGCCGGTGAGCGCCACGTCGGGGTGCAGCAGCGCGGTCACCGCGGGCACGTCCCCGGTGGCCAGCGCCGCAAAGAGCTCGCCCACCAGCTGCTGCTGGGCGGCGGGCACGGTGCGCGGAGCTGGGCCGGCCTCGGCCAGCCGCCGCCGGCCGCGGGAGGCGTGCTGGCGGGCCGCGGCCACCGTGCAGCCCAGCGTCGCGGCCACGTCGGCAAAGGGCACCCCGAAGGCGTCGTGCAGCACGTACGCCACCCGCTGCTCCGGGCTGAGGGTGTCCAGCACCACCAGCACGGCCAGGCGCACGTCGTCGTCGTGCACCAGCCGCTCCAGCGGGTCGGCGCCCGCGGCGTCCAGGGAGGTGACCACCGGCTCGGGCAGCCACGGGCCGGGGTAGGTCTCGCGGCGCGCCGCGGCCGAGCGGAGCCGGTCCAGGCAGAGGTGGCTGACCACGGTGGTGAGCCAGGCGGGCAGGTTGGTGATCTCCGTCGCAGCGTCGGCACCCAGACCGGCCAGGCGCAGCCACGCCTCCTGCACGGCGTCCTCGGCGTCGGCGATGCTGCCGGTGAGCCGGTAGCCGACCGCCAGCAGGTGTGGCCGGTGCTCGACGAAGCGCTGGGCCAGCGCGTCAGGTGTGACGCTCACCAGGGCAGTGTGCCTGAGCGAGGCGGAGGTGGTCGCCCCTCGCTGGTGCCGGGTCCTAGACTCCAGGGCGTGGCTGGCCGAATCCCCGAACGTGACATCGCGGAGATTCGTGAGCGCACCCGCATCGACGAGATCGTCGGCGACTACGTGGCGCTCAAGCCTGCGGGCAGCGGCTCGCTGAAGGGCCTGTGCCCCTTCCACGACGAGAAGAGCCCCTCGTTCAACGTCCGGCCCGAGCACGGCACCTACCACTGCTTCGGCTGCGGCGAGGGCGGTGACGCCATCAGCTTCATCCAGAACGTGGAGCACCTCAGCTTCGTGGAGACGGTGGAGCGCCTGGCCGACCGGGTGGGCTACAAGATCACCTACGAGGGCGGCGGCACCACCGTGCACCGCGACCGCGGTACCCGGGCCCGGCTGGTGGCGGCCAACGCCGCGGCGCAGGAGTTCTACGCCGCCCGGCTGCGCGAGCCCGACGCCGAGGCCGCCCGCGCCTACCTCGTGGAGCGCAACTTCGACGCCGCGGCGTGGCTGACCTTCGGCTGCGGCTACGCGCCCGGCGGCTGGGACACCCTCACCAAGCACCTGCTGAACAAGGGCTTCGAGGCCAAGGAGCTCATCGAGGCGGGCCTGGCCTTCGAGGGCAAGCGCGGCCCGATCGACCGCTTCCGCCGCCGGCTGCTGTGGCCGCTGCGCAACCTCGGCGGCGACGTCATTGGCTTCGGCGCCCGCAAGCTCTACGACGACGACACCCTCGAGGCGAAGTACGTCAACACCTCCGACACCATGCTCTACAAGAAGTCACAGGTGCTCTTCGGGCTGGACCTGGCCAAGCGGGAGATCGCCAAGCGCCACCAGGTGGTCATCGTGGAGGGCTACACCGACGTGATGGCCATGCACCTGGCTGGGGTGACCACCGCGGTGGCCACCTGCGGCACCGCCTTCGGCGAGGAGCACATGGGGGTGCTGCGCCGGCTGCTGATGGACGACTCCTACTTTCGCGGCGAGGTGATCTACACCTTCGACGGCGACAAGGCCGGACAGGCCGCGGCGCTCAAGGCCTTCGACAGCGACCAGAAGTTCGCTGCCCAGACGTTCATCGCGGTGGCCCCGGCCGGACAGGACCCGTGCGAGCTGCGGCAGGCCTCTGGCGACGCCGCGGTGCGTGACCTGGTGGCCCGGCGGACCCCGATGTTCGCCTTCGCCGTCAAGGCGCTGCTGGCCGAGCACGACCTGGAGACCGCCGAGGGCCGGGTGGAGGCGCTGCGCCGCACCGCGCCGGTGGTGGCCCGCATCAAGGACGTGGCGCTGCGCGACGAGTACGCCCGCCAGCTCGCCGGCTGGATCGGCTGGGACGAGACCGCCGACGTGCTGCGCCGGGTGCGGGAGAGCGCGGGGGAGCGGCCGGTGCGCCCGCGCCGCACGCGCGCCGTGGAGGCCGTGGCCGCACCGGAGGGGCCGGCTCGGCCCAACCCGGCCGACCCGCGGTTGTGGGTGCAGCGCGAGGCGCTCAAGGCCGCGCTGCAGCTGCCCGCCGTGGCCGGGCCGGTGTTCGACTCGCTGCCCCCGGAGACCTTCGACCACCCCGCCTACGTGGCCCTGCACGCCGCGATCGGCGCCGCCGGCGGCACCGCCGCCGGGCTGGGTGGCGCGGCCTGGATGGACGCCGTCGCCCACCAGGTGGCCGCGCCCACCGTGCGGTCGCTGCTCACCGAGCTGTCGGTGGAGCCGCTGCGGATCACCACCACCGACGAGCCCCGGTACGTGCAGAGCGTGCTGTCGCGGCTGCAGGAGGTCTGGGTGGGCAAGCAGGTGGCCGAGCTGAAGTCGCGGCTGCAGCGCATCTCACCGGCGGACGACCCGGACGAGTACCACAACCTCTTCGGCGACCTGGTCGCCCTCGAGCAGTACCGGCGCGGACTGCTGGAGCAGACCAACGGCGAGCAGGGCGTGGGGTGAGCCTGCTCGACCGGCTGCTGCACCGGGTCCCGGTTCCCGAGGGCTCGGTGGGCACGCTGGAGGCGCAGGAGGAGGTGCTGGTGGCGGCGCCCCTGCGCGAGGGGCACCTGGTGGCGACGCGGCTGGGGTTGTGGGTGCCGGGGGATGCCGGCCCGCGCCGGCTGGACTGGCACCTGGTGAGCAAGGCCACCTGGGACGGCGCCGCGCTGGAGCTGGTGGTCGCCGAGGTCACCGGGCAGGCGGGACGGGCCGTGCTGCTGGCCGACGCGGAGCGGCACAGCTACGCGCTGGAGCGGCCCGGCAAGCTGCCCCAGGTGGTGCAGCAGCGAGTGACGTCGAGCATCCGCTCCACCCACCACAAGGCGCTGCCCGGGGGCGGCGCGTGGTTCGTGCAGCGCGCGGTGCCCGGGCGCGACGGGGTGGTGCTGCAGGTGCGGGTCGACCGGGGCACCGATGCCGAGGTGGTGGCCGACATCGCCGCCTCGGTGGCGGAGCAGCTGCCGCGCTAGGGCTGGGTGGGACCGGTGGTGGTGCGCGCGGCGCCGCGCTGCTTCTCCACGTACACCGTGCCGTCGGCGTCCAGCGGCTCCAGCTGCCTGGTCGACGGGGCGTCCAGCGCCACCAGCAGCTTGTCCCGCGCCACGTCGCGCGCGATGACGGCCAGCTTGCGCGTGGTGGGGCTGTTGGCGATCCGCTGGTAGTTGCGGTTGATCAGCTCGTAGCGCTCGCGCCCGGCCTTGGTGCCCATGACGTATCCGGTCGCGGCCACGATCACATACCCGATCATCGTCGGTGGTCCCTCTCGCTCGGTGCGTCTGCCCCGGTCCATCTTGCCGTACGGCGTCGTACAGGGCACCGCGGGCGGAGGTAACCTGGCCCGGTGCGAGGCCCCCTGGGGCGTGCGCTAAGGTTTCAACCCGTCGCCCCACGCAGCACCGGAGCGGCGCACTGCGGTCCCCTGTAGCTCAATTGGCAGAGCAGCCGACTGTTAATCGGCAGGTTACTGGTTCGAGTCCAGTCGGGGGAGCCACCACTCCAGAGCCAGTCCCCAGCTAGTGTGCTCAGGGCTGGCTCGTCCAGCCGTCCACTACCTGGGGCAGTAGCTCAGCTGGTTAGAGCAGCGGACTCATAATCCGCCAGCCGTCGGTTCAAGTCCGACCTGCCCCACGCACAGCCTGCCCCGCCGAGGGTGCGGGCCGTCCGCCGCGCCGCTCCCGCTGAACGGGACGAGCCGGCTACCTCACCTCCCACAGGGCCACGATGGCCGAGACGCACTGTCCAGTGCCGTCGTGAGCGGCCCCGCGGAGGAACTGATGCACGTCACCGACGACGTCGTCCGGGACCGCGCCCTGGCGCCGGGCGCCGCGCCAGCCTTCACGCCGCGCGCGAGCCGGCACCTTCCGGCAGCATCCGGCACGGACACCCCCAGAAGGACGACTGCATGAGCTACGAGGTTCTCGCCCGCATCAACGAGCACGCGGATGCCCTCTTCGTCGAGGGCGAGGAGGCTGAGCGCATCGGTCGCCTGGCCGACGACTCCGCGAAGAAGATGAAGGACGCCGGCTCCATCCGCATGCTCCAGCCCAAGGAGTTCGGCGGCCTGGAGGTGCACCCGCGGGAGTTCGCCGAGACGGTGATGCGCACCGCCTCCATCAACCCCTCCGCGGGCTGGGTGAACGGCATCGTCGGTGTGCACCCGTGGCAGCTGGCCTACGCCGACCCCAAGGTGCAGCAGGAGATCTGGGGCGAGGACGAGAACACCTGGATGGCCTCGCCGTACATGCCCGGCGGCACCTGCGTGCCGGTGGACGGCGGCTACCAGTTCTCCGGCCGCTGGCAGTTCTCCTCAGGCACCGACCACTGCGACTGGGCCTTTCTCGGTGCCTTCGCCTGCAACCCCGACGGCAGCATGGTCATGCCGCCGAAGATGCTGCACGTGATCATCCCGCGCACCGACTACCAGATCATCGACGACTCCTGGGACGTCGTGGGCCTGCGCGGCACCGGCTCCAAGGACGTCGTGGTCAAGGACGCCTTCGTGCCCGACTACCGGGTGATGGAGTGGGAAGAGGTCTGCGACGGCACCGCGGCACGCAAGTACGGACGCACCGAGACGCTGTACCTCATGCCCTGGTCCACCATGTTCCCGCTGGGCATCACCTCGGCCACGCTCGGCATCTGCGAGGGTCTGCTGCACCACGCCAACGAGTACCAGGCCGACCGCATCGGCGCCTCGGGCACGGCCATCAAGGACGACCCCTACACCCTGTACCACTTCGGCCAGGCCACTGCGGACCTCCGCGCTGCCCGGGACAGCCTGCTGGCCAACGTCGACCGCATCTGGGACAAGGTCGACGCCGGCAAGACCGTCGGCTTCGAGGAGCGCGCCGCTGGCCGCCAGACCCAGGTGCGCGCCGCCTGGACCGCGGTCAACGCCATCGACCAGATCTACCCGCGCTGTGGCGGCAACGCCCTGCGGATGGACAAGCCGCTGCAGCGGTTCTGGCGGGACGCCCACGCCGGACAGCACCACGCGATCCACGTTCCCAGCACGGTGTTCCACGCCGCCTCCCTGAGCCGGCTCGGCGCGGAGCCGCAGGGCGCGCTGCGCGCCATGATCTGATTTCTCTCTGACCAGCACCTTCCACCACAGACACGGAGACACGATGACCGACATCAAGGGCCTCGGCTACGTCAAGATCCAGACCGCCGACATGGAGCGCTGGCGCACCTTCGCCTTCAAGGTGCTGGGCTTCGCCGAGGGCAGCGGCCCCGACGAGAAGGCGATGTACCTGCGCATGGACGAGCGCGCCGCCCGCATCATCGTCGTCCCGGCTGAGTCCGACGGCGTCGTCAACGTGGGCTGGGAGGTGGGTGACCACGCCGCGCTGGTGCGGGTGCGCGAGCGCCTGGAGAAGGCGGGCGTCGAGGTGACCCAGCTGTCGCTCGCCGAGGCCGACGCCCGCCGCGTCGAGGAGGTCATCGCCTTCACCGACCCGGCCGGCGCCGCCATCGAGATCTTCCACGGCGCGGTGCTCGACCACAGCCCCGTCGTCACCCCCTACGGCGCCAAGTTCGTCACCGGCTCGCAGGGCCTGGGTCACGTGGTGCTGCCGGCGCAGGACTTCAACGGCACCTTCGACTTCTACACCGAGGTGCTCGGCTTCTACCCGCGTGGCGCCTTCCGCCTGCCCACCCCGCCGGAGTACGGCGCCATCCGGGTCCGCTTCCTGGGGGTCAACGAGCGTCACCACAGCCTGGCGCTCGCCCCCACCCAGAAGTCCGGCGACCCGGGCCTGATCCACATCATGGTGGAGGTGGACACCCTCGACGCCGTGGGCCAGGCTCTGGACCGCGTGGCCAAGGACGGGTTCTCGCTGTCCTCCACCCTGGGCCGCCACACCAACGACAAGATGGTGTCCTTCTACGTGCGGGCACCCGGTGGCTGGGACATCGAGTTCGGCACCGAGGGCATGACGGTCGACCAGAGCACCTACTCCGGCGAGGAGATCACCGCCGACAGCTACTGGGGCCACGACTGGTCCGGCAGCGAGCCGCTCGCGGCGATGTAGTCCGCACCTGCACGACGCAGGGGGCCGGCTCACCCATGGGTGAGCCGGCCCCCTGCGCGTGGTGGGTCAGCAGACGTTGACCGGTGGTGCCCCTCCGAACCGGGCGCCCAGGAAGCCCAAGGCGCTCGGGATGCCCAGGATCGCCAGGAGTCCGTGGTCGGGCCACGGAATCCGCTGGGACTCCACGACGGCCCCCTGCGCGCAGTACAGCCCGACGAGCCGGTCGGCGCCCTCGGTGGGCACCGGGATGTCGATGAACGCGTGGTAGATCAGCACCGGCGACTTCGGCGGGCTGCCACCGAGGGTGTTGTCCGCCAGTGCATTCTGGACGCCCGGGGTGCCCAGTGCGTTGGGCGTGACGGTGAGCTCGTCGATCCGCCGGTTCGCGCCGATCCAGTTGGTGCTGTCGCCGCACGCCGTGGCCAGCTGGTCCCGCACCTTCTGCCCCTCGGCGTTGAGCAGGTCCTCGATGCCGGCATCCGGGTACTCCCGGCCGAGGCCGATGGTGGAGCGCAGCAGCAGCCCCGACGCGCCGGACCCGTCGTTGCGGCGGGCGATGTCGTTGAGGTCGTAGGAGACGCCGCCCTCGGCGCTGCCCACGATGTTCAGGTCAGGCGCGTAGGCGCCGTGCAGCTGCGCGGCCCACGCGGTGGCCTGTCCGCCGCCGGAGTACCCCCACAGCCCGAACGGAGTGTCGGGCCCGACGATGCCCAGCGGGGTGAAGCCCCGCACCGCCCGGGCACCGTCGAGGACCACCTGCCCGGAGAGACGCCCCGCGCCGTAGGCGGCGTTGGGTCCCTCGTGGTCGGGGACCGTCACGGTGTAGCCCAGCAGCAGCAGCAGCGCGAGGTGGAACTCCTCGCCGAACCGTCGGGTGGGCAGCGTCTGGGACGGCGCGCAGTCGGGGCTGATGGAGTTGATGATGGCCTGGAAGGAGACCACCCGCCGCGGACCGTTGTCGGCCGGCAGCAGCACGGTGGTCGCTGCGGCGATAGGGTTCTGCTGGCTGTCGTTGGACCGGTAGACCAGCTGGTAGCCGGATACCGGATAGCTGTAGAGCTGGATGGTCACCGGTCGAGACCGGATCACCTCACCCGGCGCCAGCGCGGCCAGGTTGGCCGGCGCGGCGAAGAACGGGTCGGCGACGGGCGTCGGCACCATCGGCGCCGCCACCGCGGCCGGCGGGGCGACCACTGTGGTCGTGACCGCCGCCACCGCGATCGCCATGGCCGGAACCATCTTCCGAACACGGTGCCCCCAGGCCCGTTTTTGTCCACTGTGCATTGAGTCCCCCTTGCTGACAACAGTGACAGCAAAGTAGCGGACCCAGGCGCTGCGGCGAGGGAAAACGGGGAGAATAGTGGAAAGAACTACGCCCTGTCAATACTAAATTACAGAGGGTGTTTGCCCAGGTCAGTCGCGGTGGGGTGCGCCCGGGGTTTCCGCCTCCACCTCGCGAGTGGCCATCCCGCCGTGACCGCCCTTGTCCTCCGGTCCTGGCGTCAGCTCAGGGCTGTCGTCACTGCGCGGGTCCGGGTCACGGTCGGGATGGCTGCTCATGGGGAGAGCCTCTCAGAAGGACAGCACCGGCGCGAAGCCGATGTTGTTGAAGAAGTCGGGGTCGGCGGGGGAGGGCAGGCTGATGGCGATGAGCGCACCGAGCCCGCCGTTGGCGGTGATGGTGAGCGGGAACGTCTTGTTCTTGCCCGCGGCCAGTGCCGGAACGGTCAGGTCGGTGTTCGGGCCCGCCGCGGTGCCGCCACCGGTGCTGGTGGTGGTGAACGCGCCCAGCGGGATCACGCTGACGGTCGCGGCCGGCGAGCTGGCGGGCCCGTGGTTGGTCGCGGTGACGGTGGCGGTGAAGCTCTGCCCCGGGGCCACGTTCAGCGGAGCCTGGAGGGTCACCTGCAGGTCGGCGGTCTTGGGGGGGACCGGGGCCGCCCCGCCGCCGCTGCTGCCGGCGAGCCGGGCCAGGGCGTTGGCGTCGCCGGAGAAGCGGTTCATGTCGACGTTGGCGTTGATGCCGGCGATCCGGCCGGTGTCGCTGTACTGCCAGATCTTCCACGAGGTCCAGCCGCCGAAGAGGGTGGGCGCGGAGATCGAGGTGTTGTAGTGCGCGGCCCACAGCGGGTAGCGGGCGAACTGGGTGGTGTTGTTCAGGTACTCCGACCAGTACCAGCGTGCGGCGTAGACCAGGGGCACCCGGCCGGTGCGGCGCTCGACGGTGTCCAGCCAGCGCTGCGCCCAGTTGACCAGGTCGGTCGCGCCGAGCTGGGAGCCGGTGTCCTCGTAGTCCAGCGCGGGCGGCAGGTGCCCCACCTTGGCGTAGTCGCCGATCGTGTCCAGGTAGCAGTTGGCCTGCTGCTCCGCAGAGGCGTAGCGGTCCCCGGCCTGCACGGTGGGGCGCGCGTAGTGGTAGGTGCCCAGGTACATCCCGGCGTTCTTCACGCCGACCGCATCGTTGCGGAAGTAAGGGTTGACGTAGCCGCAGTTTCCCTCGGTGGCCTTCACGATGGCAAAGGACTGCCCGCCCTGGTTCTTGACCGCGGACCAGTTGATGCTCTGCCCGTTGGGGTGCTGGTAGGACGCCGCGTCGACCCCGGATATCTGTGCTGCGGCGGTTCCGGTCAGCCCCAGCAGAAAGGCTGAGGCGAGGGTCATTGTGGCCGCGGTGCGGAAGCGGAATCGGCGGGGGGACTTAGGGAGAGCCTTCATGGCACCCTCTCTCGGTACGGCGTGCGTGGTCAGCGGCGGTGCATTCTCAGCGTTTCGTGCGTGCCACCCGGAGAAACGCTCGGGTGCACCGTTCACCGACGAGCGGGCGCCCTTTCGAGCGGGCTCCGCGCTCGGCGACATGGGCGGGTTGTGCACCGTCGCCCAACACGCCGACGCACAGTGATGTCTAACATACGGACAGTGATGTTAGAAGGGGAGATTCCATTTCTTTTCCTGAGAGAACTGTCACTGGCGTAACAGGGGCACCGCAGGGCACACTGAGTGCGCTGCGGCACACGCGCACGTGTCAGCTTCGGGACCGAGGTCGTTGGGGAAGACGTACCTCGTCTGAGCCGGAGGTGGACTTGTGGGCATGTCAGAGCAGTGCGCAGAGGGAACGATGGGCGTGGTCTACGTCCACTCGTCCCCCGCTGCGGTGTGCCCACACGTCGAGTGGGCGTTGTCGGCCGCGCTGAACACGCGCGCCGGCTTGCGGTGGACCGAGCAGCCCGCGCTGTCCGGGCAGCTGAAGGCGACCTGTTCGTGGGTCGGCCCAGTGGGCACGGGGGCGCGGCTGGCCAGTGCGCTGCGTGCGTGGCCGATGCTGCGCTTCGAGGTCACCGAGGACCCGAGCCTCGGCGTGGACGGCGAGCGGTTCAGCCACGTGCCCGGTCTGGGCCTGTGGCACGGCAGCACCAGCGCCAACGGCGACGTGGTGCTCGGCGAGCAGCGCCTGCGGGCCATGATGGCCGCCGCGGGCGCCGACTCCGAGCGGCTTGCCGCCGAGCTGGACAGCGCGCTGGGCGCGGCCTGGGACGAGGCGCTGGAGCCCTACCGCTGCAGCGGCGAGGGCCTCGAGGTCACCTGGCTGCGCCGCAGCGTCGGCTGACGCCGGCCTCGGGGGTGGAGGCTCACCCGGCGTTGCGGGCCCTTGTCGCCCCTGGAGAGACGCCTGTGGGGCGCTCAGGAACCTGAACGCCCCACGAGGTGGTGGTTGCCTGCCCCCGGCGGCTACAGCGGAATGTTGCCGTGTGCGCCGCGGCCGGCCGGGGCCGACGCCAGGGTCTCGGCGATGCGCCGCCGGGTGTCGGCGGGGTCGATGACGTCATCCACCACCCCGATGGCGATGGCACGGTTCACCCCGCCGGCGATCTCCTCGTGCTCGGTGGCGAGCCGCTGGTGCAGGGCCTCGCGGTCCTCCTCCGACGCGGCGGCCAGCGCCTTGCGGTGCAGGATGCCCACCGCGGCCTTGGCCCCCATCACGGCGACCTCGGCGTTGGGCCAGGCGTAGACGGCGGTAGCGCCCAGGGACTTGGCGTTCATGGCGATGTAGGCGCCGCCATAGGCCTTGCGGGTCACCAGGGTCACCCGCGGCACGATCGCCTCGGCGAAGGCGTGCAGCAGCTTGGCGCCGCGGCGCACCACCCCGTCCCACTCCTGGCCGACGCCGGGCAGGTAGCCGGGCACGTCCACGATGACCACCAGGGGCACCCCGAAGGCGTCGCACATCCGCACGAACCGGGACGCCTTCTCGGCGCTCTCGGAGTTCAGGCAGCCGCCCAGGCGCAGCGGGTTGTTGGCCACCACACCCACGGTGCGTCCAGCCAGCCGGCCCAGCCCGATCACCACGTTGGGCGCCCACTTGGGCTGCATCTCCTCGAAGGAGGAGATGCCCTCGGCGGTGTCGTCCAGCAGCTCCCACAGCAGCGGGTGGACGTCGTAGGCCCGCTGGCGGGCGACAGGGAGCACCACGCCGAGGTCGGTCTGCACCGCGGCCTTGGCCATGTCGAAGATGCCCGGCCGCGCGAACAGCCCCACGAAGCGGCGTGCCCGCTGCAGGGCGTCCGGCTCGTCCTCGGCCAGCACGTGCACCACGCCCGACTTCTTGCCGTGCGCCTCCGGGCCCCCGAGCGCGGCCATGTCCACCTGCTCGCCGGTGACGCTGCGCACCACGTCCGGTCCGGTGACGAACACCCGCCCCTCCGGCGCCATGATCACCACGTCGGTCAGCGCCGGCCCGTAGGCGGCACCGCCGGCAGCAGGGCCGAGCACCACCGAGATCTGGGGCACCTTCCCCGAGGCGCGCACCATGGCCGCGAACACCAGGCCCACGGCGTCCAGCGCCTCCACGCCCTCGGCCAGCCGGGCACCACCGGAGTGCCACAGCCCGATCACCGGGCAGCGCTCCTTGGTGGCCTTGTCGATGGCCTCGACGATGTGCAGGCAGCCCGCCGAACCCATCGCGCCACCCATCTTGGTGGCGTCGGTGCAGAAGGCCACCGCCTTGGCGCCGTCCACGAGCCCGCGGGCGGCCAGCACCCCGGAGGTGTCGCGCGGGCGGAGCAGCACGACGGTGCCGGGGTCGAAAAAGTTCTCGAGGCGGACCAGCGGGTCGCGCGGGTCCAGCTCCTCGAGGGGTGCTGCCTCGGTGTGGGCAAGTGCGGTCATGGGTGCTCCTGGGCAGACAGCGGGAGCCAGGCCCAGGTCGGGTCGGACTCTCAGTTCGGGAGAGAGAGGTTCACAGAGCTGGTCAGACGCGGGTGAAGGCGAGCGCGACGTTGTGCCCGCCGAACCCGAAGGAGTTGTTGATCGCCGCGTCGATGGTCACCTTGCGCGGCGACCCCGTGACCACGTCGAGATCGATGGCCGGGTCCTGGTTGTGCAGGTTGGCAGTCGGCGGGATGACCCCCTCGCGGATCGAGAGCACCGTGACGATGGACTCCACCGCACCGGCCGCGCCGAGCAGGTGGCCCAGCGACGACTTGGGGGCGGTGACCGCGGCGTGCTCGCCGATGGCACCGCGGATCGATGCCGCCTCGGCGGCGTCGCCGATCGGGGTGGACGTGGCGTGCGCGTTGACGTGGCCCACGTCGGCGGCGGAGATGCCAGCGGTGGCGAGCGCCTTGCGCATGGCGCGGGACTGGCCCTCGCCATCCGGCGGGGAGGCGGTGATGTGGAAGGCGTCGGAGGTGGTGCCGACGCCAGCCAGCCGCCCGAGGATGGTCGCGCCGCGGGCAGCGGCGAACTCGGCCCGCTCCAGCACCACGATGCCGGCGCCCTCGCCGAGGACGAAGCCGTCGCGGTCGACGTCGAAGGGCCGCGAGGCCCCGGTCGGGTCGTCGTTGCGGGTGCTCATCGCGCGCATCTGGGAGAAGCCGGCGAACGGGATGGCGGCGATGCACGACTCGGTGCCGCCGGCGATGACCACGTCGGCCTCGCCGGTCATGATCATCCGCCAGCCCCAGGCCAGCGCCTCGGCGCCGGAGGCGCAGGCGGAGACCGGGGCGTGCACGCCGGCGCGGGCGCCGCGCTCCAGGCCGACCGCTGCGGCCGCACCGTTGGGCATGAGCATCGGGATGGTGAGGGGGGAGACCTTGCGGAGGCCGTGGCCCTCCAGCAGGTCGTCCTGGTCGAGCAGGGTGTTGGCGCCGCCGATGCCGGTGCCGACGACCACGGCGAGACGCTCGGGGTCGACCTCGGGGGCACCGGCGTGAGCCCAGGCCTCGCGGGAGGCGACCACGGCGAGCTGCTGGCAGCGGTCCAGGCGGCGAGCCTCGACGCGGGTGAGGATCTCGGTGGGCTGCACCGCGAGCTGGGCGGCGATGGTGACGGGCAGGTCGAACTTGGTGACCCACTCCTGGTGCATCGGCGCGATGCCGCTGCGGGCCTCGAGCAGGCCGGACCAGGTGGAGGCGACGTCCCCGCCCAGGGGTGTGGTGGCACCGAGCCCGGTGACGACGACCCCCTGGGGGGCGCCGTCACCGGGAGTGCTGGAGAAAGACGTCACTTGTTCTTCGCGATGTAGTTCACGGCGTCGCCGACCGTCTTCAGGTTGGCGAGCTCGTCGTCCGGGATCTTGACGCCGTACTTGTCCTCGGTCTGGACCGCGATCTCGACCATCGACAGCGAGTCGATGTCCAG
Source organism: Rhodococcus sp. X156 (assembly GCF_004006015.1). Lineage (NCBI taxonomy): Bacteria > Bacillati > Actinomycetota > Actinomycetes > Mycobacteriales > Nocardiaceae > Rhodococcus > Rhodococcus sp. X156. Next base: position 2,274,645 of record NZ_CP034766.1, on the reverse strand, counting down.
GTCGTCCACGAAGGACTTGTCCACGGTCACCTCGGACGCCTCGATGCCGACGACCTCCTCGATGATCTCGGCCAAGCCGGAGGTGATCTCTTCGTTGCTCACAGGTGGTGATTCCCTTCTGGTGTTGGGTAGAACCGCAAGATCATGGCAGCAGCACAACTTGGGCTGCGAAGCACAGTCCGGCGCCGAAGCCGACGAGCAGGGCCACGTCGCCGCTGCGCACCGTCCCCTCCGTGCGGAGGTGGTCCAGTGCCATGGGTATAGATGCAGCCGAGGTGTTGCCCGAGCTGATGATGTCGCGCGCGAGGACCATCTCGTCCCGCGCGCCCTCCTTGCGCAGGGCCTTGGCGATGGCCTCGAGGATGCGCAGGTTGGCTTGGTGGGGGATCAGCACGTCGATGTCGCCCGGCTTGATCCCGGCGCGCTCGATGGCGGCCAGCGCCACCGGCGCAATCTTGGTGGTGGCCCAGCGGAAGACCGTCTGGCCCTCCTGCTGCAGGAACGCGGTGCGGTCGGGGATGCTGATCACGTCGGCCATGTCGCCCGAGCTGCCCCACACCACCGGACCGATGCCGGCGGGGTGCTCGGCGTCGGCTGCGCCGATCACGGCGGCACCGGCTCCGTCGGCGAAGATGATGGCGGTGGAGCGGTCCTGCGGGTCGACCCAGTCGGTGAACTTCTCCGCGCCCACCACCACGACGGTGCGGGCGCTGCCGGAGCGGACCAGGTCGGCGGCGACGGCCAGGCCGTAGGTGAACCCGGCGCAGGCGGCGTTCACGTCGAACGCGCCGATGCCGTTGACGCCCAGGCCGGTGGCCACGCGGGCGGCGGCGTTGGGCACCGAGGTGGGCATGGTGCAGGTGGCCACGATGACCGTGTCGACGTCGGCCGGCACCAGGCCCGCATCAGCGATTGCCGCTGCGGCGGCGGAGGTGGCCATGTCGACCAGCAGCTCGGCGGGGTCGGCCAGGTGCCTGCTGACCACGCCGACGCGGGAGCGGACCCACTCGTCGGTGGTGTCGATGGTCAGGGCCAGCTCGTCGTTGGTGACCACGCGGGCCGGCTGGTAGCTGCCGACGCCCAGCAGGCGGGCTCCGACGACAGGTGCCGCCAGCTGGAGCGCGGGGCTCACTGGGTCACCGCGAGGGCGGTGAGCGCAGCGAGGTCGTCCGGGGTCTTCAGGGCCAGGGTCGGGGTGCCGCGCAGCTCCCGCTTGGCCATGCCCACCAGCGCCCCGGACGGCGGCAGCTCCACCAGGGCGGTGGCGCCGAGCTCGGCCATGGTGGCCATGCACGCGTCCCAGCGCACCGGGTTGGTCACCTGGGTGACCAGTCGTCGCAGCACGTCCTGGCCACTGTGGACCACCTGGCCGTCGGCGTTGGACAGCAGGGGGCGGACCGGGTCGTGCGGGGTGATGGCGGCGACGCGCTCGGCGACGGCGTCCTGCGCGGAGGCCATGTAGGGCGTGTGGAAGGCGCCGGCGACGCTGAGCCGGCGGATCCGGGCCTTGGCCGGCGGGTCGGCCTCGAGGGCGTCCAGGGCGGTGAGCAGTCCAGCGGCAACCACCTGGCCCTTGGCGTTCTGGTTGGCCGGGACCAGGCCCAGCTCGTCCAGGCGGGCGGTGACCTCCGCGGCGTCGCCGCCGAGCACGGCCGCCATGCCGGTGGCCTCGGCGGCGCAGGCGGCCCCCATGGCCGCACCGCGAACGGCGGCCAGCGCGACCGCGTCGTCGGGGGAGAAGACCCCGGCGATGGCGGCGGCGGCCAGCTCACCCACGGAGTGTCCGGCGGTCAGCACCTCGCTGGGCAGCTCGCCACGACGCTCGAGCTCCTCGTAGGCCAGCAGCGCGAGGGCCACGACCAGCGGCTGGGTGACCGCGGTGTCGGTGATCTCCTCGGCGGTCGCGGTGGTGCCCAGCCGGGCGAGGTCGAGGTCAGCGGCAGCCGACCACGCCGCCACTCGCTCTGGTGCGCCGGGCAGCGCCAGCCACGGTTCGAGCATGCCGGGAGCTTGCGAGCCCTGGCCGGGTGCGAGTAAGGCGATCACGGACATCAGGAAACACGGTCCGGGTGCAGCAGGTCCCCGTTCTGGGGCACCAAGTCTGCGGCTCGGTGTTGTGGGATTCCTACAACGGTCCCGGGGCGGTCGGTGTGCCGCGCCATCCGGGCGGGCAACCGCAGTGGGCGTCCTTGGCGGGCGGGCGAGTCGCTGACGTGCGCGGACGTCGTGGCTGGGCGCGGATGAATCGCTAGGCAGAGGGGCGAGACTCGGTGAGTCGGCCGACGGCCAGGGCAACGCGCAGGACGTACGCGTCGCGCGGAACGCTCGGTTCGCGGTGCGTGATCTCTGCCACTTTTCGCAGTCGGTAGCGCACCGTGTTGGCGTGGACGAACAACGACCGCGCGCAGCTCTCGATGGCGCCGCCCCCCTCCAGGTAGGCCTGCAGGGTGCTGGCCAGCGACCCGCCGGCCTCGTCCAGGGGGTGCACCACGCCCTGCAGCAGGGCGCGCTCTGCGTAGGGGTCCCCGGCGAGCACGCGCTCGGGCAGGAGGTCGGCGGCGAGCACCGGGCGCGGTGCGGCGGGCCAGGCGGGGACGGCGCGCAACCCCGCCATCGCCTCCAGGGCGCTGCGGTGCGCCGCCCCCACCGAGCTCGACGTCGGGCCCACCACCACCGGCCCTGCGGCGAAGCAGGCCGCGAGGTCGTCGAGCAGGGCGGGCTGCAGCCGGCCGCTCACGATCACCACCAGCCGCGAGCCCTGCACCCCGACCAGGGCGTTGCGTCCGTGCTCGGCGGCCGCGGCGTGCACCGCACCCACCAGTGCCAGGCCCTCGTCGTCGGGCGGGTTGCCCACCAGCACGGTGGCCAGCGAGCCGAGGTCCCAGCCCAGCGCCGACGCGCGGGACAACAAGGACTCGTCGGCGTCGCCACGCACCACCCCGTCCACCACCAGGGCTTCCAGGCGCGCGTCCCAGGCCCCCCGGGACTCCGCCGCCGAGGCGTAGACGGTGGCCGCGGAGAAGGCGATCTCCCGGCTGTAGCGCAGCACCGCCTCGGTGAGGGCCACCCGCTGCTCGTCGTCGTAGGCCAGCGCGGGCAGGTAGCGCTCGAAGACCCCGGTGGCGGTGCGCACCATGTCCACGGTCTGCCGCAGGCTGACCTGCTTCATCAGCTCGGGGGGGACCGCGCCGAAGGCCTGGGTGGTCAGCTGCACCGCGGAGTCGGGGTCACGCAGCCAGCGGACGAAGTTGGTGACGCCGGTCTGCACCACCAGGGCCACGCTGGCGCGGACGTCCGCGCCGAGCTCCTCGAAGAAGGGCAGCGTCTCGTGCATCGCCGCGATCGCCTGCACCGAGTACTCGCCGGAGGACAGCTCGAGCTTGCGGATCAGCCGGCTGGGCAGGGGCGCGGAGGGGCGGGACGCGGAGGGGGACACCCTCGGCAAGGTAGCGCCTGCCGACGCGCAACGGCGCGCAGGGGAGGGCGGCACAACCCCAGGCGCATTCCGGTGAGTGGGAGGCGAACCGCCGAGGTGTGGTCCGCATCACCAGGATTGCGGCAATCTCCGGTGCGTGATGCACGTCTCACCAGGCGTCGCGCACCGGTCCTGCACGTCTGGAGGAGGAACATCGATGACCCGTCTGACGAGGACGCGCTGGAGCCGGATGGCTGCAGCCACCGTGGTGGGCAGCCTGCTGCTCGCCGGGTGCGCCGGCGGCACCGAGAGCAGCGGCGACAAGACCGCCCAGGACGGCCCTGCCGTGCGGGTCGGGCTCGTCGGTGAGCAGGGCGACGGCGGCGAGCCGGTCCGCGGCGGCACGCTCAGCTATGCCACCTACGCCCCGGTGTCCACCCTGGACCCGCTCGTCACCTACGCGACCGGATCCACCGGCGGCACCGAGCTGGCCGCGGTCTACGACCTGCTGGTGCGCTACGACGCCCAGACGGACAAGTACGAGCCGCAGCTGGCCAAGGCCGTGGACGTCAGCGAGGACCAGAAGACCTGGACGCTGACCCTGCGCGACGGCGTGACGTTCAGCGACGGCACGCCCCTGAACGGGCAGGCCGTGCTCTGGAGCATCCAGCGGTACCTGGACAAGCGGGGCCTGAACAGCCAGCTGTTCAAGACCGGGGTGTCCAAGATGGAGTCACCCACCCCCAGCACCGTGGTGTTCACCCTCACCGAGGCGTGGCCGGAGTTCTGGGCGATGCTGTCCTCCGGGCCGGGCGTCATCGTGGCGCCCAGCTCGATGCAGAGCGGGAAGTTCACCCCGATCGGGGCAGGTCCGTACACCGTCGAGCGGCTGTCTCCGCAGAACGAGCTGGTCCTCAAGGCCAACCCGGGTTACTGGGGTGGCGAGCCGAACATCAGCACGCTGCGCTTCGTGAACATCGCCGGTGAGCAGGCCAAGGTCGACGCCTTCAAGTCCGGTGGCGTGCAGATGATCTACCTGCGCAACCCGGAGGCCACCGAGCAGATCACGGCGATGAACGCGCCTGCCTTCGTGGACACCGGTGCGCTGGGCAACGTGGGCGTGATCAACCACCGTCCGGGTCGCCCGGGCGCCGACGTGCGCATTCGCCAGGCGATGGCCTACGCGGTCAACCCCGAGGCCATCGACCAGCGGGTGTACGCCGGCAAGGGCATGCCCGGCGCCGACCTCTTCCCCGAGTGGTCGCGCTGGCACACCGACGTCCGTGGGCTGGGCTACGACCCGGAGAAGGCCAAGCAGCTGCTCGAGGAGGCGAAGAAGGACGGGTACGACGGTCGCCTCACCTACGCCGGCTTCATGGAGCCCAAGGCCCAGGCGCAGGCGCTCGCCGTCCAGGCGATGCTGCAGGCCGTCGGGTTCACCGTGGAGATCAGCTACGCCAACAACGTCACCGAGCTGACCAAGCGGATCTACGTCGACAACGACTACGACATCAGCCGCGGGTCGTTCAGCCTGTGGGAGGCGGCTCCGCAGATCCGCCTCGCCAGCACCCTGGCCAGTGACTCCGACACCAACTCCATGGGCTACAAGAACGCGGCCATGGACGCCGCGCTGGTGAAGGTGAAGTCGGCGAGCACCGACGCGGACAAGCGCACCGCCATCGCGGAGATCCAGAAGCTGATGAACGAGACCGTGCCGTTCCTCACCTGGGGCACGCAGGCCGCGCTGATCCCGTGGCAGACCTCGGTGCACGGCCTCAAGCCGAGCCTGGACGGGATCATCCTGTTCGACAAGGCTTGGATGAAGTAAGGCCTGGATGAAGTAAGGCCTGGATGAAGTAGGGCTGGGCTGACGCCCTCCACTGCGCGCCCCGAGGACTTCCTCGGGGCGCGCAGTGCTGTCACTCCCGCTGACCGGCGCGCGCAGCGCCGTGACCGGGGTGTGGGCGCTGGGCTAGCGTGGCTCCGATGACGGCCGAACGTCGCGACAGCTCCGGGTCCACCCCCAGCGCCGAGCCCACCACCACCCTCTACGACGCCATCCGGATGCGCCGGGACGTCCGGGCTGAGTTCACCGGAGAAGCGGTGGCCGAGGACGTGCTGCACCGGGTGCTGACCGCCGCGCACGCCGCGCCCAGCGTCGGCATGACCCAGCCGTGGGACTTCGTCCTGGTGCGCCGGCCGCAGACCCTGCACCGCTTCGCCGAGCACGTGGCCGCCAAGCGCCGGGAGTTCGCTGCCACGCTGCCGCCCGAGCGGGCCACCACCTTCGACCCCATCAAGGTGGAGGGCATCCAGGAGAGCGGGTTGGGCGTGGTGGTCACCCACGACCAGAGCCGCGGCGGCCAGCACGTGCTGGGCCGGCACACCGTGGCCGACACCGGCCTGTTCTCCACCGTGCTGGCCGTGCAGAACCTGTGGCTGGCCGCCACGGCCGAGGGGCTCGGGGTGGGCTGGGTGAGCTTCTACGACGAGGAGGTGCTCGCCGAGCTGGTGGGGGTGGCCGAGCCGGTGCGACCCATCGGCTGGCTGTGCGTGGGCCACGTGGCCCGGCGCCAGGAGGTGCCCGACCTGGAGCGCTTCGGCTGGCGCAGCCGCCGCCCGCTCAGCGAGGCCGTGCACCAGGAGAGCTACGGCTCCTGATCGCACGGCCTCGGAGAGTGCGGAGCTACCCGCTCAGGCGACGCCGGTGTCGCCGGTGGAGGGGCCGGCCGCGCGGGGGTCGTCGATCTTGTACTGCGCGGCCGCCTCGACCGGTGCCTTCTCGGGCACGTCGCCGGACTCGGCCAGCGAGGACAGCACGGCCACCACGACCGACTCGGCGTCCACGTTGAACACCCGGCGGGCCGCCGGTCGGGTGTCGGAGAAGCCGAACCCGTCGGTGCCCAGGGTGATGTACTCGTTGGGCACCCACTGGCGGATCATGTCCGGCACCGCGCGCATCCAGTCCGACACCGCGACCACGGGTCCGGCCAGGTCGGTCAGCGCCTCGGTCACGTAGGGCACGCGCTTGTCCGCCTCGGGGTGGCGCAGCGCCTCGCGCTCGCACTCCACGCCGTCGCGGTGCAGCTCGTTCCACGACGTCACCGACCACACGTCCGCCGCCACGTCCCAGTCGTCGGCCAGCAGCTGCTGGGCCTTCATCGCCCACGGCAGGGCCACGCCGGAGGCGAGGATCTGCGCGCGCGGACCCGTTCCCGCCGGCGCGGTGCTCACCCGGTGGATGCCGCGGAGGATGCCCTCCACGTCGACGTCCTCGGGCTCGGCCGGCTGCTGGTAGGGCTCGTTGTAGACGGTGAGGTAGTAGAAGACGTTCTCGCCGGCGCCGTCCGGGCCGCCGTCGCCGTACATCCGGCGCAGGCCCTCGCGCACGATGTGGCCGATCTCGTAGCCGTAGGCCGGGTCGTAGGCGACGACCGCGGGGTTGCTCGCCGCCAGCAGCAGCGAGTGGCCGTCGGCGTGCTGCAGGCCCTCACCGGTGAGGGTGGTGCGCCCGGCAGTGGCCCCCAGGGCGAAGCCGCGGGCCATCTGGTCGGCGGCGGCCCACAGCCCGTCGCCCGTGCGCTGGAAGCCGAACATCGAGTAGAAGATGTAGATCGGGATCATCGGCTCGCCGTGGGTGGCGTAGGAGGTGCCGACCGCGGTGAACGCGGCCGTCGAGCCCGCCTCGTTGATCCCCTCGTGCAGGATCTGGCCGACCTCGCTCTCCTTGTAGGCGAGCATCAGGTCGGCGTCCACCGAGGTGTACAGCTGGCCGTTGGGGTTGTAGATCTTCAGCGTGGGGAACATCGAGTCCATGCCGAAGGTGCGCGCCTCGTCGGGGATGATCGGGACGAACCGCTTGCCCCACCCCTTGTCCCGCATCAGCTCCTTGAGCAGCCGGACGAAGGCCATGGTGGTGGCCACCTCCTGCTTGCCCGAGCCGCGCTTGACCACGTCGTAGGTCTTGTCCTCGGGCAGCGGCGGGTTGTTCGCCGTCACCTTGCGGGTGGGCAGGTAGCCGCCCAGCACCCGGCGGCGCTCCCGCAGGTACTTGATCTCCGGGGCGTCGGCGCCGGGGTGGTAGTACGGCGGCAGGTACGGGTCGCGCTCGAGGTCCTCGTCGCTGATCGGGATGTGCTGGCTGTCGCGCAGGTGCTTGAGGTCGTCGAGGGTCAGCTTCTTCATCTGGTGCGTGGCGTTGCGGCCCTCGAAGTGCGTGCCCAGCCCGTAGCCCTTGATGGTCTTGGCCAGGATGACCGTGGGCTGGCCCTTGTGCGCCATCGCGGCGGCGTAGGCGGCGTGCACCTTGCGGTAGTCGTGCCCACCGCGCTTGAGGTTCCAGATCTCGGAGTCGGTCATCGGGTCGACCAGCTCCTTGGTGCGCGGGTCGCGCCCGAAGAAGTGCTCGCGGACGTAGCCGCCGTCGTTGGCCTTGTAGGTCTGGTAGTCACCGTCGGGGGTGCTGTTCATCAGGTTGACCAGCGCACCGTCGCGGTCGGCGTGCAGCAGGCTGTCCCACTCCCGGCCCCACACCACCTTGATGACGTTCCAGCCGGCGCCACGGAAGAAGCTCTCCAGCTCCTGGATGATCTTGCCGTTGCCGCGCACCGGCCCGTCCAGGCGCTGCAGGTTGCAGTTGACGACGAACGTGAGGTTGTCCAGCTGGTCGGTGGCCGCCACGTGCACCAGCCCGCGCGACTCCGGCTCGTCCATCTCGCCGTCACCGAGGAAGGCCCACACGTGCTGGTCGGAGGTGTCCTTGATGCTGCGGTGCTGCAGGTACTTGTTGAAGCGAGCCTGGTAGATGGCGTTCATCGGGCCGAGGCCCATGGACACCGTGGGGAACTCCCAGAAGTCCGGCAGCAGCCGGGGGTGCGGGTACGACGGCAGGCCGCCGCTCTCGCCGGCGTGGCTGTACTCCTGGCGGAAGCCGTCGAGCTGCTCGGCGGAGAGCCGGCCCTCGAGGAACGCGCGGGCGTAGATGCCGGGGGAGGCGTGGCCCTGGATGAAGACCTGGTCGCCGCCACCGGGGTGGTCGCGGCCGCGGAAGAAGTGGTTGAAGCCCACCTCGTACAGCGCTGCGGAGCTGGCGTAGGTGGAGATGTGTCCGCCGACGCCGACGCCCGGGCGCTGCGCCCGGTGCACCATCACCGCGGCGTTCCAGCGGATCCAGGCGCGGTAGCGGCGCTCCACCTCCTCGTCGCCGGGGAACCACGGCTCGTTCTCGGTGGGGATGGTGTTGACGTAGTCGGTGGAGGTCAGCGACGGCAGGGCCACCCGGGCGTCACCGGCGCGCTCGAGCAGCCGGAGCATCAGGTAGCGGGCGCGCTGCGGACCGGCCTCGCTGAGCATCGCGTCAAAGGACTCCAGCCACTCGGCCGTCTCCTCGGGGTCGATGTCGGGGAGGTAGGAACCGACACCTTCCCGGATGACACGAACCCGTGCCGGACCCTTCGCGGGCGTGTCGCTCCCGCCAAGCTCCGACGGGGCGCTCGATCGCTCGGCCACGGTGTGCTCCTCACTCTGGGTGGGCACGGGCCTTGGGGTGAGCCCGGTGCCGGACGCGTCCGTGGTGCGGACGGCGGGGGCAGCAGCGACGGAGTCGGTGTGTCCCATGCTCAATCGTGCCGCATGTAGTGGTCAAGGTGCGATGGGGATCCCTACCAGCGGGTAGCGTCCTCGCCGGAGCGGGGGTGCTGGCACGAGCATCGTTGCTCTCCTGGGGCATTCGGCGAACGAGCAGAGCGGGTGGGACTGATGGGCAGGACACGAGTGGGGTCAACGGCGGCTCTGGTGGGTGCGCTCCTCGTGGTCGGCGCCGGGGCGGCCTGCACCAGCCAGGTGGACGGCGAGGCGAAGCCCGACCCCGCGCTGGCCGTGGCCCGGGGCACCACCTCAGCCACCGCGACGACCACCACCACGGCGCGCCCCACCACCACGCGCCCGACCAGCACCGCTGCATCCGCCACGGGTGTGCCGCCCACCGTCGTTGCCGTCGGGGACCGCCTCGTGGTGTGCGGGCGCATCCCGCAGCTCACCAACGCGGCCACCAAGGCCGTGAACGACTTCCTCACGGTGGCCAACGCCGGCAAGGGGGTCACCCCGGAGCTGGTCGCTGCCGAGACCGCCGCGCTCGACAAGCTCGGGCCCCTGCCGCAACAGCTGCGCACCGTCCCCGGCGTGGAGCGGCTGCCGGCCACTGACCTGCTGACCACCGAGCTGCCGCTGATGGCCACCTCGCTGGACGCGGTGATCGCGGCGATCCCGCAGCGGATGTCGGCGCCGTTCAACGCCGCCAAGAACGACTACAACGCCCACCTCGACAAGATCAAGACCTCCTGCACCTCCTAGGTCGTGCCCCGGGTGCTGGTGTGGAGGGCGCTGTCTCAATATCCTGTCTCGGCTTGCGTCTGGGGGCCTGAGCCTGTTCGCTCACCTGACACGAGCAACACGACACGAGGTGCGGCGACCGCCGTTCCTGAGCACCAACTGAAGGAGGACCGCACCGTGGTCGCCGCGGGGGATTCCCGAAATGACGCCGAGAAGCTCGGAATTGTGCACGGGATGGTGGTGCAGGAGATTGGCTGGGACGAGGACACCGACGATTCCCTGCGGGCGATCGTGGAGCAGCAGTCCGGCAGCGAGCTGGTCGACGAGGACACCGACGAGGTCATCGACGTGGCGCTGCTGTGGTGGCGGGACGGTGACGGCGACCTGGTCGACGCGTTGGTGGACGCCATCGGACCGCTGGCCGACGACGGCGTGGTGTGGGTGCTGAGCCCCAAGACCGGCGTCAACGGGCACGTCGAGCCGAGCGAGATCGCTGAGGCCGCGCCCACCGCAGGGTTGACGCAGACGCTGACGATGAACCTGGGTGACTGGACCGCCAACCGTCTGGTGCAGCCTCGGACCAAGGCCAAGCGCTGATCCTGCCGGTCGGGTGACCACCGGGTGGAGTCTCAGCCGTGCGTGGAGTCTCCGGCCCGTCCCGCTAGGCTTTTGCGGGGCGCAGGGTGCGCCCGGACGCCGCTGCACCATGGCGGCTCCGCGGTACGGAGAGGACTTCCATGACGCTCGACGTCGGTACGACTGCACCTGATTTCACCCTCAAGGACCAGAACAACCAGGAAGTGACGCTGTCCTCCTACCGGGGTGACAAGAACGTCCTGCTGGTCTTCTACCCCCTGCCGTTCACGGGAACCTGCCAGGGCGAGCTCTGCCAGGTGCGCGACGACCTCCCCAAGTTCCAGAACGACGACACCGTCGTGCTCGCCGTCTCGGTCGGTTCCGCGCCCTCGCTGAAGGTCTGGGCCGCCGACCAGGGCTACACCTTCCCGCTGCTGGCCGACTTCTGGCCGCACGGCGAGGTTGCCCAGGCCTACGGCGTGTTCAACGACGCGACCGGCTTCGCCAACCGGGGCACGTTCGTCATCGACAAGCAGGGCGTCATCCGGTTCGCTGAGATGAACGGCCCCGGCGAGGCCCGCGACCAGTCCGCGTGGGACAAGGCGCTGGCAGCGCTGCCGGCGTGAGCGCTCAGAGTTGATCACTGCACGCCGCGGCTCCGGCCGGGGTGTGCACGGGCGTGTAGCTCAGCGGTAGAGCACCTGTCTTACACACAGGCGGTCGTAGGTTCGATCCCTATCGCGCCCACCACGTTGTTCCTCCGGGGCCGCCCCACGCGGGCGTGCCCGCCGGGTCGGTACCGTGTCGGCCGTGCCCGCTCTCGTCTCCACCACCGCGGGCAGCCGCCGCGCGGTCGGTCTGCTGCTCGGCCTGGCCCTCGACCGTGCTCTCGGCGACCCCCGTCGCTGGCACCCGGTGGCCGGCTTCGGCTCCACCGCCGCGGCCCTGGAGCGGCTGACCTACCGCGACTCCCGCCCCGCCGGCGCGCTGCACGTCGGCGTCCTGGTGGCCGGCGCCGCGGGCCTGGGCCTGCTGGCGCCCCGGCGCGGGATGGGGCACGTGCTGGCCACGGCCGCCGCCACCTGGGCGGTGCTGGGTGGCACCTCGCTGCTGCGGGAGGGCTCGGCCATGGCCACCGAGCTGACCGCCGACGACCTGGACGCCGCCCGCCGGCGGCTGCCCTCCCTGTGCGGGCGCGACCCTTCGGCGCTGGACGCCGCCGGCCTGGCCCGCGCCACGGTGGAGTCGGTGGCGGAGAACACCTCTGACGCCACGGTGGCCCCGCTGGTGTGGGGTGCGCTGGCTGGGGTGCCCGGCCTGCTGGTCTACCGCGCCGCCAACACCCTGGACGCCATGATCGGGCACCACTCGCCGCGCTACGAGCGCTTCGGGTGGGCCGCGGCGCGGCTGGACGACGGGCTCAACCTGGCTCCGGCTCGGCTGGCCGGGGTGCTCACCGTGGCGGCCGCGCCGCTGGTGGGCGGCTCACCGCGGCAGGCGGTGCGGGCGTGGCGTCGGGACGGCGCAGCGCACCCCAGCCCCAACGCCGGGGTGGTGGAGGCCTCCGCCGCCGGCGCGCTGGGCGTGCAGCTGGGTGGGGCGACGCCCTACCCGTACGGGGTGCAGCAGCGGCCGCTGCTGGGGCACGGCGCGGCACCGACGGTGGCGGACCTGCGGCGGGCGGTGCGGCTGTCCCGGCTGGTGCAGGGTGGGGCGGTGCTCGCCTCAGCGGCGCTTGCCGTAGCGGTCGGCCAGGGTGGAGACCGGCTCCGGGGCAGGCTGCGGCTGCGGTGAGAGCTCCGGCTCGGGGGTGGCAGCGGGGTCGATCCGCCGCTTGTTGTCCCGCCGCTCGCGGAGCTCGGCCCACACGAAGTAGCCCAGGCCCAGCGGCGCCATGATGCCGAACGCGATCCACTGCAGGCCGTAGGACAGGTAGGGTCCCGCGTCCAGCTGGGGCAGCGGCAGCGCCTCGAGGACCCCGGGCTGGTTGTCGCCCAGCTGCAGGTAGCCCGGGCGAACGGTCAGCCCGGTCACCTCGCCCACCTGGCCGGCGTTGACGCCGTAAATCTGCCGCACTCCGCCGTCGTCGAAGCTCGGTCGCGGCTGCGGGCGCTCGTCCAGGCGGATGCGCGCCTCCAGCCTCACGGTCTCGCTCGGCGGGGCGGTGATGGCCGGGGGCTGGGTGCCCTGGATCGGGCGGACGAAGCCGCGGTTGACCAGCACCACCTGGTTGGTCAGCACGCCCTCGGTGACCCGGAACGGGGTGAGCACCTCGTAGGCGGGCTGGCCCAGCACCGAGCGCAGGCGGGCGAGCACCTGGTCGTCGGTCAGGTAGGCGCCGGTGACCGTGACGCGACGCCACTCGTCGGTGCTCTCCGGCGCCTCGGTGCCCGGCACCACCTCGGCCAGCTCCACCGGCTCGGCGGAGAAGGAGGCGTTGATCTGGTCGTTGCGCTGCTCGGTGCTGGAGTTCTTGTCCAGCTGCCACGGCGCCAGCACGGTGAAGCACATGTAGGCGAACCCGGCGACCACCACGGCCAGGGCCAGCCAGCCCGGTTTGAGCAGAGTTCGCAGTCGGCGCACGGTTCCACGGTAGGCCACGGTGGCCCGGGCGCCGCCTCCGCCAGGTGTGGTCCCTGGCACGTCAGGCAGGCGAGGGCGGGCCGTAGGGTCGTGGCCGTGGAGGACACCACTGGGCCGGACTGCACAGCACTGGACTACCGGGCCCTGCGCCACCACGGCGACGTCGACGCCGAGCCGGGTCTGCTGGACTTCGCGGTGAACGTCCGGGGCACGGCGCCGCCGGCGTGGCTGCGCGAGCGCCTCGCCGCCCGCCTGGACGACCTGGGTGCGTACCCCAGTGCGGCCGAGGAGCTGGCCACCCGCGAGCAGGTCGCCGCCCGGCACGGCCGCCGCCCCGACGAGGTGCTGCTGCTGGCCGGTGCGGCCGAGGGCTTCGCGCTGCTGCCGCGGCTGCGCCCGCGCCTGGCCGCCGTGGTGCACCCCTCCTTCACCGAGCCCGAGCTGGCGCTGCGGGAGGCCGACGTGCCCGTGCAGCGCGTGGTGCTGGCCCCGCCGTGGCAGCTGGCCGGCGCGGCGGTGCCCGCGGAGGCCGATCTGGTGGTGCTGGGCAACCCCACCAACCCCACCTCGGTGCTGCACCCCGCCGAGCAGGTGCTGGGCCTGCGCCGCGCGAACCGGGTGGTGGTGGTGGACGAGGCCTTCGCCGACGCGGTGCCCGGTGAGCCGCAGAGCCTGGCCGGCCAGCGGCTGCCGGACGTGCTGGTGCTGCGCAGCCTCACCAAGACCTGGGCGCTGGCCGGGCTGCGCGCCGGCTACGTGCTGGGCCCGCCCGACCTGTTGCCCCGGCTGGCGCGCGGACGTCCACACTGGCCGCTGGGCACTCTGCAGCTGGAGGCCATTCGCGCCTGCTGCGAGCCCGACGCCGTGGCGTGGACGCAGCGGGAGGCGGAGGCGATCGCCGTCGAGCGCGCCGAGATGGCGGCCCTGCTGGCGCCGTGGCTGTGCGGGCCCGCGCAGGGACCGTTCCTGCTGCTGCGCGTGCCCGACGGCGAGCGGGTGCGCCGCGAGCTGCGCACCCGCGGCATCGCGGTGCGCCGCGGCGACACCTTCCCCGGGCTGGGACCTGACTACCTGCGGGTGGCGGTGCGCAGCAGCGCAGACGCCCACCGGCTGACCGAGACGATGACGGAGGTGCTCCGATGAGCGCAGCAGACAACGGCGTGCGGGTGGCTGACCTGGTGGCCACCCTGGACGCCGCCTACCCGCCGGAGCTGGCCCAGGACTGGGACGCCGTCGGGCTGGTGTGCGGCGACCCCGCCGACCCGGTGGGCCGGGTGCTCTTCGCCGTCGACGCCACCGAGGCCGTGGTGGACGAGGCGCTGGAGTGGGGTGCGCAGGCCCTGGTGGTGCACCACCCGCTGCTGCTGCGCGGAGTGACCGGCGTGGGGGCCGACACCGCCAAGGGGGCGCTGCTGACCCGGCTGATCCGCGGAGGCTGCGCGCTGTTCAGCGCCCACACCAACGCCGACGCCGCCGACCCCGGGGTGTCCGACGCCCTCGCCGAGCGGCTGGGGCTGCGCGTGCTGGGTCCGCTGGAGGCCGAGCCCGAGCCGGCCCTGGACAAGATCGTCACGATGGTCCCGCAGGGGGCGGACGTGGAGCGGGTCAAGGCGGCGCTGTTCTCCGCCGGGGCCGGCGAGCTGGGTGCCTACAGCCGGGCGGCGTTCTCCGTCACCGGCACCGGGCAGTTCCTGCCCGGCGGAGGTTCGCTGCCCTCGATCGGCGAGGTCGGGGAGCTGACCGAGGTGGCCGAGACCCGCATCGAGGTAGTGGCCCCGCGGCGGCTGCGCGCGCAGGTGGTGGCGTCCCTGGTGTGGGCCCACCCCTACGAGGAGCCGGCCTACGACGTGCTGGAAGTGGCGCCGCGGCCGTCGTCGCAGGGGCTGGGCCGCCTGGGTGAGCTGGCCGAGGCCGAGACGCTGCGGGAGTTCACCGCCCGTGCCGCCGCCGCGCTGCCGGCCACGGTGTGGGGCGTGCGGGCTGCCGGCGACCCCGATCGGCAGGTGCAGCGGGTGGCGGTGTGCGGTGGCGCTGGCGACTCCCTGCTGGGCACCGTGGCCCGGCTGGGGGCGGACGTGTTCCTCACCGCCGACCTGCGCCACCACCCCGCCGACGAGCACCTGCGCACCGGCGGGCCGGCCCTGGTGGACGTGGCGCACTGGGCCAGCGAGCAGCCGTGGTGCGCACAGGCGCAGGGCGTGGTGCAGGCCGCGTTCGGGGATAGGGTGAGCACGCGCGTGTCGCAGCTGCGCACCGACCCCTGGACCGTGGGCTGCGGCACCGGACACACCAACACATTGGAGCCCATCGAGTGAACGTCGACCCCGCCGTGCAGCGCACGCTGCTGGACTTGGCCGCGACCGACGCCGAGCTGGCGCGCATCACCCACCGGCGCCGCACCCTGCCCGAGGCGCAGGAGGTGGAGCGTCTGGAGACCGAGCGACAGGCCCGCAAGGACGCCGCCGTGGCCGTGCAGATGCAGGTGGAAGACCTCGACCGCGACATCCGCAAGCTCGAGCGCGAGGTGGAGGCGGTGCGCAGCCGCGAGGACCGCGACCGCAAGCTCCTCGAGGGCGGCACCGTCACCCCCAAGCAGATGACCGAGCTGCAGCACGAGCTGGAGACCCTCACCCGCCGGCAGGGGATCCTGGAGGACGAGCTGCTCGAGGTGATGGAGCAGCGCGAGGCCAGCGCCGCCGACCACGAGCACGCCGGCGCGCAGCTGAGCAAGGTCGAGGACGAGCTGAACGAGGCCGCCCGCCAGCGCGACGAGGCGCTGGCCGACCTGGACACCGCCGAGAGGCGCTGCATCGAGCAGCGCGCCCAGCAGCTGCCCCGCTTCCCGGCCGAGCTGCTCACCGTCTACGAGCGCCAGCGCGCCTCCCGCGGTGCCGGTGCGGCCCTGCTGCAGGCCCGCCGTTGCGGTGCCTGCCGGATGGAGCTGGACCGCAGCGTGATGGCTCGCTTCGCCGCTGCCCCGCCCGAGCTGGTGCTGCGCTGCGAGGAGTGCGGCGCCATCCTGGTGCGCACCAAGGAGTCCGGTCTGTGAGCTTGGCCCACGTGCTGGTGGAGGCCGACGGAGGCTCGCGGGGCAACCCCGGGCCCGCCGGCTACGGCGCGGTGGTGCTCAGCGCTGACGGTGCGCGCACGGTGCTGGCCGAGCGCAAGGAGGCGCTGGGGCGCACCACCAACAACGTCGCGGAGTACCGCGGGCTCATCGCGGGGCTGCAGGCCGCCATCGAGCTCGGTGCCCACGAGGTGGACGTGCGGATGGACTCCAAGCTGGTGGTGGAGCAGATGTCCGGGCGCTGGAAGATCAAGCACCCGGACATGATCCCGCTGGCCGCTGAGGCCAAGGAGCTGGTGGCGCAGCTCTCCCGGGTGGGCTTCACCTGGATCCCGCGGGCCCAGAACTCCCACGCCGACCGGTTGGCCAACCAGGCCATGGACGCCGCGGCCGGGATCGCACCGGCAGCCACGTCCGCGGCCGTAACCCCGGTCGCCGCAGCCAAGCCCGCGTCTCCCGGCTGGACCGGCGCCGTGGGCACGCCCACCCGGCTGCTGCTGCTGCGCCACGGGCAGACGGCACTGTCGGTGGACCGGCGCTACTCCGGGCGCGGCAACCCCGAGCTGACCGCGGTGGGCCGCGAGCAGGCCGCCGCCGCAGCCAAGCACGTAGCCGGCCTCGGGGGGATCACCGCCGTGGTGTCCTCCCCGCTGGGGCGTGCCCGCCAGACCGCCGCCGCCGCGGCGCAGGAGCTGGGTCTGGACGTCACCGTGCACGAGGGCCTGACCGAGACCGACTTCGGCGAGTGGGAGGGGCTGACCTTCCGCGAGGCCGCCGAGCGCGACCCCGAGCTGCACCGCCGCTGGCTGGGGGACACCTCGGTGGCTCCTCCCGGCGGGGAGAGCTTCGACGAGGTGCACCAGCGGGTGCAGGCGGCGCGCGACGAGCTGGTGGCCGCGCACCCCGGGGCCACCCTGCTGGTGGTCAGCCACGTCACGCCGATCAAGACGCTGCTGCGCCTGGCCCTGGACTGCGGCCCGTCGCTGCTGTTCCGGCTGCACCTGGACCTGGCGTCGCTGAGCACCGCGGAGTTCTACCCCGACGGCGGCAGCAGCGTGCGGCTGGTCAACGCTCCCACCAGCTGAGTCGAGCCCTCACCGCAGCTGCAGGCCCAGCCACAGCGCGAGGACGGCCGCGGGCAGCGTGAGCGGCACGGTGAGAAGGCCCAGCACGGTGAACGTGCGCAGCGACGGCGCCACCCCGCGGCTGCGCAGCACCCGCCGCCACAGCAGGGTGGCCAGCGAGCCCACGTAGGTGAGGTTGGGGCCGATGTTCACCCCCAGCAGCACCGCCAGCACCAGCCCCGGGTCGGCGGTGGTTCCGAGCACGGCCAGCAGCAGCAGCGTGGCGGGCAGGTTGTTCACCACGTTGGCCGCCACTGCGGCCAGCACCGCAGTGCCCAGCAGGGCCAGCAGCGTGGGGTGTTCTGGCACCAGCTCGCCCACCAGCTCCCCGAGCCCGCCAGCGGTCACCCCGCCCACCACCACCCCCAGGGCCAGCACGAACAGGCAAAACAACGGCGCAGCCTCGCGCACCAGCCGGGGCGCGGAGGTGCTGCGGTTCGCCAGCGCGGGCACCGCCAGGACCGCAGCGCCCACCGCCGCCACCCACCCCGGCCCCACCCCGACCAGCCCGGACACCGCGAACCCGACGAGGGTGAGCGCGAGCACCACCAGGGCGAGCCGCGGGGTGGGGGCCGGCTCCACGGGGAGCTCGAGGGCAGGGCGCGGACGGAGATCAGCAGCGAAGAACAGCCGGAACAGCACCAGCTCCAGGGCCACCACCACCAGCCACGGCAACGCCATCAGCGCCGCGAAGCCCAGGAAGCTGAGCCCGCTGGCGGAGAAGGCCAGCAGGTTGGTGAGGTTGGAGACCGGCAGCAGCAGCGACGCGGAGTTGGCCAGGTGCGCGGTGGCGTAGACGTGCGGACGGGCCGGCACCCGCAGCCGGAGCGTGGTGGCCAGCACCGCCGGGGTCAGCAGCACCACGGTGGCGTCCAGGCTGAGCACCGCGGTGGTGAGCGAGGCGGCCACGAACACCAGGCTCAGCAGCCGCCGCGGCTGCCCGCGGGCCCCGCCGGCCAGCAGCGCGCCGACCCAGCGGAACACTCCGTGCACGTCGGCCAGGTGCGCCAGCACCAGCACCGCCGCCAGGAAGCCGACGGTGGGGCCGAGCTCGCGCACCTGCTCCCAGGCCTGGGCCGGGGACAGCGCGCCCACCGCCACGGTGAGCACCGCGGCGGGCACGGCCGCCACCGCCTCCGGCCACCGGTGTGGGGCGGCCACGGTGAACACCAGCACCACCGCCAGCAGCGCGAGCGCCAGCACGCTCAGGTCACCACCAGGTAGGCGCCCACCGCCACCCCGAGCACCACCACCGACCAGCGCAGCACCGCGGCGTGCATCCGCTGGGCGATCTTGGCGCCGGCGTAGCCGCCCACCAGCGTGGCCGGGCCGATCACCGCCACCCAGCCCCAGTGCACCGGGGCGCCGAGGGCGAAGACCGCCAGCGCGGCGGTTGCCGCCACCATGGACAGCGCCACCTTCACCGCGTTGAGCCGGCGCAGGGTGTCGTTGGCGGTCACCGCCAGCAGCGCCATCATGATGATGCCCAGCGCACCGCCGAAGTAGCCGCCGTAGAGCGTGGCGACGAAGACGGACAGGCCCAGGGCCACCGTGCGGTCGGGGTCCCCGGGCTGGGGGTCACCGGTCCAGTGCGTGATCCGCGGCTGCAGGGCCATCAGCGCGCTGGCGGCCAGCACCAGCACCGGCACCACGGTGTCGAACACCGCGCTGGACAGGACCAGCAGCAGCACCGCCCCGGTGAACGCGCCCGCGGCCGCCAGCGGCACCACCAGCCGCAGCCGGGCCGCCTGGCCCTGCAGGTCGGCGCGCTGGCCCACCGTGGCACCGAAGTAGCTGGGCCACTGGGCGATGGAGTTGGTGACGTTGGCATCCAGCGGCGGCAGGCCCACGGCGAGCAGCGCCGGGAACACGATCAGCGAGCCACCGCCGGCGATGGCGTTGGCCGCACCGGAGATCACGCCGACCAGTGCCAGCAGCGTCATCTGGGCGGCGGACACGGCTGCTGACTCTAGCCAGCCGGAACGGGCGTCACCGGCGACGAGCCGGGCTCACCATCAGTCTCCGTGCGGCGGTGGCGGCTCGGTCGAACGCACCGGCAAAGGTGCTCATGCCGGCAGAGACGACGGCGCCCTCGTGCAGCAGCATCAGGGTCTCGGCCACCTCGTCCGGCTCCGCCGCGCCCGCCTGGACCGCCAGCTCGCGGAACAGCTCCAGCATCCACCGCTTCTGGCCGACGATCGCCGCGTGGGCGGGATGGGCAGGGTCGCTGATCTCGGCGTGGGCGTTGACCATCGCGCACCCCTTGCCGCCCCGCTGCGCCGCCCACTCGGCCGCGGCGCGGAAGACGGCCACCACCTGCTCCACGGGTGCGGGGTCAGTCTCCCTCAGGCGTTCCTGCAGGAACGAGTGCCACTGCGCGTCGCGCTCAGCCAGGTATTCCGCCACCAGCCGGTCCTTGGAGCCGAAGCGCTCGTACAGCGTCTTCTTGGAGACACCCGCCGCAGCGGCGATGGTGTCTACTCCCACCGCGTGGATGCCGTGGGCGTAGAACAGCTCCGCAGCCGCCCGCAGGACCTGCGCAGCCTTCTCCGTGCGCACCACGCTCATGCACCCAGCCTAGGACATGAGGAAACAGATCTGTTTATGCTGAGGGTGACAGATCTGTTTACCTGCCTGGGGAGGCCGCGCCATGTCCTTGATCACCGACTCGCTCATCGTCCGCGGAGCGCGGATCGCCTACCGCGACCACGGGGAGGGCGAGGTTGTCGTGCTCATCCACGGGACGCCGTCGCACTCCTACGAGTGGCGGGCGGTGGTGCCTCGGGTGGAGCAGGCCGGCTACCGCACCATCGCCTACGACCTGCTCGGCTACGGGAGCTCCGAGCGTCCGGTTGCCGCCGACACCTCGGTGGCCGGGCAGACCGAGCTGCTCGGGGCCGTGCTCGACGGGCTCGGTGTGACGCAGGCGACGATCATCGCGCACGACATCGGGGGAGCGATCGGGCTCCGCTTCGCCCTCGCCCACCCGGAGCGGGTACGTCGACTCATGGTGCTCGACACCGTGAGCTACGACTCCTGGCCGTCGTCCACCTGGCAGAAGATCATCGACGAGCACCTGGACGACTACGCCGGTCTGCCGCAGGACGAGCTCGACCAGCTGCTCACCGACCAGCTGCGCATGACCGTCCACGACACCGGGCTGATGACCGGCGAAACTCTGCAGGCCTACCTCGCCCCGCACCAGTCGGCCGTCGGGCGGGCGTCGTTCTTCGAGCACCAGGTGCGGCACTACGACTCCACCTACACCGAGGAGATCACCGACCAGCTCGGCACGCTGGCGATGCCGGTCCGCATCGTCTGGGGCGAGCAGGACCAGTGGCAGCCGGTCGCCTACGCACACCGGCTGCACGCCGACATCCCCGGCTCCGAGCTGGTCGTGATCCCCGAGGCCGGGCACTTCGTCATGGAGGACGCACCCGAGCGGGTCGCCGGCGAGGTTCTTCGGTTCCTCGGCGACTGACTAGCCTTGCGGCACAGACGAGGAGGAGGTCCGGTGATGTCGACGCTCGGCTCGTGGCTCTCCACCCCCGCCCTCGTGGTTGCCGTGGTCGCCAACGGGCTGCTGGCCGGGGTGTTCTTCGCGTTCAGCTGCGCCATCAGCCTGGCCCTGCACCGGGTGGACGACCGCTCCTACGTCACTGTCTTCCGCGCGATCAACTCCGCGATCCTCAACGCCGGGTTCCTGCTGGTGTTCGCGCTGGCGCCGCTGGCCGCCGTCGCTGCTGTGGCGCTGCCGCACGATGCCAGCAGGAACGTCTCGGTGCCGTGGCTGGTCGCCGGCGCCGCCTGCTCGGTGGCCACCTTCGTGATCACCGCCGCGGCGAACGTGCCGCTGAACCGCGCGCTCGACGCGGCGCCCGTCACCTCCGAGGCGCAGTGCACGGACGCGCGCGGGCACTTCGAGGGGCGCTGGAACCGGTGGAACCTCTTGCGCACTGCCACGGGCGTCGCCGCGGTGGCGCTGCTCGCGGTCGCGGGCATCGGGGGCGCCTGAGCAGGCGCCCGCGCGGATCACCTGTCCACTCGGGTGAGTCCGCCCTCGGCGTCGAGGACCAGGGTGGTGGTGAGGTCCAGGCGACCCAGCAGGTCGTCGTCGTGGCTGACCACCAGCGCGGCTCCGCGGTAGCCGCGCAGGGCGTCGACCAGCTGGTCCACGGTGTGCTGGTCGAGGTTGTTGGTGGGCTCGTCGAGCACCAGCAGCTGGGGCGGGGGCTCGGCCAGCAGCAGCCGAGCCAGCGCCACCCGGAATCGCTCGCCGCCAGAGAGGGTCCCCACCGGGCGCTCGACGGCGTCGGCGCGCAGCCGAAAGCGGGCCAGGCGGCCGCGGATGGTGCCGGGTTCCGCCTGGGGTGCTGCTGCACGCACGTTCTCCAGCGCGGTGGCGTCGTCGTCGAGGCCGTCCAGGCGCTGCGGCAGGTAGCCGACGCGGTCGGTGAGCAGGGTGCCGCCGGCGCGGTCCGGCGGTGTTGCGGCGCCGTGCACCAGCGCCTCCAGCAGCGTGGTCTTGCCGACGCCGTTGGGGCCGGTGAGGGCAACACGTTCCGGGCCCTGGATGAGGACGGTTGCTCCGGACGCGTCCTGCAGCTCGGCGATGCGGCGGGAGCGGGGCACGTCCGGGTCGGGCAGGTCGACGTGCACGTGCTCCTGGTCGCGCACCCGGGCGCTGGCTGCGGCCAGGGTGTCCTCCGCGCTGCGCACCTTGCCGGCCTTCTCGGTGCGCAGCCGTCCGGCGGAGACCTGGGCGTTGCTCTTGCGTTGGTTCATCAAGATCTTGGGCACCCGCTTGTTCTCGTAGGCGGTCCGACCGTTGCGGACGCGGTGCGCCAGCGTGGTCTCGGCCTCGACGCGCTGGCGCTTCTCGGTGCGCACCACCTGCTGCGCGGCCCGCTCGGCCTGCGCCGCGGCCGCCTGCTCCTGCTCGAGGTGGGCCAGCCAGGCGCTGTAGGGGCCGCCGAACACGCTGAGCCGACCCTCGAAGAGCTCGGCGGTGTCGTCCATCAGCTCCAGCAGGGCGCGGTCGTGGCTGACCACGACCAGCGCACCCGACCAGGTGCGCACCAGGTCGGCAAGGCGGGCCCGGGCGGCGCGGTCGAGGTTGTTGGTCGGCTCGTCCAGCAGGGTGATCGGAGTGCGGCGCAGGCGCAGCCCTGCGGTGGCCACCAGCACGGCCTCGCCGCCGGAGACCTGGTCCACCCGCCGGTCGAGGTCGGCGCCGTCCAGCCCGGCGGCGCGCAGGGCGTAGGCGGCGCGGGTGGGCAGGTCCCAGTCGTCGCCGACCACCGCGAAGTGGTGCTCGGCGACGTCGCCGGACTCGATTGCGCGCAGCGCGGCCAGCTGGCCGCTGATGCCGAGCAGCTCGGCCAGGGTGGCGCGGGCGTCCAGGGTGAGCGTCTGCGGCAGGTAGCCGACGTCACCGGAGCGAACGATGCGTCCGGTGGTGGGGGAGAGCAGGCCGGCGACCAGGCGAAGCAACGTGGACTTGCCGGAGCCGTTGCGGCCGGTCAGCCCGGTGCGGCCGGAGCCGAAGGTCCCGGTGATCCCGCGCAGGGTGGTGGTCCCGTCCGGCCAGGTCAGGCCGACGTCGGTGAGCGTGACGGCGGCAGGGCTGGACGTGGTGGCGCGAGAGGCAGACATGGGGCTCCTGGACGGTCAGCGGGCGCGCTGACACCGGAGCCGTGGAACGGCGAGTCGACGGAGGTCAGCGCAGGGAGGGCGCGCGATCGTCGAGCAGCTTCACCGGGGGATCCTCACGACGGGAACAGGAGCGGACGCCAGTGTGCGCCTGCGCTGGTGCGGTGGGCAACGGGTTTTCACGCCGCGGTGCGGGGCAGAGATCGGACAACCCCCTTTGCTGACACGAAACAGGTGCTATCGCATCGAGCGAATAAGCACCAGGCGCCTGCCGCACGGGTTACGCAGGTGGGAGGTTGCCACGACCGGGCGAGGGTATTCAGTTGCGTGGCGAACTGCCCGAGAATCCTTCCGCTGCGGTAGCATCCCACCTCGACCGAGAATCGAGGACATAGTTTCTCGAAAACATAGTTTGCGGGGGCAAGGTGCACCAACGTCAGGATGCCGATCGGTTTCAGCTCAAGGATCCTGCGACGGTGACATTTGTGCAAGCGCTGTGTAGGGCGTACCCGGTCGCATCAGAGCACCGCGATGCGTTGAAGACGCTTAACTCGGACTTCTCATACGCGCGAGACAACGGCGATGGAACTTGGACTGCTTTGGTCCGATTCGGTCCGAAGATCGAGGCACGCTTCGGATTAACACGAGAGGTCATGGTTCTCTATACGCCATTTACTGACCTGCAACCACGAACGTTCGCCCGTTTTGAACGGCACCTTGGGGAATTGCCGAAAGACCGGGCTGCGGAGGACCACCTCTTCCTAATCAGCTCTAGAGATCCAGCAGGGGAGAGGAAGCTCGACAGTTGGTCTCAAGACGGTAGCGTTATTGGCATCGCCTTGCCGTGGCGTGGCGATCTCCCTCTGCAGATCATCATGATGCTTGCCCGTCGAATCGCGCGGAGAAATCTGTACGAAGAAACACTCCCGGTAACGGGAAAGGCGTTTTTCGGGCGCCGGCAACTTTTGACCGAGTTGCTCGAGGAGACCAGAGAAGGTCGGGTTTTTGGCGTATTCGGGCTTCGTAAAACCGGCAAGACTTCGCTAGTGAAGGAAGTTGGCCAGCGTTTCCAAGAAGGTGGAGAGCAAAGTAGGATTTTCATACTCCGTGACCTGGAGACGCTACCCAGTTCTAGCCCACGCCTTGGTTCGGAATTTGTACAGGATCTTCGCCAGGCGTTTCTCGCGGCGCTCAGGCCGAGTCGAGTACGCACTAAAGAAATCACAGATCTTTCCCCCGATGCATCAATCGGAGAATTGCGCCGGGCGGTCGGTGCAAGCATCATCGATGCGAAGCGAAGTGGCATCAGAATCGTGCTTGCCCTCGATGAGATTGAGTATCTTATCGGAGACTCAGAGGCTCTATCTCGAGGCGGGCGGCCGGAGGTTCCGGAGATCCTCGGAGCTCTAAGAAGCCTGGTCCAGGAGAATTCAAACTTTGCAGTGATTCTTTCAGGAATCACCAGTGCGCTGATTCATCGAGGTGACATCTACGGGGTCGAAAACCCATTCTATTCATGGGCAAAGGTGTTTTACGTTCCACCGATGAGTCAAGCGGAAATTCGCACGCTTACGGTCGAAGTCGGTATCCGCATGGGTTTGCGCTGGACCGAGCCCGCTCTTTTGGCATTGTTCCGTGAGACTGAAGGAAACGTATTTCTGCACCGGACGCTCGCGGCTCAGGTCGTCGCTGGTGTGAAGATCGACGACTTTGAAGAACCACTGGATACAGATGATGTCGACCGGGCTCGGTCAGAATGGAAGCGGTCTATATCGGAACGTATCGCCGAATCCTACCGTAGCACGCAGCGGCACTACCCTACCGAATGTGGCTTGCTTGAGATGTTCGCGCGGGGTGACGCGACCAAGGAAGAGCTTCTTGGAATATACCCCCGCGAGGTCAATAGACTAATTGAGTTAAACCTCCTGGTCGGTCCTGTGCCAAATCGAATGGAGCTAGGCATTGTGGCGCGATTGCTTCGAGAGGGTGGTTCCATCTAATGGATCAGGTGTGTGGCTACCATGAGATCGTGCAGAAGTTGACGCCCCGCGGTGTGTTAGTCTATTCGCATGTCGGTGCGTTTCATCGTGCGGACGACATGGCGCAGCAGTTAGGTGAATCCCTCGCGGCTAAACATCGTCGAACGACAGTAATCTCCACGATGCAACAAGCAGTGGAGTGGGTGAACCATGCGAGCAGTGACGACGTCGGACTGATTCTTGACTTGGAATCGATTCTGACAAGAAATGAAGAAGAGGGTGAATTGTCACGACTGCGCCCGGCTCTTCAGAGGGCGAACGAGAGCGGTGCATCAGTTCTGGTAACCTCCGGCCGCCCCCCTCTATCCTTTCCTTCTCTTGTGGGTAGTTCCCTCTTTGCGGACGCCACCCATGTGCGACTTCCGCCGCTTACGGACCCCCGCGCCGGAGAGTGGATTCTTCGCCGTAGTCCGGTCTCGGACAGTTCTCTAGCCAACCTAATTCGCCATGCAAACGGAAGTCGCAGGCTCCTCGACGATTTCCTTCAGATTGAACTTGCCGGGGCGCTGTCAGGAAACGAAAAGGTCAAGGCGGCTCGAAAGGCGGAGTATTCGCTGGCCTGTGATGTCTTTGCGGAACTGGGGCAGGAACTCGCAAGTGAACTAAGTTTCTGGGTGCACGATTGCGAGATCTTCGATCCAAATGAATCTGATTTGAGCAGATTCACGGATACGCGGGCACTGAAAGGTGCGGGAGTGCTTCGCGTCTCGGCAGACGGTAAGGTTGACTTGCTGCCATTCCACAACAAAGTGATCTGGTCCGACGCGCTCGCGCTAACGCTTGATTCTCAGTTCGATCCGTCCGAGGATTGGGTTGCACTAATTCAGGAATTCTACAGTTTTGAACGGCGGCTGAGGTATGATCTTCGTGTCCATTTCGAGGAGAACGTTGGATCGGATTGGGCTACAAAGGTGTTGGCCAGTCGTGCGTCATCGATCCTGGAACTGGCACGCTTTGACGGTCATCCGCGTGCCACAAGCATCGAACATTTGCGTTCCCCCCTCGATTGGCTCACTCTCGGTGTATTGCTTGAGTTGGCAGAGTCTGTGGCGGGGCCGAAGCCGGGACTTTTCCTGGGGTGCGGGGGAGAAGAGTGGCACCGAATCGGATCGGAATTGACCAGTGTTAGAAACCGTCTCGCCCACATGCGCCAGCTCCGCATGGGCGATGCAGGTGTCATGAAGCGAAAGCTTCACATCCTGGATATGCGTCGTAAGAACAACTCCGGTGGGCCGCCGTAGTTCCTCCATGATGGGTCGTGCGTTGGGCTCGCGGGACTCCGGCACAGATAGTCCTACTGGTTGCGTTAGGCCCGCTTGGGGTCACCCGCTTCTGTTGACGATTTCCTCGAAGCCCTCGTGTACCGCGGAGTCCGAGTGACGGCGCGGGCCAGCCGGCGTGGGTGCAGTAGTGCGGCAGATCCCAGCGCCGACACCCCGGCCAGCGCGAACACCGCGGCCCAGCCCAGCCCCGCCGCCACGGCGCCGGCCAGCGCCGGGGTGAGCGTCGCGGCCAGGTAGTTCGCAGAGTTCTGCACGCTCATGGCGGCCGCGGCCTGCCCGGGCGGCGCGATCTCGCCGGCCAGGGTGAAGGCGAGCCCGTTCCAGCAGGTGGCCAGCACGGTGCCGACCACCAGGACGGGCGCCAGCACCACCAGCGTCGGCCCACTCACCACCACGTCCAGCACGGCGATCAGCAGGAAGCAGGCGGCCGTGCACAAGCCGAGCGTCCGTAGTGGACGCACCCGGCTGCCCACCCGGTCCGACCACGCACCCACCGCTAGGCGGCCCGCCGCCGAGGCCAGCTGGGCCACCGACAGCGTGGCCGCCGCCGCGGTGAGCGCCACCGTCTTGTCGTCGTGCAGGTACTCCACCAGCAGCGCGCCCAGGGTGAACTGGGGCACCACCAGCAGGCCGCTGGCCGCGGACAGCCGCAGCAGGCTGCGCTGGCCCAGCATCCGGCTGATCGGCGTGCGCCCGGCCGGGCGGCGAACCGTGCCTGCCGGGTCGTGGATCGTCGCCGCGGCCAGCACGGCGCTGAGCAGGCACACCGCCGCCAGGGTGCGAAACACCGTGGGCAGCCCGTGCGTCTCGCCGATGCCCGGCAGCACCGCGGCGGCGACGGCCGCGCCCAGCGGCACCGCCGACTGGCGCACCCCCATGGCCACGCCCCGTCCGCGCACGGGGAACCAGGTGAGCACGGCCCGGCCGCTGGCGGCGTTGACGCTGGCCCCGAAGGCGCCGGCGAGCAGCAGCAGGAGCGCGGCTGCGATCGCGGACGTTGTCAGCGACAGCGCGCCCAGCGAGGCGGCGGCGCCGACCAGTCCGGCGACGATCACCGGACGCTCGCCCACGCGGTCGGTGAGCATGCCCCACGGCAGGAGGGTGAGCAGGATGCCGGCGGAGATGAGCCCGAGCAGCAGGCCGACGCCGGAGACGCTGAGGGCGTAGGTCTCGCGCAGCAGCGGAGTGACCGAGGCCAGGCCGAGGAACACCGCGGCGGTGGAGGCCTGTGCGAGGGTGCCGGCGCCGAGCACCACCCAGCGATAGCGACTGGGGGAGGCCGCGGCGGAGCTCATGGACCCATTGTGCCGCGCTGTCTCGTGAAGTGAGAATCGATTCTCACAATGTGAGAAACGGACGGTGTTGGGTGGCGGACCCGGACCCTGCGGGCAAGTAGAGTGCTGGGCGGACGAGCTGGCCGGGCGGCCGCGTTGACGGGAACCGGCAGCACCTGCTGCCAGGCCCGTCGCCGAGGAAAGTCCGGACTCCGCAGAGCAGGGTGGTTGTTAACGGCAACCCGGGGTGACCCGCGGGACAGTGCCACAGAAAACAGACCGCCAGTGCGTGCACTGGTAAGGGTGAAACGGTGCGGTAAGAGCGCACCAGCGCCCCGGGTGACCGGGGCGGCTAGGTAAACCCCACCCGGAGCAAGGTCAAAGGCGGTACCGGTCGACCTCGGTCGGCAGGTTCCGCTGCGCAGGTGCTTGAGGGCTGCTCGCCCGAGCCTGCGGGTGGACCGCGTGAGGGCATCGGTGACGATGTACCCAGATGGATGGTCGCCGCTCGACGCGCTCCTCGGAGCACGTCGAGGCACAGGATCCGGCTTACAGGCCAGCTCGTCCCCCATCGGTTCGTCAGCCGCCCAGAGTGGTTGTGCCGCATGATGTCCAGGTCATCGGTGCGAGCAACGGGGGACACGTGAACCAACCACCTCGACCCCAGTGGGGCCCACCTGAAGGCCCTCCGCCGCAGGATGGTTGGGCTCCCCACGGACATCCCCCTCCGGCGAGCAAGCGGGCGACGTGGCCGTGGATCACCGGGGGAGCAGTGCTCGTGCTGGTCGTGTTGCTCGTCGTGGTGGTGAGCGTGGGCGGCGGCGGGTCGGACACCTCCGCCGCGCCGAGCACGTCGGTCCAGGCGCCGGTCACCACGGGACCGCCCTCGGCTGGGCCCAGTGGAACCGAGCTCCCAACCGAGCCCGAGACGGGTGCGAAGACCATCACGGTGGTGTACGAGGTGACGGGCGACGGGGCCCTGGCTGGCAGCATCGTCTACTGGAACGGGAAGAGCATCGCTCTGGAAGAGCTGGAACCGTTGCCCTGGTCAAGAACGCTCCACAGCAAGGACGCTGTCATGACGTCGCTGTCCGGGCTGATGATCGGCACCGGCACTATCGCCTGCCGCATCCTGGTCAACGGCAGCGTGGTCGAGGAGCAGCGGGTGACCGGTGAGAATCCGTACGTGGACTGCGAGGGTCCCGTCGCCCGCCCCTGAGCGGTGCGGGGCTGTAGCTGGCGACCCGGACGGAGCTGCGCGTGCACGATCGGTCCCCTCCCAGCGGCGTGCCACCGAGTCAGGCACCGTCCGTGGCTATCGTCGAACCATGATCGGACACATCGACGCGGTGGTCGTCGACTGCGCTGATCCGGCCGCTCTGGTCCGCTTCTGGTCGGGAGTGCTGGGTGGGCAGCCGCGGGTGCGCAGCGACGACTGGGCCTACGTCGATCCGCCCGGCTCCACGCGGCTGGCCTTCCAGCGGGTGCCCGAGGCCAAGACCGGCAAGAACCGGCTGCACCTGGACATCGACGTGCGCGACCTGGAGGTGGCCACCCTGGCGGCCGAGGCTCTGGGTGCCCACCGTGTGGGGGAGGTCCAGCGCGACGTCGCCGGGGCGTTCCAGGTGATGCTCGACCCCGAGGGCAACGAGTGGTGCCTGGCACTCGCGCAGCCGTAGCCAGCGCCGATACGGCTGGGTTGGCAGCGAGACCACGTCACTACCGCAGCCGGGTTGTGGTCGGCAGCCTCGTCGGCGGGATCACTGCAGGAGCTCTGCTGACGCTCGTGCAGGTCACGGAGGACGAGGCGTGGTCGTCAGCCGCGCTCGAGGGGGTCGGGTTCGGGCTGATCCTGTGGGTCGTGCTCACCGTCGTGCTGCTGCGCTCCAGCCATCGCTAGAAGGGCAACAAGGGCCCTGAACGCCCCGGCGGAGCCGGAAAAAGGGGCGTTCAGGGCCCTTGTTGCCCCACGTGGTGATCCGGTCAGCCCGCGAGCACCGGCTCCGCGACCGGCTCCGGGCGGCGCTGGCTGGCCCAGTACAGCAGCACCCCCACCGCCGCGGTGCCCAGCGTGAACAGGATGGCGAAGTACTGCATGTACCAGCTGCCGCCCTCGGGGTCGTAGATCTCCTGGCGCGGCCACGCCAGGTTCACCAGCATGGCCAGCCCGTAGAGCACCGCGGCGACGTTCACCGGCAGGCCCCAGCGGCCGAGGCTGAACACCGCCGCGCCCTGCTCGTCCACCACGTGCGCGGCGAGCAGCGGGTTGCCCCGCAGCCGCTGCACCAGCATGGCCGTGGTGAGCATCAGGTAGGCCAGGTACACCAGGGCGATGCAGGTGGACTCCAGGTTGATGAACGCCGAGTGCGGGCCGAGGTTGAGCGCCAGCACCCCGATGGCGCCGAGGCCGATCGCGGTGGCGGCGTACACCGGGGTGCCGGTGCTGCTCGGCACGTGCGCCAGGGTCTTGGCCAGCGGCATCTTGCCGTCGCGGGCCATGGAGAACAACATCCGCGAGCCCGAGGTCTGCACCGCCAGGGTGGCCACGCAGATCGCGATGGCCACCATCAGCAGCAGCACGTGCCCGGTGAGGCCGGTGAACAGCGCGCTGATCACGTAGGCCGGGCCCTCGCTGGCGAAGCGGCCGTCGGTGAGGCTCGGCGCGGCCAGCAGCAGCGCCATCAGCAGCGCTCCACCGAGCAGGCCGGCGGCCAGCAGCGCGCGCAGCATCGTCCGGGGCGCCACCCGGCGGGCGTCGCGGGTCTCCTCGGACAGCTCGCCGGCGCTGTCGAAGCCGATCATCACGTAGGCGGCGGTGAACGAGGCGCACAGGAATGCGCCGAAGTAGCCGGAGGAGGACACCGAGCCGAGGTCGAAGACCACCTCGGTGCCGCGGTTGGTGTGGGTGAGCAGCAGGCCGATGATCACCAGCGCGCCGACGATCTCGCAGGTGACGCCCACGTTGTTCACCACGGCCATCAGCCGCACGCCGATGATGTTGATGACGGTGGTGGCCACGATTAGCCCACCGGCCAGCAGCATGGCGTTCTGCGCCCCCGAGGTGGAGGTGATGTCAGGGTCGTCGCCGATCACCTGGAAGCCCGACCACACCGAGGGCAGCACCACCTGCAGGGCGATGGCGGCGGCGGTCATCACCACCGTCTGCCCGACGATCATGATCCAGCCGGCGAACCAGCCGTAGGTGCTGTTGGACATGCGGGTGGTCCACTGGTAGATCGCCCCGGAGATGGGGAAGCGAGCGGCCAGCTCGGCGAAGCACAGCGCCACCAGCAGCTGACCGCCGAGCACCAGCGGCCAGGCCCAGATGAAGGCCGGCCCACCGAAGGAGAAGCCGAGCCCGGCGAGCTGGAAGACGGTGGTGAGCACCGAGATGAAGGAGAAGCCGGCAGCGAAGGAGGCGAACGAGCCGAGCTTGCGGTGCAGCTGCTGCTCGTAGCCGAACTCGCCCAGGTCGTCGCGCTGGGTCGCGGGCGGGGCCAGGCTGGGAAGGGTGGCGGTCATGGTTCCCCCTGTGGTGGGTGGAGGCGGGGTGGTCGGGGCTAGGCGGGGGTGAGCAGGCTGGGGTCGCCCACGACGTCGGTGACCACCCAGCGGCGAAGGGAGGCCTGCCCGGCGGGGGAGAGGTCGTGCAGGTGGACGGTGTCGCGGGCGGCGCTGACGGTGAAGGCGGCGGTGGAGCCGACCTTGAACGGCAGCGTGGAGCGGTCGATCACCCAGCCGTCCGGCCGCACGGTCCCCAGGGAGACCTCGCAGTCGAGCTGGTCCTGGGCCTGGCGCAGCGCGTCCGGGTCGGTCAGCTCGTCGGGCCGCAGGAACCGCTCCACCGCCACGGGGCGCGGGCGGACCAGGGCGAAGCGGTTGCCGGTGCGCAGCAGCAGCGCGGTGGCTCCGGTCTCCGGATCGGCCAGCACCAGGGTGGCGCTGTCGCCGGGTTGGTGCTGCTCGGTGTGCTTCCACAGCTCCAGGTAGGGCAGGTCCAGGCCACGCTCCACCAGCAGCGCGCCCTCGCGGTGCAGGGTGCCGTGGTCGATCCCGGCCGGGGCGGGCGAGAAGTCCACGGCCCGCTCCCACGTGTAGTGCGCAGGATCCACCGTGGACTGCAGCAGCCGGCCGGCGAAGGCCTCCTGGCGCACCATCCAGCCGACGTGCTCGGCGGTGAGCTCGCGCAGACAGCTCACCCCCGCGAAGCTCGGCCGCTCCGCGGGCTGGCGCAGGTCCGCGTAGTAGCCGTCGGCCTGCAGCCAGGTGACCGTGGTGGTGGTGTCCGACCCACCGCCGTGCCAGGCGATGAGGTCGCGGTTGAGCACACCGTTGAGCTCGGTGGGCTGGGGGACGCTGGCGTCGGCGGGTGGACCTTGGGGCCAGGGTCCGACGGCGGTGGTCTGCACGAGCACGGGCACGCTCCCAGGGCTGCGAGGGGTTTTCGTTCGACTGACAGGTATTGAAGCCAGCAGATGAACCCGGGGAGTTGAGGGCGTGTTTCGAGTGGGTAAGTGATTGCCCGCCACGTTGCGTTCGTGTGACGTGACCACGCGAGCAGGCCGGAACAGCCCCGCGCACCGGTCCGGCCCAGGCGAGCAGGACCCAGGATCAGGGCAGGGCGACGTCGAGCTCGGTGAGCAGCTCCTGCGCCTGGCGGCACAGCTCCGTGTCCGGCCCGGCGTGGCCGACGGCGCGCAGGCAGGTCTCCGCCACCAGCTGGGCCGGGAGGATCACCGGCTGCCCCGGGTCGGGTGAGTCGGCGTCGGAGCGGACGTCGATCACCGACTCCACGATGCGAAAGGGCAGCTCGGCCAGCAGGGTCGCCGTGTCACCGGGCCCGGGCCGCAGCTCGGCCAGCGCCGCCGAGGCCAGCCGGTGGTAGCGCTCCCGCAGCACCTGGCGCTGGCCGCGGAAGTCGGCGAACTGCTCCCCCCGCAGCTCGGGCAGCAGGTACAGCGCACCCAGGTTCCACCGGCCGGCGTTGAGGTGTCCGGCGTCGAACAGGCACAGCGCGTACAGCCGCACGTCGGCCGGGTCGGAGGAGCGCTCCAGCAGCTGCGTGGCCACCCGGTTGGGGGCGTCTACGGTGTCGGCCAGCAGCGCGGTGAGCAGGTGCTCCTTGGTGGCGAAGTGGTGGTACAGCGAGGCCTGCCGGATGCCCACGGCCTCGGCGATGCTGCGGGTGGAGGTGGCCGAGAAGCCGTGGCTGACGAACAGCTCGGCGGCGGCGTCGAGGATCTCCGCGCGGGTGGTGCGACCCGGGCGACGCGGCGCGGCCAGCCGCGGTCGGCCTGGCCCGGCGGTGGACATGAGAGTCATTGTGCCAGCGCGCCGCGCGCGCCCGGCGCCCCTGCCCGGGTGCCGCGGGCACGGCTCCGGTGCAGGAAACGACACCGTTACACAGCGACCCGTGGCCGTCACGCAGCAGACACGTCCGGCACACATCGCCCCGCAAAACTGTCATCTGACAGGAAATACGGGGCGGTCGACCTTGACGGACAGGAGCACGATGAGCGCCGAGACGGTATCCAGCACCTCCACCAGCAGCACGGTCACCAGCAGCACGGCCACCACGGCGGCCGCCCGGGCCCACGCCCGCGCCCAGGCCGGGGCCGTCACCGACGCCATGCCGGTGCTGCCGGCCAGCAGCTGGCCCACCCCACCCGCCGACGTCGATCCCTCCCGCCTCACCTGGGCCGAGACGGTGCCGGGCGGGCGCTACACCGCCAAGGTGCTGGCCCGGGGCACCCGGCTGCGGCTGCGCGACGTCGCCGGTTCGGCCTGCGCGCACGTGCTGCTCCACCGCGCCGACGCGCCGTGGGAGCGCTACGCCATGGCCGACACGGTGAAGGTGCCGTGGCAGGCCTACCTCGGCCACGGGCACCCGCTGCTGTCCGACCAGGGCCGGGTGCTGGCCACGGTGGTGTCCGACACCTCCGCCCACCACGACGCGCTCTGCGGCACCACCACGCTGGAGTCCAACACCGCCCGCTACGGCGCGGGTGCCCCGCACACCGCCAGCCCCGCCGGACGCGAGCTGCTCACCCTGGCCGCCGCCAAGCACGGGCTCACCCCGCGCGACCTCGGCCCCTCGGTGTCGTTCTTCCACGGCGTGCGGGTGAGTCCCACCGGTGAGCTGCTCAGCACCGGCAGCGCCGGACCGGACACCGCGGTGGACCTGCTGCTGCACCTGCCGCTGGTGGTGCTCATCGCCAACACCGCGCACCCGCTGGACCCCGCCGAGACCTTCGGCACCACGTCGCTGGAGGTGCTGGCCTGGCGGGCACCCGCCGAGCTGGCCGAGCTGCCCAACCCCGACCCCGAGTACGCCCGCGCGGTGCTCAACACCGAGGACACCTGGACCGCCGCCCACTCCGGAGAGGACGCCTGATGACCACCGCCACAAACCCCGAGACCGCCCGCCCCGAGGACCTGGCCCTGGTGCCGGGCACCGTGCTCGCCGACTCCGTGGTGGCGGCCCGCGCTCCCTGGTCGGCCGTGGTGCGCGCCGGGCAGGTGCTCACCATCGTCGACCTGCGCGGCAACCAGGCCGTGGACACCCTGTTCTACGCCGCCGCCGACCACACCCGCCGCTACTGCGCGGCCACCACCATCGCCGCGCAGCGCAACATCTTCCTGTCCACCGGCAGCGTGCTGCGCGCCGGTGACTCCACCGCGCTGATGACGATCGTCGCCGACGAGGTGGGCCAGCACGACACCGTGGGCGGGGCGTGCTCGCAGGAGTCCAACACCCTGCGCTACGGCCACCAGACCAAGCACCAGCACGCCTGCGTGGAGAACTTCCTGGCCGAGGGCTCCCGCTGGGGCCTGGGCAAGCGTGACCTGGCGCCCAACGTCAACTTCTTCATGAACGTCCCGGTCGACCCCGACGGCAGCCTGGGCATCGTCGACGGCCGCTCCGGCCCCGGCAAGCGCCTGGCCCTGCGCGCCGACGTGGACACCCTGGTGCTGGTGTCCAACTGCCCGCAGGTGAACAACCCCTGCAACGGCTTCGACCCCACCCCGGTCCGCATGATCATCACCGAGGAGTCCTGATGGGCGCGCCCGCCTTCGACACGCTGCTGGTGGCCAACCGCGGCGAGATCGCCTGCCGCATCATCCGCTCCGCCCGCGAGCTGGGCCTGCGCACGGTGGCGGTGTACTCCGAGGCCGACCGCGGCGCCGAGCACGTGCGGCTGGCCGACGAGGCGGTGCACATCGGCGCCGCGCCCGCGGCGGAGTCCTACCTGCGCCCGCAGGCGATCCTGGCCGCCGCGGCCGCCACCGGTGCGGGCGCGGTGCACCCCGGCTACGGGTTCCTCTCCGAGGACGCCGACTTCGCCGAGGCCGTGCAGGCGGCGGGCCTGGTCTTCGTCGGCCCCACCCCCGAGCAGCTGCGCCTGTTCGGCACCAAGCACACCGCCCGGGCCGCCGCCCGCGCCGCCGGCGTGCCGATGATCGCCGGCAGCGAGCTGCTGGCCGACGTCGACGCCGCCCTGGCCGCGGCGGCCGAGATCGGCTACCCGCTGATGCTCAAGGCCACCGGCGGCGGTGGCGGGATCGGCATGACCGTGTGCCGCAGCGACGACGAGCTGCGCGAGGCGTACCGCACCGTGGTGCGCCAGGCGGCGCAGAGCTTCAGCTCCACCGGGGTGTTCGCCGAGCGCTACGTGGAGAACGCCCGGCACGTGGAGGTGCAGGTGTTCGGCGACGGCACCGGCCGCGTGCTCACCCTGGGCGACCGCGACTGCTCGCTGCAGCGGCGCAACCAGAAGGTGGTGGAGGAGGCGCCCGCGCCCGACCTGGACGAGGCGCTGCGCACCCGCCTGCACGACACCTCCCGCGCCCTGTGCGCCGCGGTGGGCTACCGCTCCGCCGGCACCGTGGAGTTCGTCTACGACCCCGTCCGCGGGGAGGCGTCGTTCCTGGAGGTCAACGCCCGGCTGCAGGTGGAGCACCCGGTCACCGAGTCGGTCACCGGGGTGGACCTGGTGGCCTGGATGCTGCGCGCGGCGCAGGGCGACACCACCTTCCTGGACGCCTACCCCGACGGGTCCGTGCCGGTGTCCGGTGCGGCCGTGGAGGCTCGCGTCTACGCCGAGGACCCGCACCACGACTTCCGGCCCAGCGCCGGCACGCTCACGCACGTGGCGCTGCCGGACCTGCCCGGGGTGCGGGTGGACGGCTGGGTGCGCAGCGGCAGCGACGTCTCCACCAGCTACGACCCGCTGCTGGCCAAGGTGATCACCGCCGGAGGCACGCGCGACGCCGCGCTGGACGCCCTCGGTGCGGCGCTGGCACAGACCCGGATGGACGGCATCGAGACCAACCTGGGGCTGCTGCGCGCCATCGTGTCCCACCCCGTGGTCCGCGCCGCCGCGCACAGCACCGCCACCCTGGCCGACGTCACCGACCCCACCCCGCGCATCGAGGTGGAGCGGGCCGGGCTGATGACCACCGTGCAGGACTGGCCCGGCCGCGTCGGCCTGTGGCAGGTGGGGGTCCCACCCAGCGGGCCGATGGACGACCTGTCCTTCCGGCTGGGCAACACCGCGCTGGGCAACGACGAGGGCGCGCCCGGCCTGGAGTGCACCGTCTCCGGGCCCGCCCTGCGCTTCACCCACGCCACCGACGTCTGCGTCACCGGTGCGGAGGTGGCGGTGACCGTGGACGGCGATCCGGTGCCGCAGTGGCAGCCGGTGCGCGTGCCCGCCGGCGGGGTGCTCGACGTCGGCACGGTGGACGGCACGCCCACCGGCAGCGGCGGGCTGCGCACCTACGTCCTCGTCGCCGGCGGACTGGACGTGCCGGCGTACCTGGGCAGCGCGGCCACCTTCACCCTCGGCCAGTTCGGCGGGCACGCCGGGCGCGCGCTGCGCCCCGCCGACGTGCTGCGCGCGCACGCCACCGAAGCACAGGCCACCACTGGGGTGGCTGCTGACGTCCGTCCCGCGATGACCCGCAGCTGGCAGCTGGCGGTGACCGAGGGCCCGCACGGTGCCCCGGAGTTCTTCACCCCCGACGACATCGCCACGCTGCTGGAGACCAGCTACGAGGTGCACTTCAACTCCGCACGCACCGGCGTGCGCCTGGTGGGGCCCACGCCGCAGTGGGCGCGCACCGACGGCGGGGAGGCGGGGCTGCACCCGTCCAACATCCACGACAACGCCTACGCCATCGGCGCGCTGGACTTCACCGGCGACACCCCGATCCTGCTCGGCCCGGACGGCCCCAGCCTGGGGGGCTTCGTCTGCCCGGTCACCGTGGTCACCGCCGACCGGTGGAAGCTGGGCCAGCTGGCGCCGGGGGACACCGTGCGCTTCGTCCCGGTGCAGGTGGCCGCCGCACCCTCCCCGCGGGACCTCAGCGCCACCCGCGGCGCCGCCACCGTCGCCGTGGCCAGCACCGGTGGCGACGGCGACTCCGGGGTGCTGCACCGCGACCCGCGCGGCGACGGGCTGCCCTCGATCACGGTGCGCCGCTCCGGGGACGACAACGTGCTGGTGGAGCTGGGCGACATCGTGCTCGACCTCGGCCTGCGCGCCCGGGTGCACGCCCTGCACCAGCGGCTGGTGGAGGTGAACCGCCCCGGCATCCTCGACCTCACCCCGGGCATCCGCTCGCTGCAGGTGCACGTCGACCCGGACGTGCTTCCGGTGCGCACCCTGGTGGGGCTGGTGCTGGAGCTGGAGGCGCAGATCCCCTCGGCGCAGGAGCTGGTGGTGCCCAGCCGCACCGTGCGACTGCCGCTGTCCTGGGACGAC
Organism: Rhodococcus sp. X156; assembly: GCF_004006015.1. Taxonomy (NCBI): domain Bacteria; kingdom Bacillati; phylum Actinomycetota; class Actinomycetes; order Mycobacteriales; family Nocardiaceae; genus Rhodococcus; species Rhodococcus sp. X156. Next base: position 2,237,535 of record NZ_CP034766.1, on the reverse strand, counting down.
CCGGCCACCCGCGAGGCCATCCAGCGCTACATGAGCGGCGTGCGCGACGACGCCCCGTGGTGCCCCTGGAACATCGAGTTCATCCGGCGCATCAACGGCCTGGCGCACACCGACGACGTCTACCGCACCGTCTTCGACGCCGAGTACCTGGTGCTCGGCCTGGGCGACGTCTACCTGGGGGCGCCGGTGGCCACCCCGCTGGACCCCCGCCACCGCCTGGTCACCACCAAGTACAACCCGGCCCGCACCTGGACCCCGGAGAACGCCGTCGGCATCGGCGGGGCCTACCTGTGCATCTACGGCATGGAGGGCCCCGGCGGATACCAGTTCGTCGGGCGCACCACCCAGGTGTGGAGCCGCTACCACGCCGGGCTGGACGGCTCCCCGTTCCAGGCGGGCTCGCCGTGGCTGCTGCGGTTCTTCGACAAGATCTCCTGGTACCCGGTGGAGCCGGAGGAGCTGCTCGACCTGCGTGCCGACCTCGCGGCCGGACGCGGCACGGTGGACATCACCGAGGGCGAGTTCTCCCTGGCCGAGCACCAGCGGTTCCTGGACGCCAACGCCGGCTCGATCGCGGACTTCCGGGCCCAGCAGGCCACCGCGTTCGAGGCCGAGCGCACCGCCTGGCAGGCCAGCGGCGAGTTCGACCGGCAGACCGCCGAGCCCGCCGTGGCCGTCGACGCCACCCAGCTGGTGGTGCCCGAGGGCGCCACCGTGGTGGAGGCACCCTTCGTGTCCAACGTGTGGCGTGTCGACGTCGCCGTGGGGGAGCAGGTGGTGGCCGGACAGTCGCTGCTGTCGCTGGAGGCGATGAAGATGGAGACCGTGGTGCGCGCCCCGACCGACGGGGTGGTGGAGCAGGTGCTGGTGGGCACCGCCACCGAGGTGGTGGCCGGCGAGCCGCTGGTGGTGCTGGCTGAGGTGCCCGCGGCGGCAGCCGCCTGATGCCCACCGCGGCAGCCGCCTGACCCGACTGGTGCGGCGGGGCGTCAGCCCTTGGTCTTCTGACGCTCCCGCTGCAGCCGGTTCTTGGTGCGCAGCAGGCGGATGGACGTGACCAGGCCCAGCCCGCCCACCAGGTTGCCCAGTGCCGACCAGCCCAGCGCCCCGAGCCAGTCCAGGTAGCCGTACCCGGAGCCGGAGTGCAGGCCGGCGAACATGAACAGCGAGTCCAGCACCGAGTGGAACAGCTGCCCACCGGCCAGCAGGGAGCCGAACAGGATGGCGGGCACGATCTGCACCCCCAGGCTGTCGGCGGCGTGCTGCATCCGGGTCATCAACGTGATCACCAGCCCCGCCAGCACCGCGAGGGCGAAGGAGCTCAGGCTGAAGCCGAGCGCGAAGTAGTGGTTGGAGACCTCCACCGCCGTCGACCGCAGGTCCGGCCGCGCGGTGATGATCAGCCAGGCCACCACCCACCCGCCGATCAGGTTGGTCACCAGGGTGATGCCCCACAGCCGCACCAGCGACCACACCGGGCGGTGCCCGGCGACCACGGTGGTCACCGGTACCAGGAAGTTCTCGGTGAACAGCTCGCTGTGCGCCATGAGCAGGGCCACGAACCCCACCGAGAACGCGATCCCGGCCAGCAGCGTGCTGTGGGTGAGGTGGTGCACCACGAAGTAGGCCAGCATCCCGGTGCCCACGTCCACGCCGCCGAGCAGGCCGGTGCCCACCAGTGCCGACAGCGGCCGGGACAGCCGCTCGTCGCCCTCGTCGACGAGGCGCTCGAAGGCGTCGTCCACGGAGTCCTCGGTGTCGTTGTCCCTGGCGTCGGGCTCGTGGGCTGCGCTGCTGTCGTCGGTCACGGGAACTCCTGGCGCGGGCGGCGGTGAGGCTGGGGAACGGGCACCCGGAAACCGTAGGGACGCAGCAACCATCCCGCGCGGTGAGTGGTCCGGGGGAGGAGCACTTCCCGGCGGTGGCGGCCGGTGTCATGCTGGGCCCATGAGTGATGACGACGACCAGTGGTACTACTCCCTCTCTGACCACTCGGTGCGGCGGGGCAAGGACGCGCCCGCGCTGGACCGCATGGGTCCTTATCCGACCAAGGCGGCCGCCGAGGCGGCGCTGACGACGGTGCGGGCCCGCAACGAGGCAGCCGATGCCGCCGACCGTGAGTGGAACGGCTGAGCCCGCGGGCTAGCCTCACGCTGTGCCGACGACGCGGATCATTGCGCCTGCCTTCGACTTCTCGGCCATCGGTGACGAGCTCGGGCTGAGCGTCGACTTCCCGAGCTATGCGCTGGCCGAGGCCGAGGCAGCTCTGGCCGCGGTGACCGCCGCCCAGGACGTGCCGCCGACCGACCCCGTGTGGGCCACCGTCCCGTGGGCCGACCGGGACGACGCCACCGGCCTCGCGCTGGTCAGCCTGGACCAGGCCGGCGCCCGCGAGATCGACCAGGCCTTCCAGGTGGAGCGGACCTCGGCCGGGTTCCTGCTGCACGTGGCGGTCTCCGACGTGGCCGCCCTCGTCACCCCCGGTGGCTCGCTGGACACCGAGGCGCGCCGCCGCGGCCAGAGCGTGCCGCTGCCTGGCGGCTCCGTGCCGCTGCACCCCGCGGTGCTCACCGAGCGTGCCGCCAGCCTGCTGCCGGACCTGCTTCGCCCCGCCGTGCTGTGGCGGATCGAGCTGGACGACGACGCGCAGGTGGTGGACAGCTCGGTGCGCCGTGCCGTGGTGCGGTCGGTGGGGAGCTTCAGCTACGACGAGGTGCAGCGCAGCGTGGACGGCTCCGCCGAGCTGCACCCCTCCCTGGCGGCGCTGCCCGAGCTGGGCCGGCTGCGCCAGTCCGCGGCCCGCGACCGTGGTGTGATCGCCCTGCGCCAGCCCGAGCAGGAGGTGCGGGAGCTGCCCGGGGAGCACCGCTGGCAGCTGAGCGTGCGCCGCCGCAGCGACGTCGACGACTGGAAGGCGGAGCTGGCGCTGCTGGTGGGTGCCTGCGCGGCGGCGATGATGCTGGAGGTCGGGACCGGCATCCTGCGCGTCGTCCCTGAGCCGGCGGCCACCACCGTGGCGCGGCTGCGGGCCCGGGCCCGCGCGCTGGGCGTGACCTGGCCGCTGGAGGCCCCCGTGGGGGAGGTGCTGGCCAACCTCGACCAGGCCGCGCCCACCACCCTGGTGCTCGAGCGCGCCGCTGGTGCGCTGCTGGCCGGGGCCACCTATGCCGCCTTCGACGGCGAGCCGCCCGCCGCCACCACCCACTACGGGCTCGGCGTGCCCTACGCCAACGTCACCGCCCCGCTGCGGCGGGTGGTCGACCGCTACGCCACCGAGGTGTGCCTGGCCGCCAGCCAGGGCCAGCCGGTCCCGGAGTGGGTGCGGGAGGTGCTGCTCTCCCTGCCGGCCGTGATGGACAGCTCCGACGCGGTGGTGCGCCAGGTGGACGACTCCTGCGTCGACCTCACCACCGCGACGGTGCTCGCCTCCCGGGTGGGCGAGTCCTTCCCCGCGGTCGCCGTGCGCAGCGCCGACGAGGAGGAGCACGGCGAGGTGTTCATCGAGCAGCCCCCGCGGCTGGCTGCCTGCACTGGCCTGCTCGACCCCGGAACGCACGTCACGGCGGTGCTCACCACCGCCGACCCGGCCACCCGCTCAGTGGTCTTCGCCCAGGCGGAGCCGGTGTGACCGCCGGCTCCGGGCTGCGCGACGACCTGGCCGCGCCCGTCCACCTGGCCCAGCCGCCCCGGCGGGTGGTGAGCCTGGTGCCGTCGATCACCGAGTGCCTTGCCGACTCCGGTCTGCTGGTCGGTGCCACCGACTACTGCGTGCACCCGGCCGGGCTGGACGTGGCCCGGGTGGGTGGCTCGAAGTACCCCTCGGTGGCGGCGGTGCTGGCGTGCGAGCCAGACCTGGTGCTGGCCAACGCCGAGGAGAACCGCGAGCAGGACGTGCTGGAGCTGCGGGCGGCCGGGGTCCCGGTGTGGACCACCGCCGCGGCCGCGTCGGTGCCGCAGGCGCTGCTCGCGCTGCGCCGGATGTTCACCGAGGCGCTGAGCCTCGCCGTGCCCATCTGGCTGCCGGAGGCCGAGCAGCTGTGGTCGACGGTGCCACCCACCCGGGTGGTGGCGGTGGTGCCGGTGTGGCGCAAGCCCTGGGTGGTGCTGGGCCGCGACACCTTCGCCGGGGACGTGCTCCTGCGGCTGGGGGTGGGCAACGCCTTCGCCGACCACGAGGAGCGCTACCCACGCCCGCCGCTCGCCGAGCTGCAGGGCGCCGAGCTGGCCGTGCTGCCCGACGAGCCCTACGAGTTCACCGCCGACGACGGCCCGCAGCACTTTCCCACGATGCCGTCGGTGCTGGTCTCCGGCCGCCACCTCACCTGGTGGGGTCCGTCGCTGCTGGCGGCCCACACCCTGCTCGGCGAGCAGCTGACCACCTAGCGACGATCCCGGGGGTAGCGGTGACGGTCCTGGCACAGGAGATCAACGTCGACCTCGGTGACGACTCGATGACCCGCCCGCTGATGACCATGTTCCTCGCGGTGCTGGTCACCTTCCTCGGCACCCGCTACGTCACCCGGCACATCCGCGCGCGCACCACCCCGGGCGGGGCGCTCAACGACCTCACCATCGGCGGGGTGCACGTCCACCACCAGGTGTTCGGCATCGCGCTGATGCTGCTCGCCGGGCTCGGCCTCATCGGCGCCACCCCGGAGGGGGCCGCGCTGCACGTGTTCGCCGCCCTGTTCGGCATCGGGGTGAGCCTGACCTTCGACGAGTTCGCCCTGTGGCTGCACCTGGAGGACGTCTACTGGACCGAGGACGGCCGCAAGTCGGTGGACGCCATGTTCTGCGTGCTGGCCACCACCGGTCTGCTCGTGGGCGGCGCTGACTTCGTCTCCGGCGCCCCGCTGACCGCCGCCTGGTGGGGCTCGGTCGCCCTGCTCGTCGTCGACCTGGTGCTGGCCGTGGTCTGCCTGCTCAAGGCCAAGGTGCTCACCGGCGTGGTGGCGGTGTTCGTCCCACCGGTGGGGCTGGCGGGGGCGCTGCGGCTGGCCAAGCCCCGGTCCTGGTGGGCGCAGCGCCGCTACCGCGAGCGCCCTCGTCGCCGGGCCCGCGCCGAGCAGCGCTTCGACGCCGCCTACGAGGCTCGGTGGAACAGGGTCCGGGACTTCGTGGGCGGCGCCCCCAACGCCTAGCTGTCCGGGATGACCGGTCCGGCGACCGACGGCCGACTCGGTCTCCGCGGCCGACCTACGCTGGATGGCATCCCACAGCGAGGGGCAGGCGATGAAGGTTCTTGTGCTCGGGGGAGATGGTTTCTGCGGGTGGCCCAGTGCGGTGCACCTGTCCCGCGCGGGCCACGAGGTGACCATCGTCGACAACCTGGTGCGGCGGCGGACCGACGACGAGCTCGGGGTGCAGTCGCTGACCCCGATCGCCCCGATCGCCGAACGGCTGGCGGCCTGGGAAGAAGCCACCGGCCTCGGGATCGGGTACGAGGATCTCGACCTCGCTCAGGACTACGACCGGCTGCTGGCCGTGCTGGACGGGCTGCGTCCAGACGCAGTGGTCCACTTCGCCGAGCAGCGCTCCGCGCCGTACTCGATGGAGGACAGCGGCCACAAGCGGTACACGGTCGACAACAACGTCAACGCCACGCACAACGTGCTCACCGGTCTCGTCGAGGCGCGGCTGGACGCCCACCTGGTCCACCTCGGCACCACCGGCGTCTACGGGTACGAGACCTCCCCGGTCGACCTGCCCGAGGGCTACCTCGAGGTGACCTATCCCGACCGGTGCGGCGGGACGGTCACGCGGGAGATCCTGTACCCGACCAAGCCCGGCAGCGTCTACCACCTGACGAAGTCGATGGATCAGCTGCTGCTGCAGTACTACGCCGAGAACGACAACCTGCGGGTGACCGACCTCCACCAGGGCATCGTGTGGGGCACCCAGACCGACGACACCCGCCTCGACGACCGACTGGTCAACCGGTTCGACTACGACGGTGACTTCGGCACCGTGCTCAACCGGTTCCTGATGCAGGCGGCCATCGGCTACCCACTCACGGTGCACGGCACCGGCGGCCAGACCCGCGCGTTCATCAACATCGCGGACTCCGTGCGCTGCGTCCGGCTGGCCGTCGAGTCCGCGGACCAGGTCAAGGGCCGGGTTCGGATCATGAACCAGCTCGCCGAGACGCTGCGCGTGGAGGACCTCGCCCGACTCGTGGCCGGGATGCTCGACGGGTCGATCGACCACGTCTCCAACCCCCGGGTCGAGGCCGCCGCGAACGAGCTGGCCCTGCGCAACAGCAACCTGCGGGCGCTCGGGTTCCAGCCGATCCTGGTCAGCGAGGGGCTGATGCAGGAGTCCATCGAGATCGCCACCAGGTACGCCGATCGCTGCGACCGCTCGAAGATCCGGGCCGAGTCCTTCTGGACCCGGGACCGGCGGGCCGCGGCGGAGGAAGGGCAGTGAGTGGGCGGCGAACCTGGCTGCCGATCGGTGCCCTGGTCTTCCTCCTCGTCGCGGCGCTCGTCGTGGGCGGTGTCGCCCTGCTGCGCCCGGCCTGGTTCACCCAGGACGAGGAGGACGACGTGCCCGTCGACCGGGCCTTCTCCGCGAGCCTGCTCGACATCGGCGAGACGAACGGGATCCGTCTCAGTGACGACACCACGACGTCGCAGAGCTTCACCGTCCCGGTGCCGGTCGACTCCCGGGTCGACGACCTGGTGCTGAACTTGCGCGGTCACACCCAGGTCGCCGAGGCGAGCACGGACTTCCTGCGCGTGCTGGTCGACGGCGAGGCCGTGTACGTCGACCAGCTCGAGGCCGGCGAGCACGCGCTCGACGCCGACATCGACCTGCCCGAGTCGCTGGCCGAGGACGGCTCGCTCACGGTGCAGGTCCGCACCACCGGCAGCCTCGACCAGCGGTTCTGCAACATCACCACCGAGCTCGGCGCACTGGTGGTGCTCGACCCGGATCGCACCCGGGTCCGGGGCACGCTGGACGAGCCGCTGCGCACGGTGCGCGACGTGGTCGCGGGGATCAACCACGAGGTGACCCTGGTCCTCCCGCCCGGGGCCCGCTCCCGGGAGTGGTACGAGACCGCCGCGCGCCTGGGCGCGTTCCTCACCCAGCAGGGACGTGTCGTGTCCTACTCCGCGCAGGTCCCCGACGGCGGGGACGGGGAGGGTGGCAGGGGCACGCCGGTGCTTCTCGGGCCCCCCGACGTGCTCGCCACCCTCGACTGGGTCGCGGGGACCGACGACGGTTCGGTGCGGGTGGGCGAGCGCGCCGACGAGGCGACGCTCGGCGTGGTGGAGCCCGCGGCCGACGTGGTCCCGACCTTCCTCACCACGAGCACGGTCACCACCGCCGACGCCGGGTCCACCGCCCCCAGGACCGTGCGGCTCGAGCGGAGCGGCGCTGGCCCGGTCACCCTGGACTCCCTCGGGGTGGACACCTCGGTGCAGCAGATCACCGACCGTCGGAGCTGGCGGATTCCGTACTCCCTGGCCGACCTCCCCGGAGGCGCCGTTCCCACCTCGTTCGGTCTCGCGATGCTGATCCCAGCCACCACTGCCGACGCCCGCTGGCTGGTGGAGGTGCGACTCAACGACGAGCTGGTCGCCAGCTCGTCGTTGAGTGCCGGCCGGCAGTCGGCGGTGGCACCGCTGCCGGCCAGCGCCCAGCGGGTGCGCAACGAGGTCGTCGTGACCCTGATCCGCGACCGTGACCTCGGCGGGTGCAACGTGCGTCAGACCTCCTACGACGTCCAGCTGCTCAAGCAGTCGTCGCTGGCGCTCGGGGGGACGGCGCCGGCTTCACGGCCGTGCCCGCGCAGTACGCCGGCGGGTTCGACGTGATCGTGCCGGCCGCCAGCCTCCAGGACCCGACCGTGTCGCTCGCCGGGCTGGTGTCGACGCTGGCCGAGTTCAGCGGCTGGCGACAAGACGCCGCCTTCGTGTGGGACGGCGCCCCCGGGGCGAGACCCTTCCTGTTCTTCGGGCCACCCCCCGCCGGCGTCTCCACCCTGGTCACCGTGGCGGACGGCAGGATCCGCTCCGGCGGTTTCGATCTCTCCTCCTTCAGGGACGGGATCGTGCTGCAGTGCGTGCGCGGGCCGGGCTCGCGCGGCATGGTGCTCACCACGGTGGGCGACCCGGGCACGCGCGTCCCGGCGTACGGGCGTGAGGAGGCCCGCTTGGTCACCGAAGGCGGTGGCGGGTTCGTGGTGAGCAGGACCGGCCAGGTGGTGAGCTCCCCCGAGGTGCGCGCGGAGAGCCCGAGGTGATCACCCGGTGAGCGCCCCGGCGAGGGGCGGGTCAGGCCAGGCCGACTCCGGGCTCGAGGAGCTCACCGCCCCGGAGGCGGTCCTCGAGCACTACCGCTCGGTGGACAGCGCGCCGGAGGAGTACTCCCTGAACCGGTCGCCGCGGGCGGTGAACAGCTGCCTGGTCTCGTTCGTGGCCCTGAGCCTGCTGGCGCTGCTGGCGATCACCGTCCTGGTCGGGTTGGGCTACCTGGAGGACAGCCGCGACATCGTCGTGTTCTCCGCCTCGGGCGATCGAGCGACGATCCCGGTTCGGGTGTTCGTCCTGGTCTTCTTCGTTGTGTTCAGCCTCAGCCTGGCCACCAACCTCTGGCGTCGCCTGCTGGTGCTGGTCGAGCTGTGCGGTGGTGTGCTGCTGGCCGCCCTCGCCGTGGACCTCGCCGCGCTGGCCGCTGGCCAGGTCCCCGCCCTCTCGCCGCCAGTGGCCGTCCAGCAGATCACGGCGGCGATCGTGGGACTGGCGCTGTTCCCGGTGGTCGTGCTGCGCAACGCCCACCTGCCGGACCCCGCGCCAGCCCCAGCGGCAACGGCCCGGATCCGCGCCGTGGCCTGGGTCCGGTTGCTGGTGCCGTTGAGCATCGCGGGGGCCCTGGCAGCCCTGGTCGCGCAGCGATTCGGTCCCGTCCTGTCCGGGATGCGGGAGGTCGCCCTGCTCGGCGGCGTCGGCCCCGGAATCTTCCTGGTGCAACAGGTGATCGTGCTCATCGCAGCCGGCATCGGTGTCGTGCTGGTCGCCCGGTCCCGCCAGGTCCGGTTCGCACCGCCGATCGGGGTGCTGATCCCAGCGCACAACGAAGCCCACGGTATCGCCGAGACGATCGCTGCGGTCGACCGTGCGGCTGGGGTCTACGCAGCGTCGGTGCACCTGTACGTGGTGGACAACGTCTCCACCGACGACACCGCCAGGATCGCCGAGCGAGCCATGGGCCGCGCCCACCACCTGAGCTCGAGCATGCTGTCCTGTCCGACACCGGGCAAGGCCAGGGCCCTGAACTACGGCCTGGACCGGCTCACGGAACCCTTCGTGGTCCGCATCGACGCCGACACCGTGATCAGCGACCACTGCCTCGAGCAGGTCGTGCGGCACTTCCACGACGACCGGGTGGGTGCGGTGGGTGGGCTGCCGCTGCCGGCGAAGAACGAGACCTTCATCGATCGGGTCCGCCTGGTCGAGGCGCTCCTGCGACACGGGTTCTACCAGGTCGCACGGCTGGGCTACGACGGGATCGTGGGGATCCCGGGCATGCTCACGGCGTACCGAGGCTCGGCCCTCGCGGAGACCGGTCCGATCAGCCAGGGGATGAACGGCGAGGACACCGACATCTGCATGCGGATGAACTCGCTGGGCTACCGGTGCCTCGTCGAGCCGCGCGCCGTCTACCACGCCGAGGTACCCCTCACCTGGGCCCACCTGACCGAGCAGCGGATCCGGTGGTTCCGCAGCACCTACCACGTCGCTGCCCACCACCGGCGGGCGCTGCTGCGGCAGGGCTCGATGGCCGGCGCCGTCGTGCTCCCCTTCGCCCTGTGGAACGCCGCGCGCCGCGCGATGCTGCTTCCGGTCCTGCTGTTCGCGCTCCTCACGTTCGGCGTCTTCTCGGGCACCTTCACCGGGCTGCGCTGGGAGCCGGTGCTGGCGATGGTGATCGGCCTGCCGGCGCTGTTCGCGGTCGCCGTGTGCCTGCTGCTGCGCCGACCGCGTGCGGTGCTCTACGTGCCCGAGTACCTGCTCTTCCGCCTGGTCCGCAGCTACTTCACGCTGGCTGCGGTGCTCAGCCTGAAGTTCCCGCCCCTGGGCTCCCCGAAGGCGCGGCTCACCTCTCGTCAGGTGCGGCGAGAGGTGAGGAGGAAGACCCCCGGGTGACCTCGGCCTTCTTCAGCCCGGCCGAGGTCACCCCAGCGCCTGGCTGGTCAGCTGCTCAGGCCACCGCACGCAGCTCGTACTTGCGCTCCGAGGCCGTCTCCGGTGCGTCGTCGGCAGTGGCCGTGAGGAAGCGGTCCGGCAGCGACAGCTTCCAGATGGTGCGCAGCGTCTGCCAGTACTGGTGGGCCAGCGAGCCGGTGGTGTACGGCAGCTGGTACTTCTCGCACAGCGCCTTCACCCGCTCGGCGATCTCGATGTAGCGGTTGCTGGGCAGGTCGGGGAACAGGTGGTGCTCGATCTGGTAGTTCAGGTTGCCGCTCATGAACGTCATGAGCTTGCCGCCGCGGAAGTTGGCCGAGCCCAGCAGCTGACGCAGGTACCACTCCGGCGGGGTCTCCCGCTCCAGCTCGGCCTCGGTGAACTTCTCCGCGCGGTCGGGGAAGTGGCCGCAGAAGATCACCGTGTAGGACCACAGGTTGCGGATGAGGTTGGCCGTGGCGTTGGCGGTGAGCGTGGAGACGAACGCGGGGCCGGTGAGCAGGGGGTAGACCACGTAGTCCTTGCCCATCTGCTTGCCGACCTTGCGGCCGATCACCTTCAGCTGGGCCCAGGCCTCGCTCAGCGGCTTCTCCCGCTTGCGGATCGCCTCGATGTTCAGGTCGTGCAGGGCAACCCCGTACTGGAACAGCGTGGCCAGCATGGCGTTGTAGAGCGGCTGCCCCAGGTTGATGGGGTGCCACTTCTGGTCCCGGGTGACGCGCAGGATGCCGTAGCCCACGTCGTTGTCCTTGCCGACGACGTTGGTGTACTTGTGGTGGATGTAGTTGTGCGAGTGCTTCCAGTGCGAGGACGGGCACGTGGTGTCCCACTCCCAGCTGGTGGAGTGGATCTCCGGGTCGTTCATCCAGTCCCACTGGCCGTGGATGATGTTGTGGCCCAGCTCCATGTTCTCGATGATCTTGGCCGCGCCGAGCATGGCGGTGCCGGCCACCCAGGCGGGTGGGAAGGCGCTGGCGAAGAGGGTGATGCGGCCACCGGCGGCCAGGCCGCGCTGCAGCTGGATCGCCTTGCGGATGTAGGCGGCGTCCTTGTCGCCGCGGGACTCCTCCACGTCGCGCCGGATCGCGTCCAGCTCTCGGCCGAGGTTCTCCACGTCGGCCTCGGTCAGGTGCGCGTAGGCCTTGATGTCGGTGATTGCCATGCTCTTCTCCCCTAAGCTTCGAGTACGCAGTCGCCCGCGGCAGCGGAGACGCAAGTCTGAATTCGGTCGCCCTCGTGGTGGTCCTGCCCCGAGCGCAGGTCGCGCACGCTGCCCTCCAGCAGCGGCACCACGCAGGACTGGCAGATGCCCATCCGGCAGCCGAAGGGCATCTGGATGCCGGCCTTCTCGCCGGCGTCCAGCAGCGTGGTGGCCCCGTCCACCTCGATGGTCTTGTCGGACACCTGGTAGGTGACCGTGCCGCCCTCGCCGCCGCCCCCCGACAGCGCCACCGTGAATCGCTCCATGTGCAGCTGCTCGGACAGGTTGTGCTGCTTCCAGTGCTCCTCGGCGGAGTCCAGCATCGGCGCCGGACCGCACGCCCAGGTCTGGCGCTCCGTCCAGTCCGGGCAGACCTCGCCGAGGTCCTTGAGCTGCAGCTTGCCCTTCTCCCTGGTGAGCTGCTCGTGCAGCCGGAAGGTCGGGAAGTCCGCCTCCAGCTGCTTCAGCTCCTCGCGGAAGAGCATGTCCGCGGCGTCGGGGGCGGAGTGGATGAGCAGGATGTCCGTCATGCCGCCGCGCCGCTTGAGGGTGCGCAGCATGCCCATCACCGGGGTGATGCCGCTGCCCGCGGTGAGGAACAGCGCCTTCGCCGGGGGCGGGTCGGGCAGGGTGAAGTCGCCCTTGGGAGAGGCCAGCCGCACGATGGAGCCCGGCTCCACCCCGTTGACCAGGTGGTTGGAGACGAAGCCCTCCGGCGTGGCCTTCACGGTGATGGAGATGTGGCCCTGGTCGCGGCGCGGCGAGGACGTCAACGAGTACGAGCGCCAGTACCAGTGGCCCTCCAGCTGGGTGGCGATCCCGACGTACTGGCCGGGCTTGTAGTCGAAGGACCAGCCCCAGCCGGGCTTGATCACCAGCGTGGCGGCGGTGTCGGTCTCCTTCACCACCTTGACCACCTTGCCGCGCAGCTCCCGCGCCGACCACAGCGGGTTGAGCAGGTGCAGGTAGTCGTCGGGCAGCAGGGGAGTGGTGAGCCGGGAGGCGGCGCCGCGCAGCAGGTCCACGTCCGGGTGCAGCGCGGCGGCGGGATCCTTGGTCTCCTGCATCCGGCGACGGACCTCCATGGCCGTGGCGCCCAGCGCTGCAGCTGCGGCGCCCGCCGCCGTCCAGGTGCGCCGACGCAGTTGCGGCAGTGGTACGGATCTTGCTGGCACGGCGGGAGCCCCCTCGTGATCGGATGACCAACGGCACTCAGGTCTGCGTGATGCAGTTCACAGGACTGGGTGGGGCCATGATGCACGACTGTCCACTGAAACGTCTACCCGGGTGGCAGCGGGGTGACCAGCGGCTTTGCTCCCGGGTTGCCCGCATCGCTCGGCGGGAGCGTGGGCCGCGCGCCACCGGGCACGGGTGCGCCCCGGCGGCGTGCGGCTCGCCCTGGCTAGAAGCAGTGCTCCGGGGCGGGGAAGGACCCGGCCCGGACCTCCTCGGCGTAGGCCGACGCGGCGTCGCCCAGGGCGCTGCCCACCTCGCCGAAGCGCTTGACGAACTTGGGGCCCTTTCCCGAGCTCATCCCGGCCATGTCCTGCCACACCAGCACCTGGCCGTCGCAGGCCGGGCCGGCCCCGATGCCGACGGTGGCGATGCCCAGCTTGGCCGTGATCTCCTCGGCCAGGTGGGCCGGGACCATCTCCATCACCACGGAGAACGCACCGGCATCCTGCACGGCGAGGGCGTCGGCGACCAGCTGGTCGGCACCGCTGCCGCGGCCCTGCACCCGGAAGCCGCCCAGGCCGTTGACGCTCTGCGGGGTGAAGCCGATGTGGGCCATCACCGGGATCCCCGCGGCGGTGATCGCGGCGATCTGCGGGGCCACCCGCTCGCCGCCCTCCAGCTTCACCGCGTGGGCCAGGCCCTCCTTGAGGAAGCGCACCGCAGTGGCGACGGCCTGCTCCGGGCCGGCCTCGTAGGTGCCGAAGGGCAGGTCGGCCACCACCAGGGCGTGCGGAGCGCCCCGGACCACGCCGCGCACCAGCGGCAGCAGCTCGTCCACGGTCACCGGGACGGTGGTCTCGTAGCCGTAGACCACGTTGGCGGCGGAGTCGCCCACCAGGAGCACCGGGATGCCGGCCTCGTCGAAGATCTTGGCGCTGGAGTAGTCGTAGGCGGTGAGCATGGCCCAGCGCTCGCCACGCTCCTTCATCGCCGCGATGTGGTGCGTGCGGGTCTTGCCGCGGCGCTGGGGCTCAGCCGGGGTGCCGCCGTAGGGCTGGGTCTCAGCGGGTTGGGTCTCGGTGGGCGGGGTCTCGGCGGGCTGGGTCTGGTCGTGGCTGGTTGCGGACATCGTTGTCCATCCTCCCTCGAGGCCCTCGTCGGGTCCCCGGGTTGCACGGTGCTGACAGCGCAAATCGTGCCACTCGCAGCGTCAGGTTCCGCACGGGAGCGACCTTCGTCACGTTTGCTGCTCCGGGGCGCGCTCGCGCCAGCTGTTGGTCAGCGGCAGCCGGCGGTCCCGGCCGAAGGCCTTGACGCCGATCTTGGTGCCCGGCGGGTACTGGCGCCGCTTGTACTCCGCGCGGTCGACCTTGCGCACCACGTCCTCCACCAGCTCGGGGTCGAAGCCGTCGGCCACCATCTCCGCGAAGCTGGCGTCGCCCTCCACGTAGCGGGCCAGGATCTCGTCCAGCACCGCGTAGTCCGGCAGCGAGTCGCTGTCGAGCTGGCCCGGCCGCAGCTCGGCCGAGGGCTCCTTGGTGATCGACGCGTCGGGGATGGGCGGGGTCTCCCCGCGCTCGGCGGCCGCGGCGTTGCGCCACCGCGCCAGCTCCCACACCATCGTCTTGGGCACGTCCTTGATCGGGGCGAACCCGCCCACGGCGTCGCCGTAGATGGTGGAGTAGCCCACCGCGAGCTCGCTCTTGTTGCCGGTGGCCAGCACCAGGTGGCCCTCGGCGTTGGACAGCCCCATCAGCGTCACACCGCGGCAGCGGGCCTGCACGTTCTCCTCGGCCAGCCCGGTGAGGTGCAGCTGCTGGACGAAGGCGTCCACCAGCGGCGCGATCGGCTCCACCCGGTAGTGCAGCCCGGTGCGCTTGGCCAGGTCGTCGGCGTCGGAGCGGGAGTGCTCGGAGGAGTACGACGACGGCAGCGACACCCCGTGCACCGCGTCCGGGCCGAGCGCGTCCACCGCCAGCGCGGCCACCACCGCCGAGTCGATGCCCCCGGACAGGCCCAGCACCACCGAGGCGAAGTGGTTCTTGTGCACGTAGTCGCGCAGCCCGGTGACCAGCGCGCCCCACACCTCCGCCGGCTCCGACAGTGCTGCCACCACCGGGGCCTGCTGCGGCTCCCACGCCGGCAGCGGCTCCGGCGACAGCGTCACCCGCTGCAGCTGCCAGCCCGGCACCGCCTGCGCGCGCTCGCCGCCGGCGGCCAGGTCCACGTCCACCAGCAGCAGGTGCTCGCTGAACTGCGGCGCCCGCGCCAGGACGTCACCGGCAGCGTTCACCACCATGGAGTCGCCGTCGAAGACCAGCTCGTCCTGTCCGCCCACCAGGTTGACGTAGGCGATCGCCGCGCCCGCCTCGGCCGCGCGCCGGGCCACCAGCGCGCCGCGGGTGTCGTCCTTGCTGCGCTCGTAGGGCGAGCCGTTCAGGCACAGCAGCAGGTCCACCCCCGCCTCGCCGTAGGCGGCCACCGGGCCGTGGTCCTGCCAGATGTCCTCGCAGATCACGATGCCCAGGTCCAGGCCGTGCACCCGCAGCACCGGCAGGTCGTCGCCGGCGGCGAAGTAGCGGAACTCGTCGAAGACGCCGTAGTTGGGCAGGTGGTGCTTGGTGTAGCGGGCCTGCACCACGCCGTCCTGCAGCACCGCGGCGCAGTTGCGGGCGCCCTGGTCGTCGTGGTCGAGGTAGCCGACCACCACGCAGGCGTCGCCGCAGCCCGCCTCGGCCAGCCGGCCGGCCAGGGCGTCCAGCGCCTGGCGCGAGGCCGCTGCGAACGAGCGACGCAGCGCCAGGTCCTCCACCGGGTACCCGGTGAGCACCATCTCCGGCAGCAGCACCACGTGGGCACCGCCCTGCACGGCGCGCCGGGTCCACTCGAGCACCAGGTCGGTGTTGCCGCTCAGGTCGCCGACGCACGGGTTGACCTGGGCGAGGGCCAGTCGCAGCTGAGGCATGGGCGTGAGCCTAATCGGCGGGTGCGCATGGGGGCACCGACGGTGAGCGGCCCTGTCGGGTCACCACTGTGCGGGTGCGGGCGTGGCACGATCGCTCCCATGACGCTGCGCCACCCGAGCCCGCCCGCCCCGAGCCCGCCCCGTCCGTGGCGGCAGCGCCCCCGCACCCGCCGGGTGGCCGCCGGGATCGCCGTGGGTGGGGCCGTGGTGCTGGCGCTGACCGGCTGCGCCGCCGACGGTGGGGAGCCGGTGGTCGCCGGCCCGCCGAGCGTCTCGGCCAGCCCGGGCATGCCGGTGGGCCCGGTGCCGGAGGGGCTGGGGGAGTTCTACGCCCAGACGCTCACCTGGGGCGACTGCGAGAAGTTCGCGGTCAGCCCGGACAGCCAGCAGGCCTACGCCGCCGACGGGCTGGAGTGCGCCCGGATGACCGTGCCGCTGGACTACGCCCAGCCGGCGGGCCGGCAGGTGACGGTGGGCGTGCTGCGCAAGGCGGCCAGCGGGGCCCGCACCGGGTCGCTGGTGGTCAACCCCGGCGGACCGGGGGCCTCGGGCATGGGCCTGGCCGCCGACCTGGCCTCGGCGGTCGCCGGCACCCCGGTCGGGGAGCACTTCGACCTCGTCGGCTTCGACCCGCGCGGGGTCGGCGCGTCAGAGCCGGCGGTGACCTGCCTGACCGGGCCGGAGAACGACGCCCGCCGCGCGCTGGTGGACGTGGACACCTCCCCGGCCGGCATCGCCCGCAGCGAGCAGGTGGCCAAGGACTACGCCAACACCTGCGCCGACCGGGTCGGGGTGGACGTGCTCGCCCACGTCGGCACCCGTGAGGTGGTCAAGGACATGGACGTGCTGCGCTCGGTGCTCGGCGAGCAGAAGCTGACCTACCTGGGCTACTCCTACGGCACCCGCATCGGCACGGCCTACGCCGAGGCGTTCCCGGCCAACGTGCGCGCCCTGGTGCTCGACGGCGCCGTCGACCCGATGGCCGACCCGGTGCAGGAGCTGGTGCTGCAGGGCCAGGGCTTCCAGGGCGCGTTCGACGCGTTCGTCGCCGACTGCGTCAAGCTCAGCGACTGCCCGCTGGGACCAGTCCCGGAGGCGGCGGTGGTCCGCTACCGCCAGCTGGTCAACCCGCTCGTCGCCGCCCCCGTGACCACCAGGGACCCGCGCGGGCTCAGCTACGCCGACTCCCAGACCGGCACGCTGCAGGCGCTGTACTCCCCGCAGCTGTGGAGCGCGCTGCGGGCCGGGCTGGCCCAGCTCGCCGCGGGCAAGGGCGACACCCTGCTGGCGCTGGCCGACCTCTACGAGGGCCGCAACGCCGACGGCTCGTACAACAACACCAACGACGCCTTCAACGCCATCCGGTGCGTGGACGACCCGCCGCTGACCGACCGCGCCACCAACGACGCCGCCGAGGCCCAGTACCGCAAGGTCGCGCCGTTCCTGGACGACGGCCGTGCCACCGGGGCCGCCGCGCTGGACACCTGCGCGTTCTGGCGGGTCCCCGCCACGTCCACCCCGCACCCGGTCAGCGCCCCGGACCTGCCGGAGGTTCTGGTCATCTCCACCACCGGCGACCCCGCCACCCCGTACGCGGCCGGGGTCGACCTGGCCCGCCAGCTGCAGGCCCGCCTGCTCAGCTTTGAGGGCAACCAGCACACCGTTGCGCTGCAGGGCCAGTCCTGCGTGGACGAGGTGGTCACCGCCTACCTGGAGGACCTGAAGCTGCCGGAGGAGGGCACCCGGTGCTGACGCTCAAGGACCCTCGACACACGCTTGTAACCCGGAATGCCTAGGGTCACCGCTATGGATCGTCAGCAGGAGTTCGTGCTCCGCACCCTGGAAGAGCGCGACATCAAGTTCGTGCGCCTGTGGTTTACCGACGTGCTCGGCTACCTCAAGTCGGTGGCGATCGCCCCTGCCGAGCTGGAGGGCGCCTTCGCGGAGGGCATCGGCTTCGACGGCTCGTCGGTGGAGGGCTTCTCGCGGGTGTCGGAGGCCGACACCGTGGCCAAGCCCGACCCGTCCACGTTCCAGATCCTGCCCTGGGTGGACTCCGATGGCGGCGAGCAGCACTCCGCCCGCATCTTCTGCGACATCGTCATGCCCGACGGCTCGCCGTCCTGGGCCGACCCGCGCCACGTGCTGCGCCGCCAGCTCAACCGGGCCAAGGCCATGGGCTTCACCTGCTACGTGCACCCGGAGATCGAGTTCTTCCTGCTGCGCCCGGGACCCGTCGACGGCTCGGTGCCGATCCCGGCGGACTCCGGCGGCTACTTCGACCAGGCCGTCAACGACGAGGCGCCGAACTTCCGCCGCCACGCCATCGAGGCGCTGGAGTCCATGGGCATCTCGGTGGAGTTCAGCCACCACGAGGCCGCCCCCGGCCAGCAGGAGATCGACCTGCGCTACGCCGACGCGCTAAGCATGGCCGACAACGTGATGACCTTCCGCTACGTCATCAAGGAGGTGGCCATCAACGAGGGAGTGCGCGCCTCGTTCATGCCCAAGCCCTTCCGTGACGAGGCCGGCTCGGCGATGCACACCCACATGAGCCTGTTCGAGGGCGACACCAACGCCTTCCACGACCCCGACGACCCCAACCAGCTCAGCGCCACCGGCAAGGCGTTCATCGGCGGAATCCTGCGCCACGCCCCCGAGCTGTGTGCCGTCACCAACCAGTGGGTGAACTCCTACAAGCGCCTGATCACCGGCGGGGAGGCACCCACCGCTTCCGCGTGGGGCGCGGCCAACCGCTCCGCCCTGGTCCGGGTGCCGATGTACACCCCGGGCAAGGCCTCCTCGCGACGCATCGAGATCCGTACCCCGGACTCCGCGTGCAACCCCTACCTGACCTTCGCCGTGATGCTGGCGGCCGGGCTCAAGGGCATCGAGGAGGGCTACGAGCTGCCGCCGGCGTCGGAGGACGACGTGTCCTCGCTGAGCGAGGCCGAGCGCCGAGCGATGGGCTACCAGGAGCTGCCGCAGAACCTCAGCGAGGCGCTGCGGCTGATGGAGAGCTCGGAGCTGGTGGCAGATGCCTTGGGCGAGCACGTCTTTGACTACTTCCTGCGAAACAAGCGCGCGGAGTGGGACAGCTACCGGCGCAACGTGACGCCGTACGAGCTCAAGACCTACCTCAACCTGTAGCGGCGGCACGGCTGGTGGCTAGGCTCTGCCCGTGAGCACTGTCCTCGTCCTGCAGCCGGCGGCGGACGATCCGCTCGGACCGATGCAGGACTGGTTGGTCGAGGCGGGTGCGGACCTCCGGCTGGTGCGGCCCTTCGCCGGTGAGCCGGTGCCGGCCGACCTCGCCGGGGTGGGCGCGCTGGTCTGCCTGGGCGGGGCGATGGGCGCCGCCGACGACGCCGAGCACCCGTGGCTGGCCGACGTGCGCGCCCTGCTCGGCGCCGCGGTCCGCACCGGCACCCCGGTGCTGGGGATCTGCCTGGGTGCCCAGCTGCTGGCGCTGGCCACGGGTGGCGACGTGCGCCGCATGCCCGACGGTCCCGAGGCGGGCCTGCGGCTGGTGGCCAAGCGGGACGCCGCCGCGGCCGACCCACTGCTGGCCACCCTGCCCTTCACTCCCGACGTGCTGCAGTTCCACGCCGACGAGGTGCACCGCCTGCCCGCCGACGCCACGCTGCTGGTGGCCGGGCAGCGCTGCCCGAACCAGGCCTACCGCGTGGGTGCGACGGCGTGGGGCCTGCAGTTCCACATCGAGACCACGCCGGAGCTGGTGCGCCGGTGGATGACGGAGAACCCGGAGACCGCGGCCACCATGCCGCCGGCACAGCACCAACCGGGCGTGCTCGAGGACGGCCACGCCGACCTCGCCGAGACGTGGCGGCCGATCGTCGCCACGTTCGTCGGGATCGCCGACGCGCACCGCCCGAAGTCCACGCGGATCGACCTACCCCTGCTCGGAGAGTCGTGACAACTTCTGATCGCTACCGCTCGGCTCTGCCCACCCCCGGCCGGCTGGGACTGATCGACCCGGGTGCAGCGGACGTGCTGGCCAAGCTGGGCTGGACCACCGACAAGCACCGTGAGGTGCTCTGGGCGCTGTCCCGCTCGCCCGACGCAGACCTGGCCCTGCGCGGCCTGGAGCGCCTGTCGGAGTCTTCCGAGTCGCGCTGGGAAGAGCTGTCGAAGCGGCTGCTCACCGAGAAGCCGTTGCGCGGCAGGCTGTTCGGCGTCCTGGGCTCTTCAACGGCGCTGAGCGACCACCTGGTGGCCCACGGCGACACCTGGCAGCTGCTGGCCGGTGAGCACATCGAGCTGCCGGGCGTGGAGCAGCTGCAGGAAGAGCTGCTCGGCGTCGTGCACGCCAAGCCCGAGCCCGGCAGCGCGCTGTGGCGGTCGCTGCTCACCGGCTCCGACGCCGTGGCGGCGCTGCGCACGGCCTACCGCGACCGCACCCTGGTGCTCGCCGCTGCCGACCTGGCCGCCACCGTGGAGGACCTGCCCGTCCTGCCGTACAAGGAGGTGGGCCTGCACCTGGCCAACCTGGCCGACGCCGCGCTCACCGCCGCCCTGGCCGTGGCCGTGGCCGAGGTGTGCGGGGACGAGCCCTGCAGCACCCGGCTCGCGGTGATCGCCATGGGCAAGTGCGGGGCCCGCGAGCTCAACTACGTCAGCGACGTGGACGTGATCTTCGTGGGCGAGCCCGCCGACGCGGTCGCCAACCGGCTGGCCGGCGCGATGGTCCGCATCGGCAGCAGCGCCTTCTTCGAGGTGGACGCCGGGCTGCGTCCGGAGGGCCGCTCCGGGGCGCTGGTGCGCACGGTGGAGTCGCACCTGGCCTACTACCAGCGCTGGGCGAAGACCTGGGAGTTCCAGGCCCTGCTCAAGGCCCGAGCGATGACCGGCGACATGGCCCTGGGCCAGGAGTACATCGACGCGGTCTCGCCGATGGTGTGGACGGCCTCGCAGCGGGAGGACTTCGTGCCCGAGGTGCAGGCGATGCGCCGCCGGGTGGAGCAGAACGTGCCCGCCGAGCTGCGCGACCGCGAGATCAAGCTGGGCAGCGGCAGCCTGCGCGACGTGGAGTTCGCCGTCCAGCTGCTGCAGCTGGTGCACGGCCGCTTCGACGAGGCGCTGCACGTGCAGTCCACCGTGGACGCCCTGGGCGCGCTGTCCTCCAGCGGCTACGTCGGCCGCGAGGACGGCGCCAACCTCACCGCCTCCTACGAGTTCCTGCGCCTGCTCGAGCACCGCCTGCAGCTGCAGCAGATGCGGCGCACGCACACCCTGCCCGACCCCGACGACGCCGCCGCGATGCGCTGGCTGGCCCGGGCGGCGCACGTGCGCCCGGACGGTCGCACCGACGCCGCCGGGGTGCTGGCCGCGGAGATCCGGCGCAACGCGGTGCGGGTGCGCCGGCTGCACCAGAAGCTCTTCTACCGCCCGCTGCTGGAGGCGGTGGCCCGCTCGGAGCCGGAGGAGCTGCGGCTGTCGGAGGACTCCGCCGCCCGCCAGCTGGCCGCGCTGGGCTACACCTCCCCGGAGAGCGCGCTGAACCACCTGCGCGCGCTCACCGCGGGGTCCTCACGACGCAGCCAGCTGCAGACGGTGCTGCTGCCGATCCTGCTGGGCTGGCTGGCCGACACCCCCAACCCCGACGGCGGGCTGCTGGCCTACCGGCGGCTGTCCGACGCGCTGGGGGAGACCCCCTGGTACTTGCGGACGCTGCGCGACGAGGGCGCGGTGGCCAAGCGGCTGATGCGGGTGCTGGGCACCTCCAGCTACCTGCCCGACCTGCTCATCCGGGCACCGGAGGTGCTCCGCCTCTACGCCGACAGCCCCAGCGGGCCGCGGCTGCTGGAGGTGGAGCCCGCCGACGTCGCGCAGAGCCTGCAGGTGAGCGCCGGGCGCCACCGCGACCCACAGCGCGCGGTGGAGGCGGCCCGCGGGCTGCGTCGCCACGAGCTGGCCCGGGTGGCCAGCGCCGACCTGCTGGGGCTGCTCGACGTCCCCCAGGTCTGCGCCGCGCTGTCCTCGGTGTGGGCGGCGGTGCTCGACGCCGCGCTGAGCTCGGTGGCCGCCGAGGCCCGCGGTGACGGCGAGGCCCCGGCGGCCATCGCGGTGATCGGCATGGGCCGCCTGGGCGGCGCCGAGCTGGGCTACGGCTCGGACGCCGACGTGCTCTTCGTCTGTGAGCCCCGGGGAGACGCCGACGAGCAGACCGCGGTGCGGTGGGCGTCGCGGGTGGCCGACAAGGTGCGCGCGCTGCTGGCCAAGGCCAGCTCCGACCCGCCGCTGGAGGTGGACACCGGGCTGCGTCCGGAGGGCCGCAGCGGCCCGATGGTGCGGACGCTGTCCTCCTACCGCTCCTACTACCAGCAGTGGTCGGCGCCGTGGGAGGCGCAGGCCCTGCTGCGGGCCCGCGCGGTGGCCGGCGACCGGGAGCTGGGCGAGCGCTTCTGCGCCATGGTGGACGACGTGCGCTACCCCGACGGCGGGGTGGACGCCGCCACCATCCGGGAGATCCGCCGGATCAAGGCCCGGGTGGACTCCGAGCGGCTGCCGCGCGGCGCCGATCCGGCCACCCACACCAAGCTCGGGCGCGGTGGGCTCGCCGACGTGGAGTGGACGGTGCAGCTGCTGCAGCTGCGCTTCGGCCACGAGATCGCGTCGCTGCGCACCACCTCCACCCTGCAGGCGCTGGAGGCCGCCGGTGCGGCCGAGCTGCTGTCGGCCGCCGACGCGGAGACCCTGCGCACGGCGTGGCTGACCGCCACCCTGGCCCGCAACGCGCTGGTGCTGGTGCGGGGCAAGCCCGCCGACCAGCTGCCCGGTCCGGGGCGGGTGCTGGCCGCGGTGGCCACGGCCGCCGGCTGGTCCGACGACGACCCAGGCGCCTTCATGGACCACTACCGCAAGGTCACCCGGCGCGCCCGCGGCGTGGTGGAGCACTCCTTCGGCACCTGAGCACCTGATGGTGGGTCCGGGGCGCGGCGGTTGCGCCCCGGACCGTGCTCAGGCGGCGGTGCCGCGGGAGGGCCCGCCGTGGCCGGAGGTGCGGCGGGGCAGCGCCAGCGCGAGCGCCATCACCACCACCAGCACCCCGGAGAACACCCACAGCGTGCGGCGCTGGCCCTGCAGGAACGCCTGGCCACCCACCTCCTTGCCCGCCGCGGCCAGCGCCGGGCCCACCTGCGCCTGTGGGCTGCCCGGGATGGCGGTGGCGGGCTCGCACCCGGGCGGCGCCGAGGTGGGATCGGCCGACGACAGCCGCCGCTCGGCGCAGGTGCCGAACGAGCCGATGATCTCCGACTGCGCCGGCGTGGGCAGCCCGCTCGCGGCCACCTGCTGGGTGAGCTCCGGGGTGACCTTCTGCACCGCGGCCTGTCCCTGGTTGCCGATGAAGGTGAAGAACAGCACGCCGATCACCGCCAGCCCCACCGAGCCGCCGAGCTGCTGGAAGGTGGGCAGCAGCCCCGAGGCGGAGCCGGCGTGCTCCTGCTTGACCTCCGACAGGATGATGGTCTGCAGCGGAGCGATGAACAGCCCCAGACCGGCGCCGGAGACCAGCAGCGGTGCGGCGTAGGCCAGCCAGTGCGGAGAGGTGCCCTGCTGGTTCATCACCACCGACAGCGACAGCAGCCCCACCGCCAGCACACCGGCACCCACGATGAGCACCCGGCTGCCCAGCTTCTGGGCCACCTTGTTGGACGAGCCCGAGGCCACGGCCGAGCCGAGCGCGAACGGCAGCGTCATCAGGCCCGAGTGCAGGGCGGTGAACCCGAAGCCCGCCTGCAGGGTGAGGGAGATGGTGAAGAAGAACGAGATGAGGCAGCTGAAGAACAGCAGCGCCATCACACAGCCCACGCTGAACGCGCGGTCCCGGAACACTCGCAGCTCCACCAGCGGGGAGTCGTTGCGCCGCCCACGGCGGTACTCGTGGAGCACGAAGCCCAGCAGCACCGGCACCGACGCCACCAGCATCAGCACCAACCAGGTGGGCCAGTCCCGCTCACGGCCCTCCGCCAGCGGGTAGACCACCAGGAACAGGCCCAGCACCGACAGCCCCACGCCGGGCAGGTCGAGGCGTTGAGCGGACTCCGCGCGGCTGTCCACCAGGTGTCGGTAGCCGAACAGCAGCGCGATGATCCCGAGCGGCACGTTGACCAGGAAGATCGCCCGCCACTCCAGGCCGAGGACGTCCCAGGAGATGAGGGCGCCGCCCAGGGTCGGGCCCAGGATGGTGGCCATCCCGATGGTGGCGCCGTAGATGCCGAACACCTTGCCGCGCTGCTCGGCGGGGAAGGTGGAGGTGATGATGGCCAGCGTCTGCGCAAGCATCATCCCGGCGGTGAGCCCCTGCAGGAAGCGGGCCCCGATCAGCTCCACCGGGCTCTGCGCGATGCCGCAGAGCACCGAGGCGATGGTGAACGAGGCGAGCGCGAGCAGGAAGACCTTGCGCCGGCCGTAGAGGTCACCCAGCCGGGCGGCGGTGATCAGGGTGCAGGCGAAGGCCAGCGTGTAGGCGGTGATCACCAGCTGCAGGGTGGAGAAGGACGCACCCAGCTCGGTGGAGATGCTCGGCAGCGCCACGTTCACGATCGACACGTCCAGCAGCTGCATGAACACCGCGATCAGGGTGGCCGTCAGCGACAGCCACGGGTTGACGTGCGGTCGCGTGCTCGCCGCCTGGTCGGTGCGCACCGCCCCGCTGCTGCGGGAGGTGGCACCCGTCTGGTCATCGCGCGGGCTGGGTGCGCCGGAGTCGGCGCCGGTACTGGTCACGACCCCCCACCGTACGGCGCACCGCAGACGCCGTCGCTGCCGATCTCGCCCGCTCAGCCGACGTTTCGCCGGGACCGGACATACAGGGCGGCCGCGGCAGCAGCGACCACCACGACCACCCCGCCGATGATCCAGCCGGTGGCGCTGCTGCTGTCCTCGGACTCCGCCGCGGTGTTGGTGGTGGCGGAGTCTGCGGGGGCGCCGGCGGACGGGGTGCTGGTGGCCGAGGTGGCGGAGGTGGCGCTGCTCGAGCTGGCTGCGGCGAGCTTCAGCGGCACGGTCGCGACGGTGTCGAAGCCGTTGCGGTGGTCGTGGAAGAGCGTGACCTCGCAGGCGGTGGTGGTGCAGTCGATGGCCTTGCCGGTGGAGGTGGTGCCGTTGGCGAGGACGGTCAGCTCGGTGCTGAACGTGCCGTCGGCGCCCAGCTTGGCCGTGGCGCCGGGGGAGTTGCTCAGCCACACCTGGGTGCCGGGCTGGGTGCGGTCACCCAGGCAGTCGGGCCCCTTGGGGCTGGTGGTGCCGGCGGCGCACAGCGCGACGTAGTAGCCGGCCTGCGGGTCGGCGCCGGTGCCGCTGACGGTGAGCTTCTCGCCCGGCTGCACGTCCGCGGACTTGGTCACCGTGAGGTCGACGTTCTCGGCGGCGAGGGCGGTGCCGGGGGCGAGGCCGAGCAGGGCGCCCGTCGAGAGGGTGGCCAGGGCGGTGGCGGCGGTGCGACGGTTCATCGGGGGCTCCAGTGGTGAGGGTGGGCAGCGGGGCCGAGGGTCCTGACCGGCCAGTGGAAAGATCGCCATTAGGTTAGGCTTCACTCAGTTAGGATGGGTTTACTTATATCACTCTGGCACCGGGGCCGGCGGTCGTCGCTCGCCTGGCGCTGACTCAAGGGAGACCGCCATGACCCAGTCCCTCGCCGCTCGGCTCAAGGACGAGACCCGGGCCGTCCACGAGCAGGCCGAGAGCCAGGACTTCGTCACCAACCTGGTGGAGGGACACCTCAGCCAGGCGGACTACCGCGAGCTGCTGGTGCAGTCCTGGTTCCTCTACCGGGCGCTGGAGCGGGCCGGTGAGCGACTGGCCGACGACCCGCTCGCCGGGGTCTTCGTGGACCAGGCACTGCTGCGGCTGGCGGCTCTCGAGCGCGACCTCGACCACCTCTTCGGGGAGCCTGGCTGGCGCGCGGCGGTCACCCCGCTGGCGGCGACCTCGGCCTACGTCGACCGGCTGGAGACGGTGGCGGCGAAGGACCCGCTGGCCTTCGTGGCGCACCACTACACCCGCTACCTCGGCGATCTCTCGGGTGGACAGATCATGCGCCGCAAGCTGCAGGAACACCTGGGTCTGACGCACGAGGGCCTGGAGTTCTACGACTTCCCGCTGATCCCGAAGACCAAGCCGTACAAGGACGCCTACCGGGCCAAGCTCGACGCGCTGGACGTGGACGAGGACGGTGCGCAGCGCGTGGTGGCGGAGGCGATCGTGGCGTTCGGGCTCAACCAGGCGCTCTTCGTGGACCTCGACGCCCACGTCGGCGGCCACCCCGCCACCCGGTGAGCTCGGCCGTGCACCGCACCAGCCCCGCCCGGGTCCGTTCCCGGCCCCTCCGAGCAGTCGCCGTCGTGCTGCTGACCGGCGCCGTGCTGGCCGGCTGCTCGGCGGCCGGGGACACCGCCTCCTCCTCCTCCGCACCGGTCACGGCGACGCTGGCCCAGGAGTCACCACGCATCGTCGCCACCACAGCTGCGCCGACGCTGCCGGTGACGGTGGCCTCGGCCGACGGCAGCCCGGTCACCGTCACCTCGGCCGATCGCATCGTCGCCGTGGACCGCAACGGCACCCTGGGGCAGACGGTGTTCGCGCTCGGCCTGGGGGAGCGGCTGGTGGGCCGCGACCTGGCCACCGACTTCCCCGAGGTGCACGACCTGCCGGTGATCACCCCCGGCGGCCACCAGCTCAACGCCGAGGCCGTGCTGGGCCTGCGACCCACCGTGGTGCTCACCGACGGCAGCATCGGCCCTCGCTCGGCCGTGCAGCAGCTGCGTGACGCGGGCATCCCGGTGGTGACCTTCCCCGGTGACCGGACGGTCGCGGGCGTAGGCGGGCTCGTGGCCGCGGTCGGGACGGCGCTGGGCGTTCCCGACCAGGGCCGCCAGCTCGCCGAGCACGCCGCCACCGCCATCACCGACGCGACCGCCCAGGCCCGCCAGCGCGCCACGGGGGAGCGGGTGGCGTTCCTGTACCTGCGCGGCACCTCGGTGGCGATGATGGGCGGCAAGGGCTCCGGGGCCGACGAGCTGATCGCCGCGATCGGCGAGGTCGACGCCGGGGTGGACTCCGGCCTCGGCACCGCCTACACCCCCATCACCCCCGAGGCGCTGATCGTGGCGAAGCCGGACGTGCTGCTGCTGATGACGCACGGGCTGGAGTCGGTGGGCGGCATCGACGGCCTGCTGCAGGTGCCGGGCATCGCCCAGACCCCGGCCGGGCAGAACCGGCGCGTGGTGGTCATGGACGACACCGACCTGCTCAGCTTCGGCGCCGACACCGGTGACGTCATCCGGGCGCTGGGCGAGGCAGTGCACCGCAGCGCCGGACAGTGACGACCCAGAGGGTGCGTCCGCAGCGCGTGGGGGAGGCCGCACCGGCCACCGTGCCGGCCACGCCGGCGCGCGGCGGGTCCCGCCGCGGGCGGCTGCAGCCCACGCTGCGCCGCACGCTGCTGCCTGTCCTGGTGCTGGCCACGGTGGCCGCGGCCATCCTCGCCGCCTGCATCGGGCAGGTCCCCACCTCGCCCACCGAGGTGCTCGGCGTGCTGCTGCACGGGGTGGGCCTGGACTGGCTGGACAGCCCCGCCCACCCGGCGGCCACCGACACCCTCTGGCACGTCCGCTTCCCGCGGGTGGCGCTGGGGCTGCTGGTCGGGGCGGCGCTGGGCTGCGCGGGGGCCCTGCTGCAGGGCGCCTTCGCCAACCCCCTGGCCGAGCCCGGCGTCATCGGGGTGTCCTCCGGTGCGGCGGTGGGTGCCAGTGCCGCCATCGTCATCGGCGGCGCCGGCACCGCGGTGTGGGGCGTGGCCGGCGCCGCCTTCGTCGGTGGCCTGCTCACCACCATGCTGGTCTACGCGATGGCGCGCTCCCACCAGCGCACCGACGTGATCACGCTGGTGCTGGCGGGCGTGGCCATCAACGCCGTCGCCGGCGGACTGATCGCGCTGTTCACCTACATCAGCTCACCCACCGCCCGCGACCAGATCGTGTTCTGGCAGCTGGGCACCCTGGGCAGCGCCACCTGGGAGGCGGTGGCCCTCGCCACCGGACCCATCGTGCTCGGAGCTCTCGGAGCCGTGCTGCTGTCGCACCAGCTGGACCTGCTGGCCCTGGGGGAGGCCCCCGCGCGCCACCTCGGCGTGAACGTGGAGCGGCTGCGGCTGTCCGTGGTCGCCCTGGTCGCGCTGCTGGTGGCCGCCGCCGTGGCGTTCACCGGCATCATCGCCTTCGTCGGCCTGGTGGTGCCGCACGCGGTGCGCATGCTGGTCGGCCCCGGCCACCGGCTGCTGGTGCCCGCCAGCGCGGTCGCCGGTGCCCTGGTGCTGCTGGTGGCCGACATGGGCGCCCGCACCCTGGTGCACAACGCTGACCTCCCGCTGGGCATGCTCACCGCGCTGGTGGGCGGTCCGGTGTTCTTCGTGCTGATCCTGCGTACCCGTGCTCGCCAGGGCGGCTGGTCGTGATGCGCCTGCCGTTCGGGCGTGCCCCCGAGGGTGCACCGGCGACCGCGCCGGCCGGGACCCCACTGCTCAGCTGCGCCGGGGTGGTGGTGCGCCGCGGGGGGCGCACCGTGCTGGACGACTTCACGGTGCAGGTGCGGGCCGGGGAGGTGCTGGTGCTGGTGGGTCCCAACGGGGCGGGCAAGTCCACCGCCCTCGGCGTGCTCGCCGGCGACGTGGCACCCGCAGCCGGCGCCGTGCGGCTGCACCAGCGCGCGCTCAGCCAGTTCTCCGACGGGGAGCGGGCCCGGCGCCGCGCGGTGCTGCCGCAGCAGCACGGGGTGGGCTTTCCCTTCAGCGCCCACGAGGTGGTGGCGATGGGGCGCCACCCCTGGGCGGCGACCAGCATGCCCGCTGACGACGAGCGCATCATCGCCGCGTCGATGGCCGCAGCCGACGTCGCCCACCTCGACCAGCGCCGGTTCACCGAGCTCTCCGGCGGCGAGCGCGCCCGGGTGGCGCTGGCCCGGGTGCTGGCCCAGGACACCCAGGTGCTGCTGCTGGACGAGCCCACCGCGGCGCTGGACATCGGCCACCAGGAGGCGGTGATGGACCTGATGCGCCGCCGCGCCGAGCAGGGCTGCGCCGTGGTGGTGGTGCTGCACGACCTGTCCGCGGCCGCGGTGCACGCCGACCGCGTGGTGGTGCTCGGTGACGGGCGGGTGGTGGGCTGTGGCAGCCCCGAGGAGGTGCTGCGCCCCGACCTGCTCTCCGAGCTCTACGGGGTGTCCATCGACGTCATCCGCCATCCCCGCACCCAGGTGCCCATCGTGGTGCCCACCCGCGGCTAGGAGCTCACGCCGAGGCGGCGGTCGGCTGCTCGAGCCGCCGCCAGGTGCGCCAGCTGGTGGGCCAGTGCCCGGCCGCCAGCACCACCACGGCTGTGCCCAGCCACACCGAGCGACCCCACGCCGCTGCGCAGCCCAGGGCAAGCACCGGCAGCACCGCCAGCGGCACCGGCACCCCGGCGAGCGGGCCGAACAGCAGCGCCAGGTGCCGTCCGCGCAGCAGGTACCGCAGCCACAGCGCGTAGTAGCCGGCCAGCAGCGCCGCGCCCACGGCGAACCAGCCGTCCAGCGGCGCGGAGTACCGGTCGCCGGACAGCACCAGCGCCACCAGCACCCCCGCCTGGCCCAGCCGCTCCAGCACGGTGAGCACCCGGTCGGTGGTGGTGGTGCCCGCACCCAGTGCCGCCAGGCCCTCCTGGGGCGGTGCGACCAGGAGCAGCAGGCTCGGGCCGAGCACGGCCACCCCGATCAGCAGTCCCGCCGTCGAGAACATCGCGCCACCCTCCACGCACACCAACGCCGAGAGCCCGCACCAGGACTGGTGCGGGCTCTCGGTCGATCAGCTCAGGTGCTCAGCAGTCGTAGTACAGGGAGAACTCGTACGGGTGCGGGCGCAGCCGGACGGGGTCGATCTCGTTGGTGCGCTTCATCTCGATCCAGGTCTCGATGAGGTCGGGCGTGAAGACACCACCCTCGAGCAGGTAGTCGTGGTCGGCCTCGAGGCGGTCGATCACGGCGGGCAGCGAGGTCGGAGCCTGCGCGATGTCCTTGGCCTCCTCGGGCGGCAGCTCGTAGAGGTCCTTGTCCACCGGGGCGGCGGGCTCGATCTTGTTCTTCACCCCGTCCAGGCCAGCCATCATCATGGCGGCGAAGGCCAGGTACGGGTTGCCCGAGGAGTCGGGGGAGCGGAACTCGATGCGCTTGGCCTTGGGGTTGTTGCCCGTGATCGGGATGCGGACACACGCCGAGCGGTTGCGCTGGGAGTACACCAGGTTGATCGGCGCCTCGTAGCCCGGCACCAGGCGGTGGTAGGAGTTCACCGTCGGGTTGGTGAACGCCAGCAGGCTCGGGGCGTGGTGCAGGATGCCGCCGATGTAGTGCCGGGCGACGTCGGACAGGCCCGCGTAGCCGGCCTCGTCGTGGAACAGCGGCACGCCGTCCTTCCACAGCGACTGGTGGCAGTGCATGCCGGAGCCGTTGTCACCGAAGAGCGGCTTGGGCATGAACGTCACCGTCTTGCCCGCGGCCTTGGCGGTGTTCTTGATGATGTACTTGAAGCGCATCACGTCGTCGGCTGCGTGCAGCAGGGTGTTGAACTTGTAGTTGATCTCGGCCTGGCCGCCGGAGCCCACCTCGCTGTGCAGGCGCTCCAGCTCGAAGCCGGCGTTCTGCAGGTTGGTGGACATCGTGTCGCGCAGGTCGACGTAGTGGTCGGCCGGGGCCACGGGGAAGTAGCCACCCTTGTAGCGGGTCTTGTGCCCCAGGTTGGGGGAACCGTCCAGCTCGTTCTCGCGGCCGGTGTTCCACCAGCCCGCCTCGGCGTCGAGCTTGTAGAACGTGCCGTTGGGCTGGGAGTCGAAGGTGACCGAGTCGAAGATGTAGAACTCGGCCTCGGCCCCGAAGAAGCAGGTGTCGGCGATGCCGGTGCTGGCCAGGTACTCCTCGGCCTTGCGGGCGACGTTGCGGGGATCGCGGCTGTAGGACTCGCGGGTGAACGGGTCGTGCACGAAGAAGCTCATGTTCAGCGTCTTGGCGGCACGGAACGGGTCCAGGTGCGCCGTCGCCGGGTCGGGCAGCAGCATCATGTCGGACTCGTGGATGGACTGGAATCCACGCACCGAGGAGCCGTCGAAGGCGAGGCCGTCGTCGAAGACGTCCTGGGTGAAGGCCTTGGCCGGCACGGTGAAGTGCTGCATCACGCCGGGCAGGTCACAGAACCTGATGTCGACGTACTCGATGTCCTCGTCAGCCAGGTACTTCAGGACCTCTTCAGAATTTTTGAACAACCTAGTGGCTCCTTCGCTCGGTCCCGCGCGGCAAGAGCGTGCGGGTTTGCAACGGGCTCTGACTGTAAACAGGCCTTGTTGCCCGGTAGTCAACCGTATGTTTCGCCAATGTTACGGGGACGGGGCGGGAGGGGTGGTCCCTGCCCCGTGCGGGCCCGCCTACCCTGGACCGCATGGCACGAATTACCGGTTCCTGGCTGTCCGGATCGGCAGCGGGGCTGCCCATGGGAGCCGACGGCAAGCCCGCACGCTACCGGGGAGAACGCTTGGGGCTGCCCGAGACTGGGCCACGTGCGCTGGCCACCGTGGGCCGTCGGGCCGGGGGGCTGGCCATCGACTGGGCCATCGCCACGGTGGTCGCCGCGGCGATCGGTTCGATGTCCTGGAACTTGGCCGTCTGGGCGGTTGTGTCGATCATCTCGGTGGCCTTGTTCTCGATGACGCCCGGCCAGGCCGCCGTGGGCATCGGGGTGGCCCGCGTCGACCGGGAGGCGCCGGTGGGGCTGTGGCGCTCCGTCGTGCGCGTCGCCCTGGTGGGGCTCGTGCTGCCGGCGCTGTTCACCGACGGCGACGGCCGCGGCGTGCAGGACCGGCTCACCAGCACCGCCGTGATCCGCTCCCGCTGATCCCGCGCTGACCGGGCCCCGGCACCCGGGTGTCCTAGCGGCGGCGGGCGGTGCGCTGCGGGTTGCGGATCTTGGCGCCGGCGGGGTTGGGGCCCTTGGGGATGGCCGGGCCACCGCCGCGCGAGCTCAGTGCCGACAGCCGGGAGTCGATGGTGTCCATCCGCTTGGTGTCGATGTTGCGAGGCAGCTTGGCCACGTGCCGCTGCAGCTTGCTCAGCGGAACCTGGCCCTCCTCGTTGCCCACCACGATGTCGTAGATGGGGGTGTCGCCGACCAGGCGGGCGACCTTCTTCTTCTCCTGCGCCAGCAGGCCCTTCACCCGGTGCGGGGCACCCTCGGCGACCAGGATGACGCCGGGACGCCCGACCACGCGGTGCACGGCGTCGAACTGGGTGGTGGCAGCGACGGCGGACTTGACCCGCCACGCGCCACGCATGTTCTCCAGCGCCCACCCGGCGGCACCGGGCTGGCCCTCAGCCTTGGTGTAGACGCTGCGCTGCAGGCGGCGGCCGAACACGACGAACGCGATGAGCACACCCATGACGAGGCCGAACGGCAGCGTGAGCCACTGGATGCCGATGAGGTAGCCGAGCCCGAAGAGCACCAGGGTGGTGAGCACCACGGTGCCCACCAGGATCGGCAGCAGCGCCTTGTCCTCCTTGCGCTGCATCTGGAACGCCTGCCACATCTGGCCACGACGCTCCTTCGACGCCTGCTTGCGCACGCGCCGAGCCTCTGCTTTTGCCGCCTTGTCGGGCTTGCCCTTCGCCATGCCTCCCAGGATACGGCGGAGGCACCCTCCGCTCGCCGCCGGTGGCCCGGAGTCAGCGCGCGAGCAGCGCGCTGGCCTCCTGGCGGGCCGTGCCGGCCTCGGCGAGGTGGCGCAGGTTCTCCGGCACGGCGTCGCCCCGGTGGGTGACGGCCTGGGTGAACAGCCGTCCGGCGCGGTAGCTGGAGCGCACCAGCGGCCCGGACATCACGGCGGAGAAGCCCATGGCGGTGGCCGCCTCGGAGTGAGCGATGAACTCCTCCGGCTTGACCCAGCGGTCCACGGGGTGGTGCAGCGGGCTGGGCCGCAGGTACTGGGTGATGGTGAGGATCTCGCAGCCGGCCTGCTGCAGGTCCGACATCGCCTCGATCACCTCGTCGAAGGTCTCGCCCATGCCCAGGATCAGGTTGGACTTGGTGACCAGGCCGTCCTCGCGGGCGGCGGTGATGACGTCCAGCGAGCGCTGGTAGCGGAAGGCGGGACGGATCCGCTTGAAGATCCGGGGCACGGTCTCCACGTTGTGGGCCAGCACCTCCGGGCGGGAGGAGAAGACCTCGGCCAGCTGGTCGGGCTGGGCGGTGAAGTCAGGGATGAGCAGCTCCACGCCGGTGTCCGGGTTGAGGTGGTGGATGCGGCGGACGGTCTCGGCGTACAGCCACGCACCGCCGTCGGGCAGGTCGTCGCGGGCGACGCCGGTGATGGTGGAGTAGCGCAGGCCCATCGCCTGCACGCTCTCGGCCACCCGGCGCGGCTCGTCGCGGTCGAGCGCGGCGGGCTTGCCGGTGTCGATCTGGCAGAAGTCGCAGCGGCGGGTGCACTGCTCGCCGCCGATCAGGAAGGTCGCCTCGCGGTCTTCCCAGCACTCGTAGATGTTGGGACAGCCCGCCTCCTCGCACACCGTGTGCAGGCCCTCCCGCTTCACCAGGCCCTTGAGCTCGGTGAACTGGGGGCCCATCTTCGCGGTGGTGCGGATCCAGCTCGGCTTGCGCTCGATCGGCGTCTCGGCGTTGCGGGTCTCGATGCGGAGAAGCTTGCGTCCCTCTGGTGCCACAGTCACGTCCCGGATCCTACGCCCGGCGAACGGACACCCCTGGGGCGGCGAGTCAGCCGTGCGAGATGCGGTTGGACGGTCCCGACGGGTGGATGAGGCTGGGCGCGGGAACGATGCCGGACTGCTGCCCGCTGAGCGACCACACCACCTTGGCCAGCCGCTCGTCCTGGGCGACGGGGGAGGGCCCGATGAGCTCTGGGGCGCCGCGCAGCTGCCCGAGTCCGGAGGGGCCGTAGTACTCGCCACTGAGCACTCCGGGCGCGGTGGCCGCGTAGAGCTGGGGCAGCGCACCCCGGCGAGGCGTCTGGCCCAGCAGGCCGATGCCGAACTCCGTGACGCGGCCGGTGAGGCTGCGCGGGCCGCGCTGCATGCTGTTGGCCAGGTTGGTGGCGGCAAAGCCGGGGTGCGCAGCCACGCTCAGCACGTGCGGGGCATCCACCCGCAGACGGCGGTGCAGCTCGAAGGCGAAGAGCAGGTTGGCCAGCTTGGAGCGGGAGTAGGCGGACTGCGGGTTGTAGTCGGCGCCGCGGCTCTGCGCGTCCAGTCGCAGCGGGGAGATCTTGGCGAAGCGTGCGGTGACGCTGGAGACGGTGACCACCCGAGCGCCCTGGGTGGCGGTCAGCGCGGGGTAGAGCAGCCAGGTGAGCGCAGCGTGGCCCAGGTGGTTGGTGGCCCACTGTGACTCGAAGCCGTCCACCGTGAGGGTCAGCGGCGGAGCCATGATGCCGGCGTTGTTGATCAGCGCGTGCACGGAGTCACCGGTGCGCTCGCGGATGTCGGCCGCGGCGTGGCGCACCGAGCTGAGGTCCCCCAGGTCGAGCTGCACCAGCTCGGGGCGCTGCCCGGTGGCGCAGGCGGTGACCTCCTCGAGCGCAGCAGCCCCCCGCTCGGGGTTGCGGGCGGTGATGAGCACCTTGCCCCCACGCTCGGCCAGCGCACAGGCCGACCGCAGACCCAGCGCCCCAGTCCCACCGGTCACCACGATGGTGCGGCCGCTCTGGTCCAGCATGTCGATCTCGGTCCACGTGGGGCGCGTCGCTCGAACGTTCATTCTCTATGCATACCCTGTGATCAGGGTTGGCTGCTGGCCAGGGAACCCAGGTGCAGGTCAAGGCCGGGTACCTGCAGGGGGCGCCGCGGCAGGTCCCGCTCGGTCAGCGGCAGCGCACCCTCGAGCGCGGCCAGCACCGCGGTGGTGACGGCGTCGACCACGTCGGCGGGCTCGACCTGCCGGTTCAGCTCGCGGGTGAGCGAGGTGACCCCGGCGTCGGTGATGCCGCACGGAACGATGCTGTCGAAGCTGCGCAGGTCGGCACTGCAGTTGAGGGCGAACCCGTGCAGGGTGACCCCGCGCTGCACCCGCACGCCGATGGCGGCGATCTTGCGCTCGGGCTGGGTGCTGGTGGCCGCCAGCCACACCCCGGACCGGCCGTCCACGCGTCCCGTGGGCACGCCGAGGTCGTCGCAGACGGTGATCAGGGCCTGCTCCAGGCGCCGGACGTAGTCCACCACGTCGAGCGGCTCGGCCAGCCCGATGATGGGGTAGCCGACCAGCTGGCCGGGGCCGTGCCAGGTGATCTTGCCGCCGCGGTCCACGTCGATCACCGGGGTGCCGTCGGTGGGGCGCTCCTCGTCGGTGGTGCGCCGCCCCGCGGTGTACACCGGCGGGTGCTCCAGCAGCATCAGCGTGTCCGCACCGGTGCCGTCGGCGCGGGCCGCAGCGTGGGCGCGCTGCAGGGCCAGGGCCTCGGTGTAGTCGAGGAGTCCGTGCCGGGAGACCACCACGGCGTCGTGGCCGGCCCGCAGCGAACGGGTGGGTGCGCTCATGGGCGCACACGCTACGCCCGGCGCGCTCAGCGGCAGGCTGCCCGTAGGGCGGACGCCACGTCAGCGTGCCGGAACCGGTAGCCGGCCTGCTGCAGCACCGCGGGCACGGCCCGCTGCCCGGCCAGCACGCCCTCGGTGGCGAACTCCCCGAGGACGGCGCGCAGGGCGAAGCCGGGCACCACCCACGGGGCGGGGCGGTGCAGCACCGCGGCGAGCGCACGGGAGAACTCGGCGTTGGTGACCGGCGCGGGCCCGGTGACGTTCATCGGGCCGGAGATGGCTGGGTTCTCCAGCGCGAAGGCGATGGCGGCGACCTGGTCGTCCAGGGAGACCCACGGGTAGTACTGCCGGCCGCTGCCCAGGCGCCCGCCCAGGCCCAGGGAGTACAGCGGCTTGAGCCGGCCCAGCAGTCCGCCGCTGGGGGCGAGGACCAGCCCGGTGCGCAGCAGCACCACGCGGGCGGCCGCTGCCGCGGGCAGGGCGGCGCCCTCCCAGTCGGCGCAGACCTGGGAGAGGAAGTCCGGTCCGGCCGGGGACGCCTCGGTGACCACCGCGTCGCCGGTGTCGCCGTAGTAGCCGACGGCACTGGCGCTGAGGAAGGTGGGCACGCCCTGGGCGAGCACTGCCCGGGCCAGCACCTCGGTAGGGGCGATGCGGCTGTCCCGGATCTGCTGCTTGTAGCTGCCGGTCCAGCGCTTGTCGCCGATGCCGACGCCGCAGAGGTTCACCACGGCGTCGGCGCCGTCGAGCGCGGCGTCGGCACCGTGGCCGGCCGCAGGGTCCCACTCGTGCTCGTCGCCGGCTCCCGCCGTGCGCCGGACCAGCCGCAGCACCTCGTGCCCACCTGCGCGCAGGTGAGCCACCAGGGCTGTGCCGATCAGGCCGGAGGAGCCGGCGACGACCACGCGCATCGTGGCGCTACAGACCGAGGTCAGCCTCGAACGCTGCGTCCTCCAGTCGCTGCTTGACCGTGGTCAGGAAGCGTCCGGCGTCGGCACCGTCGATGAGGCGGTGGTCGTAGGTGAGCGGCAGGAAGCACATCGACCGGATCGCCAGCGAGTCGTTGCCGAGCTCGTCGGTGACCACGACCGGCCGCTTGACGATGGCGCCCGTGCCGAGCATGCCCGCCTGCGGCGGGACCAGGATCGGGGTGTCGAACAGGGCGCCCTGGCTGCCGATGTTGGTGATGGTGAACGTGCCGCCGGAGAGCTCGTCGGGCTTGAGCTTGTTGTTGCGGGTGCGGTCGGCCAGGTCGGCGATGGCCCGGGCCAGCCCAGCCAGGGACAGGTCGCCGGCGTTGTGGATCACCGGGGAGAGCAGCCCGTTGGGGGTGTCCACGGCGATCGCCAGGTGCACCGCGCCGTGGTAGGTGATCTCCTTGGCGTCCTCGTTGTAGGAGGCGTTGACGTTGGGATGCGCCTTGAGCGCCTCCACCACGGCCTTGGCGAAGAACGGCAGGAACGTCAGGTTGACGCCCTCGGACTTCTGGAACGAGGCCTTGGCCCGCGTGCGCAGCGCCGCCACCCGAGACATGTCGACCTCGAAGGTCTGGGTGAGCTGCGCGGTGGTCTGCAGCGACTCCCGCGTCTTGGTGGCGGTGATCTGCCGGATCCGGTTGGCCTTCTGCTTGGTGCCACGCAGGGCGGCCAGCTCGGGACGCACGCCAGCGGTGGCCGCGGGGGAGCGGCCGGTGTCGCTGGTGCTGGCGGCCTCCTCGGCCGGAGCGGCCTGCTGGGAGTCGGCGTCCTTGGCCTCGGCGGCGGCGAGCACGTCCTGCTTGCGGATGCGGCCACCCACCCCGGTGCCGGTGAGCGAGTCGAGGTCCACGCCCTTCTGGTTGGCGAGCTTGCGCACCAGCGGGGTCACGTAGGGCGCGGAGCCCTTGTCCCCAGCCGAGGTGCTCGCGTCCGGCTTGGAGTCGGCAGGCTTGGAGTCAGCAGGCTTGGCTTCGGCGGGCTTGGACTCGGCCTTGGCCGGCTCGGCCGCCTCCTGCTCCTCGGCGGCCTCCTCCGCGGCGTCGTCGGTCTCGGCGCGCTGCGCCGTCTCGTCCTGGGTGGCCTCGCCCTCGGCAGTCTCCTGCTCGGGCTCGCTGTCGTCGGTGTCGTCGGCCCCGGCGGAGGCGTCGTCGGCGGAGCCGATCTTGCCCAGCACCCCGCCGACCTCGACGGTGTCGTCCTCGGCGGCGGTCTGCTCCAGGAGCACGCCGGCCACGGGGGAGGGGATCTCGGTGTCGACCTTGTCGGTGGAGATCTCCACCAGGGGCTCGTCCACGGCGACCTCGTCACCGACCTGCTTGAGCCAGCGGGTGATGATGCCCTCGGTGACGCTCTCGCCCAGCTCGGGCATGGTCACGTCGGTGCCGGAGCCACCCTTGTTGGGCTTGGCGCCACCGGCCGGTGCCTGCTCAGCCTCGTCCTGGTCCTGGCTGGACTCCTCTGCGCCGGACTCCTCGGTGCTCGACTCCTCGGCGCCGGACTCCTCGGCCTCGGGCTCCGGAGCGGAGTCCTCGTCCTCGGTGCTGTCCTGCTCGGCGGTGTCGTCGGCGGAGTCTCCACCGTCGTCGGTGGACTCACCCTCCTCGGCGATGACGGCGAGCTCGGCGCCGATCTCGACCGTCTCGTCCTCGGCGGCGACGATGCGCTGCAGCACGCCGGCGGCCGGCGAGGGGATCTCGGTGTCGACCTTGTCGGTGGAGACCTCGAGCAGCGGCTCGTCGACGGCTACCGTGTCGCCCTCCTGCTTGAGCCAGCGGGTGACGGTGCCCTCGGTGACGCTCTCACCGAGGGCCGGCATCTGGACGGAGAAGGCCATTTCGTCTGACTCCTCGTCAGTCGTAGCGGAGTGAAGCTGTTAACGGTGGTTAGGAGTGTGCGTGCAGGGGCTTGCCGGCCAGCGCCAGGTGCGCCTCGCCGAAAGCCTCTGACTGGGTGGGGTGGGCGTGGATGAGCTGGGCAACGTCGTCGGCGTAGGCCTCCCAGTTGTAGACCAGCTGGGCCTCCCCGACGAGCTCTCCGACGCGGGCGCCCACCATGTGCACGCCCACCACGGGACCTTGCTCGTCCTTGCCGCCGGCACGGATGAGCTTGACGCCGCCGGCGGTCTTGAGAATCTGGCTCTTGCCGTTGCCGGCGAGGTCGTAGACGACGGTGCTGACCTCGCCGAACTTCTCCTTGGCCTGGGACTCGGTGAGCCCGACCGAGGCGACCTCGGGGTTGGAGTAGGTGACGCGGGGGATCCCGGTCTCGTCGATCGGCGCCGGCTCCAGGCCGGCGAGGTGCTCGGCCAGGTAGACGCCCTGGGCGAAGCCCCGGTGGGCCAGCTGCAGGCCGGGGACGATGTCGCCCACGGCGTAGACGCCGTCCAGGCTGGTCTTGAGGTGCTCGTCGGTGAGGACGAAGCCGCGATCCATCTCCACGCCGGCCTCGGCGAAGCCGATGTCGGCGGTGCGGGGTCCGCGACCCACGGCCACCAGCAGCAGGTCGGCCTCGAGGGGGTCGCCCTTCTCCAGGCTGACCGTGACGCCGGAGTCGGACTGCTCCACGCCGGTGAACTTCACGCCGGTCTTGAAGGTGATGCCACGCTTGCGGAACGCCCGCTCGAGCTGCTTGGAGGACCACTCGTCCTCCAGCGCGACCAGGCGGGGCAGCGCCTCCACCACGGTGACCTCCGCGCCGAAGGAGCGCCACACGCTGGCGAACTCCACGCCGATCACGCCGCCACCGAGCACCACCACCCGCTCGGGCACGTAGTCGAGGTTGAGCGCCTGGTCGCTGGTGACCACGCGACCGGTGATCTCCAGGTCGGGCAGGCTGCGGGCGTAGGAGCCGGTGGCCAGCACGACGGCCTTGGTGGCGGTGTAGCGCTCGCCGTCCACCTCCACCGTGGTGTTGTCGACCAGCCGGCCGGTGCCCTCCACGACGGTGATCTTGCGGCTCTTGACCAGGCCCTGCAGTCCCTTGTAGAGCTTGGCGATCACGCCGTCCTTGTAGGAGTTGACGCCGCTCATGTCGATGCCCTCGAGGGAGGTCTTCACCCCGAAGGCGTCACCCTCACGGGCGGAGTCGGCCACCTCGGCCGCGTGCAGCAGGGCCTTGGTCGGGATGCAGCCCTTGTGCAAGCAGGTGCCACCCACCTTGTCGTTGTCGATCATCGTGACCGTGAGGCCCAGCTCGGCCGCGCGCAGCGCGCAGGCGTACCCGCCGGAACCTCCGCCGAGGATCACCAGGTCGGTGGCTTCGCTCAACATCGTCTCCTCTTCGTCGTCGCCGCACGTCCTGCTGTCCAGCACCGGAAGTGCGGCGTCTCGCCGGTGGGACGGGTGGTGCAGCAGGTGCCCGGTCATCCTTTCACTTCTCCAACTCGGCCGGGTGGCGAGGTGGCACTATCGACCCGCTCAGTGCCACAACGGCAGTGCGAGCAGACGTGACCGGGGGACACACGGTGGGGATGTTCAGGCGGCGACGCCGCGACGTGACGGCGATCAACCGGTGGCAGCGGGCCGAGCCCGCGGACGGGCGTCACCTGCGGTCATGGGCGCGCGAGCACCTCGGGGTGGAGGCCTACGTCGAGCCGGCCACCGCGGTGACCGGGATGACGGTGGTGCTGGTGGCCCACGACGGGGAGTGGACGCGCCGCCGCGTCGACGGCCCCGACGCGGCGCGCCGGCTGGGCAAGGACCTGAGGATCCCGGTGTACGACGTGCACCGGGTGGGCTACCCGCAGCGGATGCGGGACCACGACGCCCGCCTGCGCATCGTGCGCAGGCGGGCGGCCGGGTTGTCCGGGGGCTGACCTGGGCCTTTGCTGACGCGAGTCCCCGCCGCGAGCGGATCAGCCGTGCTCGGCGATGTCCTCCAGGACGGCGATCATGGTGCGCACCGGAACGCCGGTGCCGCCCTTGCCGGTGTAGCCGTGCGGGCTGCCGGTGTTGTACGACGGGCCGGCGATGTCGATGTGCGCCCACTGCACCCCGTCGGCCACGAACTCCTTGAGGTAGGTGCCGGCCACCAGCATGCCCGCCCAGCGGTTGCCCGCGACGTTGGCCAGGTCGGCGATGGGGGAGTCCAGCTCGGCGCGCAGCTCGGCGGGCAGCGGCATGGCCCAGCCGCCCTCGCCCACCTCGCGGGAGATCACCGCGACGCGGTCCCGGAAGGACTCGGTGCCCATCACGCCGGGGGTGCGGTTGCCCAGGGCGACCATCTGCGCGCCGGTGAGGGTGGCGGTGTCGATGAGGTAGTCGGGGTTGTCCTCGCAGGCCCGCACGATCGCGTCGGCCAGCACGAGGCGGCCCTCTGCGTCGGTGTTGAGCACCTCCACCGTGGTGCCGCCGTACTGGGTGAGCACGTCGCCGGGGCGCTGCGCGGTGCCGGAGGGCATGTTCTCCGCCATCGGCACGGTGGCGGTCACGTTGATGGGCAGCGCGAGCTGTGCGGCCAGCACCACGGTGGCGACCACGGCAGCAGCACCGGACATGTCGGAGGTCATCGCGTCCATCCCGGCGGCGGGCTTGATGGAGATGCCACCGGTGTCGAAGGTGATGCCCTTGCCGACCAGCGCCACCGAGGGCTTGCCCCGCTTGCCCCCGGTGTAGGACAGCCGCACCAGGCGCGGGGGCCGGCTGGAGCCCTGC
Organism: Rhodococcus sp. X156; assembly: GCF_004006015.1. Taxonomy (NCBI): domain Bacteria; kingdom Bacillati; phylum Actinomycetota; class Actinomycetes; order Mycobacteriales; family Nocardiaceae; genus Rhodococcus; species Rhodococcus sp. X156. The sequence goes on along the minus strand of NZ_CP034766.1, from coordinate 2,196,793 downwards.
CCCACCCCGAGCAGGCCGCCGTAGCCCCCCTTGGCCAGGGCCTTCTCGTCCAGGACCTCGACCTTGAGCCCGGCGGCCTTGCCCAGGGCGGCGGCCCGGTCGGCGAAGGAGGCGGGAAACAGGTCGTTGGGCGGGGTGTTGATCAGCTCGCGGGCGGTGGCCACTGCACCGCCGATCGCCGTGGAGCGGGCCAGCGCGGCCTTGGCGGCGGAGTCGGCGGCGTCCGGGACCACCAGGTCCATCCGGGCCAGCGGCGCCTTGCCCGCCTCGGACTTGTACGCGGTGAACACGTAGCTGCCCAGGATGACGCCCTCCGCGGTGGCGCCCAGGTCCACCGTGGACAACGTGGTGGCGGCGCGGGCGGTGCCGGCCAGCGCGCGCGCGGCCACGCCGGCGGCGCGACGGACCTGCTCGCCGGTGGGGGCGCTGGTGCCCTCCTCTAGCGCGCCGAGCCCGACCGCGAGCAGCGTGGCGGCGCCCACCGCACCCCGAGTCGGCAGCTTGGTCACCTCACCGGCCGAGCCGGTGGCACCGAGGACGGCGAGCTCGGCGAGCAGCTCGCTGCCCCCGAGCACGTCCGCGCCCACCAGCTCCGGGCTGGGGGAGTCGCCGTTGGAGCCCTTCAGCAGCCCGACGACCAGCACGTCGACGCCGCCCTCGACCTCCTCGACCAGCCGCAGCTCGGGGGTGGTGGGCAGGGCCTTGGCTGGTTGAGCGCTCACGTGGTGACTCCTTGGGATGGTCTGCGGGAACAGCGCGTGTCTCTGTCCCGTGATGCTAGTGCCGGGCCGGCAGCGGCGTCCGGGCTGCCGCCAGCGGTTCGCGCCGGCACCGCGGGATACCGTCAGCACGTGGACCAACAGTCGAGCCAGCTGCGCCAGAGCCCGGTGCGCGACCAGCACGTCGCGCTGGGCGCCACCTTCGCCCCGTTCGGCGGCTGGGAGATGCCGGTGTCCTACGCCGGGGTGGTCGCCGAGCACACCAGCGTGCGCGAGGCCGTCGGGGTGTTCGACGTCAGCCACCTGGGCAAGGCCGCGGTGCGCGGACCGGGCGCGGCCGAGCTGGTCAACCGCTGCCTCACCAACGACCTGGGCCGCATCAGCCCCGGCCAGGCGCAGTACACCCTGTGCTGCACCCCCGACGGCGGCGTGGTGGACGACCTCATCGCCTACCTGGTGAGCGACGACGAGGTGTTCCTGGTGCCCAACGCCGCGAACACCGCCGCCGTCTGTGACGCGCTGTCCGCGGCGGCGCCCGCGGGGGTCACCGTCACCGACGAGCACACCGGCCACGGCGTGCTGGCCGTGCAGGGTCCCCGCTCGGCGGAGGTGCTCGCCCAGCTGGGCCTGCCGCAGGACATGGACTACATGGCCTTCGCCGACGCGCAGTGGCAGGGCCGGGCGGTGCGGGTGTGCCGCACCGGCTACACCGGTGAGCACGGCTACGAGCTGCTGCCGCGGTGGGCCGACACCGCCGAGCTGTTCGCCGCGCTGCTGGCCGCGGCCGAGCCGCTCGGGGGACAGCCGTGCGGGCTCGGTGCCCGGGACACGCTGCGCACCGAGATGGGCTACCCGCTGCACGGCCACGAGCTCACCGCCGACATCACCCCCGTGCAGGCGCGGGCGGGCTGGGCCGTCGGCTGGGGCAAGCCGGAGTTCTGGGGCAAGCAGGCGCTGGAGGCGGAGAAGGCGACCGGTCCGGTGCGCCGTACCTGGGGCCTGCGGGCCAGCGGGCGCGGTGTGCCACGGGCGGACATGCCGGTGCTCGTCGACGGCGTGCTGGTCGGCCGCACCACCTCCGGGACATTCTCGCCGACCCTGCGCACCGGCATCGCGCTGGCGCTGCTGGACACCGCCGCGGGCCTGTCCCCAGGCAGCCAGGTGGTGGTGGACGTGCGCGGGCGCAGCCTGCCCTGCGAGGTGGTGGCGCCACCGTTCGTCCCGGCGCACACCCGCTGACCGGCGGGTACTACCGTGCAGGGCATGAACGCGCCCGCCACCTTCACCCGAGCTCCGCACCCGTCCCCCGCCTCGGAGCAGACGCGTGCGGACATTCTCGCTGCTCCGGGTTTCGGCGCGCACTTCACCGACCACATGGTGAGCATCAGCTACACCGAGGAGCGGGGCTGGCACGACGCGCAGGTGCTGCCCTACAGCCCCATCGAGCTGGACCCCTCGGCGATGGTGCTGCACTACGGGCAGGCGATCTTCGAGGGCCTCAAGGCCTACCGCCACGCGGACGGCACCATCAGCTCCTTCCGCCCCACCGCCAACGCCGAGCGCTTCCGCACCTCCGCCCGGCGCCTGGCCATGCCCGAGCTGCCCGAGGAGCTGTTCATGGGCTCCATCGCCGCGCTGCTGGAGGCGGACGAGGCGTGGGTGCCCGCCGCCGGCGGTGAGGAGTCGCTGTATCTGCGCCCGTTCCTGTTCGCCACCGAGGGCGGCCTCGGCGTGCGCCCGGCGCGGGAGTACCGCTACCTGCTCATCGCCTCACCGGCGGGGGCCTACTTCAAGGGTGGGGTCAAGCCGGTGAGCGTGTGGCTGTCCACCGAGTACGTGCGGGCCGCTCCCGGCGGCACCGGTGCCGCCAAGTTCGCGGGCAACTACGCCGCCTCGCTGCTCGCCCAGGCCCAGGCCGCGGACGAGGGCTGCGACCAGGTGGTGTGGCTGGACGCCACCGAGCGCCGCTGGGTGGAGGAGATGGGCGGGATGAACCTGTTCTTCGTCCTCGGCTCCGGCGCCGACGCCCAGGTGGTCACCCCCGAGCTGTCCGGCTCGCTGCTGCCCGGCATCACCCGCAGCTCGCTGCTGCAGCTGGCCCAGGACATGGGCCTGCCGGTGACCGAGCGCCGCATCTCCACCGAGGAGTGGGAGAAGGGCGCCGCCTCCGGGGACATCACCGAGGTGTTCGCCTGCGGCACGGCCGCGGTCATCACCCCGGTCGGTCGGGTCAAGCACGCCGGTGGCGAGTTCACCATCTCCGACGAGGTCACCGGGCCGGTCACGTCCCAGCTGCGGGCCACGCTCACCGGCATCCAGCGCGGCGACGTCGCCGACACCCACGGCTGGATGCAGGTCATCAAGAGCTGACCGTCCCGGCAGGGCGCAGGCCGCGTGCCCTGGGCTAGGCGCCCAGGGCGAGGACCAGCACGGTCGCGGTGACCACGCTCTCCGAGCAGGCCCCCAGCACGTCACCGGTGACGCCGCCGAAGCGACGGGTGGTGTGCCAGGACAGCGCCGCGGCGACCGCGACCCCCACCAGCACCGCCACCGGGCCCTGCCACCAGCGCCCGTCCACCGCCGCGGCGGAGGCCACCAGCAGCACCGCGCCCCACGCCAGCGGCACGGCCACCGGCTGGGTGCCGGCCACCAGCGCGCCCAGCCCCTCCGGGCGGGCGGCGGCCACGCCGCGGCGACAGGCCCAGCCCACGGCCACTCGTCCGGCCGCCACCGCCAGCACTACCGCCCACCAGCGGCCCTCGACGGCGAGCGTGCTTAGCCCTACTGCCTGCACGCCGAGCACCAGCACCAGCGCCACCACCGCGAACGGTCCGGTGCTGCCGTCGCGCATCACGCTCAGCGCCCGCTCGGGCGGGCCGTAGCAGCCCAGCCCGTCCACGGTGTCGGCCAGCCCGTCCAGGTGCATCCCGCGGGTGGCCAGGGCCAGCCAGCCCACCGCGAGCAGCCCGGCCAGCAGCGCCGGGGCCTGCGCCTCGCCCAGCACCCACAGCAGGCCCGCGGTGACCGCGCCCAGCAGCAGCCCCACCACGGGCGCCACGGTGATCGCGCCGCCGGCCACCCGCCGGTCGACCTGCTCGGGGCCGCGCACGGGGGCGACGGTCAGCCAGGACAGCGCCAGCCGGGCCGAGTCCGCTGGGGTGGCGCTCACCGCTCGGAGGAGGGGATCGCCGGGGCGGGAGCGGGATCACCCGCGGGCCCGGCCACGCCGGCGCTGTCGAAGCTGGCCATGTCGGTGAGGATGCGCACCGCGGACTGCACCAGCGGCAGTGCGGTGACCGCGCCCGAGCCCTCGCCCAGGCGCATCTCCAGGTCCAGCAGCGGTACCAGGCCGAGGCGGCCCAGGGCCAGCTCGTGCGCGGGCTCGGCGGAGCGGTGCCCGGCCACCCACCAGGCCTTGGCGCCGGGGGCCAGGCGCTCGGCGACCAGCGCGGCGGCGGTCACCACCATGCCGTCCAGGATGGCCGGGGTGCGGCGGACCGCGGCCTGGGCCAGGAAGCCGGCCATGGCGGCGAAGTCCGCGCCGCCGACGCTGCGCAGCAGGGCCTCGGGGTGGTCCACCACGGCCATCGCCCGGCGGCGGGCGTCGCGGACCACGGCGGCCTTGCGCATCCAGCCGTTGTCGTCCACCCCGGTGCCACGGCCGATGACGGTGACCGGCTCGGCGCCGGTGAGCGCGGAGATCAGCACCGCGGCGGGCGTGGTGTTGCCGATGCCCAGGTCGCCGGCGATGAGCAGGTCCGCGCCGGAGTCCACCTCCTCGTCGGCCAGCCGCCGGCCCAGGGCGATGGCGTCGGCGCACTCCTGGGCGGTGAGGGCGTCCTCCCGGTCGATGCGACCGGAGCCGCGGCGGATCTTGCCGCCGGAGACCACGTCGGCGGTGTCCACGTTCACGGCCACGTCCACCACGCGCACCGTCGCCCCTGCGGCGGCGGCGATCACGTTCACCGCGGCACCGCCGGCGAGGATGTTGTCCAGCATCTGCGGGGTGACCTCGGCCGGGTAGGCCGACACCCCGTGCGCGGCCACCCCGTGGTCACCGGCGAAGACCACCACGCGGGCGCGGGTGATGGGCTGCGGGGGACAGGTGCCCTGGCAGGCGGCGATCCACACGCCCAGCTCCTCCAGCCGGCCGAGCGAGCCGGCGGGCTTGGTCAGCTGCAGCTGACGGGCCACGGCCTCGCGGTGCGCCTGCTCGTCGGGCGGGGCGACGGGGGGAAAGTCGGTGCTCACGGGCAGCCTCTCGGTGGACGGGTGGGGAACGTGCGGCGGTCGGGGTACGGGGTCACTGGGCTAGCGCAGCCGGAGCGGCAGCCCGGCGACCACGAGCAGCACCTCGTCGCACACCGCGGCCACGGCACCGTTGAGCGCACCGACCTCGTCGCGGAACAGCCGGCCGGACACGGTGGCGGGCACCACGCCCATGCCCACCTCGGGGGTCACCAGCACCAGGCGGGCGGCGCAGCCGGCCACGGCCCGCACCAGCTCCGCGCAGCGGGGGGCCAGCGTGCCGCGCGGGGACTCCCAGGCGCCGGCCTCGTCGAGCTCGCGGGTGAGCCAGGTGCCCAGGTCGTCCACCAGCACCACGTCGCCGGCGACGGCACCGTCCAGCACGGCCACCAGGTCGGCGTCCTCCACGGTCAGCCAGTGCGCGGGGCGGCGTGCGCGGTGGGTGGCGATGCGCGCGGCCCAGTCGGAGTCCTGCGGGCGGTCGGCGGCGGTGGCCACGTACCGCACCGGCCCGGTGCCCAGCAGCTGCTCGGCGTGCGCGGACTTGCCCGATCGGGCCCCGCCCAGCACCAGTGTCCGCACGTCCGGGCACGCTACCGTGCGCGACGACGTGGTCGGCGGCACGGCCACCCGGCGCCGCCGCTACGGTCTGGGCACACCCCAGGGTCGCCCGACCGGGGCAGCTCGCACGCAGGAGGAGCACACCGATGGCACACCGCTGGCGCTACGAGGACAGTGCGGGCCACCCCGTGGCGGGCCCGGACCTGGAGTTCGACGACGCCGCCGAGGCCGAGGCCTGGTTCAGCGACAGCTGGGAGGAGCTGGCCGGCGCCGGCGTGCACCAGGTGGTGCTGCTGGACGGCGACACCAAGGTCTACGGACCGATGGGCCTGGACCCGGCCTGACGGGCCGGCGGGGGGAGCGGCTAGACCGGGTCGCCGGGCTTGACCCGGGGACGCGGCGCCCGCAGGCGGCGAATCTGGGAGGCGCGGATGAAGGAGTACCAGCCCAGCCGCAGCCCGCTGGTGGTGTCGTCGGGGTAGCGCTCGTGCACCCGGGCCGAGACCAGCCTGCCCAGGTACACACCCTCCACCGCCATCACGATCATGATGAGCAGCATCCCGATGGCCACGACGTTCTGCAGCGACGGGATCATGAAGGTGAGCACCACCACCAGCGCCAGCGGCATGAACAGCCCGGTGATGTTGCGGCGCCCGTCCACCACGTCGCGGGCCAGCGCCTTGGCCGGACCACGGTCGCGGGCCAGCACGAAGCGGTCGTCGCCGGACATCATCCGCTCGCGCCGCTCCGCCGCGGCCTGGCGTCGCTCCGACTTGGTGGTCTTGGCGCCCTTGGTGGTCTTGGAGCGCTTGTAGGCCTCGCGCTGGGTGACCGGGGGCGGGGGGACCGGTCCGCGGCGGCGGCCCTCGGCGTCGCGCCGCTTGGGCGTGGGGCGCCCCTTGCCGTTCACGACCTCCGGCTCGGAGACCGTGGGTTCCACGGTGTCGGAGGGAGTGGGCGTGCGTCGGCGCAGGAGTTTCACAGCACCAGGGTAGGCGAGAGCTCCACGACGGTCACCAGTGCTGGTGGCAGGACGTACCGGTCACAGGGTGAGGGAATGCCAGGAGGCGGAGTACCGTTAGCCCAGGCAAAGCCAATAGCACGAGCTGAGGGAGACCCATGAGCGTTCAGGACGAGACCACCACCACCCATGGTGTGATCATGACTGAGGCCGCCGCCAGCAAGGCGAAGGCGCTGCTCGAGCAGGAGGGCCGGGACGACCTGGCGCTGCGCATCGCTGTCCAGCCGGGTGGTTGCGCGGGCCTGCGCTACCAGCTGTTCTTCGACGACCGCACCCTCGACGGTGACCTCGTCAAGAGCTACGACGGCATCGACCTCGCGGTCGACCGGATGAGCGCCCCCTACGTCGACGGTGCCTCCATCGACTTCGTGGACACCATCGAGAAGCAGGGCTTCACGATCGACAACCCGAACGCGGGCGGCTCCTGCGCCTGCGGCGACTCGTTCAACTGAGTCCAGCGGCCCCCTAGCCGGGCCGGGCACGGCGCGAGCCGGCAGAGCTTCCGAGGACCGTCACCCCCCGTGGGTGGCGGTCCTCGGTCGTGTCCGCACCACGGTGCCCGTACGGTAGACAGACTCGCGCTCCACACTGGAAAGGTCTTGCCACCGTGACGATCGCCGTTGCCGGTTCCATCGCTACCGATCACCTGATGAAGTTCCCCGGACGCTTCTCCGAGCAGCTGGTCGCCGACCGCCTGGACAAGGTGTCGCTCAGCTTCCTCGTCGACGAGCTGGTGATCCGCCGCGGCGGGGTGGCCGGCAACATCTGCTTCGCCATGGGGGTGCTCGGCGGCAACCCGCTGCTGGTGGGGGCGGTGGGCGCCGACTTCGCCGACTACCGCGCCTGGCTGGAGCGCCACGGCGTGGACTGCACGGCGGTGCGCGTCTCCGAGACCGCGCACACCGCGCGCTTCGTGTGCACCACCGACGTGGACATGGCGCAGATCGCCTCGTTCTACTCCGGGGCGATGGCCGAGGCCCGCGACATCGAGCTGGGCCCGCTGCTGGACAAGCACGGCGAGCTGGAGCTGGTGCTCGTCGGCGCCGACGACCCGGACGCGATGCTGCGCCACAGCGACGGCTGCCGCGCGCTGGGCATCCCCTTCGCCGCCGACCCGTCCCAGCAGCTGGCCCGCCTCGACGGTGACCAGGCCCGCCGGCTGATCGAGGGCGCGACGTACCTGTTCACCAACGACTACGAGTGGGACCTGCTGCTGCGCAAGACCGGGCTCACCGAGGCCGAGGTGCTCGACCAGGTGGGCATGCGGGTGACCACGCTGGGCCACAAGGGCGTGGAGATCGTCAGCGCCGACGGCACGTCGCTGCACGTGGGAGTGGTGCCCGAGACCGACAAGACCGACCCCACCGGCGTGGGCGACGCCTTCCGTGCGGGCTTCCTCACCGCCCGCAGCGCCGGGCTGAGCCTGCAGCGCGCCGCCCAGCTGGGCTCGCTCATCGCGGTGCTGGTGCTGGAGACGGTGGGCACCCAGGAGTGGACCCTGGACCGCGACGCGGCGCTCGCGCGCCTGCGGGGCGCCTACGGCGACGAGGCGGCCGAGGAGCTCGGCGCCCTCCTGCCCGTCTAGCGCTGGACACCTGAGACCGAGCAGGGCCCGGACACCACGCGGTGTCCGGGCCCTGCTCGTCGTGGCGGGTGCTGGGCTAGAGCAGCACGGGGTACTGCTGGTCGGAGATCTCCGGGTTGATCCGCTGCTCCACGAAGATGCCGTGCCAGAGCATGAACACCAGCACCGTCCAGATGCGCCGGCTGTGGTCGGTGGTGCCGGCCTGGTGCTCGTCCAGCATCCGCAGCACCGCGGCCTTGTCCAGCAGGTGGTCGGTGCCCGACTGGGTGACGATGTCGCGGGCCCAGGCGTTGAGCTCGGTGCCGCGCAGCCAGTGCTTGAGCGGCACCGGGAAGCCCAGCTTGGGCCGCTGCAGGACGTGCGCGGGCACGATGTCCTCCAGCGCCCGGCGCAGCGCGTACTTGGTGGTGTCCTTGGTGATCTTCTGCTGGTGCGGCAGCGCCGAGGCCACCTCGAAGACCCTGGTGTCCAGGAACGGCACCCGCAGCTCCAAGGAGTTGGCCATGGTCACCTTGTCCGCCTTGACCAGGATGTCCCCGCGCAGCCAGGTGAACAGGTCCAGGTGCTGCATCCGGGCCACCGGGTCCCAGCCCTCGGTCTGGGCGTAGAGCGAGGCGGTGACGTCGGTGTGGCCCCAGCCGGGGTTGAAGTCGCGCAGCACCGTCTGCAGCTCGTCGTCGCGGAAGTTGCGCGCGTTGCCGTAGTAGCGCTCCTCCAGGGTCAGCGCCCCGCGGCGGAGCAGGTCCTTGCCGCGGCGGCCGTCCGGGATGCGCTTGGACAGCTGGCCCAGCCCGCGGCGCAGGCCACGCGGCAGGTGCTCGAACGGTGCCAGCGACAGCGGCTCGCGGTAGATGGTGTAGCCACCGAACAGCTCGTCGGCGCCCTCGCCGGAGAGCACCACCTTGACGTGCTTGCGGGCCTCCTTGGCCACGAACCACAGCGGCACCAGCGCGGGGTCGGCCACCGGGTCGTCGAGGTACCAGACGATCTGGGGCAGCGCGGCGGCGAACTCCTCCGGGCCCACGGTGCGCACCACGTGGCGCACACCGATGGCGGCGGCGGACTCCGCAGCCACGTCCACCTCGGAGTAGCCCTCCCGCTCGAACCCGGTGGTGAAGGTGATCAGGTCGGGGTTGTGCCGCTTGGCCAGCGCTGCGATGGCGGTGGAGTCGATCCCGCCGGAGAGGAACGCGCCCACGGTGACGTCGGCGCGCATGTGCTTGGCCACCGAGTCCTGCAGCGCCTCGGAGATCTCCGCGTAGCGCCGGGTGGCGTCGCCCTTGGCGAAGGGCACCACGGAGAGCTCGGCGTGGAAGTAGCGGGTGATCTCCGGGTCCTTGCCGGGGCGCACCACGGCCCAGCAGCCCGACTCCAGCTTGCTGATCTGGGCGTGCAGGGTCTCCGGCTCGGGCACGTACTGCAGCGCCAGGTAGTGCTGCAGCGCCCGCTGGTCCAGGCCGGTGTCCAGCTCCATCGCCGAGGCCAGCTCCAGCAGGCTCTTCTTCTCGCTGCTGAACGCGGTGCCGGCGGCGGAGGTGGCCAGGAAGCAGGGCTTGATGCCGAACGGGTCGCGGGCCAGGAAGAGCTCGCGGGTCTGGGTGTCCCAGATTCCGAAGACGAACATCCCCCGCAGCCGGGTGACGGCGTCTGGGCCCCAGTGGTGGAAGGCAGCCACGATCGGCTCTGTGTCACCCTGGGTGGTGAACACCACACCGTGCTCGCGCTCCAGCTCCTCGCGGAGCTCGACGTAGTTGTAGACCTCGCCGTTGAAGGCGATGGCGTAGCGGTCCGGCGACTCCGGCGGCCCCCAGCGCAGCGGCTGGTGGGAGTGCGCGACGTCGATGATGGAGAGGCGGTTGAAGCCGAGTGCCAGGTCCTCGTCGTGCCAGCTGCCGGTCTCGTCCGGACCGCGGTGGCGCTGGCAGTGCATGGCGGCGGCGACCGCGTTGGCATGGTCGGCGGCGTCAGCCGAGGAGGTCAGAAGTCCAAGCAGTCCGCACACGCTGTAAGAGCACCTCAATCAAGTTGGTCGGGAGGATCGCCAGGGCGACCGACGACGGTCTCAGTATGCCGCTTGCTGCCCTCGCGAACAGTCACCACGGGCCGCCGGGACACGGCGCCGCACCGGGCGAACCCACGGCGCGCGTGCGCGGCGGGCTGCGATAGTCTTTCGCCACCCCGGCAGACCTGCTGGGGTTTGTGACTAGGAGGGCGTGGACGTGGCGCAGAGTGGGAACACCCGTCGTCGGGCGACCCGTACAGGGCTCGCGGCGCTGCTCGCGCTGACCGCAGTTCTGGTGTCCGGGTGTTCATCGGAGGAAGTGCTCCGCTTCGGCTGGCCCGAGGGCATCACGCCTGAGGCCGAGGACATGCGTGAGCTGTGGACGTGGTCGGTCATCGCCGCCCTGGTCGTGGGTCTGCTGGTGTGGGGCCTGATGTTCTGGACCATCACCTTCCACCGCAAGAAGAAGGGTGCGGAGGAGTTCCCCCGCCAGACGCAGTACAACCTCCCTCTCGAGGTCGTCTACACCGTCATCCCGTTCCTCATGATCGCCGTGCTCTTCTACTTCACGGTCATCACGCAGAATAAGGTCACCGACGTGCAGGCCGACCCGGACGTCAAGGTGAACGTCACTGCTTTCCAGTGGAACTGGGAGTTCAGCTACCCGGAGGAGGGGGACACCCCCTCTGGCGGCGAGGTCACCACCATCGGCTCCAGCGAGGAGGTGCCGATCCTGGTGCTGCCCACGGGCCAGCGGGTGGAGTTCACCATCGAGTCGGCTGACGTCATCCACGCCTTCTGGGTCCCGGAGTTCCTCTTCAAGCGTGACGTGTTCCCGCACCCGGAGAAGAACGACAGCCAGAACGTCTTCCAGATCTCCAGCATCGACAAGGAAGGTGCCTTCGTCGGCCGCTGCGCCGAGATGTGCGGCACCTACCACTCGGCGATGAACTTCGAGGTCCGCGCCGTCAGCCCCGAGCTGTTCGACCGCTACGTCGCGCTGCGCAAGCAGGTCGACCCCGCGACCAACGCTCCGTACACCACGGCCGGCGCGCTGAGCGAGCTGGGCAAGCAGGACACCGCCTGCGGTGAGCTGTGCAGCCCGGTCTCCACGTCGACCATCCCGTTCGACACCAAGCGTGACGCTCGCCAGGCGACCGTCGCCGACGGCAACTGACAAGAGAGACGTGGACTGACCCATGAGAATCGAAGCGCGCATCTTCGAGCTGCTCACCGCGTTCTTCCTCATCGTCGCGGTGATCTACGGAGTGCTCTCCCAGGAGCCGATCGGTACCACGGCGCTGGCCCTCAGCGCTGGGCTCTCGCTCATCGTCGGCACCTACTTCCGGTTCGTCGCCCGACGGCTGGCCCTGCGTCCGGAGGACTACGGCGACGCTGAGATCTCTGATGGTGCCGGTGACCTCGGCTTCTTCAGCCCGGGCAGCTACTGGCCGGTCGTCGTGGCCGCCGCCGCGGGCATGATGGCGATCTCCCTGGCCTTCTACCACGTGTGGATGATCGTGCTGGCTGGTGTGGTCGTCATCCTCACCGCGGCCGGGATGGTCTTCGAGTACCACATGGGCCCGGAGAAGCACTAGCAGCAACGTGCCCCACTGATCGCCCTCGGCCACCGGCCGGGGGCGATCAGTCGTTTCCGGGGTTGCTCGGCGCCGTGCCGACCCCGGTGGGCGTTCAGGTCTTGTCGCACCTTCTCCGCCCCTGCCAGGTCGAGGAGGGACCTGGAGACGCCCCGGGAGCGGGATCAGGCGGGGAGGGCGTCCATGGCCTTGTAGATGCGCTTCTCCGAGATCGGGTAGGCGGTGCGCAGGGTCTGCGCGAACAGGCTGACCCGCAGCTCCTCGATCATCCAGCGCAGCTCGGCGACGTCGGGGTCGTCGTGGCGGTCCGGCGACAGCGACGCCAGCAGCTGGGCGTGCTCGGTGCGCACCCGGTTGAGCACCACCATGGCGTCGCGGTCGCGGTTGGCGCTGCCGGGCAGCGACTCCAGCCGGCGCTGCGCCGCGGTGAGGTAGCGCGCCAGGTCGGGCAGGCGTCGCTGGCCCACCTCGGTGACGAACCCGGCGTGCACCAGGTCGGCCAGCTGCTGCGCCACGTCCTCGGCGGGCTCGCCCCGGGCGCCGGCCAGGGTAAGGCGCAGCTGCTGGGCGGCGGCCAGCACCGGGCGCACCGCGGTGAGCACGGCGAACACCCGCTCGGACAGCTCGCCGCGCACCCGGTCCCGCAGCGCGGCGAAGCCGGCTTCGCTCCACACCGGGCCACCGGCCTCGGCCACGAGCGCGTCCACCGCGGCGGCGGTGCAGTCGGCGAGCAGCGCGGCGACGCTGCCGTGCGGGTTCTGGCTCAGCGCGAGCCGGTCGGCGTTGCTCAGTCGCGCCACCACCGACTTGCTGGGGCTGGGCACCGCCAGCAGCAGCATGCGGCGCAGACCGGCGGCCATGGCGCGGCGCTGCTCGGCGGCGCTGGGCAGCACCTGCACCGCCACGGCGTCGCCGGTGTCCACCAGGGCGGGGTAGCCGCGCACGGTCTGTCCGCCCACGGCGTGCGCCACGCTGCGCGGGAGCTCGCCGATGCTCCAGGCGGTGAGCCCGGAGCGCTCCACGCCGGAGACCGCCTGGCTGACCGCGGTGCGCACGTTGGGCTGCAACCGGCGGCGCAGCGCCTCCAGGTCCTTGCCCTCGGCCAGCGTGGCGCCGGCGGTGTCCACCACCCGGAAGGTCATCCGCAGGTGGTCGGGCAGGGCGTCCAGGTCGAAGGCGCTGGGCGGGATCTCCGTGCCGCTGAGCGACCACAGGGCGTCGGCCACGGCATCGGTGAGGGGAGCGCTGCGCGGCTTGACCCGGTCCAGCACGGCGGTGGCGTAGTCCGGCGCCGGCACCACGTTGCGGCGCAGCTGCTTGGGCAAGGTCTTGATCAGCGCGGTCACCAGCTCGTGGCGCATGCCGGCCACCAGCCAGTCGAAGCCCAGCGGGCGCACCTGGTTGAGCAGCGGCAGCGGCACCTGCACGGTGACCCCGTCGGCGTTGCCGCCCGGCTCGAAGGAGTAGCTCAGCGGCAGCAGGATCTCGCCCTGCCGCCAGGCGTCGGGGTACTCGCCCTCCAGCACCGGTGCCGCCGCCGGGTTGGTGACCACCTCGGGGGTGAACGTCAGCAGCTCGGGGTCCTCCCGGCGCGCCTTCTTCCACCAGGTGTCGAAGTGGCGGGCGGAGACCACCTCCTTGCCCACCCGGGCGTCGTAGAACTCGAACAGCGTCTCGTCGTCGACGACGATGTCGCGCCGCCGTGCTCGACTCTCCAGCTCGGCGACGTCCTCGAGCAGCTCGCGGTTGGCGTGGAAGAACCGGTGCTGGGTGCGCCACTCGCCCTGCACCAGGGCGTGCCGGATGAACAGCTCGCGGGAGACCTCCGGGTCGATGCGCCCGTACTGCACCGGGCGCTGGGCCACCAGGGGGATGCCGTAGAGGGTGACCCGCTCGTAGGCCATCACCGACTGCCGCTTGATGGACCAGTGCGGCTCGGAGTAGGTGCGCTTGACCAGGTGTGGGGCCAGCTCCTCGGCCCACTCCGGCTCGATGCGTGCGGCGGTGCGTCCCCACAGCCGGCTGGTCTCCACCAGCTCGCCCACCATCACCCAGCGCGGGGGCTTGCGGGCCAGCGCGGAGCCCGGCCACACCGCGAAGTGGGCCCCTCGGGCTCCGAGGTACTCGCGCTTCTCGCCCTCCTTGAGCCCGACGTGGCTGAGCAGGCCGGCCAGCAGCGCCTGGTGCACCGCGTTGGGGGCGGCCGGGGAGGTGTTGGGCGTCCACCCCAGCTGCTTGGTGATGGAGCGCAGCTGCCCGTGCAGGTCCTGCCACTCCCGGATGCGCAGGTAGTGCAGGAAGTCGGCCTTGCACTGCCGGCGGAACTGGTTGCTGCTCAGCTCGGTGCGCTGCTCGCGCAGGTGGTTCCACAGGTTGAGGAAGGCCAGGAAGTCCGAGGTGGGGTCGGCGAAGCGGGCGTGGCGCTCATCCGCCGCCTGCTGGTGCTCGGTGGGGCGCTCCCGGGGGTCCTGGATCGACAGCGCCGCCACGATCACCAGCGCCTCGGCCAGGCAGCCGTTGCGGTGGGCCTGGGAGAGCATGCGGGCCATCCGCGGGTCCACCGGCAGCTGCGCCAGCTCGCGGCCGGAGGCGGTGAGTCGCTTGCGGGGGTCGGGCTCACCGGGCTGCAGCGCGCCCAGCTCCTCCAGCAGGGCCACGCCGTCGCGGATGCTGCGGGCGTCCGGTGGCTCCACGAACGGGAACGCGGCGATGTCGCCGAGGCCCAGGGCGCTCATCTGCAGGATCACCGACGCGAGGTTGGTGCGCAGGATCTCCGGGTCGGTGAACTCCGGGCGGGACTGGAAGTCCTCCTCGGAGTACAGCCGGATGCAGATGCCGTCGGCCACCCGGCCGCAGCGGCCGGCCCGCTGGTTGGCCGAGGCCTGGCTGATCGGCTCGATGGGCAGGCGCTGCACCTTGGTGCGCACGCTGTAGCGGGAGATGCGGGCGGTGCCCGGGTCGACCACGTACCGGATGCCGGGCACGGTCAGCGAGGTCTCGGCGACGTTGGTGGCCAGCACCACCCGGCGGCGGGTGCCCGGGGCCGGGGGAGTGAACACCCGGTGCTGCTCGGCGGCGGTGAGCCGGGCGTACAGCGGCAGGATCTCGGTGCCGCGCAGGTTGCGCTCGCGCAGCGCGTCGGCGGTGTCGCGGATCTCCCGCTCGCCGGAGAGGAACACCAGCACGTCGCCGTCACCGGCCTCGCCCAGCTCCTCCACCGCCTCGCACACCGCGTCCACCGGGTCGCGGTCGATGCTCTGCTCGCCCACCTCCACCGTCAGCGGCCGGTAGCGCACCTCCACCGGGAAGGTGCGTCCGCTGACCTCGATGATCGGCGCCGGCCCTGCGTCGGTGGCGAAGTGCTCGGCGAAGCGCTGCGGGTCGATGGTGGCCGAGGTGATGATGACCTTGAGGTCGCGCCGGCGCGGCAGCAGCTCCTTGAGGTAGCCCAGGATGAAGTCGATGTTCAGGCTGCGCTCGTGCGCCTCGTCGATGATGAGGGTGTCGTAGCGCTGCAGCAGCGGGTCGCGCTGGATCTCGGCGAGCAGGATCCCGTCGGTCATCAGCTTGACCAGGGTGGTGTCGCCGGCCTGGTCGTGGAAGCGGACGGTGTAGCCCACGGCGCCACCGAGCTCGGTGTCCAGCTCCTCGGCGATCCGCTCGGCCACGGTGCGGGCGGCGATGCGCCGGGGCTGGGTGTGCCCGATGGTGCCCAGCACGCCGCGACCCAGCTCCAGGCAGATCTTGGGCAGCTGGGTGGTCTTGCCGGACCCGGTCTCCCCGGCCACCACCACCACCTGGTGGTCGCGGATGGCCTCGGCGATGTCGTCGCGGCGCTGGCTGACCGGCAGCTGCTCGGGATAGGTGATGGCCGGCACCGCAGCCCGGCGCCCGGCCACCCGCAGCTCGGCGGCGTCGACCTCGCGGGCCACCTGCTCCAGCGCGCGGGCAGGGTCCCTGCCCTTGCGGGCCCGCTCCAACCGGCTGCGCAGCCGGCGCTGGTCACGCAGCGCCAGCTCGGGCAGGCGCGCGCGCAGCTCTGCCACCGACGGGGTGGCGCGGGGTGCGGGAGAGGTGGAGGTCATGCCCCAGACAGGGTACCGGGAGGCGCACCGAGGGCCGGCGGCGCCGCCGCGGTCGGTGCGGCCCCGGCGGCGGGGGCGTCCGCGGTGGGCCCGGTGGGGCTGGCGTCCACGGTCTTGCGCAGCGGCACCTCCCGGATGAGCAGGATGCAGATCAGCGTGAGGATCCCCAGTGGGGTGGCCACCAGGAAGAGGTCCCCGGTGCCGTGGCCGTAGGCCGACTGCACCACCGCGCGGGTCGCCTCGGGCAGCGCGGCCACGTCGGGCAGCGCACCGCCGCCGCCTGGCTGCAGCGCACCGGTGCCCCGGGCGTGGTGGGCGGCGCGGGTGGCCAGCAGGGCGCCGAGGGCCGACACGCCCGCCGCACCGCCAAGGGTGCGGAAGAACATCACGCCGGAGCTGGCGGCACCGATGTCGCGCATGTCCACGGTGTTCTGCACCGCCAGGATGAGGTTCTGCATGAGCAGGCCCATCGCCGTGCCCAGGCTGCACATCGCCAGGGCGAGGACCAGGTAGGACGTGTCCTCGCGGACGGTGGCCATCGCGGCGAGACCAGCGACCAGCAGGACCGCGCCGAGCACGAGGTAGCGCTTCCAGTAGCCGAAGGCGCTGACCAGCCGGCCCACCACCGTGGAGGCGACGAACATGCCCCCGATGAAGGGCAGGGTGAGCATCCCCGCCTTGGTGGGCGACACGCCCTGGCTGACCTGGAAGTACTGGCTGAGGAAGACCGTGCAGGCGAACATCACCACCCCGACCAGGGTGGAGGCCACGGTGGCCAGCACGACGGTGCGTCCGCGCAGCCGGTTCAGCGGCAGCAGCGGCTCGGCCACCCGCGTCTCCACCACCACGGCGATCGCCAGCAGCAGCACCCCGCCGCTGACCAGCACTGCCGTGGTGGGGGAGGCCCACGCGAAGCGCTTGCCGGCCAGGCTCACCCAGATCAGCAGCGCCGAGACCCCCGCGCTGATGAGGAGGGCCCCGAGGTAGTCGATGCGCACCGGCCGGCGCTGCACGGGCAGCACCAGGGTGCGCTGCAGCACCACGATCCCGGCCACGGCGAAGGGGATCACCACGTAGAAGCACCACCGCCAGCCGAGCCAGCTGGTGTCCACCAGGACGCCGCCGATCAGGGGCCCGCTCACGGTGGCCAGGGCGTACGTCCCGCCGAGGTAGCCGCTGTAGCGACCGCGCTCGCGCGGGGACACCATCGCGGCGAGCACCACCTGGGTGAGCGCGGCGACCCCGCCGGCCCCGACGCCCTGGAACGCCCGGCAGGTGAGCAGCATCCCGGTGGACGCCGACATGCCGGCCGCAACCGAGGCGATGGTGAATATCACAAGTGCAAGCTGCATCAGCAGCTTCTTGGAGAACAGGTCGGCGAGCTTGCCCCACAGCGGCGTGGAGACGGTCATCGCCAGCAACGTGGAGGTGACCACCCAGCTGTAGGCGGCGTCGCTGCCGTGCAGGTCAGGGATGATGGTGGGCAGCGCGTTGGCCACCACTGTGGATGCCAGCGCGGTGACGAACATGGCAAGCAACAAGCCCGACAAGGCTTCCATCACCTGTCGGTGAGTCATGCCTGGAGCGGCGCCGGGGGCGGCGACAGGTGCGGTCGGTCCGGAGTGGCCTCGCGTCGCTCGCCCCATGCCCACTCTGTCCTTTTTCTATTACGTGCAGAAACCAACTACCCCGCTGCGGATAGTGACACCCGGCCGCGGCTGGGCGCAAGCCTGAGTCCCGCAGTGCCCCCGCGGCGTGGCCGCTGACCGGGCGAAGGTCCCCTGGGCTGAGGTCACGATCCGTTACCGTCACGTACTCCAAACGATGCGTAGCCACGCACTGACGAAGAGTGACTGGGGAACGACATGGGTGTAAAGAACCGCCTGCGAGACATGATCACGCTGGCTGCCGTGGCCGCTGGCGCAGTCGCTGGAGTCGGTATCGGGCAGGGTGCGGCACAGGCGGCTCCGGCGTGCCAGCCCTACGGGGAGATCGGCAGCACCTGGCACGGCGCCGGGGGCAACAAGTCCTATCTCGGGCACTGTGTGGACGACGAGCATGCGGTGCCGGGCGGTCGTGCCCAGGGCTTCGCCGGTGGCGCTGTCTACTGGAGCGACAAGTCCGGCGCCCACAGCGTCAAGGGCCTCATCCGCGAGCACTACTACAACATGGGAGCCAGCGGGTCCTTCCTGGGCTTTCCGCTGAACGACGAGTGGGGCACGGCCAAGCACACCGGCTCGTTCAACCACTTCCAGGGCGGCAGCATCTACTGGTCGCACGCCACGGGGGCGCACGAGGTGCACGGCGCGATCCGGGACCGCTGGAAGAGCATGGGCTGGGAGACCGGCGCCCTGGGCTACCCGACCTCCGACGAGTACAAGGTGAGCGAGGGCAAGCGCAGCGACTTCCAGGGCGGGTCGATCATCTGGAACGCCAAGACCGGAGCGACCCGGGTGATCGGCAACGCCGCGGCCGCGGTGGCGCCGGCCGCGCACACCACCTCGGCACCGTCCTCGGCGGGGCAGAAGGCGCTGGCCGTGGCGGCCACCAAGCTGGGTGCGCCCTACGTGTGGGGCGCCAACGGCCCGAGCACCTTCGACTGCTCCGGCCTGACCTCCTGGGCCTTCCGGCAGATCGGGATCAACATCCCGCGCACGGCGGCGCAGCAGGCCACGGTGGGCAGCCACGTCGCCAAGGGCGACCTCAAGGCCGGGGACCTGGTGTTCTTCTACAGCCCGGTCTCGCACGTGGGCATCTACGACGGCAAGGGCAACGTGCTCAACGCCCCCACCGCCGGCCAGGGCGTGAAGTACACGCCGATCCAGTACCTGGAGTACAACACCGCTCGCCGCATCTAGGTTCGGCACGAGCATCTAGTTTCAGCACGAGCATCTAGGTTCAGCACGAGAGCCCGACCCTGGGAGGGGTCGCGCCCGCCGTCACATCCGCTGCACAGCGGTGACGGTGAGCGCGACCTCTCCCTTCTCGTCGGAGGCGGCCAGGTCGACCTCGGCCAGCACCGCCCAGTCGTGGTCGCCGGCGGGGTCGGCCAGCACCTGGCGCACCTTCCACGTGCCGGGATTCTGCTCCACCTGGAACAGCTGGGGGCCGCGGGCGTCAGGGCCGGTGCCGATCTCGTCGTGGTCGTCGAAGTACTCCTCCAGCGAGCCCGCCCAGTCCACGTCCGGATCGAGGTCGTCCAGGGCGTCCCACTGCTCGCGCGCGGCCAGCTGGATGCGGCGGAACAGGGCGTTGCGCACCAGCACCCGGAAGCTGCGGGTGTTGGCGGTGATCGACCGGGGAGCGTCGTCCAGCGGCTGCTCGTGCGGGACGCTCTCCGGGTTCTGCAGGGCCTCCCACTCGTCGAGCAGGCTGGAGTCCACCCCGCGGATCAGCTCGCCGAGCCACTCGGTGAGGTCGGCGAGCTCCTCGGTGCGGGCGTCCTCGGGAACCGTCTGGCGCAGCGCCCGGTAGGCGTCGGTCAGGTAGCGCAGCACCAGGCCCTCGGAGCGGCCCAGGTTGTAGTGGCTGACCAGCTCGGTGAAGGTCATGGAGTGCTCCACCATGTCGCGCACCACCGACTTGGGCGACAGGTTGAGCTCGCTCACCCACGGGTGGCCCTGTCGGTAGGTTTCGAACGCCGGGTAGAGCAGCTCCTCGGCCAGTGGCTTGGGCCAGGTGACCTCCTCCAGCAGCTCCATCCGCTCCTCGTACTCGATGCCCTCGGCCTTCATCGCCGCCACCGCCTCACCACGGGCGGCGTGCTGCTGGGCCATGAGCACCTGGCGGGGGTCGTCCAGCGTCGACTCGATCACCGACACCACGTCCAGGGCGTAGGTGGGCGAGGCCGGGTCGAGCAGCTCCAGCACCGCCAGCGCGAACGGCGACAGCGCCTGGTTCAGCGCGAAGTCGCGCTGCAGGTCCACCGTCAGCGCCACGGTGCGGCCGTGTGCGTCAGGCTCGGGCAGCACCCGCACGATGCCGGCGTCGCGCAGGCTGCGGTAGAGCCGGATGGCCGACAGCGCGTGCTTGCGCTGCTGGGCGGGGCTCTCGTGGTTGTCGGTGATGAGGTGGCGCATCGCGGCGAAGGCGTCGCCCGGACGGCTGATCACGTTGAGCAGCATGGAGTTGCTCACCGAGAACCGGGAGGTGAGCTGCTCGGGGTCGGCGGCCACCAGGCGGTCGAAGGTGGGCCGGCCCCAGGAGACGAAACCCTCCGGCGCCTTCTTGCGCTGCACCCGCTTGAGCTTCTTGGGGTCGTCGCCGGCCTTGGCCACCAGCCGGGCGTTCTCCACGTCGTGCTCGGGGGCCTGCACCACCACGGTGCCCAGCGTGTCGTAGCCCGCACGCCCGGCCCGGCCGGCGATCTGGTGGAACTCCCGCGCCCGCAGGTGCCGGGTGCGCACCCCGTCGTACTTGGTGAGACCGGTGAACAGCACGGTGCGGATGGGCACGTTGATGCCCACCCCGAGGGTGTCGGTGCCGCAGATGACCTTGAGCAGGCCGGCCTGGGCCAGGCGCTCCACCAGCCGGCGGTACTTGGGCAGCATCCCGGCGTGGTGCACGCCGATGCCCATCCGCACCAGCCGCGAGAGCGTCTTGCCGAAGCCGGTGGAGAAGCGGAAGCCACCGATCATCTCGGCCACGGCGTCCTTCTCCGCCTTGGTGCACAGCTTGACGCTGGTGAGCGCCTGGGCCCGCTCCAGCGCGGAGGCCTGGGTGAAGTGCACGACGTAGACCGGCGCCTGGTTGGTGGCGACGAGCTCCTCGATGGTCTCCTGCAGCGGGGTGTTGACGTAGGAGAACATCAGCGGCACCGGGCGCTCGGTGCCGCTGACCACGGCCACCTCCCGGCCGGTGCGGCGCTGCAGGTCGTCCACGAAGAAGCTGACGTCGCCGAGGGTCGCGGACATGAGGACGAACTGCGCGTCGGGCAGCTCGATGAGCGGCACCTGCCAGGCCCAGCCGCGGTCGGGCTCGGAGTAGAAGTGGAACTCGTCCATCACCACCTGGCCGATGTCCGCCCCGGCGCCCTCGCGCAGCGCGAGGTTGGCCACGATCTCGGCGGTGGCACAGATGATCGGCGCGCTGGAGTTCACCGCGGCGTCGCCGGTCATCATGCCGACGTTCTCCGCGCCGAACACCTCGCACAGGGCGAAGAACTTCTCGCTCACCAGCGCCTTGATGGGGGCGGTGTAGAAGGTGCGCTTCTTGGCCGCCATCGCCGCGAAGTGCGCGCCGATGGCCACCATCGACTTCCCCGACCCGGTGGGGGTGGCCAGGACGACGTGCGAGCCGGAGACGATCTCCAGCACCGCCTCCTCCTGCGCGGGGTAGAGGGTGATCCCGCGCTCCTGGGTCCACTCGGTGAAGGCCTCGAACAGGGAGTCCTCGTCGGGCGAGCTGGGGATCCGGGCGGTCAGGGTGGCCGGAGCGGGAGTTGTCATGGTGGTACCTATCGTGCCCTGCCGGGCGCTGGCGGTGGCGCGGCGGGCGATCGCGGGTGAAGTTGGCTAGGTTGACGAGATGGCTGACACACAGGTGACCACAGTGGAAACAGGCCCGCGCAGGGTCTCCCGACGAGTCGTGGTGGACGCCACCCCCGCCGAGGTCTTCGCCCTCGCGGCGGACCCGCGACGCCACGGCGAGCTGGACGGGTCCGGCACGGTTCGCGACTCGGTGAAGGCACCCGACACGCTCAGCAAGGGCGCCAAGTTCTCGGTGAGCATGAAGATGTACGGGGTGCCCTACCGCATCACCAGCACCGTCGTGGACTTCGAGCCCGACCGCGTGATCGAGTGGCGCCACCCCATGGGTCACACCTGGCGGTGGGAGCTCGCCCCGGTCTCGCCCGGGCAGACCGAGGTGGTGGAGACCTTCAGCTACGGCACCCACGTGCTGCCCAAGGCGCTCGAGCTCGTCGGCGTGCCCAAGATGAACGGCACCGGCATCACCCGCACCCTGGAGAAGCTGCAGCAGCGCTTCGCCAGCTGACCTGCCGCGGGCAGACCCTGCTCCGGCTACAGCCCCTCGGGGCCGTCGCCGGAGGAGGGGTCCTGCCCGGCGTTCTGGGCGAGGAAGCGCTCGAGCTCGGCCCCCAGCTCGTCACCGGTGGGCAGCTCGCCGTTGGCCGCCAGCAGCGAGGTCCGCTCCTGCGAGCCGACGTAGGCGTCGTACTGGCGCTCCAGGGCCTGCACCACGGTGGCCACCTCCTCCGAGGCGGTCACCTGCGCGTCGATCTGCTCGCGCACCCGAGCTGCGGCCTCGGTGAGCTCCTCGGTGGGCAGCGTCAACCCGGAGGCGTCGCTCAGGTGCGACAGCAGGGTGAGCGCGGCCTCGGGGTAGTCGGTCTGGGTGAGGTAGTGCGGCACGTGCACGGCGAAGCCCATCGCCTCGTGCCCCGCCTCGCCCAGGCGCAGCTCGAGCAGCGAGGCCGCGCTGGCCGGAACCTGCACGTTGCCCACCCACGGCTCGTAGCCACGGACCAGGTCGGTGGAGGTGCCGTGCGCGGTGACCCCGGTGGGGCGGGTGTGCGGCACCGCCATGGGGATGGCGTTGAGGCCGATGGTGCGGCGCACGCCGAAGCGCTCCGACAGCATCCGGACCGCGGTGATGAACCGCTCCCACTTCAGGTCGGGCTCCATGCCGGCCAGGAGCAGGAACGGGGTGCCGGTGGCGTCCTTGACCGAGTACAGGTTCAGCGTGGGCTCGGCGTAGCTGGCGAAGTGGTCGCCCTCGAAGCCCATCATCGGCCGGCGGGAGCGGTAGTCCAGCAGCGCGTCGATGTCGAAGCTGGCGACCAGGTCGGTCTCCATCGACTCGCGCAGGTGCGTGGTGGCGATGCGGACCGCGTGCCCGGCGTCGGAGAAGCCTTCCATCCCGTGCACCAGCACCGGACCGCTCCCGTCCGCACCCGTCAGCTCGGGGGAGGGGAACTCAAGTTCGTACATGGGGGAGCTCTCGTCGTTGGTCATGGGTGGTTCGTCACCTTCCGTCACGTCCCTACATTGTCCCCCAACGTCGGGCTGCGGTGCCGCATTCCGTCCCGCCCGCGTCTCGCCCGAGGAGGCGAGACCCGTCACAGCCGGCGGGGCGACCCGCTCAGCTGGAGCAGGCCTCAGCTGGAGAAGGCGTTGAGCGCGCGGATCTTGTTGGTGACGTCCAGCGCCGCCACCTTGTAGGCCTCGGAGAGGGTGGGGTAGTTGAACACCGCGTCCACCAGGTAGTCCACCGTGCCACCACACCCCATCACCGCCTGGCCGATGTGCACCAGGTCGGTGGCGCCGGAGCCGAAGACGTGCACGCCGAGCAGGGTGCGGTCCTCGGTGGAGACCAACAGCTTGAGCATCCCGTAGGCGTCGCCGGTGATCTGCCCGCGGGCGAGCTCGCGGTAGCGGGCGGTGCCCACCTCGTAGGGCACCGACGACTCGGTGAGCTGCACCTCGGTCTTGCCCACGTAGGAGACCTCGGGGATGGAGTAGATGCCGATAGGCTGCAGGCCCAGGTCCTTCGGCGTGGGCTCGCCGAAGGCGTGGTAGGCGGCCAGGCGACCCTGGTCCATGGACGTCGCCGCCAGGGCGGGGAAGCCGATGACGTCGCCGACGGCGTAGATGTGGTCGACCTCGGTGCGGTAGTGCTCGTCCACCGCGATGCGGCCGCGCTTGTCCGCCTTCAGCCCCGCCGCCTTCAGCTTGAGCTCGTCGGTGAGGCCCTGCCGGCCGGCGGAGTACATCACCGTCTCGGCGGGGATGCGCTTGCCGCTGGCCAGCGTGGTCACCGTGCCGCGGCTGCCCTTGGTCACCTTGGTGACCTCCTCGCCGAAGCGGAAGGTGACCGCCAGGTCGCGCAGGTGGAACTTCAGCGACTCCACGATCTCGGAGTCGCAGAACGCCAGCATCCCGGCCCGCTGCTCCACCACGGTGACCCGGGTGCCCAGGGCGGCGAACATGGAGGCGTACTCGATGCCCACCACGCCGGCGCCCACCACGACCATGCTGGCGGGGATCTTGGTCAGGTGGAGGATGCCGTCGGAGTCCAGCACCCGCTCGTCGTCGAACTCCACGTCCGCCGGCCGGGCTGGCCGGGTGCCGGTGGCGATGACGATCTTGGCCGCCCGGACGGTGGTGTGCTCGCGCTTGTTCTCCCCGTCGACCACCACGGTGTGCGGGTCGCTGAAGTGCGCGGTGCCGGTGAGCAGGTCCACCCGGTTGCGCATCAGCTGGGACCGCACCGTCTGGGTGTCCTTGCCGATGGTGTGCTGCGTGCGCGCCAGCAGGTCGTCCACCGTGATGTCGGACTTCACCCGGTAGCTGTCGCCGTAGAGCGTGCGCTCGTTCATGCCGGTGAGGTAGAGCACGGCCTCGCGCATGGTCTTGGACGGGATGGTGCCGGTGTTGGTGCACACCCCGCCGAGCATCCTGACCTTCTCCACGACGGCAACCCGCTTGCCCAGCTTGGCCGCAGCGATCGCCGCCTTCTGCCCTCCGGGGCCGGAGCCGATCACCACCAGGTCGTAGTCGTTGGCCTCGTCCTCCGCCTCGACCGGGGCCGGCACCTCGTCGATCGTCGCGCTGTCGGTCATGGAAGTCCTTCCGACGGTGAGTGTGTGACGCTACCGGAGCAGCAGGTGCCGGCCCGGGGCGAAGAGAAGTCCTTACGGGACGGTAACGCCGCTCTTACGCACCCGCAGGGTCGTCGGAGACGGCCACGTCGTCGTTGCCCCAGTAGGCGCGCATGGCCGTGATGCGGCCCTGCTCGTCGAAGGTCATCACGTCGATGCTGGAGATGGTGGTGACCCGGCTGCCGGCGTGCATGCGCACGTCCAGCTGGAACGCCGCGGTGTCGGCGACCGCGCGCACGGTCACCAGCTCGGCCTCCAGCTTCATCCCCGCCATGCCGCTGTAGTGGGTGGCGATCTCCTCGCGGCCGCGCCGCACCGAGCCGCCGTAGGGGTCCTCCAGGGTGGCGTCGTCGGCGTAGAGGCCGACGATCGTGTCGACGTCCCCGGCGGTGACGGAGGCGATGTAAGTGGCGACGACGTCGCGCAGCTGGTCGGGTGCGGGCACGGCGGGCTCCTGAGCGGTGGGGAGGCGAGGGTCGGGGCCTAGTTCTAGCCCGCACGCGTCGGCGACGGCGAGGGCCGTTCCCGGTGGGTGGTGGGTGGCCGTCACCGCGGTCCGCGCGCCTGGTGCGGGTTCTGGGACGATGGTCGGCGACGTCGGCTCTGTCCGAGCCGCAGGTCTTCCCGCCCAAGTCGAGAGAGGTGGCAGCACATGCCCCAGCAGGTACGCGGAGTGATCGCCCGGAGCAAGGGTGCCCCGGTGGAGCTGGTGACCATCACCGTTCCCGACCCTGGTCCCGGCGAGGTGGTCGTGGACGTGCAGGCCTGCGGCGTCTGCCACACCGACCTGACCTACCGCGACGGCGGGATCAACGACGAGTTCCCCTTCCTGCTGGGCCACGAGGCGGCCGGCGTGGTGGAGTCGATCGGCGAGGGCGTCACGCACGTGCAGCCGGGCGACTTCGTGGTGCTCAACTGGCGCGCGGTGTGCGGGGAGTGCCGGGCCTGCAAGCGTGGCCGCCCGTGGTACTGCTTCAACACCCACAACGCCACGCAGAAGATGACGCTGGAGGACGGCACCGAGCTCACCCCGGCGCTGGGCATCGGCTCCTTCGCCGACAAGACCCTCGTCGCGGCTGGCCAGTGCACCAAGGTGGACGCCTCGGCCGATCCCGCCGTGGTGGGCCTGCTCGGCTGCGGCGTGATGGCCGGGATCGGTGCGGCGGTGAACACCGGCAACGTCAGCCGGGGTGACTCGGTGGCGGTGATCGGCTGCGGCGGCGTGGGCGACGCGGCGATCGCCGGTGCCCGCCTGGCCGGGGCGTCGAAGATCATCGCCATCGACCGCGACCCCAAGAAGCTGGAGTGGGCCACCGACCTCGGTGCCACCCACACCATCGACGCCTCCGCCGTGGACGACGTGGTGACCGCGGTGCAGGAGCTCACCGACGGTTTCGGCGCGGACGTGGTGATCGACGCGGTGGGTCGTCCGGAGACCTGGAAGCAGGCCTTCTACGCCCGTGACCTGGCCGGCACCGTGGTGCTGGTGGGGGTGCCCACGCCGGAGATGCAGATCGAGATGCCCCTGGTGGACCTGTTCTCCCACGGCGGCTCGCTGAAGTCGTCGTGGTACGGCGACTGCCTGCCCGAGCGGGACTTCCCGGTCCTGGTGGACCTGTACCAGCAGGGCCGGCTGCCGCTGGAGCGCTTCGTCACCGAGCGGATCAGCCTGGAGGACGTGGAGCAGGCCTTCACCACCATCCACTCCGGCGGCGCGCTGCGCTCGGTGGTGATGCTGTGAGCGTGCGCGTGGACCACGTGGTCACCTCCGGCACCTTCAGCCTCGACGGCGGCACCTGGGACGTGGACAACAACATCTGGCTGATCGGGGACGACTCCGAGGTGGTGGTGGTCGACGCCGCCCACGACGCCCAGCCGATCATCGACGCCGTGGGTGGCCGCCGCGTGCTGGCAGTGGTGTGCACGCACGGCCACGACGACCACGTGACGGTCGCACCGCAGCTGGGCGAGCAGCTCGACGCCCCGGTGCTGCTGCACCCGGCCGACCAGGTGCTGTGGGACATGACCCACCCGGGCGTGCAGCACGGCGAGCTGTCCGACGGGCAGCGCATCTCGGTGGCCGGCACCGAGATCCAGGTGCTGCACACGCCAGGGCACTCCCCGGGCAGCTCGTGCCTGTACCTGCCCGAGGCGGGCGTGCTGTGCACCGGCGACACCTTGTTCTCCGGCGGCCCCGGCGCCACCGGGCGGTCGTACTCGGACTTCCCGACCATCATCGGCTCCATCCGGGACCGGCTGTTCGCCCTGCCCGAGGACACCACGGTGCTCACCGGCCACGGCGACGGCACGACCATCGGCAGCGAGGCCCCACACCTGCAGGAGTGGATCGCCCGCGGCAGCTGAGGCCACCTGCCGGGTCTCGCCCGGCTAGCAGGCAGGCCCGACACGTCACCGCAACGGCCGCCCCCGCCACGACTGTGGTCCACACTCCGCCCGGAGTGTCCACAGCGTGGGGTGGGTGGCCATTGCCCGTCGTGCCCGGGCGGCAGGGTCACGCCATGACCACCTCAGCCGACTCGCCCCCGAGCACCATCCGCATCGCCGAGCCAGGCGAGCTGATCGCCTCGCTGCCCGCCCTGCTGGGCTTCGTGCCCCAGCGCTCACTGGTCCTGCTCTGCCTGGAGGGGCCCACCGGCGCCCGGGTGGGACTGGTGATGCGGGTGGACCTGCCGCACCCGCACCAGGCCGAGCCGGGGCACGTCCTGGCGCTCACCGAGGAGCTGTCGGTGCAGTGCGCCCGGCGCGGCACGGTGGCGGTGATCCTGGTGGTGGTCGACGACCGGTCCCGGCGCCCGGACGCCCACGCCGACCTCCTGGCTGAGCTGGTGCCCGCCTGCGAGGCGGTGGGCACGGCGGTGCTGGGGGTGCACGGCGTGGCGGTCGTCGCGGCCGGTGCACCGTGGTGGAGCCGGGACCGGACGTCCGGCGGTGTCGATGGCCGGTGGCGAACGGATGCCGGTGTGCTGCCCGACCCGCAGAGCTGCCCGGCCGCCGCCGCGCACGTGGCGCACGGACGGGTGATCCACGGGGGCCGCGAGGAGCTGGACGCGCTGCTGGGTGGTGGCGACGCCGACGAGTGCCGGCGGTGCGCCCAGCTGGTCGACCGGGCGCTGGAGGAGTCGCTGCAGGCGCGGCAGACCTGGGGCCAGCGGGCGGTGCGGGAGGACCTGGAGGCGGTGCTGGCCGCGGTGGCCCGCACCGAGGACGGTGCCGCGGTGGACGCCGACGAGGCGGCCCGGCTGGGGGTGGCGCTGGCGGATCCGCTGGTGCGCGACGCCTGCTTCGCCCTGGCGGTGGGCGAGCACGCCGCGGCGGCCGAGTCGCTGTGGCTGCAGCTGTGCCGGCTGCTGCCCGCGCCGGAGAAGGCGGAGCCGGCGGTGCTGGTCGCCTACGGCTGCTACGTGCGCGGCGAGGGCCCGCTGGCGGGGGTCGCGCTGCGCGCGGCGCTGGAGGCCGACCCCGGGCACCGCATGGCGGGGCTGCTGGAGGCCGCCCTGGCCGGGGGTCTGCGCCCGGAGGCGGTGCGCGAGCTGGCCGACACCGCGATCGAGGTCGCCGCCGACCTCGGGGTCACGCTCCCGGCTGGGCCGTCCGCTGCTGGATGAGGGACCACGCGTCGGCCACGATGGTGTCCAGCTCGGGCCGCGACGGCTTCCAGCCGAGCTCGGCGGCCGCTCGCGCGCTGGAGGCCACCAGCACGGCCGGGTCGCCGGCGCGGCGAGCAGCCACCTGCGCGGGGATGGGGTGGCCGGTCACCCGGCGGCAGGCCTCGATGACCTCCAGCACGGAGAAACCGGTGCCGGTGCCCAGGTTGTAGATGCTGTGCCGCCCCGCCTCGGCGTGCTCCAGGGCCAGCAGGTGCGCCTCGGCGAGGTCGCGCACGTGGATGTAGTCGCGCAGGCAGGTGCCGTCCGCGGTCGGCCAGTCGTCGCCGTAGACGGTGATGTGCTCGCGATCGCCGCTGGCCACCTGCAGCACCAGCGGGATCAGGTGCGTCTCCACGGTGTGCCGCTCGCCGTAGCCGCCGTGGGCGCCGGCCACGTTGAAGTAGCGCAGGCTCACCGCCGCCAGGCCGTGGGCGTTGGCGTAGGAGGTGATGGCGTGGTCGATCGCCAGCTTGCTCGCGCCGTAGGGGTTGGTGGGCCGGGTGGGCGCGTCCTCGGTGATCGGGTTGGTCTCGGGCTCGCCGTAGGTGGCAGCGGTGGAGGAGAACACCAGCCGCGGCACGCCGGTGGCCCGCACCGCCTCCAGCAGCTGCAGGCTGGTCACCACGTTGCCGAACCAGTACAGCTCGGGGCGCTCCACCGACTCGCCGACCAGCGACTTGGCGGCGAAGTGCAGCACGCCGTCCATGCCCTCGGCCAGCAGCGCGTGGGCGTCGGTGGCCACGTCGCCCTCCACGAAGCGGGCGGCGGGGGAGACCGCGTCGCGGTGCCCGGTGGAGAGGTTGTCCAGCACGGTGACGTCGTGACCGCGCTCCACCAGCAGGTCGGTGCACACGCTGCCGACGTAGCCGGCCCCTCCGGTGACGAGCAGCTTCACGACGACCTACTTCCTGGTGGGACGGGCGGGCTTGCGGTTCCTGGCGTGGCTGGGTGGCCCCGCCGGTGCCCCGGCGGCGAGCGGCGTCGCGGTGAGCGGTGTCGCGGGCTAGCTGGCGGCCGGAGCGGCTGCGTCGACCAGCTCCACCTGGACGGCGTGCGCCATCTCGGTGGGCAGGTGGGCGGTGGTGTGCCCGGTGACGGTGATCTCCACCCCGGTGCGGGTGCGCTCCACGGTGACCCGGGCGTCGGGCACCACGCCGGCCTGGCGCAGCTGGGCCATCACCCCGGCGTCGGTCTGCACGTGCTCGGAGATGCGGCGCACCACCACGGCCACCGGGGCCTTGCCGGCGGCGTCGGTGAGCCGGACCAGCGTGGCGCCGTTGACGGGGCTCGGGGTGCCTCCGAGGTCGGCCAGGCCGGGGATCGGGTTGCCGTAGGGGGAGGTCGTGGGGTGGTCGAGCACCTCCACCAGGCGGCGCTCCACGCCCTCGCTCATCACGTGCTCCCAGCGGCAGGCCTCGGCGTGCACCTCTTCCCAGGCGAGCCCGATGACGTCCACCAGCAGTCGCTCGGCCAGCCGGTGCTTGCGCATCACCGCGATAGCCACGGCACGGCCCTCGGGCGTCAGCTCCAGGTGACGGTCCTGGGCCACGGCGAGCAGGCCGTCCCGCTCCATGCGCGCCACGGTCTGGCTCACGGTCGGGCCACTCTGCTCCAGGCGCTCGGCAATGCGGGCGCGCAGCGGGGTGACGCCCTCTTCCTCGAGCTCGTAGATGGTCCGCAGGTACATTTCCGTGGTGTCGACCAGGTCGTTCACGCTCACACCCCTTCGTTGTCCACGAGTATATGTACCGGGGTGGTCATCCGACGAAGGCTGTGGCGAGACGCTCGCCCGGCACGCCGCGATCCCGCTGGCGGCTGCCAGACAGTAGCGTCGCCGGCATGAGCCAGGCGCCAGCTGCAGTCGTGTGGACCAGTGACTACCTCAGCTACAAGCTGAGCGAGGACCACCCGCTCGACCCCATCCGGCTGGACCTGACCATGCGGCTGTCCCGCGGGCTGGGTCTGTTGGACGGGGTGGAGACCATCCGGCCGCAGGCGGCCACCGACGACGACCTGCTGCGCATCCACACCCCGGCCTACCTGGCGGCGGTCAAGGGCGCGCCCACCCAGCTGCAGGCGGTCAACCATGGCCTGGGCACCGAGGACAACCCCATCTTCGAGCACATGCACGAGTCCAGCGCGCTGCTCACCGGCGGCTCGCTGGCCGCCGCGCGGGAGATCGCCGCCGGCCGCACGCGCCGGGCGGTCTCCCTCGGCGGCGGCCTGCACCACGCCATGGCCGACGCAGCCTCCGGGTTCTGCGTCTACAACGACCCCGCCATCGCCATCTCCTGGCTGCTCGACCACGGCTACGACCGCATCGCCTACGTGGACGTGGACGTCCACCACGGCGACGGGGTGCAGGCGGCGTTCGTGCACGACCCGCGGGTGCTCACCCTGTCCCTGCACCAGCACCCCGCCACGCTGTGGCCCGGCACCGGCTGGCCCCAGGAGGTCGGCCGGGGCGAGGCGGCCGGCAGCACCGTCAACCTGCCGCTGATGCCCGGCACCGACGACCAGTCGTGGCTGCGGGCCTTCCACGCCGTCGTTCCCGGGGTGCTGCGCGCCTTCCGCCCGCAGGTGCTGGTCACCCAGTGCGGGGTGGACACCCACCGCGAGGACCCGCTGGCTGACCTGCGCCTGAGCGTGGACGGGCACCGGGCCATCTTCCAGGCGCTGCGGGCGCTGGCCGAGGAGACTGCGGAGGGGCGGTGGCTGGCGATGGGCGGCGGCGGCTACGGGCTGCTGCGGGTGGTGCCCCGCTCGTGGACGCACCTGCTCGCCGCGGTGCTCGACCGCGACGTCGCCGTGGAGCGGCAGGTGCCCGCAGACTGGACCGCCCACGTGGCCACGCTCTCGCCGCAGGTGCCGGTACCCACCACCATGGGTGACGGCACCGACGTCACCCACCAGCCCTGGGACGGCGTGGCTGCCAGCGGAGATCCAGCAACGACCAAGGTGGACACCATGATTCGCGACACGCGACGTGCGGTGTTCCCGCTTCTCGGGCTGGACCCGGAGGACCCTCGAGACTGAGATCGCGGGACCGAGCAGGGGGACTGAGGAGTAAGGATGTCCACCATGGATGACAAGGTCGAGGTGGCCGAGGAGATCGACCCCTACCACTACCCCAAGCACTGGGAGGGTGACGCGCTGGCCTCCGACGGCGGCACGGTGCACCTGCGGCCGATGACCCCGGACCTGGCCGACGACCTGGTCCGCTTCCACAGCCAGCTCTCCGAGCGCACCCGCTACCTGCGCTACTTCGGTCCGTACCCCACCATGTCGGCCCGCGACCTGGCCCGCTTCTCCACCGTCGACCACCACGACCGGGTGGCGTTCGTGGTGCTGCTGGGCGGGGAGATCATCGCCGTGGGCCGCTACGAGCGGCTCACCAACGTCGGCGACGGGCACTCCGCCGAGGTGGCCTTCGTGGTGGCCGACGCCCACCAGGGCCGCGGGCTGGGGTCGGTGCTGCTGGAGCACCTCGCCGCGGCGGCGGCCGAGTGCGGCATCCGCACGTTCGTGGCGGAGGTGCTGTCGGAGAACCGCAGCATGCTCGGGGTGTTCAAGCAGGCCGGCTACCAGATCAAGCGCTCCTTCGACGGTGGTGTGCTGCACCTGGAGTTCGCCGTCGACCCCTCCGAGGCCCTGCTCACCGTGCGCAACTTCCGGGAGCGCGCCTCGGAGGCCCGCAGCGTGCACAACGTGCTGCACCCGTCCTCGGTCGCGGTCATCGGCGCCTCCACCGACCGGTTCAAGGTGGGCCACGCGGTGCTGGTGAACCTGCTGCGGGCGGGGTTCACCGGGCCGGTGTACCCGGTCAACGCGGAGAACCGCTCCGTGCAGGGCATCCGCGCCTACGCCGCGGTCTCCGACATCCCCGACCCGGTGGACCTGGCGGTGGTGGCGGTGCCCGCCAGCGGGGTGGAGGCCGTGCTCGACGACTGCCTGGCCAAGGGCGTCAAGGCGCTGGTGGTGATCTCCGCCGGCTTCAGCGAGGCTGGGCCCGAGGGCCTGGCCGCCGAGCGACGCATGGTGGAGGCCGCCCGCGCCCACGGCATGCGGGTGGTCGGCCCCAGCGCCCTCGGCGTGGCCAACACCGACCCCGAGGTGGCGCTCAACGCCACCCTGGCCCCGGTGCTGCCGCCGGCCGGGCGGGTGGGCTTCTTCTGCCAGTCCGGCGCCCTGGGCATCGCCATCCTCGCCGCCGCCGCCGAGCGTGGCCTGGGGTTGTCCACCTTCGTCTCGGCCGGCAACCGCGCCGACATCTCCGGCAACGACCTGCTGCAGTACTGGGACTCCGACCCGGCCACCGACGTGGTGCTGCTGTACCTGGAGAGCTTCGGCAACCCGCGCAAGTTCTCCCGCCTGGCCCGGCGCCTGGCCCGCAACAAGCCGGTGATCGTGGTCAAGAGCGGCCGCCACGCGGTGCCCGCCGGCCTGGCGGCCACCAGCGTGGAGGTGGACGAGGCGAGCGTGCAGGCGCTGTTCGAGGAGGCCGGCGTCATCCGGGTGGAGTCCATCGCCCAGCTCTTCGACTGCGCCCTGCTGCTCGCCTACCAACCGCTGCCTGCGGGTCCGCGGGTGGCCGTGGTGGGCAACTCCACGGCGCTGGGTGTGCTGGGCGCCGACGCCGCCCGCAGCCGCGGGCTCACCGTGGTGGGCGACCCGGTGGACGTGGGCGCCAGCGCCACCCCGCAGGAGTTCGCCAAGGCCGTGGGCGACGCGCTGGCCGCCGACGACGTGGACGCGCTGATCGCGGTGTTCGTGCCGCCGGTGGCCATCCCCGGCACCGAGTTCGCCACCGCCCTGCGGGAGACGCTGGCCGGCTCGCGCAAGCCGGTGGTCACCACCTTCCTCGCCGCCGAGGGCATTCCGGACTCCCTGGCCGTGCTTGGCGCGGACGGGCAGCCCGCGCGCGGCTCGGTGCCCTCCTACCCCGGCCCGGAGCGGGCGGCGCTGGCGCTGTCGCGGGCGGTGCGCTACGCCCAGTGGCGCGAGCGCCCCGGCCCGGACCCGGAGCCGCTGGCCCACCCTGAGCTGGTGGACGTGGCCCGGGCCCGTGAGCTGGTGCAGGGCTGGCTGGCCGACGCCCCGGAGGGGCGCTGGCTCACCGACGACGAGGCCGCGGCGCTGCTGGACACCTACGGGGTGGAGGTGGCGGCCTTCCGGGTCGCCCACGACGCCGACCAGGCCGTCGCCGCCGCGCACGAGCTGGGCTTCCCGGTGGCGGTCAAGGCGATGGGGGAGCAGTGGCGCGACCGCTCCGACCTCATCGGGGTGCGCCTGGACGTGAGCAGCGACGACGCGGTGCGCATCGCCTACGACGACCTGCGGGAGGTGTCCGGCAACAGCTCGGTGTACGTGCAGCAGATGGCGGGCAAGGGCATCAACTGCACGGTGGCGGTGCAGGACGACCCGTCGTTCGGGTCGCTGATCTCCTTCGGCCTGTCCGGGGTGATCTCCGACCTGCTGGGCGACCGCGCGTACCGGGTGCTGCCCCTGACCTCGCCGGAGGAGCTGATCCGCGCGCCCAAGGCTGCGCCGCTGCTCACCGGCTACCGGGGCAGCGAGCCCGCGGACCTGGACTCCCTGGCCCTCGTGGTGGGCCAGGTGGCCGCGCTGGCCGAGCACGTCAGCCAGATCCGCGAGCTCTCCTGCGGCCCGATCCTGGCCTCGCCGGACGGCGCGTCGGTGACCGCGGCCCGGGTGCGCATCGGACCGGAGCCGACGCGGGCCGACCTGGGCCCGCGCCGGCTGCGCTAGCGCCCCGGTGCTGGGCTAGCGGCGTGCTGCTCGACTAGCGGCGGAAGCTGATCTGCAGGGTGGGCTGGGAGGTGCCGGCGAAGAAGTCGTTGCCCTTGTCGTCCACCACGATGAACGCGGGGAAGTCCTGCACCTCGATCTTCCACACCGCCTCCATGCCCAGCTCGGGGTACTCCAGCACCTCCACCGAGGTGATGCAGTCCTGGGCGAGGCGGGCGGCCGGGCCACCGATGGAGCCCAGGTAGAACCCGCCGTGGGTGGAGCAGGCCTCGGTGACCTGCTTGCTGCGGTTGCCCTTGGCCAGCATCACCATGGACCCGCCGGCGGCCTGGAACTGCGCCACGTAGGCGTCCATCCGGCCCGCGGTGGTGGGGCCGAAGGACCCGGAGGCGTAGCCCTCGGGCGTCTTGGCCGGGCCGGCGTAGTACACCGGGTGGTCGCGCAGGTACTGCGGCATGGGCTCGCCGGCCTCCAGCCGCTCGGCGATCTTGGCGTGCGCGATGTCCCGGGCCACCACCAGCGGGCCGGTCAGCGACAGCCGGGTCTTCACCGGCAGTGCGCTCAGCGTCGCCTGGATCTCTGACATGGGGCGGGTGAGGTCGATCTGCACGACCTCGTCGGAGAGGTCCTCGTCGGTCACCTCGGGCAGGAACTGCGCGGGGTCGCGCTCCAGCTGCTCCAGGAAGATGCCGTCGGCGGTGATCTTGGCCTTGGCCTGGCGGTCGGCCGAGCAGCTCACGGCCAGGCCGATGGGCAGCGAGGCGCCGTGGCGGGGCAGCCGGATCACCCGGACGTCGTGGCAGAAGTACTTGCCGCCGAACTGGGCGCCGATGCCGAACTGGCGGGTCATCTCCAGCACCTGCTCCTCCAGGTCGGTGTCCCGGAAGGCGTGCCCGGCCGCAGAGCCCTCGGTGGGCAGGGTGTCCAGGTAGCGCGCCGACGCCAGCTTGGCCACCTTGAGGTTCTGCTCGGCCGACAGCCCACCGACGACGATGGCCAGGTGGTAGGGCGGGCACGCCGCGGTGCCCAGCGAGCGCAGCTTCTCGTCCAGGAACATGGCCAGGCGGCGCGGGTTGAGCACCGCCTTGGTCTCCTGGTAGAGGAACGTCTTGTTGGCGCTGCCACCGCCCTTGGCCATCACCAGGAAGTGGTAGGCGTCGCCGTCGACGGCGTTGAGGTCGATCTGGGCGGGCAGGTTGGTGCCGGTGTTGCGCTCCTCCCACATGGTCAGCGGGGCCATCTGCGAGTAGCGCAGGTTCAGCTCGGCGTAGGCCTGCCGGATGCCCTCCGACAGCGCGGCCTCGTCCCCACCGCCGGTGAGCACCCGCTCACCCTTCTTGCCCATCACGATGGCGGTGCCGGTGTCCTGGCACATCGGCAGCACCTTGCCCGCGGCGACGCAGGCGTTGCGCAGCAGGTCCATGGCCACGAAGCGGTCGTTGCCGCTGGCCTCCGGGTCGTCCACGATGGCGCGCAGCTGCTTGAGGTGGCTGGTGCGCAGCAGGTGCTGGATGTCGGTGATGGCCGCCTTGGCCAGGGTGGTCAGCGCCTCCGGGGACACCTGCAGGAACGAGCCCAGCTCGGTGTCCACCCGGCGCACCCCCTCGGTGCTGACGAGGCGGTACTCGGTGCCGTTGTCGGTGAGGGGCAGCAGCTCGGTGAAGGGGGGCACGCTCGTCATGGACAGGCACGCTACCGGAGCGGCGGAGGCCTCCCGCACGGCCACGGACGGCCGACGAGGCCAGGGCCCGTGCGGGTCCCGGCCTCGTCGGGCCGTGCTGGCTAGCTGGCGTAGGAGCGCAGCCGCTCCGCGCGGTCGCCGGCACGCAGCTTGCCCATCACCTCGCGCTCGATCTGGCGGACCCGCTCCCGGGAGAGTCCGAAGAGCTTGCCGATCTGGTCCAGGGTGCGGGGCTGTCCGTCGTCCAGGCCGAAGCGCAGCCGGATGACCTGCTGCTCGCGCTCGTCCAGGGTGGCGAGCACCGAGAAGATGTCGGAGTGCAGCAGTCCGGAGATCACCGCGCTCTCCGCGTCGGTGGCGTCGGCGTCCTCGATGAAGTCTCCCAGCGGGGCCTCCTCGTCGCTGCCCACCGGCATGTCCAGGCTCACCGGGTCCCGGCTGTGGTCGAGCAGGTCGGCGATCTTGTGCTCCGGGATGCCTGCCTCAATGGCGAGCTCCTCGTCGGTGGCCTCCCGGCCCAGCTGCTGGTGCAGCTCCCGCTTGATCCGGGCGAGCTTGTTCACCTGCTCCACCAGGTGGACGGGCAGCCGGATGGTGCGGCTCTGGTCGGCCATGCCGCGGGTGATGGCCTGGCGGATCCACCAGGTGGCGTAGGTGGAGAACTTGAAGCCCTTGGCGTAGTCAAACTTCTCCATCGCCCGGATGAGGCCGAGGTTGCCCTCCTGGATCAGGTCGAGCAGGGGCATCCCGCGGCCGGTGTAGCGCTTGGCCAGCGAGACGACCAGCCGCAGGTTGGCCTCCAGCAGGCGCTGGCGGGCGGCGTGGCCCTCGCGGACCAGGGTGTTCAGGTCTCGCTTGCGGGCCGGGCTGATCTTGGTGCCCTCGCTGAGCAGGTGCTGGGCGTAGAGCCCGGCCTCGATGCGCTTCGACAGCTCCACCTCGTCAGCAGCAGTCAGCAGCGCGGTGCGTCCGATCCCGTTGAGGTACACGCGGACCAGGTCGGCTGCGGGGCTCTGGGCGTCCAGGTCGCCGTCGGACATGGACTTTGCGGTTCCCGTGGAGGTGGTGGTGGCAGATGTCATGGTGCGCCTCCGTGTCGTTGGTTCTCACTGACTTCAACGACGGGACGGCGGTGATTAGTTCCCTGTCTCACCGCGTCACACCCGCTGTGACCTGGGCAAACGCTCGCTCGGGCTGAGAAGTTCCTGAGAGTCCGATTGTGAGACGCACCGCGGCACGCGGACGATCTTTGCCGCCGCCGGGCGAACGTGCGTCAGCAGTCCACCAGCACCGTGAACGGGCCGTCGTTGACCGACGCCACCGCCATGTCGGCGCCGAAGCGACCCGTGGCGGCGGGCACCCCGCGCTGGGCCAGCTCGGCGAGCACCCGCTGGATCAGCGCGGTGGCGTGCTCGGGGGCGGCCGCGGCTGACCAGGACGGGCGCCGGCCCTTGCGGGTGTCGCCGTAGAGGGTGAACTGGCTGACCACCAGCACCCCGGCGCCGGTGTCGGCCACCGAGCGCTCCTCGCGCAGCAGGCGCAGCTCGGCGATCTTGCGGGCCATGGTGGCCGCTGCCGCGGGCTGGTCGTCCCTGGCGACGGCCAGCAGCACCAGCAGCCCCGGGCCCGCCAGCTCCGCCACCAGCTCGCCGTCCACGGTGACCGAGGCGCTGCTCACCCGGGAGATGACGGCGCGCACTCCTGGTCCCGTCCGGCTACTTGACCGAGCCCGCCATCACGCCCTGCACGAAGTACCGCTGGAAGGCGAAGAACACCCCGAGCGGGACGATGAGCGACAGGAACGCGCCGGGGGCCAGGATGTCGATGCTGGCGCCGAATGCCCGCATCTGGGAGGACAGCGCCACGGTGAGCGGCTGGGTGGAGGAGTCGGAGAACACCAGCGCCACCAGCAGGTCGTTCCACACCCAGAGGAACTGGAAGATGGCCAGCGAGGCGATGGCCGGCAGGCCCAGCGGCAGGATCACCGTGAGGAAGATGCGCAGCTCGCCGGCGCCGTCCATCCGCGCCGCCTCCAGCAGGTCCTTGGGGATGCCGGCGAAGTAGTTGCGGAACAGGAAGATGGCGAACGGCAGGCCGAACGCCACGTGGAAGACCACCAGGCCGGTGACCGAGCCGTAGATGCCCACCGTGCTGAACAGCTTGACCACCGGGATCAGCGCCACCTGGATGGGCACCACCAGCAGCGCGATGACGGCGATGAACAGCCAGTCGCGGCCGGGGAACTCCAGCCACGCGAAGGCGTAGCCGGCCAGGGCGCCGATGAGCACCACCAGCAGGGTGGACGGGACGGTGATCTTGACGGTGTTCAGGAAGGAGTCGGTGATCGCCGAGGTGGACAGCAGCGCCGAGTAGTTGTCGGCGGTGAGCTGGGCGGGGTGCAGCAGCGCCTGCCACCACCCGCCGGAGGAGTAGAACTCCTTGTTGCGCACCGACTGGACCAGCAGCCCGAAGGTGGGCAGCAGCCAGACCAGCGCGATGACGACCAGCACGATGGTGGCCGTGCCGCTGGTGAGCCGGGCGACGATGCGCTGGGGCAGCGTGCGCCCGCGGCCGGTGACGAGGTCGGTGCCTGCGGTGGTCAACTCTGCTCCGTTCGGAACCGGCGGATGTTGAACAGCATGGCGGGCAGCACCAGCAGCACCAGCGCGATGCCGATGGCGCTGGAGCTGCCGTAGCTGCCGTTGGCGTACAGGTTGTACATCTGCACGGCGAGCACGGTGGCGGCCGGACCGCTGCCGGTGCCCTGGGTCATCACGTAGACCAGGTCGAAGATCTTGAGCACGTTGATCACCAGCGTCACGAACACCACCATCAGCACCGGGGCCAGCAGCGGCGCGGTGACCCGGCGGAACACCTGCCACTCGGTGGCGCCGTCGATCCGGGCGGCCTCGAGCACGTCGCGGGGGATGGCGGCCAGCCCGGAGGCGATGAGGACCATGGCGAAGCCGGCCCACACCCACAGGTAGGCGATGAGGATGGCCGGGGTGATGAGGTCGGGCCCCAGCCAGTTCAGCCCACCGTAGGGCGCGGCGAAGTTGCTGGCCGGCAGGCGCAGCTGGTAGCTGCCCTCGGTGAGGGAGGGGAAGGAGAAGGTGCCGTCGGCGCTGACGGTGGCGGTCTCCACCACTGCGCCGTCGCGGACGGCCTGGATCTCCAGGCCCGGCAGGCCCAGCTCGCCGGAGTCGATGCTGCCCACGGTGCCGCCACCGCCGGCGGCGAAGTCGTTCCACACCGTGCCGTGCAGGCCCGCGCCGTTCGGGGCCGGTGCGGCCGGGGCCGCGTCGGCGGGTGGGTTGGCCACCGGCAGCCCCACCATCGGCAGCAGCACCGGGGTGCCGGCGGCGACGGCGGCGGTGGAGGTGTAGTCGCTTCCCTCCGCGCCCTCGAGCCCGGCGACCGGGCGAGGCTTGACGGTGGGGTAGGAGGCGGCCGGGCTGAACGTGTCGTGCACGCCCACCGCGACCGCGTTGGCCAGCCCACGGGTGGGCTGGTCGGAGTAGATCATCTGGAAGGTGATGCCCGAGGCCAGGAACGAGATGGCCATGGGCATGAACAGGATGAGCTTGAACGCGGTGCCCCAGCGGACCCGCTCGCTGAGCACCGCGAAGAGCAGGCCCACGATGGTGACCACCGTGGGCGCCACCACGATCCAGATGATGTTGTTCTTGACCGCGGTGAAGTTGTCCGGGTTGGTGAACAGGGCCGTGTAGTTGTCCAGCCCCACCCAGTCGCCCCAGCCGCCGCCGGCGTCGCTGAAGAAGCTGCGGGCCAGGGAGTAGCCGATCGGGTAGAGCAGGACCGCGGCGAGCAGCACCAGCGCCGGCCCCAGGAACGCGTAGGCCAGCCAGCGCCCCTCGCCGGGCGGGTGCGCCCGCTTGCCGCGCCCTGCGCCCCGAGACCGGGACGCAGGGACGACGTCTGGTTCCGCCCTGACGAGCACGTCAGCGCTCGTCGTCCCTGCGTCCTGGCTCATCGGTGCTCGTCCTGCCTCGTGATCGGATGTCCTGCCGGCTGGTTCACCGGCAGCGGGGAGGAGCTACTTGTAGGCGGCCTTGGCGGCCGACTCCAGCTGGGCCTGGGCGGCGGCGACGTCACCGTTGCCCAGGAAGTCCTGCAGAGCCTTCCACTGCCCCTGGCCCTTGGTGCCGCCGAACGCCGAGGGCGTCTGGTCGGACATGTCGAAGCGGAACTTGTCACCGGCGGCGACGATGTCCGCCCCGACCTTGGCCAGGGTCTCGTTCGGGTAGTCCGACGCCTGCAGCGTCTTGTTGGCCGAGGCGAAGCCACTGCCCTCGCTGGACACCATGAGCTTGGCGGCGTCGGTGGAGGCCATGTACTGCAGGAACGCCTGCGCGGCGGGGTTGTCGGTGAAGGCCACCACCGCGTCACCGCCACCGACGACCGACTGCGGGGAGCCGTCGATCTCGGGGAACGGGAAGAACTTGGCGTCGGTGCCGACCTTGGCGGTGGGCACCTCCTGGCCGATCTGGGTGGCCACGAAGCTGGCCTCGTAGACCATGGCCGAGGGGGCGTCGTTCTTGAAGGTGTTGGCCACCGACTGGGTGAAGCTGGTCTGCAGCGCGGTGGCCGGGTCACCGACCAGCGCCTTGTTGCCCCAGATCTTCTTCAGGGTCTCCAGCGCCTTGGTCACCGACGGGTCGGTCCACGGGATCTCGTGCTTGGTCAGCTTGTCGTAGCTGTCCAGGCCCGCGGTGCGGATGTAGACGTTCTCGAACCAGTCGGTCAGGGTCCAGCCGTCGCCACCGGCGACGGCGATCGGCACCTGGACGCCGGAGTCGGCCAGCGTCTGGGCGGTCTTCACCAGGTCGTCCCAGGTCTTCGGCTCGTCGGTGACGCCCGCGGTCTCGAAGGCCTTGGTGGAGTACCAGAAGGTGGACTTGTTGGAGGCGTCGGCGTAGACGCTGTAGAGCTTGCCGTCGACGCTGCCCAGCTCGGTCCACAGCGGGCTGTAGTTGGCGCCCACGGCCGCCTGCACCTGCGGGTTGGCGGGCTTGAGCTTGCCCTCCTTGGCGAACTTCTCCACCGTGCCGGGGGAGGCGATCACCGCGACGTCCGGCGGGGCGCCACCGGCGACCTTGGTACCCAGGATGGTCGGCACGTCGTCGCCACCGGAGGTGTAGGTGCCCTTGGCGCCGGTCTTGGCGTTGAAGTCGTCGATCACCTTCTGGAAGGTGACCTGCTCGTCCTTGGTCCAGGGGCCCAGGATGGCGAACTCCTGGCCGTTGAGCTGCGGCAGCGCCGAGGCGCTGGAGGACGTGGTGGGGCTGGCCGACGACGAGCTGGAGGAGGACTCCTGGCTCGACGAGCAGGCGGCGAGCAGCGCAGCCCCGGTGACGAGCGCTCCCAGCGCCAGGAATCTCTTGCGGTGCGATCTCATGCGATTTCCTCCCTAGTGTCGGCGCCGGGTCCGGGGTCGGGCTCGGCTGCCCAGATTCCGAGTCCGCTGCTCGGGTCGAAGAAGTGCAGGCGCTCGGTGTCGACGCGCACCGTGACCGGTGTGCCGACGCTGACGTCGCTGCGAGGGTTGAACCGGGCGACCATGGTGGCGGTTGCACCGTCGCGGCCCACGGAGGAGTCCCCACCGGGCAGCTCGTCGAGGTCGGCCAGGTCCGCGAGGTCGGCGACGGTGGCCGCGGACTCCGCGTCCAGGCCCAGGTGCACCACCAGGTCCGAGCCCAGCGGCTCGATGAGCTCGGCCACCACCTGCAGGGTCGCCTCGTCGGCACCGGGGCGCAGCGACGCGTCGTCCAGGTCCTCCGGCCGCACGCCCACCACCACCTTGCGGTCCACGTGCTCGGCCAGCGCCGGTCGCGCGGCGAGCACCGAGGCGGGCAGCGGCAGCGACTGCGAGCCCAGCTGCAGCTGCAGCGCGTCGTCGGCACCCCGGGAGAGGGTGCCCATCAGCAGGTTCATCGCGGGGGAGCCGATGAAGCCGGCCACGAAGATGTTGCGGGGGCGGTCGTAGAGCTCCTGGGGCGGGGCGATCTGCTGCAGCTCGCCCTTGCGCATGACCGCCACCCGGTGGCCCAGCGTCATCGCCTCGGTCTGGTCGTGGGTGACGTAGATGGTGGTCACGGCCAGGTCGCGCTGCAGCCGCGCGATCTCGGTGCGCATCTGCACCCGGAGCTTGGCGTCGAGGTTGGACAGCGGCTCGTCCATCAGGAACACCTGGGGCTCGCGCACGATCGCCCGGCCCATGGCCACCCGCTGGCGCTGGCCACCGGAGAGGTTGCGCGGCTTGCGGTCGAGGTAGTCGGTGAGGTCGAGGACCCGAGCCGCCTCCTCCACCCGCTTGCGGATCTCCGCCTTGGGCATCTTGCGCAGCTTCAGGCCGAACGCGATGTTGTCGCGCACCGACAGGTGCGGGTACAGCGCGTAGGACTGGAAGACCATGGCGACGTCGCGGTCGCGCGGCGGCACCGAGTTCACCACCCGGTCGCCGATGCGCAGCTCGCCCTCGCTGATGTTCTCCAGCCCGGCGACCATCCGCAGCGCCGTGGTCTTGCCACAGCCGGAGGGGCCGACGAAGACGATCAGCTCGCCGTCGGCGATGTCGATGGTGAGGTCGCGCACCGCACGGGTGCCGTCGTCGTAGACCTTGCCGATCCCCGACAGGGTGAGCCCAGCCATTCCGCAGCTCCTGACGATCAAGTCAATGGTGCCGGGCACAGCTGTCGCCGAGACGCGCAGAGCGCTCGTCGACGTTGACTGAGCCGGGCGTAAGGCGGCTCACGCTACAACGACGCGCCGCAGATGATCACCACCATCACCGGGTCGGTGTGTCGCCAGCCAGGTCCGCCGGGAGCACCAGGCCGTGTCGCAGCAGGTCGTGCACCAGGGCGGTGGCGGGGCCGGTCAGCGCGCCCTCGTCCTCGCCGTGAGCCAGCTCCAACATCCCCACCAGCTCCCCGAGCGGAAGCCCGTCCGGGCGCAGCCCCGCCAGCAGCGAGACCGCGAGCTCGTCCACCTCGTGCTCCCAGCGCGGACCGTCGGTGCGAGTCACCCTGGCCACCAACGGCTTCCATCCTTCATCGGTGGCGACAGCCACCCGCTGCAGCACCACCCCGGGCGCCACGGCCAGCTGCGCGTCGAGCAGGTCGTGCTCGCGCAGCCACGCCACCCGGGCCAGGTACGCCTGCGCCTCGGGGCCCAGCGGGTCGGTGAACGGGTGCAGCAGGTCCTCGGCGAGCACGTCCGACGGCGCGTCGGTGGCCCGCAGCGTCACGTACCCGAACCCGATGCCGGTGACCTCGGAGCGCTCCAGGTGCTCCAGCCAGGCGTCGTAGCGGCGGGCGCCCTCGCCGGTGCGCGGGTCCAGCCCGCCGTCGCGCAGCCAGGTGCTCACGTAGAGGGCGGGCTCGGCGACGTCGCGCTGCACCACCCAGGCGTCGATGCCGTGCTCAGGCAGCCACGACGCCACCCGCTGCCGCCAGTCCTGCCCGCGCACGTGCACCCACGACGCCAGCAGGGTGGCGGTGCCCCCGGGGTTGAGGTGCTCGGGG
Organism: Rhodococcus sp. X156; assembly: GCF_004006015.1. Lineage (NCBI taxonomy): Bacteria > Bacillati > Actinomycetota > Actinomycetes > Mycobacteriales > Nocardiaceae > Rhodococcus > Rhodococcus sp. X156. The sequence goes on along the minus strand of NZ_CP034766.1, from coordinate 2,153,692 downwards.
ATGCCACGGATCACCAGCTCGCTGGCGCCGTCGAGGTCGAGCCCGGAGTCGCGGTAGACGCTGTGCACCTCGGCGGGGCCCACCACGAACGGCGGGTTTGCCACCACCTGGTCGAATCGGCGCCCGGCCACCGGCTCGAACCACGACCCGGCCAACAGCTCCACCGACACCTGGTTCAGGGCGAAGGTGGCCGCGGCCATGGCCAGGGCGCGCGGGCTGACGTCGGTCGCGGTCACGGCACCGGCGTGCTCGCCCACCTGCAGGGCCTGCACCCCGCAGCCGGTGCCCAGGTCCAGCGCGGTGGCCGGTGCCAGCGCGGGGATGGCCTGCAGCAGCGACACCGAGGCCTGCCCCACCCCCGGCACGTACTCCCGGTCCCCGGCCAGCTCACCCCGGTCGGCGTCCAGGTCCGACACCACCCAGCGGGTGCCCGCCCCGGTGTCCAGCGGCCGCACGTCCAGCGCCGCGCGCACCGCACCTCCGTGGCGCTGCAGCAGCCCGCCGGCCACGGCGGCGTCGAGGTCCAGCGGCGCCAGCGCCGCCGCGGCCGCCGACTCGGGGCAGGTGTCGCCGAGCAGGAACAGCCGCACCAGCGTGGCCAGGGACTGCCCGCCGGGATCGGTGGAGCCCTGGCGGTCCAGCACCCGGCGCACCGGCACCGCCTCGTTGCGGCCGAGGGCGGCGTTGACGTCCGCGCCCAGCAGCGCCAGCACGCCGTCGGTGTGGAAGCCGGCACGCAGGAACGCGGTGCGCAGGTCGGCGCACAGGGGCACCAGGTCCGGGACGGGGGCAGCGCTCGTGCGGGCATCACTCATGGGCGCATTGTGCTCAGCGCGCACCCGGGGAGCGCGGCCCGCCCCGGGGCCGGTGCTGTGATGCCCCTGACGGGTGCGATCTTCTCGGCGCGGTGGGACACTGAACCAATGGCCGAACACGGATTTGCCGGACGAGGCGGTGGCCGCGACGACGCGGTGCTCATCACCGCCGCACAGCGCTCCTACGACGAGCAGCACAAGGCCCGCGTCCGCAAGTACGCGATCATGATGGCCTTCCGCATCCCGGCCCTGGTCATCGCCGCGGTCCTGTACTCCATCTTCGAGAATCCCTGGCTGCCCCTGGCGGTCATCCTCATCTCGGTGCCGCTGCCGTGGATGGCCGTGCTCATCGCCAACGACGGTCCGGCGCAGAAGCAGGAGTACCTGAACCACTACCGCTACGGCGACGGCAGCGACCGTCCGGCCATCGAGCCCGCCCGTCGCGACGTCATCGAGGGCTGAGCTCCAGCCACGGCGGGATGGGGCGTGCGCGACGCCTGACCGAGGGGTGACGCTGGTGCCTGGGTGCGGCATCATGGTCGCTGTGAGCACCCAGACCCTGAACCCCACCCTGTCCACGCAGACCACGGTCGCGCCGGACACCCGCGAGCGCGAGACGACCGGCGACGACACGCCCAAGGTCTTCCACTACGTCAAGAAGAACAAGATCGCGGAGAGCGCCGTCATGGGCACCCACGTGGTGGCTCTCTGCGGCGAGGTCTTCCCGGTCACGCGGTCGGCCAAGCCGGGCTCCCCGGTGTGCCCGGACTGCAAGAAGGTCTACGAGGGCCTGCGTCCCGGCGGCGACGACTGAGCTCTCGGCACGCCTGAGGGCGTGAAGCTGAGGGTGCGCGGCGTGGTGATGCGCGTGCCCAGCCGCCCCAGCGTGCTGGTGGTCGCGTCTCGGGCGGCGGTGGGGGCGCCGCCTCGGCCGGCGACGCGCACCCGGGACGACGCAGTGGCAGCCGGACCGCCGCCTGCCGCTCGGACTCGGGCCGTGTCGCTGGGCTCGGGCACTGGCGAGGCACCGTCTGTCGGAACCGACACGTGGGTTCCCGGACCGGCCGTGCTGTCCTCCGCCGTGCCAGCCTCCTCGGGGCCGTCCTCCTCGGGGCCGTCACCGTCGTCGGAGCGGCCCCGCAGCTGGATGCGCTCGCGCATCTGGTCCAGGCGGGTGGCCTTGGCCGGCCAGAACTCCTGCACGGTGGCGTTGAACTCCGCGCCCAGCACCACCGCGAAGCCCAAGAAGAACGTGAACAGCAGGAACGCGATGGGACTGGCCAGCGCGCCGTAGGTGTAGCCGGTGCTGGTCACCCAGCTGAAGTACATCCGCAGCCCCGCCGCGGCGGCCAGGAAGAACGCCCCGGCGAAGATCGCGCCGGGGATCATCCGGTGCCACGGCAGCGAGCGCGGCAGCGCGAACTTGTACAGCGTGGCCAGCGCAATCAGGGCGATCACCCCGACCGTCGGGTAGTAGACCGACTGGATCAGCGTCTCGGTGGTCTGCCGCCACGTCTCGGGCACCCGCTCCGACACCAGGCCGGGCCCCAGGGCCAGCAGCGGCACGGTGAACACCGCCAGCACCAGCGCCACCACGTAGAGCAGCAGCGCGAAGATCCGCTGCCACACGGGGTTGCGCTCGTTGTGCTGGTTGTGGGCCAGCACGATGGAGTCCACGAACGAGGAGACCGCCGAGGACCCTGCCCACAGCGACAGCAGGAAGCCCAGCGACACGATGTCGGCGCGGCCGCGCAGCAGGACGTCGCTCACGGTCGGGGCGATGATCTGGTCCACCACCGACGGGCTGAACGTGCTGCGGCAGAACGTGAGGATCTTGGACTGCACCACCTCGACGGTGTCGGGGCCGAACCAGCCACCGATGTAGCCGATGGAGCCGAGCAGGCCCAGCAGCAGCGGCGGCAGCGACAGCGTCTGCCAGAAGGCCGCCTGTGCGGCGCGGCCGAAGATCGAGTCGCCCCACGCCTTCGTCACGGTTCGCCACAGCAGCCGGTGCGGTCCGCGCGCGGCGGGACGCACCGACAGGTCGCTGGGCCGGCTGGTGGGGGAGTCCATGATCCCCCCAGGATTCACTACCGCACCGCGGTTGGCCGGTTACGCACCGTCGTGTCGCCCGCCGGACCGCTGCAGGCACGACCCGCGCCACGATCACCGCGGGCACGGGCGTCGTGACGGGGACCACTGCCGGTCGACGACTACCCTCTGCACGGCGCCGGGTGCTGCTGCGCAGCGCGGACCGCGCCGGGAATTCATGTCGTGATCGTGAGGGAGTTGGTTGTCACCGTGCTGGATGCCGATGACGTAGGTGACGTCGTTGACGTGCAGCCCAAGGCGGCGCCGCTGCGTGCCTGGCAGCGACGCGCGCTGTCGCGCTACCTGGCCACCAAGCCGCAGGACTTCCTGGCCGTGGCCACCCCGGGCGCCGGAAAGACGACCTTCGGGCTGCGGGTGGCCAGCGAGCTGCTGCGCGACCGCACCATCGACCAGGTGACCGTGGTCGCGCCCACCGAGCACCTCAAGCACCAGTGGGCCGCGGCCGCCGGGATGGCCGGCATCGCCCTGGACTCCCGCTTCAGCAACTCCACCGGTCAGACGTCGGGCGACTACCAGGGCGTGGTGGTGACCTACGCCCAGGTGGCCGCGCACCCCTTCAAGCACCGCGCCCGCACCGACAGCCGGCGCACCCTGGTGATCTTGGACGAGATCCACCACGGCGGCGACGCCAAGAGCTGGGGCGACGCGGTGCGGGAGGCCTTCGACCCCGCCACCCGGCGCCTGGCGCTGACCGGTACGCCGTTCCGCAGCGACGACAGCCCCATCCCGTTCGTCACCTACGAGCCCGGACCGGACGGCTTCGACCGATCCAAGGCCGACCACACCTACGGCTACGCCGACGCGCTCAAGGACGGCGTGGTGCGCCCGGTGGTGTTCCTGGCGTACTCCGGCGAGGCCCGCTGGCGCACCAGTGCCGGCGAGGAGTTCACCGCGCGGCTGGGCGAGCCGCTCACCGCCGAGCAGACGGCCCGGGCCTGGCGCACCGCGCTGGATCCCGGCGGCGACTGGATCCCGGCGGTGCTGCACGCCGCCGACACCCGGTTGGGCCAGCTGCGCGCCGGCGGCATGGAGGACGCCGGCGGGCTGGTGATCGCCACTGACCAGACCATGGCCCGCGCCTACGCCGAGCTGCTCACCGCCATCACCGGCGTGGCTCCCGCCCTGGTGCTCTCCGACGACCCGGGATCCTCGGCGCGCATCTCCTCCTTCGCGCAGAGCAACGAGCGGTGGATGGTCGCCGTGCGGATGGTGAGCGAGGGCGTGGACGTCCCCCGCCTGGCCGTCGGCGTCTACGCGACGTCCGCGGCCACGCCGCTGTACTTCGCCCAGGCCATCGGCCGCTTCGTGCGCTCGCGCCGCAAGGGGGAGACCGCCAGCGTCTTCCTGCCCTCGGTGCCCGTGCTGCTGGACCTGGCCAGCCAGCTGGAGGCGCAGCGCGACCACGTGCTGGGCAAGCCGCACCGCGAGCCGGAGGGGCTGGACGACCAGCTGCTCGCCCAGGCCAACAAGCAGCAGGACGAGCCGGGGGAGGAGGAGCAGTCCTTCACCTCCCTGGGCGCCGACGCCGAGCTGGACCAGGTGATCTACGACGGCTCCAGCTTCGGGACCGCGGCGTTCTCCGGCAGCGACGAGGAGGCCGACTACCTGGGGCTGCCGGGCCTGCTGGACCCCACCCAGATGCGCGACCTGCTGCGCAAGCGGCAGAGCGAGCAGCTCGACAGCCGCGCGCCCGAGCCGGCCGCACCCGCCCCGGCGCCGGTGCGCACCGCTGACACCGCCGCCAAGCTGGCCGCGCTGCGCCGCGAGCTGAACACGCTGGTGGCGATGCGCAACCACCGCACCGGGCAGCCGCACGGGGTGATCCACCGCGACCTGCGGGAGAAGTGCGGCGGGCCGCCCACCGCGATGGCCACCGTGGAGCAGCTGAACGAGCGAATCGCCTTGCTGCGCAAGTGGTAGCTGCACTCCGGGTGGAGTGAACCTGCTGGTCAGGGGAGGCTCACCTTGCTGGTGGGCGACGGTGGGCGTGGCTACCGTCGAGGAGGTCGCACGCTCACCCGACGTTCTCCGCTCGGAGGTTCCCATGGCCACGCTCGAGATGCCCCAGGTCGCCGACTGCACGGTCAGCAGCTGTTCCTACAACGAGCACGGGTGTCACGCCTTTGCCATCAACGTCCACGGGCAGAACGGCACCGCCGACTGCGGCACCTTCATCCCGCTGACCACCAAGGGCGGGCTGCCGCGGGCCCAGGCCCAGGTGGGTGCCTGCCAACGCGTGGACTGCACGCACAACACCAACCTGGAGTGCAGCGCCGACGCCGTGCGCATCGGCGCCGAGGGCGGCGCTGACATGGCCAGCTGCCTCACCTACGAGCCGGCCTAGCCGCGCCCGCCGGCCTGCCAGGGAAGCGGGTCCGCAGACAGCAGCAGGGGCACCCACCGCGTCGGTGGGTGCCCCTGCTGGTTCAGGCTCTGGTCAGGAGACCGGAGCTCCCTCCACGATGGTCGCGTCCATGTCGCGCAGACGCGCCTCGTGCTCGTGACCGTGGTGCCCGCAGAAGAGAAGCTCGCCGCCCGAGGGCAGCATCACGCGGACACGTGCGCCCGCACCGCACCGGTCGCACCGGTCGGTGGCGGTGATCTCGGGGATCGTCAAGGTCCCGGTCATGTGTCCTCCGTCCTGACGCCCGCTCGCGCAGACGCCCTAGTGTGCTCGCTGCAAACCACCAGTAGCCACCCATGGAAGCTCGTGACAGTCGTTCTGATGTCCTTGCACTCTGTCAGACGTTCGGCCGGCGTGTTCTGTTCCCCCGCTCGTCGTGTTGTGGCCGGTCGCACGCCCTACCGGGGTCCCACTGTCCGGCGGGGGCGAAACCCCAGGTCGGAGCGCCGTCAGGGGGCCGAGACCACCAACTTGTGGTCCGTCGAGGGGCTCGCGCACGCGTGCGCGTTTCGCTCTCAGCGCAACCTCCGGACGCCCCCGCAGGCCGACAGCCGGCACCGGTAGGTTCGCGGTACAGGGGGCTGCCGACGCGGCGGCCACCTCCGGCGACCAGCACAGGAGCAGGCCATGAGCGAGACCGTGTCCAGCGAGCACGACCGGGACACCAGGGACGAGCACAGCACGGCCGGCGCCTACGTCACGGGCGGCAAGGAGTTCACCCGCGACACCGCCTACATCCAGACGCGCATCACCCGGGACGGCCGCGACGGCTACCCGGTGGAGGCCGGGCGCTACCGGCTGGTCGCCGCCCGGGCGTGCCCGTGGGCCAACCGCACCGTCATCGTGCGGCGGCTGCTGGGCCTGGAGGACGCGATCTCCCTGGCGCTGCCCGGACCCACGCACGACAAGCGCAGCTGGCGCTTCGACCTCGACCCCGGCGGGAAGGACCCGGTGCTGGGCATCGAGCGCCTGCAGGAGGCCTACTTCGCGCGGTTCCCGGACTACGCGCGGGGCATCACCGTGCCTGCCATCGTGGACGTGCCCACCGGCAAGGTGGTCACCAACGACTACCCGCAGATCACCGAGGACTTCTCCACCGAGTGGACCGACTTCCACCGCGACGGCGCCCCCGACCTGCTGCCCCAGGAGCACCTGGACGAGCTGGCCGAGGTGAACAAGCGGGTGTTCACCGAGGTCAACAACGGGGTGTACCGGTGCGGCTTCGCCGGCTCGCAGGAGGCCTACGACCAGGCGTACGACCGGCTGTGGACGGCGCTGGACTGGCTGGAGGAGCGCCTGAGCGGGCAGCGCTATCTCGTCGGCGACACCATCACCGAGGCCGACGTCCGGCTGTTCACCACCCTGGCGCGCTTCGACCCCGTCTACCACGGGCACTTCAAGGCCAACCGGCAGAAGCTCAGCGAGATGCCGGCGCTGTGGGGCTACGCCCGCGACCTGTTCCAGACACCGGGCTTCGGCGACACCATCGACTTCGTGCAGATCAAGCAGCACTACTACGTGGTGCACACCGACCTCAACCCCACCCAGGTCGTGCCGCAGGGCCCGGACCTGCGCGGCTGGCTCACCGCCCACCACCGCGAGGAGCTGGGCGGGCGGCCCTTCGGCGACGGCACGCCGCCCGGACCGGTGCGCGCCGGCGAGGAGATCGCACCCGGGCACGGGGCCGACTAGGTGGCCGAGCGCGAGCTGCTGCACCTGGTGCTCGAGGACGACTGGGTGCGTGCCCAGCAGGTGGGGGAGATCCCTGCCCACCCGGGCCCGTTCGTGCACCTGTCCACCCCCGAGCAGGTGGCGCTGCCGGCGAACCGGCTCTTCGCCGGCAGAGCGGACGTGCTGCTGCTGCGGGTGGACCCCCAGCGGCTCACCGGTGAGGTGCGCTGGGAGCCGGGGGTGCCGGGTGACCCCGAGTCGATGCGCTTCCCGCACCTGTACGCCCCGCTGCCGGTCTCGGCGGTGGTCGGGGTCCTCGCGTACCGGCCGGGCCCCGACGGGCGCTTCGGCGCCCCTGAGCCGGCCGAGCCGTAGCCGCCAGACCCTGTGGTGCCGGGTCCCCGGAAGCACAGCAGGCGACGCACCCGGATGGGGTGCGCCGCCTGCTGCGTGGCGAGCGGAGCTCAGAAGTTGATCATGTGCCCGGTGAGGCCGTGAAAGGTCTCCTGCAGCGCCTCGCTGAGCGTCGGGTGCGCGTGCACGTTGCGGGCCAGCTCGGCAGCGGTGAGGTCCCACTTCTGCGCCAGGGTCAGCTCGGGCAGCAGCTCGGTGACCTCGGGTCCGATCAGGTGCGCACCCAGCAGCTCGCCGTAGGTCTCGTCGGCGATCACCTTGACGAAGCCGTTGGGCTCCGCGAGGCCGTGGGCCTTGCCGTTGGCGGTGAAGGGGAACTGGGCGACCTTGACCTTCCAGCCCTTCTGGTCGGCCATCTCGCGGGCCTGCGCCTCGGTGTAGCCGAAGCTGGCCACCTGCGGCTGGCAGAAGGTGGCCCGCGGCATCATCGGGTACTCCAGCGTCATGGTCTCGGCCTCGGCGATGGTCTCCGCGGCCACCACACCCTGGGCCTCGGCGACGTGGGCGAGCATCAGCTTGGCGGTGACGTCGCCGATGGCGTACACGTGCTCGACGTTGGTGCGCATGTAGTCGTCGATCTCGATGGCGCCGCGCTCGGTGAGCTTGACGCCCAGCGTGTCCAGGCCGTAGCCCTCCACCCGAGGCTGGAAGCCGATGGCCTGGATGACCTTGTCGGCCTGCAGGTCGCGGGTGCCCTTGCTGTCGGTGACGGTGACCGTCACCTGGTCGCCGGAGTCGTCGATCTTCTCCACCCGGGTGGAGGTGAGCACCTCGACGCCGAGCTTGCGGTAGCGCTTGCCCAGCTCCTTGGACACGTCCACGTCCTCCAGCGGCAGCAGCCGGTCGAGGAACTCCACCACGGTGACCTTCACGCCGTAGTTGGACAGCACGTAGGCGAACTCCACACCGATGGCCCCGGCGCCGGCGATGATCACGCTGCCGGGCAGGTCGCGGTTGGTGATCTGCTCCTCGTAGGTGACCACGCGCTCGGACAGCGACGTCCCGGGGAGCAGCTTGGTGGAGGCGCCGGTGGCGATGATCACGTCGTCGAAGGTGACCGTCTCGGTGCCGCCCTTGGACAGCTCCACCTCGATGGTCTTCTTGTCGGTGAAGCGACCGATGCCGTCCAGCTCGGTGATCTTGTTCTTCTTCATCAGGAAGTGGACGCCCTTGACGCGGCCGTCGGCGACGCTGCGGCTGCGGTCGAAGGCGACGCCGTAGTCGAAGGAGACCTCGCCGCTGATGCCGAAGGTCTTGGCCTCCTTGGTGACCAGGTGGGCCAGCTCAGCGTTGCGCAGCAACGCCTTGGAGGGGATGCAGCCCACGTTGAGGCAGACCCCTCCCCAGTACTTCTCCTCGATCACGGCCACGCTCTTGCCGAGCTGGGCGGCGCGGATGGCCGCCACGTACCCGCCGGGACCGGCACCAAGGACTACAACGTCGAAATGAGGCATGGGCCCATCCTATGGCGGCGGGCCGCAGCGGCGACCGGGGTCCCCGGTGCACGGCTGGCGCGGGCGATCTGCCCCCACACGCAGCCAACCGCCGCCCGCGGGACGCGGACGACGGTTGGTAGCGGGTGCAGACCGGGTGGGGCGCGCTGGGTGGTACTTGCAGACGCCCCAAGGGGGCTAGTCCAGGTAGTCGCGCAGCACCTGGGAGCGGGAGGGGTGGCGCAGCTTGGACATGGTCTTGGACTCGATCTGGCGGATGCGCTCACGCGTCACGCCGTAGACCTGGCCGATCTCGTCCAGGGTGCGGGGCTGGCCGTCGGTGAGGCCGAAGCGCAGCCGCACCACCCCCGCCTCGCGCTCGCTGAGGGTGGCCAGCACCGACTGGAGCTGGTCCTGCAGCAGCGTGAAGCTGACGGCGTCCACGGCCACCACGGCCTCGGAGTCCTCGATGAAGTCACCGAGCTGGCTGTCGCCCTCGTCGCCGATGGTCTGGTCGAGGCTGATGGGCTCCCGGGCGTACTGCTGGATCTCCAGCACCTTCTCCGGGGTGATGTCCATCTCCTTGGCCAGCTCCTCCGGAGTGGGCTCGCGGCCCAGGTCCTGCAGGAGCTCGCGCTGGATGCGCCCGAGCTTGTTGATGACCTCGACCATGTGCACCGGGATGCGGATGGTGCGAGCCTGGTCGGCCATGGCGCGGGTGATGGCCTGGCGGATCCACCAGGTGGCGTAGGTGGAGAACTTGTAGCCCTTGGTGTAGTCGAACTTCTCCACCGCGCGGATCAGGCCGAGGTTGCCCTCCTGGATGAGGTCCAGGAACGCCATGCCGCGACCGGTGTAGCGCTTGGCCAGCGAGACCACCAGGCGGAGGTTGGCCTCGAGCAGGTGGTTCTTGGCGCGGTTGCCGTCCCGGATCACCCAGGACAGGTCACGGCGCTGGGCGACGGGGAGCTTCTCGCCCTTCTCGGCGATGAGGCGCATGCGCTCGACGGCGAACAGGCCGGCCTCGATGCGCTTGGCCAGCTCGACCTCCTCCTCGGCGTTGAGGAGGGCGACCTTGCCGATCTGCTTGAGGTAGGCGCGGACGGAGTCGGCCGAGGCGGTGAGCTCGGCGTCCTTGCGCGCCTGGCGCAGGGCCTCGGACTCCTCCTCGTCCCAGACGAAGTCGCCGGAGGCCTTGTCGGCCGCAGACGGCTCGAGGTCCACCTCGTCCTTGTCGTCGTCACCGGCAGCGCCGACGGCGAGCACCTCGACGACGTCGTTCTCCGGGGCGACGTCGCTGTCCGGCAGGTCGGCGGAGCGACCGGCGGCCAGGTCCACGACCTTGGGTCCGGCGTCGGCCTGCTTCTCGGCGGTGGCCTTGGCCTTGGCGGTCCGCTTGGCGGGGGCCTTGGCGGGGGCCTTGGCGCCGGCCGCAGCCTTGGCGCCGGCCGCGGCCTTGGCGGTCGCCGCAGGCTTCGAGGCAGTCGTGCTGCGGGCCGCCTTCTTCGCGGGTGCCTTGACGGCGGTCGGCTCAGCCGCGCTCGTCTCCGCTGCGGTCTGACGGGTGTTTGTGGCTGCCACGTATGCCCTTTCGCGACTGTTCGTGCGGCGTCACGCCGAGGTGCTTTCGGCGGAGAGGTCATGTGGGTGTGTCCCGGCGTCGGCCGCAGACATCAACCCATTGTAGCGACTCCTGGCTGGTTACCCGCTCCGGTCAGTTTGGGAGGTCCGCCGCAACCGCCATCGCCGCGCCCACGATGCCCGCGGTGTTCTTCAAGGTCGCGGCCACCACGTTCGTGCGGTTGTCGAGCAGGGGGATCCACTTGTGGCCCTTGCGGCTCACCCCGCCGCCGGCGATGAACAGGTCGGGCCAGAACAGGTCCTCCATCTTGCGCAGGAACCGCGAGACGTAGGGGGTCCACTCGTCCCAGCTCAGGTGACGCTCGTCTCGCACCGACGCGGCCGCGGAGTGCTCGGCGTCGTCGCCGTCGAGCTCCATGTGGCCGAACTCGGTGTTGGGCAGCAGCACCCCGTCGTGGATGATCGCCGAGCCGATGCCGGTGCCGAAGGTCAGCAGGATCACCAGCCCGCTGACGTCCTTGCCCGCGCCGTAGTGGTACTCCGCCAGCCCGGCGGCGTCGGCGTCGTTGAGCACCCGCACCGCTCGCCCGCCCAGCGCCTCGCTGAACAGTGCGCGGGCGTCCGTGCCGATCCACGCCTTGTCGATGTTGGCTGCCGTCAGCGCGACACCGTCCTTGACCACCGACGGCAGGGTGAGCCCCACCGGGCCGTCCCACTCGAACCGGCGGGTCAGCTCCGCGGCGGTCTCCGCCACCGCGGCTGGCGTGGCGGGCTGGGGGGTGGCGATCTTGAGCCGCTCCCCGATCAGCGCGCCGGTCGACAGGTCGACGATGCCGCCCTTGATGCCGGTGCCGCCGACGTCGATACCGAAAGCCCGTTGGTCCGCGGGCACGTCCGCCGTGGTGGTCGTCATCGTCATCGGCTCCTCGGTGCAGGTGTGGTCGCCCTGACCCTAGTTCGTGCCGGGCCCGTCGTCGCCCGCACCACGAGGGCCAGGTCAGGGCGCGCTGGCCCGTGGTGTGCTGCGATGGCGGCATGACTCACCCCACCGCCGGCTCCCAGCGCCCCGATCCACTGGGGGTCGAGCTCCGCGAGGTCGCCGTCCAGGTCGCCACCGCCGCCGCCGAGCTGGTGGCCCGCCGCCGTGCGGAGGTGCTCGGCAGCGGGACGGTGCGCACCAAGACCTCCGGCACCGATCCGGTGACGCTGGCTGACACCGAGTCCGAGCAGCTCATCCGGTCCGAGCTGGGGCGGCTGCGACCCGGGGACGCGGTGCTGGGCGAGGAGGAGGGCGGGGATGCAGCCGTCGACGGTCTGCGCTGGCTGATCGACCCCATCGACGGAACCGTGAACTTCCTCTACGGGCTGCCCTTCTACGCGGTGTCGGTGGCGGTGCAGCGCGACGGGCAGAGCATCGCCGGCGCAGTGGTGGAGGTGAGCAGCGGGCGGGTGTTCTCCGCGGCGCTGGGGGCCGGCGCGACCCTGGACGGCCAGCCGCTGCGCTGCAACGACGTGACCGACCCCGCGCTGGCCCTGGTGGCCACCGGGTTCGGCTACCAGGCCAGGCGCCGCGTCACCCAGGGCGCGGTGGTGGCCGAGCTGCTGCCGCAGGTGCGCGACGTGCGCCGGGTGGGTTCGGCGGCGCTGGACCTGTGCGCGGTGGCGGCGGGCTGGCTGGACGCCTACTACGAGCACGGGCTGAGCCCGTGGGACTGGGGGGCGGGGGTGCTGATCGCCGCCGAGGCCGGCGCGGACGTGCGCCCGCCCCCGGCCACCGCCCCCGGCAGCCACGGCGAGCTCACCTTCGCGGCGGCCCCGGGCGTGTCCGCGGCAGTGCTGAGCCTGGTGGAGCGGGCCTGGAGCGGCCCGATGCCCTGACCGGGGCTGGTCTCAGCAGCTGACCGAGAGGGCCTGGGCCAGCTCGGTGGAGTCCGGCGCCGGGGTCTGCGGGTCGGCGGCGTGCTTGGACAGCGCCGTCAGCGCCGCGGTCACGTCGGCGTCGGAGCTGAGCGAGCTGAACACCGTGCCCAGCGCCAGGTCGACCGTCTGGTCCTTGCGGTCGTCCTGCACCAGCTCGGCGCAGGGCACCAGCAGCTGCAGGGTGCGTGCCGCCGGCTTGCCGGCCTCGCCGAAGCGGACCTGGGCCTGGCAGCGCATGTCCTGCGCGGTGAACACCGTGTCGTTGCCGGAGGCCATGTCCGGCGCCGGGGTGAAGCCGAGCTGGGCCAGCTGCGCGGCCACCAGCGAGGCCTGCCCGCGCTGACCGTTGGCGTTGAGCACCCGCACCTGGGCGGCCTGGGGCGCGGACGGCGGAGCCGCGGCCAGGTCGGCCGAGGTGATCTTGGTGCCCTGCTCGGTCTGCGGCACACCCACCTCGATGCCGGCGTTGTCCCCGGCGGGGGTGGGCTCGGGGCAGACCGAGGTGTCCGCCGCCGTGCTGCTCTGGGTGAGCACCTGCACCCACACCACCAGCACCAGCACGCTCAGCACGACGAGCAGCGCAATGGCCGGCAGGGGGCGACGACGTTGGTACCCGTCGTGCGCTCCCGGAGGGCCGCCCGGCGACCGACTTCCCGTGCTCAGCGAAACCACCGCGTGTCCTGCCCTTTCGTTCCGCCGCGTGAGGGCTGCTGCGACAGACCGCTGCTGAGCAGCGCTGCCCCCGCCACGGCCAGGTGAAGGGTCCGCCCGGTGCCGGCGCAGGGCCAGGTACCCGCGGTTCCCGCGACCAGACTAGGTGGCCGCGGGCGCGGGCCGGCGCAGTGTCCCGGCGCGGGCCCGTCCGGGCGTGTCTAGCGGACGCCGTGGTCGAGGACGTGGTGGCCCAGCGCCACCAGCGGGTCCAGGGCGGTGAGGATGCCGGCGGCGGTGCGGGCGTCGGCCGCGCCGGCGTTGGCGCGGGCGGCAACGCCGGCCAGCACCACCGCCAGCTTGAAGGCGCCGAACGCCACGTAGAACTGGATGTCCTGCTCCAGGGCCTGCGGGTCGAGGTCGCGTCGGTGCGCGTAGTGGTGCAGCAGCTCGATGCGGGTGGGGAAGCCGGGCAGCCGAGTGACGCTGGGCAGCACCTGGGCCGCGCGCCACACGTCCTGCTCCTCGGCCTGGTGCCAGTAGATGAACATCAGCCCCAGGTCGGACAGCGGATCCCCCAGGGTGGACATCTCCCAGTCCAGCACCGCGCGGACCTGGGCGGGGTCCTCGGGGGCGAAGATCATGTTCTCCAGCCGGTAGTCGCCGTGCACGATGCTGGCGCCGGCCGAGGTGGGCACCGCGACGCTGAGGCGCTCGGCGAGCCGGGTGAGCTCCGGGCGGGGGCTGTCACTGCCCGAGGCGGCGGCCAGCCCGTCGCGCCAGGTCTCCCACTGGGCGCTCCAGCGGCGCAGCTGCCGGGCCATGAAGCCCTCCGGCCGGCCGAACTCGGCCAGCCCGACCGAGGACGGGTCGATGCTGTGCAGCTCGGCCAGGCAGTTCACCATCGCCGCACCCGCCCGCGCGCGGACGCCCGGCCGATCAGCCCAGGCGTCGCCCTCGGCGCCGGTGGGCACGGTGCCCTCGACCAGCTCCATCACGTAGAAGGGGGCGCCGAGCAGGTCGGCCTCGCGCTGCCCGGCCAGCACCTGGGGGACGGGCACGGCGGTTCCGGCCAGCGCGGTGAGGACGGTGCGCTCCCGGCCCATGTCGTGCGCGGTGGCGGCCACCGAGCCCAGCGGCGGCCGCCGCAGCACCACCGAGCCGGCCGGGCTGTGCACGCCGAAGGTGAGGTTGGAGCGGCCGTCGCCGATGGGCGTGACGTCGCAGGTGGCCCACCGCGGGTCGTCCAGCTGCTGGGCGAGCCAGGGTCCGACCACCTCCGGGGGAGCGCCCTCGCGCACGGTGTCCACGGCCGGCGGACGGGGCTGGGCGGTCTGCTCGCTGCTCATCCGCGCACCGTACAACCGCGCCCCGTCCACCGCCGGGAACCGGGTGTGCCACGAAACACAGGCTCTTCTGGCCGGGAATCGGGCACATCTCACCTGCCGTTCAGGTTCGTCGGCTATGGTCCAGCCGCTCCGCCCGCCACGATGTCTTCCCCGAGCACGCGAAAAGCGTGACGTAGATCACACTGGCGGCCGGGCACAAGGAAGGTCACCTGAACGTTGAGCAGCCACACCTGGCGAACGCCGAACAGGTGACGAGCCTGCTCTGAGGTGTCAGCTTCGCGAGACCAGCTCAGGACACCACCGCACCGGGCACCAACTCCCCAGCGGGCGCACCACCAGCACGGCCGGGCAACACACGGGCAGCACGAGAGACAGGCAGGACAGGGGAACAAAGATGGCACAAGACTACGACGCTCCACGACGCACGGAGTCCGACGACATATCCGAGGACTCGCTCGAGGAGCTCAAGGCGCGACGCAACGAGGCGCAGTCCTCGGCCGTCGACGTCGACGAGACCGACACCGCGGAGTCCTTCGAGCTTCCCGGCGCAGACCTCTCCGGTGAGGAGCTGTCGGTGCGGGTGGTGCCCAAGCAGGCGGACGAGTTCACCTGCTCCAGCTGCTTCCTGGTGCACCACCGCAGCCGCTTCGCCGGCGAGCGCAAGGGCATGCCGATCTGCCGCGACTGCGCGGCCTGAGGCGCACTGCCGCCCGCGCCCTGCACCACCGAGGGACGGCGCACACAAGAGGGGGAGGCCTGCAGCTGCAGGCCTCCCCCTCTTGTCGTGCGGGTGTGCTCAGTCGCGCTCGGCGCCCAGGCCAGCCTCCTGCAGCGCGGCGATGACGCGGTCCGGGTGGCGGGTGCTGACCAGCCAGTACGGCGTCGGGTCGTCGGGGTCGTCCAGCACCAGCAGCACCATGGTGGGCACCCAGGTGCGGTGCTGCACGTAGGCCGCCGGGTCGAGCTGGCGGCCCATGGCGGCGCGCTTGGCGGTGGCCGGCACCGGCGCCGCACGGGCGATCAGCGACACCGGGATGTGGGCGTCGCCCACCCGGAGCTCGCCGTCGCGCACCGACAGCCGCAGCGAGCCCATGCGGACCAGCGTCCAGGCCGCGAACGGCACCAGCACGACGTAGGGCAGCCACGCACGCACTCCCGGTGCGCCCATGTGCACCTCGGCGGCCAGCAGGGCGGCCACGAAGATGCCCAGCGGCCACCACCACCACGGGACCCACAGCCGCTCGGTGTAGGCGCCGCGGGTGGTTGCGCCCGCTCCGGTCGTGGAGCTGGCTGGTGATGCAGGTTCGGCCATGGTCCCCAGGGTAGTCTCGGCCGCCGTGCCATCCCCCTCTGCCGTCCATGCCGCTCCCGAGCAGCTCGAGGTCGCGCTGCGGCGACTGCACCCGGACGCGGTGGTGCCCCGTCGGGCGCACGCCGACGACGCCGGCGTGGACCTGTGCACCCTGGACGAGGTGCGGCTGGAGCCGGGTGAGCGGGTGCTGGTGGGCACCGGCCTGGCTCTGGCGCTGCCGCCCGGCTACGTGGGCCTGGTGCACCCCCGCTCCGGCCTGGCGGCCCGCCTGGGACTGGGCGTGCTCAACGCACCAGGCACCATCGACGCCGGCTACCGCGGGGAGATCAAGGTGTGCCTGGTCAACCACGACCGTTCCGCCACGATCGAGCTGCAGCGCGGAGACCGGGTCGCCCAGCTGCTGGTGCAGCGGGTGGCGCAGGTCAGCTTCGTCGAGGTGGACGAGCTCGCTGACACCGAACGCGGAGCTGGTGGGCACGGCTCCACCGGCATGAGCACACTGGGTAGCACCACGACTGAGGGGCAGTGACGATGTTTGGGCGGCGCAACAAGCGGGCGAGCGAGGCGGAGGCCGAGGCCACCGTGACCGACATTCCCGAGGACCTGCTGGCCGAGCAGGCGGACGACGACGCGGACATCCCCGCCGACGGCCCCTACGACAGCAGCGAGGTCGACGCCGAGCCGGAGGCCGACGGTCGCCTCGACCTGGGGTCGGTGCGGGTGCCGCTGCTGGAGGGCGCCCAGATCCAGGTGGAGATGGAGGAGGACGGCACCCTGCGGGCGCTGCACCTGCTCACCGAGGTCGGCCGCATCACCATCGCCGCCTTCGCCGCGCCGCGCAGCGAGGGCATGTGGCGCGAGGTGCTCGGCGAGCTGGCCCAGTCCCTCAAGGACGACGGCGCCGAGGTTCGCCTCGAGGACGGCCACTGGGGCCGTGAGGTGATCGGCGTGGGCGCCGGCGCCACCATGCGGTTCATCGGCGTGGACGGTCCGCGCTGGATGGTGCGCTGCGTCGCCGCCGGCCCGGACGAGAAGCAGGCCGAGCTGGCCGACGTGGCCCGTGCGCTGCTGCGGGACACCGTGGTGGTGCGCGGCACCGAGCCGCTGCCGGTCCGCTCGCCGCTGCCGGTGCGCCTGCCCACCGTGCTGGCCGACCAGCTGGAGGCGGCCCGCGCCCAGCAGGACGCTGGCGCCCAGGGACCGGCTGGTGAGGAGTCGGACGCTCCGGACTCGTCCGGTCAGCCGAGCTCCCCCCAGAACAGCTAGCGGACGGCCCGCGCTGCCGACACCGCGCGGGCGGCCTGCCAGGCCCGCACGCACGCGGTCCCCAGCACCCCGGGGTCGGCGCCCAGCTCGGCCAGCGTCACCGTGTCCAGCACGGCCGCAGGGGCGCAGGCCACCCACTGCTGGGCCACCGCGAGCGGGTGCACCGGGTCGTCCACCGCGCCCGCCACGCCCGTCGGCACACCCAGCTCGGCCAGCTCCGTCGCCGTGGGCCCCACAGCGGTGGCAGCGTGGTCCATGGCCGTGGGCAGAGCGGGCCACTGCCGGCGCCAGGCGCGGCTCAGCTCCGCGGACAGCCACGGCGGTGTGGAGGCGTTCACCTCGGCCAGCACCGCCTCCAGACCGTGCTCCCGCAGGCGCCGGGCGGAGAAGCGGGCACTGAGCGCGGCGGGCGCGTCACCCGGCTCGCCCAGCCACGCCGGCAGCGCGACCAGCAGGCCACTGAGGACTCCTGGGTGCTCCCGGGCCCAGCCTGCCGCCACGGTGGCCCCAAGTGAGACGCCCCCCACAAGTAGCGCTCCGTGACAGTCCCGCGCCGCAGCGTCCAGTGCTGCGCGGTAGCCGGCCACCACGTCGACCGGGTCGGGCTCGACCGCCACCAGGTCGATCCCGCAGGCGGCGAGCGCTTTTCCGAACGCCCGGCGGACGAAGTCGGCGTCCGAGCCGGTGCCGGGCAGCAGCACCGCGCGGGGCGGGGGACGGTGTCCGATTTCGGGCATGCACCCGATCCTTCCCGGTTGGGGTTACGCGGTGTACACAGGGAGCGTTAGGCTCACCAAGCCCAACACCTGGGACCGTCCCAGGTACCTCCTCAAGCGCAACGGAGCGCCCCATGGCCAGCACCGAGGCCGGCTACTTCCGGCGGCTCGCCCGCCGCCTCACCACCGACGTCGCCGAGCTCGACGCCCATGAGATCACCCAGACCTCGGAGGCCGCCGGCGCTCGCCGGGCCTGCGACTGCTCGCGGGGCGAGGAGGTCACCGTGCTCGGGCGCCTCCGCAGCACCGAGGGCAGCCCGGCCGGGTGCGACGCCAGCCTGGAGGCCGAGCTCTTCGACGGCACCGACGGCATCACCCTGGTGTGGATCGGCCGCCGCCGCATTCCCGGCATCGAGGCGGGCCGCACCGTGCAGGTGCGCGGTCGCCTCGCCGAGCGCAACGGCGCCAAGGTGCTCTACAACCCGCACTACGAGCTGCAGTGTGGGCAGTAGCGATCCAGCTGCTGGTTCCCGCACACCTCCCGAGCCCCCGGCACCGCCGGTGACGTCGCCGGTCCAGAAGACCCTGCTGGAGCAGATGGGCGGCACCAGCGGAGTGCTCGCCTCCAGCCTGCCCGTGGTGGTCTTCGTCGTCGTGAACTCGCTGACGAGCCTGACCCCGGCCATCTGGTCCGCGGTGGGGACCGCGGCCGCCATCGCCGTGCTGCGGGCGGTGCGCAAGGAAGGCGTCCAGCCGGCGATCTCCGGACTCTTCGGCGTGGCCATCGCCGCCTACATCGCCCACCGCACCGGCACGGCCAAGGGCTACTTCCTGCTGGGCATCTACACGAGCCTGGTCTACGGAGCGCTCTTCGCGCTGTCGGTGCTGGTGCGGTGGCCGCTGGTGGGCGTGGTGTGGTCGTTCCTCAACGGGCACGGCTGGGCCTGGCGCGCGCACCGGGGCGCGGTCCGCGCCTACGACGTGGCCACGCTGGCCTGGGTGGCGGTCTTCGGAGCGCGCTTCGTGGTGCAGCAGTGGCTCTACGGCAACGACCAGGAGGGCTGGCTGGCCACCGCGCGGATCGGCATGGGCCTGCCGCTGTACGGCCTGGCGCTGCTGGTGACCTTCGCCTGCGTGCGCCGAGCCGACCGCATCATCGAGGCTGGGACGCCCCCGGTCGCACCAGCGCCCCCCGAGCCGCCGGGCCAGCCCAGCGCGGGGCCGCAGCAGCGAGACTGACGCCCCGGGTCTCGCTCAGCGCTTGAGCGCGGTGCGGATCTGGTCCTCCACCTCGACCGAGGCCACGAACAGCAGCTCGTCGCCGCCCTCGAAGGAGTCGTCGGGCAGCGGCACGATCACCCGGCCGCCGCGCAGCACGGTCACCAGCGCGGCGTCGCGGGGCAGCTGCAGGCTGCTCACCGGCTTGCCCGCCAACGGGGTGTCCAGCGGCAGCGTCACCTCCACCAGGTTGGCCTGGCCCTGGCGCAGCGTCATCAGGCGCACCAGGTCGCCGACGGACACCGCCTCCTCGACCATCGCGGCCAGCATGCGCGGGGTGGAGACCGCCACGTCGACGCCCCAGGCCTCGGTGAACAGCCACTCGTTGCGCGGCTCGTTCACGCGGGCCACCACGCGGCGGACCGCGAACTCCGTCTTGGCCAGCAGGCTGACCACCAGGTTGGCCTTGTCGTCACCGGTGGTGGCGATGACCACCTCGCAGTCCTGCAGCCCCGCCTCCTCCAGGGAAGCCAGCTCGCAGGCGTCGGCATGCACCCACTCCGCGGCGGGGACCGCGCTGCCGTCGATGTGGGAGAGGTCGCGCTCGATGAGCATCACCTCGTGGTCGTTCTCCACCAGCTCCCTGGCGATCGAGCGGCCCACCTTGCCTGCTCCGGCGATGGCGACCCTCATGTGTCCTGCTCCTGTCGGTGGTCGTGGCTGCCCGTGCTCGGCTGGCTCGTCATGCGCTCACTCCTCCGGCGGCGGCGCGGCGGCGAGCACCGAGGCCTCGGCGACAGTGCCGGCGACCGCGGCCACGTACACCTGGTCGTCGGCCTGCACCACCGTGCGCCGGTCGGGCAGCACACCGACGCCGAAGCGCAGGATGAACGCGACGCGGGCGCCGATGGTCTGCTCCAGGTCGGTGACGCGCCGGCCCGCCCAGTCCTCGTGCAGGGTGACCTCGAGCACCGCGACGGTGCCGGAGGGATCACGCCAGGCGGTGGAGCTGCTGTCCTGCATCAGGGTGCGCAGGAAGCGGTCGGTGGTCCAGGGCACGGTGGCGACGGTGGGGATGCCCAGCCGCTCGTACACCGCGGCCCGCTTGGCGTCGTAGATCCGGGCCACCACCCGCTCCACGCCGAAGTTCTCCCGGGCCACCCGGGCGGAGATGATGTTGGAGTTGTCACCGCTGGAGACCGCGGCGAACGCGCCGGCCCGCTCGATGCCGGCGGCGATGAGCACGTCCCGGTCAAAGCCCATGCCGGTGATCTGTCGGCCGGCGAAGTCGGCGCCGAGGCGACGGAAGGACAGGGCGTCGCGGTCGATCACCGCGACGTCGTGGCCGAGGCGCTCGAGCCCGGCCGCAAGCGACGACCCGACGCGCCCACAGCCCATGATGACGACGTGCACTTGTGCTGACCTCCAGCTGGTGGCTCCCGGAAGTAGCGAACGCTACAGCCAGCCGCTGCGCAACCGTGGCCAGCCCGGCCGGTGCTGACGCGCTGGGGGCCTACGCTTCACCCTCGTGCCCACCATCTCGAGCGTGGCCAAGCGCCTGCTGCTTGGCCGCCCCTTCCGCAGCGACACCCTGAGCGACACGCTGCTGCCCAAAAGGCTCGCGCTACCGGTGTTCGCGTCCGACGCCATGTCGTCGGTGGCCTACGCACCGCAAGAGATCTTCCTGATGCTCTCGGTGTCCGGGCTGGCGGCGTACACCTACGCGCCGTGGATCGGCCTCGTGGTGGCGGTGGTGATGCTCGTGGTGGTCACCAGCTACCGCCAGAACGTGCACGCCTACCCCTCCGGCGGTGGCGACTACGAGGTGGCCACGGTGAACATCGGCAAGCCGGCCGGGCTCACCGTCGCCAGCGCGCTGCTGGTCGACTACACGCTCACCGTCGCCGTCTCGATCTCCTCCGCCGCGGACAACATCGGCTCGGCCGTGCCGTTCATCGCCACCCACAAGGTGACCTTCGCCGTGGCGGCGATCATCCTGCTCACCGCGGTGAACCTGCGCGGGCTGCGCGAGTCCGGCACCGCCTTCGCGCTGCCGACCTACGCCTTCATGGGCGGCATGCTGGTGATGATCGCCTGGGGACTGAGCCGGATCCTGCTGCTCGGCGACGACGTGCAGGCGGAGTCGGCCAGCTTCGAGCTGGTCCCCGAGCACGGCAGCGAGCTCACCGGGTTCGCGCTGGCCTTCCTGCTACTGCGCGCGTTCAGCCAGGGCTCGGCGGCACTCACCGGGGTGGAGGCCATCAGCAACGGGGTGCCCGCCTTCCGCAAGCCCAAGTCCAAGAACGCGGCCACCACGCTGCTGCTGCTCGGCGTCATCTCGGTGACCATGCTGCTGGGCCTGGTCAGCCTGGCGGTGCTCACCGACGTGCGCATCGCCGAGGACCCGGCCACCCAGCTGCACGGAGCCCCCGCCGGCTACGAGCAGAAGACCTTGGTGGCGCAGATCGCGCAGGCCGTGTTCTCCGGCTTCTCCCCGGGCTTCTACTTCATCGCGGCCGTCACCGGCCTGGTGCTGGCCCTGGCGGCCAACACCGCGTTCAACGGCTTCCCGGTGCTCGGCTCGATCCTGGCCCAGGACCGCTACCTCCCGCGCCAGCTGCACACCCGTGGCGACCGGCTGGCCTTCTCCAACGGCATCGTCTTCCTCGCCGCCGCCGCGATCGTGCTGGTGGTGTCCTTCCAGGCCAGCGTCACCTCGCTGCTCAACCTGTACGTGGTGGGGGTGTTCGTCTCCTTCACGGTGAGCCAGTTCGGCATGGTTCGGCACTGGAGCCGGCTGATGCAGGTGGAGACCGACCCGATGGCGCGTCGAGGGATGCGGCGGTCCCAGACCATCAACGCGGTGGGCATGACCATGACCGGTGCCGTGCTGGTGATCGTGCTGCTCACCAAGTTCCTGGCGGGTGCGTGGATCGCGATCCTGGCGATGGGCATGCTCTACCTGATGATGACGATGATCCACCGGCACTACCAGCGGGTGGCGGTGGAGCTGGAGTCGGCGGAGGGTGAACAGGTGCTGCCCAGCCGCAACCACTCCATCGTGCTCGTCTCCAAGCTGCACAAGCCGACCATCCGGGCGCTGGCCTACGCCCGGGTGACCCGGCCGGACGTGCTGGAGGCGGTGACGGTGAACGTCGACGACAAGGACACCCGGGCGCTGGTGCGGGAGTGGAACGCCCGCAACATCCCGGTGCCGCTGAAGGTGGTGGAGTCGCCCTACCGGGAAATCACCCGACCGGTCCTGGACTACGTGAGCCGGGTGCGCCGGGAGTCCCCGCGCGACGTGGTGACGGTGTACGTGCCGGAGTACGTGGTGGGGCACTGGTGGGAGCAGCTGCTGCACAACCAGAGCGCGCTGCGGCTGAAGAGCCGGCTGCTGTTCCAGCCCGGCGTGATGGTGACCAGCGTGCCGTGGCAGCTGACGTCGTCGCAGAAGGGCGGCAAGACCGACTCACCGTCGGTGACGCCGGGGGCGTCCCGGCGCGGATTCGACGAGCGGACGGCACCACGATGAGCTCCAGGATGAGCACCACGACGAGCAGGACGGCACCACGATGAGCAGCACGGCAGCACCGGGGGAGAGCCTGGACTGGACGGGGGAGACGCTGGAGCTGGAGCTCGGCGCCCCCGGGCACGGCGGGTTCTGCGTGGCCCGGCACGAGGGTCGGGTGGTGTTCGTCCGCCACGGCCTGCCCGGCGAGCGGGTGCGCGCGCTGGTCACCGAGGACCGCGGCGGGTCGTTCTGTCGTGCCGACGCCGTGGCGGTCCTCACCGCCTCGCCCGACCGGGTGGTGCCACGCTGCCCGGTGGCCGGTCCCGGCGGCTGCGGTGGCTGCGACTTCCAGCACGCCGCGCTGCCCGCCCAGCGGCAGATGAAGGCCATGGTGGTGGCCGAGCAGCTGCGCCGCCTCGGCGGGCTGGACCTGACCGCCGAGGACGTCGTGGTGGAGGAGCTGCCCGGCGCGCCCGACGGCCTGGGCTGGCGCAGCCGGGTGCGGATGGCGGTGACCGCCGACGGACAGCCGGGCTTTCACCCACACCGCAGCAACGACGTGATCCCGGTGCTGGGCTGCCCGCAGGCGGTGCCGCACGCCCTGGACGACGTGGTGGGCCAGCAGTGGACCCCCGGTGCGGACCTGCAGGTGGTGCGCGACGGCGCGGGGGAGCAGCACGTGGTGGAGCTGACCACCCCGCAGCGCCCGCAGCGCGGCCGGCGCAAGCCGCGCCCGGTGGCCCAGCTGCGCCGCGGCAGCGCCACCGCCACCGAGCAGGCCGCGGGGCGCACCTGGGCGGTGTCCGCCGACGGCTTCTGGCAGGCCCACGTGGGCGCGGCCGAGGTCTACGCGCAGGTGGTTGCCGAGCTGGCCGACGCCCCGACGGGCGGCACGGCCTGGGACCTCTACAGCGGGGTGGGCCTGTTCTCCGCGGTGCTGGCCGAGCAGGTGGGGGCTGCGGGCACCGTGGTGGCGGTGGAGTCCTCCCGCCAGGCGGTGGCCGACGGCACCGCGGCGCTGGCCGACCTGCCGCAGGTGCGCATGGTGGCCGGGCAGGTGGAGCAGCAGCTGCGGACGCTGCCCGTGCCGGTGGACGTGGTGGTGCTCGACCCGCCGCGCAGCGGAGCCGGACGATCGGTGGTGGAGGCGATCACCGCGGCCGAGCCCACCCGCATCGTCTACGTGGCGTGCGACCCGGCGGCGCTGGGCCGCGACGTGGCCCTCCTGGGCGCGCAGGGCTACCGGCTGAGCGTGCTGCGCGCCTTCGACGCCTTCCCGATGACCCACCACGTGGAGTGCATCGCCCTGTTCCAGCGCTGACTCCGTGGGGCGTCTGCAAGTACGCCCAAGCGGAGCCCGCTGCGTCGGCAACCGCTACCAAGGCAGTCCGCTCAGTGGAGGTGCCTGACAGCGGCGTGGGTCACACCAGATACCGTCTGCGCTGACCGTAAGTGCTGCCTGAACGAGAGTGGGATCACATCGTGGCCGGACCGCTGCAGGGACTGAAGGTGCTGGAGATCGCCAGCCTGGCGCCGGGGCCGTTCGCGGTCACGATGCTCGCCGACATGGGGGCGGAGGTGCTGCGGGTGGACCGCGCGACCGCGGTCGGCGGCACCGCTCCCGCCGACCCGCCGCTGGACCCGCTGGGCCGCGGCCGGCGCTCGGTGGCGGTGGACCTCAAGGACCCCGCCGGCGTGGAGGTGGTGCTGCAGCTGGCCGCGCAGGCCGACGTCCTGGTGGAGGGCTTCCGCCCCGGTGTCTGCGAGCGGCTGGGCTTCGGCCCCGAGCAGTGCGCCGAGCGCAACCCCGGACTGATCTTCGCCCGGCTCACCGGCTACGGCCAGGACGGTCCGCTGAGCCAGGCCGCCGGGCACGACCTCACCTACCTCGCCTACTCCGGGGCGCTGCACCCGATCGGTCCGATGGACGGTCCGCCCGTGCCGCCGGTGAACTACGTGGCAGACTTCGGCGGCGGCGCGATGATGCTGGTGGCCGGCGTGCTCGCCGCGCTGTACGAGCGGCAGAGCTCCGGGCGCGGCCAGGTGGTGGACACCGCCATGAGCGAGGGCGCGGCCATGCTCACCTCCATGCTGCACGGCTGGCAGGCCAGCGGCTTCTGGCCCACCGAGCGCGGCGGCGCCATGCTCGACGGCAGCGCCCCGTTCTACCGCTGCTACACCTGCGCCGACGGGCAGTTCATGGCCGTCGGGGCCATCGAGCCGCAGTTCTACGACCAGCTGCTCACCGGGCTGGGCCTGGGCGCCGGCGACGTCGCCGACCGCAACGACCCGTCCAGCTGGCCCGCGCTGACCGAGACCTTCACCACGATCTTCGCCAGCCGCACCCGCGAGGAGTGGACCAAGGTCTTCGACGGCACCGACGCCTGCGTGGCGCCGGTGCTCTCCCCGGCCGAGGCCGTCACCCACCCGCACGCCGTCGCTCGGGGCTCGTTCGTCCAGGTCGCCGGCATGACGCAGCCCGGACCGGCCCCCCGGCTGACCCGCACCCCCAGCTCGGTGCGCTCTCCGGCACCGCACCCGGGCCAGCACACCCGGGCCGCTTTGATCGACTGGGGCGTAGGGACGGACGAGGTTGACGCGCTGCTGGCGGCGGGGGCCGTCCGCTCCAGCGCTACGTAGAGTGGGACGGGTTCTGTCGTCTTCTCGGAGGGTTGTGAGTGCTGTGAGCCTGTTGCGAGGTGTCCAGTCGCCCGCCGATCTCCGGCGCCTGGACCTGGCCGAGCTCCGCGTGCTCGCGACCGAGATCCGTGAGTTCCTCGTGCAGAAGGTGGCCGCCACCGGCGGCCACCTGGGGCCGAACCTCGGTGTGGTGGAGCTGACGCTCGCGCTGCACCGGGTGTTCGACTCCCCGTCGGACCCGCTGATCTTCGACACCGGTCACCAGGCCTACGTGCACAAGATCGTCACCGGCCGCCAAGGCGGCTTCGACACCCTCCGCATGAAGGACGGCCTGTCCGGCTACCCCTCGCGCGCGGAGAGCGAGCACGACTGGGTGGAGTCCAGCCACGCCTCGGCGGCGCTGTCCTACGCTGACGGGCTGGCCAAGGCCTTCCAGCTGCGCAAGCAGCGCCGGCACGTGGTGGCGGTGGTCGGTGACGGCGCGCTCACCGGGGGCATGTGCTGGGAGGCGCTGAACAACATCGCCGCCGGCCAGGACCGCTCGGTGGTCATCGTGGTCAACGACAACGGCCGCTCCTACTCGCCCACCATCGGCGGGCTGGCCAACCACCTCGCCGCGCTGCGGGTGCAGCCGGCCTACGAGAAGGCGCTGGCCACCGGCCGCAGGACCGTGCAGCGCCTGCCCTGGGTGGGTCGCTCCGCCTACGCGCTGCTGCACGGGATGAAGGTCGGCATCAAGGACGCGGTGAGCCCGCAGGCGATGTTCGCCGACCTGGGCATCAAGTACCTCGGTCCGGTGGACGGGCACGACCAGCAGATGATGGAGGCCGCGCTTCGCCGCGCCAAGGCCTTCGGCGGCCCGGTGATCGTGCACGCGGTCACCCGCAAGGGGATGGGCTTCGCCCCCGCGGAGAACCACGAGGCCGACCAGATGCACTCCACCGGCATCATCGACCCCATCACCGGCGCGCCGGTGGGCACCGCACCGCAGGGCTGGACGTCGGTGTTCGCCGCCGAGATGGTCGCCCACGGCGCGCTGCGCCCGGAGCTGGTGGCCATCACCGCCGCCATGCCCGGTCCCACCGGGCTCACCCCGTTCGCCGAGAAGTACCCGGACCGGTGCTTCGACGTGGGCATCGCCGAGCAGCACGCGATGACCTCCGCGGCCGGCCTGGCCCTGGGTGGCATGCACCCGGTGGTGGCGGTCTACGCCACCTTCCTCAACCGCGGGTTCGACCAGCTGCTGATGGACGTCGCGCTGCTGCGCCAGCCGGTCACCCTGGTGCTGGACCGGGCGGGCATCACCGGCTCCGACGGGGCCAGCCACAACGGCATGTGGGACCTCTCCCTGCTCGGCGTGGTGCCGGGCATGCAGGTGGCCGCCCCGCGGGACGCGCAGACCCTGCGCGAGGAGCTCACCGAGGCGCTCGACGTCACCGACGGGCCCACCGCGCTGCGCTTCCCCAAGGGCGCCGTCCCCGAGCAGGTGCCGGCCCTGGAGCGCCTGCCCGGCGGCACGGACGTGCTGCTGCGCCCGGACACCGACGACGCCCGCGACGTGCTGCTGGTGGCGGTCGGTGCCTTCGCCGACCTGGCGCTGCAGACCGCGCAGGGCCTGGCCAAGCAGGGCATCGGCGTCACCGTGGTGGACCCGCGCTGGGTGCTGCCGGTGAGCGAGGACCTGGTGGAGCTGGCCCGCGGGCACCGGCTGGTGCTGACGCTGGAGGACGGCGGCGTGCACGGCGGCGTCGGCTCGGCGGTCTCGCAGCGCCTGCGCACCGCGGAGGTCGACGTGCCCTGCCGCGACCTCGGCGTCCCGCAGCAGTTCCAGGACCACGCCTCGCGCGGGCAGGTGCTGGCCGACGTCGACCTCACCGCCCAGCACCTGTCCCGCAAGATCACCGGCTGGGTCGCCGCGATGTCCACCGACGTGCTCTCCGGCGCCCCGGAGAGCGACCAGCAGGAGACCGGCGAGTCCGAGCGGCACTAGCCCGCAGGGCTCTCCGGCACCCCTGCGCAGGTGCGTCTCAGAAAGGTCACAGGCTGACGTGGCAGTCTGGGCGGGTGCGCATTCTGGTGGTGGAGGACGAGGAGCCGTTGGCTGAGGCCGTGGCCAGGGGACTGCGGCGTGAGGGCATGGCGGTGGACGTCGCCCTGGACGGCCTCGCCGGCCAGGAGAAGGCGTCGGTGACCCGCTACGACGTGGTGGTGCTCGACCGCGACCTGCCCGGTGTCTCCGGCGACGCGCTCTGCCAGGAGCTGGTGGCCGGCGGCGGGATCAGCCGGGTGCTGATGCTCACCGCCAGCGACAGCGTGGCCGACACGGTGTCCGGGCTGGCCATGGGTGCCGACGACTACCTCACCAAGCCCTTCGCGTTCCCCGAGCTGGTGGCCCGGGTGCGGGCGCTGGGCCGGCGCACCACCCCGGCCACCCCGCCGACGATGGTGGTGGGCGACCTGGAGCTGGATCCCGCCCGTCGCACCATCCACCGCGACGGCCGGCTGGTGGAGCTCACGCGCAAGGAGTTCGGCGTCCTGGAGGTGCTCATGGCCGCGCAGGGCGCGGTGGTGAGCAGCGAGGAGCTGCTGGAGCGGGTGTGGGACGAGAACGCCGACCCGTTCACCACCACGGTGCGGGTGACGATGATGACCCTGCGCAAGAAGCTGGGTGAGCCCGGCGTGATCGACACGGTGGTGGGGTCGGGCTACCGCCTGCCCGTGCAGGACTGAGCCCCCCGTGGGTCTGCGGCTGCGGCTGACGCTGCTGGCCACCGCGCTGGTCGCGGGGATGAGCCTGGTGCTGGTGCTGCTGGCCTGGGTGCTGGCCGGACGCACCTCGTCGCCGGTGGCGGTGCTGCCCGCGTCTGCGCCCGTGGTGGTGGACGGCGTGGTCACCACCCCCGAGGTGCTGCTGGCCACCGTGCGCGACCAGGCCCAGGCCGACGTCCTGGGCCACGGCTCGGTGGCGGTGCTGCTGGTGGTCGCCGCGGCGGCCCTGCTGGCGTGGACGCTGACCGGTCGGGTGCTGCGGCCCCTCACCGACGTGACCGCCACGGCCCAGGCGCTGTCCCAGACCACCCTGCACGAGCGCACCCGCCTCGCCGGTGCCGCCGGTCCCCGCGACGAGGTGGGCCGGTTGGCCGAGGCCTTCGACCGGATGCTCGATCGGCTGCAGCAGTCCTTCGAGGCCCAGCAGCGGTTTGTCGCCGACGCCAGCCACGAGCTGCGCACCCCGCTGGCAGTGATGCGCACCGAGGTGGACGTGACGCTGGCCGACCCGTTCGCCGACGCCGCCGAGCTGCGCCGGATGGGGGAGGTGCTGCGCGACGCCACCGACCGCGCCGAGGCGATGGTGGCGGGCCTGCTCATGGTGGCCCGCACCAGCGCGACAGGTCTGGCCGTGCACGAGCGGGTGGACCTGGTCCCGCTGGTGGCGCCGGCGCTGGCGGCGGTGGAGCCGGAGCGGGCTGCGCGCCAGGTCACCGTCACCCGCCAGCTGCAGCCGGCGACGACGATCGGGGACCCGGCACTGCTGGCCCGGGTGGTGGGCAACCTGGTGGAGAACGGGGTGCGCCACAACGTCCCCGGCGGGTGGCTGCGGGTGCGCACCGAGGTGGCGGCCACCGGCGCGGTGGTGCTGACGGTCACCTCGTCCGGGCCGCCCGTGGCCGCCCACGAGGTGGCCGCGCTGTTCGAGCCGTTCCACCGCGGGGGCACCGGCCGCACCGCGCACCGGGGGTCGGGCCTGGGCCTGGCCATCGTGGCCGCGGTGGTGCAGGCGCACGCGGGCACCGTGCACGGGGCGCCCGTGCCCGGTGGGGGCCTGGAGGTGACGGTGACGCTGCCGCCCGCGCCACCGACCGGACCGGCCGGCAGCTCCGAAACGGCTGGCTAGCTGCTGCCCGGGACAGCCTCGGCGGTGTCGGCGGTGCTGCGCAGCGCCTGGGCCAGCGGCTCGGCCAGCAGCTCGCGCTGCCACGGCCGGGCGCCACCGGCGCGCAGCACCTCCGCCACCGCGGCGACGTCCAGGTCGGCGGGCGGGCTCCAGCAGACCCGGCGCAGCAGGTCGGGCAGCAGCAGGTTCTCCGCCGGCACCCGGTGCTGCTCGCTGAGGGTTGTGAGCGCGCTGCGGGCGGCGGTCATCCGGGCTGCGGCGTCGGGGTCGCGGTCGGACCAGCGGCTCACCGGCGGCGGGCCCTCGTGCTGGGCGGTGACGGTGGGCAGCTGGTCGGCGGGCAGCGCGCGGGCCCGCTCCAGCGCGGTCAGCCAGGTACGGGCCTGCCGCCGCTGGGCGCGACCGCCAAAGACCGGCAGCGTGGTGAGCGCGCCGACGTCGGTGGGATCGGCCACCGCGGCGCTGACGATCGCGGCGTCGGGCAGCACCCGGCCCGGGGCGATGTCACGGGCGGCGGCCACCTTGTCCCGCTCCAGCCACAGCTCGCGGATCGCGGCCAGCTGACGGGGCTTGCGCACCTTGTGGATCCCGGAGGTGCGCCGCCACCGGTCGGGCTTGGGCTTGGGGCCACCGGCGGTGCGCACGTGCTCGAACTCCTGGCGGGCCCACTCGGTCTTGCCCTGCTCGGCCAGCTCGGCGGCCAGGGCGTCGCGCAGCTCCAGCAGCACCTCCACGTCCAGCGCGGCGTACACCAGCCAGTCGTGCGGCAGCGGCCGCTTGGACCAGTCGTCGGCGCCGTGGCCCTTGGTCAGCGCCAGACCGAGCACCCGCTCCACCATCGCGGCCAGCCCCACCCGCTCGAAGCCGGCGAGGCGCCCGGCCAGCTCGGTGTCGAACACCGAGGCGGGGTGCAGGCCCAGCTCGGCCAGGCAGGGCAGGTCCTGGCTGGCGGCGTGCAGCACCCACTCGGGCCCGTCCAGCGCGGCGGCCAGTGGCGCCATGTCACTGGCAACGGGGATGGGGTCGACCAGGAACGAGCCGGCGCCGCGGCGGCGCAGCTGCACCAGGTAGGCGCGCTGGGAGTAGCGGAAGCCGGAGGCTCGCTCGGCGTCCAGCGCCACCGGGCCCGTGCCGGCAGCCAGCTGCTCGGCGACCGCGGTCAGCGCACCGGCGGACGTCACCAGGTCGGGCACGCCGTCGGCGGGGGTGAGCAGCGGCACCGCACTGGGCACCAGCGCCGCGTCGGGCGCCAGCTCCTGCGCGGACGGGTCGGTCTCGGTGCGTGCCTGCTCAGGGTTGTCGACCACGGCACCAGACCCTACGGCGCGGGGCGAGCCGCCCGACGCTGCGGGCGGGTGCGGGGCCACCACGGTGCGGGGCGTCAGTCGCGGCGCGGCGGGAGGGAGTGGACGCCGAGCGGGGGCAGGCCGGCGGCCGAGCTGAGCGCAGCGCAGAAGGCGTCGGCGTGCGCGGCCAGCGCCGGGGTGCTCGCCGTCCACGACGCGCGCAGCTCCAGCTGGTTGGTGCGGGCCGGACCGGCCAGGTCGCCGAAGCGCACCGAGGACGTCACGGTGACCGTGCCGCCCAGCGCGGTGTAGTCCGCCCCACTCTGCACCAGGGCGTCCAGCAGCCAGGTCCAGCCCACGTCGGGCAGCAGCGGGTCGTTGGCGGTGTCGGCGTCCAGCTCGGCCTGGATGTAGGCGACCAGGCGCAGGGTGCCGTTCCAGGCGTCGTGGCCGTCCGGGTCGTGCAGCAGCACCAGGCGGCCGCTCGCCTCGCTGTGCTCGCCGTCGGCGCCCTCGACCTCGGCACCGATGGCGTATGTGTAGGGCGCCAGCTTCTGCGGCGGGCGGATGGGGCCGAGCTCGATCTCGTCCCGTGCCGAGGCAGCGGACAGCGCGGACACTGCCTTGCGGAACTCCTCTGGCTGGGCCAGCACACCGGACATCGTCACACGAACGGACGCTAGCCGCGGGCTGGTCCCGCGGACCGGAGGCGCGCCGGTCGGACCCGTCGCGCCGGAGGGGCTGTGGCGGCGCCGGGCCGGGCTCGCGTCATGGCAGCATGGACCCCGAGATGAACAGCCACGGTAGTACCTCAGTCATCCCCGCCACCGGGGCCCGCCGCACGCTGCCGGACGCACCGCTGCTGGCGGCGGCGCGCGGTCAGCAGCCCAGCCACCGCCCCATCTGGTTCATGCGCCAGGCCGGCCGGTCGCTGCCGGAGTACCGCGAGGCGCGGAAGGGCATCGGCATGCTCGACGCCTGCTTCACGCCCGAGCTGGTGTGCGAGGTGACCATGCAGCCGGTGCGCCGACACCACGTGGACGCCGCCATCTTGTTCTCCGACATCGTGGTGCCGCTCAAGGCCGCGGGCATTGACCTGGACATCGTCGCCGGCACCGGTCCGGTGGTGGCCGAGCCGGTGCGCACCAGTGCCGACGTCGCCGCGCTGCCCCCGCTCACCCCGGACCAGCTGGCCCCGGTGGCCGAGGCCGTGCGGCTGCTGGTCGGCGAGCTGGGCGAGACCCCGCTGATCGGCTTCGCCGGCGCCCCGTTCACCCTGGCCTCCTACCTCATCGAAGGCGGGCCGAGCCGCAACCACGAGCGCACCAAGGCGCTGATGTACGCCGACCCCACCACCTGGCACGCCCTCCTGGGCCGGCTGGCCGACTCCACCATCACGTTCCTCTCCGCCCAGGTCGAGGCCGGCGTGGACGCGGTGCAGCTGTTCGACTCCTGGGCGGGTGCGCTGTCGCTGGCCGACTACCGCGAGTTCGTGCTGCCGCACTCCGCGCGGGTGCTGGAGGCGGTCGGCACCGCCGGGCTGCCGCGCATCCACTTCGGCGTGGGCACCGGCGAGCTGCTCGGGGCCATGGGTGAGGCCGGCGCTGACGTGGTGGGCGTGGACTGGCGGGTGCCGCTGCGCACCGCCGTCGACCGGGTGGGGCCGGGCAAGGCGCTGCAGGGCAACCTCGACCCCGCCGTGCTCTTCGCCGGTCCCGAGGCCGTGCAGCGGGAGGTCGCGCGGGTGCTGGCCGACGCCGACGCCGCGCTCGCTGCCGGGGCCACCGGCCACATCATGAACTTGGGGCACGGCGTGCTGCCCAGCACCGACCCCGACGTGCTCACCCGGGTGGTGGAGCTGGTGCACGGGGCATGACCACCCCGTCTGCGCCCAGCACCCACCACGGCTCAGCCTCGGTCGCCGTGGTGGGTGCTGGGATCTCCGGCCTGGCCGCGGCGCAGCGGCTGCGCACCCTGCTGGGACCGCGGGCGCAGATCACCGTGCTGGAGCAGTCCGCGCGGATCGGCGGGGTGCTGCGCACCGTGGAGCTGGCTGGACGTGGCTTCGACGTGGGGGCGGAGGCGTTCCTCACCCGCCGCCCCGAGGTGCCGGCGCTGCTGGCCGAGCTCGGTCTGGCTGAGCAGCTGGTGCACCCGGCAGCGGTGCCGGCCAGCGTGCTTGCCGGGGGCCGCCCGCACGGCCTGCCCCCGCGCAGCGTCATGGGCATCCCCTCCAGCGTGGACTCCGTGCGCGGGCTGCTCAGCGACGACGCGCTGCGCCAGGTGGCCGCCGAGCCCGAGCGTCCGCTGCGCTGGGAGCCCGGCAGCGACGTCGCCGTCGGGCAGCTGGTCCGCGAGCGCCTGGGTGCGGAGGTGGTGGCCCGCTCGGTTGACCCGCTGCTGGGCGGGGTGTACTCCGGCAGCGCCGACTCCCTCGGCCTGCGCGCCGCCGTGCCCGCGGTGGCCGCGGCCCTGGACGCCGGTGCCCCCAGCCTCACCGCCGCGGCCGCGCAGGCGGCACCGCAGCCCCAGCCCGGGGTTCCGGTGTTCGGGGCGCTGCGCGAGGGCTACACCAGCCTGCTCGAGGCGCTGCGCGAGGCCGCCGCCGCCCGGCTGCGCACCGGCTGCACCGTCACCGCGGTCGGTACCGACGCCACCGGCTGGTGGGTGGACACCGCGGACGCCGGCCGCGAGCGCTTCGACGCCGTGGTGCTGGCCGTGCCCGCCCCCGCCGCCCGCCGGCTGCTCACCGACGTGGCGCCGCGCGCGGCCCACGCGGCCGCCGGCATCCCCCTCGCCTCCTGCGTGGTGGTGGGGCTGGCCTACGACGGGGAGCAGGTGGACGCCCAGCTGCCGCCGACGTCGGGGCTGCTGGTGGCCACCGGGGAGGCGCTGCACGCCAAGGCCTTCACCCACTCCAGCCGCAAGTGGCCGCACCTGGGTGGCGACGGGGTGCTGCGGCTGCGGGCGTCGCTGGGTCGCTACGGCGACGCCGCGGCGCTGCAGGTGGACGACGCCACGCTGCTGGCCCAGGTGCGGGCCGACCTCGAGCAGGTGCACGGCATCACCGCGGTCCCGCTGGGCGCCGTGGTGCAGCGCTGGGGCGGGGGACTGCCCCAGTACGGACCCGGCCACCTGGACCGAGTGGCGGAGATCGAGGACGCGGTGGCGGCGGTGGCCGGGCTGGCCGTCGCGGGATCGATGCTGCACGGGGTGGGCGTGCCCGCCTGCATCGCCACCGGTCGGGCGGCCGCCGAGCGTGTCGTGCAGCACGTCACCACCTGTGCCGAGGGCTCGACCGCGGTGGCACGATAGGCCCCATGGCACACCTCGACTACGCAGCGCTGAACTCGCAGATCCGCTACACCATGTTCTCGGTCTTCAAGACGCGCCCCGGTGCTCTCGGGGACGACCGCGCCGCCGTGGCGCAGGAGGCGCAGGAGTTCCTGGACTCCCTGGAGGGCAAGGGCGTCGTGGTCCGCGGGATCTACGACGTCGCCGGCATGCGGGCCGACGCCGACTGGCTGATCTGGACCCACGCCGAGACCATCGAGCAGCTGCAGGAGGCCTACTCCGGGCTGCGTCGGGACACCGCGCTGGGCCGGGCGAGCGACCCGGTGTGGTCCAACGCGGCCCTGCACCGCCCTGCCGAGTTCAACAAGGGCCACCTGCCGGCCTTCATCGCCGGGGAGGAGCCGGGCAAGTACCTGTGCCTGTACCCGTTCGTCCGCTCCTACGAGTGGTACCTGCTGCCCGACGCCGAGCGCCGCCAGATGCTGGCCGACCACGGCAAGGCCGCCCGCGGCTACGCCGACGTCCGCGCCAACACCGTGCCCTCCTTCGCACTGGGCGACTACGAGTGGCTGCTCGCCTTCGAGGCTCCCGAGCTGCACCGCATCGTGGACCTCATGCGTGACCTGCGCGCCACCGACGCCCGGCGCCACGTGCGCGAGGAAGTCCCGTTCTTCACCGGACCGCGCGTGCCGGTGGCGGAGCTGGTCTCGCACCTGCCCTGAGCGGCGCCACTCGCCGCCAGCCTCCAGACAACACAGCACCGCGCGGGCCTGCCGCGCGGTGCTGTGTCTTTCTGGGGAGTACCGGCTAGGCCTCCGGGGTCTGCTGGGCGTTCTCCTTGGGCACCAGGCGCATGGAGATGCTGTTGATGCAGTAGCGCTGGTCGGTGGGGGTGGCGTAGCCCTCACCCTCGAAGACGTGGCCCAGGTGGCTGTGGCAGGACGCGCAGATCACCTCGGTCCGCTTCATGCCCAGGGTGCTGTCGTCGCGCAGGATCACCGCGTCGGTGCCCGAGGGCGCGAAGAAGGACGGCCAGCCGCAGTGCGACTCGAACTTGGTGTCGCTGCGGAAGATCTCGGCGCCGCAGGCGCGGCACTCGTAGACGCCGGTGGTGGTGGTGTCGGTGTACTCGCCCACCCCCGGGCGCTCGGTGCCCGCCTTGCGCAGCACCTCGTACTCGGCGGGGGTCAGCTTCTCCTTCCACTCCTGCTCGGAGAGCACGACGGAAGGGGTGGCGTGCGTGTCTTTCATGGCGACCACGCTAGTCCGGCCGTCGCGGTGCGCGCACCGGGGAGGTGGGCGCTTCACTCTGGGCGCAATCGGGCCGATCGATGGCCGCGCAAACGGCCCAGGGCCGCTAGAGCATCCCTGAGATCGCGACGAGGGCGTTCCACACCGCGTAGAGCACGCCCAGCAGCACCAGCGCCACCACCGTCACGGCCACCAGCCGCCGCAGCCCACCCGCCCGGTTGGCTGAGGTGGCGAAGTCGCCGACCCCGGCGAGGTAGCCCTCCACGGTGAAGCTGGGGCGGGAGCGCTCGATGCGGTCGAGGTGGGCGGCGAAGGCCTGCGCGTCCGGGTCGTCGGGATCCAGGCCCACCAGGTCGTCGGCGAACCGGCCGGGCGGCAGCGGTGGGTCCAGCGGGCAGTCCTCGTCCCGGCCGGGGTCGGGGCCGGTGACGCTCATGCGGTCCACCGTAGCGCTACGCCGGGCAGATGGTGCCTGCCTGCGGGCGGGTGCCGTCAGCCAGGTAGGCCGCCACGGCAGTGCGTGCGCAGGCCGACGCCGGCAGCACCGGGTGGCCGTAGCCCTGCCAGCGCACCAGGGTGGCGTCGCTGCCGGCCTGCTGCACGCTGGTCACTGCGGCCGGGGCGCCGCTGGGCCCGGCGACGGGGTCGGCGGCGGGTGCCAGCACCAGCACCGGCGGGACGGCGCCGAGCTCACGCACCTGTGGGGCGGTGGCGGGGGTGGGCCAGGACAGGCACAGCAGCAGCCGGGCCGCTGCGTCGGCGCCGAACACCGGCATCTCGGTGCGCCACTGGGCCAGCAGGGTGGAGACCTGCTCGGCGGAGGGCCGCAGCGCCACGTCGCTGCACCGGGCGACGAGCTCGGCGTCCACCTGCCCCGGCGGCGCGCCGGTGGAGCCCAGCTGTGCCAGCGCGGTGCCGTCGCCGGCCCGGGCCCGCTCCAGCGCCGCCGGCAGGGCCCGCGCCCCGTCGGGGCTGGACAGCGCCCGAGCGAGGAGGCCGGGGATGGCCCCGGCGGCGAGGCTGCCCCCGGCCGCCGGCAGGCCGTTGCGGGCGCGCGCCTGGTTGAGCACGTCCAGCACGGTGGCGGTGGCGTCCGGCCCGGCGGGGCACTGGGTGGCCGCGCACTGGGTGCTGAACGCCCGCAGCGCCGCCTCAGCGCCGGTGGCCTGCTCCTTGGCCATTGTGGCGGCGTCGGCTCCGTAGGAGGCGGGGGAGTCCAGCACCAGCCGCGACACGTGGTCGGGGTGGGCGATGCTGTAGCGCAGCGCCACGGCGGCGCCGTCGCCCAGGCCCAGCAGCGCCAGCCGGTCCACCTTCCATGCCGTCCGCAGCACCTCCAGGTCGCCGGCGGCGTGGGCGGCGTCGTACCCCAGCTCCGCCGGGCTCAGCACGTCGGTGCAGGACTGGGTGCTGGTGCGACCCAGCTGCTGGATGGTGTCCAGCGCGGAAGGGTCGGGGCCGGAGGCGTCCACGGTGGTGATGTCGGTGCGCTGGGCGGCGGACAGGCAGGACACCGGGTCGGAGGTGCCCAGGCCGCGACGATCCAGCGCCACCACCGGGTGCTGGGCCAGCAGCGCGGCTCCGTCAGCCCGGGCCCACCGCGCCAGGGCGGTGCCGGAGGGCTCGTCCGCGCCGGTGGTGAGCACGACCGGCGCCGCCTCGCGGGGGGTGTCGGCGGTGCGGGCCCGCACCAGTCCCAGGCTGAGGCTGTCCGGCAGCTGGTCGTCCACCGGCGCCGTGAGCGTGGCGCACTCCAGCGTCACCCCGGCGGGCAGCGGCGCGGGGGAGGTCTGCTGCAGCCAGGTGCTGGAGCAGCTGCGCCAGGTGAGGTCGGTGACCGGGGCCTGCAGCGGCGGGACGGCGGCGGGGCTCGGGCTGGGGCTCGGGGAGGCCGGCGCATCGCTGCGGACGGCGATGGTGGGACGGTCGGAGGGGCCGGCGCTGCACCCGGCGACGGCGGCGGTCACCAGCGCTGCCGCCAGCACGATCACGGGGACGCGTCTCACGCCGGCAGCATGCCAGAACGTGGGTGTGCCCGCGGTGAGCGCTCAGCGCACGCGAGGCGGGGCGTGGCGCCGGCGGTGCAGGGTGCGCACCGGGTGGGCGCAGGCGTCCAGCACCGCCCGGGCACCCCGGCGGCGGGAGGTGAACTGGACGTCGCCGCGGAAGTCCCGCTGGTCGTGCTCGGCGGCGGCCGGGCCGTACAGGCGGCGGTAGGTGGCGAGCACCTCGGCGAAGCGCTCGGGATCACCACCGACGTCCGGGTGCAGCGCACGCAGCTGGGCCCGCAGGCTGCTGCGGCGCCGGTCGCCGGTGGGCTCGTCCATCACCGACCGAGACTAGCGTCGGCGCACCCAGCGCAGCAGCATGGTGGCGTCGTCGTCGCAGAGCACGTGCCCCAGCGACAGGCCGCGCGGCTCGCCGGCGGGGCCGGTGGCGATGCGCCCGGCGCCGCCCAGGGCGAGCAGCGGTGCGGTGGTCAGGCACACCTCGTCCACCAGGTCGGCGGTCACCAGGTCGCCGAACAGGGT
The DNA here is from genome assembly GCF_004006015.1 of Rhodococcus sp. X156. Lineage (NCBI taxonomy): Bacteria > Bacillati > Actinomycetota > Actinomycetes > Mycobacteriales > Nocardiaceae > Rhodococcus > Rhodococcus sp. X156. The sequence goes on along the minus strand of NZ_CP034766.1, from coordinate 2,116,419 downwards.
TGGTCCGCCCTCGCAGAGCACCCGGTACAGGCCCTGCTCGGCCAGCACGGCCAGCAGGGTGGCCGGCTCCACCCGCTCCACCCCGGCGGTGTGCACCTGGGCACCGGCGGCCCGCAGCGCGTCGCCGTGAGCCTCGGCACCGCGGGTGGTGGTGATGACCAGCGGCGCCACGGTGGTGTCGGTGAACAGCGGGGCATCGGCGGCCAGGTTCCCGCTGGCGGTGACCACAGCGATCGGCGGCACGGGCGCCTGGCCGCGGGCCTCCCGGGCGCGGCGCAGCTCCGGGTTGGTCCGGGCCCCGCGGTAGCCCTCCGCCCGCGCGGTGCCCGCACCCACCACGATGACGTCGGCCAGCTCGCGCAGCAGCGCGAACACCTTCTGGTCCGACGGGGTGGCCAGCCCGGCGGTGCGACCGTCCACGCTCACCGCGCCGTCCACGCTGCTCACGAAGTTCACCCGCACCCAGGGCCGCACCAGCTCCGGCGGGTAGGCGTAGAGCGCCCGCAGCTCGGCGTCGGACAGGTCGGCCTGGTTTGAGTCGGCAGCGCCTGGTGTGGTCAACGACTCACCGGCGGACAGCATTTTTCGCACGTCCCTGATCACACCACGCCGATATTCTGGGTGGATGCCTGACCACCTCGTCGACCGCCGTCCGCACCTGAACCAGGACGAGCTGGTCGCCGCCATGGTGCCCCCGGGACGCTTCGGTGACGTGCGCTTCGAGACCTACCGCCCCGACCCGGACGAGCCGAGCCAGACGGCGGCCGTGGAGGCCGCCCAGGCCTTCGCCCGGCAGATCAACGAGCAGCAGACCGGCAAGCGGGGTCTGTTCGGCCGCAAGGCCAAGACTGTCACCGGTGCGGGTCTGTACTTCGACGGCGGTTTCGGCGTGGGCAAGACCCACCTCCTCGCCTCGCTGTGGCACGAGGTGCCCAGCCCGAAGACCTTCGGGACCTTTGTCGAGCTGACCCACCTGGTGGGGGCGCTCGGCTTCGCGGCCACCGTGGAGCGGCTGTCCACCCACCGCCTGCTGGCGATCGACGAGTTCGAGCTGGACGACCCGGGCGACACGATGGTCATCACGCGCCTGCTCGCCGAGCTGAGCGCCGCCGGCGTCAACGTCGCGGCCACCTCCAACACGCTGCCCGGCCAGCTCGGTGAGGGCCGCTTCGCCGCGCAGGACTTCCTGCGCGAGATCAAGACGATGTCCGACCGCTTCACGGTGCTGCGCGTGGACGGGCCCGACTACCGCCACCGCGACCTGCCGCCGGCGCCCGACCCGGTCTCCGAGGAGGAGCTGGTGGCCGCCGCGGAGGCCATCCCCGGCGCCACGCTGGACTCCTTCGACGACCTGTGCGCCCACCTGGCCACGCTGCACCCCTCCCGCTACGGCGCGCTGGTCCGCGACCTGCCGGCTGTGCACCTCTCCGGCGTGCACGCCGCTGCCGACCAGGCGATGGCGCTGCGGCTGGTGGTGTTCGCCGACCGGCTCTACGACGCCGACATCCCGGTCACCGTCTCCGGTGCCCCGCTGGACAAGATCTTCACCGAGGAGATGCTCAACGGCGGCTACCGCAAGAAGTACCTGCGGGCGACGTCGCGGCTGGTCGCGCTGTCTCGCCTCGAGGCTGCCGTCTAGGCGCTGGGGATTTGGGCGCCGCCGTCCAGGTGGCTGCGTGCGGGGAGCAGCCTGCTCGCCGAACCGCTGCGGGTCCTCGCCGCGAACAATGATCATGCGGCGACCGAGGATCATGGACGGACGAGTGCTCCTGCCGGTGGTGGCTGGGCTCGTGGTGCTGTCGGCCTGTGGCAGCGGCGGCTCGGAGACGAGCCAACCCGCCCCCGCGAGCGCTGCACCCACCACCAGCCCAACCGCCGCTCCGGGCCTGCCCCAGGCCTGTGCCCGCTACAGAGCGGCGTCGACGATCGCTCGGCAGGTGGTCACCTCGGCGGCCGAGCCCGTGCTGGCGTCGGCTCCGGCGTTCGTGCTGCTCGGCGTGCGCCAGGGCGCCACCGACGCCGCGGCCGCGGCCCCCACGGCGGCGCCGGTGTTCGGTGAGGTGGTGGCGGCCGTGGACGACCTCGACGCCCAGGCCGTCGCGCGGCTGCCCAGCGGCGCCGATGGCTCGACCACCCTGGTGCAGCTGCAGCCGCAGCGGCTGGGCGCGGCCCTGGACGCCGCCGACGCCCTGTGCCGCAGCGCCGGGTGAGGGCACCACGGCCCGCCTGAGTCCCCCCGACAGTCCTTTGTGGATCCTGTGGGCGGCGACCGTGTCGGCGTGCGCGCACCGAGGGCGCCGGGCAAGGTGTGGGGCACCACCGGGTCCGGTCTCCACCGGGCCTGGCCCCCGCCGAGGAGAAGGAGCACGTCCATGGGTGCCACAGTGATCAAGCGCGGGCTGCTGGCCGGAGGCGCCGGCGTGGCCGCGCTCAACGCGGTGACCTACCTGGACATGGCGGTGCGCGGGCGGCCGGCCAGCAGCACGCCCGAGCGCACGGTGGACACGCTCACCGACAAGGCAGGGCTGGTCATCCCCGGGGACGCGCCCACCAGGGACAACCGCCGCACCGCCCTCGGGGCGCTCAGCGGCATCGCCACCGGCGTGGCGGTGGGTGTGGCGGCCAGCGTGGCGCGGGCAGCCGGCTTCGCGCCCCCGGCGCCGCTGGGTGCGGTGGCCACCGGCGCGGCGGCGATGGCGGTGAGCGACCTGGGCATGGCGGCGCTGCGGGTGAGCGACCCGCGCACCTGGAGCGGCCGCGACTGGGCGAGCGACGTGGTGCCGCACCTGGCCTACGGGCTGGCGGTGCGCTCGGTGATCCACGCCCAGCCCACCCCTGCCGAGCGCGTCGGCACTGCCCCCACCAGGGCCTCCGCCGGCCTGCTCACCCGCTCGGCCCTGCTGGGTGTGGCGGCAGGAGGGCGCAGCTCGCTCGGGCTGGCCGGGCCGGCCCTGTCCAGCCGTCGCACCGGGGGGCTGGCTCGCGGAGGCGCCGTGCTGGGCGTGGCCGGCGAGATGGTGATGGACAAGCTGCCCACCACACCGAGCCGGCTGGCGCCTCCCGCACTGGCCGGCCGAGTGGCCAGCGGCGGCGCGGGGGCGGTCGCCCTGTCCCGGCGGGAGCACGCGCAACCGCTGGTGCCGGCGACGGTGGGAGCACTGGGCGCCTTCGCCGGCTCGCACGCGGGCGCGGCCTGGCGCAGCTGGGCTGCGGGGCGGATGCCGGACTGGCAGGCCGCGCTGGTGGAGGACGTCGCCTCGGTGGCGCTGGCTGCCGTGGCGTGCCTTCCCGGGCGTCCGGCCGCCGGGATCCAGCCGCCTCCCGGCCCCCGCTACCCCGAGCTCGCCGGCCGGCGCTGACTCGACTTCACGCGTGTGGCGCAACACTTCCGGTCGGGCTTCGCTGGGTCCGCCCGGTCGATCTGTGATCTGATCAGAGCCGACGTTGAGCACACAGCGTCCCCACGTTTGCCGCGTCCGTCATCGGACGTGCGGACTAACGCTCATTGACTGTCCCCAGAGATGTCCCTGACATGCCTGAGAGCTGGAGGTCTTGATGTTCGACAAGTCCAAGGCAGTACCCCCGGAGCCGATTCCCGGCGCGCCGGGCAGCGGAGTGCCGACGGTCGAGGAGCCCACCGCTCCGGTGCCGCCGCTTCCCACCAAGCCTGACCAGACCGAGCCCGCGCTGGGCTCGCCCACCGGCAAGCCGCTCGACGGCCCCGCCGACGCGCGCGGGCAGGGCGGGGAGTACCTCACCACCGCCACCGGCGTCCGGCTGCCCGACACCGATCACTCGCTCAAGGCCGGGCCGCGTGGGCCCCTGCTCATGCAGGACCACCACTTCCGCGAGAAGATCATGCACTTCGACCACGAGCGCATCCCGGAGCGCGTGGTCCACGCCCGCGGCACGGGAGCGCACGGCGTCTTCCAGTCCTACGGCACCGCCACCAACCTGACCAAGGCCGGCTTCCTGGCCAAGGACGTGGAGACCCCGGTCTTCGTCCGCTTCTCCACGGTCGTCGGCAACCGCGGCTCCGCCGACACGGTGCGCGACACCCGAGGCTTCGCGACGAAGTTCTACACCCAGGAAGGCAACTTCGACCTGGTCGCGAACAACATCCCGGTGTTCTTCATCCAGGACGCGATCAAGTTCCCGGACATCATCCACGCGGCCAAGCCCCACCCGGACCGCGAGATCCCGCAGGCCCAGAGCGCGCACGACACGTTCTGGGACTTCGTCTCGCTGCACACCGAGGCCACCCACCACGTCATGTGGCAGATGTCCGACCGCGCCATCCCGCGCTCCTACCGGACCATGGAGGGCTTCGGCGTCCACACCTTCCGCCTGCTCAACGGCGAGGGTGAGACCACGCTGGTGAAGTTCCACTGGAAGCCCAAGCTGGGCGTGCACTCCCAGCTGTGGGAGGAGGCGCAGCTGACGGCCGGTGTCGACCCCGACTTCCACCGTCGCGACCTGGCCGACGCCATCGAGAGCGGCGCGTTCCCCGAGTGGGAGCTCGGCGTGCAGGTCTTCCCGGACACCCCGGAGCAGACCTTCGAGGGCATCGACCTGCTCGACCCGACGAAGATCGTGCCCGAGGAGCTCGCCCCGGTTCAGCCGATCGGCAAGCTGACCCTCAACGGCAACACCACGAACTTCTTCGCCGAGACCGAGCAGATCGCCTTCCACACCGGTCACCTGGTGCCCGGCATCGACGGCACCGACGACCCGCTGCTGCAGGGCCGCAACTTCTCCTACCTGGACACGCAGCTGACCCGGCTGGGCGGACCGAACTTCAACCAGATCCCGGTGAACCGGCCGCACGTGCCGGTCAACGACATGTTCCGGGAGGGCTTCCACCAGCACGCCGTGCACCGTGGCGTGGCGCCCTACCGGCCCAACTCCCTCGACGGCGGCAACCCCGCCGAGGCGGACGCAGCCAGCGGCGCCTTCATCGAGGTGCCGCAGCCGATGGCCCCCGACGCCACCAAGGTCCGGGCGCTGCCGGTGTCCTTCGACGACCACTTCACCCAGCCTCGGCTGTTCTGGAAGAGCATGAGCGCGGTGGAGCAGGAGCACATCATCCAGTCCTTCACCTTCGAGCTGGGCAAGTGCTACGAGACCCCGGTCCGTGAGCGCACCCTGCAGGTGCTGGCCAACGTCGACCCGGTGCTGTGCGCCGGCGTGGCCACCGGCCTCGGCATGCCCGTGCCGTCGCCGACGGCGGACCTGCCGGACGTGGTGGCCAGCCCGGCGCTGAGCCAGATCGGCCAGACCTGGCCGTCTGACGGCCGGATCATCGGCATCATCGCCGACGACAGCAGCGACCTCGGTGCGGTCGCCACGGTGCGCGACGCCATCCAGCAGGCCGGCATGGTCCCGCTGGTCATCGGCCCGCGTGGCGGGGCGGTGGGCACGGGCAAGGACACGATCGTGCCGCAGCGCACCTTCCTCACCGCCCGCTCCGTCGAGTTCGACGCGATCCTGCTGGCGGGTGCGCCCGCGGTGGCTCCGGACGCGACGGACAACCTGGACGCCAAGGCCGGCGACCCGGCGCACCTCAGCGACACCGTCGACCCCCGGGTCACGCTGATGCTGGGCGAGGCCTTCCGCCACGCCAAGGCGATCGGTGGCTGGGGCCAGGCCGAGCAGGCGCTGGCGCTGGCCGGCTGCGTCCCGGGCACGCCCGGTGTCGTGGTCGGTGACAACGCCGAGGCCGTGCTGGCCGGGGTGCTGGAGCTGCTCTCCGCCCACCGCGTGTGGGACCGCTTCCCGCCCTCGGTCGCCGTGAGCTGACCACTCTGGTCTGAGCACTGCACGAGGAAGCCCCCTGCCGAACGCGGCGGGGGGCTTCCTCGCGCTCAGGGGTCAGCCGGTGGTCAGGAAGCGGGTGATGCCGTCGGCGATGGCCCGCGCGTAGGGCGTGCGACCAGCAGGGGTGGACACCGCGGCAGCCTCGGCGGGGTTGCGCAGGTTGGCGCACTCCACCAGCACGGCGGGGCCGGTGGCGAGGTTCAGCCCGGCGAGGTCGGACCGCGGGTTGAGCCCGTCGCTGCCCAGGTAGGTGGACGGGGTGAGCCCACCGGCCACCATCGCGTCACGCATCGTGGTGGCCAGCCGGACCGACGGGCCACTCTGCACGGCGCTCAGGGGCGGGGCGGAGTACGCCACGTGGAACCCGCGGCCGCTGGGCGGTGCCCCGTCGCCGTGCAGGCTCACCACCACGTCCGCACCGGCACCGGCGGCGGCGCGCTGGTCCACGCACGGGCCCAGCCCGCTGTCGCTGTCGCGGGTGAGGCGCACCGTCGCGCCCTGGGCGGTCAGCAGCTGCTGCACCTGCTGGGCCAGCGCCCAGGTGAACGCGTGCTCGGCGTAACCCTCGGCGGTGGAGGTGCCGGTGGTGTTGCAGGCCTTGGTGCGGCCGCGACCGTTGGGCACCTGCGCGTTGAGGGCGGCGGGGTCGGTGCCGCCGTTGTGCCCCGGGTCCAGCACCACCAGCTTTCCGGTGAGCGGACGCACGGCCGGCGCGGCGGAGCTTGCGGCAGGGGCCGGCGGCGGGCTGGGTGCGGGGACGGACAGCTCCGTCGTCAGCGGAGCCGGTGCCTCGGCGGGTGCGGGGGTCTGCGCGCCCTGGCAGCCCGTGAGCAGGACGGCCGCCAGCACGAGCCCGCCCGCCCCGCGCCTGGTCAGCACGCGGGGGACACTACGGGTCGACGCCTCAGCCCCCGGCCAGGTACTGCCGGATCCCCTCGGCGATGCCGCGGGCGTAGTCGGCGCGACCCTCCTCGCTGGCCGCCCGTTCGGCCTCCACCGGGTTGCGCATGTTGATGCACTCAATGAGGACGGTGGGTCGGGTGGAGAGGTTGAGGTTGGCCAGGTCGTCGCGGGTGGCGATGCCCGCACCGGCCAGGTAGGTGGCCGGCTGGTGGCCCTGCTCCACCATGGCGTCGCGCAGCACGGAGGCCAGCCGCACCGCGGGTCCGGCCTGGGCGTCGTTGAGCGGCGGGTCGTTGTAGATCACGTGGAAGCCGTGCTCGTCGGAGTCGGCACCGTCGGCGTGGATGCTCACCACCACGTCGGCGCCGGCGGTGTTGCCGATCGCGGCCCGGCGGTCCACGCAGGGGCCCACGCCGTCGTTGTCGCCCCGGGTGAGCCGCACGGACGCCCCCTGGTCCTCCAGCAGGGACCGGGCGTGCTGCGCCACCGACCAGTTGAAGGCGTGCTCGGCGTAGTTGTCGTCGGTGGAGGTCCCGGTGCTGTTGCACCCGGCTGTGCCGCCGCGTCCGTTGGGCACCCGCTCGTCGAGGGGGTCGGGGTTGTCCGCGTTGCCCCCGTTGTGTCCGGGGTCGAGCACCACGAGCTTGCCCGCCAGGGGACCGGCAGCGGCAGCGGTCACGGGGTTGGATCCGGCCCGGGGCGGGGCGGGATCCGCGGGGGCGGCCGAGCGTGCCTGCGGCAGGATCGCGGCGAGCAGTGCCGCTGCGAGAAGGCCCGCGGTGAGAAGTGCACAACCGGCAAGGCCGGCCCCGACTGCCCTGGGTCGCTGCATGCGGTCGAGGCTACGGAGGCTCGCAGCGGTTGCCCACACGAATGGCGACCCCTGCGCGGAAGGTGTCCGAAGATCCGGTTTTCTGTGTTCCTGCTGGTCAGCGTCTCGAAAGCCTGCCGTCAGGGAGTCACGGCCAGCGCGGTGAGCACCTGCAGGACGAGAGTCTGGTCGCCGCCGATGGTGAGGCGGTCGGACATCGCGTCCGGGCTGCGGCGCCCACCGCCGAGCATCGTGAAGGTCTCGGTGTCCATGGCCAGGCTGACGGTGGGCGAGCTGGGCGGCTGCTGCGGAGTGCGGGCGCGGCCGTCCTCGCCGACCTCCACCGCGGCGGTGAACCCGTGCGGACCGGACACCTCCAGCGCCACGACGGTGCCGGCGGGGGGTGCCACCCGCTTGCCGACCACGACGGGCAGGGCGCGGGAAAACACCCCGACGCAGTGCGCGGCACCAGCGGTGTCCAGGTGGCCCGGCCGGCCCACGGCGCGCCGGATGTCCTGCTCGTGCATCCACATGTCCACCACGCGGTTGCTCAGCAGCACCTCCCAGCTCCACGGGGTCCCGCCCGGGGTCACCGCTGCGGGCGAGGCGGCGTCGCTGGGCGGGTTGGCGGCGAGGCTCTTGGCGCGCGCCTGAACCGAGGAGTCGAGCTCGTCGATGATCTGTCCCGGCGTCCAGTCGACGCGCGCGATGCAGCCGGACTCGGTGTAGCGCGACATCTTCCCGGTGAGGTGCGGCAGGTCGGGCACGTCCACCCGCGGCTGCGGCACACCGGCCAGCTCGGCCTCGATGTGGGCCAGGTGCGCGGCGACGGCGTGCACGTCCCAGCCGGCCAGGTCGGTGGGCCGGCTCCAGTCGTCAGCGTCCAGGGAGCGCAGCAGCTCCAGCACGTCGTCAGCGCTGCTGCGCCACGCCTGGATGTAGGACGCGAGAACCTGCTCATCGGCTGCCATGCAGGCACAGTAGGGGATGCGCGCCCTGCCGGTGCACCAAGGCGGTCCCGGCTCAGCCCCGTTCAGCGACGTTCTTGATGGCCGCGAGGGTGACGGGAATGCCCCGGTGCGCGGCCGCGGTGCGGTCGGCGATCTGCGCGCCGACCGCCCAGGCCGGTTCGCGGCCGCGGTCGGCGACGGTGATCTGCGAGCGGGCCTCCCAGGTGCGCTCCGGGGTGACGTTGCGCCCGCTGAACCACTTGCCCACCTCGGCCGGGCCCGCCTCGTCCCACCAGTAGGCCACGCAGACGGGGCTCCACTCGCCGGTGCAGGCGACGTCGGCGACCAGGTCGTAGACGTCGGCGGGGGAGCGGTTGATCAGGATGCGGCTGAGAAGGTGCGCGGGGAGAGGTCAGTCATGCGCCCAGTGTGCGGGGTGGGTCGGTGATCAGCTGCTGGACCCGACTGGTCGACTCCTGTGCCGAACCGAGACCTTGGCCGTTCAACCCCTTAGGTCTTGTCCCCGAAGCGTCGAAACGGTGGGCGCGCAACCGGGCAATCTCGGTCTCCGCTTACACATCCTGTCCCACGGGGTGCCGTAACCGCCGTGGTAGAAAGTACTGGGGCTGCTGGCCCGCCGTTAGGTCGCCGTTTCCAGACGAGCGATGAGCCAGAGATGCTCGCCCCCAATCCCGACGCTCTTCGTCAAACTCCGAAGTGAAGATTCGATCCGTAGTGGCTCACGGGATACCGGCGGGACCGACATCGCAACACCTAGGCACCCTGACGTTGGTGGGGCTTGTTCGCGGCGCTGGGATCAGTTGGCAGGCTTCGTACTTACTCTTCGTGCGACGGGGGCCGACCGGCTTGGGGTATGAACGCTGTTCGGATAGGTTATTTGTCGTGCCTTCTTCTGTAGACCGAGCACTCGTCTTCGCTGCGGCGAGATCCCGAGACTCCGCGGCCCGGCACGCGGATACCCTGCTGTGAGCCCTCAGGGTAGGGGAGCACCTGAACGTGAACGTTACGACCGAATAATCGCGGAGTTCATCACGGAGCCGGCGAGAGTTGCACTGTGGGAGTCCGTGGATGAGGTGTTGTCCCATGGGCCCCTTGGTGAGAAGCCGGACATGATCACTGGGCTCGCCCTTGGATACGTCCAGTCGGGCAAGACCACCAACATCATCGGCCTAGCGGCGGCAGCAGCAGACGCCGGCTACCGGATCATCGTCGCCCTTCTCGGCAGAACGAACATTCTTGTCGATCAGAATGGAAGACGAATCCGTGACGCGCTCATAGAAGGGCGACGCGACTACAAGTGGCAGGAGGTTGGAGGGCTCAAGGGGTCATCCGGCGGGCAGCGAGTCGCCAGCGAGTTGGCTCGCGGTCGGATTCTTCTAGTACCAACCATTAAGCACGCTAAACGTATAAGCGACCTTGCCTCTGCGTTCGGCCACGCGAACCTTACCGACTGCCCCGTGCTGGTCATCGATGACGAGGCGGATCAGGCATCCCTCAACACCGCGGTGAAGAAGGGCGGGGAGAGTGCCACATATGCTGCGATCTCGGGGCTGCGCTCAGTACTCGACACTCATATGTACATCCAGTACACAGCAACGCCGTACGCGCCACTGCTGCTCGACCTCAATGACCATCTACTCCCTCATTTTGTCACCTTCTTGCAGCCGGGTCCGGGGTACATGGGGGGACGCGAGTTTTTCGTCGATCACGCCCCGACAGTTATTAGGCCGATCCCGACTAGCGATGAGCAGGCCCCGAAGGTTCTCCCGCAGCGACTGCCACGCAGCCTTGAAGCCGCACTCGCCAACTTTCTGGTTGGCGCTGCGTCGTTGCTCTGGCGGAACGAAGGACTGGAGCCGGTGAGTCTCCTTGTCCACTCCACCCAACGGAACAACGTCCAGGATCGATACTTCTTTCTTCTTCAGCGCGTGCTGAAGAAGTGGACAGCGAGCACCGACGCCGCAGTTGTGTTCGGCGACGTGGAGAGGGGCCTTCGCGACGAGTACGCACGCTTGGTCACGGTGGGTGCCCTCCTGCCGGATCCGGTTCAGTTGCTGCCTCACCTGCGGCGCGCCCTGCGAGAGGCTACCTGTTGGCTGGTGAACTCGGAGTCGGCCGTCAAGGCGATCCAGTGGAATGCTTCTCCTGTTCACATTCTCGTCGGTGGAAGCAAACTTGACCGGGGCTTTACCGTCGAGGGGCTCACTGTCACGTATATGAACCGACCAGCCAGTAGCCAGGTCGACACCTTGGAGCAGCGGGCCCGAGCCTTTGGGTACCGGGGTGAGCTGCTGCCCTACTGCCAGTTTTTTGCCACACCGCGCACGCTAAAGGTCCTCCGGGAGACCGTATTCACGGAGTACGACTTGCGGGCGCGTTTGCGTGACGTCCTGGACAGGGGAGGATCGGTCCACAGGTGGGCACGAGAAGTCGGGCTTCTTCTACCGACCCAAGCGCAGCCCACGCGGGCGGGCGTTATTGGTGCGCTAAACAGATTCAACGCTTCGGGCGACGGCTGGCACTCGCTGCGGCAACCCAGCATGGCCCCGGCCGACCGGAGTGTAAATGGGGCGCTCATCAGCAGGCTAGGCTTGCTCAAGGCCGATCGGGTGCAGTTTGGCAGACTTGCTTTTCGAACGCTTCACGCGACCCTGGATGAGATATTGAGCGATCTGCTTGAGCCTTGGCGGCTTAGTTCGTACAGCGCGGGTTGGCGCCGTGAAGACATACTTGATCACCTGAAAAGAATGGACGGGGGGACCACCGTTCCAGTTCTGCTCATGGATGATCAGAGGGATGGCCCGCGCGCCCGCAAGTGGGACGAGCTAGGCTTCGTAAACCTGTTCCAAGGCAGGGATACCTCGCATCGGATGGACGGATATCCCGGGGATCGCGCCACACCGCCAGGTGGGTCGTCGTCCGTTGCCGTTCAAGTCCACTTCGTTGTGCCGAAATTTCAAGACATGGCTCCTGTCCACACTTTAGCAATTCGTCTCACCGATATGCAGACAGCCCGGAGGCAGGAAGATGACTGACGCGGTGGATCGAAGATTGGGCACGCAGGAGCACATCGCAATCAGAGACCTGCGGCTCGATCCTGAAAACCCGCGGCTGCCTGAGATGTTGAAGGGTGCGTCACAGGAAGACCTCGCGGTAGACCTCGAGCTCGGTTTCGAAGCCTACGCGGTAGCTGAATCAATCGCGAGTCACGGGTTCTTTGCATCCGAGCCCTTGATCGCCGTACCAAGCGAATCGGAGGACGGTGCGTGGATCGTCGTTGAGGGTAACCGGCGTCTTACCGCACTGATCGGACTGGCAAACGCTTCCATCCGAAGCCAGTTTCCAAGCCCCGATCGCTGGGACCTTCTCGCCATGAAGGCTGAGTTGTCTTTGGCGACCGCGGTACCCGTCGTGGTTGTAGAGTCACGGGAAACCGTGGTCCCCATCATCGGATTTAGGCACATCTCAGGCATCTTGAGCTGGACACCGTTCGCCCAAGCGCGATATGTCGCGAAGCTAGTTGACGACGATGGCCTCCCCTTCGCAGCGGTAGCCAAGATGATTGGGATCGAGAAGACCCGCGCCGGAAATCTGTATCGAGAGCAGGCTATCGCAAAGCAAGCAGCCGGCCTCGGCATCGAGACTGGTCCCGTGGAGGAGGCTTTTTCGTTGCTAACCGTCGCAATGAGCAACACGAAGTTGCGAGATTTTGTTGGTGCGCCGTTAGGGTCGCGCCTTTCGCCTGGTGCGGAGCCAGTTCCTTCCGAACGGGCGAGCGAGTTGAAGGAACTGCTGGGGTGGGTGTTCGGGACCACGAAGGCGGACAAGGTTCTGATGGACTCGCGGGACATCAACAAGCTCGGAGGGGCGATCAGTTCGCCCGTCGGGCTCGCGGCACTGCGTGCGGGCAACTCCTTGGCCGTAGCGCTCCAGAAGATTGACGATGCGGACATGGACACGCGCGCGCGGTTGCTCAAGCGGTTGCGTGCCGCCCGCAACTCGCTCCAGGCAGCCGAGATTGACATCGCCGACCATGCCGACGACGGCGATGTGCAAGTCTTGCTCGAGGAGTTGCAGACCTCGGTCGACTCTTTGCGCAGTTCATCGTCAGGCGGCGGCGGGGAGCACTAAGCCCGTGGAGTCAGAACTGGTTGCAGATTGCTTGGAACTGGAGCTGCTCGTCGGCACGTCGAGAGCTCGTCCGATGAGTTGGGTGCATGAAAAATCGGTCACCTCGCTAAACGTGAGGCCCGCGGATCTGGTACTGGCGGTGTCGACGGTAGCCCGGCGGGCGAGAGTCTTGGGTGACAGATACCCCATCGAGGTGACGAACTCTGGCTTCAAGAGGCGATCGGGGATGGAGCGCACGCCGTACGGGGCCATGCTGCTTGTAACTACTGGGATTCCGCTGGTTGTCCTTCCTCGCGAACTGTTGGCCGAGGCGGCGCAGCTATTCGAGATCGTTGTGACCGAGTCGGCCCGGAGTCTTCTGGGTGAGGGCGCCGAGGCCGTTCGATTTGGTTACCCAGGTGAGCCAGGGCGGCCACCAGAGTTCCCGCAGGCAATTCCCTGGCTCGTCGACCTGATGAGGCTCAAGGGTGGAACTGCGTACCGCGACCCAGCGCGCAAGGACGGGGGAGTCGATGTCGTCGCGTGGCGACCGTTTCCAGACGGGCGCCCAGGCTTCCCGATACACCTTGTCCAGGTGACCCTCGAAAAGAATTTTTCTCACAAGGCCGGGGACATCAATTCCCGTCTATGGAGCCTGCTCCTGGGACTTGATGTCGATCCCACAGCGGTCCTGGCAATACCGCGCACCCTTCCTGAGGATAAGCGGTGGGCGGAGGTTGCAACGCGGGCAATTTTGCTCGAGCGCGTGCGAATTGCTGGTTTGCTTCCGTCGCAGTTGCCGGTCCTGTCCGAGCACCGGTGGGCCAGCCTGATCGCGTCCCTGGAGCTCGAATACCGAGACCAGCTTGCGGAGCGCGCCGGGTGAGGTACAAGGTTGACTACGTGCACGCTATCGCCGTCCTCATCGAGGTTGACCCTCCCCACATGTCAAGCGGCTCAACTGAGCCCCGGGAATTGTTCGCATCGGTGGACGATCAACTGGGGTTAGGACTACCTCGGGCTGCGACGAAACCGGAACTCGCGCGTGGCATTGTCGAGGCATCGGGGGCGGTTTGGCTTCAGGCTTACGAGTCGCGGGGAGGCACCGTAACTCTCGAGGGCCTCAAGGCGGTCCATTCGGCAGTCGAGTTCTTTACCGCACGTTAGCGCGGAGCCCCCGGGAGTGTGATTTGAGTGTAGTCGGCGATCAGTGGAGTGTGGGCAGGGCCTCCCCTCACGAGGGGGCAACAGAAATGTCCGAGTCGTCGCCCGGGCATATGCTTCAGCGTCGGCGTCTTCGACTCACCAATGAGGGGATCCCGCGTCTCCCGGTGCCCGGCACCGGAGCGGAGCCAGGAAAGGAACTCGACGCTACATCCACCCCGCCCCTACCTGAAGTTCGTGTCTCTGGAGTCGTCAGACTCGCTCTGTACTTGTTCTAACCCTCTCCTGCCCTGGAATTCGTTCTGGACAAGTCGGACAAACAGGCCGTTGACCTGGGCTGGGCTGACGGGCGAGCGGCGCGCAAACGATTCGCACACCCTCGACTTCCATGTTCGATTTGCACGGTTCCAGTGAGCCCCTCGATTTGCTTCCCATCCGTAGGAAATTGGTTCGCTGACTGATGTTAGGTGAGGAAATCCTGGGGAATTGCAGTGGGGACACGGTGTCGGGCGGCTCTCAACTTTCTGTGCCGCAGGACTAACTTCAGTAGAGACGTCCGTGGTTGTGGCACGCAATGCGGCGGTTAACCGTTGGGTTGGTACCGGCTCCCGGGTGAAGCGTTGCTGGGCTGGCGGACCGTCTTGCTCGGTTGCGAAGTCCCTGGGATTGGAGTGGCCAAGCGAACTCGCGGAGGCTGGGCGGGGAGTTCATCGAGGTCTGGCTGGGCGCGGTGGAGCGTGAGGTCTGCCGGTGGTGCGGGAGGCGGCTACAGCAACACCTGCTGCCAACGTTCGCTGACGGCGCGCTTGGGGGATGTCACCCCGACGAGGTGCGCCTGGCACTCGGTGGCGAAGGTTCCGTTGAAGTGGTCGCTACCGCGTATCTCCCGGTCGTGGCGCACAAATGCCTTGAACGCTTCGTCGACGTCTGCACGGTGCAGACGGCTTCCCGGACCGCGATGGAACCCCTGCGACTTATGTGGGCGTCCGGCGGTAGGTTTGGCCGCGTTCAGTGCAGGGCCGCGACCTGCCAGGTCTGCGGTGGGGACTTCAGCCAGTCGAGGTCCCACCACTGCTGGCCGAAGAACAGGGCGAACGCCATCCACGCGATGGCCGGCACCAGCAGCGTCGCGAAACTGCGCTCCAGGGCGGAGTCGGTGCGCCCCAGCAGCGGCAGGCGCACCACCAGCCTCGGCAGCAGCGGGTACAGGATCGGCACGCCGTCCACGGTGAGGATGTCACCGACGATGTGGCCGATCACCCCGAACCCCACGGCGTAGGGCACCCACCACCAGTCCTCGATCAGCTGGTACGTCGCGGCGGTCGCCGCGGCCGCCTCCACCACGTACAGCAGCTCGGCCTTGCCCGAGCGGTGGTTCGGGGACAGGCGCAGGATCATCGCGAACAGGTAGTAGCCGACGAACACCACGGGGACCAGCGCGTCCCGCCCGAAGCGGGTGGCGAGCGTCGTGGCCAGTCCGACCATGAGCAGGGCCATCCACACGGTGTGGGTGCCCCTGCGGTGACCGCCGGAGAGGTTGTTGACGACCCGGGAGAGTGCCTTGGTGACCGGGCCGAGGGTCCGCGCCAGGGTGGCGTGGGGGTGGTCGAGGTCGGGCAGCACTCCGAAGCCACCGACGATGGCGGCGAACGCGAGCAGGGTGGCCACCGGCATCGGGTGCTCCCCGACGTGGCGGGCCAGCGGAGCGGCGCACGCCAGCCCGATGGCCGTCGAGCTGAGCACGTGGGTTCGGCCCATGCACACGTGGAGGTCTCCTGGCGGGTTCGTCGGACGTGGACGAACCACCGGGTGTGCGGCGAGGAGCCAGCTGTTCCCCGCAGGTGGGACAGAGACGAGTGCGACCGACGGCGAGGCTCGCGCTGCGACGCAGACGTCGCGGGTGCGCGGTGACGCTGAGGGCGGCCGGCGCTGCGGTTGTCCGGTGGTTCGCCGGGAACTTTACAGGCGTCAGCTCACACTTCCCCCGGTCGAGGGCAGGTGCGCCGGCTCGCCGATCCCTGTGCTGCTGATCAGGATTCGGTGTCAGCGAGCGCTCGGCGTCGAGCGGGAGTCGTCGAGCACGGCGTGCCCGCCGAGGTTGGCGCGTGCACCCGCTCGCCGGCCCGCCTTGAGGCCGGCGGCACTCAGGCGTGGCTGCCGTGTGGTCTCCCGCTGCGGGTGCGCCTCGTTCATCGCGTGCTCCACCAGCGCGGACCGGTCGGCCAGGACCAGCTCGACACCCGTGGCGCCGCCGGACTTGGCGTCTTCCCGGGAGGTCTTCTCCGCCTGCACCAGGCGAGTGAGGACCGTGGAGGCGTAGCCGGTCAGCCAGGCTCGCCGGTAGGGGATCGGGTTCTCCTCGGCCGGCACCTGCAGGCGAGCCATCTCTCGCGCGGACTGCAGCAGCAGCGAGGTGTACAGCAGCTCGATGCGCTCCATGTCCGCGGTCATCGCGTAGACCACCGCGCTGGCCTCGCGTCCGCGCTGGGCCTTGCGGAACCCTGCCCGGCCGCCCAAGGCGCTGGCGACGACGGTGAGCAACATGCCCTTCTGCCTGGCGTAGGGCGCCGCGAGGCCGATCGTGCGGCTCTCGACCCGCTCGCGTCCCCAGTCGGCGGCGGTGAGCAGGGCCTGGTCGATGCCGTACTTGCCGATGAGCTCCAAGGCGCGGGCAGTGAAGGCCTCAGCCTCCTGCGGGCCGGTGTTGGGGTGCTCAGCCTGGGCGAGCATCGCGCGGACCCTGCTGAGGAGGCGGTCGTCGTGGGTCATGTCGGTTCTCCGTGGGGGTGCAGGGCGCGCCCTGCTCGTTGCGGCGCCGCAGGCCGCTCTGCTCGGCGACTGCAGTGCACTGCTGCGGGCGCCGATGCACTCGGCGGGGGAGTGTACGGACTCGAGCGGCCCGGACCGCAGAGTGGTGGCGCGGTGCGGCGCACCTCGATGCCTTCAGGCGAGGGGACTCCGTTAAGCGGGTGCCCCGGCTGGGGTGGTCGGCAACGGCGAGACACGCCGCCGGAAACGACAAAACCCCCGGCCGCATTCCTGCAGCCCGAGGGTCTTCTTGGCGGTGAGCGGTACTGGTGTGCACGAGTGGCTGCGGTCCCCGGCCGCCCCGGGGTACCTCCGACGGGTGCTGAACCCGCCTCTCCGCAGTGACAGTGCGGCGTGTTGCGCCCGGGGGTGGCTGCTGGGTGCAGCCACCCCCGGGCGACGCTGACGCGGACGGACTTGAACCGCCGACCTCTTCCTCAACAAGGAAGCGCTCTATCCATCTGAGCTACGCGCCAGTACCGGACGCCCTACGGACGCCGGTCGGTATCTCCGACGGGACTCGAACCCGTGTCTCCGCAGTGAAGTGCGGCGCCCTGACCTCTGGACGACGGAGATGCAATGCAGCGCCGGCAACGGCGCTGCCCGTGCCACCGCGGGTGCGGACGGCAGGGAGTGGAGAGGAGGGGAGCTGAACCCCTGACCCCGCAATGCCGAGGCGCTGCAGGGCGTGCTGAACAATGGCAGGAAGCAATTCGGTCTGTACGTTGTTCTTGCCCTGAAGAATGGCACGTGGTGTGCCTTCTTCCCCCAGGGAGTACGCCCTAGGGTAATGCGTACCATTCAGCACCGATGACTGGCCTCACGGGGCGACGTTCACGTGGCCTGCCGATGATCGTGGACGATTCTTTCGCAGTCGTTCCGACCAATGTTCCCCAGCAGCAAAGCAGCTATGTTCGGGGCGTTCACGCAGCCCTGCGCGTCATGCGACCGAGGCATTTCCTCGGTGTGGCCGGGGGCGGTCATGTCCTGCGGTGTCCGAGAGCGGATCCTTTCGTCGTGGTGGCCGGGAGGGATTCCCGGGGGAGCAGGTGGTATGGCCTGAGTGGGGGTCTGACCTGGGACTATGTGCACCCGTGGGGCCTTCGCTGGGTCTACCGACTGTCGGTTCTGCCCAACGCAAAAGGACCGCCCCCGGCTGGGGGCGGTCCTGAACGTGACCCTGGGTTTCTCACTCAGGTTCGCATTCAGGTTGCCTCCAGCCAGCCGCTATGCTGCCGCCCCGCGTGCGGAATGGTCTCGTTCTGGCGGATGCCGAGCTCGCTCATGCTCAACGGGGTGACGCGGGCTTTCGCTGAGCACACGGCCATGCCGAAGGAGCGCTCGAGGCGCTTCGACTGCGTGGTGGTCGCGAACATCAGGAAAGCCTTTCAGGTCGGATTCGGCGGCACAGTGGCGTGCTGCTGTTCAGTACTCTACGCGATGATGTGAGAATCGCAAGGGGTGTTCTGCAAAGCATTCTTCAGGGTCTCGTGGACGAACCTCGTGGGCGCACACTGTGTCGAAGTGTCGGCGCTCGTGCACGCCTGGCGAGAATTGTTCGGGCCTGCGGTGTCTGATGGAGCTGAGCGGGACAATGGGCAGGGGGTGCCGCCCACATGAGGGCATGGGCGCACAGGCCGAGGCCACCCTCCGCGAGCTGTCCCTTGTCCGGGGCACCAGCGACTAGCCCTACCGCATGTTGACCGTCGGCTCCAACGTCGTCCAGCACGGGCGCACCCGCACCCACGGCACCGTCACCCGAGAGACGTTGGCCGACGCCGCCGTGGAGGCCGCGGACGAGCGAGTCGTCGCGAAAGATGGCCAAGAACTGCCAGCGGTCGCCCGAGCCGGCTACCTCGACCACTCCCAGTGGTGTCGCGATGCACGCCAGGCGGCGATCAGCGACAGGAGGCAGGCCAGCAGCCACACACCCAGCGCGAACTGGACCGGGCTGCGGGGCCGGGTGCAGGGCGTGGGGTGGAGCGCTTCTGGCGGGGGGGCACGGTCCCGTTGCGGCGCAGTGTCACAGAGCCCTGGGCGGGCGGTGACCCCGCGGTCAGCGCGGCGCGACCGGGGCCCTCGGCGCGTACATCCCGATGCACCCTGGCGCTGTCGACATCGCGACGCTGCCAGGGGCTGGTTGGATTGTGGTGCCCACGGTCAGAGCACGCGATCAGACAGGCTGCGCTTCCGCTGAGACACCTACGAGGCACGCCACCGGCACAAAAAAATCCCCCGACCGCATTGCTGCAGCTCGGGGGGTCTTCTTGGTGGTGGGCGATACTGGGATTGAACCAGTTCTTGCGGACGCTGGCGTTACTGGTCCCGACCTGCACAGTAGGCGTCTGACCAGGGGATATTGAGTCCAGTAGCGCTGTCACTAGTGGACGCAATGAGACAGGTTTAGACTCTCATCCGACACGTATCCGACACGGATGGGGCCATCATGGCAGGGGACAAGCGCGGATTCGGTCAGATCGCCCGCCTACCGAGCAAGCGGTATCGCGCCCGTTACACCGGGCCCGACGGTCTCCTGCACAACGCCCCAGTGACCTATGAGACCCGGGGTGACGCCGAGGCCTGGCTGGTGGGGGAGCGTCGCAAGATCAGCCGCGACGAGTGGACCCCGCCGCGCAAGCTCAGCGATGCACCCCGGGAGCTGACGTTCGGCGGATATGCAGGCAGGTGGTTGCAGCACCGCGACCTGAAGCCACGCACCCGCGCCCACTACCGGAACCTGCTCGACAACCTGATCCTTCCTACGTTCGCCGAACGTCCGTTGAAGGCGATCACCTCCGAGTCGGTCCGCGACTGGTACGCCGATCTGGACAAGAAGACGCCGACGCTCCGCAGCCACTCCTATGGCTTGCTGCGGACGATCCTCGCCACGGCCGTCACTGACGAGAAGATCCCGCTCAACCCTTGTCACATCCGGGGCGCTGGCACGACGGCCAGGGTCAAGAAGGTCGAGCCCGCCACCTTGACCGAGCTGGCGACGATTGCGCAGGAGGTGCCCGAGCGCTACCGACTGATGGTGATGTTCGCTTCCTGGTGCGCGCTGCGCTTTGGTGAGCTGGTCGAGCTACGCCGCAAAGACATTGACCTGAATAATGGCGTGATCCATGTCCGTCGGGGAGCGGTGCGTGCAGAGGGAAAGGTCATTATCGGCCCGCCCAAGTCTGAAGCGGGAGTGCGAGACGTGGCAATCCCGCCGCACCTGATGCCGATGGTTCGCGAGCATCTGAGAAAGAACATCGCCGGCGGCAAGGATGGCCTGCTGTTCCCGGCCGCTGATGGGACGAGCACGATGGCGCCCGCGACGCTCTACAAGGTGTTCTACCGGGCCCGAAAGATTGCCGGGCGGGACGACCTGCGCTGGCACGACCTGCGTCATACCGGGGCGGTGCTAGCCGCGCAGACTGGCGCGTCCCTCGCCGAGCTGATGGGCCGACTGGGGCACTCCACTCCGCAGGCCGCGATGCGCTACCAGCACGCCGCCAAGGGTAGAGATGCGCAAATTGCCGCGGCCCTGTCAGCCCTGGCGAGCGGTACCGCCACGGTCTGAGGCCTCCGGCGACCTATCACTATCAAGTGACTTACATCACAATTCGGGCAGCGACTGGACTGCTGTAGATCGTGTGTCCGAAGGGGGATCAGAAAAGTGCCCCCTGGGCGGGGCATCGATAGTCGCGGAGTCACGTAAACCCCCCTTTCCGTAGACGTGGGCCTGTACCGATACGTACTTCGCGGTAGTGCAGGCGTAGTTTCCGCGGTCTTTTCGGCTGTGAACGCCCGTCCACAAGGTTGTTCGCTTCTGTGGACGGGCCGCAAAGGCGGTTCCGTAGCGCCAGAGTCCGTGATTGTCTTGGAATGTCCCGGAGGTCCTGGGCACCGACGAACTCAACGGAGAAGACGATGCGAAACAGCAGAACCGTCAGCGGCCAGCGGATCGATTCGATTCAGGGAGCTGCCGCGTATGTCGGCGTGGACCCCAAAACAATTCGTCGATGGATCGCGGCTGGGCACATTCAGGGATTCCGCGCAGGGCCCAGGCTGATCAGGGTGAGCTTGGATGAGATCGACGCCATGATGCGACCGATCCCCGCGGCGGTGGTCGCGTGATGCCAATTGACGTAGAAGCCCTCGCCGCTGAATCCGCGTGCGCCAACACGCGGGACGGCGAGGGCAATGGATCAGACCTCCGCGAGGAAGTAGGAACCGCGCTCACCATACCCATAGGAAGGCCCCGTCCGGACAGCATCATCGGAGAGGATGGCCCGCACCGTCTCGTTAGGTCTGGGTACATCATCGTCACCGCCTGTCGCTCGTGCGGTGCGCCGCTCACCTCTCCGCGCTCGGTCGCCCTCCAGCTCGGCCCGGTTTGCGCGAAGCAGGGGAAGGTGCTGGCTGCGGTCGGCACCCAGGGGGAGGTGGCCTCCGATGAGCGTAGCCGCTGAACGGGTGGTCGACGCGCTCAGCTGCGCTGGTCATGATCCTCGCCAGTCGGGTGGATCGTGGTCGTCGCGGTGTCCAGCCCATGAGGACCGCGCACCTTCGTTAAGCGTGCGAGGGATCGAAGGGCAGGCCCTAGTGCACTGCCACGCTGGGTGCGAGACCGTCGATGTACTCGCCGCGCTGAACCTGACCATGCGCGACCTGTACGACGAGGCCGCGGGCGTCAGGTACACCTACGGGGACGGCCGGGTGGTGCACCGCAGCCCGGACAAGAACTTCCGGCAGTCCCGGGTGCCTCAGGGTAGGGGCGAGCTGTACCGGCTGGACAAGGTTCGCGCAGCGATCACCGCGGGCAGCACGATCTATCTGGCAGAGGGCGAGAAGGATGTACACGCCCTCGAGTCACTGGGGGCCGTGGCCACTACTTCGCCAATGGGGGCGAGTAGCTGGGCCAAGGTAGACCCGTCACCGCTGGCCGGTGCGCAGGTGGTGGTCGTCGCGGACAAGGATGCGCCCGGCCGTGAGTATGCCGCCGCGGCACGGGTGACGCTGCTCGATCTTGGCTGCACGGTCGAGGTGGTGCACGCGAAGGCGGGCAAGGATGCGGCGGACCATGTGGCCGCCGGGCACATGCTGTCGGACTTCGTGCTCGTGGCGGATCTTCCCGCTGCGCAGAAGGCGCTACCCCTTCGGCGTCTGGTGGTCACTCCAGCGTCGCAGGTGAAGCTGAAGCGAGTCCGGTGGCTGATGACGGACTGGTTGGTGCTAGCGGGGCTGAACCTGCTTGCGGGGCGGGAGGGCCTCGGCAAGTCGACGCTAGCCGTGCATATCGGCGCTCAGGCCACCACGGGCGCTCTCGCGGGGGAGCTACTGGGCACCCCGGCGAACGTGCTTTACGTGGCGACAGAGGACGACCCCGGCTACACCATCGCCCCGAGGTTTAAGGCCGCGGGCGCGGACATGGACCGGGTGTTCTTCCTCGGCGTGCACACAGACACCACCGACGACGGCAACGTGGTGTTGCCGATGGACATGGCCGCCGTCGAGGACGTGATCCGTCAGCACCAGATCAAGATGGTGGTGCTAGACGCAGCGACGTCGGTGATGGACTCTCGCCTCGACGGTCACGATGACCGAAAGGTCCGCCAGTTCCTAGAGCCGATTGCACAATCGGCCGCGAAGAACGGCTACGCGGTCATCGGCATCTGTCACTTCGGGAAACGAGATGGCGCCGACACCGGGAAGCTGATCCTCGGCTCAGTGGCGTGGTCACAGGTGGCGCGATCGGTGCTGGCCGTTGCGCAGAATGAGGACAGCGGCGATCTGGTCATCACTAACACCAAGAAAAACCTGGCCGCGACCACCTCGTCCGCGGCGGCGCGGATCGTCTCGGCGACAGTCTCCACCGAGGATGGGGACGCCGAGGTCGGCCGGATTGAGTGGCTCGGAGACACCGACGACGATGCCCGCGAACTGCTCCGCGGCACCGACGACGATCGCACTGAACGTGATGATGCTGCCGATTGGCTCCGCGAGTACCTGACCGCTACCTCCCGCCCCAAGTCCGCAGAGGTCAAGAAGGCCGGGCAGGTCGCCGGGTTCAGCGACCGCACCCTGCAACGGGCGCGCAAGAAGTTGCGGGTGAAGATCGCGGACGAAGGATTCCCGCGGGTGACCTATTGGTCGCTGCCCGACAGTGGTGCCACCGATGGTGACGCCCGTGCACGTGGGGGTGGCACGACTGTCACAACTGGCGCTGACCTTTGTTGTGACAGCCCCAGTGATGACAGTCAGGACAGTGGCTCCAGCCGTGCCACGCACGGGCGCCAGTGGCATGACAGTCGCTCCGCTGTGCCCTCGACGGCGCCCGTCGTCGGCAACCTGTGCCCCGAGTGTGGGGAGCGGCTGCCGGCCGGGAAGGTGCGTCACCCCGAGTGCTTTCGTGCGAAGGAAGCCCAGCGTCTGATCGACCCGGCGGCGCCGTCCCGCCCCTGCCCTGAGTGTGGAGATCCCGTCACTGGCAGTACCAAGATGCACTGGCAATGCGCCACGGAGTCGGCGCGTCGTAAGACAGCAGGGGCGGCTGCGTGACTGACCGCGATGCAGCTCTCCGCGCGCTGTCTGCCCGGCTGGACTCGCTGGACGCACGCATCGCGGTGTGCGAGCGGCTCCTAGGTCAGAGTGACCGCCCAAGCGTCCGCGCCGCACCTCGCTGCGCGTTCCTCACCCCAGCCCGCTACTGCCCCGAACACCAAACCGAAGGTGACCCGATGACCGACCACGAACACCACGAGCCCGCCCGCGACGCGCTGGCCACGCTGCTCAACAACCTCCCACCCCGGGACGTGGTGGGAGGTGGTGGGCTCAGCCGGGAGTGGCTGCGCACCGCCAACGCCAACGCCAGCGCCCACCAGCCGATGCCGGTCACGGTGCCCGGTGAGGTTGTGTGCGACGCCGACGGGCTGCCCATTGCGGTAGGACCAGCCACCACCATGACCATGTTCGCCAGCCGGGTGACCATCACCCGCGGAGAAGCCGACGCGCTCGACGTGGCTGCGGGCGAGCTTCCACACGTCCGCATCGTGGAGCCACCGCACCGAGCGGACCAGCAGTGACTGACTCACGCCTGGACGGCCGCCGTGCTTCCCCTACCCCCAGGGGGATGCACCTCGACCCGCCCACACCACTTGGCCGTGGGGGAGGTGCCTCGTTGTCCAGAGCCCTGAAATGACCCCACGGCGCCGGCCTACCGACTCACTCACAACCGCAGTCATCAACCAGAAGGAGCAAGCCATGACCCACACCGCCCCAGCACCCAGCACCCCCCAGGACGAGACCCCGCCCGTGGAAGCACCCGTGGAAGGGGCCGTGGCGGACACAGACACGCCAGGGCCTGAGACCCCCACCGAGGACACCGGCGAGGAGGCCAAGCCCGGCCGGGAAGCAGCCCGCTACCGCCGCCAGCTTCGTGAGGCCGAGGCTGAGCGCGACGCTCTGCGCGACCAGCTCACCGCCGCGCACAAGCAGATCGTCGAGGACGCCGCCGGGCTGACCAAGCCGGCAGCCCTGTGGGCTGCGGGTATCACAGTTGATGAGCTGTTCACCGATGGGCACCTGGACACGGACGCTCTCACCACGGCGGTGACCACCGCGGCTGACGCTCTGGGACTCACCCGCGTGCCGCGCACCCCCAAGGCCGATCCTTCCCAAGGCTCACACGGCGTCGGGGCCGCCCCCACAGGCCGCGCCGCGTGGGACAGCGCGCTCCGGTCCTAAAAGGACTATGCTGGCGGTGTCGGGAACGGTGGTCTGGGACCACCCCCCGGCACCGCTAGCCCCCGGTGGGCGCCGTGGTAGAGGCAGAGCCTCCCGCGTGACAACACACCCCACCCACGAGAGGCACCACCATGACCGTTGAGACCACCCGCACCAGCTCGCCCGCCTGGAGCATGGACGTCCGAGGCTTCCCTGCGGTCGACGTCGTCCCAGACGCCCTGATCCTGCAAGCCTCCACCGTGGCCGGCGCCGTAGAAGGTGACGACGTTGCCGTCCGCGTGCCGTACGCCAACGACGCCACCGCCCAGTTCGTCGCCGAGGGCGCCGACATCGCCGAGGCCGACCCCGAGCTGGCCGAGGTCGTCGTAATGACGGGCAAGGTCGCCCAGCTCGTCAGGGTCTCCCGGGAGCAGCTCGCTCAGGCCGATGCCAGCACCCTGCTCACCGCGTCCCTGTCGCGTGCGGTGACCCGCGCCGCCAACGCTGCATTCATTAGCCAGGCGGC
Source organism: Rhodococcus sp. X156 (assembly GCF_004006015.1). Classification (NCBI taxonomy): domain Bacteria; kingdom Bacillati; phylum Actinomycetota; class Actinomycetes; order Mycobacteriales; family Nocardiaceae; genus Rhodococcus; species Rhodococcus sp. X156. The sequence continues at coordinate 2,091,599 of NZ_CP034766.1, read as the reverse complement.
ACCCACCTCACCCGCGGTCACCCCGCCTGCCGGGCTGCTGAACGTCGCCGGCATCACCAACGGTGGGGCGGTCGCCAGTAATCTGGACACGCTCGTCGATGCCATCGCCGGCATTGAGGCTGACTACGGCACCGCGACTCACATCGTCTGTGACCCCACCGCCTGGGCATCGTTGAGCAAGCTCAAGTCCCAGACGGGCGCGGCCACCGCCCTGCTCGGTGCTGGTGTGGAGGCGGGCGCACGTCAGCTGTTGGGTGTGCCCGTGCTGGTCTCGCCTAGCGTAGGCACCGGCAAGCTGCTGGTACTGGACAAGGCGGCAGTGGTGAGCGCAGTTGGGCAGGTCATTTTGGCCCAGTCTGACCATGCGTACTTCGGCTCCGACAGCATCGGGCTGCGCTGCACCTTCCGCTTCGGCGCCAACGTTGTGCACCCGGCGCGCATCGTGAAGATGACCGTGACCCCACCGGCCTGAGACCGACGCTGGTCACGGCTGGGTCGCCCCGTGGCCAGCGTCTAGCCCGCCTCGCGTCGGTTCCAGGATTCCGACGCGAGGCGAGGCACCCCACCCCCAGGGGGATGCACCTCGGCCACCCCCGGCCCGTGGCCGTGGTTGAGGGCAGCAAACGGCGCGGATGGTTCAAAGTCTTTCGTACCATCGCCTTAACGTGACCCCGCTGAAGGGTCCGCGTGCTGTCGCTCTGCGTATTCAGGTCGTTGATGGCGGGGTGCGGTCGCAACTCAAGAGAATCTGGCCTCAGCACGGATAGCGACGTCAGGCTTGCCGGGTGCTGCGGCGGTGCCGATGTTCAGGTCGTTTAGCGTTGACAAGGTGAGCTGTCGGTCGTCAGCGCTTGAAGTGGTCGTGGATGGCTGCGCCGATCTGGGCGACCCGGCGACGGGCGGCCGCGGAGGTACGTGCGTGCTCGTCGACTAGTGCCTCGGTCTGATCCGGGCGGCGCATCACGAGGATGAGGTCGGCGTCGGCGTCGGCGAGATCTCCGAGGGCGTGGTCGAGGTCGGCCTTGAGCTGGGCGGCGGCGGCCCGGTCCCTGAGGTTGGTCAGCTCGCGGCGCACGCGCTCCAGCTCCGCACGGAATACCTCGGCGGCCTGGGCCAGGTTGTGGGTCTCTGCTCGTGCGAGGGCGATGGAGTAGTCCTCCTCCTCGGCGAGGAGTGTGGCGACGGTGCTGGTGCGGTCCATGGGCTCCCCTGGGTGTGCTGGGGGCTCATTGTGGCATGGGGCACAACGCAAACGACCTTCCCTCGCGGAGGTGGGAGGCGGGGTCCGCCGGTCACGCGGAGAGCGGGGCTGTCGTGGGCCCAGGCGATCCGCAGGTGACATTCGGGATGGCCACCAGCCGCGTTGTGCCGGCTATGGCACGAAACGACTGCACCGACCGCTCGCACAGTGCGACGATGCAGCGGCCGCTACTGGCTCTGCCTGTGGCGGACGTGCGGCGCCCACCATGACTACCCCTCCTTGTCGTGGCGGGCGCCGCTAAGTCGCGGGGATACGGAGGCCCGGCTGAACTGGCGTTCGTCCGCACCCCATCCGCCCGTGCGCCCGCATCGGCGCCACTTATTGTCAAAGGGGAGTGTTGGATGCGTCGCGGAATGGTGCTGTTGCTGTGCACGTTTGGGGTTATGGTGGCCGGATGCGGCGGCAGTTCGGAAGAGGCTGCACCACCGCCTGCGGCCACGCCAACCGCTGTCGCCGAGGTCGACGAGTATCCGCAACTAGACATGACGAGCGAGTCGCTGTCTGCATTGGTTGAGGTGTTTCGCTTGCGGTTCCCTGCGTTGTCTGTAGCGCGGACTGATAACGAGATCGTCCTGGCCTTTCAGAACACATGCACAGCCATCAAGTCGGGCTCGACGCCTGGGTCCGCGGTGGTGCCGATGTTCTTGTCGTTCAAGGCGGACAAGGTACAGCCGACGGATGAGGTACCCGGGCTGTCGTCGTTGGCGGTGACGCGGGTCTGCCCGAACTACAGGGGGTAAGTGCGCCAGCTGCGACAGAGCGCGCCACCCACAGACGGAGCCTGCCTCGCACCTTGCGGAGCGGGGCTGGCCCCGTCCTGTTTGGCGCGCGGGCGGGTGAGGCGGAAGGCCTGCGGCCAGCCACCGGATCCAGGTGCCATCCGACACGTATCCGACACGGGGCCAAACAAAAAAGGCCCCTGACTTGCATTTCTGCAGGTCAGGGGCTTTTCTAGATGGTGGGCGATACTGGGATTGAACCAGTGACCTCTTCCGTGTCAGGGAAGCGCTCTCCCACTGAGCTAATCGCCCTAAGGTAAACGTTCGATCGAGGCGGAGACGGGAATCGAACCCGTGTACAGGGCTTTGCAGGCCCTTGCCTAAGCCACTCGGCCACTCCGCCGGGAGAGCCCGAGTTACAGCCTCTCGAGCGGATGACGGGATTCGAACCCGCGACCCCAACCTTGGCAAGGTTGTGCGCTACCAGCTGCGCTACATCCGCACTCGCTCCGTCCTGCGGGGCGTTGGCCCTGCTTGGCGGTGCGAGAGGAACAGTAACTGAGGGGTCCAGCGATATCCAAACCGGGGGTGCCCCCTCCCGGGGCGCACGGTTCGTCGGCCGGGTCCAACGCCCCGCTGACCAGCCGCGACGGCGCGATTATGGCCTGCGCCACTCCGTGTTGCGGGCCTGGTGGGCGTGCGGATGGACGACGACCGGCCCCCGCGAGTTGGTGCTGGTCAGGGGCGGGTCCTGCGCGCCGCTGGTGCATTTGTCGTGGTTCTGGCGGATCCCCGTACCCTGGTGATCAAACCGGGGAGACCCGGCGCGCTCGCGGCGGGTGAACCATCGGACTGCCTGTGTGCGAAGACATGACGTGAGGAACATGCCTGTGGTGGAGAGCAGCCCCCGTGGTGGGCACGGAGACGATCCGGAGCCCCCACGCACGGCTGCGCCTCGCCGACCTCGAGTGGCACCGGACCCGGAGCGGGCCCGCCAGGACGTGCGGATCGTGGAGCGCATCGGCGCCGGCGACGAGTCTGCGCTGGCCGAGCTCTACGACCGCTACGCCAAGCCGGCCTACTCCCTGGCTCGACGCATCTGCGTGGACGAGGTGCTGGCTGAGGACGTCGTGCAGGAGGTGTTCCTCTCGGTGTGGCGCGAGCCCGGCAGCTACGTGCCCGGCCGCGGGGCATTCGCCTCGTGGCTGCTGACGGTGGTGCACCACAAGGCGGTGGACGCGGTCCGTCGCGAGGGAGTGCACCGTCGGCGCCAGGTGGTGATGGACGACGAGGTCCCCGAGCCCACGGGGTTGGCCGACCCCGGCGCCGACCACAGCGCGATCGACAACGTGCTCGGCGACGACGTGCGCCGAGCGATCGGAGCGCTCCCGCCGGACCAGGCGCGCGCCATGCTGCTGGCCTACTACGGCGGCTACACCCAGCGTGAGGTCGCCTCGATCGTCGGCGTGCCGCTCGGCACGGTGAAGTCACGAATGTTCGCGGCGTCGCAACGACTCCGCGGGGTGCTCGCCCCGATGGCGCTGGACTTCGGCATCGGCGGAGCACGTGTGGAAGGACAGGGCCTGTGAGCGCAGAGGGAATGGGCGCAGAGGGGATGGGCGCAGAGGGGATGGGCGCAGAGGGAATGGGCGCACACGGGATGGGCGCAGACCGGACGGGCACCGAAGCAGAGGGCAGCTGCGAGTACCTCGAGCTGGCGACCGGCTGGGCGCTGCACGCCCTCGAGCCGGAGGACGAGGCGTTCTTCGCCCGCCACCTGCCCGGCTGCGCGGAGTGCGCGGAGGAGGTCGAGGCGACCGAGGAGATCGCGCTGCTGCTGGCCGCGGACGTGGAGCAGGTTGATCCGCCCGAGCACCTGCGGGCCTCGGTGCTGGAGCTGGCGCGCGGGTCAGGCACCAGCGGCGGACAGACCTCGCCGGCGCCGTCCACGAGCGTCCCTGGTGTAGGCCCGAGCGGCAGCACCACGCCCGGCAGCCCGGGCGCGCACCGCCCCGTCGGCGGCCCGCTGCGCGGGCGGGGAGCCACCCGGGGTGGACCGGGGCGCTGGCTCGGAGGTTCGCGGCGCGCGCTGCTCGCTGCGGCGGCCGTGCTGGTCCTCGGCGTGGGAGTGGTGGCCGGCTGGGCCGGCGCGAACGTCTTCGACGGCTCGACCAGCACCACCCCCACGGTGTCGGCCTTCGACCAGCCCCAGGTGGTCAGCGCGCTGTCCGACCCGTCGGTGCGCAAGGTGGCGCTGCGGGAGAAGGACCTCACCGGTGCGCCGATGGCCCTCTTGCTGGCCGGAGACTCCGGCACCATGGTGGTGCCCATGAACATGCCCGGCGCCGCCGCCAACAGCCAGTACGTGTTGTGGGGGATGAACGGCCTCGGTGACACCAGCCCGGTGATGCTGGGTCCAGTGACCACTACCGGGGCGCCCGCCGGTGCCCTCGGGGTGGCGCCGATGACCACGTCCGACCCCACCAGCTTCCCGATGTTCGCGGTGTCCGTGGAGCCCGCAGGAGCCCAACCGGCCAGCCCGGGCACCATCGTCGCGATCGGACAGGTCTCGGCGTGAGCGGACAACCAGAGCGGCAGGACGCCCTGCCAGAGGAGACCATGACCGAGCAGACCGTGCCAGCAGAGACCCCGCCGCAGAAGGATGCGCGGCAGGAGACCGTGCCGCAGAAGACTGTGCGGCAGGAGACTGCGGCGCAGGAGAGTGCGCGGCACGAGCGGGAGGAGCGGGGCGTCGAGCAGCCCGACGACGGCTGGCTCGTGCGCACCCAGAAGAAGCACCGACGGTGGCGTGAGCGGCTGCGGCACCGGCGCACGGCGAACCTGGTGTACCGCATCAGCACCGGCGTGGTGGGCACGCTGGTGCTCTGCCTGGGCATCCTCCTCATTCCCTACCCCGGACCGGGGTGGGCCGTGGTCATCGCCGGGCTGGCCATCCTGGCCAGCGAGTTCTCCTGGGCGCAGCGCGTGCTGGCACAGGTCAAGAAGTTCTACTACGGCTGGACGCGCTGGCTGGCGTCGCAGCCACGCTGGATCCAGGCCCTGGCGTGGCTGGGAACTGCGGCGATCGTGCTGACCACGCTGTGGCTGATCGGCGCGCTGGCCCTCATGGCGGACCTCGTCGGCTATGACGCCGGGTGGGTGCAGTCACCCCTCTAGCGGGGTCTGGAACCCGACCAGCCGACCGCCCCAAGGGCGTCCGCGGAGGGCCCTTGCAAGGGCCCTCCGCGGGACGTGTTAATGTTCCCAACCGCACCGACCGACCAGGGTTCACCCGGGTCAGGCACGGTCCCGTGGCTCAGTGGAAGAGCGTCCCGTTCACACCGGGAAGGTCGCTGGTTCGAACCCAGCCGGGACCACCCTCACCTCTCCGGCAGGCTCCTGCCGACCTCCGCGCCACCTTCGCTCCCGCCTCCCGTGCGTCTGCTGCCGGGCGCCCGGACGGGCACCGATAGCATCGGGGCACACAACGGTGACGCACCCCGTCGCCGGTCCCCGCGTCGTTCAGCACAAGGAGCCCAGCACCGTGGCACATCCAGTCGAGTCCGCCCCGCAGCACGTGACAGTTGCGGCGGGCACCACGGCCGGGACCGCGGTGCGTGAGGCCGGACTGCCGGGCAAGGGTGCCGAGGCGATCGTGGTGGTCAAGGACGCCGAGGGCCAGCTGCGCGACCTGTCCTGGGTCCCGGACGCCGACACCGAGGTGGCGGCCGTCGCCGCAGGCAGTCCCGAGGGCCGCATGGTCATCCGGCACTCCTGCGCCCACGTGCTGGCCCAGGCCGTGCAGGACCTCTTCCCGGACGCGCGGCTGGGCGTCGGCCCGCCGATCACCGACGGCTTCTACTACGACTTCGCCATGCCACGGCCCTTCACCCCGGAGGACCTGACGGCGCTGGAGAAGCGGATGCGCCAGATCATCAAGGGCGCCCAGCGGTTCTCCCGCCGCGTGATCGAGGTGGACGAGGCCGAGCAGGAGCTGGCCGGCGAGCCGTTCAAGCTCGAGCTGATCCGCGACAAGTCCGGCATCGACGACCCGGAGGTCATGGAGGTCGGCGCCGGCGAGCTGACCATGTACGACAACCTCGACCCGCGCAGCGGTGACCTGGTGTGGACCGACCTGTGCCGCGGCCCGCACATCCCCACCACCAAGCACATCCCCGCCTTCAAACTCACCCGCAGCTCCGCGGCCTACTGGCGCGGCGACCAGAACAACGCCGGCCTGCAGCGCGTGTACGGCACCGCCTGGGAGTCCAGCGAGGCCCTGGACGCGCACCTCACCCTGCTGGCCGAGGCCGAGCGCCGCGACCACCGCCGCCTGGGCACCGAGCTGGACCTGTTCAGCTTCCCGGACGAGATCGGCTCCGGCCTGGCCGTCTTCCACCCCCGCGGCGGCATCATCCGCCGGGCCATGGAGGACTACTCCCGCATCCGGCACGAGCAGGAGGGCTACGAGTTCGTCTACTCCCCGCACATCACCAAGGGCAGCCTGTTCGAGGTCTCCGGGCACCTGAGCTGGTACCGCGACGGCATGTACCCGCCGATGCACCTGGACGCGGAGTACAACGAGGACGGCACCCTGCGCAAGCGGGGCCAGGACTACTACCTCAAGCCGATGAACTGCCCGATGCACGACCTGATCTTCCGGTCGCGCGGGCGCTCCTACCGCGAGCTGCCGCTGCGGCTGTTCGAGTTCGGCACCGTCTACCGCAACGAGAAGTCCGGCGTGGTGCACGGCCTCACCCGCGCCCGCGGCTTCACCCAGGACGACGCACACATCTTCTGCACCCCCGAGCAGGTGCAGGAAGAGCTGACGTCGCTGCTGGACTTCGTCCTCGGCCTGCTCCGCGACTTCGGCCTGGACGACTTCTACCTCGAGCTGTCCACCCGCAACGAGGACAAGTACGTGGGCACCGACGAGAACTGGGCGGAGGCCACGGAGGCGCTGCGGGTGGCCGCGGAGCGCTCCGGCCTGGACCTGGTGCCCGACCCGGGCGGCGCGGCCTTCTACGGCCCCAAGGTGTCCGTGCAGGCGCGCGACGCCCTCGGGCGCACCTGGCAGATGTCCACCATCCAGGTGGACTTCAACCTGCCCGAGCTCTTCGAGCTGGAGTACACCTCCGACGACGGCTCCCGCAAGCGTCCGGTGATGATCCACCGCGCCCTGTTCGGCTCCATCGAGCGCTTCTTCGGGGTGCTCACCGAGCACTATGGCGGCGCCTTCCCGGCGTGGCTCGCCCCCGTCCAGGTGGTGGGCATCCCGGTGGCCGAGGCCTTCGCCGACCACCTGCTGGACGTGGCCAAGCAGCTGCGCACCCACGCCGTCCGGGTGGACGTGGACCTCAGCGACGAGCGGATGCAGAAGAAGATCCGCACGCACACCACCCAGAAGGTGCCGTTCATGCTGCTGGCCGGCGAGCGCGACGTGGAGGCCGGCGCGGTGAGCTTCCGGTTCCGCGACGGCACCCAGGTCAACGGCGTGCCGGTGGAGCGGGCCGTGGCGCTGATCACCGACTGGGTGGCGCGGCGGGAGAACGCCTCGCCCACTGCCGAGGTGGTGCAGGCCGAGCTGGCGCAGGGGGAGCAGGCACAGACCGAGCTGGTGCAGGCGGAGTGACCGAGCTGCGCCAGCACGGGGTGGGGACCCCCGATCGCCTGGAGCGCCTGTGGACCCCGCACCGGATGTCCTACATCGCCAGCCCGGTGGGGGAGGACGACCTGGGCGAGCGCGCTCCCGCGCCGGAGTGCCCGTTGTGCGTCATCCCGACCATGAGCGACGAGGACGGGCTGGTGCTGACCCGCGGTGAGCACGTGTACGCGGTGCTCAACCTCTACCCGTACAACCCCGGCCACCTCATGGTGCTGCCCTACCGGCACGTGGCCGAGCTGGAGGACCTCACTGATGCGGAGTCGGCCGAGCTGATGGCGCTCACCCGCGACGCCATCCGGGTGGTCCGCCAGGTCTCCCGCCCGCACGGCTTCAACGTGGGGCTCAACCTGGGCTCGGTGGCGGGGGGATCGCTTGCCGCACACCTGCACCAGCACGTGGTGCCCCGCTGGGGCGGCGACGCGAACTTCATCACGGTGCTCGGCGGTACCAAGGTCCTGCCCCAGCTGCTGGGGGAGACCCGGCAGCTGCTCGCCGAGGCCTGGCCCGCGCCGAACTGAGCGCCCGAGCGTCGGTCGCTAGGGTGACCCTGGTGAACCACGACGAGCAGAACACCGACGAGCAGACCACCGACGTCGCCGCCGAGCGGGCCGGCATCGTGCTCGGGCCGCTGCTGCGGTTCGTCGACGACCACCAGGCCACCGTGTGGGTGGAGACCGACACCGCGGTGCAGGTGACGGTGGAGTGCGACGGCGTCCGCCGCACCGAGCCCACCTGGAGCCTGCACGGCCACCACTACGCCCTGGTGGTGCTCGACGGCCTGCCCGCCGACGCCGAGCTGCCCTACACGGTCTCGCTGGACGACCAGCAGGTGTGGCCGCTGCCCGGGGCGCCGGCGAGCCTGGTGCGCACCACCTCCGACGAGGAGTCGGTGCGCCTGGCCTTCGGGTCCTGCCGGCGCGGCGAGGGCCACACCCCCGACCAGCTCGCGGCGCTGGGCGCGGACGCCCTGGTGGCCATGGCACTGCGCATGCAGGAGCTCGACCACGCCCAGTGGCCGGACGCGCTGCTGCTGGTGGGCGACCAGGTGTACGCCGACGACCCCTCCGAGGCGATCCTGGAGAAGCTGCACGCCCGCCGCGCCGCCGGCGAGGGCCCGCCCGGGGTGGACGCCGGTGGCGAGGAGGTCGTGGACGAGATTTGCGACTTCGAGGAGTACACCTGGCTCTACCACGAGTCCTGGGGCTCCGAGCACGTCCGCTGGCTGCTCTCCACCCTGCCCACCTGCATGATCCTGGACGACCACGACCTGCGGGACGACTGGAACAGCTCGTGGTCGTGGCGCCAGCAGATCATCACCGAGCCGTGGTGGCGCTCCCGCGTGATCGGCGCCTTCTCCTCGTACTGGGTGTACCAGCACCTGGGCAACCTCTCGCCCACCGAGCTGGCCGAGGACAAGCTCTACCAGGCGGTGCGCGAGGCCCCCGGGGACGCCGAGCGGGTGCAGCTGCTGGCCGACTTCGCCTGGCGCGCCGACACCGAGCCGCAGTCGATGCAGTGGAGCTATCACCGGGACTTCGGGCGCAACCGCCTGGTGGTGCTGGACTCCCGCTGCTCACGCCGGCTGGACCCGGCCAACCGCGCCATGATGGACACCGCCGAGTGGGAGTGGGCGCGGCAGCAGGCGCTGCAGCCGCTGCCGTCGGGCAAGCCGGTGCAGCACCTGCTCATCGGGTCCACGCTGCCGTTCCTCATGCTCCCGGGCCTGCACCACCTGGAGGGCTGGAACGAGGCCACCGCGCAGGGGGCCTGGGGCAAGCTGGGTTCCAAGGTGGGGGAGAAGATCCGGCTGGCGGTGGACCTGGAGCACTGGGCGGCGTTCCGGCAGTCCTTCGACGACATGGTGGCCCTCGTCGCCGACGTCGCGCACCTGCCGGAGCCCCCCGCGAGCGTGCTGTGGCTGTCCGGCGACGTGCACTGCTCCTACCTGGCCGAGGCGCAGGTGCAGGACGTGGAACCGCGCGACACCGCGGTGCACCAGCTGACCATGTCGCCGTTCCGCAACCCGCTGAACAAGCCCATCCAGGTGGTCAACAAGCTGGTCAAGCGCCCCGCCGTGGCCGGGACGCTGCGGCTGCTGGCCCGGGCCGCCGGGGTGCGCGATCCCGCCATCCGCTGGGACGTGCAGGGCGGACCGTGGTTCGACAACGGAGTGATGACGGTGGTGCTCAAGGGGCGCAAGGCCAGCGTCGAGGTGGAGCACGCGTCCGTGGACGAGCAGGGCCGGCAGGTGCTGCAGCGAACACTGGTGCGCCGACTGGCGTGAGGTCAACGACTATCCTGCTCGCAGCCGCCCCGCAGAACCCGGGTGGATCCACTGATGCGGAGATGAGACGTTGAGCGCGTTCAGCACGTACGCCAGGTCGGCGCTGTCCAAGGGCACGATGTCGCTGGCCCGGTCGCTGGTGCGCATCGGCCTCACCCCGGACGCGGTCACCATCATCGGCACCGTGGCCAGCGTGGTGGCCGCACTGGTGCTGTTCCCCACCGACCACCTGCTCGCTGCTGCGCTGGTCATCTGGTTCTTCGTCATGTTCGACATGCTGGACGGCGCGATGGCCCGGGTGCGCGGCGGCGGAACCCCCTTCGGGGCGGTGCTGGACGCCACCTGCGACCGCATCGCCGACGGGGCCATCTTCGCCGCGCTGGCCTGGTGGGCGTTCACCACCGGGGACAGCCGGCCGCTGGCCGTCGCGGCGCTGTTGTGCCTGATCACCTCCCAGGTCACCTCCTACGTCAAGGCCCGGGCCGAGGCCAGCGGCTTCGCGGCGCACGCCGGCTTCATCGAGCGCCCCGAGCGGTTGATCATCGTGCTCACCGGCGCCGGGCTCACCGGGATGGGTCTGCCGTGGGCCGTGCACGTCGCGGTGTGGTTCCTGGCCGCGGCCAGCGTGCTCACCGTGGTTCAGCGGCTGCTGGCGGTGCGCAACGCCGACGGCGCCCGCGACCAGATCCCGGTCTGACCCGTGCGGGCAGCTGAGCGCGCCGCCGACCTGGGGTACGCGGCGGGATGGCGGGTGGTGCGCGCCCTGCCGGAGCCGGTGGCCGCCCGCCTCGCCGACGCCGGCGCGGGCCTGGCCGCGCGCTGGGGCGGTCCGGGCACCCAGCAGCTGCGCCGCAACCTGGCCCGGGTGCTGGGCGTCACCCCGGAGGAGGTGCCCGAGCAGCTGGTGCGCGAGTCGCTGCGCTCCTACGGCCGCTACTGGCGGGAGGCGTTCCGGCTGCCCGCCATGGACAAGGCGGCGCTGGCCGCGAGCATCACCGCCGACATCGAGGGCCGGGAGCACCTGGACGCGGCCCTGGCCCGGGGCAAGGGCGTCGTCGTCGCGCTGCCGCACAGCGGGAACTGGGACGTGGCCGGGGTGTGGCTGGCGGCCACCCACGGCACCTTCACCACCGTCGCGGAGCGGCTCAAGCCGGAGCGGCTGTTCCAGCGCTTCGTGGCTTACCGGGAGAGCCTCGGCTTCGAGATCCTCCCGCTCACCGGAGGTGCGGAGTCGCCGGTGCGCGGGCTGGTCCGCCGGCTGCGCTCCGGCGGCGTCATCTGCCTGCTCGGCGACCGCGAGCTCAGCGGCGTGGGCATCACCGTCAGCTTCTTCGGCGAGAAGACCACCATGCCCGCGGGTCCGGCGCGGCTGGCCCGCAGCACCGGGGCGGCGCTGCTGCCGGCGCACTGCTGGTACACCCCGCGCGGGTGGCGGATGCGGGTGCACCCGCCGGTCGACCCCGCCCTGGACGTGCAGGCCGCCACGCAGGCCATGGCCGACCGCTTCGCCGAGGGCATCGCCGCCCACCCGGCCGACTGGCACATGCTGCAACCGCTGTGGCACGCCGACCAGGCGGCGGGGAAGCGATGAAGATCGGGATGGTCTGCCCGTACTCCTTCGACGTGCCCGGCGGCGTGCAGGCGCACATCGCCGAGCTGGCCGCGGTGTTCATCGACCAGGGCCACGAGGTCAGCGTGCTGGCCCCGGCCGAGGAGGGCACGCAGCTGCCGTCGTACGTGGTCAACGGCGGCAAGGCCATCGGCGTGCCCTACAACGGGTCGGTGGCGCGGCTGAGCTTCGGGCCGAGCCACTGGGCGAAGGTGCGGCGCTGGATCGGGGAGAACTCCTTCGACGTGCTGCACATCCACGAGCCCAACGCGCCGAGCCTGTCCATGTGGGCGATGGCGGTGGCCGACGGTCCCATCGTCGCCACCTTCCACACCTCCACCACCCGCTCGCGGGTGCTCAGCACCTTCCAGCCGGTGCTGCAGCCGTTCCTGGAGAAGATCAGCGGCCGCATCGCGGTGTCCGACCTGGCCCGGCGCTGGCAGGTGGAGTCGCTCGGCTCCGACGCAGTGCTCATCCCCAACGGCGTGCACGTGCGCGCCTTCGCCGACGCGCAGCCGCTGCCGGGCTTCCCCCGCGAGGGCGGCACGCTGGCCTTCGTCGGTCGCTACGACGAGCCGCGCAAGGGCATGCCCGTGCTGCTGGGTGCGCTGCCCCAGCTGGTGGCCGCCCACCCCGACCTGCAGGTGCTGGTGGTCGGCGGTGGCGACGAGGCGGCGCTGCGCAAGGCCGCCGGCCGCGCGGTGTCCCGCCGGATGGTGCTGCTCGGGCGGGTCAGCGACGAGGAGAAGGCCTCGGCGCTGCGCAGCGCCGACGTCTACTGCGCACCCAACACCGGCGGCGAGAGCTTCGGCATCGTGCTGGTGGAAGCCATGTCCGCGGGCACCGCGGTGGCCGCCAGCGACCTGGACGCCTTCCGCCGGGTGCTCAACGACGGGGCCGCCGGACGGCTGGTGCCCACCGGCGACTCCGCCGCCTGGGCGCGGCACCTGCACGAGATGCTCGGCGACGCCCCGGGCCGGGCCCGGCTGGTCGCCGCCGGGCGCGAGGCGGTGCAGAGCTACGACTGGCAGGTGGTGGCCCAGCGGGTGATGCAGGTCTACGAGACCGTCACCGCCGGCCGCGACCGGGTGCACGAGGTGGACCAGTGAGCACCTGGACCCTGCTGCTGGTCGTGGCGCTGGTCGTGCTGGTGGCGCTGGCCGCCCTGTGGAGCTACGGCACCGCCCACCGCCTCGACCGGCTGCACGTGCGCCTGGACTCGGCGTGGATCGCGCTGGAGGCGGCCCTGTCCCGGCGCGCCGTGGTGGCCCGCTCGGTGGCCCTCGCGGTGCCCCCGGGTGCCCGGGTGGACGGTCGCCGGCTCACCAGCCTGGCCGCCGGGGCCGAGCGCACCGACCGCGAGCGCCGCGAGACGGTGGAGAACGCGCTGTCGGTGGCGCTGGACCAGGTGCCGGTGGACCAGCTCTCGCCGCAGCTGGCCGCCGAGCTGGCCGACGCCCAGACCCGGGTGCTGCTGGCCCGCCGCTTCTACAACGACGCCGTGCGCGACACCCAGGCGCTGCGCAGCCGACGGCTGGTGCGCTGGTTCCGCCTGGGCGGCACCGCGCCGCAACCGCGCTACTTCGAGATCGCCGAGGCCGAGGTCGCCGACGCGACCGCCCCGCCCCAGCGCCCGGCCGCGCGGGTGCTGCTGCTCGACCCGGACGGCCGGGTGCTCATGCTGCGCGGGGCCAGCACCACCGCCCCGGACACCCACTACTGGATCACCACCGGTGGGGGGCTGGAGCCGGGGGAGTCGCTGGTGGAGGCGGGGGTGCGCGAGGTGGCCGAGGAGACCGGTCACCGGCTGGACGTCGCGGCGCTGCGCGGACCGCTGTGGTGGCGGCGCACCGTGCTGGAGCTGGAGGGCCGCACCGTGGAGGCGGCCGAGACGTACTTCGCGGCGTGCGTGCCGCCGTTCCTGCCGCACACCGACGGCTACACCGAGCTGGAGCAGCGGGTGTTCGCGCAGCCGCGCTGGTGCACGCCGGAGGAGCTGGTCGAGCTGGAGGGCCGCGGGGAGCAGGTGTACCCCCCGGGCCTGCCCGCGCTGCTGCCGGAGGCGCTCGCGGCGGCGGCGGCCGGACCGGACGCCCCGGGCCCGGTGCTCAGGCGCATTCCCTGAGCCGGACGCCGGCGGAGGACGTCGGCGGAGGACGTCGGCGCCAACCCCTACGATGGAGCCTGACCGGCACCAAGCCTCAGCAGGAGATCGGGAGTACACCGTGAGCACCGCTCAGCCCAGCACCCCTCAGCCGTCCACCGCAGGCGGAACCGGCACGGCCCGCGTGAAGCGCGGCATGGCGGAGATGCTCAAGGGCGGCGTCATCATGGACGTGGTCACCGCCGAGCAGGCCAAGATCGCCGAGGACGCCGGCGCCGTGGCCGTGATGGCCCTGGAGCGCGTCCCCGCCGACATCCGCGCCGAGGGCGGCGTCTCCCGGATGAGCGACCCGGACATGATCGACAGCATCATCTCCTCGGTCAGCATCCCGGTGATGGCCAAGGCCCGCATCGGTCACTTCGTCGAGGCGCAGATCCTGCAGAGCCTGGGCGTGGACTACGTCGACGAGTCCGAGGTCCTCACCCCGGCCGACTACGCCCACCACATCGACAAGTGGCAGTTCACCGTGCCCTTCGTCTGCGGTGCCACCAACCTCGGCGAGGCCCTGCGCCGCATCACCGAGGGTGCGGCCATGATCCGCTCCAAGGGTGAGGCCGGCACGGGGGACGTCTCCAACGCCACCATGCACATGCGCACCATCTCCGCGGAGATCCGCCGGCTGTCCACGCTGCGCGCCGACGAGCTCTACGTCGCCGCCAAGGAGCTGCAGGCCCCCTACGAGCTGGTGGCCGAGGTCGCCGCCGCGGGCAAGCTGCCCGTCACGCTGTTCACCGCCGGTGGCATCGCCACCCCGGCCGACGCGGCCATGATGATGCAGCTGGGCGCCGACGGCGTCTTCGTCGGCTCGGGCATCTTCAAGTCCGGCAACCCCGCGCAGCGCGCGGAGGCCATCGTCAAGGCCACCACCTTCCACGACGACCCCGACACCCTGGCCAAGGTCTCCCGCGGCCTGGGCGAGGCGATGGTCGGCATCAACGTGGAGCAGCTGCCGGTGGATCACCGGCTGTCCACCCGCGGCTGGTAGCCCCCTCCGGATTGTCTGAACCAGCCTCACCCGAGCAGCCGAGGACGCCCGACCACCCTGGTGACCTGCCGACACCCTGGCAGGTCGCCAGGCGGCTCTCCCCGCTGCTGCTGGCCATCGCGCTGGTGGGGCTGTCCTTCGGCACGGTCGCGGTGGCCACCGGGCTCTCGGTGGCCAAGACGGTGGCCATGTCGCTGCTGCTGTACTCCGGGGGCGCGCAGTTCCTGGTGCTCGCCGCCGCGGCCGGTGGCGCGGGCCCGGTGGCGATGATCGTCGGCGGCCTGGTGCTCAACGCCCGGCACCTGCCCTACGGCCTGGTGCTGGCCGACGTGCTCTCCGGTTCAAAGTGGCGGCGCCTGCTGGGTGCGCACCTGATGACCGACGAGGCCACCGCGTTCACCCGCGCCCAGCCCGACCGCGCCCACGCCCGGCTGGCTTTCGCCGTCGCCGGGGTGCTGCTGTTCCTCGCCTGGAACCTGGGCACGGTGATCGGCGCGCTCGGCGGCAACCTGCTGGGCGACCCGGACGCGCTCGGGGTGGACGCCGCCTTCCCCGCGGCCCTGCTCGCCCTCGTCGCCCCGGCGCTGCGCGACCGCCTGGACCGCCGGGTGGCGGTGGCCGGCGCCACCGTGGCCCTGGTGCTCACCCCGTTGCTGCCGGCCGGCGTGGGCGTGCTCGCGGGGTTGTGCGGCGTGGTCCTGGCCTGGCGGGAGCTGCGCGGATGAGCCCGGTCAGCTGGTGGGTGATCGGCGTGCTCGCCGCGGGCACCTTCCTGATCCGGGTCTCCGGCGGGCTGCTGCGTCGGCGCGTGCACGTGCCACCGCGCGTGGTGCGGCTGCTGGGGCTGGCCGCGACCGCGCTGCTGCTGTCGCTGGCGGTCACCACGGCCGTGCTCGACGGGTCCTCCTTCGGCGGCTGGGCGCGCGTGCTCGGCGTGGGTGCGGGTCTGCTGGCGCTGTGGCGGCGAGCCCCGTTCGTGGTGGTGGTGCTGGTGGCCGCGGGCACCACCGCGCTGCTGCGCCTGGCTGGCGTGGCCTGATCCTCGCTGCGCCGGCGCAATTTCTGGCGCAATTCGCCGGTGCCCCAGAGAATTCGGCCGAATGCGCCGCCAACCGGCATTCTTTCTGTTGCCGAATGCTGTGTCGAGTGTCACTATTTGCGGGTGCCGGGTTGTTCATTTGACCAGGCCACGGGGGATGAGTCGGGTGCCGGGAGATGATCTTTACCGGCGGGTGTCGATGAATTGTTTTCTGTGCGCCGAACAGCGTCTGCACGCGTGCACCTATCGACTCCTCGGGCACCCGTCTGCACTGATCGAGAGGCATTCACATGGCTGAGACCAATCGTCGGAGCTTTCTGCGCACGGCCTCGCTGGGCGCGGTCGCGGTGGGAGCGGCCTCCGCGGTGCCGGGCGCGGTGCTGGCGGGCACGGCGCACGCCGAGCCTGCAGCCCGGGCCAAGCAGCTCGACGGGCCGGTGGTGCTGCTGCTGCGCGACGCCAGCACCGGTGAGTTCACCGTGATGCACGGAGAGCAGTCGTCGACGCTGACCGACAAGGCACTGGCCGCCCGGCTGACCCACGAGGCGCCCACCGCGCAGCTCTGACGCCGCGCCCCGCTCAGCCAACCTCCTGCCCAGCTCCGGGCAGCTTCCCTACTCTGCCGACCGTCTTGTCGGCGGGCTCCCGCGTGACCAGACCACGACCGAAGAGGTAAGAGATGTCCTCGCACCGCGAAGCCCCGGAGATCTCCCAGGACCCCGTCGCCGACAACACCGACGTGTACGCCTTCGTCAGCCCCGACCGGCCGGACACCGTCACCCTGCTCGCCAACTTCATCCCGTTCCAGAACCCCGACGGCGGACCCAACTTCTTCGTCTTCGGCGACGACGTGCTCTACGAGATCCACGTCTTCAACACGCCGATCACCGCGGAGGGGCAACGGCCGGACATCACTTACCAGTTCCGCTTCACCGAGACCTACGCCGACCCGGGCTCGTTCATGTACAACCTCGGAACCGTGTCGGTGGACCCGAACGGTTCCGGAGCCACCACCTACGCCAACCTCAACCGGCGCCAGACCTACACGGTCACCAAGGTGCTCAAGGACGGCACGAGCACCGTCGTCGGCGACGACATCCCGTCCCCGCCCTGCAACGTGGGGGTGCACTCCACGCCGAGCTACCCGCAGTACGTCCCGCCGGCCATTCGCCAGCTCAGCGACGGCGCCACGGTGTTCGCCGGCCAGCGGGCCGACGCCTTCTTCGTCGACCTTGGTGCGGTGTTCGACCTCGACGACATCCGGCCGCTGCAGTTCCTGCACACCGGCCCACTGTTCCCCGCCCCGGGTGTGGACTCCTTTCGCGGGCTCAACGTGCACACCATCGCGCTGCAGCTGCCCAAGACGCTGCTGGCCGCCGACGGCAGCAACCCCACCGACGTCATGGCGCCCAGCTCGGTCATCGGGGTCTACGCCTCGGCCAGCCGCCAGGCGATGACCAGCGTGGAGGAGGACGGCAGGCGGGTGGGAATGGGCGCCTGGCAGCAGGTCTCGCGGTTGGCCAACCCGCTGTTCAACGAGCTGCTCATCGGCATCGGGCAGAAGGACCTGTGGAACGCCAGCTCGCCCACCAACGACGCCGCCTTCCTGGAGCGGGTGCTGCAGCCGGAGCTCGCCCGGCGGCTGCCCGAGCTGTACCCGCTGGTCTTCAACAACCTGCGCGCCTACACCAAGGACCGCAACGACCTGGTCCGGATCTTCCTCACCGGCTTCCCCGAGGGCCTCGTGCCGGGCTTCCAGAACTACACCGGCCCCGTGCTCGCCGACCTGGTGCGGCTGAACATGGCCATCCCGCCGGCCACCGCGCTGCGCGAGTACGGCGTGCTCGTCGGCGACCTGGCCGGCTTTCCGAACGGCCGTCGCGTGCCCGACGACGTCGCGGACGTCGAGCTGCGGGCTGTCGCCGGGGCGACGATCCCGGTGGTGGACTCCGGCTACGTGCCCGACCTCGCCGTGGCGCTGCTCGGCGACTACGCGGGCCAGGAGAACGGGCCGCTGCTGAGCAGCTTCCCCTACCTCAACATCCCCAACAGCGGGTTCGCCACCATGCCGCGCCCCTACGCGCCAGGCAGCTAGGAGCACCGACGTGGAACAGCAGCAGGTGCAGGGCGGATCGGTGGTGCTCGACATCGGTGGCGACATCGGCGCGCTGGTGGTCCACCTGCCCGATCGCTTCGCCGGCACCGAAATCGACATCTCACACGCGGGCAGCACGCGGGCTGTCGGGCACACCGGCGTGCACGTGCGAGCGGCTCCGGACGGCACCCGCGGGCTCACCGCGGTGTACCCCGAGCTCGTGTCGGGCAGCTACCAGCTGTGGGACCCGCACCAGCCGGGGCGCCGGCTGGGTCCGGTGGTGCACGTCGAGGGCGGGCTGGTGGCCCAGCTGTCCTTGCTGAGCCCGGCGCAGGCGCGCTAGCGCACCAGCAGGGCCGGGCGGTCGGGATGGTCGGTGCGCACCACCGCGTCGGCGACGGCGTCGCTGTCGGCGTCGCGCTCGTGGGCCACCAGTGCGGGCACCGTCCACGCCAGCTCGTCGGTGACCCGTCGCCGCAGGCTCGCCTCGCTCAGGTGCAGGTGCACCGCCAGCTCGGCGGGCAGGCCGCGGCCCAGCAGCATCGGCCCGGCCACCAGCACCACCTGGCCCTCCCCGCAGCGGAGCCGGGCCGCGCGGGTGGCCCGGTCGGTGGCCGGGTCCCACAGCGTGGGCAGCCACTGCCCGGTGCCGCCCGGGCCCAGCGGGTCGAGCACCTCCCGGCGCAGCGCCGCCAGGTCGAACCACTCGTCGCGGTAGCTGTCGGCGTCGGTGCGCCCGTGCTCCAGGCGCAGCGACGCCGGGCGCAGCCACCACCGGAGGTCGACCACCGCGCAGGGTCGGCCCGCGGCGCGCAGCAGCTCGGCCACCGCCGCTGCCAGCTCCGCCGGGCGAGCAGCGTCGGCGCCGTCGAGCAGCACCCGCAGCGCCGGGCCGTGCTGCTCCACCCGCAGGCACAGCGCGACGAGCTCGGCCGCCAGCGCGTCGGGGCTCACCGCCCGGAAGTGCGGTGCGCCGGAGGGGCCCACGGTCACGCTCTCTACGATATGGCCCGTGAACGTGCGCCCCTCCGTCGGTGTGCTGGCCCTGCAGGGAGACGTGCGAGAGCACCTCGCGGCGCTGGAGTCCGCCGGCGCCGACCCCGTGACGATCCGTCGTGAGTCTGAGCTGGCCGGTGTCCAGGCTCTGGTGATCCCCGGCGGGGAGTCCACCACCATGAGCCGCCTGCTGCAGGTGTTCGACCTGCTCGAGCCCATCCGCGAGCGCCTGGCCCAGGGCATGCCCGCCTACGGCTCGTGCGCCGGCATGATCCTGCTCGCCTCGGAGGTGCTGGACACCCGCGCCGACGCCGTGCAGCTCGGCGGGTTGGACATCACCGTGCGGCGCAACGCCTTCGGCCGGCAGGTGCACTCCTTCGAGACCGACCTGACGGTGGACGGCATCGACGACGGTCCGGTGCGGGCGGTGTTCATCCGCGCCCCGTGGGTGGAGCGCACCGGCGACGGAGTCACGGTGCTGGCCTCGGTGCCGCCGAGCCCGGAGGCCGAGCCCGAGGCGGTGGACCGGGTGGTGGCGGTGCGGCAGGGAAACGTGCTGGCCACGTCGTTCCACCCCGAGGTGACCGGCGACCACCGGGTGCACCAGCACTTCGTGCAGATGATCGTCGCGCGTGCCTGAGGGTGGGACAGCCCCCGCGGGGACGGCGCCGGGGGTGCACGCCCCGCTAGGATCGGTTGACTGGACTGAAGCAAGCACACGCTGCACCGAAGAGTGGGGAAGGTTCGCGCACCGATGAGCGGTCACTCCAAATGGGCTACCACCAAGCACAAGAAGGCCGTGATCGACGCCCGTCGCGGCAAGGCCTTCGCCAAGCTGGTCAAGAACATCGAGGTGGCGGCCCGCACCGGTGGCGGTGACCCGGACGGCAACCCCACGCTCTACGACGCCATCCAGAAGGCCAAGAAGACGTCGGTGCCCAACGACAACATCGAGCGCGCGCGCAAGCGTGGCGCCGGTGAGGAGTCCGGCGGCGCCGACTACCAGACGATCATGTACGAGGGCTACGGCCCCAACGGCGTTGCCCTGCTGGTGGAGTGCCTCACCGACAACCGCAACCGTGCTGCCGGCGAGGTCCGCACCGCGATGAGCCGCAACGGCGGCACGCTGGCCGACCCTGGCTCGGTGGCGTACCTGTTCAGCCGCAAGGGTGTGGTGCAGCTGGACAAGGGCGAGCTGAACGAGGACGACCTGCTCATGGCGGTGCTGGACGCCGGCGCCGAGGAGGTCAACGACCTCGGCGAGAAGTTCGAGGTGGTCAGCGAGCCCACCGACCTGGTGGCCGTGCGCACTGCGCTGCAGGACGCCGGCATCGACTACGACTCCGCCGAGGCGAGCTTCCAGCCCTCGATGAGCGTGGCCGTGGACGCCGACGGCGCCCGCAAGATCTTCAAGCTGGTGGACGCCCTGGAGGACTCCGACGACGTGCAGAACGTCTTCTCCAACGTCGAGCTGACCGACGAGGTCATGGCCGAGCTGGACCAGGAGGACTGAGCCCCGGGCTCAGCCGGGCGGGGCGGTCTCGGCCCGCTCCAGGAAGGCCGCGTGGGCGGTACGGGCCGCCGCCAGCGGCGCGGCCAGTTCCGGCGGCAGCTCGCCGAACGGGTCCACCGTGATCTCCACGGACCGGGTGCGCAGGGTGCGGCTCCAGGTGCCGGCGATCCTGCCGTCCACCAGCAGCGGCGACCGGAACAGACCGTTCTTGGCCGGGCCGACGGTGGCCCGGTGGGCGTCGTCCAGGATGAGCCGCCGGTGGGCGTAGCCGATGTGGTACTCGTCGAAGCCCGCCAGCAGGTGCACCCGCGGTGCGGGGTCCGCGGGCCGGTCCAGCAGGGACGCGCTCACGTGGTGGGCCTCCCCGGCCACGCTCACCTCGACCAGCTCGTCACCGGCCAGGCGCAGCGCGTGCTGGCAGTCCCGCAGCAGCAGCCCGCTCCACCAGGCCAGGTCCTTGGCGGTCGCCGGCCCGTGTCCGGCGACGTAGCGCACCGCGAGCCGCGCCAACGCCTCCTCCCGGCTGGGCGCCGGACCAGCGGGGACCCAGTCGTCGAGCAGCGCGAAGGTGGGGGTGCGCCCGCTCGGCGGGCCGGGCACCAGGGTGGCGCTCTCGGCGAGGTAGCGGAGCACGTGCGAGCCGGCCTGCCCAGCGGTCGGGACACCGGCGTCGGCGAGGGCCCCCAGCAGGGCGGGCCGAGCGACCAACCGGTCGCCCGCGAGCTCGACGCGTGCGACCTGGCGCGCCCGGGTGAGCTGCTGCTCGTCCAGCCCGCAGCTGCGCCAGAGCGTGGACCGGCCGCCGTAGGCCCGTGGCCCCAGCAGCGCGAGGAGCCACCGCACGTCCTCCGGCGCGCACAGGTGCAGCGTCCCGCGCATGGTCCAGGTGCGCACCAGCTCACCCGAGGCGAGTGCGGCGGCCACGGCTGGCTCGGTGAGCCCGGTGGTGCGCAGACCCAGCGTCCAGCCGGCGTCGCCCAGGTTCTGCGCCTGCACCGCCAGCAGGTGTCGCGCCGCCGCCACCGCCGTGCCCCAGCGCAGGCCCGACAACCGGTGCGCTCGCAGCCGCAGCGTGCGGACCTCGTCGGCGGTGAGCTCCGCGGGCGTCAGCTGACCAGGCCCGCCCGGAAGGCGACCAGGGCCGCACCCACCCGGTTGGACACGCCCAGCTTGGCCAGCACCGCCGAGACGTGGCTCTTCACCGTGGTCTCGCCCAGGTAGAGCCGTCGGGCGATGTCGGAGTTGGAGTCACCGACGGCCAGCGCCGCCAGCACGTCGCGCTCTCGATCGGTCAGCACGGCCAGGTCAGTGGTGGGCGGCAGCTGCGAGCCCCCACCACCGGCGGCGATGATGCGCTGCAGCGACTCCGGGCTGAACACCATGTTGCCGGCCGCGGCGACCCGCACCGCGAGCTGGAACATCTCCGGCGGCTCGTCCTTGCTGAGGAAGCTGTGCGCGCCGGCGGCCATCGCCTGCACCACCAGGTCGTCCACGTCCAGCGCGGTCATCGCCACCACCTTGGGCGGGGCGGGCAGCCGCATCAGCTCCCGGGTGGCGTCCAGACCACCTGTCCGGCGCATCTTCAGGTCCATCAGCACCACGTGCGGGCGCAACCGGGTGACCGCGTCGACCGCCTGGTCACCGTCCTCGATCTCGCCGACCACCACGATGTCGTCGGTGGCGGCGAAGATCTCGCTGATGCCGCGACGGTTGTAGCGGTCGTCGTCGGCGATGAGGACCGTGAGGCGCGGGGGAGTGGTCATGGCGGCACCGAGTATGCCCCGGGCCACCGACAAGGGCAGCCGGGGTGCTCAGGCCGACCAGGGGAGCCAGCACTCCACCAGGAACTCCCCGTGCTGGCTTGCGGCGCTGAAGGTTCCGCCGACCTGGTGAGCCTGCTCGGCCAGGCCCCGCAGCCCGCTGCCCGAGCCGGGCGTGAAGCTCGACGCTGCCTCGCTCAACCGGTTGCGCAGCACCACCCGGATGCCGGCGTGCTCGCTGCCGACCACGGACACGTGCACCGTCTGGTCGGCCGCGTACTTCTGCACGTTGGTCAGCGACTCCTGCACCACCCGGTAGGCCACCTGGCTGGCCAGGGTGCCCAGGTCGCCGGGGGCGAGGTCGGTGATGAGCACGGCGTGCACCCCGGCTGCCCTGGCCGACTGCACCAGCGCGGAGATCGCGTCGATGCCCTGCTGCTGGTGCCCGCCGCTGCGGCCGTTGCCGCGGAGCACGCCGATGATCTGCTTGAGGTCGTCCAGCGCCTCGTGGGCGGTGGTGCGGATCAGGGCCGCGGTGTTGGCCACCTTCTCCGGGTTGCCCGCGCCGTTGACCTGCAGGCCGCCGGCGAACAGCGAGATGCGGCTGAGGCTGGCGGCCAGGGTGTCGTGCATGTCCCTGGCGATGCGGGTGCGCTCCTCGGCGCGCACCACCTCGTCGCGCAGCACCTCCTGCTGCGCCGTGGCCCGGTCCCGGGTGTGCTCGGCGGTGCTCAGCGCGGTGCGGGTGCGCAGCAGCTGGCCCAGCACCACCGTGGCCGCGACCAGCCCGAGCGCCACCACCCAGGGGATCCACAGGGCCACGTCGTACTGCTGCACGGCGCTGCCGTCCTCCGCCTTGGGCGTGCCCATGGTGAGCACCGAGTACTCGCGCAGCCGGTAGGCGTCGTAGGTCAGCGAGACTCCGCAGGCCACGAGCACCACCGCGGCGGCGGCCACCAGCTGGCGCACCTGCGCCACCCGGGACACCGCCACCAGGGCCACCAGGGCGGCCGTGGCGTCGGTGGAGAGGAACAGCGGCGCGGCCACCGCGAGGCCGAGCACCCACCACGGGTGTTGGTGGCGCCACACCAGAGCGGCAGCGGCGGCCAGGTTGACCACCCCGCCGAGCACCCAGCTCCAGGTCGGAGCCACCCCGGACTCGTCGGAGAACGCCATCGTCGAGATGGTGGTGAGCACGCACATCGTGACGGCGGCAGTGGTCCAGGCCCGCCGCCGCAGGGTGCTCGTGCGGGCTGGCTTCGCCCACCCTTGTTGCCCCTCGCCGGCGTGCGCCCACCCCGGTTGCCCCTGGTCCTGCTGCCACCCCGTCCGCTGCACAGAGGCGACGCTACGCACTGGCACTGACACTGCCCATCCACCAGGAGGAGGACCGGCGCCGGTACCCCGACCGAAAGGAGGAGGCCAGACCTACCGATGGCCGAGGCGACGGATGGCGTTGGCGCCGTTGACTTCGGGTACCGCAACGTCAGCGGCACTCGAGGAGGGACACCCACGATGAACACGCTCACGAAGAAGAACCTGAGGAACGTCCTGGCGGTGACTGCGCTGATCGGCGGCGTGGTCGCCACCACCGCGTCCGGGGAGACCAACCAGGCTACGAAGGTCGACGGCGGCGGCGGCGAAGCCCCGGCCGCGGCCCAGGAGTTCAGGGTCGGCGACGTGGTCGAGCTGGGGGACTGGCGGACCACGGTGCACGCCGTGACCGACCCGTACACCAGCAGCAACCAGTTCCTGCAGGCCAAGCCGGGCAACCGGTTGCTGACGGTGGACACCGAGGTGCGCAACCAGTCCACCAAGCCGGCGACGGTGTCGTCGATCATGTGCTTCGAGCTGCAGGACAGCCAGAACAAGTCCTTCAACCTCACGATCACCGACGAGAGCACCGCCGGCCTGGACGGCGAGCTGGCTCCCGGCGCCGCCAAGCGCGGCACCCTGGCCTACGAGGTGCCCGCGACCTCGACCGGCCTGCGGCTGCAGTTCAAGTGCGACCTGCTCAGCTCCGGCTCGGCGACCATCACGCTGTCGTGAGGCACCCCGGTGACCTGCTGCTGCACCCGGCGGCCGTGGGGGCGGTCGTCGTGCTGGTGGTCAACGACCACCACCTCAAGGGGGCGCACGGCAGCACGGTCACCGGCAAGCTCTCCGACGTGGCCGGGGTGTTCTTCCTGCCGCTGCTGCTGCTCGCGCTGACCGAGGGGTTGCTGGTCGTGGCGCGACGCCCGGGATGGGCGTCGGGCCCCGGCCGCACGGCGTGGGCGGTGGCGGTGACGGGAACGGGGTTCGCCGCGGTCAAGACGGTGCCCGCGGTGGGCGACTGCTACGAGGTGGCGGTCGGGTGGCTGCGCGGCGGGGGGCCGCCGATCGTCGTGGTGCGCGACGCCACCGACCTGCTGGTGCTGCCGGTGCTCGCGGCCACGTACCTGCTGGTGGTGCGGGTGCGTCGGTTCCGCCGCCCGCCAGCTGCCGGCCGCGGCAGCCGAGCTCCTCGTCAGCGGGCCGCGCGTCGCAGCGATCTCGGCGCCCTGCCTACCTTCTTGCGCAGGTCAGCAGGGCCGAGCTCGATCATGCGGTCGGTGCGCAGGTAGGAGTGCGCGGGTTCCGGCGAGAACACCAGGCGCGGGGTCTGGACGTAGCTGGGATGGCCCGACTTGTCCTGGCTGGTGAACATGCGGACGTCAACGGTGCGGGGCTTGACCTCCACCACCAGCACGGGCCGGTGCGGGGACCGCCCCTCCTCCTCGAGGGGAACCTGCGCCCACCAGATGTCACCCCTCGCGACGTCGCTGAGCTGCACGGGGGCGGTGAGCTGCAGCCAGGCGGTGAGCAACAGCCCCGCCAGCACACCTCCGACGAGAACCGCCCACCAGGCGTCGACCAGCTCGGCGGCCAGGACGGCGACGGCGACCGCCGCGCAGATCCAGATCCCCAGCACCAGCCCCATCACCCTGGCCCACCACAGGTCCATGGTGTGCGAGAGAACCCAGCGGCACGCTGCCACGACAGCGACGACGAGCTGTCCGAGGGTGCCGGCCAGCGCGAGCGCCAGCAACCAGACCGGTGGGGTGCCCCACCACCAGGCGTGCACCAGGACTCCGCCGGCCAGGCAGCTCAGCAGCACCTGCACGGCGATCGGAGTGGCCCGTCGCGTCGCCAGGCGCCCCAGCAGGCGCATCACTGCGGCGGGGCGATCTGTGCGGTGGGTGTTGCGGGGGTCGTGCTCGTCTTGGTGACCACGGGCTAGTGCGCCACCATCCCGCCGTCGGCGATCAGCACCTGTCCGGTGACGTAGCTGCCGGCGTCGGAGGTGAGCAGCAGTGCCGGCCCCACCATCTCCTCCGGCGTGGCCAGCCGCTGCTGGAACGACCCCACCCGCATGGCCTCGACGGCCTCCGGGGTGTTGTTGCGCACCATGTCGGTGTCCACCGATCCGGGCGCCAGGGCGTTCACCCGGATGCCCCGTGACGCGTACTCGGCGGCCATCGACCGGGTGAGCGACATCAGGGCCGCCTTGCCCGCGGCGTACATGGCGACCTTGGGCGCGAACATGAACGCGCCGACCGAGATGATGTTCAGCACCGCGGCGTGGCTGCTCGCCGTCAGGTGCGGCAGCGCCTCCTGCACCAGGAACAGCGGGCCGCGGACGTTGACGTCCTGCGACTTGGCCCACGCCTGCGGTGTCATCTGCCCCAGCGGCTGGGTCACCGGGTTGGCCGCGCCGTTCACCACGATGTCCACCCCGCCGAACTCGGCCACGGTGCGCTGCACCAGCGTCGCCAGCGCGTCCAGGTCGCCGGCGTGGGTAGGCACCCCGATGGCGTTGCCGCCCAGGCTCTGCAGGTGCTGGGCCGTGGCCTTGGTGGCCTCGGCCTTGCGGCTGGCCACCACCACGTTCGCGCCGGCGCAGGTGTAGGCCTCGGCGATGGCCAGCCCGATGCCGCGGGTGCCGCCGGTGACGATGGCGGTGCGCCCAGCCAGGTCGAAGAGCCGGTTGAGCTGGTCGTGGTTCATGACTCTCCTGTGGAGGGGGACGGTGATGCCCACCGCGGTGGGCGCTTCTCCCGGAAGGCCGCGCTGGCCTCGCGGAAGTCGCTGCTGCTGCCCGCCAGGATCTGGGTGCGGTTCTCCAGCGCGATGGCTGCGTCCACGCTGGTGGCCGCGGCGTTCGCGGTGAGCACCTGCTTGGTCATCGCCAGCGCGAAGGGGCTGTGCGCCAGCAGGGTGGCCGCCAGCTCGCGTGCCGCGACGAGCAGCTGCGCGTCCGGCACCACCTGGGTGAGCAGGCCGATGCGCACCGCCTCCTCGGCGTCGAACGTGCGAGCGGTGGTGATCAGCTCGGTGGCGCGGGAGAGCCCGACCAGCCGCGGCAGCGTGTAGCTGATGCCGATGTCGCACCCGGACACGCCGATCTTGATGAACTGCACGCCGAAGGTGGCCGATGCCGCCGCGATCCGCAGGTCGCAGGCGGCGGCGAGCGCCAGTCCACCACCGAAGGCAGGGCCGTTGACCGCGGCGATCACCGTCTGCGGCAGCCGCTGCAGGCGGGGCACCAGCGAGGCGAGGTACTCCTGGGAGCGCATCCCGGCCGCTGGTCCGCTCAGCCCGGCGGCGGTGGGGGAGCGCTGCGTCTCGTCCTTGAGGTCGAGCCCGGCGCAGAAGCCTCGACCGGCGCCGGTGAGCACCACCACCCGAGCCTCGTTGTCCTGCTCCAGCAGGGCGAGCGTGGCGTGCAGCTCTTCCGCCAGGGCGAAGCTCAGGGCGTTGAGTCGCTCCGGCCGGTTCAGCGTCACCACGGCCAGGCCGGCTGCGGGACGCTCGAGCTCGACCAGGGACATGCGGCTCCAGTGTTCGTGCCGGACTATTCCGGTTCGAACCTATCTCAGGGCCGGACGACTTCGGGCCGCACTGCCGAGCGTGTCGCTGCTCGGTGCACCGCACCGCGCCCACTAGAGTTCGAACGTCTGTTCGCACCGGAGCGGGCGCTGACCAGGAGCAAAGGGGATGAGCCAGTGCGCGTGCTCGGTGTCGACCCCGGCCTGACCCGCTGCGGCTTCGGCGTGGTGGAGGGTGGCCGTGGCCGCGAGGTGTTCGCGCTGGACGTGGACGTGGTCCGCACCCCTGCAGACCTCGACCTGGCCCAGCGGCTGCTGCTCATCTCCCAGGCGGCCGAGCACTGGCTGGACGTGCACTCACCCGACGTCGTCGCGGTGGAGCGGGTGTTCAGCCAGCACAACGTGCGCACGGCCATGGGCACCGCGCAGGCCGGCGGAGTGGTGGCCCTCTCGGCGGCGCGGCGCGGCATCCCGGTCAGCTTCCACACCCCCAGCGAGGTCAAGGCCGCCGTCACCGGCAGCGGCACGGCGGGCAAGGCGCAGGTGACCACGATGGTGACCAAGCTGCTGGGCCTCAACGTCAAGCCCGCGCCCGCCGACGCCGCCGACGCGCTCGCCCTGGCCATCTGCCACTGCTGGCGAGCACCGATGATGGCCCGGTTGGCTGCTGCCGAGCAGGCGGCGGCCGAGCAGCAGCGCCGGTACCAGGAACGACTGGCCCAGGCACGAAAGGCAGGCGCTCGGTGATCTCCTCCATCCGCGGAGAGGTGTTGTCCCTGGGGCTCGACCACGCGGTGGTCGAGGTCGGCGGAGTGGGCCTGCGCGTGCACGCCACCCCGGCCACCCTGGCGGGGCTGCGCCGCGGCGACGAGGGTCGGTTGTCCACCACGCTCATCGTCCGCGAGGACGCGCTCACCCTGTACGGCTTCGGCGACGCGGAGTCCCGGGAGCTGTTCGGGCTGCTGCTCACCGTCTCCGGGGTGGGCCCGCGACTGGCCATGGCGGTGCTGTCGGTGCACGAGCCGGACGCGCTGCGCGCGGCGCTGGCCGAGGAGAACGTCACCGCGCTCACCCGGGTGCCCGGGATCGGCAAGCGCGGCGCCGAGCGGATGATCGTCGAGCTCAAGGACAAGGTGGAGAAGGTGGCCGGCGGGTCCGGGGTGCAGCACCTCGGTGGTGCCGTCCGCGAGCAGGTGCTCGACGCCCTCGTCGGCCTCGGCTTCCCGACCAAGCAGGCCGAGCAGGTGGTGGACGCCGTCCTCGCCGACGCCCCCGACCTCACCACGCCGGTGGCGCTGCGCACCGCCCTCAACGCGCTGGGCCGCAAGCGGTGACCGGGCGCGAGGAGCTCACGCCGGAGGCGCTGCCGGAGGACCGTGACGCCGAGCGCAGCCTGCGGCCCCGCAGCCTCACCGAGTTCATCGGGCAGGCCAGGGTGCGCGAGCAGCTGGAGCTGGTGCTCTCCGCGGCACAGCTGCGCGGCACACCGCCCGACCACGTGCTGCTGTCCGGCCCGCCCGGGCTGGGCAAGACCAGCCTGGCCATGATCATCGCCGAGGAGCTGGGCTCCGCGCTGCGCATCACCTCGGGTCCGGCGCTGGAGCGCGCCGGTGACCTCGCCGCCATGCTGAGCAACCTGCTCGAGGGCGACGTGCTGTTCATCGACGAGATCCACCGCATCGCGCGGCCCGCCGAGGAGATGCTGTACCTGGCGATGGAGGACTTCCGGGTGGACGTGGTGGTGGGCAAGGGCCCCGGTGCCACGTCCATCCCGCTGGAGGTCGCCCCGTTCACGCTGGTGGGCGCCACCACCCGCTCCGGGGCGCTGACCGGTCCGCTGCGCGACCGCTTCGGCTTCACCGCGCACATGGAGTTCTACGAGCCGGCCGAGCTCGAGCTGGTCATCCGCCGCTCCGCGGGCATTCTCGGGGTGCAGCTCGACCCCGGTGGGGCGAAGGAGATCGCCGGGCGCTCCCGGGGTACTCCGCGCATCGCCAACCGGCTGCTGCGCCGGGTGCGCGACTTCGCCGACGTCCGCGCGGACGGGGTGGTCACCCGGGAGGTCGCCCGGGCGGCGCTGGCCGTCTACGACGTGGACGAGCTGGGCCTGGACCGGCTGGACAAGGCAGTGCTGGGCGCGCTGGTGCGCAGCTTCGGCGGGGGGCCGGTCGGCGTGGCCACCCTGGCCGTGGCCGTGGGTGAGGAGCCCGCCACCGTGGAAGCGGTCTGCGAGCCGTTCCTGGTGCGCGCCGGTATGCTCGCCCGCACCCCGCGGGGCCGGGTGGCCACCGCCGCTGCCTGGGCGCACCTGGGTCTGGTGCCGCCGCCGGACGCGGTCAGCGGCGGCACGCCCGAACCGCCGCTGTTCGACTGACGCGGGGGTGCCGCAGGCGGCTAATGGCACACTTGGGTGTTGGTCGGGCGATACTGCCCGATCCAGTCAACCTAAGGATCCACTCTGATGGAAAACTTGATCCTCCCGCTCCTGCTGGTCGCGCTGGTCCTGCCGATGTTCCTGGGACGCCGCCGCCAGCAGAAGGTGCTGCAGGAGGCGCAGGAGTTCCAGGACTCCCTGAGCGTCGGTGACCGGATCATGACCACCGCTGGCCTGTACGCCACCGTGGTAGCCCTGGACGAGGAGACCGTGGAGCTGGAGATCGCTCCCGGCGTGGTCACCACCTGGAACCGCATGGTCGTCAGGGAGCGTGTCTCCGACACCGCCGCCGACGTCCCCGACGTGTACGACTACTCCGACGAGCTCGACGCGAGCCACGACGCGTCCCGTCCGGACCTGGTCAAGCGCGACACCACGGCCTGACCCGCACCGGCCCGGTGCACGCAGCGTGAACAGGGCCTTCACCTGCACACAGGTACGCTCTGCCGGCGCTCGCGGTCGCAGAGCGCACGACGTGGCGGGCTGCACCCCATGATGAAGCGAACCTGAGGAGAGTTACCGAACGTGGCACCACCGGCAGGGCAGATCCGCCCCGTTCGCTACCTGGCCATCTTCGTGGCGATCGTGGCGGCGCTCTACTGTCTGGTGTTCTTCACCGGCGACCGCAAGCCCACCCCGAAGCTCGGCATCGACTTGCAGGGCGGTACCCGGGTCACGTTGACCGCGCGAACCCCCAACGGCGAGGCGCCCAGCCAGGAGAGCCTCAACACCGCCCGGGAGATCATCGAGAACCGGGTGAACGGCATCGGGGTGTCCGGCTCCGAGGTGATCATCGACGGGTCGAACCTGGTGATCACCGTGCCGGGAGACGACGGCGCCCAGGCCAAGGCCCTCGGGCAGACCGCGCAGCTGTACTTCCGTGGCGTGCAGACCGAGGTGGCCGCGACCCCGCCGGCCACCACCGCGCCGACCACTCCGGCTCCGGCCCCGGCGACCACGCCCCCTGCGCCCGCGGTGACCTCCGAGGCGCCCGCACCCACCACCGCCCCGCCCCCGACGCCGCAGGGCCGTCCGGTGCCCGCGCAGGATCCGAGCATCCCGCCCGAGCCCACCACGGTCGCCCCTGCGCCGACCACCGCTGCCCCCGCACCCACCACGGCTGCCCCCGCACCCACCCCCTCTGCGCCCGCCCCGGAAGCGCCCGCCGTCACGACCACTCCGCCGGCCGCCACCCCCGCACCGGTGCCGGGCAGCGAGGCGGCCAGGGTCGCCGGCGAGATCGCCGCTGCCAAGGCGCAGCGCCAGAGCACCGACGCGGCGGTCCAGCAGCAGGCGCTGACCACGCTGGACTGCTCCGTGGCCGACGTCCTCGCCGGCAACGACGACCCGGCCCTGCCGCTGGTCACCTGCGGCGCCGACGGACTGGCCAAGTACGTCCTGACCCCGGCCTTCCTCAAGGGCAGCGACATCAAGGACGCCACGTCCTCGGTGGCCTCCGGCGGGGTCGGCTTCGAGGTCCAGCTGACCTTCACCGGTGAGGGCGGCAACATCTGGGCCGCCTACACCGCCCAGAACGTGGGCAAGCAGGCCGCGTTCGTGCTCGACAGCGAGGTGGTCAGCGCCCCGCGGATCAACTCCGCGATCACCGGCGGCGTCACCTCGATCACCGGCAAGTTCAGCCAGCCGCAGGCCGAGGAGCTAGCCAACACCCTGAAGTACGGCTCGCTCCCGCTGTCGTTCAACCAGTCGGAGGCGCAGACGGTCTCGGCCAGCCTGGGCCTGGCCTCGCTCAAGGCGGGCCTGCTGGCGGGTGGCATCGGCCTGATCCTGGTGCTCATCTACTGCCTGCTGTACTACCGGCTGCTCGGCGTGCTCACCGCGCTGTCGCTGATCCTGTCCGGCGTGGTCATCTACGCCGTGCTGGTCCTGCTCGGCCGCTACATCGGCTTCACCCTGGACCTCGCCGGCATCGCCGGGTTCATCGTGGCCATCGGCATCACCGCGGACTCGTTCGTGGTGTTCTTCGAACGGTTGAAGGACGAGGTGCGGGAGGGCCGCAGCTTCCGGTCGGCGGTGCCCCGCGGCTGGGTCCGTGCTCGGCGCACCATCCTCTCCGCTGACGCGGTGAGCTTCCTGGCCGCGGCGGTGCTGTACGTGCTCGCCGTCGGGCAGGTCAAGGGCTTCGCGTTCACCCTCGGCATGTCCACCGTGCTCGACCTGATCGTGGTCTTCCTGGTCACCCACCCGCTGGTGGCGATGGCGTCCAAGAACGCCTTCCTGTCCCGGCCCGAGCTCACCGGGCTGGGCTCGGTGCAGGCGCAGGCCAAGCAACGCAAGCAGCTCGCCGCCGCCGGCGCACGCCCGAAGGAGGCCTGAGCATGTCCGAGACCCCAGACCCCCAGGGCAGCACCACCCAGAGCGGTGAGAGCCTCAACGGCGACGAGAACGGTGGCTCCCTGAACGGCGGAGTCGACACCCGTGACCCGGTGACCCGCAAGAACGTCATGACCCGGCTCTACTCCGGCACGGGCGCGTTCGACATCATCGGCAACCGGCGTCGCTGGTACGTCATCACCGCAGTCCTGGTGCTGGTCTGCCTCGGCTCCATCATCTTCCGGGGCTTCAACCTCGGCATCGACTTCGAGGGCGGCACCCAGATCCAGTTCCCCGCCGGCGGTGCCACGGTCTCCGAGGTCGAGGAGGTGTACTCGGCGGTCATCGGCACCGACCCGGTGACCGTGCAGACGGTGGGCTCCGGCGGCTCCAGCACCATCCAGATCCGTTCCGAGACCCTCGACGCCAACCAGGTGGACGGGCTGCGCCAGGCGCTCTTCGACGCCTTCCGCCCGGCGCCGGCCGGCGGTGAGCCGAGCCTGGCCGCCATCAGCGACACGGCGGTGAGCGACACCTGGGGCAGCGAGATCACCCAGAAGGCGATCGTCGCGCTGATCGTGTTCCTGGTGCTGGTCGGCATCTTCATCGGCATCGTCTTCGAGCGGGACATGGCCATCGCGGCGCTCGCCGCTCTGGCCCAGGACCTCATCGTCACCGCAGGCGTGTACTCCCTCATCGGGTTCGAGGTCACCCCGGGCACGGTGATCGGTCTGCTGACCATTCTCGGCTTCTCGCTCTACGACACCGTCGTGGTGTTCGACAAGGTGCACGAGACCACCCGCGGGGTGCTGCACCTGACCCGGCGGACCTACGCCGAGCAGGCCAACCTGGCGGTCAACCAGACCATCGTCCGGTCGGTGAACACCACGGTGATCGCGGTGCTGCCGGTGCTCGGGCTGCTGGTGATCGGCGTGTGGCTGCTCGGGGTCGGCACGCTCAAGGACCTGGCACTGGTGCAGCTCACCGGCCTGGTCGTGGGCACCTTCTCCTCGATCTTCCTGGCCACGCCGCTGGTGGTGACGCTGCGCGAGCGCAAGGGCGAGGTGGCGGTGCACACCAAGAAGGTGCTGGCCCGGCGCAAGGCGCTTGCGGCCAAGCAGGCGGGTGCGCCGGAGGCCGCCGTGGTCGGCGGTGCTGACGTCGCTGCCGTGCGTGCCACCACGGCCACCACGACCCCGCGCACCCCGGTGCGCCCCACTCGCCCGACCAAGCCCAACCAGAAGCGGGGGAGCGCGCCCAGCACGGGTGCGCGTCCCACTGGAAAGCGGAAGCGATGAGCCTCACCAACGACCTCGACGTGCGGCGCAGCGCGGCGGAGCACGTCCGGCGACTCACCCGGGTGGTCGCGGACTTTCCCGTCCCCGGCGTGCTGTTCTCCGACCTCACCCCGGTGTTCGCCGACGGTCCCGCGCTGGCCGCGGTGATCGCCGCGCTGGCCGAGGACGCCCAGGGCGTGGACCTGGTGGCGGGCATCGACGCACGTGGCTTTCTGCTCGGCTCCGGGGTGGCCCTGGCGCTGGGCGTCGGGGTGCTGCCGGTGCGCAAGGCCGGCAAGCTCCCGCCGCCGGTGCACTCGCAGAGCTACGACCTCGAGTACGGCAAGGCGACCCTCGAGGTGCCGGCCGCGGCGGTGGACCTGCACGGTCGCCGGGTGCTGGTGGTGGACGACGTGCTGGCCACCGGCGGGACCCTGGCCGCGTCGGTGCGGCTGCTGCGGCGGTGCGGAGCCGAGGTCACCACGGCTGCGGCCGTCCTGGAGGTTCCCGGTCTGGGTGGGCGCGAGCTGCTCACCGACGGTCCCGAAGAGGGACGTGCCCCGCTCGTCTGTGTCGTCCCTGCCTGAGGTTTACTCTCGACACCGTGACGGTGTGACCGTTGCGTGATGACGGCATGCCGTTCCAGGCATTGGGCAGGAGGTGGAAGTGGTGAGCCACGACGTGCAACCGGTGTCCACCGAGAACGGTGATGGCGCGGGAGCTGTTGCGGAGACCCCGCCCCCGTCCAGCACCTCGTCGGCCTCGCGCCGCGTGCGTGCCCGCCTGGCCCGGCGCATCACCGCGCAGCGTGGGGGTGCCGTCAAGCCGGTGCTCGAGCCGCTGGCGACGCTGCACCGGTCGCTGCACCCCAAGGCGGACCTGGTCACCCTGCAGCGCGCCTACGACGCCGCGGAGGCCCACCACGAGGGCCAGATGCGCAAGTCTGGCGACCACTACATCACCCACCCGCTGGCGGTGGCGACCATCCTGGCCGAGCTGGGGATGGACACCACCACGCTGATCGCTGCCCTGCTGCACGACACCGTGGAGGACACCGGCTACTCGCTGGACGAGCTGCGCCGCGACTTCGGCGACGAGGTGGCGCACCTGGTGGACGGGGTCACCAAGCTGGACAAGGTGGCGCTGGGCAGCGCCGCTGAGGCAGAGACCATCCGCAAGATGATCATCGCGATGGCCCGCGACCCCCGCGTGCTGGTGATCAAGGTGGCCGACCGGCTGCACAACATGCGCACCATGCGGTTCCTGCCGCCGGAGAAGCAGGTGCGCAAGGCGCGCGAGACCCTCGAGGTCATCGCCCCGCTGGCGCACCGGCTGGGAATGGCGACGGTCAAGTGGGAGCTGGAGGACCTGGCGTTCGCCATCCTGCACCCCAAGAAGTACGACGAGATCGTGCGGCTGGTGGCCGGCCGCGCGCCCTCGCGGGAGACCTACCTGGCCACCGTTCAGCAGCAGATCCAGCAGACGCTCACCGCGGGTCGCGTCGACGCCACGGTGGAGGGCCGGCCCAAGCACTACTGGTCGATCTACCAGAAGATGATCGTCAAGGGACGCGACTTCGACGACATCCACGACCTGGTGGGTCTGCGGGTGCTGTGCGAGGAGGTCAAGGACTGCTACGCCGCCGTGGGCGTGGTGCACTCGCTGTGGCAGCCGATGGCGGGGCGGTTCAAGGACTACATCGCCCAGCCGCGCTACGGGGTGTACCAGTCGCTGCACACCACGGTGGTGGGCCCGGAGGGCAAGCCGCTGGAGGTGCAGGTGCGCACCCGCGAGATGCACCGCACCGCGGAGTTCGGCATCGCCGCGCACTGGCGGTACAAGGAGTCCCGCGGCAAGAACGCGGCCTCCCCCGGCGCCGACGTGGACGAGATGGCGTGGATGCGTCAGCTGCTGGCGTGGCAGCGGGAGTCGGCCGACCCGGGGGAGTTCCTGGAGTCGCTGCGCTACGACCTGGCGGTCAAGGAGATCTTCGTGTTCACCCCCAAGGGGGACGTGATCACGCTGCCGGCCGGCTCGACGCCGGTGGACTTCGCCTACGCCGTGCACACCGAGGTGGGCAACCGCTGCATCGGTGCGCGGGTGAACGGTCGCCTCGTGGCGCTGGAGCGGCCGCTGGAGAACGGCGAGGTGGTGGAGGTGTTCACCTCCAAGGCCGCCAACGCCGGGCCCAGCCGTGACTGGCAGAGCTTCGTGGTGTCGCCGCGGGCCAAGAGCAAGATCCGGCAGTGGTTCGCCAAGGAGCGCCGCGAGGAGTCGCTGGAGGCGGGCAAGCTCGCCATCACCAAGGAGGTGCGGCGCGGCGGGTTGCCGCTGCACCGGTTGGTGAGCGGGGAGACCATCTCCGCGCTGGCCCGCGAGCTGCGCTACGCCGACGTCTCGGCGCTGTACACCGCGGTGGGCGAGGGTCACGTGTCGGCGCAGCACCTGGTGCAGCGGCTGGTGGCGCAGCTGGGCGGTGTGGAGGACGCCGAGGAAGAGCTGGCTGCACGCGCGACGCCGTCGACCACCACGGGACATTCGCGACGCTCCACCGACGTCGGCGTGCTGGTCACCGGCGCCACCGGAGTGCTCACCAAGCTGGCGAAGTGCTGCACGCCGGTGCCTGGCGACGCGATCTTGGGCTTTGTCACCCGGGGCGGCGGGGTGAGCGTGCACCGCACAGACTGCACCAACGCCACCTCGCTGAACGCCCAGGCGGAGCGACACGTGGAGGTGCAGTGGGCGCCGACCTCGTCGTCGGTGTTCCTGGTGGCCATCCAGGTGGAGGCGCTGGACCGGCACCGCCTGCTTTCTGACATCACCAAGACGTTGGCCGACGAGAAGGTCAACATCCTGTCCGCGTCGGTCACCACCTCGCACGACCGCGTGGCGGTCAGCAAGTTCACCTTTGAGATGGGCGAGCCCAAGCACCTTGGCAACGTGCTCAACGTGGTGCGCAACGTAGAGGGTGTCTACGACGTGTACCGAGTGACCTCAGCCAGCTAGGGCGGGTCGGGGTCGCTGAGGTCGGGTGGGTGGTGGATCGGGTTGGTGCGTGTAACCTGTTGTGGGTCAACGTGTCTGGGTGCGATCCACTCGATGCGGCCGCTGGTGCCCATGCGGACGGTGAAGCCTTCGTGGGTGATGAGGCGGTGGTCGAACGGGCAGACGAGCGCGAGGTTGTGCAGGTCTGTGGGTCCGCCGTGTTGCCACTCGTGCAGGTGGTGGACCTGGGTCCACTGGGCGGGTATCTCGCAGCCGGGCCGGGTGCAGCCGCGGTCTCGGGCGTACAGGGCCAGGCGTTGCGCCGGTGAGGCCAGGCGTTGCCCGGTGCCCAGGTGCAGGACCTGGCCGGCGGAGTCCAGCACGCAGGGCAGCCACTTCGCGTCCGCGGCCATGCGGAGCACGTCGCGCACCGGCACGGTGCCACCGGAAGCGGTCGACGCGGTACCCGCCCGGCGCTCCAGGTCCGCCAGTCCCATCGTCACCACCACCGTCGCTGGTAATCCGCGGTTGCTGGGCAGCTCCCCGGAAGCCAGGGCGTTGCGGCACAGCGTGGCCAGCGCGTCGTGGTTGCGCTGGGCGGCGCTGCGCGGATCCACAACCCCATCTTCCGACACCGGCCGGGCGGCCGCGGAGAACGCCGCGTCCACCAGGGCCCGGGTCATCGGGTCCAGCTCACCGCTGATGCGGCTCATCCCGTCCGGGCGCTGGCGGCCGATGGTGAAGCCACGTCGCCGCGCCCGGTCCACGTCAGAGGTCTCGCGGCCGTCGGGATCGAGGTAGGTAGTCAGTCGCTCCGCCGCCTTGGTCAATTCGGAGGGCCGCAGCGCACACGCCTGCGCGGCCAGAGTCTGCTCGGCCAACCCGACAGTCTCGGTGTCCAGGGATGCGGGTAGGTCGTGCATCGTCTTGGCGACGATCTCGGCGTGCCGCGGGGAGAGGGAGCCTTCCGCTTCGGCGGCCGCGCACGCAGGATGGGCCGGTCCGAGGTCCTCACCAGTGAACGACGTGCGCGGCCCTCGAAGCTGCGCAGCCCGTACCCGGGCCCGCGCCTCCTGGATGTCCAGGTGCAGCAGCTCCGACAACAACCCCGCAGTACCGCGAGCCAGGAACACCGTGGCCAAGGAGCGGCACTCCATCTCCACAATCAACCGATGCTGCACTGTGGGCTTCATCCGTTGCACCCGCTCCACCTCACGGCACACCGCCAACACCCCAGCATTGCTGAGCCCGGCCAGCGGCAGCCGCTGCAACCGCCCCATCACTGAGGCGTGCTCGGCCAGCAGCGAGGCGACCTCGTCGGGGAGGTCCTCCACTGCCACTGCCGCAACATTCGAACGCATGTTCGAAGCATAGGGCCCCGCCCCGACATTTTCGGCCCTGTGACCAGCACCGACAGCGAACGGGCCGCCCCCGGCAAGGAGCGGCCCGTTCGAGAACAACAGAGAGCTAGCTGGCCGTGGCCTTCTCGATGGTGACCGTGGTCTTGGGTGCGCCGCCGCCAGCACTGATGGAGCCGTCGTCTCCGCCCGCCGCCACCTTGTCGAGGGTGGCCAACCCGGGCTCGCTGATGGAGCCCACCACTGTGTAGGTCGGCGGCAGCGGCGAGTCCTGGTACACCAGGAAGAACTGGCTCCCGTTGCTGGACGGCTTGCCGGTGTTGGCCATGGCGACGGTGCCGCGGGGGTAGTTCACCGACGTGGACAGCGCGGGATCATTCGCCTGGTACAGGTCGGTCGGGTACTCGTTGGCGTAGACGTACCCGGGACCACCGTTGCCCTTGCCGGTCGGGTCGCCGCACTGCAGGACGTAGATGCCGGAGGTCACCAGTCGGTGGCACGGGGTGTCGTCGAAGTAGCCCTGCGTCGACAGGCTCACCATGCTGTTGACCGTGCACGGTGCGAGCGCCCGGTCGAGGTTCAGCCCGATGTCACCGACGGACGTGTCCAGGGTGACGGTGGCGATCCCCTGGGTGGAGATGTTGGCGGTCGGCGGGGGGCTCACCGGCCGCACCGCTTGCGCGGACGGCGGGTAGGCGCAGGTGACCGTCGGCGGGAGCGGGGTGGGCCGGGCGAACTGGCCGGCCAGCGGCGCGCTGGTGGGGGACGTGCTCGGTGCGCCGGTGGTGGACACCGGCAGTGATGCCGGAGCAGCGCCGTCGTCGGAGTCGCTGCTGCAGCCCGCGAGGCTCAGCGCCGCGGCCAGTGCGACCGCCGCGAGCGCGGTGGCCCGCCTCATGCCTGCACCGTCATCGAGGTGATGGTGACGGGAGTGGCGGGCGCCCCGCCGCCGGCGCTGATGGAGCCGTCGTCACCACCGGCCGCGATCTTCTCCAGCACGGCCAGGCCGGGTTCGTCCACGGTGCCGAAGACGGTGTACTGCGGCGGCAGCGGGGAGTCCTTGTAGAGCAGGAAGAACTGGCTGCCGTTGCTGTTGGGCTGACCGCTGTTGGCCATCGCGATCGTGCCGCGCGGGTAGATCGCGGCCGCCTGGGCAGCGGCGTCGTCCGCGGCGTACTGGTCGGTGGGGAACTCGTTGCCGAAGCCGTAGCCCGGGCCGCCGGTGCCCTGCCCGGTGGGGTCGCCGCACTGCAGGACGTAGATGCCGGAGGTCACCAGGCGGTGGCACGGGGTGTCGTTGAAGTACTGCTGGTTGGCCAGGCTGACGAAGCTGTTCACCGTGCACGGAGACAGGGCCCGGTCCAGCGACAGCCCGAGGTCACCCTGGGTGGTGGCCATCTTCACCGCGGCCACCCCCTGGGTGGACACCCCGGTGCTCTGCGGCGGGGTGTTCGGCTTGGACGCCTCGCCGGAGGCGGGGTAGCTGCAGTCCACAGTGGCAGGCAGAGCCGCGCTGCGGGCGGCGGGCAGCGGCGCACCCTCGGCCGGCGCCTCCTCGGTGGTGGGCGGGGCAGCAGTGGTGTTGTCGTCCCCGCCGCCGCGGGTGAGCACCACCACGAGGGCCACCACGCCGATGGCCAGCACCACGCCGATGGCGGTGAACGCCACGGTCAGCTGGCGGCGCCGCTTGGCCCGGACCGCCCGCCGCTCCAGCTGGCGCTCGAGCTTGCGCTTGGCGGCTTGGCGTCGCTGCTCGTTGGTCGGCACCGGGTGGTCCTCCAGGTCGTGGGCGCCCAGAACGGTCCGGGCGGGGCGAGGGTCAGACCCACCGAGTGTGCCAGCCCCCGGGTGTCGGGAGCGTGAGGGGCGGCGCCGATAGGCTGACCGAGTCCACCGCCGTCTCCACACCAGGAGCCCTCACCGTGCTTGTCGCCGGGTTTCCCGCCGGGTCGTTCCAGACCAACTGCTACGTGATCGCTCCCGAGGAGGGCGGCCCCTGCGTCGTGGTCGACCCCGGCCAGGACGCAGTCGAGCCACTCACGGCGCTGCTGGCTCGGCACCGGCTGACTCCCGCAGCCGTCCTGCTCACGCACGGACACCTCGACCACACCTGGTCGGTGTTTCCCGTGTGCGACGGCAACGACATCCCCGCCTACATCCACCCGCTGGACGAGGAGATGCTGGCCGACCCCGGCAAGGGCGTCAGCCCGCAGATGCAGGCGATGCTCGGTGACCTCGTCTTCCGCGAGCCCCGCGAGGTGCGCGCCCTCGGCGACGGTGACGGGCTCGACCTCGCCGGCGTGACGATGACGGTCG
Source organism: Rhodococcus sp. X156 (assembly GCF_004006015.1). Classification (NCBI taxonomy): domain Bacteria; kingdom Bacillati; phylum Actinomycetota; class Actinomycetes; order Mycobacteriales; family Nocardiaceae; genus Rhodococcus; species Rhodococcus sp. X156. Next base: position 2,051,955 of record NZ_CP034766.1, on the reverse strand, counting down.
ACCACACCCCGGGCCACACCCGCGGGTCGGTGGTGTTCCGCTCCACGGTGGACACCGAGGACGGACCCACCCAGGTGCTGCTGGCCGGCGACACGCTCTTCGCCGGCGCCATCGGGCGCACCGACCTGCCCGGTGGCGACCACGCGACGATGCTCGAGTCGCTGCAGAAGAAGCTGCTGCCGCTGGACGACTCCACCGTCGTGCTGCCCGGGCACGGCCCCACCACCACCATCGGGCGCGAGCGCGCCAGCAACCCCTACCTGCTGGGTCTCCAGCAGCCTCCTCGCAAGGGCATGTGACGTGGCCACCTTCTCCGCCCCCAAGGGCGTTCCCGACTACTACCCCGGCGCTGGCGCGGCTGACTCCTCGGCGTTCCTCGCCGTGCGCGAGGGCCTCACCCGTCCGGCGCGGCTCGCCGGCTACGGCCACATCGAGCTGCCGATCTTCGAGGACACCGCGCTCTTCGCCCGCGGCGTCGGCGAGTCCACCGACGTGGTGAGCAAGGAGATGTACTCCTTCGACGACCGCGGCGGCCGCTCGGTCACGCTGCGCCCGGAGGGCACCGCCGGCGTGATGCGGGCGGTCATCGAGCACAGCCTGGACCGCGGCCAGCTGCCCACCAAGCTCAGCTACTCCGGCCCGTTCTTCCGCTACGAGCGCCCGCAGGCCGGTCGGTACCGCCAGCTCCAGCAGGTCGGCGTGGAGGCCATCGGCGTGGACGACCCTGCGCTGGACGCTGAGGTCATCGCCATCGCCGACGCTGGGTTCCGGGGCCTCGGCCTCACCGGCTTCCGCCTGGAGATCACCTCCCTGGGCGACGACACCTGCCGGCCGCAGTACCGCGAGCTGCTGCGGGAGTTCCTGTTCTCGCTGCCCCTGGACGAGGCCACGCGGGCTCGGGCGGAGATCAACCCGCTGCGAGTGCTCGACGACAAGCGTCCGGAGGTCCGCGAGCTGACCGCCGACGCCCCGCTCATGCTCGACCACCTCTCCGCCGAGACTGCCGAGCACTTCGCCGCCGTGCGCCGCCACCTCGACGCTCTCGGAGTGCCCTACGTGATCAACCCCCGGATGGTCCGCGGGCTGGACTACTACACCAAGACCACCTTCGAGTTCGTGCACGACGGGCTGGGCGCCCAGTCGGGCATCGGCGGGGGAGGGCGCTACGACGGCCTGATGGCCCAGCTGGGCGGCCAGGCGTTGTCCGGCATCGGCTTCGGACTGGGGGTGGACCGCACCCTGCTGGCACTGCAGGCCGAGGGAGTCACCGTGGGCGACGTCGCCCGGTGCGAGGTGTTCGGGGTTGCCCTGGGCGAGGCGGCCAAGGACGCGGTGGTGCAGCTGGTGGCCACCCTGCGCGCGGCGGGCATCCGGGCCGACATGTCCTACGGCGGGCGCGGGATGAAGGGCGCGATGAAGGCGGCCGACCGCTCCGGTGCCCGGCTCGCGCTGGTGGTGGGGGACCGCGACCTGGAGGCGGGACGGGTGGGCGTGAAGGACCTCAGCACGGGCTCACAGTCGGAGGTCCCGGCGGCCGAGGTGCTCGCGGCGGTGCAGGCCGCGTTGGGCTGAGCCGGCCGGCTCCGGCCCTGGCGGGAGACTTGTTCGGCTGCCTAGTTAGGTAGGCGCGAGTACCTGTTCCCGGTCACTGTGACGTCCTAGTGTGTGGTCATGACGCAGCCATTTCCGTCTGAGCCGTCTGATGACCGCCCAGCCCAGGGGTCGGCACCGGCCGAGCCCGGGGAACCTCTCTCGGGCCCAGCCGAACCGGGCCCGGCCCAACCGGGCCCGGCCCAACCGGGCCCGGCCCAACCCGGTCCGTCGCAGCCGGGACCGAAGCAGCCGGGTCCGCCGCCCGGTCCGCCGCCGGGCCCGTCCCAACCCGGTCCTCCGCCCGGCGCCCAGCGCTACGGCGAGCCGGGCTACCCGCCGTCGGGGTACGGCCAGCCGGGGTACGGGCAGCAGGGCCAACCCGGTGTCGCTCCGCGCCCGTACTCCGACGTGGCCGGCCGCCAGCTCTCGCCGGACGAGACCACCTGGAGCCTGCTGGCGCACCTCAGCGGGATCGTGCTCGGCTTCCTCGGCCCGCTGCTGGTGATGCTGATCAAGGGCAACGAGTCGCCGTACACCCGCAGGAACGCGGTGGAAGCACTGAACTTCCAGATCACCCTGGTGATCGCCTACGTCATCTCCGCGCTGTTGATGGTCCTGCTCATCGGCTTCCTGCTGCTGCCGCTGCTCTACGTCGCCGATGTCGTCTTCAGCGTGCTGGCCGGCGTCGCGGCCAGCAAGGGTCAGGACTACCGGTACCCGTTCACCTGGCGGTTCATCAGCTAGACCCGCGCTGGGCAGTCCGCGAGCGGCCCCCGCACCAGCTTCCCTTCACCACCGATGATGCCCCCGGTGGTATCGGCGTATCGTCGGTGGACGGTTCACGGAAGGGAAGTCTGATGACAGGTGACGAGGAGAGCATCAACCTGGTGCTCAACCGGCTGCGACGTGCGCACGGCCAGCTGGCCGGGGTGATCTCGATGATCGAGGACGGCCGGGACTGCAAGGACGTCGTCACCCAGCTCGCGGCGGTGTCCAAGGCCCTCGACCGGGCCGGGTTCAAGATCGTGGCCTCCGGCCTGCGCGAGTGCCTCAACGGGGACAGTGCAGAGCAGCAGCCGATGACCGAGGCCGACCTGGAGAAGCTCTTCCTCTCCCTGGCCTGACCTTCCCGCGGCACCAGCACCGACGCCGACGCACCAGCACCGACACTGACAGCGGGCCCGGACGGATCCTTCCGTCCGGGCACGCTGTCGCACCTCGACCCCCGCCGCTCCCGAGGAACAACCAAGGAGGAGAACAAACAAGCAGACTTGACTGTTTGTTCGTTGACCCCGCACACTGGTGACCATGACCACACCGGCGGTGACGCCCAGCGTCACCGCCCCGGCGGGTCGGCAGACCCAGGGCGAGCGCAGCCGGGAGACCCGGCTGAAGCTGATGAACGCGGTGGTGGAGTGCCTGGCCGAGCACGGCTGGGCAGGAACCACCACGGCCCTGGTCTCCCAGCGTGCTGGGGTCTCCCGCGGAGCGCAGCTGCACCACTTCGCCAGCCGCGGCGCACTGGTGGCCGCCGCCGTGGAGCACGTCGGCTCCCGCGGCGTGCAGGAGTTCCGGGCGAGCGCCACGGTGCTGTCCAGCTCCCGCTCCGCCGTGCGCACCGAGGCGGTGGTCCAGCTGATCGTGGACTTCTTCATCAGCCCGGTGTTCGCCGCTGCGCTCGAGCTGTGGGTGGCCGCCCGCACCGACGCCGAGCTCACGCCGATGGTGCTGCGCCTGCAGGCCAAGCTCGGCCGTGAGTGTCACCGGATGGCGGTGGAGCTGCTGGGCGCTGACGAGTCGGTGCCCGGCGTGCGGGAGTCCGTGCAGGCCACCCTCGACCTGGCCCGCGGGCTCGCCCTGGCCAACCAGCTCGCCGACGACAGCGTGCGGCGCGCCAAGATCGTCCGGCAGTGGGCCGGGCAGCTCGACGACCAGCTCGGAGGCAAGACGTGAGTGCCCTGGACCAGCTGCTGACCGACCTCGCCGAGGAGAACGACGACCTCGACGCCCGGGTGGCCGACCTGCCCGACTCCGACTGGGCGCGGGGGACTCCGGCCGCCGGGTGGACCGTGGCCCACCAGGTGGCGCACCTGGCGTGGACCGACCAGGTGGCGGTGCTGGCGGCCACCGACCTCGACGGCTTCACCGAGGTGCTCACCGGCGCCGCGGCCGACCCCATGGGCTTTGTGGACGCCGTCGCCGAGCGCGACGCCACGCAGCCCCCGCCGCAGCTCCTCCAGCGGTGGCGCCAGGGGCGGGCGCAGCTGCTGGCGGCGCTGGCCGCCGCCACGCCGGGGGAGAAGCTGCCCTGGTTCGGACCACCCATGAGCCCCACCTCGATGGCCACCGCGCGCCTGATGGAGACCTGGGCGCACGGCCAGGACGTCGCCGACGCCCTGGGTCAGCGGCGGGTGCCCACCGCACGGTTGCGCCACATCTGCCACATCGGCGTGCGCACCCGCGGCTTCGCCTACCTGGTCAACGGCCTGACCCCGCCCACCGGCGACGTGCGGGTGGAGCTGGCTGCGCCGGACGGTGAGCTGTGGTGCTGGGGCGAGTCCGACACCGACGTGGTGCAGGGCCCGGCCGAGGACTTCTGCCTGCGGGTCACCCAGCGCCGCCACCTCGACGACCTCGCCCTGCGCACCACCGGCGCCGGAGCCGAGGAGTGGCTGCGCATCGCCCAGGCCTTCGCCGGACCACCCGGCCCCGGACGCGCGCCCGCCACCGTCCCCAGCTCCTGACTCCCGTCCGTGCTTGCCCCGACCGGCCCACACCCCGAGGAGACACTCCGACCGATGAGCGTCAACGACCTGTTCGAGACCCCCGAGCGCACCGAGCTCCGGGCCACCATCCGCACCTTCGTGCAGCGGGAGGTCCTGCCGCACCTGGACGACTGGGAGCGTGCCGGTGAGCTGCCGCGCGAGCTGCACAGGAAGGCGGCGGCGCAGGGCCTGATGGGCCTGGCCTTCGACGAGGCCGTCGGCGGCTCCGGCGGTGACCTCCTCGACGCGGTCATCCTCAACGAGGAGCTCATCCAGGCCGGAGGCAGCTCGGGCCTCGCGGCCGGGTTGTTCACCCACGGCATCGCGCTGCCGCACATCGTCGCCGCCGGCAACCCCGACCTCGTCGACCGCTTCGTGCGGCCCACCCTGGCCGGGGAGATGATCGGCGCGCTGGGCATCACCGAGCCCAGCGGCGGCTCCGACGTGGCCAACCTGCTCACCACCGCCAAGCGCGACGGCGACGACTACATCGTCAACGGTGCCAAGACCTACATCACCTCCGGCACCCGCGCCGACTTCATCACCACCGCGGTGCGCACCGGAGGCAAGGGCGCCGGTGGCGTCAGCCTGCTGGTGATTCCCACCGACACCCCCGGCTTCACCGTCACCCGGCGGCTGGAGAAGATGGGCTGGCTGTGCTCGGACACCGGCGAGCTGTCCTTCGACGACGTCCGCGTGCCCGCCGCCAACCTGGTGGGCGAGGAGAACCAGGGTTTCCTGCAGATCGCCATGCAGTTCCAGCACGAGCGCATCTCCATCGCCGTGCAGGCCTACGCCACCGCGCAGCGCTGCCTGGACCTGACCCTGCAGTGGGCGCGCGACCGGGAGACCTTCGGCAAGCCGCTGATCAGGCGCCAGGTGGTGCAGCACAAGCTGGTGGAGATGCGCTCGCGCATCGAGCTGGCCCGCACCTACACCCGCGACCTCGCCACGCGGGTCGCGGCGGGGGAGACCGACATCGCCGCGGTGTGCGTCGCCAAGAACATGGCCTGCGACGCCGCCGACTACGTCGTCAACGAAGCCGTGCAGCTGCACGGCGGGATGGGCTACATGAGGGAGTCTGAAGTGGAACGGCACTACCGGGACGTGCGCATCTTGCCCATCGGCGGCGGAGCCCGCGAGATCATGGTGGACCTCGCGGCCAAGCTGTGGAGCTGGCAGTGAGCGCCGGCGCCGCCACGGCATTCACCGAGTCGGCCGAGCGCCAGGAGCTGCGCAAGGCCGTGGCCGCGCTGGGCGCGGAGTTCGGCGGGGACTACCTGCAGGACTGCGCCCGCAACGGCCGCAAGACCACCGAGCTGTGGGACCGCGCCGGTCAGCTGGGCTACCTCGGGGTGGCCATCGGTGAGGCCTACGGCGGCGGTGGCGGTGACATCGGTGACCTGGCCGCAGTGTGCGAGGAGCTCGCCGCGCAGGGCTCGCCCATGCTGCTCATGGTGGTCTCGCCGGCCATCTGCGGCACCATCATCGAGAAGTTCGGCACCGAGGAGCAGCGCCAGCACTGGCTGCCCGGCTTTGCCGACGGCAGCACCAAGATGGCCTTCGGCATCACCGAGCCCGACGCCGGGTCCAACAGCCACGAGCTGAGCACCGCGGTGCGCCGCGACGGCGACGACTGGATCCTCAACGGCGGCAAGTACTACATCTCCGGGGTGGACGAGGCCTCGCACGTGCTGGTGGTGGCCCGGCACACCGACGCCGCCGGCAATCGCGGGCTGCCCTCGGTGTTCATCGTGCCCACCGACGCCCCGGGCCTCACCGCGCAGATGATCGAGATGGACATCGTCTCGCCGGAGAAGCAGTTCACCCTGTTCTTCGACGACGTGCGCCTGCCGGCCGACGCCATTGTGGGTGACCCCGACGCCGGGCTCAGCCAGATCTTCGCCGGGCTGAACCCGGAGCGGATCATGGCCGCGTCCTTCGCCACCGGGCTGGGCCGCTTCGCGCTGGACAAGGCCACCGACTACGCGCGCACCCGCAACGTGTGGGGCACCCCGATCGGGGCGCACCAGGGCATCGCCCACCCGCTGGCCCACGCCGCCATCTCCCTGGAGCTGGCGCGGGTGATGACGCAGAAGGCCGCCGCGATGTACACCGCCGGGGCCAAGGGCGCGGGCGAGGCGGCGAACATGGCCAAGTACGCCGCCGCCGAGGCTGCGTGCGCGGTGATCGACCAGGCGGTGCAGGTGCACGGCGGCAACGGCCTGGCCGCGGAGTACGGGCTGGGTGCGCTGCTCGGCGCCTCGCGGGTGATGCGGATCGCCCCGGTGAGCCGGGAGATGATCCTCAACTACGTCAGCACCCACACCCTGGGACTGCCGCGCTCGTACTAGCCGCTCCGCTACGGCGTTCAGGGCCCTTGTCGCCCCCAGGGAAGCCCCTGGAGGGCGATCAGGGCCCTGAACGCCCCCCAAGGCGCTAGCGCGCGTAGCGCATGAGCCCTTCCTGCACCACGGCCGCCACCATGTTGCCGCCCTGGTCGAAGATCCGGCCCTGGGTGAGCGCGCGCCCGAAGCCCGCCGACGGCGACGTCTGGTCGTAGAGCAGCCACTCGTCGGCCCGGAACGGGCGCAGGAACCACAGCGCGTGGTCCAGCGACGCGCCCTGGGTGTGTGCGTCGGGGTGCGGCACCCGGGCGGAGCCCAGCAGCGTCATGTCGCTCATGTACGCCAGCACGCACACGTGAAACACCGGGTCGGGCGGCAGCTCGTGCCGGTAGCGGATCCACACCCGCTGCTGGGCGGCCAGGCCGCGGCTGGTGGACATGTCCACCGCGGGCACGATGCGGATGTCCCAGTCCGGCCACTCCTGGCGGAACCAGTCGTTGATCGCCTCGTTCACCCCGCCCAGCGCGGAGAGGTTGTCCGGGCCGGGCACCCGGGGCATGTCGTCCTGGTGCTCGGGGCCGTCGTCGTGGGCGTGGAAGGACGCCGACATGGAGAAGATGGCCTTGTCGTGCTGGATCGCGGTGACCCGGCGGGTGAGGAACGACCGGCCGTCCCGGACCCGGTCGACGTGCAGCTCGGTGGGGGCGTCGGGGTCGCCCGGCCGCAGGAAGTAGCCGTGCAAGGAGTGCACCCGCACGTCCTCGCGCACCGTCCGCACCGCCGCCACCAGCGACTGGGCCGCCACCTGGCCGCCGAAGGTGCGCTGCATGCTGGTGTCGAAGGACTTGCCCTGGAACACGTCCTCGGCGAGCTGGTCGACCTTGAGGACCTCGTCGATGGGGGGCACGGGACTCCTCGGGTCGTCGCAGGTCGGTCAGCTCGGGCGTGATCTCACCTGAACCTCACCACACGGTGGCGGTGGGGGTCGACCAGGGTGCCCGGGCCGCACCCAGCGGCTCAGGCGTCGAGCTTCAGCACCTTCCGGGCGTTGAGGTGCAAGAACTTCGGCCACACCTCGGCGCGGAAGCCGACGCCCGGCAGCTCGGCGGCGATGCGCTCCAGGGACAGCCCGGCCGGGAAGTAGCCGGCGTAGAGGATCTTGTCGGCGCCGCGGGTGTTCGCGTAGTCCACGATGGCCTGCGGGTAGTGCCTGGGCGCGAAGGCCGACGTGGAGAAGTAGAGGTTGGGCCACTTGAGCAGGAGCTTGACCAGCAGGTCCTGCCAGGGCTCGCCGCCGTGGCGGGTGACGAAGACCAGGTCGGGGAAGTCGAACATCACGTCGTCGATCAGCTCGACGTGCTGCGGGGCCATCCGCACTCGCGGGCCGGGCACGCCGACGCAGGCGAAGATCGGGATGCCCAGCTCCACGCACGTGGCGTAGATCGGGTACATCTGCGGGGCGTTCAGCGCCACCTGCGGGAAGGTGCCCGCGGCGAAGGAGCTGACCGAGCGGATGCCGAACTGCTCGTGCTCCCGCCGCATCCGAGCCAGGGTGCCCATGATGTCGTGCGGGTCCACCGCGCTGCCCAGCGGCACGAACCGGTCGGGGTGCGTGGCCACGGCCCGGCGCCCCGAGGCGGTGGACACGCTCACCATCCCGATGCTGATGCCGTGGGCGTCCATCTCCCGCAGCGTCACCGACACCGGGTCGTCGGTGGGCAGGTCGTGCGGGACGTCCGTGAACATGTACTGGGCAGGGAAGCTGAACTCCTCCTTGCTCTCCCGGTCCTTGGTCTGGGCGGTGATGAAGTCGTACTCGCCGCCCCCGGCCTCCCGGAAGCCGATGAAGGTGTCGATGATCGGGCTGTCCGCGGGAAAGCTCACGGCGGAGACGATCGCAGGCGGAGAGGTGCCGGCGCAGCACGGCTGTCCGCTCAGTGGACGCCCTGGGTCCACCTTGGTGCACTGGTGGCGGCGTGATCCACGCCATAGCGTCGCTGCACATGAGCGCACTGCCGAAGGTCTGCATCATCGGAGCTGGTCCCAGCGGGTTCAGCACGGCCAAGCGGTTGAAGGACGCCGGCATCCCCTACGACTGCTTCGAGAGCTCCGACGACGTGGGCGGCACCTGGTACTACAACAACCCCAACGGCCGCTCCGCCTGCTACGAGAGCCTGCACATCGACACCTCCAAGTACCGGCTGCAGTTCCAGGACTTCCCGGTGCCCGAGGAGTGGCCGGACTTCCCGCACCACACCCTGATGCACCAGTACTTCCGCGACTACGTGGCGAAGTTCGGCCTGCGCGAGACCATCACCTTCAACACCAGCGTGGAGCGGGCCGAGCGCGGATCCGACGGCATCTGGACGGTCACCCTGGACACCGGTGAGGCGCGCACCTACGACGTGCTGGTGGTCGCCAACGGGCACCACTGGAGCCCGCGGATGCCGGAGTACCCCGGCACCTTCGACGGGGTGGTGCTGCACTCGCACGCCTACCGCAGCCCGTTCGAGCCGGTGGAGATGCGCGGCAAGAACGTGGTGGTGGTCGGCATGGGCAACTCGGCGATGGACATTGCCTCCGAGCTCTCGCACCGCTCCATCGCCAAGAACCTGTGGGTGTCGGGTCGCCGCGGGGTGTGGGTGCTGAGCAAGTACCGCAACGGCAAGCCCGCCGACAAGGCCGCCAAGCCGCCGTGGATGCCGCGCAAGCTGGGGCTGGCCCTGTCGCGCAAGGCGATCAAGAAGGCGGTGGGCAACATGGAGGACTACGGGCTGCCCAAGCCCGACCACGAGCCGCTCTCGGCGCACCCGTCGGTGAGCATCGACTTCCTGGCCAAGGCCGGCTCCGGCGACCTCACCTGCAAGCCGGCCATCACCCGCCTCGACGGCGACACGGTGCACTTCACCGACGGCACCTCGGTGGCGGCGGACGTGGTGGTGTGCGCCACCGGCTACAACATGGAGTTCCCGTTCTTCACCGACCCGGCGCTGCAGCCTGACGCCGACAACCGGTTCCCGCTGTTCAAGCGGATGGTGAAGCCGGGCGTCGACAACCTGTTCTTCATGGGCCTGGCCCAGGCGTCGCCGACGATCATCAACTTCGCCGAGCAGCAGAGCAAGCTCCTCGCTGCCTACCTCACGGGCGAGTACGCGCTGCCCTCGGTGAACGAGATGCGGCTGATCATGCGCAAGGACGAGAAGGCCAGCCTGGAGCAGTACTACGACACCCCGCGGCACACCATCCAGGTGGACTTCGGCCGCTACGTGCGCGACCTGGTCAAGGAGATCGCGACCGGGCGCAAGCGGGCGACGCAGGCCGGCAACCAGCTGCCGGTGCCGCCGCGGGCGGAGCAGGTCAGCGTCGGCTGAGGCCTGCGGGTGGGGCGCTACCGGCTGCGGTGCAGCAGGACCGCGAGCTCGGTGCGGGACTGACAGCCGGTGGCGGTCAGGGCGCGGCTGACGTACTTCTTCACCGTGTCCACGGCCAGGCCCAGCCGCAGCGCGATGTCGGCGTTGCCCAGACCCTCGCCCACCAGCCGGGCGACCTCGGCCTCGCGGCGGGGCAGCCCAGCGAGGGCGTCCACCGGAGCGGCCTCGGGCAGCAGGCGCGAGACCAGGGAGAGCTGGCGCACCAGCAGCTGCAGCACCTGGCGGTCCCGCAGGCCCAGCCGCGGCTGGTCCACGGTGAACAGCCCGACCACCCCGACCGTGCCCGCGGGCAGCGGCAGCCGCAGCGCCGCGGCGCCGGTGAGCCCGCGCGGCGCCATCACCCGGTCGCGGAAGGAGTGGCTGATGTCGGCGAGCTCGTGCAGCGACACCACGCCGCTGCGGTTGAGGTGCTGCAGCGACGGCGAGCTGGCGAAGACGTCCACCGACCGCCAGTGCGCGTGGTAGTGCGCCAGGCTGGTCCGTCCGCCCCCGTGCACCACCGCGCCGTGGTCGTCGAAGGCCGAGCGCAGGCTGTGGCCGCGGAAGAAGGTGGTGTAGCGGGCGCCGAAGGCTGCGGCGAGCGACTCCAGCAGCCGCTCCGAGAACTCCGGCACGGTGTCCGCCGACCCGCAGTGCGCGGAGACGTCGAGGACCAGCTCGTAGTCGGTGGCGGTCAGGCCGTCACGAACGGGCATGGGCACGATCCTGGGGCTAGGGGTGGGTCCGGCGGCTGAGGCGCGGCTGTGACCGCGATCATAAGCATCCCCGGCGCGAGTGACTGGCCTTGACCTTGACGCTGCGCCAACCCCTAGCGTCGCTGGTGGCCGGAGAGACCGGCCGATCCGTGAGCTCGCGGACGCTGCGGCACGACGACGACATCGGGCTGAGGCGGTGGCGCCCGGGCTGGCGGAGTACTACCGCGACGCCATGAACGTCTGCGCCGACGCCCGGTTGCACTGAATCGAAATATTCTGAGTCGGACTACTTGTGGCCGAACGCTGGCCGCCATAGTGTCGGTCCTCGTGACGCTGACATGAGGGCGCTCGTCCTGCACGGTGCCGACGACCTCCGCCTGGAAGACCTCGAGCCACCGGTGCCCGGCGCCGGCGAGGTGCTGGTGCGGGTGGCCTTCAACGGCATCTGCGGCTCCGACCTGAGCGTGGTGGACAAGGGCTTCCTCGCCTCGGAGCCGCACCCGCTCACCGGGGCGCACGGGCCGCAGGTGCTCGGCCACGAGTTCTCCGGCACCGTGGAACAGCTCGGCACCGGGGTCACCCAGCTGCAGGTGGGCGATCGGGTGGCGGTGCAGCCGAACTACTCCTGCGGCACCTGCCCGCGCTGCCGCGACGGACTGGCGCACCTGTGCGCGGTGATCGCCTTCCACGGCCTCTCCGCGCACGGGGGTGGGCTCTCCGAGCTGACGGTGGTGCCCGCGCGCAACGCGCACCCGCTGCCGGAGTCGGTGAGCCTGCGCCAGGGCGCGGTGGTCGAGCCCCTGGCGGTGGCCCTGCACGGCGTGCGCCTGGCCGAGCCGTCCGCCGACGAGCTGGCGCTGGTGCTCGGCGGCGGCCCCATCGGCATCTGCGCCGCGCTGAACCTCCGGGTGGCCGGGGTGCAGCGCATCCTGCTCAGCGAGCCGTCCCCGCAGCGCCGCGCGGTGCTGCAGTCCCTCGGGCTGGAGGTGCTGGACCCGACCAGCACCGACGTCCGGGCCGAGGTGCTGGAGCGCAGCGACGGAGCCGGTGCTGACCTGGTGCTGGAGTGCGCCGGTGCCCCGGCGGCCATCGACACCGCGCTGAGCAGCGTTCGCGCCCGCGGCCGGGTGGTGCTGCTGGCCACCTACCCGCAGCCGGTGGAGCTCTACACCTACGCGCTGATGTTCTCCGAGGCCCAGCTGCGGTGCTCGATGGTGTACTCCGCCGAGGAGTTCCGCGAGGTCATCGCGCTGATGGCGCAGGGTTCGTACGACCTCGACGGGTGGGTGCAGCAGGTCCCCATGGTCGAGGCAGTGACCGAAGGTTTCCAGGCCGCGTCGGCAGGACGCGCCATGAAGGTGTTGGTGGAGGTAGGACATGGCTGAGCAGGAGCAGGGCGCACGTTTTCAGGGCAAGAACGCGGTGGTCACCGGAGCCGCCTCGGGGATCGGTCGGGCCATCGCCGCCCGGCTGGTGGCCGAGGGCGCGACGGTGATCGGCGTGGACGTGGCCAAGGACGCGCTGGACGCGGTGGCCGGCACGCTGGGGGAGTCGTTCTCCCCGGTGGTCGCCGACGTCACCGTGGAGGCGGACGTGGCCGAGGCGATGGCGGTGGCGGTGCGCACCCACGGTCGGCTCGACCTGGCCTTCAACGTGGCCGGCGCCGCTCGGATGGGTGCCATCGTGGACCTGGACGAGGCCGACTGGGACTTCACGGTGGACCTGGTGCAGAAGGGTGTCTTCCTCAGCACCAAGCACGAGGCGCGGCACATGCGCGACTGCGGCAACGGCGGCGCCATCGTCAACGTCGCCTCGCTCAACGCCCACGTGCCCATGCCCGGCGGCAGTCCGTACAACACCGGCAAGGCCGGCGTGGAGAGCTTCAGCCGGACCGCGGCCGTGGAGCTGGCCCGGCACGGCATCCGCGTCAACTGCGTGCTGCCCGGCCTGGTGGACACCCCGCTGGTGGGCGTGGTGATGGGCTACCAGCCCATGCTCGACGCCTTCACCGACCGCATCCCGCAGCGCCGGGCCGGCACCCCCGAGGAGATCGCCGGTCCCTGCCTGTACCTGGCCAGCGCCGACGCCGCCTACGTCACCGGCGCCGCACTGGTGGTGGACGGCGGGTGGGAGCAGTCCAACTACCCGGACCTGGGCGGAGTGACCGACCGCCCCAGCCTCTGACCCACGGGGAGACGGGGAGACGGGGCGACGGTGCCGGGCGAGGCGGCGCGGTCTCGGTCGGTGGGACGTGAGCACGGGTCGCGCACCGTCGCCGCCTACGGTCGGGTCACCTGGCTCGTGTGCCGCTCACGCGACGGAGTCGGCGTCGACCTCGTGAGTCCGTTGAAGGAGTAGTTGTCATGGGTTTCCCCGTCATCGTTGATGCCGCCCGATCACCGTACGGCCGCCGCAACGGCTGGTTGTCCAGCATGCACGCGGTGGAGCTGCTCGGCGCGGTGCAGACCGGCCTGCTGGAGCGCACCGGCGTCGACCCCGCGCAGGTCGAGCAGATCATCGGTGGCTGCGTCACCCAGGCCGGCGAACAGGCGTCCAACGTCGCGCGCTTCGCCTGGCTGCACGCCGGCCACCCGGAGGAGACCGCGGCCACCACCATCGACTGCCAGTGCGGCTCCGCCCAGCAGTCGGTGCACCTCATCGCCGCGCAGATCGCCGCGGGCGTCATCGACGTGGGCATGGCCTGTGGCGTGGAGATGATGTCGCGGGTGCCGCTGCTGTCCAACATCCCCGAGGGCTTCGGCGTGCCCCGTCCGCCAGGCTGGAAGGTGGACCTGCCCGCCCAGTTCGAGGCCGCCGACCGCATCGCCGAGCGACGCAGCTTCACCCGCGCCGACCTGGACGAGTTCGGCCTGCGCTCCCAGCAGCGCGCCGCCGACGCCTGGGCCGAGGGCCGCCTGGATCGCCAGATCATCCCGATCACCGTGCCGAACCCCGCCGAGGGCGCACCTGAGGTGGTCACCCGTGACCAGGGGCTGCGCGAGACCAGCCTGGAGGCGCTGGGTGCGCTGAAGACGATCCGCGAGGGCGGGCTGCACACCGCGGGCACCGCGTCGCAGATCTCCGACGGCGCCACCGCCGCCATCCTGATGGACTCCGACCGCGCCGCCGCGCTGGGCCTCACGCCCCGCGCCCGGCTGCGCAGCCAGTGCCTCATCGGTGGCGAGACCAGCTTCCTGCTCGACGGGCCGGTCCAGGCCACCCGCATCGCGCTGGAGAAGGCCAAGATGAGCGTCAGCGACATCGACCTGTTCGAGGTGAACGAGGCTTTCGCCGCGGTGCCCATGTCCATGGCCTCCGTGCACGGGGTCGACCCGGACAAGCTCAACGTCAACGGCGGCGCCATCGCGCTCGGCCACCCGGTGGGCTCCACCGGTATCCGCCTGATCGCCACGATCATCGACGAGCTCGAGCGCCGCGACAAGCAGCTCGGCGTGGTCGCCATCTGCGCCGGCGGCGCGCTGGCCACCGGCGCCGTGATCGAGCGGCTGTGACCGCACCCGCGGGTCACGCGGGCTCCGCCACGTCCCTCGACCAAGCGGCGTACGCCGAGCTGGTCGGGACCACCCGCGCCCTGATGACCGACGTTGGGCTCGCCGACGTCGACGCTGCCACGATGACCGAGGCGGCCCGGCTGCTCGAGCAGGCCTCCGCGCTGCTGAGCACCCGCCAGCGCGAGCGGTGCTACCGCCCGCACCGTGACCTGCCCCGTGGCCGCATCGCGGTGGGTCACCAGGCCACCATGGACGTCTACAACCCGCAGTCGGTGCCGGTGGAGATCACCTACGGCGAGGGCAGCGTCAGCGCCACGCTGGTGGCCGGTGCGCTGCTGGAGGGCCCGCCCGAGTCGGTGCACGGCGGAATCAGCGCGTGGCTGATGGACATGCTGCTGGGCGCGGTGGTGCGCGGCGAGGGCTGCCGCGCCGTCACCGGCACGCTGACCATGCGCTACCTGGCCCGCACCCCGCTGGACCAGGAGCTGAACCTGGGCGCGGAGCTGGTCAAGCACGACGGCCGCAAGCTCACCGTGCGCGGCTGGATCGACCACGACGGCCGTCGCTGCGTGGAGGCCACCGGACTCTTCATCGAGGTGGCGGGGTAGTGGCGCTCGAGCTCACGGGTCTGGCCGGCAAGGTCGCCGTGGTGACCGGGGCCGGCCGGATGCGCTCCATCGGCCGCGCGGTGGCCGTCGAGCTGGCCCGAGCGGGCTGTGACGTGGTGGTCACCGGGACCGGGCGCTCGCCCGAGCACTACCCGGAGGAGGAGAAGGCCGCCGGCTGGCGCGACATCCACTCCGTGGCCGAGGAGGTGCGGGCGCTGGGACGCCAGGCCACCGCCGTGGTCACCGACGTCTCCGACGAGGCGTCGGTGCAGGCGCTGGTCGAGCAGGTGCTCGCCGAGCACGGCCGGGTGGACGTGGTGGTCAACAACGCCGCCGCTGCGCGCGGGGCCGACCGGGTGCCCGTGCTCGAGCTGGACCCGCAGGTGTGGGACACGGTGATGCGGGTGAACCTGCGCGGGACCTTCCTGGTCAGCCGCGCCTTCGGGCGCTGCCTGGTGGAGCAGGGCGAGGGCGGCGCGATCATCAACATCTCCTCCATCGGCGGCAAGACCGGCGGCGCGGCCACCGCTGCGTACGCCGCCTCCAAGGCCGGCATCCAGTCGCTCACCTCGTCCATGGCCAAGGAGCTCGGCGGCCACGGCATCCGGGTGAACGCCATCTGCCCCGGCGTCACCGCCACCAGCCGGCTCGACGACCTGGCTCCGGACGTCTGGCAGTCCTACGTGGCGGCCAACATCCCGCTGGGCCGGGCCGGCACCGCCCAGGAGGTCGCGTTCACCGCGGTGTTCCTGGCCAGCGAGCAGGCCGCCTGGGTGAGCGGACAGTCCTGGAACGTCGACGGCGGCCAGCTCACCGTTCGTTGATTCGGCCCCGTTCGTTGATTCGGCCCCGTTCGTTGCTCCAGCTCCTAGACCGACACTGCAGACCTGCACGAGAGGAACCACGATGACTGACCAGACCACGGCGTCGGACCCCCGCGCCGAGGCGATGGCCCGCCTGACCGCTCCCGGTCAGCGCTTCGAGCTCATCGAGGAGGACGTGCGCGGCAACCAGATGCAGGTCTTCGCCCAGCGTCACCGCAGCCTGCACGAGCTGTTGACGGAGTCGGCCGGCTACGGCGACCGCGAGTACCTGGTGTGCGACGACCTGCGCCTGACCTACACCGAGCACCTGCGCCGGGTGGCCTCCCTCAGCGCGGTGCTGCGGGACGAGCACGGCATCGGCAAGGGCGACCGGGTGGCCGTGCTGTCGGCCAACAACGCCGAGTGGGTCATCACCTTCTGGGCCGCCACCTCCCTCGGCGCCATCGTGGTGGGGATGAACTCGCTGTGGTCGGCGCGGGAGATCGCCTACGGGATGGAGCACTCCACGCCGTCGCTGGTGGTCGCCGACGCTCCCCGCCGCGAGCTGCTGGGCGAGGTGGACGTCCCGGTGCTGAGCATCGAGGCGGTGCGCGAGCTGTCGCTGGCCCACCCCGACGCGGAGCTGCCGCCGTGCGTGGTGGTGGAGGACGACCCCGCGGTGATCCTGTACACCAGCGGCACCACCGGCCGGGCCAAGGGCGCCACGCACTCGCACCGCAACCTCATCTGCGCCGTGGACTACTTCCGCATCAACGACGCGGTGGCCGCCGAGCTGGGCGTGCCGCAGGGTCCGCGTCGGTTCCTGCTCACCGGTCCGCTGTTCCACATCATGTCGCTGCACAACCTGGTGGTGCCGCGGCTGGCGTTCGGTGACGCCGCGGTGATCTACACCGGCCGCTTCGAACCCGACCGCATCCTGGGCCTCATCGAGCGTGAGCGCATCAACCAGTGGGGCGCGGTGCCCACCATGGCCAGCCGGCTGCTCGAGCACGGCGTGGACGGCTACGACCTGTCGTCGCTGAAGAGCTTCTCGCTCGGCTCCGCCCCGTCCTCGCCGGCGCTCAAGGCCGGCCTGCGGGAGCTGCTGCCCGTGGCCGGGAAGGCGCTGGGCACCACCTACGGGCTCACCGAGTCCAGCACCGCCGCCACCCTGGCCACCGCAGCCGACCTGGTGCGCAACCCCGAGTCGGTGGGCCGCGCCATCGTCACCGTGCGGGTGGAGGTCCGCGACGCGCTCGGCCAGGCGGTGCCCGACGGCACCGAGGGCGAGATCTACCTGCGCGGCCCGCAGGTGATGCTCGGCTACTGGAACAACCCCGAGGCCACCGCCGCGACCATCGACGAGCAGGGCTGGATGCGCACCGGCGACCTGGGCACGCTGCGCGACGGGGAGCTGCAGATGAGCAGCCGGCGGTCGGACCTCATCATCCGCGGCGGGGAGAACATCTACCCGGCCGAGGTGGAGGCCGCGATCATCGAGCACCCCGCCGTGCGTGAGTGCATCGTGGTGGGCGCGCCCAGCGAGGACCTCGGCCAGGAGGTGGCCGCCATCGTGGTGGTGCCCGACCTGTCGGTCACCGCCGAGGACCTCACCGCGTTCGTGGCTGAGCGCATCGCCCGCTACAAGGTCCCCGCGCGGTGGCTGGTCACCGACGAGGAGCTGCCCCGCAACGCCACCGGCAAGGTGATGCGCAAGGCTCTGCCCACCGCCGTCGGCACCGCCCAGTGACGGTGGGGGAGAACCGCGCGGCCTGGGGTCCGCTGCTGGACACCCTCGCCCGCCGCCAGGCCGCCGCCCGGGTGATGGGTGGGCCGGAGAAGCTGGCCCGCTACCGCGCCACCGGCCGGGTGGACGCCCGCGCCCGCGTGCAGGCCCTGCTGGACACCGACACCTTCGTCGAGCTCGGCGCGCTGGCCGGCGACGGCACCGCGTCCGCCGACAAGCCCGTGCCCGCCGACGCCTTCGTGGCCGGGTCCGGGCTGGTGGACGGGCGCCCGGTGCTGGTGGGCTCGGAGGACTTCACCGTCGCCGGCGGGTCCATCGGCACCGCCGCCGCCACCAAGCGGGCCCGCATCGCCGCGCTGGCCCAGCAGGAGCGGGTGCCGCTGGTGATGATGCTGGAGGGCGCCGGGCACCGGGCCACCAACGCGCTGCACCCGCACCGGCCTGCCCCCAACGACCTGCAGGCGCTGAGCGAGCTGGCCGGTCTGGTGCCCACCGTCGCGGTGGTCACCGGCCCGTCGGCCGGGCACGGCGCGCTGGCCGCCCCGATGTCGGACTACGTGGTGATGGTGGACGGTGACGCGTCGCTGTTCACCGCCGGCCCACCCCTGGTGGCCGCCTCGCTGGGCGAGCAGGTCAGCAAGGAGGAGCTCGGTGGTCCCGCCGTGCACGCCGTGGCCAGCGGGCTGGCGCATGCCGTCGCCGCGGACGTCGAGGAGGCCCTCGAGCTGACCCGCACCTACCTCTCGTACTTCCCGACCAACGCCTGGAGCCGCACCCCCGACGCCGGACCCGCGGAGGGCAACGACGACGTGGGGGAGCGGGTGCTGGAGGAGCTGCTCGACCTGGTTCCGCCCAACCCTCGCCGGCCCTACGACATGCACGCGGTGCTGGCTGAGCTGGTGGACGAGGACAGCCTGTTCGAGGTGCAGCCCCAGCACGGGCCCTCCATGATCACCGCGCTGGCGCGGCTGGGTGGGACCGCCGTGGCCATCGTGGCCAACCAGCCGCTGGTGCTGGCCGGCGCCCTGGACGTGGCGGCGGCGAGCAAGGCCGCCCGCTTCATCGAGTGCACCAGCGCGTTCCACCTGCCGCTGGTGCAGCTGGCCGACAACCCCGGCGTGCTGGCCGGCAGCGCCTCGGAGCGGGCCGGCATCCTCCGGGCCGCCGCGCGGATGTTCGCCGCGCAGCACCGGGCCGGGGTGCCCAAGCTGCACGTCACCGTGCGCAAGGCCTTCGGGTTCGGCAGCTCGGTGATGGGGCAGAACGCCTTCGACGCCCAGACCGTGTCGCTGGCCTTCCCCGACGCCATGCTCGGCGGGATCCCGGCCGCCGTGGGCGGTGCCACCGCCAAGGAGGACGCCGGCACCCAGCAGGCGCTGGTGGACAACGAGGCCGCCGGTCCGTGGCGGCTGGCGAGCACCGTCACCTACGACGACGTGATCGACCCGCGCCAGCTGCGCAACGCGCTGCTGGCCGGGCTGCGACTGGCCCAGGGACGCCGCAGCGCCCCGGTGGGCCCGGTCCAGCGCACCGGGTACCTGCCCTGAGCCGGTCGGCTCGTACCCCAAAGTCTGATCCCTTTCCACCCACCATCTTTTGGAGCCGTGCACAGTGGCCATCTCCCTCACCCAGGACCACGAGGACCTCGCCCAGTCGGTCGCCGCGTTCGCGCAGCGCCACGCACCCATCGACACCACCCGCGCTGGAGCCGACGAGCTGGCCAAGGGCGCCACGCCCAGCTGCTGGGCGCCGCTGGTGTCGCAGGGCTTGCACGCGGTGCACCTGCCGGAGGAGGTCGGTGGGGACGGCGCCGGTCTGCTGGAGCTGGCCATCATCGTGGAGCAGCTGGGCCAGGCGCTGGTTCCGGGCGGGTACCTGCCCACCCTGCTGACCAGTGCGGTGCTCACCCAGGCCACCGCCACCGAGGCGGTCAGCACGGCCCTGCGCAGCCTGGCCGAGGGGGCCGTGGCGGCGCTGGTGCACGACGCGACGGGGCTCACCGCCACCGCCGACCCGAGCGGGTGGGTCCTGCGCGGACGGTCGGTGCCGGTGCTCGGGCTGCCCGGCGCCGACGTGGTGGTGGTGGCGGCCCGGGACACCGCCGACCAGCAGCCCCGCTGGTTCGTGCTGCGGGCGGAGCAGCTGGGCGCGGCGGTGCACACCGACGCCGGGGTGGACCTCACCCGCTCGCTGGGCCACCTGGAGCTGGACGGGCTCACCGTGCCCGGTTCCGCCGTGCTCGAGGGGCTCACCGCCGAGGCGGTGGACGTGGTGGTGCTGGCCCTGCTCGCCGCCGAGGCCAGCGGCATCGCCCGCTGGTGCCTGAACACCGCGGTGGAGCACGTGAAGGTGCGCCACCAGTTCGGCCAGGCGCTGGGCACGTTCCAGGCCGTGCAGCACAAGGCCGCCCACCTGCTGCTGCGCGCGGAGAAGGCCAGCGCCTCGGCGTGGGACGCCGCCCGCGCGCTGGAGCACGAGCCCGCCCAGCAGCGCCTCGCCGCGGCCCAGGCCGCCGTCACCGCGCTGCCCGCGGCCGTCGAGGCCGCGGTGGAGTGCGTGACCCTGCTGGGCGCTGTCGGCTTCACCTGGGAGCACGACGTGCACCTGTACTGGCGCCGGGCCATGAGCATCCGGGCGATCGCCGGGGCCGACGCGGTGTGGCAGCAGCGCCTGGGCGTGGCCGCGCAGCAGGCAGCCCGAGACTTCAGCATCGAGCACGACACCGACAGCAGCGACTTCCGCGCGCAGGTGTCTGCCGCGCTGGACGAGGTCGCCGCACTGCCTGCCGACGTCCCCGCGGTGGCGGACAGCCAGCACCGGGTGGGCCCGCGCCGGCAGCGGCTGGCCGAGCTCGGCTACCTCGGCGCGCACTGGCCGAAGCCCTACGGCATCGGCGCGAGCACCACGCAGCAGCTGGTGCTCACCGAGGAGCTGCGCGCCCGCAGCATCCAGGCGCCGGACCTCATCATCGGCGAGTACGCGATGGCGGCGCTGGTCAAGCACGGCACGCAGGAGCAGAAGGACCGCTTCGTGCACGCCACCCTGCGGGGCGACCTGGTGTGGTGCCAGCTCTTCAGCGAGCCCGGCGCGGGCTCCGACCTCGCCGGCCTGAGCACCAGGGCCACCAAGGTCGAGGGGGGCTGGAAGATCCAGGGCCAGAAGGTGTGGAACACCATGGCGCACCAGGCTGACTGGGGCATCTTGCTGGCGCGCACCGACCCCGACGCCCCCAAGCACAAGGGCATCTCCTACTTCCTGGTGGACATGACCTCACCCGGGATCACCGTCCGGCCGCTGAAGCAGGCCACCGGCAGGGCGGAGTTCAACGAGGTGTTCCTGGACGAGGTCTTCGTGCCCGACGCCAACCTGGTGGGCGAGCCCGGTGGCGGCTGGAAGATCACCCTCACCACGCTGGCCACCGAGCGGCTGAACATGGCCACCACCCGGCTGGGCCACGGCACGTCGGCGCACCTGCGCGAGGCCATCGGCAGCGGGGCGCTGGCCGCGCCGGAGGAGGAGGTGCTGCGGGTGCTGGGCCGGCTCACGGCCGCCGAGATCACCCTCGGGGCGCTGAACCTGCGCGGGATGTTCCTGCAGCTGCTGGGCCGCAGCGCCGACGCCAACAACAGCGTGACCAAGGTGTCCGGAGCCCTCGCCCAGCGATCCGGGTCCGAGGCCACCCTCGCGCTGCTCGGCCCGGCCGGCGCGCTGGCCACCAGCCCGGGCAACACCAACGTCGACCACCTGGGTCTGCCGGCCATCCTCTTCGGTGGCGGCACGGTGGAGATCCAGCTGAACATCCTCGCGCAGCGGGTGCTGGGGCTGCCTCGGGCCTAGCGCCACCAGCCCCGTGCGACAGCGTGACACCCCAGCGGGGTGCCGCGCTGGGGCGCGTGAGAGGCGCTGCCCACCAGGCGTTTTGGTTACGGTCTCTAGTTCTGTCCCGCCCAGCGGAATCTAGCGGCGTGCGCGCGTGTGCCCCGAGACACACTGCATCCATCCAGGCATGCCACACTTATCGATAGTTCCTAATAGAACTATGCGTAGTTGAAACATGTTGCAGTGCAACCTGGTCCGGCGCACGCGTGCCGAGCTCCAGGCAGGACGCAGATCCCGCAGATCGTCGAGAGGAAGACCATTGAGAGCCGGTTGGATCCGTAGAGGAACGGGAGTGGTGGCCGTCTCGCTGGCGGCGACGCTGCTGGCAGCAGGCTGTGGCGCGGGCGAGGAGACCTCCGCCACCGCGCCCGCTGCTGACGCGCAGGTCGACCCCAACGCGGTGCTCAAGGTCGCCGCCTCGGCGCCCACGCGCAACCTCGATCCCTACCTGCAGACCAGCTACGGCGGCTGGGGCTACATCTCCGCCGTCTACGACCGCCTGGTGCTGGTGGACGACAAGGACAAGCTCGTCCCCGGCGTGGCCACCTCCTGGGAGTTCGCCAAGGACGGGTCCTCGCTGGAGCTGAAGCTGCGCGACGACGTGAAGTTCCACGACGGCACCCCGTTCGACGCCGCCGCAGTCGCCGCCAACATCAAGCGCGGGCAGACCCTGAAGGGCAGCACCGTGGTGGCTGCGCTGAAGGACGTCACCTCCGTCGACGTCGTCAACCCCACCACCGCTCGGCTGAACCTGGCCAAGGGCACCGGCGTGGACCTGCCGGGTCTGTTCAGCACCAACGTGGGCATGATGATCAGCCCCAAGGTGATCGAGGCCGGCACCGACATCCAGAACCAGCCGGGCAACGCCGGCTCGGGCCCCTACCTGGTGTCCAGCTACACCCCCGGCGAGAAGCTGTCGCTGAAGAAGGCCCCGGGCACCTACTGGGACCCCAAGGCCGGCCGACTGGGCGGCATCGAGCTGCAGTGGACCGCCGACGCCTCCACCCGCCTCAACGGCACGCGCACCGGCGCCACCGACCTGACCTGGGTCAGCTCGGCCAACGAGCTCGTGCAGGCCAAGGACCTGGCCAAGCAGGGCGGCCTGGTGGTGAACACCGTGGAGTTCCGCAACGTGCTCAGCGTGATGCTGCGTGCCCGCGGTGACCTGGCCAAGCCGGAGATTCGCGAGGCGGTGGCCCGGGCGGTCAACCCCCAGGCCATCAGCGCGCTGTTCTCCGACACCTGCTCGCCCTACCGCCAGCTGGAGCCCTCCTCCAGCTGGGCCACCGACCAGGGCTACCAGTACCCGTACGCCTACGACGAGGCCAAGGCCAAGGAGCTGGTGGCGGCCAACGGTCCGGCGAAGATCGCGCTGACCTTCGGTGCGGGCACCAACACCGAGCAGCCGGCCAACGTCATCCAGTCCGAGCTCAGCAAGGTGGGCTTCAACGCCGAGCTCAACCCGGTGCCCAACACGGTCAACGAGCCTCGCTACATCGCCGGCGACTTCGAGGCCATGGTCACCAACAGCTACAGCCCCAAGGTCGACCCGGCGGAGACGGTGAAGACCTTCGTGACCGGTGCCTACAAGATGGGCAACGACAACCCGGAGATCCTCAAGCTCGCCGCCGAGGCATCCGACCCGACGAAGTCCCAGGACGAGCGCGGCGCGCTGTACAAGAAGATCTGGTCGCTGACCCTGGACGAGGCGCTGGTCATCCCCATCTGCCACCAGACCAACGCGACGGTCGCCAGCCCCAAGGTCATCGGCGCTGACAACATGCCCTGGGTCAACACCGGCATCTTCGACCTCCGCTACGTGGCCATGACCTCCTGAGTCACCGGTCTGACTCACCACTCACCCACACGGCCCGGCCTGCGCCGGGCCGTGTGGGCACCGCTCTCGTGCGCACCTGGTAAGGGGTTGTGATGCTGCGCTACTCCGGCAAGCGGCTGCTGACAGCGATACCGCTGTTGCTCGTCGTCCCGCTGCTGATCTTCTTTCTGATCGACCTGTCCCCGGGTGATCCCGCGGTCATCCTGGCCGGGGAGAACCCGACACCGGAGCGGCTGGCCGCCATCCGAGAGTCGTTGCAGCTCGACCACAACGTGTTCATCCGCTACCTGGACTGGGTGGGTGGGGTGCTGCAGGGCGACCTGGGCATGTCCTACATCTCCAACCAGACGGTGTCCGACCTGCTGTTCCGGCGCATGGGCACCACCATGTCGCTGGTGCTCTTCGCCATGGTGGTGGCCGTGCTCGTCGGCGCCATCCTCGGCACCGTCGCCTCGCTGCGGCCCGGCGGCATCGTCGACCGCGCGGTCAACGTCATCGCCTCCATCGCCATCGCCATCCCGGCGTTCTGGTTCGGGCTGGTGCTGGTGGCCATCTTCGCGGTGAGCCTGCGGGCACTGCCGGCATCGGGCTTCAGCCCGCTGTCGGAGGGGTTCACCCCCTGGATCCGGCACCTGGTGCTTCCCGGCATCGCCCTGGGGCTGCTGCCGGCCGCCGAGGTCACCCTGCAGCTGCGCGCGTCGCTGGTGCAGGTGCTCAAGAGCGACTACGTGCTCAACGCCCGGGCCAAGGGGCTCAGCCCGGTCAGCGTGGTGATCAAGCACGGCATGAAGAACGCGCTCATCCCGGTGGCCACCGTGCTGGGCATCCGGGTGTCGGAGGTGCTCGGTGGCGCCGTCACCATCGAGATCATCTACAACATGCCCGGCCTGGGCAGCATGGCGGTGGAGGCCGTGCAGAACCGGGACATCCCCGTGCTGCTCGGCTTCGTCCTGTTCACCACCGTGGTGGTGGTGCTGGTCAACCTGGTCGTGGACATCTCCTACGGCTACTTCAACCCCAAGGTGCGCGCATGAGCGACACGACGTCCCTGGCCAAGGGACCTGTCTCCCCGTCCGAGACCGACCCGACCGACACCCCGGTGGCGCTCCGCGGCGGTGCGCTGCGCTCCATCGTGCGGCGGCCGGTCACCGTGGTGGCAGGACTGTTCGTCCTCGCCGTCGTGGTGATGGCGATCTTCGCCCCGCTGCTCGCCCCGCACGACCCGCTCGCGCAGGAGGTGGTCAACCGGCTCAAGTCCCCGAGCGGGGCGCACCTGCTGGGCACCGACGACTACGGCCGCGACGTGCTCAGCCGGATCATCCACGGCGCCCGCATCTCGCTGTCGGCGTCGCTGCAGGCGGTGGCGGTGGCGATGCTGCTCGGCTTCCCGCTCGGCGTGCTCGCCGGCTACCTCGGCGGCTGGGTGAGCGCGGTGACCACCAAGGTGATGGACGCGCTGATGAGCGCCCCGTCGCTGGTGCTGGCCATCACCATCGTCGCCGTGCTCGGTGCCAGCATCACCAACGCCATGTTCGCCGTCGGCCTGGTGATGGCACCGCGGTTCTTCCGCGTGGCCCGGGCGTCCACCATGGACGTCCGCCACGAGACCTACATCGAGGCAGCCATCGCCCTGGGCTGCCGCCCGCTGCGCACCATCGGCCGGCACATCCTGCCCAACGTGCTGCCGCCCATCGTGCTGGTGATCTCGGTGTCGCTGGGTTCGGCGGTGGCCGCCGAGGCCAGCCTGAGCTTCCTGGGCCTGGGCGCGAAGCCGCCGGCCGCCAGCTGGGGCTCGATGCTGAGCACCGCCGCCTCGAACATGCAGGGCGCACCGCACCTGGTGTGGCCCCCCGGAGTGATGATCTTCCTGACCGTCCTGGCGTTCACCTACCTCGGTGACGGGGTGCGCCGTGCCATGGTCCGCAGCCGCAGTGGAGGCGACAGTGCCTGAGAGCCCGCTCGAGACGACCAAGACCGCGACCGTGGCGGCGGCGGAGCAGCCGCTGCTGCGGGTGCGCGACCTGACCGTGCAGTTCCCGGCGGCCGGCCGCAGCTGGGTCACCGCGGTGGACGGCGCGTCCTTCGACGTGCGGCCCGGGGAGTCGGTGGCCCTGGTGGGCGAGTCCGGCTCCGGCAAGACGGTGTCCTCGCTGGCCGTGATGGGCCTGACCGGGGCCACCGGCGGACGCATCTCCGCCGGGTCGGTGGAGTTCGAGGGTCGTGACCTGACTGCGCTGCCCGAGCGCGAGTGGCGCAAGCTCCGCGGCGCCGGGATGGGCATGATCTTCCAGCAGCCCATCCGCAGCCTGAACCCGGCCTACACGGTGGGGGACCAGATCGCGGAGTCGGTGCGCCGCCACATGGGGCTCAACCGCAAGCAGGCACGGGCCCGCGCCGTGGAGATGCTCGAGCTGGTGCAGATCCCGCGCGCCGCCCAGCGGGTGGACGAGTACCCGCACGCCTTCAGCGGCGGCATGTGCCAGCGGGTGATGATCGCGATGGTGATGGCCTGCAACCCCAAGCTGCTCATCGCCGACGAGCCGACCACCGCCCTGGACGTCACCGTGCAGGCCAAGATCCTGCAGCTGCTGCGCGAGCTGCAGGAGCAGACCGGGGTGTCGCTGCTGTTCGTCAGCCACGACCTCGCGGTGGTGGCCGAGCTGTGCCAGCGGGTCGTGGTGATGTACGCCGGCGAGGTGATCGAGGACGGCGACGTCGACGACATCTTCTTCCGCCCGCAGCACCCGTACACCTCCGGCCTGCTCGCGGCCATCCCGCAGCCGGGCACCATGACCGACCGGCGCCTCGTCGCCATCCCCGGTGGCATCCCCGCCGCCGGTGAGTGGCCCACCGGCTGCCGCTTCGCCGCCCGCTGCCCGCACGCCCAGCCCGGGCGCTGCGACAGCGAGCACCCCCCGCTGATCAGCGCGGGACCCACCGACCAGGCCCGGTGCGTGCGCCTGGGTGAGCTCGCCCTGCAGGGAGTGACGATCTGATGAGCCTGCTCGAGGTCCGCAACGTCTCCAAGTCCTTCTCCTCCGGCCGCGACCTGCTGGGCCGCAAGTCCCGCTGGTCGCACGCCGTGCAGGACGTCAGCTTCAGCCTGGAGCGGGGGGAGTGCCTGGCCGTGGTGGGGGAGTCCGGCGCGGGAAAGTCCACCGTCGGGCGCATCGTGCTGCGCCTCATCGAGCCCGACACTGGCAGCATCGCCTTCGACGGTGCTGACGTGCGAGCGGCCAAGGCCGGCGAGCTGCGCCGGATGCGCCGCGGCATGCAGATGATCTTCCAGGACCCGCACAGCTCGCTGGACCCGCGGATGACCGTGGGCGAGGCGGTCGCCGAGGCGCTGGTGGTGCACACCGACCTGGACCGCGCCGCGCGGACCAAGAAGGTCAGCGCCATGCTCGACCGCGTGGGCATCGGCTCGCGCTACCTCAGCCGCTACCCCGCCGAGCTCTCCGGCGGGCAGCTGCAGCGCGTGGCGATCGCGCGGGCGCTGACCCTGGACCCGAAGATGATCGTGTGCGACGAGCCGGTGGCCGCGCTCGACGTCTCGGTGCGCGCCCAGGTGCTCAACCTGCTGCGCGACCTGCAGGAGGAGCTGGGGGTGGCGTACCTGTTCGTCTGCCACGACCTTGCCCTGATCGAGGTGATCGCCGACCGGGTGATGGTGATGGCCGGCGGCAAGGTGGTGGAGACCGGCGACGTGCAGCAGATCTTCACCGACCCGCAGCAGGAGTACACCCGCGCCCTGCTCGAGGCCATCCCGGTGCCGGTGCCCCGCGCCGCCCGGCTGGCCGCCGAAGCCGTCCCGAGCCCGTCGCTGAGCAGCTAGGAGAACCCCGTGCCGCCAGCCGTGACGCCGGACCAGGCCCGCACCGTGCGCCGAGAGACCGCGGAGGGGCAGTTCCTGATGAGCGACTTCCTCGGCCGCCACGACCGGCTGGACGGCGAGGACGGGTACCAGGCCTACCTGGTCACCCAGCAGGCGCCGCTGCTGCGCCCGCACTTCCACGAGGTGGACCAGTTCCAGGTGGTGGTGGGCGGTCGCGGCCGGCTGGGCCGCGACGAGGTGGGTGTCGGCGTCGTCCACTACAGCGACGGGCACACCCCCTACGGGCCGATCACCACCGACGACCCGGACGGGCTCGCGTACTTCACCCTGCGCCTGGACGCGGCCACCGGGCTGAGCTACATGCCGGAGTCGCGGGAGCGGACCGTCCGCGGCGGCGAGCACTTCACCGCGCTGGCCACCCCGGAGGGTGCGGCGGCGTCACTGCTGGCCGAGACCTCGCGCGGCGCGCAGGCCTGGGCGGCTCGGCTGGGTCCGGGCCAGTCCCTGGCACCGGAGCTGGTCGCGCTGACCGGACGGGGCTACGTGGTGGTGCTCTCCGGTGCGCTCACCCAGGACGGCCGTGAGCTGCCACCGCGCACGCTGGTGCCGTTTGCCGACGGCGCCGAGCTGGCCACGTTGCAGGCCGGCACCGAGGCCGCGACCCTCGCCGTGGTGCGCTTCGCCACCGCGGCGTCTGTCGGCGGAGCCCGCCCCCTTGGACAGCAGGAGCCGCGATGAGCCAGGACAGCACCGCCCGCACCACCGACACCGCCCGCACCACCGACGACGTGCTGTCCGGTGTGGACCTCACCGGCCGGACGGTGGTGGTCACCGGGGCCAGCGCGGGGCTGGGCCTGGAGACCGCCCGCGCCCTCGCCGCGGCCGGTGCCCGAGTGGTGCTGGCCTCGCGCAACCCGGAGAAGTCGGCCGCCGCGCTGCAGAGCATCCTGGACCGCCACCCCGCGGCCGACCTGGAGCACGTCGAGCTGGACCTGACGTCGCTGGCCAGCGTGCGTGCCGCTGCCCAGCAGATCCTCGGCCGGCACCGCGAGATCCACGTGCTGGTGAACAACGCGGGAGTGATGTTCACCCCGTTCGAGCGCACCGCGGACGGCTTCGAGCTGCAGCTGGGCACCAACCACCTGGGCCACTTCCTGCTCACCGAGCTGCTCACCCCCGCGCTGGTGGCGGGCGCCCCTTCTCGGGTGGTGGTGCTCAGCTCCGCCGGGCACAGCCTCGGGGCCGTGGACTTCGACGACCCCTGCTACTTGCGCCGGCCCTACGACAAGTTCGAGGCCTACGGGCAGGCCAAGACGGCCAACGCGTTGTTCGCCCTCGAGCTGAACCGGCGGCTGGAGCCCAGCGGGGTGCGGGCCTACTCGGTGCACCCCGGCATCATCGTCACCGAGCTGGCGCGCTACATGGACGAGGCCGACCTGGCCGAGATGGTGCGGCTGACCAAGCTCAACCGTCCGCCCCGGGACCCTGCCGCCGCGGGTGCGGCTCGGCCGGCGCGCAGCGGCATGCGCTACGGCACCGTGCCGGTCGGCGCCGCCACCACGGTGTGGGCGGCCACCGCGCCCGAGCTGGACCAGCACGGCGGCGCGTACCTGGCCGACTGCGCACTGGGCCGCGCCCGTCCGCACGCCAGCGACCCCGAGCTCGCCGCCCGGCTGTGGGCGTTGTCGGAGGAGCTGATCGCCCGGGCGTGACCCCTGGCACAGCAACTGCTAGATTCTCTAGCAATGTGCCTAATAGGCATACCTTCTCCGGAACGGACGGGCATGGACTTCGAGCTTGACGCCGACCAGCGAGCCTGGCGCGAGGAGGTGCGAGCCTTCCTGCGCGAGAACGTCACTCCCGAGCTGCGGGCCGAGATGGCCGTGCACGACCTCGAGGCCCCACAGGGCGAGGTCACCCGCTTCCGCAAGAAGATCGGGGACAAGGGCTGGTTCGGGCTGAACTGGCCGGCGGAGCTGGGCGGGCTCGGCCTGGGGCCGGTCTACCAGCACCTGCTGGTCAGCGAGTTCGAGTACTGGGGGGTGCCGGGTCCGGACCTCACGGTCACCTCCGTGGCGCCGATGATCATGCGGCACGGCACCGAGCGCAACCGCTCCGAGTTCCTGCCGCCCATCGCCCGCGGCGAGATGACCTGCGCGGTCGGCTACTCCGAGCCCGGCGCTGGCACCGACCTGGCCAGCCTGCGCACCCGCGCGGTCCTGGACGGCGACGAGTGGGTGATCAACGGGTCGAAGATCTGGAACTCGATGGCCCAGCGGGTCACCCACGAGTGGCTGTGCGTGCGCACCGACACGGAGGTGCCCAAGCACAAGGGCATCTCGGTGATCATCGTGCCGATCGACGCCCCCGGCGTCACCATCCGTCCGATCATCTCCTGGTCGGACTACCGCACCAACGAGACCTTCTTCGACAACGTGCGGGTGCCGGCGACCAACCTCATCGGCGAGGTCAACCGGGGCTGGCAGTACATCACCGGCGCGCTGGACCTCGAGCGTGGCGCGCTCACCAACGCCGGCGACCTGCGCCGCGCGGTGGACGACCTGCTCGAGCTGGCGCGGCTGCCCCGCGAGGACGGCACCCGGCCGGTGGAGGACGCCGACGTGCGCCGCCAGCTGGCCCAGCTGGACGCTGACGTCGAGGTGGCGCAGCTGATGGGCTTCGAGGCTTCCTCGCTGCTCGACAGCGGCACCATCCCCTCGGTGCTGGTCAGCTCGGAGAAGATCTTCTCCAGCGAGCTGCGACAGCGCATCGCCGACGTCGCCACCGGGCTGCTCGGCCCCGCCGGCGTGCTGGCCCACCGCAGCGAGCACGCGCCCGCCGGTGGCAAGTTCGAGCGGCTCTACCGGGCCGCGCCACTGCTGCGCTTCGGCGCCGGCACCAACGAGGTGCTGCGGGACGTGATCGCCCAGCGCGGCCACCGCCTGCCCAGCTACGGACGCTGACGAGCCCGCTCGCCCACACTGCCGCTGCCCTGCAGCGCGAGGAGAACCATGAAGATCGTTCCCACCCAGGACCAGCTGGACCTGCAGGCCACGCTGCGGTCGGTGCTGGCCAAGCACTGCCCGACCACCCTCGTCCGCGAGCTGCGCGACCCCGCAGCCGACGCCTGGCCCAAGCACCTGGTGGCTGCCCTGGCCGACGTCGGCGCACTGGGCCTGGCCACCGACGAGGCGCACGGCGGAAGCGGGGCCGGCCTCTACGAGCTGGGGCTGTTCTTCGCCGAGGCCGGCCGGGCGCTGTGCCCCAGCAGCATCTACAGCAGCCTGCTGCTGGGCGTCGCGCTCGGGCGGCTGGGCACCCCCGCGCAGCAGGAGCGCCACCTGCCCGCGCTGGCCGCCGGTGAGCTGCGGGCCACCACCGCGATCAGCAACCCCGCCGACGCCGGTGACGTGCGCCCGGTGCTGACCGCGGTGCCGGCCGAGGGCGGGGGCTGGGCGCTCAGCGGCACCCTGCCGTTCGTGGTCAACGCCGAGGGCGCCGAGGTGGTCCTGGTGACGGCCAGGGCGAGGGTCTACGCCGAGCCCACCCGCACCCTCGGGTTCCTGGTGGACCCGACCGCGGCGGGCTGGCAGGCGCAGGCGCTGGAGACCATGTCGGGGGAGCGGGTGAGCCGGGTGGTGCTCACCGACGTGCTGGTGCCCGCCACCGCCGTGCTGGCGGGCCAGGACGGTCGCGGCCTCAGCACCGACGACCTGCGCTGGGTGGCCAACGCCGCGGTCGCGCTGCAGTGCATGGAGATGGTGGGCGGCACCGCAGCGGTGCTGGACCAGACCGTCGCCCACATCAGCACCCGTGAGCAGTTCGGCCGCCCCATCGGCAGCTTCCAGGCAGCCCAGCACCTGGTGGCCGACATCCACATCGCCCTGGACGCCGCGCGCCTGGCCGCGCACAGCGCCGTGTGGTGGCTGGGTCGCGGCGAGTGCGCCACCCGGCCGGTGGCCATCGCCACCATGCGGTGCAACGAGGCCTACAAGTGGGCCACCCTCAACGCCCACCAGCTGCACGGCGGCATGGGGTACGTGCGGGAGACCGACCTGCACCTGTGGTCCGAGCGCGCCAAGACCACCGAGGTCTGGGGCGGCACCGCCGACGTCGCGGCCCGGTGGCTGCAGGAGGAGCTGGGTCTTGTCCACTGACGAAGCTCTCACTGACGATCAGTCCACCCAGGACCGAACCCGTCCGCGCCAGGCCCTGCAGGACCTGCGGGTGCTCGACCTGTCCCGCTGGGTGGCGGGGGAGTACGCCACCAAGCTGTTCGCCGACTTCGGCGCCGACGTGGTCAAGGTGGAGAAGCCCGGCCAGGGCAGCCTCACCCGGCACTGGGGACCCTTCCCCGACGACGTGCCCGACCCGGAGCGCAGCGCGCTGTTCCTGCACCTCAACACCAACAAGCGCTCGGTGGCGCTCGACCTCACCGACGCCGGCGACCGGGAGCTGCTGCTGGAGCTGGTGGCCAGCTCCGACGCGGTGGTGGAGTCCTTCCGCCCCGGCCACCTGGAGCGCCTCGGGCTGGGTCCGGACGTGCTGCGGGCGCGCAACCCCAAGCTGGTGCTCACTCGGATCAGCGCCTTCGGCCAGACCGGTCCCCACCGCGACCGCGAGGCCACCGGCCTGGTGCTGCAGGCCGCGGGTGGTCCGATGAACGCCACCGGCGCTGCCGACCGCGCCCCGCTGCGCAAGCCCGGCCTGCTGGAGCACTACACCGTGGGCCGCACCGCCGGGGAGGCCACCATGGCGGGCATCTTCCAGGCCCGCCGCACCGGCACCGGCTCGGTGATCGACGTCTCCGGCCAGGAGGTGCTGCTCTCCGGCGCCGACCGCCGCGCGTCCTACCTGGTCTCTGCGGCCTACTCCGGGATGGTCGCCCCGCGGGGGGTGCGCAGCCCGCACCGCCACGGCGCCACCTTTACCGGGCCGTTCCGCACCAGCGACGGCTTCGTGATGGTCTACGTCACCAACCAGGCCTTCTGGAACCGTCTGGTCGACCTGATCGGCGCCGACGCCCCGGAGTTCCACGCCCGCTTCCACGGCCGCCAGACCGTGATGGGTGCCGACCGGGAGGACTTCCTGGCCCACGTGGCCGCGTGGTGCGCGGTGCGGACCAAGCTGGACGTGATGGAGCGGGCCGAGGCCGCCCGCATCCCGGTGACCGCCTACCTGCAGGTCTCCGAGCTGTTGCAGCACGAGCACTTCCGCGGGCGGGACGCCTTCGTCCGCGCCGAGCACCCGGTGGCCGGGAGCCTGGAGTACACCGGGGCGCCGTGGCGGATGCGCCACGGGTTCCGGCTGCGCACCACCGCGCCGCTGCTGGACCAGCACGGTGCTGACCTCAGGAGCGCTGACATCAGGAGCGCCGACATCAGGAAGCAGGTGCAGGCATGAGCGGCCCGTTGGACGGCATCCGGGTGATCGACCTGACGGTGGTGTGGTCCGGGCCCGGCGCCACCGCGCTGCTGGGCGACCTGGGCGCGGAGGTGATCCGGCTGGAGGGCAACAACCGCACCAGCCGACAGGTCTCCGCGCGCACCACCAAGGAGCTCATCGCCCAGACCGGCTACCACGGCGGCACCTACCCGGAGAAGGACCCTGGCGAGCGTCCCTACGACCGCACGGCGCTGTTCACCTGGCACTCCCGCAACAAGCTCTCCGCGTGCATGAACCTGGAGACGCCCGAGGGGCACGCGGCGGCGCTGGAGCTGCTGAAGATCAGCGACGTGCTGGTGGAGAACAACACCAACGGCACGCTGGAGAAGCTGGGGCTGGGCCACGAGCAGCTGCTGGAGCTCAACCCGCGGCTGGTGGTCGCCCGGATGCCCCCGCTGGGGATGACCGGTCCGATGAGCGGCTACCTCGGCTACGGGCCCAACTTCAACTCCCTGGTGGGCATCGCCGCGATGGACGGCTACGAGGGCGAGGAGCCGGACTCCGCCGGGGAGAACTACCACATGGACGAGGCCGCGCCGGCGGGGCTGGCGTTCGCGGTGATGGCCGCGCTGTGGGACCGGGAGAGCACCGGCGAGGGCGGCCTCATCGAGTTCGCCCAGGCGGAGAACGTGATGGCCGAGATCGGCGAGCACGTGCTGGACCAGCAGGTGAACGGCCGTGACCCGCAGGTGCTGGGCAACACCGACCCGCACGTGCTGCAGGACGTGTTCCTCAGCGCCGACCACGACCGGTGGGTGGCCATCAGCGTCCGCGACGACGCCGACTGGGCCGCGCTGGTGGGGGTGCTCGAGCTGGACGATCTCGCCGAGCTGGGGTCCACCGCGGCGCTGCGCACGGAGCACTCCCGAGCCATCCGCGACCGGATCGCGGAGTGCGCCCGGGCGCGCTCGGCGGTGTCCATCGTGGACGAGCTGCAGGCGGCGGGGGTGCCGGCCGGTGAGGTGATGGCCGAGGACCGGCTGCTCGTCGACGAGCACCTGGCGGCCCGCGGCTTCTTCCAGGAGCGCAGCCACCCCTCGGTGGGCACCTACCGCTACCCCGGACACCCGTGGCGCGCCGAGGGCCTCGACCTGGCCTTCGGCCGGGTGGTGCCCGGCTTCGGCGAGGACAACGCCTACGTCTACCAGACCTTGCTGGGCTACTCCGACGACGACTACGCCGACCTGGTGCGGCGCGGACTCGTCACCGACCACCAGATCGCTTGAAGGGCAGCACATGTCAGAGCACGATTCGTTGATCCCCGACGAGGTGGCCGCCCGCGTGGGCACCGTCGCCTCCACCGCCACCGGAGCCGTGGTGCGCCGCGACTGGCAGCGCTGGGCCGTGGCGGTCAAGGACCACAACCCGCTGTACTTCGACGCTGAGCACGCCCGCGCCAACGGGTACGC
This sequence comes from Rhodococcus sp. X156, assembly GCF_004006015.1. Classification (NCBI taxonomy): domain Bacteria; kingdom Bacillati; phylum Actinomycetota; class Actinomycetes; order Mycobacteriales; family Nocardiaceae; genus Rhodococcus; species Rhodococcus sp. X156. The sequence continues at coordinate 2,018,048 of NZ_CP034766.1, read as the reverse complement.
CGACGTCATCTGCCCGCCGCTGTACGTGCAGTACGCCATCCTCGGCGTCACGCCCATCGAGACCCTGCGCGTGGACGGCTCCTCCGGAGCGGCCTCGGGCAACCTGGCCTTTCCGAAGTGCCCCAAGCGGATGGCCGGCGGGGAGAACACCACCTTCCTGCGGCCCTGCTACGACGGCGACGTCATCACCAGCGTCCGCACCATCGACTCCATCGTGGAGAAGGCCGGGCGCTCGGGTCGCTTCGTCCTGGTCACCTGGAAGACCACCTACACCAACCAGCGCGCCGAGCTGGTGGCCGAGGCCACCACGTCCATGATCGCGCGCCCGTGAGCACAGCAGAGGTGAACCCCATGGCAGACGCCCCGTCCCAGCTCTTCTTCGAGGACGTCGAGGTGGGCACCGTGGTGCCACCGCTGTCCGTGACCGTCGACCCGCTGCAGATGTTCCTGTTCAGCGCCGCCACCTACAACGGCCACCGCATCCACTACGACCGCAGCTGGGCGGTGGACAAGGAGGGCTACTCCGACATCGTGGTGCAGGGTCCGCTGCAGGCGGCGCTGCTGGCCCGTGCGGTCACCGACTGGATCGGTGGCGCCGGGACGCTGGTCAGCTACGCGGTGCAGAACCGGGCGTCGGCGTTCCCGGGGGAGGAGCTGGTGTTCACCGGCACCGTCACTGGACTGGGCGAGTCCTCCGGCGGGCGCGGCGTGGTGGAGCTGAGCATCCAGGGGCTGCGCGGCGACGAGGTGCTCATGCCGGGCACTGCCACCGTGTCGCTGCCGCTGCGCGCCGGGACGGGCTCCTGATGGCGGGGCTGCGCGGCGAGGCGGCGATCGTCGGCATCTGCGAGCTGCCGGCGCAGAAGAAGCAGACCCGGCCGGCGATGTTCACCCTGGAGCAGTACGCGCTGCTGGCCAAGATGGCGGTGGACGACGCGGGCATCGACGCCTCGCTGGTCAACGGCATCGTGGCGCACGGGCTGGCGGAGTCGGACATGTTCGTGCCGGCCACGCTGTCGGAGTACCTCGGGCTGCCGCTGAACTTCGGTGAGCGCGTCGACCTGGGTGGGGCCACCTCGGCCGGCATGGTGTGGCGCGCGGCGGCGGCGGTGGAGCTGGGCTTGTGCGAGGCGGTGCTGGTGATCGTGCCCGGGTCGCTGATGCTGCCGCGCTCGAGCACCCGGCCGGGCAAGGACCCCGGCTACTTCGGCGCCTCCAGCAACAACTTCGGCTCGCCCCAGGCGGAGTTCGAGATCCCCTACGGCAACCTCGGGCAGAACGCGCCCTACGCCCAGATCGCGCAGCGCTACGCCGCGGAGTTCGGCTACGACGCCGAGGCCACCGCCAAGATCGCGGTGGACCAGCGCACCAACGCCTGCGCCCACCCGGACGCGGTGTTCCACGGCAAGCCCATCACCGTGGCCGACGTGCTGGCCAGCCCGATGATCGCCGACCCCATCCACATGCTCGAGGTGGTGATGCGGGTGCAGGGCGGGTGCGGGGTGATCGTGGCCAACGCCGACGTCGCCGCCCGCAGCAAGAACCGTCCGGTGTGGATCAAGGGCTTCGGCGAGCACCTGTCGTTCAAGACGCCCACCTACGCCGAGGACATGGTCCGCACGCCCATCGCCAAGGCCGCCGACATGGCGTTCACCATGGCCGGGCTGGACCGCTCTGCCGTGGACGTGGCATCGATCTACGACTGCTACACCATCACCGTGCTGATGAGCCTGGAGGACGCCGGATTCTGCCCCAAGGGCACCGGGATGGAGTGGGTGCGCAACCACGACCTCACCTTCCGCGGCGACTTCCCGGTGAACACCGCTGGTGGTCAGCTGTCCTTCGGGCAGGCCGGCATGGCCGGCGGGATGCACCACGTGGTGGACGGTGCTCGGCAGGTAATGGGCCGGGCCGCGGCCGCGCAGGTGAACGACTGCAACACCGCGTTCGTCACCGGCAACGGCGGAATCATGAGCGAGCAGGTCGCTCTCGTGCTGCAGGGAGACTGAGACATGACAAGCAATGCCGTTCCCGACGCCCTGGGCGACCGCGTTCCCGACGGGCCGGTGAAGCCGCTGCCGGAGCCCACCCCGGTGTCGGCGCCGTTCTGGGACAGCCTGCGTCAGGGCACCATTCGCATCCAGTACTCGCCGTCGGCGCAGCGCTACGTGTTCTACCCGCGGCTGCTGGCGCCGGGCACGCTCGCCGACGACCTGGAGTGGCGGGAGATCAGCGGGCTGGGCACGCTGTACACCTTCACCGTGGCCGACCGTCCGACGGCACCACCCTGGGCGGGGGAGCTGCCGCAGCTGCTGGCCGTGGTGGAGTGGGACGAGGGTCCGCGGCTGAGCACCGAGCTGGTGGACGTCGACCCGGCGGACATCCACGTGGGCATGCGGGTGAAGCCGGTGTTCTGCGACGTGCCGCCAAGCCCGGGTGCGCCGGAGGGCATCACGCTGCTCAAGTACACCAAGGCCTGACTCTGGACCAGGCCGCGAGCAGGTAGGGGCGAGCCCGGTGGGCCGCCCGGCAGGACGTGCACGGCCGGATCCAGCTCGGCGGGCGCCACTGTCGCTGGTCAACCCAGTCGGGCGAGATCGCACGAGCTCCGGAAGTTGTCGGGGGTCGCTCGTACTATTCGAACATGAGTTCGAACGGTGTAGCGGAGGACCTCCCTGACGAGGTCGCCTCGTTGCTGGCTGAGCATGCCGCGGTGGTGGCGCGGTTGCATCAGGTGCCGCTGGCCGGGCTGTCCGATGCTGGGGTGTTGGCGGTGTGCCGTGAGGTGGAGCGGGTGCACCGGATGAAGCCGACGGTGGATCATCGGTTGATCGTGGAGATGGAGTGCCGTTCCTTGGCCACGGTGTTCCTGGCGCGGGGCACGGCTGGGTTGTTGTCGGAGCTGCTGCACCTGGACGTGCAGGAAGCGCGAGCCCGGGTACGTGCTGCGCAGCTTCGAGGTCCGCGGACCTCCCTCTCTGGTGCGGATCTCGGTCCGCTGCAGCCCGCTACGGCCGCTGCCGAAGCTGCTGGGGCGATCTCGCCGCGCCACGCTGACATCGTCGCCAAGACGATGCACGACCTGCCGGCCTCGCTGGACGCCGAGACTGTCGTGTTGGCGGAGCAGACTCTGGCTGCGCAGGCGTGTGCGTTGCGCCCGTCGGAGCTGGTCAAGGCCGCGGAGCGGCTGGTGGCCTACCTCGACCCCGACGGGCGGGAGACCTCTGACGCCGATCGGGCCCGGCGGCGGGGCTTCACCATCGGCCGCCAGCGCCTCGACGGGATGAGCCGCATCAGCGGTGAGCTCGACCCGATGACCCGGGCCCTGGTGGACGCCGCCTTCTCCGCCGCTGCGCGGCCCGTCGCCGAGGACGGGGTGGCGGATCCGCGCAGTGCCGCCCAGCGCAACCACGACGCGCTGGCCACGCTGTGCCGCAACGCATTGGCGGGCGGGGAGCTGCCGAGCAACCGCGGGCTGCCGGCCACGGTGGTGGTGACGATGGGACTGGCCGATCTGGATCGCCGGGCGGGTACCGCATCAACGGCTTCTGGTGGCACCGTGCCGGTGCGTGACCTGCTCCGCAGGGCGGCCGACGCGAAGTGGCTGCCCTGCGTGCTGGACTCCACCGGACAAGTCCTGCACCTCGGCACCGGGCAACGACTGGCCTCACCGGCACAGCGACTAGCCCTGTACGCCCGCGACCGCGGCTGCTCCCGACCCGGCTGTGAGATGCCCGCCCAGTGGACCCAAGTGCACCACCTGACCGAGTGGCAACACGGCGGACCGACCGACCTGCACAACTTGGCGTTGGTCTGCCCGTTCGACCACCGGCTCATCACCCACGAAGGCTTCACCGTCCGCATGGGCACTCACGGCCGCATCGAGTGGATCGCACCCAGACACGTTGATCCACAACGGGTTCCACGCACCAACCCGATCCACCACCCACCCGACCTGACTCACCCACCCGAAGGACGTGACCCGTGACCCCCACCCACGAGCCAGCCCCGGCCGACAAGACGATGGCCGCCATCACCGACGCTGTCCAGCTGGGGTTCGCCGGCGATCCGGACGCTGCCCGCGCCGCTCTCGCCGCAATCTGGGCGGAAGTGGGCCCGGGCGGTGACCCGCTGCACCGGTGCACGCTGGCCCACTTCCTGGCCGACCTGCACGACGATCCTGCCGAGGCGCTCGTGTGGGACGTCCGCGCCCTCGACGCCGCCGACAGCCTCGACAACGCCCGTGCCCAGCAGCACCACGCCTCCCTCGACGTTCGCGGCTTCTACCCCTCGCTGCACCTCAACCTCGCTGACAACTTCCGCCGGCTCGGCTCGTTCGGCGCGGCCCAGCGTGAGCTGATGGCAGCTCGCGAACGACTGGACGCACTGCCCGACGACGGCTACGGCGCGACGATCCGATCTGCCCTCGACGGCGTGGAGGTTGCGGTGCAGGCGCGGTCCACGGGGCGCAGAGTGTCAGCGCCAGACGGAGCGGGGGAGAAACAGGGACGGGGCTAGCTCCGGCTTTCGGCCTGGGCTGTCCAGTCACGGTCGGTGTACCCGAGAACCTCGAACACCTGACGGTAGCGTCGCGGCTGCAGCCAGGCGGCGCGGGCGAAGACCACCGCCCCGAGCAGCCACACAGTCGCCGACAGCACGTGCAGGCCGGTGGGCTCAGCCACGAGCAGCGCCACGTATGCCACCCCCAGCACCGTCCACACGACAGCGAGAAGGCGCTGCGCCCACAGGAGGCGTTGCTGGTAGCTGGTGTAGCGCCGGGCTAGCTCCCGCTGGGTGTAGGTGTCGGTCGGGACCCGCCCGGCCTCTACCTGGCGACGCACGACGTCGAGCTGGTCGAGGTCGCCGACGAAGCCGATGTCGTCGGCCAGCTTGGCCCGTCTGCGGTGTGCCGTGAGCTGCCCGGCGCCCCCCATCACCGCACCCACCACCGCCCACAGGACGGCCCGGTCCGCGGGACCCGTGGCGAGGCCGCAACCCGCACCCAGTGCCGCGCCCCCAGCCACCGAGCACAACACCCGCACCCACAGCGGCAGCCCGGCAAACCGCTCAGTGACCCTCACCCACCCAGTGAACACGACAAATGCCTTGTACCGCAGCGTTTCTGGAGCATCGGACCAGCGCGGAAGGGGGAACTGCCACACGCATCTACCCACCGTCGTCGGGGCACCCCAGCGGGCGTCGCCGTGCCGGTGGACGACGCCACGCCCCAGCTGCTCCTGTCTGCGCTGGTGCCAGCTGGTCCAGCACCACCTGAGGAGCGGCCGAACTAGCGGCGCAGCGGCTTCTTGACCGCAGCCAGCAGCTCCTCGGTGCTGGCCAGCTTGACCCGCGGCCGACCCACCTTGGCACCGAGCTCGCGCTCAGCCTGGTCGATGGCCAGCGCCTGCTGGCGGGTGATCACCTGCGGCTGCCGCTGGCGCACCAGCCGGGCGAACGCCCTGGCGGAGCCGCGCGGGGACGGCAGCGCACCGGCAGCAGCGTCGTCGATGATGGAGTCCACCGTCTCCTCCGCGCAGGTGCGGTTGGCGCCGATGCCACCGGAGGGTCCGCGCTTGATCCAGCCCACCACGTAGGTGCCGTCCAGTCGAGCCCCCCCGGGGGAGTCCAGCACCCGCCCGGCCTCGTGCGGCACGGTGGCGGTCGTGGAGTCGAACGGCAGGCCCGGCAGCGGGCGGCCGCGGTAGCCGGTGGAGCGCAGCACCAGCCCGGTGGGCAGCTCGTCCCGGTCGCCGGTCGCCGTCACCGCCACCTGGCCGTCGCGCTCCTCCAGGATGTTGCGGCTCAGCGCGATTCCCTCGACGCGGCCGTCCCCGGTGAGCTCCAGCGGCGACGACAGGAAGCGGAACACGATGCGCTTGCCTGCCGGCGGCGGTGACTGCCAGTCGACCTCCTCGGCGTCGACGTCGCTGAACAGCGCCGTCTTGCTGCCCGGCGCGGCCGCAGCCACGTCGTCGGCGGTGACCGTGGTGGAGTCGAGCACCAGCCGCACGCCGGGCAGGTGCTTGAGCGCGAGCAGCTCGGGGCGGGTGAACGCCGCCTGCTCGGGACCGCGGCGCGCGATGAGCACCACCTCGCGGATGTTGCTGGCGCGCAGCGCCTCCAGCGCGTGGTCGGCGATGTCGGTGCGGGCCAGATCCTCGGGGTCCGACGCCAGGATCCGCGCCACGTCCAGCGCCACGTTGCCGTTGCCGACGATCACGGCCCGCTCGGCGGAGAGGTCGATCGGGGTGTTCGACACGGTGGGGTGCGCATCGGGGTAGGCGTTGTACCAGGCCACGAACGCGGTGGCGGAGATGCTGCCCGCCAGGTCCTCGCCGGGCACGCCCAGGGGGTTGTCGGCCGCGGCGCCCACCCCGTAGACCACGGCGTGGTGGTGCGCCGCCAGCTCCTCGTGGCTGACGTGCGTACCCACCTCCACGTTGAGGTGCATCTGCAGGCGCGGGTGCTGGAACAGGCTGGCGAAGCTGTCGCCGATCTTCTTGGTGGACGGGTGGTCGGGTGCGACGCCGAACCGGACGAGCCCGCCGGGCACCGGCTGACGGTCGATCATGGTGACGCTGGCGCCGATGCGCAGCAGCGACTCCGCGGCGTAGCAGGCGGCCGGTCCGGTGCCCACCACGGCGACCCGAGCAGGGCCCTCCGGGGTGCGCGGCAGCGAGCGGGGGAACCGCGGCGCCGACCACTCGTTGTCGGTCGGCCGGTCGGCGTAGTACTGCTGGTTCAGCTCGGCGAACACCGTGTCGCGGCCCATGAGCCGGTCGACCGGGAAGATCGCGTCCACCGGGCAGGCGTCGGCGCAGGCCCCGCAGTCGATGCAGGTCTGCGGGTCGACGTAGAGCATCTCCGTGGTCCCGAAGTCAGGCTCTTCGGGAGTGGGGTGGATGCAGTTGACCGGGCACACCGACACGCAGGTGGCGTCGTTGCAGCAGGTCTGGGTGATCGCGTAGGCCATGGCCGGTGGAGGTCCCTGTGTGTGAGGTCCGGAGAGACGGAAGGTGGGTGGCTCGGCTCAGAGCATGTTGGCGCGCTGGTAGATGCGCATGGCCGGGCGGCTGAGCAGCCCGCACTGGGCGAGGAAGTCCATCAGGTGGGCGCAGCTGGACCGCATCATCGCCTTGTGGTGCTCGTTGTTCTTGGCCTCGCGCACCGCGCGGTCGGTGTCCAGCCCCGCCGCGGCGTAGACGCCCTTGTTCACCATGTTGGAGACGATGACGTAGGCAGCGATGGCGATGACCAGGCTGCTGGTGCGGCGGCGCGTGGCGCTCGCACCCTCCATCTGCTCGCGGATCTCCTGGCGCGCGAACTTCATGTGCCGGGACTCCTCGACGACGTGGATCTTGCTCGTCGTCCGGACCATCGGCAGCACGTTCTCCCCGCGCATCCAGTCACGCTGCATGACGTCGAGGACCTCCTCGGCCACCAGGATCCCGCCGTAGGCGACCTCGGCGTTGGCCACGCTCTTGAAGGCGCGGCCCAGCTCCACGCTCAGGCGGGTGGGGAAGTAGGACGAGGCGCCCATCTTCTCGCAGGCCCGGGCGAACATGATGGAGTGCCGGCACTCGTCGGCGATCTCGGTGAGGGCGAACTGGAAGTCCGAGCGCGCGGTGTCGGTGACGTACATGTCCCGCAGCACCATCTGCTGCAGGATCATCTCGAACCAGATGCCGGTGCTCATGATCGAGCACACCTCGTGGCGAGTGAGCGTGATGCGCTGCTCCTCGGTCATCTCGTCCCACAGCGCCGTCCCGTAGAGGGTGCTCCACTCCGGGTTGAGGCCGTGCAGCGTGGGGTCCAGCGGGGACTCCCAGTCGACCTCCTCGGCGGGGTCGTAGGACAGGGCCGCAGCCGACTCCAGGAGCCGGCGGGACACGTCCTCGTCGGCAGTGGTGCGCTGGTCGGTGATGGCCGGTGCGGTGGTCATGTCTTCCCCCTGGGGAGTCTGGTTGGTCGCGTCGTAGATTGTGTCAATGACCGTTGGTGAGATTGACGGTAACAGTAACTCACGCCACGTTCCACCCCCCTGGCGGAAATTCTCACCTGGCGGTGTGCGCTCGCTCGTGCTCGTCCCACCGACCGGGACCAGCTCAGCCGACGATGCGCGTTGTGCCCGTGGGAGTGTCACGATGAACCGTGACTTCTGGCTGGCAGTGGACTTCTGGCTGGCAGCGTCGGTGCCGATGACTCGCCCCCCTGCGGCCCCCGCTGCGCTGGGCCGCACCGTGTGCGACGTCGCCGCCCACCTGGGCCTCGCCGCCACGGGGACGACCGGGGAGCTCGCTCGGTCGGTCACCGGCGTCAGCGACGACTCCCGGACGGTCACCGCCGGAGACCTCTACGTGGCACTGCCGGGCGAGCGGGAGCACGGGCTCACCTTCGAGGCCGAGGCGGCGGCCCGCGGTGCGGTGGCCGTGCTCAGCGACCGGCCCGCCACGGCCCTGCCCTGCCTCGTCGTGTCCGATCCCCGTCGTCACGTCGGCCCGCTGGCCGCCTGGATCCACGACCACCCCTCCGCCCGGCTGGACGTCTACGGCGTCACCGGGACCAACGGCAAGACCAGTGCCACCTACCTGGTTGACGCGGGCCTGTCCGGTGCGGGTGTGCGCAACGCGATGATCACCGGCATCGCGATCCGCAGCCCCGCCGGCTCCTGGCCGGCCCAGCGCACCACCCCGGAGGCGGCGGTGCTCCAGCGGCTGCTCGCCGGGTTCCGGGACGAGGGCGCGCTGGCGGCGGCCATGGAGGTCTCCTCGCACGCGGTGAGCCAGCGGCGGGTGGACGGCATCCGCTTCCGGGTGGTGGCCTTCACCAACCTGGGCCGCGACCACCTGGACTACCACCGGACCATGGAGGAGTACTACGCCGCCAAGGCCGCCCTGTTCACCCCCGAGCGGGCCGGCGCGGCCGTGGTCAACGTGGACGACCCGTACGGCCGCCGGCTCTGCGCCAGCACCGACCTGCCGGTGTGGACCCACTCGACCCGCGACCCCACGGCCGACGTGTTCGCCGACGGCATCGCCTGTGACGCCGAGGGCACCCGGTTCACCGTGCACACCCCGTCCGGGCGGCTGCCCGTGTCGCTGGCGCTGCTGGGTCCGCACCAGGTGGCCAACGCGCTCACGGCGCTCACCTCGCTGGTGCTGGCGGGGGTGGACCTGCGCGGTGCGGTCCACGGGATGGAACAGCTGGCCCGCGTCCCGGGCCGGCTGGAGCGCGTCGACGTCGGGCAGCCGTTCCTCGCCCTGGTGGACTACATGCACAACAGTGCCGGGCAGCGCTCGCTGCTGCCGTTCCTGCGCTCGCTGACCACCGGCCGGCTGCTGGTCGTGCTGGGGGCCACCGGTGACCGCGACCCGGGCAAGCGCTTCCGCCTCGGTGCCACCGCCGCCGAGCTGGCCGACGTGGTGGTGGTCACCGACGAGAGCCCGCGCTCCGAGCCTGCCGACCGCGTCCGGGAGGCGGTGGCCGCCGGGGCCCGCTCGGTGCGTGGCGGCGAGCTTGTGGTGGAGCCCGACCGCCGCCGGGCCCTGGAGCAGGCCGCGGCTCGCGCCAGGCCGGGCGACGTGCTGGTGGTGGCCGGCCGCGGCGCCGACGGCCACCAGGTCTACGGCGAGCAGGTGCGTCCGTTCGACGACCGCGAGCAGCTGGCCCAGGTGCTGGACCGGCGGCGCTAGCCCCCCGCGAGCAGGGACTGCAGCTCGGGAACCACGGAGCGCAGCTGTGCGGCGAAGGCCTGCATCTGCTGGTCCACCGCCCGGGGGGTGCTCAGGTGCAGGTGGAAGCGCTCGGGCAGCAGCACGTAGCCCACGCCGATGCACCGGTCGCTGGTGGAGCCGAAGCCGAAGTACTGGGTGAACTGCGACGGCGCCGAGCTGGTGCTGAGGTAGTCCTGGCGCAGCACCACCCAGCCGGGGCTGTGGTACAGCGCCAGCGGCTCGGTGGCGCCCAGCTCCGCACCGCGACGCTGCTGGGTCAGCTGCAGCTCCCACAGGTGCTGCTCGGGGGCGAGACCCTGCTTGCACTCCCGGGCCCGAGCGGTGTGCGCCGCCAGCGCTGCCCGCAGCGCCGCCACCCGCCCGGCCGGGTCGACCGCGGGGTCGTCCATCGCCGCCACGAAGGTGAGCACCTCCGGCGTGACCACCCGCATGGCCTCGGTGCGGCCGTGCCAGAACTGCCGGGTGGCCACCGACTCGTAGGTCGATCCCACCAGCCCACGCGCGCGCTGGTGGGCCAGCTGGAAGGCCATCTGCACGAACGCGTCGGGGGAGACCCCCAGCGACTTCAGCTGCGCCGAGCCGAGGTGGTCGAAGCTCACCAGCTCGGTGGCGCAGCCGGCGGTGAAGTCGGCGAAGGACTCCGCCGCGGCCACCACCCGCTCGGCCAGCGCTGCGGTCAGCCGGACGTCCAGCGCGGCGACACCGGGCTCGCCCTCGGCCGCCGGAGTGGTCTCCGTGGCGCCCGGTGCGAGCAGCGCGTCGATGAGGCCGACCACGGTGGTGCCATCGAGGTGGGTGTGCTCGCCGTTGAGTCCCGCGGTGCCGTCGGCCGCGACGATCAGCGAGAACGACTTGTCGTACCAGCGGTTGGCGCCGCTGCCGGCCAGCAGCTGCCAGCACGCCGCACGGGTGTCGGCCGGCGCCACGTCGTCCAGGCACAGGCAGAACAGTGCCGTCTCCACCTGGTCGAGGAACGCGGCGTTCTCCGGTGCACCCGCCAGCAGCTCGGCGCGGTCGGTGGCCCACTGGGCCCGGTCCTGGGTGGTGAGGTGGCCCAGCGCCCGGCTCGGAGGCGCCCAGTCCTGCGACTGCGCGAGCACGCGCTGCAGCCCCGCCGCCAGCCGCTCCACGGGGTAGGGCCGGTCGTGGTGGTCGAGCACCTCCAACCGGAACGCGTGGCCGCGGCTGAGCACCAGCACGTGGCGGTGCCGGGACGCGCCGGGCTCGGTGGCGCTGTAGGCGGTGCGGTCGGTGTCGTGCTCCGTGCCGGGGATGCGGGTGGCGGAGAACAGGTACTTGTTCTGCTCCATCGACTGCACCTGGTCGCGCTCGCGCACCGGGGCCACCGCCTCGGCGTCCAGGCGCTGCTTGTGGTCCACCGCGGCGCGAGTGAGCGCCGCCGCCCGCTCCACCTGGCCCAGCGGGGAGTCCGCCAGCAGGAAGAAGTAGTTGGCGTTGACGGCGATGCGGTCCCGGCGACCCAGGTAGCGACTCGCCCAGAACCCCTCCAGCCAGCCGGCCCCCTCGTCCTGCTCGCGCTGCAGCGCCGCCTGCAGCCGGTGCGCGGGGGAGCCCGGCCGCAGGAACGCCACCACCGCGGCCTGGGTCTCCGCCAGCTGCTCGGCGTCCAGCAGCGGGGCGCTCCACTGCAGCAGGCGGTCGCAGCTGTCCTGCAGGCTGGGCAGCGGGGCCCGGGGCAGGCCCTCCTCGGCGGCGTAGGTCGTGGTGGCGGCCACCGGTCAGTCCATCAGCTGGTCGAGCCGCACCGCGCGGCCCTCGGCGGCGAGGTGCTCGGGCAGCACCCGGCCGAACAGCTGGCGGGTGCGCGCCACCGAGCCCACCACGCCCGGTCGGGCCGAGTACGCGAAGATCGCGGAGTGCCGCTCGGTGCCGCCCCGCACCGCGGTGACCCGGTGCAGGGAGTAGCGGCCGCGGAACAGCTGCAGGTCGCCCACCCGTGGCTGCAGCCGCGAGACCCGGTGCTCGCCCTCGCCGGCGAGCACGGCGGCGACGTCGGCGAGGTGCTCGTCCTCGGCCGTGCGGATGTCCGGGCAGTACTCGAAGGTGCCGCCGGCCTCGGGCGCCTGGGTGAGCATGCTGATGGCCAGCTCGTTGGTGTCGAAGTGCCACGGGTGCGAGTGGCCCTCGCTGAGCACGTTGAGCACCAGCCCGGCCAGCGGATCGGCCAGCTCGTGGATCTCCGGCAGCTCGAAGCACGCGGCGAGGAACCGTTGCAGCAGGGGGCTGGCGTAGAGGCCCTGGACGAGCAACCCCGGGTCCAGCTGGTCGCGGGCGACGAAGGCGTTGCCGCGCGGCAGGAGCACCTGCGCCGGGTGCTCCGGGGGCAGGTGGGGATCAGGCGGGGTGTTGTAGACGTTGGCCAGCTCCACGTCGTGGTGGGCCAGCGGCGCCGCCAGCGCGGACTCCGCCTGCAGCCGAGCAGTCAGCTCCGGGCGGACGAAGCCGGTGAGCACACAGCAGCCGTCGGCGTGCAGCCGCTCGCGGGCGGCGAGCACGGCCCGGTCCCAGGCGGGGGAGTCCGGGGCGGACAACGGGTACCGATCGGTGTCCACCACCTCGTCGATCACGTCGGCATCCGCAGTGGTCATCAACACCTCCCGCACCCGCACGGCGCGTGCTCCACGTGGAGCAGGGCCGTCCCCTGGAGGGTAGTCAGGCTGGGCCGAGGCGCCACTCCGAGCGCGGTCAGGCGGTGAGCACGAACCCCGGATAGCCGTCGTCGGCGACCTGCTGGCACTTGTCCCGGTACAGCCCGACGCCGCCGAGGTAGGGCATGAAGACCCGCGGCTTGCCCGGCACGTTGGACCCGGTGTACCAGGAGTCGGTCTCCGGGTACAGCGTGTAGGAGGCGACCTCCTGCACGTGCTGGGTCCACTCCTGCTGGGCCTGCGGGTCGGCCTCGATGGCCGCCACGCCGTGGTCGCGCAGGTAGGCCACCGCGTCGGCGACCCACTCCACGTGCTGCTCGATGGAGACCGCCATGTTGGTGATCACCGAGGGGCTGCCCGGGCCGGTGAGGTGGAACATGTTGGGGAAGCCGGCGGTGGCCAGGCCCAGGTAGGTGATCGGGCCCGACGCCCACTCCTCCCGCAGCGTGGCACCGTCGCGGCCGGTGATGTCGATGGCCAGCAGCGGGCCGGTCATCGCGTCGAAGCCGGTGGCGAAGACCAGCGAGTCCAGCTCGTGCTCGCCTTCGGTGGTGGCGATGCCGCGCTCGGTGATCGCCACCAGCGGTGTCTGGCGCAGGTTCACCAGGGTGACGTTGTCCCGGTTGTAGGTCTCGTAGTAGCGGGTGCCCAGGCACGGCCGCTTGGTGCCGATGGCGTAGCCCTGCGGGCACAGCGCCTCCGCGACCTCCGGGTCGGTGACCGCCTCGCGGATCCGCTCGCGGACGTACTCCGCCGCGGTCTCGTTGGCGGCCCGGTCCACCATGATGTCGTAGAAGGCCTGCAACGGGCCGCTCAGCAGGCCCAGGCGCCACCGCTCGTCGTAGCGACGCTGCCGCTCCTCGGGGGTGACCTCCAGCGCCGACGTCGGCGGGTTGGTCGGCGGGATGCCGCCGTAGGAGGAGCGGATGTTCGCCACCACGCTGGGGTAGTCGGACTTGATGGTGCTGACCTTGTCCTGGTCCGCGGGGCCGTTGAAGGCCGCGAAGGCGAAGTTGGCCGTGCGCTGGAAGACGGTGAGCTGCTCAGCCTGCTCGGCCACCAGCGGGATCACCTGGATGCCGGAGGAGCCGGTGCCGATGACGCCTACCCGCTGCCCGGTGAAGTCCACCCCCTCGTGCGGCCAGTGGGCAGTGTGGAAGGTGCGCCCGCGGAACTGCTCCAGGCCGGGGATCTCCGGCAGCTTGGCCGAGGACAGGCAGCCCACCGCGAGGATGCAGTAGCGGGCGCTGACCTGGTCGCCGTCGGAGGTGGTCACCGTCCACCGCGACGACGCCTCGTCGTAGGCGGCGGCGGTGACCTGGGTGTTGAAGGTGAAGTCGCGCCGCAGGTCGTGGCGGTCGGCCACGTGCTGCAGGTAGCGCAGGATCTCCGGCTGGGCCGAGTACTTCTCCGACCACTCCCACTCCTGCACCAGCTCGCGGTCGAAGGAGTACGCGTAGTACATGCTCTCCACGTCGCAGCGAGCGCCCGGGTAGCGGTTCCAGTACCAGGTGCCGCCCACGTCGGCCCCGGCCTCGAAGCCACGCACCGACAGCCCGAGCCCGCGCAGCTTGTGCACCATGTAGAGCCCGGAGAACCCCGCTCCCACCACCACGGCGTCGACCTCTGCTGGTGCCATCAGTGCTGCGCTCCTGTGCTCTCGGGGGTGGGGGCGGTGCCGGCCTGGTCCAGGTGCGCGCCGACCTGCTCGGCCACGAAGTCGATGGCCGTGGCGCTGCCGGGCAGCAGGTTCACCATGGTGAAGAAGCCGTGCATCTGGCCGTCGAAGCGGCGGTGGGTCACGTCCACGCCGGCCTCGGCCAGCGCGGACGCGTAGGCCTCGCCCTCGGTGCGCAGCACGTCGTGCTCGGCGGTGACCACCACCGCCGGCGCGAGCCCGGCGAGGTCGGCGGCGCGCAGCGGGGAGACGTCGGGGTGGGTGCGCTGCTCGTCGGTGACGTAGTGGTTCCAGAACCAGGCCATGGTGTGGCGGTTGAGCATCCCCTGGTTGGCCGGGTCCACGTAGGACTCGCTCTCCAGGTCGCAGTCGGTCACCGGGTACACCAGCACCTGCAGCGCCACGTCCGGTCCGCCGGCGTCGCGGGCGTGCCGGCTGACGATGGCGGCGAGGTTGCCCCCGGCGCTGTCGCCGGCCACCACCAGCGGCAGGCCGGCCGGGCCCGACCCCGCGCTGGCCAGCGTGGCGGAAGCCCACTGCAGCGCAGCCCAGGCGTCACCGACCGCGGCCGGGTAGGGGTGCTCGGGGGCCAGGCGGTAGTCCACCACCGCCACGGTGCACCCGGTGCGGGCGGCGAGCTGACGCCCGAGAACCTCGTACTCGGGCAGGCTGCCCAGCACCCAGCCACCGCCGTGGAAGTAGACGAGGACGCCGCGTGGGCGTCCGTGCGGGACCAGCACCCGGACCGCGAGGTCGCCGCCGGGGCCGGGCACCTGCTCGGTGCGAGCCTCGGCGACGTCCGGGCCGGTGCCGAACATCGGGACGAGGCCGGCCAGCTTGGTGCGGGCCTCGGCGGGGGAGAGCTCGTGCAGCGGGGGGCCGCCGGCCTGGGCCATCAGGCCGATGAAGTCGGTGGTCGCGGCGTCCAGCGCCATGGGTGGGTCCTCTCGGGTGGGGTCCCGTCGCCACGAGCCGGTCACAGGTACGGGGCGAACTATGCAATTTCGGCATAGTTGCACCAGTTCCACCAGTGGTCAAGCACTGCCGCGCCGCCGTCCGGCACCCTTGACGCGCACCAGGCGGTCTGTTCCACTGCTGCCTATGTCTAACCGGCATAGTCGAGCTAGTTGATCAGAGGAGCAGGCCAGTGTCCGAGCACGATCTCGTCATCCGAGGTGGCAGCGTCGTCGACGGCACCGGGGCGCCTGCCTTCACCGCCGACGTTGCGGTGCGCGACGGCATCGTGGTGGAGGTCGGCGCGGTCTCGGGGACCGGCCGGCAGGAGATCGACGCCGACGGCGCCGTGGTGGCGCCCGGCTTCGTGGACGTGCACACCCACTACGACGGCCAGTCCACCTGGGACGACCGGATGCAGCCCTCCTCCTGGCACGGCGTCACCACCGCCGTGATGGGCAACTGCGGTGTCGGCTTCGCCCCCGTGGTGCCCGCCGACCACGACCGGCTGATCGAGCTGATGGAGGGCGTGGAGGACATCCCTGGTGTCGCGCTGGCCGAGGGTCTGGCCTGGGACTGGCAGTCGTTCCCGGAGTACCTCGACGCGGTGGAGCGCCGCCCGCACGACATCGACCTCGCCGCGCAGGTTCCGCACGCCGCAGTGCGGGTGCGGGCCATGGGTGCCCGTGCCGCTGCGCACGAGATGGCCACCGGCGAGGAGATCGCCCTGATGGCCAAGCTGGCCGCGGAGGGCATCGAGGCCGGCGCCCTGGGCTTCAGCACCTCGCGCACGCTCAACCACAAGAGCATCTCCGGCGAGCTGACCCCCACCTACGACGCAGGCATGGAGGAGCTCACCGCGATCGCCGCCGCCATCGGGCGCACCGGCAAGGGCGTGCTGCAGCTGGTCACCGACTGGGACGACGACCTGGGCCCGGACGCGCGCCTGGTGCGCGCCATGATGGAGGCCTCCGGACGCCCCATGTCGCTGTCCCTGGCGCAGAGCACCACCAACCCGCAGAAGTTCCGGGAGATCCTCCGGCTGATCGAGCAGGTCAACGACGACGGATACCGGTTGCGCGCGCAGGTCGCTGCCCGCGGCATCGGGATCATCCTCGGCCTGGACTGCACCCTCAACCCCTTCATGTACAACCCGGTGTGGCAGAGCGTGTCCCACCTGCCGCTGGCGGAGCAGGCGGCCCAGATGGCGAGCTCGGACTTCCGGGCCCGGGTGCTCGCCGCGCAGTCCGGCGAGGAGAACCTCACCCGCATCGGCGGTCGCATCATCGGCAAGTTCGACCTGATGTTCGAGCTGGCCGACCCGCCGAGCTACGAGCCCGACCCGGAGGACACCGTCGCCCGCCGGGCCGCCCGCATCGGCTGCACGCCGGAGGAGCTGGCCTACGACCTCCTGGTGGCCGACCACGGCCGCGGGCTGCTCTACAGCCCGTTCGCCAACTACAACGCAGGCTCGCTGGACGCCGTCCAGGAGATGATGGCGCACCCCTACACCGTGCCCGGGCTCTCCGACGGCGGCGCCCACGTGGGCACCATCTGCGACGGCAGCTTCCCCACCACGCTGCTGCAGCACTGGGTGCGCGACCGCGACCACGGCACCTTCGAGCTGCCCTACATCGTCGCTCGGCAGTCCCGCGCCACCGCCGAGCTGGTGGGGCTGCTCGACCGCGGCCTGCTCAAGCCCGGCTACAAGGCCGACGTCAACGTCATCGACATGGCCGGCCTCCGGCTGCACAAGCCGGAGATCCGCCACGACCTGCCTGCGGGCGGGCGCCGGATGGTGCAGCGCGTGGACGGCTACCGGCACACCGTGGTCAGCGGTCAGGAGACCTACCGCGACGGCGAGGCGGTGGGGCCGCTGCCCGGCCGGCTGATCCGTGGGGCCCAGCCCGGCCCGGCCGCTCGCGCCCAGTGACCGCGGCAGCGCCACTGGTCCGACTCGAGCACAAGGTCGCCGTCATCACCGGCGCGGCCCAGGGGCAGGGAGCGGCGGAGGCCGAGCTGTTCGTCGAGCTCGGGGCCACCGTGGTGCTCACCGACGTCAACGAGTCCGCCGGCCGCGAGGTGGCGCAGCGCCTCGGACCGTCGGCCACCTTCCTCACCCACGACGTGACCGACAGCGCCGCCTGGCAGCGGGTGGTGCGGGAGACGGTGCAGCAGCACGGGCGGGTGGACGTGCTGGTGAACAACGCGGGGATCTACCGAAAGCAGCCGCTGGCCAGCTGGTCTGACGCCGATCTGCGGAGGCTGCTGGAGGTGAACCTGCTCGGTCCCGTGCTGGGCATGCGCGAGGTGGTGGACGCCATGCCCGACAGCGGTGGCGCCATCGTCAACGTCGCCTCCATCTCGGGGATGCGCGGGCACGGCGGAGCGCTGGCCTACGCCTCGTCCAAGTGGGGGTTGCGCGGAGCCAGTCGCTCGGCCGCACAGGAGCTGGCACCGCGGCACGTCCGGGTGAACTGCGTGTGCCCCGGCTCGGTGGACACCCCGATGGTGGACCTGAGCGTGCTGAACCTCTCGCACCTGCCGATACCGCGGGCGGGCACTACCGGGGAGGTCGCCGCGATGGTGGCGTTCCTGGCCAGCGACGCCAGCAGCTACTGCACTGGCGCCGACTTCGTGGTCGACGGCGGAGCCACCGCCTAGCCAGCCCCGCGGCTGGCGTCGGAGGTGATGGACCCGGCCAAGCAGTTCGCGGCCGAGGGCGTGGCCGGGCTGCTCACCCGTCGCGCAGGGCGGCGAGCACGGCCGTGGTCACGGCGGCCAGCTCGTCGTCCGAGGCGGCGCTGAGCGCTGGGAAGGCGCCGGAGCCCAGGCCCAGCCCGATGCCCGCGAGCGCCGCGATGGCCACCTCGGCGCGCAGGGCGGCGTCGGTGTGGCCGGCCTCGGCCAGGCGCTCGGTCAGCGGGGTGGTCAGGCGCAGCGCCAGCGTCTCCCGCGCCGCCTCCTGCACGTCCGGGTCGTCGTGCGGGCGCAGCGCCGCCTGCAGCAACGGCGCCGAGCCGGACCGGCGGATGCCGCGCAGCACCTCCGCCACCCGCCCCGGCTGCAGCAGGTCGGGCACCCCGTCCCGGGCCGAGGCCTTCAGGGTGGCCACGTACAGCGCCACCTTCCCGCCGAAGTAGCGCGCCACCAGCGCCGGGTCCACCCCGGCGCGCTCGCCGACCTCGCGCAGCGTCGTCCGGTCGTAGCCGCGCTCGCTGAACAGCTCGGCCGCCGCCCGCAGCAGCTCCTGCCTGCTCCGGGCGGAGTCGCGCTTGCGTGCCTCGCTCATCGTGTCCCCAGCCTCGCCGAGGGTGCCTCCGCGTCGGTGGGGGCTTGGGCGTCGGTGGGTGCCGGCGTGCGCAGCGACCGCCCGAGCAGGACGTAGCCGAGCACCCCGACCAGCACCCAGACGCCGATGCACAGCACCGCGCCCACCGAGTAGCCGCTGTTCTCTGGGTACTGGGCGCCGGCCAGGGTGTGCGAGGCCAGCACGCCCGAGGCCAGCGCGCTGCCCATCGAGCCACCCACCGTCTTGAGCACCTGGTTGACGCCGAGCGCGCTGCCGGTCTCGTGCACCGGCACCGAGCGCACGATGAGCGCGGGCATGGCCGCGAAGGTGCAGCCGACGCCCAGGCCGGCCAGTCCCATCACCACGCACACCTGCCACACGCTGTGCCGCAGGAACAGGAACATCAGCATGGCCAGCAGGAAGAACCCCGCCCCGACGGGGATGACCAGGCGCTCGCCGACGCGGCGGCCGATCAGCACGGCCAGCCGGCTCGCCGCCACGCTGCACAGCGAGAACGGCACCAGCACCAGCGCACCCACCACCACCGACTGGCCCAGCCCGTAGCCGGTGGAGGTGGGGGACTGCACGAACAGGATGATCGTGGCCATCAGGAAGTACATGCCGACCCCCGAGATGACCGCGCTGACGTCGGCCGTGAGCACCGCGCGGTTGCGCAGCAGGCGCAGGTCGACCAACGGGTGGGCCACCCGCAGCTCCCACCACGCCCACGCTGCGCCGAGGACCACCGCCACCACGAGCAGGCCGAGCACGCGGCCGGAGAACCAGCCCCACTGCCCGCCGGTGCTCACGGCGACCAGCACCGCGGCCAGGCTCAGGCTCATCAGCGTGGCGCCGAGGACGTCCAGGCGGTGGCGGGTGCGGGTGGTGCTGGGCGGCACCACGGCGATCACGGCGACGAGCACCAGCGAGGTGGCGGCGGCGGCGCACCAGAAGGCGGCGTGGAAGCCCAGGTGCTGCGCGGCGAGCGCGGTGAGGGGGTACCCCAGTCCCACGCCGGCCGCGGTGGTCACCGACAGCGTCGCCACCGCCGACCGGGCCCGCGCCCCGGTGAGGTGGTCGCGGGCCACCGCCATGGCCAGCGGGGTGAGGCCCAGGCCCACGCCCTGCAGTGCCCGCCCCACCAGCAGCAGGGGGTAGCTGCCGGGGACGGCGGCCAGCACGCAGCCGAGCACGATCAGCGCGAGCGCACCGATGATCACGCCGCGGCGGTGCGGGCCGTCACCGAGCCGGCCCAGGACGGGGGTGGACACCGCGCCGGCCAGCAGGGTGATGGTGAGCGACCACTGGGCACTGGGCAGTGACACCGCGTAGTCCACCGCCACAGTCGGTACCAGGGGAGCGCCCAGGCTGCTGACCACCGCCACCAGCGCCCCCAGAAAGACAAGGGCGGGAACGAGACCGGGGTGTCGCGCGGCCTCGGTCGCCTGCGGAGCGGCGGCGGTGGGGCGGGCAGACATGGCGCTCCTCAGCAGAAGTCAACGCGTGATGTCTCCGCAGGATGACATACCCGGCCTCGGCGTCGCCGGACTGGCCCTGACCTCGCGTTGCTACCGTGCGCGGAAACACGTGCCAGCGGGGCAGGTGTGCGCGGATCGCCCGTCTGCGGCGATCGCGCCCGAGGCAGACGCGAGGAGAAGCCTTGACGAACATCGCGGAGAACCTGGCCAGGAGCGTGCAGCGCGACCCGTCGCACCCGGCCGTGAAGCTGGACGACCTGGTGCTCGACTACGCCGCGCTCGACGGTGCGACCGCCCACCTGGCCGGGTTGCTCAAGGCCAAGGGACTCAAGCCCGGTGACGCCGTGGGTGTCTCGCTGCCCAACGTGCCGCACTTCCCGATCGTCTACTACGGCGTGCTGCGCGCCGGCGGTGTCGTCGTCCCGCTCAACCCGCTGCTCAAGCAGCGCGAGGTCGCCTACCACCTGGCCGACTCCGGGGCCAAGTGGCTGTTCGCCTGGCAGGACTTCGCCGAGGCCGGCGAGAAGGGTGCGGCGGACGCGAACGCCGAGTGCATCGTGGTCACCGTGGAGGGCTTCACCGCCCTGGTCGGGGCGGCCGAGCCGGCCCCCGAGGTGGTGGAGCGGGCCGACGAGGACACCGCCGTCATCCTCTACACCTCCGGCACCACCGGAAAGCCCAAGGGCGCCGAGCTGACCCACCACAACCTGAACAGCAACAGCGAGCTGAGCGCGTCCACGCTGCTCAACCTCGGTCCCGACGACGTGATGCTCGGCGCCCTGCCGCTGTTCCACGCGTTCGGCCAGACCTGTGCGCTGAACACCGTCATCCGGGCCGGCGCCACCCTCACCCTCATCCCG
This sequence comes from Rhodococcus sp. X156, assembly GCF_004006015.1. Lineage (NCBI taxonomy): Bacteria > Bacillati > Actinomycetota > Actinomycetes > Mycobacteriales > Nocardiaceae > Rhodococcus > Rhodococcus sp. X156. The sequence continues at coordinate 1,997,383 of NZ_CP034766.1, read as the reverse complement.
CGCTTCGACGCCACCAAGGCGCTGGAGGTGCTGCAGCGCGACAAGGTGACCGCCTTCGCCGGCGTGCCCACGATGTACGCGGCGATGCTGCACCACCCCGAGGGCGACTCCTACGACCTGTCGAACCTGCGGGTGTGCGTCTCCGGCGGGTCGGCCATGCCGGTGGAGGTCATGCGCGGGTTCGAGGAGAAGTTCGGCTGCACGGTGCTGGAGGGCTACGGCCTGTCCGAGACCAGCCCGGTGGCCACGTTCAACCTGCCCGACCGGGAGCGCAAGGCCGGCTCCATCGGCGTGGCCGTCAAGGGTGTCGAGGTCACGCTGCTCGACGAGGACGGCAACGAGGTCGGCAAGGACGAGGTCGGCGAGATCTGCATCCGCGGCGAGAACATCATGAAGGGCTACTGGAACAACCCCGAGGCGACCGCCGCCGCGATCGTCGACGGCTGGTTCCACAGCGGCGACCTCGCCCGCGTGGACGACGAGGGCTACTACTACATCGTCGACCGCAAGAAGGACCTCATCATCCGGGGCGGGTTCAACGTCTACCCCCGCGAGGTCGAGGAGGTGCTCTACGAGCACCCGGCGGTGGCCGAGGCTGCGGTCATCGGCATGCCGCACGACGACCTGGGCGAGGAGATCTGCGCGGTGGTGGCGCTCAAGGCAGGGGCCGAGGCCACGCCCGAGGAGCTCATCGCCCACGTCAAGCCCCTGGTGGCGGCCTACAAGTACCCGCGCAAGGTGCTCATCGTGGACGAGCTGCCCAAGGGAGCCACCGGCAAGATCCTCAAGCGGGAGATCAGCGCGGGCTGAGCCCAGCTCCTCCCGAGATGAGTGTTGGCCGTCCGGCTGGATCACAGCCGGACGGCCAACGGGGCGGTGCCCGCCAGTGCGCCTCTCGGCACGGGGTCGCTCGTAGCGACTATTTTTGGGGCCCGGGGCATGGATCGAGCACCGCCAGTCGTACAAACTACCGACCGGCGCCCAGTGTTCCCGCACGCTCGAGCTGAGATGACTGTCACGACGCGGCACCGGGGCGCGACGCGGCTCGGGCGCCGCCGGGCCGCTCCGTAGGATCAGCAGCGAATCCCAAGATCACTACGAGAGGACCATCGTGCTGCGCACCCACTCCGCCGGCTCGCTTCGTGCCGAGCACGCCGGACAGACCGTCACGCTCTCCGGCTGGGTGGCCCGCCGGCGCGACCACGGCGGAGTGATCTTCATCGACCTGCGCGACGACAGCGGGGTCGCCCAGGTGGTGTTCCGCGAGGGCGAGATGGCCGAGCGCGCCCACCGGCTGCGCGCGGAGTTCGTCGTGCAGGTCACCGGCACGGTGGAGCGCCGCCCGGAGGGCAACGCCAACCCGGAGATCGCCTCCGGCGACATCGAGGTGACGGTCACCGAGCTGACCGTGCTCAACGAGAGCGCCCCGCTGCCGTTCCAGCTCGACTCCACCCCGGGCGAGGAGGCGCGGCTGCGCTACCGCTACCTGGACCTGCGGCGCGAGGCCCCGGCCGCCGCGCTGCGGCTGCGCAGCCGGGTCAGCCGGGCCGCGCGCGGGGTGCTGGACGAGCAGGGCTTCGTGGAGGTGGAGACCCCCACGCTCACCCGCTCCACGCCGGAGGGCGCCCGCGACTTCCTGGTGCCGGCCCGCCTGCAGCCGGGCAGCTTCTACGCCCTGCCGCAGAGCCCGCAGCTGTTCAAGCAGCTGCTCATGGTCGCCGGGGTGGAGAAGTACTACCAGATCGCCCGCTGCTACCGCGACGAGGACTTCCGCGCCGACCGCCAGCCCGAGTTCACCCAGCTGGACGTGGAGATGGCCTTCGTCGAGCAGGACGACGTGATCGCCGTGGCCGAGCAGGTGCTGCGCGCGCTGTGGTCGCTCATCGGCGTGGACCTCAGCCTGCCCCTGCCGCGGATGACCTACGCCGACGCCATGCGCCGCTTCGGCACCGACAAGCCGGACCTGCGCTTCGGCCTGGAGCTGGTGGAGTGCACCGAGTACTTCGCCGACACCACCTTCCGGGTCTTCCAGGCGCCCTACGTGGGCGCGGTGGTGATGCCCGGTGGGGCGAGCCAGCCGCGCAAGCAGCTGGACGCCTGGCAGGAGTGGGCCAAGCAGCGCGGCGCGAAGGGCCTGGCCTACGTGCTGGTGGGCGCGGACGGCACCCTGGGCGGTCCGGTGGCCAAGAACCTCACCGACGCCGAGCGGCAGGGCCTCGCGGCGCACGTGGGTGCGCAGCCGGGTGACTGCATCTTCTTCGGCGCCGGTGCGGTCAAGTCCACCCGCGCCCTGCTGGGTGCCGCCCGGGTGGAGATCGCCAACCGCGGTGGGCTGATCGACCCCGACGAGTGGGCGTTCACCTGGGTGGTGGACGCTCCGATGTTCGAGCCCGCGTCGGAGGCCGTGGCCAGCGGCGACGTGGCCGTGGGCTCGGGTGCCTGGACGGCGGTGCACCACGCGTTCACCTCGCCCAAGCCCGAGCACCTGGACACCTTCGACACCGACCCCGGCTCCGCGCTGGCCTACGCCTACGACATCGTCTGCAACGGCAACGAGATCGGCGGCGGCAGCATCCGCATCCACCGCCGCGACGTGCAGGAGCGGGTCTTCGCGGTGATGGGGATCAGCCAGGAGGAGGCGCAGGAGAAGTTCGGCTTCCTGCTCGACGCGTTCGCCTTCGGCGCGCCCCCGCACGGTGGCATCGCCTTCGGCTGGGACCGCATCGTGGCGCTGCTGAGCCACTCCGACTCCATCCGCGAGGTCATCGCCTTCCCCAAGTCCGGGGGCGGCATCGACCCGCTCACCGACGCGCCGGCGCCCATCACGCCCCAGCAGCGCAAGGAGTCCGGCATCGACGCCAAGCCGGAGCGCAAGCCGGAGGCGTCCTAACCGACACTCGTGTCGGCTCCCGGACCCCGGTGCGGGGGCCGACACGAGGCATCGGTGCGGGTCAGCGGCTCGGCGCGGTGCTGGACCGCTGACCCAGGTACCCTTTGGAACAATGCGAGCTGTGGCGACGGACCCGGTGACCGAGGTGGTGCAGGCGGCGCAACGTCTGCTCACTCGGCGTACCGGCGCTCCCGTGACGTTGGTGGATCCGGTCGACCTGGGAGGTAGCGACCGGACCCTGGTGCTCCGTGTCCGCGCGGAGGAGAACCCGTTCTCCCTCCCCAAGACCATGGTCGTGAAGCGGATGCTCGAGGGTCCGCTCGGTGACTCGGCGCAGAGCGCCGACGCCCGCGGCGCCTTCCTGCGCGAGGCCGTGTCCTACCAGTTCGGCAACTCCCTGCGCCCGGAGCACCGCCCCGGCGCGGAGATGTTCGCCCACGACGTGGACGACGGCCTGCTGGTGCTCTCCGACCTGGGCAACGGGCCCACCCTGGCCGACGTGCTGCTGCGCGGGGACGGCTCCGGCGTGCAGCACGGGCTGATGGCCTGGGCGCAGGCGCTGGGCCGGATGCACGCCGCCACGGCCAATGGCGAGGACGACTTCCGCACCCTGCTGCGCCGGGCGAACCGCCAGGCCTGGCCCGACCCGATGGCCAAGGTGGCCACCACGGCGCTGAACACCCTGCCCGACCTGCTCGCCGCGCAGCTGGGCGTCAGCACCCCGCCCACCGTCGCCGCCCGCGCGACCGGGGCGCAGCGACTGCTGGGCCAGGACGCGCTGCGCGCGTTCAGCCCGTCGGACCTGTGCCCGGACAACGCCATGATCACCGACGGCGGGGTCCGGTTCCTGGACTTCGAGTGGGGCGGCTTCCGCGACGTCACCCTGGACGCGGCGTACGCGCTGGTGCCGTTCCCGTCCTGCTGGTGCATCCACGAGGTGGGGGAGTCCCAGGCCGAGAAGCTGGTGCAGGCGTGGCGCTCGGAGGTGGTCGGCGTGTGGCCCGAGCTGGCCGACGACGCCGTGCTCTGGCCGCGGATGCTGGACGCGCAGCTGCTCTGGGTGTGGCTGAGCACCTACTGGTTCCTGCCGGCCAGCCCGCACCGGGCCAACCCGGGCGGGCACCACCCGCTGACCTACACCCGCCAGGGCGCCCTGCGGGTGCGCTGGCAGCAGCTGGCGCGCGCCGCCGAGCGGGGCGGGGACGCCGACGTGGCTGAGCACGCCCTGGCCGTCGCCGCAGCGCTGCAGGTCACCGGCTGAAGTGTCCCACCCAGAACCGGGGCTGTTCGGCGACGAGGCCGAGCAGCCGTCCGCGGCGTCCGGCCCTGCTCGCCCCGTCGCGTCCCGTCCGCACGCCCCGCTGCCCGTGCGGATGCGGCCCAGCTCGCTGGAGGAGGTGCTCGGCCAGGAGCACCTGCTGGGCCCGGGCGCCCCGCTGCGCCGCCTGATCGAGGGCGCCGCACCCGCGTCGCTGCTGCTCTACGGCCCGCCCGGCACCGGCAAGACCACCCTGGCCACCCTGGTGTCGCAGGCCACCGGTCGCCGCTTCGAGGCGCTGTCGGCGCTGTCCGCCGGGGTGAAGGAGGTGCGCGCGGTCATCGACGTGGCCCGCCGCCGGCTGGCGCACGGTGAGCAGACGGTGCTGTTCATCGACGAGGTGCACCGCTTCTCCAAGACCCAGCAGGACGCGCTGCTCGGGGCGGTGGAGGACCGCATCGTGCTGCTGGTGGGCGCCACCACCGAGAACCCGTCGTTCTCCGTGGTCGCACCGCTGCTGTCGCGCTCGCTGGTGCTGCAGCTGCGGCCGCTGGGCGCCGAGGACGTCCGCTCCCTGCTGCGCCGGGCCGTCAGCGACCCGCGCGGGCTCGCCGGCGTGGTGACCCTCAGCGCCGACGCCGAGGACCACCTGGTGCGGCTGGCCTCCGGCGACGCCCGCCGCGCGCTCACCGCCCTGGAGGCCGCCGCCGACGCGGTGTCCAGCGAGGGCCGCGGCGAGATCGACCTGCCGGCCGTGGAGGCGACGGTGGACGAGGCGGCGGTGCGCTACGACCGCAGCGGTGATCAGCACTACGACGTCACCAGCGCGTTCATCAAGTCCATCCGCGGCTCCGACGTGGACGCCGCCCTGCACTACCTGGCCAGGATGATCGCCGCCGGGGAGGACCCGCGCTTCATCGCTCGCCGGCTGGTGGTGCACGCCAGCGAGGACGTCGGCATGGCCGACCCGACGGCGCTGCTCACCGCGACCGCCGCCGCGCAGGCGGTGCAGCTGATCGGGATGCCCGAGGCCCGCCTGGCGCTGGCCCAGGCCACCATCCACCTGGCCACCGCGCCCAAGTCCAACGCGGTGCTCGCCGGGCTCTCCGCCGCGCTGGCCGACGTGTCCGCGGGCAAGGCCGGGTCCGTGCCGCCGCACCTGCGCGACGGGCACTACGCGGGGGCGGCCAAGCTGGGCAACGCCCAGGGCTACCGCTACCCGCACGACCACCCCGACGGCGTGCTCACCCAGCAGTACCCGCCCGAGGAGCTGGTGGGCCGGGAGTACTACCGGCCCACCAACCACGGGGTGGAGCGCACGCTGCGCGAGCGGCTGGCCAAGCTGCGCTCCATCGTGCGCGGGCGAGGCTGATCGACACGCCCCGACCGGCAGGCCCTGATCGGCGGGTCCCGGAGCTTGTGGGCGGCCCGGTAACCTGACCGCCGTGCCAGCAGAGCCTGGGAGGAACGAGGATGGACGTGCGGCGAGACCGGGCAGCGCGACCAGGGCGCGTGACGGCGCCCCGGCTGCTGCTGACGGCCGGGACCGGCGTTGCCGTCGGGGTGCTGCTCGCCCGGTGGCTGCGGCGGCCCACCTCGCCCTCGGCCACCAGCCCGCCCCGGGTGCCGGCCGAGCTGCTGCCTGACGACGAGCCCGCCGCCACCGGCTGAGACCGGCACCTCCCACAGACCCGGGCCGACAGGCCGCTTCCCCGCGTATTGAGGACACCCCCCCGTGCAGACCCACGAGATCCGCCAGCGATTCATCGACCACTTCGTGCGCAACGGCCACACCCTGGTCCCCAGCGCGTCGCTGATCCTGGACGACCCGAACCTGTTGTTCATCAACGCCGGCATGGTGCAGTTCGTGCCGTACTTCCTGGGTCAGGCCCCCGCGCCGTGGCCGCGGGCGGTGAGCGTGCAGAAGTGCGTGCGCACCGGTGACATCGAGAACGTGGGCATCACCACCCGGCACAACACCTTCTTCCAGATGGCCGGGAACTTCTCCTTCGGCGACTACTTCAAGCGCGAGGCGATCACCTTCGCCTGGACCCTGATCACCGCGCCGGTGGCTGACGGCGGCTACGGCCTGGACCCCGAGCGGGTGTGGGTGACGGTGTACCTCGACGACGACGAGGCGTTCGGGCTGTGGCAGGAGATCGCGGGTCTGCCGGCCGAGCGCATCCAGCGCCGCGGGATGGCCGACAACTACTGGTCCATGGGCATCCCCGGCCCGTGCGGGCCCTGCTCGGAGATCTACTACGACCGCGGCCCGGAGTACGGCGTCGAGGGCGGCCCCATCGCCGACGAGGACCGCTACATCGAGATCTGGAACCTCGTGTTCATGCAGAACGAGCGGGGCGCGGGCACGTCCAAGGACGACTTCGAGATCCTCGGCCCGCTGCCGCGGCGCAACATCGACACCGGTCTCGGCGTGGAGCGGGTCGCCTTCCTGCTGCAGGGCGTGGACAACGTCTACGAGACCGACCTGGTGCGCCCGGTGATCACCAAGGCCGAGGAGCTCTCCGGGCGTCGCTACGCGGTGGGCAACGAGGCCGACGACGTGCGCTTCCGGGTGATCGCCGACCACGCCCGCACCGCGGTGATGCTCATCGCCGACGGCGTCACCCCGGGCAACGACGGCCGCGGCTACGTGCTGCGCCGCCTGCTGCGCCGCATCGTGCGCTCCGCCCGGCTGCTGGGCGTGGACAAGCCCAGCATGGCCGAGCTGGTGGCCGTGGTGCTGGACACCATGGGGCAGAGCTACCCCGAGCTGGTCACCGAGGGCGCACGCATCGAGCGCATCGCGGTGGGGGAGGAGACCACCTTCCTGCAGACGCTGAGCTCGGGCTCCAAGCTGTTCGACAACGCCGTGGCGGAGATCCGCGCCGGGGGTGGCTCGGTGATCGGCGGTGACAAGGCCTTCGCCCTGCACGACACCTACGGCTTCCCCATCGACCTCACCCTGGAGATGGCCTCCGAGGCTGGGCTCACCGTGGACGAGCCGGGCTTCCGCGCGCTGATGACCGAGCAGCGCCAGCGCGCCAAGTCCGACGCCGCCAGCCGCAAGCACGCCCACGGAGACCTCTCGGTGTACCGCGAGCTGCTCGACGCCGGCCCCACCCAGTTCACCGGCTACGACGAGCTCGCCACCGAGGCTCGGGTCATCGGCATCGTCGCCGACCACGGCAGGGTCCGCTCCGCCGGCGAGGGCGAGGTGGTGGAGGTGGTGCTGGACCGCAGCCCGCTCTACGCGGAGTCCGGCGGCCAGGAGAGCGACGCCGGCGTCATCACCGGCACTGACCTCGACCTGGAGGTCCTCGACGTCCAGAAGGTGGCCAAGCGGCTGTGGGTGCACCGGGTGCGGGTGCGCGGTGGCGAGGTCACCGAGGGTGCCCAGGTGCTCGCCCAGGTCGACCCGGTGTGGCGAGCCGGTGCCCGGCAGGGCCACTCCGGCACGCACCTGGTGCACGCTGCGCTGCGCGAGGTGCTCGGCCCGACGGCGCTGCAGAGCGGCTCCTACAACAAGCCCGGCTACCTGCGCCTGGACTTCGCCTGGCAGGGCGGGCTGTCCGCCGCCACGCGCAGCGAGGTGGAGGAGGTCACCAACCGCGCGGTGCTCGAGGACCTGCCGGTGCGCGTGCTGCACACCAGCATGGCGGGCGCCCGTGAGATGGGGGCGCTCGCGCTGTTCGGCGAGACCTACGACGAGGAGGTCCGCGTGGTGGAAATCGGCGGCCCCTGGTCGCGCGAGCTCTGCGGCGGCACGCACGTGCTGCACTCCTCGCAGGTCGGTCCGGTCACCCTGCTCGGGGAGTCCTCGGTGGGCTCGGGCGTGCGCCGCATCGAGGCCTACGTCGGCATGGACGCCTACCGCTACCTGGCCAAGGAGCGCGCGCTGGTGCAGGGCCTGGCCGCCACGCTGAAGACGCCCGACGCCGACGTGCCCGCCCGGGTGGCGGACCTGGTCGAGCGCCTGCGGGTGGCGGAGAAGGAGCTGGAGCAGACCCGCGCGGCGGCCGTGCTGTCCTCGGCCGGCACCCTGGCGGAGTCCGCCGAGCGGGTCGGCGACACCCTGCTCGTCGCCACCCAGGCTCCGGCGGGCACCAGCGGCAACGACCTGCGGGCACTGGCCGGCGACGTGCGCGGCAAGCTCGGCCAGCAGCCCGGCGTGGTGGCGCTGTTCAGCACCAACGGTGACAAGGTCAGCTTCCTGGTGGCGACCACCGCGGCGGCCCGCGACGCCGGTCTGTCGGCCGGTGCCCTGGTGCCCAGCTTCGCTGCCGCCATCGGCGGCCGTGGCGGCGGCAAGCCGGACATGGCGCAGGGCGGGGGCACCGACCCGGCCGGGATCCCGGCCGCCATCGCGGCCCTGCGCGGGGCGCTCGCGCCGTGACCGAGCGCGCCCGGCCCGACCGGCCGGACGACACCGACCCCGGCCGGGGGCGGCGGATCGGCATCGACGTGGGCAGCGTCCGCATCGGAGTGGCCTCCTGCGATCCGGACGGGATCATGGCCACTCCGGTGGAGACGGTGGCCAGGGCCGGGGGACGCGCCGGTCTCGACAGCCCCGACGTGCGCCGCATTCGTGAGATCGTGGCGGAGTACGAAGCGGTCGAGGTCGTGGTGGGGCTGCCGCAGACCATGCGCGGCGAGCACGGCAAGGCCGCCGCACTGGCCACTGAGTACGCTGATCGACTGCGTCAGGTGCTCGCCCCGGTTCCGGTGCGGCTCAGCGACGAGCGGTTGACCACGGTGACGGCCAGCCGGGTGCTGGCCGAGCAGGGGGTGAGAGGCAAGCGCCAGCGCTCGCTGGTGGACCAGCTTGCGGCCGTGGCGATCTTGCAGGGCTGGCTCGATGAACGGGCCAGCAGGACCAGGGGAGACAACGCGACCACGGAGGAAAACCGGTGAGTGACAGCTTCGACGGTGGCCGCACCAGGCCAGGAGCACCCCGCACGCCTGGCCACGACGATGGTGGCGAGGAGTGGGGTCGCCGCTCGGTCGGGCCGCGGTTCGTGGCCCCACCACCGGGTGCCGCCACCGGCGACTCCGTGCTGGAGCCGGACTCCCTGCTGGACGACCCGCTGCTCGACCCCGACGGCTACTACGACTCCGACCACGCGGGCGAGCCCGACTGGGCCGACGAGCACGACTACGACGCCGGCCCGGCGCGCTCGCGGCGCACCGGCCCGTCGCGGGTGCACGCCACCCGACGCCGGGTGGGTGTCGCCGTGGCACTCGTGGTGCTGCTGGTGCTCGGCGGCGTGGTGTACCTCGGCGGCAAGGCGCTCTTCGGGCAGTTCTCCAGCTCCGAGACCGAGGACTACGCCGGTGGGGGCGAGTCCGACGTGGTGTTCCGCGTGATGGAGGGCGACACCGCCGGCGCCATCGGTGCCGCGCTGGTCAGGGACGACGTGGTCAGCAGCGCGTCGCTGTTCACCAAGGCGGCTGCCAACGACACCCGGATGGCGTCGGTGCAGCCGGGCTTCTACAAGCTGCGCACCAAGATTCCCGCCGCCACGGCCGTGTCCCGCCTGGTCGACCCCAAGTCCCGCGTCGGCGGCCTCGTCATCCCCGAGGGCCGCCAGCTCGACGACGTCCGCGGCAAGGACGGCTCGGTCACTCCCGGCATCCTGTCCACCCTGGCCAAGGCCTCCTGCGTGGAGCTCGACGGGGAGCGGCGCTGCACCAGCGAGGCCGACCTGCGCACGGCCGCGGCCACCGCCGACCTGGACGACCTCGGCGTGCCCGACTGGGCCAAGACCGAGGTGCAGGCCGCCAGCTCGGAGAAGGAGAAGCGCATCGAGGGCCTCATCCGGCCCGGCAGCTACGACGTGGAGCCGGGGGCACCGGCCACCACGCTGCTGCAGCGGATGATCAGCAGCTCGGCCACGGCGCTGCAGCTGGCGGGCCTGCCGGAGGCGAACGTGGACGGCCTGACGCCCTACCAGGTGCTCGTGGTCGCCTCGCTCAACGAGCGCGAGGTCAAGCCCGGGGAGTACGACAAGGTCACCCGAGTGATCCTGAACCGGCTCAAGATCAGCCAGAAGCTCGAGTTCGACTCCACCGTGAACTACCCCCTGGACCTGCAGTACATCGCCACCACGCCCAAGGACCGGGCCACGGTCACGCCGTGGAACACCTACGCCAGCCCGGGCCTGCCGCTGACCCCCATCGCCTCCCCGGGCGAGGAGGCCATCACCGGGGCGATGAACCCGGCGGAGGGCACCTGGCACTACTTCGTCACCTGTGGCACCCAGGGCGCCACCTGCTTCTCCGACACCTACGACCAGCACCTGGCGATCATCGCCGGCGGGGGCGGGCCGCCGTGACCGCTCGCCGGGCCGCGGTGATCGGCACGCCGATCGCGCACTCGCGCTCCCCGCAGCTGCACCTGGCCGCCTACGCGGCGCTCGGGCTGCCGGAGTGGACCTACGAGCGCATCGAGTGCGACGCGGACGGCGTGGCGCCGCTGGTGGCCTCGCTCGGCCCCGAGTGGGTGGGGCTGTCGGTGACCATGCCGGCCAAGCTCGCCGCGCTGGCGGTGGCGGACGTGCGCACCGCGCGCGCCGAGGCGGTGGGCGCGGCCAACACCCTGGTGCGCACCGGGGACGGCTGGCTGGCCGACTGCACCGACGTGGACGGCGTGCTCGGTGCGTTGGGGGTGACCCCGGGCGACGAGCAGCTGGCCGGCACCCGCGCGGTGGTGGTGGGCGCCGGGGGCACCGCCCGCGCCGTGGTGGTGGCCCTCGCCGCCGCCGGGGTGCGCGAGCTCGACCTGGTGGTGCGGGAGCCGTCCCGGGCCGTGGGCACCGTGGAGTGCGCGGAGGCCGCCGGCCTGCACACCGCGATCGTCCCGTTCGACCCGGCTGCGGTCGCCGCCGCCTGCGCCCAGGCCGCCGTGGCGGTGAGCACGGTGCCCGCCGCCGCTGCCGCCGGGTTGGCCGAGGCGCTGGCCACGGTGCCCAGCGTGCTCGACGTCATCTACGACCCGTGGCCCACCCCGCTGGCCGAGGCCGTGCAGCGCGCTGACGGCCAGCTGGCCAGCGGGCTGGACATGTTGCTGCACCAGGCCTTCGGGCAGGTGCAGCTGTTCACCGGCCGCGCGGCCCCGCGCACGGCCATGGCCGCCGCCCTGGACTGAGCGCGGTGCGCGGGCGCCGGTAGCCGCATGGGAAGATGGCTGCCGTGCTGCGCTGGATCACTGCCGGAGAGTCCCACGGACCTGCCCTGGTCGCCGTCCTCGAGGGGATGGTCGCCGGGGTCGAGGTCACCACCAACGACATCGCCGGGGAGCTGGCTCGTCGCCGCCTCGGCCACGGGCGGGGCGCCCGGATGAAGTTCGAGGCCGACGCCGTGGACATCCTCGGCGGGGTGCGTCACGGCGTCAGCATGGGCGGGCCCATCGCCATCCGGGTGAACAACACCGAGTGGCCCAAGTGGGAGACCGTCATGTCGGCGGACCCGGTGGACCCCGACGTGCTGGCCAGCCAGGCCCGCAACGCCCCGCTCACCCGTCCGCGGCCCGGCCACGCCGACTACGCCGGCATGCTCAAGTACGGCTTCGACGACGCCCGTCCGGTCCTGGAGCGCGCCAGCGCCCGGGAGACCGCGGCGCGGGTGGCGCTGGGCACCGTGGCCAAGGCGCTGCTGCAGCAGGTGCTCGGCGTGCACGTGCTCTCCCACGTCACCGCCCTGGGCTCGGTGGACGCCCCCGAGGGGCTGGTTCCGGGTCCGGACGACCTCGCCGCCATCGACGCCAGCCCGGTGCGGGTGTTCGACCCCGCCGCCTCCGAGGCCATGGTGGCCGAGGTCGACCTGGCCAAGAAGGAGGGCGACACCCTCGGGGGCATCGTCGAGGTGGTCGTGCACGGCCTGCCCATCGGCCTCGGCTCCTACGTGGCCGGCGACCGTCGCCTGGACGCCCGGCTCGCCGAGGCGCTGATGGGCATCCAGGCCATCAAGGGGGTGGAGGTCGGCGACGGCTTCGCCACCGCCCGCCGCCGCGGCAGCCTGGCCCACGACGAGATGCGGCCCGGCCCCGACGGCGTGCTGCGCTCCACCAACCGCGCCGGCGGCATCGAGGGCGGCATGACCAACGGTGAGCCGCTGCGGGTCAAGGCCGCCATGAAGCCCATCTCCACCGTTCCCCGCGCGCTGGCCACGGTGGACATGTCCACCGGCGAGGAGGCCGTCGCCATCAACCAGCGCTCCGACGTCTGCGCGGTGCCCGCCGCCGGCGTGGTGGCCGAGGCCATGGTGGCGCTGGTGCTGGCCCAGGCCACCCTGGAGAAGTTCGGTGGCGACACCGTGCGTGAGACCACCCGCAACGTCACCAGCTACCTGCAGGACATCGCCAGGTGAGTCCGGTCGTCGTCCTGGTCGGCCCGCCAGGAGCCGGCAAGACCACCGTCGCCCGCCGGGTGGCGCAGGCGCTGGCGGTGCCGGTGCACGACACCGACCACGCGGTCGAGGCCGCCGCCGGGCGGTCGATCTCCGACATCTTCACCGACAGCGGCGAGGAGGCCTTCCGCGCGCTGGAGGAGGCGGCCGTCGCTGCGGCGCTGCAGGAGCAGACCGGGGTGGTGGCCCTCGGCGGGGGAGCGGTGCTGTCCGCGGCCACCCGCGCCCGGCTCGCCGGGCACCCCGTGGTGTTCCTCAACGTCGGCCTGGCCGAGGGTGTGCGCCGCGCCGGCCTGGCCAGCAACCGGCCGCTGCTGGCCGGCATCAACCCGCGCGCCACCTTCAAGGCCCTGCTCGACGCTCGGCTGCCGCTGTACCGGGAGGTGGCCACCGTGGAGGTGTCCACCGACAGCCGCGACGTCGCCGACGTCGTGGCCGAGGTGCTCGACACCGTGGGCGCGCCGCCCGGCCCGAGCCCCAGCACCACCGACACGGGAGACCAGCAGGCATGAGCGAACCCACCCGCATCCGGGTCAACGCCGAGAACCCCTACGACGTGATCGTGGGCCGCGGCCTGCTCGGGGAGCTGACCCAGGAGCTGCGCGGGACCACCACCGCGGCGATCATCCACCAGCCGTCGCTGATCGCCACCGCCGAGGCGATCCGCGAGGCCCTCGCCGAGGTGGGGGTGGACGCCCACCGGGTGGAGATCCCCGACGCCGAGGACGGCAAGGACCTGGCCGTGGCCGGCTTCTGCTGGGACGTGCTCGGCCGCATCGGGCTGACCCGCCGGGACGCGGTGATCTCCCTGGGCGGGGGCGCGGCCACCGACCTGGCCGGCTTCGTCGCCGCCACCTGGATGCGCGGGGTGCGGGTGTTCCACGTGCCCACCACGCTGCTGGCCATGGTGGACGCCGCGGTGGGCGGCAAGACCGGGATCAACACCGAGGCCGGCAAGAACCTGGTGGGGGCCTTCCACGAGCCGGCTGCCGTGCTGGTGGACCTGACCACCCTGGAGACGTTGCCGCGCAACGAGATCATCTCCGGCATGGCTGAGATCATCAAGGGCGGCTTCATCGCCGACCCGACCATCCTGGACCTCATCGAGGCCGACCCCGAGGCCGCGCTGGACCCCGCCCAGGACGTGCTGGGCGAGCTGGTGCGTCGCAAGATCCAGGTGAAGGCCGACATCGTCTCCGCCGACCTGCGCGAGTCCGACCTGCGGGAGGTGCTCAACTACGGCCACACCCTGGGGCACGCCATCGAGCGGCGCGAGCGCTACCGCTGGCGCCACGGTGCCGCGGTGGCGGTGGGCCTGGTCTTCGCCGCCGAGCTGGCCCGCCTGGCCGGACGCCTGGACGACGCCACCGCCGACCGGCACGCCTCGGTGCTCGCCTCGGTGGGGCTGCCCACCACCTACGACCCGGACGCGCTGGGCCAGCTGATGGAGGGCATGCGCACCGACAAGAAGAACCGTTCCGGGCTGCTGCGCTTCGTGGTGCTCGACGGGCTCGCCCGACCCGGCCGGCTCGAGGGTCCCGACCCCGCGCTGCTGGCGGCGGCATACTCCGTGGTGGCGCGCGAGGAGCGCCCCAAGAGCGGAGGTGTGCTGCTGTGAAGGTGCAGGTGCTCAACGGGCCCAACCTCGGACGACTGGGCAAGCGCCAGCCCGAGGTGTACGGCGCCACCACGCACGACGAGCTGGCCGCGCTGTGCGTGCGCACCGGCGACTCGCTGGGGCTGCAGGTGCAGGTGCGCCAGACCGACCACGAGGGCGAGATGCTCGGCTGGGTGCACGCCGCCGCCGACGCCGGTGACGCCGTGGTGCTCAACGCAGGGGCATGGACGCACACCTCGGTGGCGCTGCGCGACGCCTGCGCCGAGCTCCGTGGTCCGCTGGTGGAGGTGCACATCAGCAACGTGCACACCCGCGAGGACTTCCGCCACCACTCCTACCTGAGCGCGGTGGCCACCGGCAGCATCGTGGGCCTCGGCATCACCGGCTACGTGCTGGCGCTGCAGTACGTGGCCACCGTCACCGGGGCGCCCGGGGTGGCTCCGGTGGAACCACCCGCGGACGCCTCCGGCGAGGAGACCGCGCCGACCTGAGTGGGCCCACCTGGGCGGGCCCGCCTGGGCGTGCGCTACTCCAGCAGCTTGTCCGCGGTGACGGGCAGGTCGCGCACCCGGGTGCCGGTGGCGTGGTGGACCGCGCTGACGATGGCCGACGCGGTGCCCACGATGCCGATCTCGCCCACCCCACGGGTGCCCATCGGGTTGGCGTGCGGGTCGTGCTCGTCCAACCAGCTCACGTCGATGTCCGCGACGTCGCCGTGGGCGGCGATGTGGTACTCGGCGAAGTCGTGGTTGACCACGTGGCCGAACCGCGGGTCGGTGATGCTCTGCTCGTGCAGGGCCATCGACAGGCCCATGGTCATGCCGCCGATCAGCTGGGACCGCACGGTGCGGGGGTTGACCACCCGGCCCACGGAGAACACCCCCACCATCCGCGGCACCCGCACCTCGCCGGTGTCGGCGTGCACGCGCACCTCCACCAGCTGGGCGCCGAAGCTGTGGATCGCCGTCTCCAGCGGCCCGGGCAGCTCGGGCATCACGGCCTCGCTGTGCACCCCGTCCTCCGGGTGCTCGCCGTGGTCGTGGCGGAACAGCTCAGCCGCGGCGGTGATGGCGGTGCCCCAGGAGGTGGTGCCGGAGGAGCCACCCGCGACGGTGGCCATCGGCAGCGCGCTGTCCCCGATCTGCAGGTCCACCGCGTCCAGCGGGCAGCGCAGCGCGTCAGCGGCGATCTGGGCGAGCGCCGTCCACGCGCCGGTGCCGATGTCCACGGCGCCGATCTGCACCGAGTAGCGGCCGGCGGCGTAGGAGATCTTGGCGTGGGAGCCGGGCATCACGTTGTGCGGGTACGTCGACGCCGAGACGCCCAGCCCCACCCACCAGCCGTCCTCCAGCCGCGCCCGGGGCTGCGGGGCGCGGTCGGACCAGCCGATGCGCCGGGCGCCCTCGTAGAGGCACTCGAGCAGGCGTCGCTGCGACCACGGCTTTCCGGTCTCCGGATCGACCTCGGGCTCGTTGCGCACCCGCAGCTCGATGGGGTCCAGCCCGCACGCTGCCGCCAGCTCGTCCATCGCGGCCTCGGTGGCGTACATGCCCGGGCACTCGCCGGGAGCACGCATCCAGGACGGCACCGCCACGTCCAGCGCCGCCACCCGGTGGCTGGTGCGTCGGTTGGCGCAGGCGTACATCATCCGGGCCGGCACCGCGGTCTGCTCGGCGAACTCCTTGACCGTGGAGGACTGCTCGAGGACCTCGTGCACGATGGCGGTGAGGTGTCCGTCGGCGTCGGCGCCGTAGCGCACCCGCTGGATGGTGGGGGTGCGGTAGCCGACCACGGTGAACATCTCCTGGCGGGTCAGCGCCATCTTCACGGCCCGCCCGGGCGTGACCTGGGCACCCATGGCCGCCAGCACGTTGTGCGGGTGCGGCATGCCCTTGGAGCCGAAGCCTCCGCCCACGTTGAGTGCGACCACCCGCAGCTGCTCCGGGTCGAGGCCCAGGATCGGGGCGAGCGTGGTGCGGACGGTGTGCACGCCCTGGGTGGAGTCGAACAGGGTGAGCACCTGCCCGTTCCAGAGTGCCACCGTGGTGTGCGGCTCCATCGGGTTGTTGTGCTCGGTGGGGGTGGAGTAGGTGGCGTCCACGGTGACCGCGGCCTCGCGCAGCGCAGACTCCACGTCTCCGCTGTCGGTGTCGGTCTCGAAGCCGCCGTTGACCGACTCCGGGGTGTAGAAGTCGTCGCGGTCGGCGTGCAGCACGGTGTCGTGCGGCTGCTGGTGGTACGTCAGGTGCACCAGGCTCGCCGCGTGCCGGGCGACCTCGGGGGTCTCGGCGATCACCGCACCCACCAGCTGCCCCCGGTAGGCGATGTCGGCGGTCTGCAGCACCGCCAGCTCGGCGTCGCTGGTGTCGGCCAGCCGGGGGGCGTTGAGGTGGGTGAGCACGGTGAGCACGCCCGGCAGCGCCTCGGCCTGCGAGGTGTCCACGGCGGTGATGCGGCCGCGGGCGATGGTGGAGTGCAGCGGGTGCAGGTGCACGGGGTGCTCGACGGGGTGCTCGTAGGCGTAGGTGGCGCTGCCGGTGACCTTGGCGACGCCGTCCACCCGCGGCTGGTCGGTGCCGATGGCGTGGGGCTGCACGGGCGCGGTCATCGCTGCTCCTCGGTGGGGGTGAGCTCGCGCAGCACGGACACGAGGGTGTTGCGGACCATGGGGATCTTGAAGGCGTTCTCGCCCTGCGGCACCGCGTCGGCCAGCTCGGCCTCCGCGGCACGCCGGTAGCTGTCCTCGGTGGCCGGTGCGCCCCGCAGGAGCTCCTCGGCGCGGCTGGCCCGCCACGGCTTGTGGGCCACTCCGCCCAGCGCGATGCGTGCGCGGGTGACGGTGCCGTCGGTGACCTCCAGGGTGGCCGCGACAGAGACCAGCGCGAACGCGAACGAGGCGCGGTCACGGACCTTGCGGTAGGCCGACCGTGAGGCGCCGGTGGGGGAGAGGTGCACCGCGGTGATCAGCTCGCCGTGGGCGAGCACGGTGTCGCGCTCGGGGTGCGCACCGGGCAGGCGGTGCAGCTCGGTCACCGGGACGTGGCGCTCTCCGTCGGGCCCGACCACCACGACCGTGGCATCCAGGGCCGCCAGCGCCACCGCCATGTCCGAGGGGTGCACGGCGATGCACTCCGGCGAGGAGCCGAGGATGGCGTGGTAGCGGGTGTAGCCACCGATGGCCGAGCAGCCGGAGCCGGGCTCGCGCTTGTTGCACGGGGTGGTGACGTCCTGGAAGTACACGCACCGGGTGCGCTGCAGCAGGTTGCCGCCGGTGGTGGCCAGGTTGCGCAGCTGCCCGGAGGCGCCGGCGAGCAGGGCCTGGGACAGCGCCGGGTAGTGCGCGCGGATCACCGGGTGGGCGGCCAGGTCGCTGTTGCGGACGTTGGTGCCGACGTGGACGCTGCCGTCGGGCTGCACGTCCACGGCGTTCAGCGGCAGGCGGCTGATGTCGACGAGCAGCGTCGGGTTGTCCACGCCGAGCTTCATCCGGTCGACGAGGTTGGTGCCGCCACCGAGGAAGGCGGCGTCCGCACGGGCTGCGACGGTGGCCACCGCGCTGGCGGCGTCGTCGGCGCGCTGGTAGTCGAAGGGGATCACGAGGCGGCCTGCCGGATGGCGGCGACGATGTTGACGTAGGCGCCGCAGCGACAGAGGTTCCCGCTCATGCGCTCCCGAATCTCCGCGTCGGTCAGCTCGACGGGCCCGTCGTCCTCGGTGACGTGCGAGGGGTGGCCGGCCTTGGCCTCGTCCAGCATCCCCACCGCGGAGCAGATCTGACCGGGAGTGCAGTAGCCACACTGAAAGCCGTCCTGGTCCTGGAAGGCCTGCTGCATGGTGTGCAGCTCGCCGTCGGCGGCCAGGCCCTCGGCGGTGGTGATCTCCGCGCCGTCGTTGGCGACGGCGAAGGTGAGGCAGGTGGTGGCCCGGCGGCCGTCGAGCAGCACGGTGCAGGAGCCGCACTGGCCGTGGTCGCAGCCCTTCTTGGGGGAGGTGACACCCAGGTGGTCACGGAGGGCGTCGAGGACCGTGGTCCGGTTGTCGACGGTGAGCGTGCGCTCGTGCCCGTCGACGTGCAGGGTGATATCCGATTCCATGGGTCTGACGCTAGCGACACCACTACCCTCCGTGCCCAGCGAAGCGTGGGCGAGCGAGGTGGCCAGGGCGAATGAGTCCACCCTCGTTCGAACCAGCGGCGCTCAGTGCTGCCTATCGCCGCCGGATCCCCACGAGCACCAGCACGACACCGGTCAGGGCAACGAGGTAGGCGACCAGCTGGATCAGCCCGGCCAGAAAGTTTGGGCCACCCCACTTCGCCGGAAACGCCTGTCCTGCCACGACGTTCAGGGTCACCGCAAGCACGGCAACAGCCACGAGGACAGCGCCCCAGCGTGTCTCTGCAGGCACTGTCGACTTCCCCTCGACGGACGGCGTGGCGCGTGCTGCGCGACCGTAGCAACGCTTGGCGCGCAACGGGGACCAACGCGCACGGTGCAGCTCGCCGGTGCGGCCGCTACTGGTCGGCGGTGGCGGTCCTGCCCAGCGACCTGCCGCGGGCGAGGCGCCCGAGCACCAGGCCGACGGTGGCGGGCAGGTAGATGAGCAGCGCGGTGAACGCACCGCCACCGATGATGGAGCCCAGCAGCTCCGAGGCGCCCATCTTGTCGATGAAGACCGCCTGCACGGCCCAGCTGAGCAGGCCCGCGACCGGTCCGGCCGCCAGGGCTGCCTTGAGCCAGCCCAGGTTCAGCGTCGAGCGCTCGTCGGGGTCGTCGTCCAGGGCGTCGTCGCGCAGCGAGTCGAGCCCCGCCCACACCAGCGGCGGGACCACCAGCACCACGAAGGCCGCCGCTCGCTGCAGGGCTCCGGACGTCGGCCACTCCACCGCGGCCAGACCGAGCGCGGCAGCGACAGTCACGTGCAGCACCACCATCACCGCTGCTCGCGTCAGCCACTGCCTCACAGGTGCAGGGTAACGGGCCCCTCACCGGCTCGCGCGGTACGTGCGGGCCCGCCCGAGGCGGGTCGCTACCGTGGTGAGCATGACGAGCAACCACAGCCAGCGGCGCGCGGCGCTGCGCACGCTGCTCCGCGCCGACGGTTGTGACGCCCTGCTGGTCACTGACCTGCTGAATGTCCGGTACCTCACCGGCTTCACCGGCTCGGCGGGTGCGCTGCTGGTGAGCGCGACCGACGAGGAGCGCACCGTCTTCTGCACCGACGGCCGCTACCGCAGCCAGTCCGCCCAGCAGGTGCCCGACCTCCGTCGCGACATCGACCCGCCGTGCGCCCAGCACCTCGGCCGGCTGGCGGCGACGACCGGAGTGGGCACGCTCGGCTTCGAGAGCCACGTGCTGACGGTGGACCTGCACGCCGAGGTGGCGGCCGCCGCCGAGGGTGTGCAGCTGGTCCGCGCGCCGGGGCTGGTGGAGCAGCTGCGGCTGGTCAAGGACGAGGGCGAGCTCGAGCTGCTGCGCGCGGCCTGCCGAGCTGGTGACCGCGCGCTGGCCGAGCTGTTGGCGGACGGGGGAGTGCGGGTGGGCCGCACCGAGGTGGAGGTGGCCAGGGACCTCGAGCAGCGGATGCGCGACGCGGGCGCGGACGGTCCCTCCTTCGAGACGATCGTCGCTGCTGGCGCCAGCTCCGCCGTGCCCCACCACCGACCCACCGCCAACGTGCTGGCGCCCGGAGACTTCGTCAAGATCGACTTCGGTGCCCTGGTGGGCGGCTACCACTCGGACATGACCCGCACCATGGTGCTGGGCGAGCCGGCTGCCTGGCAGCGGGAGATCTACGACCTGGTGCACACCGCCCAGGCCGCGGGGTGCGAGGCCGTGCGCGTCGGCGCTGAGGCCGCCGCCGTGGACGCCGCGGCCCGCAGCATCATCGTCGACGCCGGCTACGGCGAGTACTTCTCCCACGGGCTCGGGCACGGCGTCGGGCTGGAGATCCACGAAGCGCCGGGAATCGGTCCCCGCAGCACCGGTATGCTTCCCGCTGGCGCGGCAGTCACGGTCGAACCCGGCGTGTACCTGCAAGGACGCGGCGGCGTCCGCATCGAGGACACTCTCGTGGTCACCGGCGCCATGCCGGAGCTGCTGACGATGACGACCAAGGAGCTCCTCGTGGTCTGAGCCGCCCCGTGGTCGGTGTCGGCCCAGCGGGGGCGAGACCGACAGCGCAGCCACCAGGCGGCGCAGTGCGAGCAGCGAGAAGACAGAGAGGCAAGGGCACGTGGCATCCACGAGCGACTTCAAGAACGGGCTGGTCCTGAAGATCGATGGCCAGCTGTGGACCATCACCGACTTCCAGCACGTGAAGCCGGGCAAGGGGCCGGCCTTCGTCCGTTCCACCCTGAAGAACGTGCTGACCGGCAAGGTCAACGACAAGACGTTCAACGCCGGCGTGAAGGTCGAGACCGCCACGGTCGACCGGCGCGACATGACGTACCTCTACCGCGACGGTGAGGACTACGTGTTCATGGACTCCCAGGACTACGAGCAGCACTACCTGCCCGCAGCCATCGTCGGCGACAACGCCAACTTCATGCTGGAGAACATGACCGTGCAGATCGCCTTCAACGAGGGCGTCCCGCTGTACGTGGAGCTGCCCGTCGCGGTCGAGCTCGTGGTGCAGCACACCGACCCGGGCCTGCAGGGTGACCGCTCCACTGGTGGCACCAAGCCGGCCACGCTGGAGACCGGCTACGAGATCGCGGTGCCGCTGTTCATCAACACCGGCGACAAGCTCAAGGTCGACACCCGCGACAGCCGCTACCTGGGACGAGTGAACTCCTGAGTGGTTTACGCGCACGAGAACGACCCGCGGCACGACGAGCACGTCGAGCCGCCTGCTGAGCACGAGCTGCTGGAGCACGCCGCACCCGCACCGGGTGCGGCGCCCCAGCGGGAGCGCAAGCCCGGCGGTGCCCGCCGCAAGGCGCGCAAGCGGGCCGTGGACTTCCTGTTCGAGGCCGAGGCCCGTGACGTGGACCCGGTCGGCATCGCCATCGAGCGACGCCGGATGGCCAAGGACGACCAGAGCGTCCCGGCCGTGAACGACTACACGCTGAGCCTGGTCAGCGGCGTGGCCCGCAACCTCGACCGCATCGACGAGGTGGT
Source organism: Rhodococcus sp. X156 (assembly GCF_004006015.1). Classification (NCBI taxonomy): domain Bacteria; kingdom Bacillati; phylum Actinomycetota; class Actinomycetes; order Mycobacteriales; family Nocardiaceae; genus Rhodococcus; species Rhodococcus sp. X156. The sequence goes on along the minus strand of NZ_CP034766.1, from coordinate 1,976,093 downwards.
GTCCTCCCACCTGCAGGGGTGGACGCTGAACCGGCTGCCCGCGGTGGACCGGGCAGTGCTCCGGGTGGCGGTGTGGGAGCTGTTCCACGCCAGCGACGTCCCGCCCGTGGTGGCGGTGGACGAGGCGGTGGAGCTGGCCAAGCAGCTCTCCACCGACGACTCGCCGACGTTCATCAACGGGGTGCTCGGCCAGGTGGTGCTGGTGGCGCCGCAGGTGCGGGCTGCCGCGGCGGCGGTCTCCAGCCGGGCCACGGAGCCGGCGGCGACAGAAGCCACGGAGCCGGCGGCGACAGAAGCCACCGAGCCGGCGGCGACAGAAGGTACCGAGCCGGCGAGCGCAGAGCTCAGCTCGGAGCGGGACGACTCACCGCGGGACTGACCTGCTGCGGTGTGCTCCGAGGGCCGGGCTCCCAGCAGCGCTGGGAGCCCGCCTCGGACCGATCAGCAGGTCAGGCGACGCCTGGTGCCAGCACGCCCCACGAGACGAGCCGGCCGACCAGCTCGTCGGTGGGGATCGTGTACAGCTCGGCGAGCGCGTCGAGGTCGGCCGAACGGATCTGCAACAACGTCTCGTGCGCCCCCCGACGCTGGGCGATGTCGGCGATGTAGCGGGAGAGCACCTCGGTGTCGCTCTCCGGAACCTCGTGCAGGCGCTCGAGGTTGAGCACGATGGGCGCCGCGACGCCGTCAGCGGCACCGAAGTCGTCCGGCGGGAGCAGCTCGCTCATCGGCACGCCGTAGAAGCGGGCCAGCTCGGCCAGCTTGTTCACGGTGACCGCACGGTCACCGCGCTCGTAGGAGCCGACGACGACCGCCTTCCAGCGGCCCCGCGACTTCTCCTCCACCCGCTGGAGGGACAAGCCCTCCCGCTGGCGAACATCACGAAGACGCGCCCCCAGGGCTTTCGCGTACTCGGCCATCTCTCCCCCTCCTAGCATGAGTCCCCGCACGGGCCGTCAGCGCGACGTCACTCGATGCGGCTGGCATCAATCTAACTGATTGGAGGCGACTGGTAACCTACGGAGAAATGTTCGACATCCTTTAACAACCTGTCCAGTGAGGCAGGCAAGGAGGTCCTGGATGCCACAGGCACCCGGGGCGAACGGATCGCAGGGGCGTACCGACGTCATCGAGCGTGAGCTGCTCAGCTCCGCCGACGTCGCGCGCACCGTGGCCCGCATCGCCCACCAGCTGATCGAGAAGACTGCTCTGGATGCACCGGACGCACCACGCGTCGTGCTCCTCGGCATCCCCACCCGTGGCGGCACCCTCGCCGCGCGCCTCGCCGACCGGGTGGCCGAGTTCTCCGGGATCCGCCCCGACCTGGGGACCCTGGACACCACCCTCTACCGCGACGACCTGCGTCGTCAGCCCTCCCGTGCACTGGGGGAGACCTCCGTCCCGCCCGGCGGCGTGGACGACGCGCTGGTGGTCCTGGTGGACGACGTGCTGTTCTCCGGCCGCACCGTGCGCGCCGCCCTGGACGCGCTGCGTGACCTGGGTCGTCCCCGGGCCGTCCAGCTGGCGGTCCTGGTGGACCGCGGCCACCGGGAGCTGCCCGTGCGGGCGGACTACGTGGGCAAGAACGTGCCCACCTCCCGCAGCGAGGGAGTGGCGGTGCTGCTCACCGAGCACGACGGCCGGGACGCCGTGCTGCTGCGCACGCCAGGCGGAGGCGCGGTGGCCGGCGCATGAGGCACCTGCTCTCCGCAGCCGACCTCTCCGCCGATGCCGCCACTGCCCTCCTCGACGACGCCGAGGCCTTCGAGCAGGCGCTGCTGGGTCGGGAGGTCCGCAAGCTGCCCACCCTGCGCGGGCGCACCGTGATGACGGTCTTCTTCGAGGACTCCACCCGCACCCGGGTGTCCTTCGAGGTGGCCGGCAAGTGGATGAGCGCGGACGTGGTCAACGTCAGCGCCAAGGGCTCCTCGGCCTCCAAGGGTGAGTCGCTGCGCGACACCGCGCTCACCCTGCGCGCGGCCGGTGCCGACTGCCTGGTGGTGCGCCACTCCGCCTCCGGCGCCGCGCACCGCATCGCGGCCTGGACCGCCGACGGTGCCGGGCCCGACGCCGCGGGCCCCGCCGTGGTCAACGCCGGCGACGGCACCCACGAGCACCCCACCCAGGCGCTGCTGGACGCCCTCACCCTGCGCCAGCGCCTCGGCGGGCTGGCCGGGCGGCGCGTCGCCATCGTCGGCGACGTGCTGCACAGCCGGGTGGCTCGCAGCAACGTCAGCCTGCTCAGCACGCTGGGCGCGGAGGTGGTGGTGGTCGCTCCGCCGACGCTGCTGCCCCCCGGGGTGGCGCACTGGGGCGGGCCCGACGCCGCGGTGACGGTGTCGCACCACCTCGATGCCGAGCTGCCCGCGGCCGACGCGGTCCTCATGCTGCGGGTGCAGGCCGAGCGCATGCAGGGCGGGTACCTGCCCTCCACCCGGGAGTACGCGGTGCGCTACGGCCTCTCCGAGCGCCGGGCGGCGCTGCTGGCCGAGCACGCCGTGGTGCTGCACCCCGGCCCGATGAACCGCGGCATGGAGATCGCCTCGTCGGTGGCCGACTCACCGCGTGCCGCCGTGCTGAACCAGGTGCGCAACGGCGTCCACGTGCGCATGGCGGTGCTCTACCAGCTGCTCGCCGGCGACAGCCGCACCGGATCAGACCAGGGAGTCAACGAATGAGCGTGCTCATCACGGGAGCGCGGCCCTACGCGGAGGGTGCGCCCACCGACCTGCTGCTGCGCGACGGCGTCATCGCCGAGATGGGCAGCGGCCTGGCCGCGACGCTCACCGAGGCCGACGACGTCGAGGTGATCGACGGCGCCGGCCTGGTGGTGCTGCCCGGGCTGGTGGACCTGCACACGCACCTGCGCGAGCCCGGCCGGGAGGACACCGAGACCATCGCCACCGGCTCCGCGGCGGCCGCCCTCGGGGGGTTCACCGCAGTGTTCGCGATGGCCAACACCGACCCGGTCGCCGACTCGGTGGTGGTCACCGAGCACGTCCGCACCCTCGGCCGCCGCGCCGGGCTGGTGGACGTGCACCCGGTGGGTGCGGTCACCGCGGGCCTGCGCGGGGAGCAGCTCGCCGAGCTGGGCACCATGGCCGCCGCCGGGGTGCTGGTGTTCTCCGACGACGGCCACTGCGTGTCCGACCCGCTGGTGATGCGTCGCGCCCTGGAGTACTCCAGCTCGCTGGACGTGCTCGTGGCCCAGCACGCCGAGGAGCCGCGGCTGACCGGCTTCGGCACGCCAGGCGGCGCGCAGGCCCACGAGGGCCCCACCGCCGCTCGGCTGGGCCTGGCCGGCTGGCCCCGCGCCGCGGAGGAGTCCATCGTGGCCCGCGACTGCCTGCTGGCCCGGGACGCCGGTGCCCGGCTGCACGTGTGCCACGTCTCCACCGAGGGCACGGCCAGCATCCTGCGCTGGGCCAAGGACGCCGGCATCCGGGTCAGCGCCGAGGTCACCCCGCACCACCTGCTGCTGGACGACTCCCGGCTGGCGACCTACGACCCGGTGAACAAGGTGAATCCGCCGCTGCGCGAGCCGGCCGACCTCGCGGCGCTGCGGCAGGCGCTGGCCGACGGCACCATCGACTGCGTGGCCACCGACCACGCCCCGCACGCCCCGCAGGACAAGGACTGCGAGTTCTCCGCCGCCCGCCCGGGCATGCTGGGTCTGCAGACCGCGCTGTCGGTGGTGGTGCTCACCATGGTGCGCACCGGCCTGCTGGACTGGCGCGGTGTCGCCCGGGTGATGAGCGAGCGTCCCGCCGAGATCGCCGGGCTGGGCGACCAGGGCCGGCCGCTGGAGGTGGGTGAGCCCGCCACCCTGGTGCTGGTCGATCCCGAGGCGGAGTGGACGGTGCGCGGCGCTGAGCTGGCCAGCATCGCGGGGAACACCCCGTACGAGGGAATGACCCTGCCTGGGAAGATCGTTACCACAGTGCTGCGCGGACGGGTCACCGCGCACGAGGGAAAGGTCCGTGCCGCGTGAGAATTCTGCTGACCCTGCTGACCATCGCCGTGCTGGTGCTGGCGGTGTGGGCCATGTACCGGGGCTGGACCAGGCGTGCCCAGCGCCAGGCCGAGGGGCTGCGTGGCTGGCCGGCGCCGCCGGCGGAGGTGGGTCCGGCCCTGCTGGGCCCCACCACCGGCTTCTACATCGGCACCACCATGGCGGGAAACTGGCAGGACCGGGTGACGGTGGGCGACATCGGCCACCGCGCCACCGCCGAGCTGAGCCTGCACGAGGCCGGCGTGCTGCTCGCCCGCCAGGGCTGCAGCGACCTGTGGGTGCCCCGCAACGCCCTGGTCGAGGTGCGCACGGACAACAAGCTCGCCGGCAAGGTGATGACCAGGGACGGCCTGCTGGTGCTGCGCTGGCGGGTGGCGTCAGAAGAGGTCGACAGCGGGTTTCGCGCCGACGACAAGACGACTTACCCCGAGTGGCTGCACGCCCTGGCCCACGAGGCCAGCTCGGGTTCGGATCAGGACAAGAATGGAGACATCGCGTGAGCGAGGCAGTGCTGGTGCTCGAGGACGGCCGGACCTTCCGGGGCGAGGCGTTCGGCGCCACGGGCGCCACTTTTGGTGAAGCGGTCTTCTCCACCGGGATGACCGGCTACCAGGAGACGCTCACCGACCCCAGCTACCACCGCCAGATCGTGGTGGCCACGGCGCCGCAGATCGGCAACACCGGCTGGAACGACGAGGACGACGAGGCCACGCGCATCTGGGTGGCCGGCTACGCGGTGCGTGACCCCTCCCGCACCTCGTCCAGCTGGCGCGCCAACCGCACCCTGCCCGAGGAGCTGGTCAAGCAGGGCGTGGTGGGCATCGCCGGCATCGACACCCGCGCGGTGGTGCGCCACCTGCGCGAGCGCGGTGCCATGCGGGCCGGGATCTTCTCCGGCGACGCGCTGGCCGACCACGACGCGCTGGTCGACCAGGTGCGCGAGCAGCCCAGCATGGTGGGCGCTGACCTCGCCGGGGAGGTGACCACCGCCGAGCCCTACGTGGTCTCCGCGCAGGGCGACAAGCGCTTCACCGTCGCCGCGCTCGACCTGGGCATCAAGTCCAACACCCCGCGGATGCTCGCTGCGCGCGGCGTGGAGGTGCACGTGCTGCCCAGCACCGCGACGCTGGAGGACATCCTCGCCGTCAGCCCGGACGGGGTGTTCCTCTCCAACGGGCCCGGCGACCCGGCCACCGCCGACGACGTGGTGGCCCTGACGCAGAAGGTGCTGGAGCGCGAGGTGCCGCTGTTCGGCATCTGCTTCGGCAACCAGATCCTCGGCCGCGCCCTGGGCCGGGACACCTACAAGATGCGCTACGGCCACCGCGGGATGAACATCCCGGTCGTGGAGCACGCCACCGGCCGGGTGGCCATCACCGCGCAGAACCACGGCTTCGCCCTGGCGGGGGAGGCGGGGGAGGAGTTCGACACTCCCTACGGCCGCGCCGTGATCAGCCACACCTGCCCCAACGACGACACCGTGGAGGGCGTCGCCCTGCTCGACGGCCCCGCCTTCTCGGTGCAGTACCACCCCGAGGCGGCGGCCGGCCCACACGACGCCGCCTACCTCTTCGACCGCTTCACCGACCTCATGGAAGGCGCGCACTGATGCCGCGGCGCACAGATCTCGACCACGTTCTCGTCATCGGCTCCGGCCCCATCGTCATCGGGCAGGCCTGCGAGTTCGACTACTCCGGCACCCAGGCCTGCCGCGTGCTGCGCGAGGAGGGCATCCGGGTCAGCCTGGTCAACTCCAACCCCGCGACGATCATGACCGACCCGGAGTACGCCGACGCCACCTACGTCGAGCCGATCACCGCGGAGTTCGTGGAGAAGGTGATCGCGGCGGAGCAGGCCAAGGGCACGCCGATCGACGCCGTGCTGGCCACCCTGGGTGGGCAGACCGCGCTGAACTGCGCGATGGACCTGCACTTCGCCGGCGTGCTGGAGAAGTACGACGTGGAGCTCATCGGCGCCGACATCGAGGCCATCCAGCGGGGTGAGGACCGGCAGAAGTTCAAGGACATCGTGGCCAAGGTGGGCGGCGAGTCGGCCCGCTCCGCGGTGTGCCACACCATGGCGGAGGTCCACGAGACCGTCGCCGAGCTCGGTCTGCCGGTGGTCGTGCGCCCCAGCTTCACCATGGGTGGGCTCGGCTCCGGCATGGCCTACACCACCGAGGACCTCGAGCGCATCGCCGGCGGCGGGCTCGCCGCCTCGCCCACGGCCAACGTTCTCATCGAGGAGTCCATCCTCGGGTGGAAGGAATTCGAGCTGGAGCTGATGCGCGACAGCCGCGACAACGTGGTGATCGTCTGCTCCATCGAGAACGTCGACCCGATGGGCGTGCACACCGGTGACTCCGTCACCGTGGCGCCGGCGATGACTCTCACCGACCGCGAGTACCAGAAGATGCGCGACCTGGGCATCGCCATCCTGCGCGAGGTCGGCGTGGACACCGGCGGCTGCAACATCCAGTTCGCCGTCGACCCCGCCGACGGCCGCCTCGTGGTCATCGAGATGAACCCACGGGTCTCTCGCTCCAGCGCCCTGGCGTCCAAGGCCACCGGCTTCCCCATCGCCAAGATCGCCGCCAAGCTGGCCATCGGCTACACCCTGGACGAGATCGTCAACGACATCACCGGCGAGACCCCGGCGAGCTTCGAGCCCACCCTGGACTACGTGGTGGTCAAGGCGCCGCGGTTCGCGTTCGAGAAGTTCCCCGGCGCCGACCCCACGCTGACCACGACCATGAAGTCCGTGGGCGAGGCCATGAGCATCGGCCGCAACTTCTCCGAGGCGCTGGGCAAGGTGCTGCGCTCGCTGGAGACCAAGCGGCACAGCTTCTGGACCGGGCCGGACCCGGCCGAGGCCGACCTGGAGAGCACCCTCACCCGGCTGCGCACCCCCACCGAGGGGCGCATCTACGACGTGGAGCTGGCGCTGCGCCAGGGCGGCACGGTGGCCGAGGTCGCCGCGGCCTCCGGCATCGACCCGTGGTTCGTGGACGAGGTGCTGGGCCTGGTCGAGCTGCGCGCGGAGCTGCTGGAGGCGGAGGTGCTGGACGCCACCCTGCTGCGCAAGGCCAAGCGGTCCGGGCTCTCCGACCGCCAGCTCGCGGCCCTGCGCCCGGAGCTGGCCGGCGAGGACGGCGTGCGCACCCTGCGTCACCGGATGGGCATCCGGCCGGTGTACAAGACGGTGGACACCTGCGCCGCCGAGTTCCGCGCCTCCACGCCGTACCACTACAGCGCCTACGAGTCCGACCCCTTCGCGGAGAGCGAGGTGGAGCCGCAGACCGAGCGGGAGAAGGTGCTCATCCTGGGCTCCGGGCCCAACCGCATCGGCCAGGGCATCGAGTTCGACTACTCCTGCGTGCACGCCGCACAGGCGCTGTCGGCCGCCGGGTACGAGACGGTGATGGTCAACTGCAACCCGGAGACCGTCTCCACCGACTACGACACCGCCGACCGGCTGTACTTCGAGCCGCTCACCTTCGAGGACGTCATGGAGGTGTTCCACGCCGAGCAGCTCTCCGGCACGGTCGCCGGCGTCATCGTCCAGCTCGGTGGCCAGACGCCGCTGAGCCTGGCCGAGCGGCTCACCCAGGCCGGCGTCCCGGTGGTGGGCACCAGCGCCGCCGCCATCGACCTGGCCGAGGACCGCGGTGAGTTCGGCGAGGTGCTGACCCGGGCCGGGCTGCCCGCGCCCAAGTACGGCACCGCCACCAGCTTCGTGCAGGCCAAGAAGATCGCCGACGAGATCGGCTACCCGGTGCTGGTGCGCCCCTCCTACGTGCTCGGTGGGCGCGGCATGGAGATCGTCTACGACGAGGCGGCGCTGTCGGACTACATCTCCCGCGCCACCGAGATCACCCCGGAGCACCCGGTGCTGGTCGACCGCTTCCTGGACGACGCCATCGAGATCGACGTGGACGCGCTGTGCGACGGCACCGAGGTGTACCTCGCCGGCGTGATGGAGCACATCGAGGAGGCCGGCATCCACTCCGGTGACTCCGCCTGTGCGCTGCCGCCGATCACCCTGGGCCGCACCGACGTGGATGCCGTGCGGCGCTCCACCGAGGCGCTGGCCCACGGCATCGGGGTGCGGGGGCTGATGAACGTGCAGTACGCGCTCAAGGACGACACGCTCTATGTGCTGGAGGCCAACCCGCGGGCCAGCCGCACCGTGCCCTTCGTCTCCAAGGCGACTGCGGTGCAGCTGGCCAAGGCCGCGGCGCGGATCATGATGGGCGCCACCATCGCCGAGCTTCGCGACGAGGGCATGCTGCCGCAGACCGGTGACGGCGGCTCCGTGCCGATGGACGCCCCGGTGTCGGTGAAGGAGGCGGTGCTGCCGTTCAACCGGTTCCGCAACCCCGACGGCAGCGGCATCGACAACCTGCTCAGCCCGGAGATGAAGTCCACCGGCGAGGTGATGGGCATCGACGTCGACTTCGGTCGCGCGTTCGCCAAGAGCCAGGCCGCCGCCTACGGCTCGCTGCCGGTCGCGGGCACCGTGTTCGTCTCGGTGGCCAACCGGGACAAGCGGTCCATGGTGTTCCCGGTCAAGCGCCTGGCCGACCTGGGCTTCGAGGTGCTGGCCACCGAGGGCACCGCCGAGATGCTGCGTCGCAACGGCATCCTCTGCACCGAGGTGCGCAAGCACACGGAGAACGGCAAGCAGCTGGACGGGCCGACCATCGTCACCCGGATCCTGGCCGGCGAGGTGGACATGGTGGTCAACACCCCCTACGGCAACTCCGGGCCCCGGGTGGACGGCTACGAGATTCGCAGCGCCGCGGTGAAGATGGGCATCCCGTGCATCACCACCGTGCAGGGCGCTGCGGCCGCCGTGCAGGGCGTGGAGGCCGTCATCCGCGGCGACATCGGGGTGCGACCCCTGCAGGACCTGCACAAGGCGCTGCGGGCCGGCCGGTGAGCGCAGTCCGGCTCCCGTTCGGCCACCGGCTGGCTGAGGCCGTGGCCGAGCGGGGCCGGCTCTGCGTGGGCATCGACCCGCACCCGGCCCTGCTGCAGGCCTGGGGGCTGGACGACAACGCCCTGGGCCTGGCCCGCTTCGCCGACACCTGCGTGCGGGCGCTGGCGGGCGAGGTGGCCGTGCTCAAGCCACAGGTGGCCTTCTTCGAGGCGCACGGCTCCGCGGGGGTGCGGGTGCTGGAGGACACCATCGCGGCCGCCCACGCCGCCGGGGCACTGGTGCTGCTCGACGTCAAGCGGGGTGACATCGGCTCCACCATGGCCGCCTACGCCCGGGCCTACCTGGGGGAGGGCTCGTCGCTGGCGGCCGACGCGGTGACGCTCTCGCCCTACCTGGGCACCGGCTCGCTGGAGCCGGCCCTGCAGCTGGCCGAGGCCACCGGGCGGGGCGTGTTCGTGCTCGCGCGGACGTCCAACCCGGAGGGTGCGCCGGTGCAGCTGGCCACCGCACCCGACGGTGGCACCGTGGCGCAGCACGTGGTGGACGCCGCGGCGGCACGCAACGCCGGGAGCGCACCGGGCTCGGTGGGGGTGGTCGTGGGGGCCACCCGGGACCACGGGCTGGCGCTGGGCGGGCTGAACGGGCCGGTGCTGGCGCCGGGCCTGGGTGCCCAGGGGGCCACCGCGGCAGACCTGGCGGCGATCTTCGCCGGCGTCGCAGAGCTGGTGCTGCCCAGCACTTCTCGGGACGTCCTGGGGCGCGGGCCGGACGTCGCAGCCCTGCGCGGCGCCGCCGCCAGGACCCGCGACGAGGTGGCCGCCGCGCTGCCTTCCTGACGCGGCTGCCACTACCGAGAGTGGTGGCAGAAAGACACGCTGCGTAACCGCCTCTACAGCGTGACCGGGGAGTCCTTGTCGCGGGGGCGGGTAAGAACAAGTGTGGCGACGTCGGTACGGTCGTCGCTGCTGCTGGCACACCAGCAGCTTCCCGAGAACAAACACAAGACGGAGGAACCCGTGGCCCTTCCCCAGCTGACGGATGAGCAGCGAGCGGCTGCTTTGGAGAAGGCAGCTGTGGCCCGCCGCGTCCGGGCTGAGCTCAAGGAGCGCCTCAAGCGAGGTGGCACCGACCTCAAGCAGGTCCTCCAGGACGCCGACGAGAACGAGATCCTGGGCAAGATGAAGGTCTCCGCACTGCTGGAGGCCCTGCCCAAGGTGGGCAAGGTCAAGGCTGCCGAGCTCATGACCGAGCTGGACATCGCCCCCACCCGCCGCCTGCGCGGACTGGGTGACCGGCAGCGCAAGGCGCTGCTCGCGAAGTTCGACCAGGCCTGAGCGCGATCGTGGCTGACTCGGCGAGGGGCCGGCTGGTGGTACTGGCCGGCCCCTCTGCCGTGGGCAAGACCAGCGTCGTCCGACTGCTGCGTGCCGACGTCCCTGACCTCTTCTTCAGCGTCTCGGCGACCACCCGGGCTCCCCGCCCTGGCGAGGTTGACGGGCGCGACTACCGCTTCGTGTCGCCGGCGGAGTTCGACCGCATGGTGGCCGACGGCGACCTGCTCGAGTGGGCGGAGATCCACCGCGGCCTGCACCGCTCCGGCACCCCGGCAGCACCGGTTCGCGAGGCCCTGGAGCACGGCAGGCCCGCGCTGGTGGAGGTGGACCTCGCCGGCGCCCGCGCCATCCGGGAGTCCATGCCCGAGGCCGTCCTGGTCTTCCTGGCGCCCCCCAGCTGGGAGGTGCTGGTGGGCCGGCTCACCGGCCGCGGCACCGAGCCCGAGGACGTGATCGCCCGCCGCCTGGAGACCGCCCGCGAGGAGCTGGCCGCTCAGGGCGAGTTCGATCACGTCGTCGTCAACGACAACGTCCAGCACGCTGCGGCGGAGTTGGTATCCTTGTTGGTCGGCCCGTCCGGTCAGGATGACGCGCGAGCCGAGAACGACCTCGACCAGCACCCGGACCGGCCCGAACAGGTCCGACCAGCTCCACCCCACGACACAAGCCCAGGAGCCATTGAGTGAGCAACCCCCAGACCGAGTCCAGCCCCGCACCGGCGTACGACACGCCCCTGGGAATCACCAACCCGCCCATCGACGAGCTGCTCGCCCGCACCTCGTCGAAGTACGCCCTGGTGATCTACGCGGCCAAGCGGGCTCGCCAGATCAACGACTACTACTCCCAGCTCGGTGACGGGATGCTGGAGTACGTCGGCCCGCTGGTGGAGCCCGGCGCGCAGGAGAAGCCGCTCTCCATCGCCATGCGCGAGATCCACGCCGACCTGCTCGAGCACACCGAAGGCGAGTGAGCGACAGCCGCACGCCCGCCGACCGCCCAGCAGTGGTGCTCGGCGTCGGCGGGGGTATTGCGGCCTACAAGGCCTGCGAGCTGCTGCGTCGGCTCACCGAGAGCGGCAACCGGGTCCGGGTGATCCCGACCGAGGCCGCGCTGCAGTTCGTCGGTGCGGCCACCTTCGAGGCGCTGTCCGGCCAGCCGGTGCGCACCGGGGTGTTCACCGACGTCCCGGAGGTGCCGCACGTGCGGCTGGGCCAGGAGGCCGAGCTGGTGGTGGTCGCGCCCGCCACCGCCGACCTGATGGCGCGGCTGGCCCACGGCCGGGCGGACGACCTGCTGACCGCGACCCTGCTCACCGCGCGCTGTCCGGTCCTGCTGGCCCCGGCCATGCACACCGAGATGTGGGAGCACCCCGCCACCGTGCACAACGTGGCGCTGCTGCGCGCCCGCGGCGTGGTGGTGCTGGAGCCCGCCTCCGGTCGCCTGACCGGTGCCGACACCGGTGCCGGCCGGATGCCCGAGGCCGCCGAGATCGCCGCGGTGGCCGCGCTGCTGCTGGAGCGCGGCGACGCCCTGCCCCGTGACCTCACCGGCCGCCACGTGGTGGTCTCCGCCGGGGGCACCCGTGAGCCGCTGGACCCCGTGCGCTTCCTCGGCAACCGCAGCTCGGGCAAGCAGGGCTACGCCCTCGCCCGGCTCGCCGTGCAGCGCGGGGCCCGCGTCACCCTGGTGGCCGGCAACACCGCCGGGCTGGTCGCTCCCGCCGCGGTGCAGGTGGTGGACGTGGTGACCGCCGAGCAGATGCGCGCGGCGATGCACGCCAGCTCCGCCGACGCCGACGTGGTGGTGATGGCTGCGGCCGTCGCCGACTTCCGCCCCACCACCGTGGCCACCAGCAAGATCAAGAAGGGCGCCGACGAGCCCGACACCATCGCGCTGACCCGCAACGCCGACATCCTGCGCGAGCTGGTGCAGGCCCGTGAGGAGGGCCGGGTGCCGCGCGAGCAGGTCATCGTCGGCTTCGCCGCGGAGACCGGTGACGCGCACGGCGACGTGCTGCACCACGCCAGGGCCAAGCTCGGGCGCAAGGGCTGCGACCTGCTCGTGGTCAACGCCGTCGGCGACGGCAAGGCGTTCGAGGTGGACAGCAACGACGGGTGGCTGCTGGCCTCCGACGGCACCGAGCGGGTGCTGGAGCCGGGGTCGAAGGCGTTGCTGGCCAGCCGAGTCCTCGACGTCGTGGCCGACTTGCTCAAGCCGGCCTGACCCACCCCGGCTAGGCTCGCCCCCCGAGTTGCTGACCAACCCCCGAGAGGACACCTCGTGACCCAGTCCGGCCGCCGTCTGTTCACCAGCGAGTCAGTCACCGAGGGGCACCCAGACAAGATCTGTGACGCCATCAGTGACTCGATCCTGGACGCGATGCTGGCTGAGGACCCCCGCAGCCGGGTGGCCGTGGAGACGATGGTGACCACCGGTCAGGTGCACGTCGCCGGCGAGGTGACCACCAACTCCTACGTGCCGATCGCCGACATCGTGCGCAACCGCATCCTGGACATCGGCTACGACTCCTCCACCAAGGGCTTCGACGGCGAGTCCTGCGGGGTGAGCATCTCCATCGGCCAGCAGAGCCCGGAGATCGCCCAGGGCGTGGACACCGCCTACGAGGCGCGGGTGGAGGGCGACGCCGAGGACGAGATCGACCGCCAGGGCGCCGGCGACCAGGGCCTGATGTTCGGCTACGCCTGCCAGGACACCCCCGAGCTGATGCCGCTGCCGATCGCCATGGCGCACCGGCTGGCACGTCGGCTCACCGAGGTGCGCAAGGAGGGCCTGCTGCCCTACCTGCGCCCGGACGGCAAGACCCAGGTGACCATCGAGTACGCCGGCGACCAGCCCGTCCGCCTGGACACCGTGGTGCTGTCCACCCAGCACGCCGCGGACGTGAGCATCGAGGGCCTGCTCACCCCGGACGTGCAGGAGAAGGTGGTCGAGGCCGTGGTGGCCGAGATGGACCTGCCCGGCCTGGACACTTCCTCCTACCGGCTGCTGGTCAACCCCACCGGTCGCTTCGTGCTCGGTGGCCCCATGGGTGACGCCGGCCTGACCGGCCGCAAGATCATCGTGGACACCTACGGCGGCATGGCCCGCCACGGTGGTGGTGCCTTCTCCGGCAAGGACCCGTCCAAGGTGGACCGCTCGGCGGCCTACGCCATGCGCTGGGTGGCCAAGAACGCCATCGCCGCCGGGCTGGCCCAGCGCATCGAGGTGCAGGTGGCCTACGCCATCGGCAAGGCGAAGCCGGTGGGCCTGTTCGTGGAGACCTTCGGCACCGAGAACGGCGACCCGGCCAAGATCCAGCAGGCCATCTCCGAGGTGTTCGACCTGCGCCCGGGCGCGATCATCCGTGACCTGGACCTGATGCGTCCCATCTACGCGCCCACCGCGGCCTACGGGCACTTCGGCCGCACCGACGTGGACCTGCCCTGGGAGCGCACCGACCGCGCCGACGCCCTGCGCGCACTGGCGGGATTCTGACCGACACGCTCCTACCGACGCTCCCGTGGCGGCTCTTGGGTGATCTGCAAGCACCACCCAGAGCCGCCACCGGCGTCTGCAACCGCTACCAAGCAGGCCGCCCCGGCCCTGACGTGAGCTGCCCCGCCGGGTGCACTGTCGGACATGGTGGGTAGACCTGTGCGGGTGAAGAGCGAGCACACGGCCGCCCCCGAGCTGCCCGTCGCCCGCGTGGCGCTGATGGTGCCGCTGGCTCACCTCGACCGTGACTTCGACTACCTCGTCGACGCAGCCCAGTCCGACGACGCCCAGCCCGGGGTGCGCGTGCGCGTCCGCTTCGCCGGCCGCCTGGTGGACGGCTTCGTCCTGGAGCGCGCCGCGTCGTCGGCGCACACCGGCAAGCTGGGCTGGCTGGAGAAGGTGGTCTCCCCGGAGCAGGTGCTCACCCCCGAGATCGCCGCGCTGGCCCGCACCGTGGCCGGCCGCTACGCCGGCACCCGCTCCGACGTGCTGCGCCTGGCCGTCCCGGCCCGCCACGCCCGGGTGGAGACCGACGCCGCCCCGCCCGTGCAGGGCTGCCCTCCGGCGCCGCCGGAGGCGCCCGCGTGGGCCGCCTACACCCACGGCGAGCGCTACCTGGTGGCGCTGGGCCAGGAGCGCTCCCCGCGTGCGGTGTGGCAGGCGCTGCCCGGCGAGGACTGGCCCGCCCGCATCGCCGAGGCGGTGGCCTGGACGGTGAGCGCCGGCCGCACGGCGCTGGTGATCGTGCCCGACCAGGGCGACGTGGACCGGGTGCACGCCGCGTGCGTGGGCGCCCTGGACGCCGACACCGTGGTGGAGCTGACCGCCGCGCTGGGGCCGTCGGCGCGCTACCGGCGCTGGCTCGCCGCCCTGCGGGGCACCGCACGGGTGGTGGTGGGCACCCGCGCGGCGGTGTTCGCCCCGCTGCGCAACCTCGGGCTGGTGGTGGTGTGGGACGACGGCGACGACACCCACGCCGAGCTGCGCGCGCCGTACCCGCACGCCCGCGAGGTGGCGCTGCTGCGGGCCCACGCCGACCACGCCGGGGTGCTGCTGGGTGGCTTCTCCCGCACCGCCGAGGGACAGCTGCTGGTGGAGACCGGCTGGGCGCACGACCTGCTCGCCCCCCGCGAGGTGCTCCGCGAGCGCAGCCCCCGCATCACCGCCGTGGCCGACACCGACGTCCAGCTCGAGCGCGACCCCGGCGCCCGCGCCTCCCGGCTGCCCGCGGTGGCCTTCGCCGCCGCCCGCGCCGCCCTGGCCGCCGACGCCCCGGTGCTGGTGCAGGTGCCCCGCCGCGGCTACGTGCCCTCGCTGGGCTGTGCCCGCTGCCGCGAGCCCGCCCGGTGCCGGCGCTGCGCAGGACCGCTGTCGCTGCCGGCCGCCGCCGGCCCGGACGGCGCGGCCACCCCGGTGTGCCGCTGGTGCGGGGTGGCTGACGCCGCGTTCCGCTGCGCGGCCTGCGGGTCGCGGGCGCTGCGGGCGCGGGTGGTGGGCGCCGGGCGCACCGCCGAGGAGCTCGGTCGGGCGTTCCCCGGGGTGCCGGTGCGCACCTCCGGCGGGTCGTCGGTGCTCACCGAGGTGCCCCGTGGCCCCGCGGTCGTGGTGGCCACGCCGGGCGCGGAGCCGGTGGTGCCGGGTGGCTACGGCGCCGCCCTGCTGCTGGACGGCTGGGCGCTGCTGGGCCGGGCCGACCTGCGCGCCGCGGAGGAGACCCTGCGCCGCTGGATGGCCGCCGCCGCCCTGGTGCGCCCGATCGGCCAGGGCGGGCAGGTGGTGGTGGGCGCGGAGTCGGAGCTGCCCACCGTGCAGGCCCTGGTCCGCTGGGACCCGGTGGGCCACGCCGCCACCGAGCTGCACTCCCGCGCGGAGGTGGGCTTCCCACCGGCGGTGCACCTGGCCGCGGTGGAGGGGCCCCCGAAGGCGGTGGCCGCCCTGGTGGAGGCGGTGGAGCAGCCCGAGGGAACCCAGCTGCTCGGCCCGGTGGACATCGACGACGGCGGGGAGCGGATGCTGCTGCGGGTGCCCCGCGAGCAGGGCAAGGCGCTGTCCGCGGCGCTGTCGGCGGCGCAGGCCGCACGCAGCGCCCGCAAGGACGCCGAGTCGGTGCGGGTGCAGGTGGACCCGCACCGCATCGGCTGAGCCGGGCAGCCACCGCCCCCTAGAATTGACCTACCAACCCCGTCGCTGAGGAGCTCCTGCGTGTCCGTCGTGCCTGTCCGACTCTTCGGTGACCCGGTGCTGCGCACCCGCGCGGACGAGGTGGTGGACTTCGACGCCGAGCTGCGCGCCCTGGTGCAGGACCTCACCGACACCATGACCGAGCACGGCGGCGCGGGCATCGCCGCTCCGCAGCTGGGCGTGGGGCTGCGCGTGTTCACCTACGACTGTGACGGCTTCGCCGGGCACCTGGTCAACCCCACCTTCGACGTGGTGGGGGAGGAGGAGCAGGACGGCCCCGAGGGTTGCCTGTCCATCCCCGGCCTGCGCTACGACTGCCGCCGTGCCCTGCAGGTGGTGGCCCGCGGGTGGAACATGCACGGCGACCCGGTGGAGATCGAGGGCAGCGGCCTGCTCGCCCGGGCCATCCAGCACGAGGTGGACCACCTCGACGGCGTGCTCTTCCTGGACCGGCTGGACGCCGAGGCCCGCAAGGCCGCCATGCGGGAGATCCGCAGCGCCCCGTGGTTCGGCGAGCAGCAGCCCACCGTCAAGCTCAACCCGCTCGGCCTGCACGGCGGGGTGCGCTGACGTGCGGCTGGTCTTCGCCGGCACCCCCGAGCCCGCCGTGCCCACCCTGCAGCGCCTGCTCGACTCCGCCCGCCACGAGGTGGTCGCGGTGATCACCCGGCCCGACGCCGCCGCCGGCCGCGGCCGCAAGGTGGTGCGCTCGCCGATCGGCCAGCTCGCCGACGCCCACGGTGTCCCGGTCCTCACCCCGACGTCGCCGTCGGACCCGGACTTCCTGGACCAGCTGCGGGCGCTGGAGCCGGACTGCTGCCCGGTGGTCGCCTACGGCGCCCTGCTGCGCCCGGCGGCCCTGGCCATCCCCCGGCACGGCTGGGTGAACCTGCACTTCTCGCTGCTGCCCGCCTGGCGCGGGGCCGCGCCCGTGCAGTCGGCGATCCGTGCGGGTGACGCGGTCACCGGCGCCAGCACCTTCCGCATCGAGGAGGGCCTGGACACCGGCCCGGTGTTCGGCATCGTCACCGAGACCATCCGCCCCAACGACACCGCGGGAGCGCTGCTGGCGCGGCTGGCCGACTCCGGCGCAGCCCTGATGAGTTCCACCATGGACGGGATCGAGGACGGCATCCTGACGGCGGTGGAGCAGCCCACCGACGGGGTGTCCCTGGCGCCCAAGGTGACTGCGGCCGACGCGCGGGTGGACTGGACGCTGCCCGCGCTGGCGGTGGACCGCGTGGTGCGCTCGGTGACCCCGGCGCCCGGCGCGTGGACCACCATGGGCGAGGTCCGGCTGAAGCTCGGTCCGGTGCTCCCGGTGGACGAGCCGGCCCTGCCGCCCGGACAGCTGCAGGTGGGCAAGGACGGTGTGCTCGTGGGAACCGCCACGCAGCCGGTCCGGCTCAGCCAGGTGCAGCCGCCGGGCAAGAAGATGATGAACGCCGGCGACTGGGCCCGCGGCGCCCGCCTGGACGACACCGCCCGCCTCGACAGCCCGCACCACGAGACCACCCAGCCCGAGACCACCCAGCACACCCCCACGGACAGGACCACCGCACGATGACTGAGTCACGCCGCCCGGCCAAGCGCACCGGCGGCAGCCGCCGGCCCAGGCCCGCCGCGGGACCGGTGGACGTCGATCCCGTGCGCGGCGCCGTGCGCGAGGTGCTCACCGCGGTGCGCGAGCGCGACGCCTACGCCAACCTGGTGCTGCCGAAGATGCTGCGCGACCGCAAGATCAGCGGCCGCGACGCCGCGCTGGCCACCGAGCTGGCCTACGGCACCTGCCGCGCGCAGGGGCTGCTGGACGCGGTCCTCGGCGAGTGCGTGGACCGCCCGTTGGAGGAGGTGGACGGCGTGCTGCTGGACATCCTCCGACTGGGCGCCTACCAGCTGCTGCGCACCCGGGTGCCCATGCACGCCGCGGTGTCCACCGCCGTGGACCTGGCCCGCGCCGAGAAGGGCACTGCCCGGGCCGGCTTCGTCAACGCGGTGCTGCGCAAGGTGAGCAAGCAGGACGAGGCGGGCTGGGTGGCGCAGCTGGCGCCGGACGCCGCCGAGGACCCGGTGGGCCGGCTGGCGTTCACCCACGCCCACCCGCGCTGGATCGCCCAGGCCTTCGCCGACTCCCTGGGCGCCGAGGCCGCCGAGCTGCCCGAGGCGCTGGCCGCCGACGACACCCGTCCCACCGTGCACCTGGTGGCGCGTCCGGGGGAGATGAGCGCCGAGGAGCTGGCCGCGGTCACCGGCGGCGAGCCGGGCCGCTACTCGCCCTACGCGGTGTACCTCGACGCCGGTGGCGACCCCGGCGACCTCGAGGCGGTTCGCGAGGGCCTGGCCGGGGTGCAGGACGAGGGCAGCCAGCTGGTGGCCCGTGCGCTCACCCTGGCCCCGCTGGACGGCCCGGACGGCGGGCGCTGGCTGGACCTGTGCGCCGGCCCCGGCGGCAAGGCCGCGCTGTTGGCGTCCATCGCGGCCATCGACGGCGCTCGGGTGGACGCGGTGGAGCCCACCCCGCACCGCGCCGAGCTGGTGCGCAAGACCACCCGCGACCTGCCGGTGGACGTGCACGTGGTGGACGGCCGCGACCCCGGCCTGACGCCCGGCTACGACCGCGTCCTGGTGGACGCCCCCTGCACCGGCCTGGGTGCCCTGCGCCGCCGTCCCGAGGCGCGCTGGCGCCGCCAGTCCAGCGACGTGCCCGAGCTGGCCGCGCTGCAGCGCCAGCTGCTGGCCTCAGCGCTGCGCCTGGTCCGCCCGGGCGGCGTGGTGCTCTACGCCACCTGCTCGCCGCACCTGTCCGAGACCACCTCGGTGGTGGCCGACGCGGTGCGCCGCAGCGGTGCCACCCAGCTGGACGTCCGCGAGCTGCTGCCCGGCGTGGACCGCCTCGGGGACGGCCCGCACGCCCAGCTGTGGCCGCACCGCCAGGGCACCGACGCGATGTTCCTGGCCGCCCTCACCCGCAGCTGAGCCGGGCGGGCCGCCGCGGCCCGAGACACAGGGGCACGGGACACAGGGGCACAGGCGGCACGGGACAGAGGCGCAGGGGCGCACGGGGACAGGCGCACGGGGACACGGGTGACCCCGGCGCGGCGCCTAGACTGCTGCACCGTGGCTGCGCCGATGATCGCCCCGTCCATCCTGTCCGCCGACTTCGCCCGTCTCGCCGAGGAGGCCGCGGCCGTGCACGGGGCCGACTGGCTGCACGTGGACGTGATGGACGCGCACTTCGTGCCCAACCTCACCCTGGGCCTGCCGGTGGTGGAGAGCCTGCTCAAGGCCACCGACATCCCGCTGGACTGTCACCTGATGATCGACGACCCCGGTCGCTGGGCACCCGGGTACGCCGAGGCCGGTGCGCACAACGTCACCATCCACGCCGAGGCCACCGCCGACCCGGTGGCGGTGGCCCGGGACATCCGCGCCGCCGGTGCCAAGGCCGGGCTCAGCGTCAAGCCCGGCACGCCCATCGAGGACTACCTCGAGGTGCTGCGCGAGTTCGACACCCTGCTGGTGATGAGCGTGGAGCCCGGCTTCGGCGGCCAGTCGTTCATGCCCGAGGTGCTCGGCAAGGCCCGCACGGTGCGCAACCTGGTGGACACCGGGCACCTCACCCTGCTGGTGGAGATCGACGGCGGCATCAACGCCGACACCGTGCACGCTGCCGCCGAGGCCGGCGTGGACTGCTTCGTGGCCGGCTCCGCGGTCTACGGCGCCGAGGACCCCGCCGCGGCCGTGGCGGCGCTGCGCACGAGCGCGGCCGGGTCCTCCGCCCACCTGCTGGGCTGAGCGCCGCCGGTGAGCAAGCACGAGGGCCAGCGCGAGGAGCGGGACCAGCGCGAGGAGCAGGACCCGCGCGGCACCCACCCGGTGTCGGTGGACGCCGCCATGGAGCTGGCCGCCGCGCAGGGTGAGCGCGTCCGCGGCACCACCGCCCCCAACCCGCCGGTGGGCTGCGTCATCCTCAACGCCGGCGGCATCGTGGTGGGCGCGGGTGGCACCGCCCCCGCCGGCGGTCCGCACGCGGAAGTACAGGCGCTGCGCCAGGCCGGCGCGGCGGCCAGGGGCGGCACCGCCGTGGTCACCCTGGAGCCGTGCAACCACCACGGCCGCACCCCGCCGTGCACCGCCGCGCTGGTCGAGGCCGGCATCGCCGCCGTGCACTACGCCGTCGCCGACCCCAACCCCGCGGCCGCCGGGGGAGCTGCGCACCTCGCCGGGCACGGCGTCACCGCGGTGCACGCGCCGCACCAGGTGGTCACCCGCGGTGCTCTGCGGGCCTGGCTGCACCGGCAGCGCACCGGACGCCCGCACGTCACCTACAAGCTGGCCGCCACCCTGGACGGGCGCACCGCCGCCGCCGACGGCACCAGCCGCTGGGTGACCGGCGAGCAGGCCCGCGCCCAGGTGCACGCCGAGCGGGCCCACCTGGACGCCATCGTGGTGGGCACCGGCACCGTGCTGGCCGACGACCCGTGGCTCACCGCTCGGCGCCCGGACGGCAGCCTGGCTGCGCACCAGCCGCTGCGGGTGGTGGTCGGTACCCGGGAGCTGCCCCGCGACGCCAAGGTGCTCGACGACAGCGCGGAGACCCTGCTGGTGCGCACCCACGACCCCCGCGAGGTGCTGGCCGCGCTGGACGGGCTCGACGACGTGCTGCTCGAGGGCGGCGCCACCCTGGCCGGGGCGTTCGTCGCCGCGGGGCTGGTCGACCGTGTCGTTGCTTACATCGCGCCCACCCTGCTGGGGTCGGGGGTGGCGGCCCTGGGGGATGCTGGAGTACGCACCATGACCGATGCGTTGCAGATGGTGACCGAAGACGTCCAGCTGCTGGGCAACGACGTGCGAGTGAGTGCGGTCCCACGAGTGAGTGCGGGGCCGATGGGTGGCCGAGGAGAGGCGGACTGACGTGTTCACCGGAATTGTCGAGGAGCTCGGCCACGTGGTGGCCAAGGAGGACCTCGCGGACGCCGCCCGGTTCACCGTGCAGGGACCGGTGGTCACCTCCGACGCCAAGCACGGCGACTCCATCGCGGTCAACGGCGTGTGCCTGACCGTGGTGGACGTGCTCGGCGAGGGCGCCTTCACCGCGGACGTGATGCACGAGACCCTGCAGCGCAGCAGCCTGGGCGGGCTGACCGCCGACAGCGTGGTCAACCTGGAGCGGGCCGCCTCGCTGAGCAGCCGCCTGGGCGGGCACCTGGTGCAGGGCCACGTGGACGGCACCGGCGAGGTGCTGCAGCGCACCCCCTCCGAGCACTGGGAGCTGGTGCGGATCTCCCTGCCGCAGAGCATCGCCCGCTACGTGGTGGAGAAGGGCTCGATCACCGTCGACGGAGTCTCGCTCACCGTGGCCGCGCTGGACGACAGCTCGTTCACCGTCTCGCTCATCCCCACCACGCTGGAGCTGACCACGCTGGGCCGGGCTCAGCCCGGCACTGTGGTCAACCTGGAGGTTGACGTCATCGCCAAGTACGTCGAGCGACTGCACCTGGCCGGCGGTGCCGGTGGCCAGGCGTGGGATCATGCGGTGACACAGACGGAGGCAGGCACGTGAGCAGGTTCGACAGCATCGAGCGCGCCGTCGCGGACATCGCGGCGGGCAAGGCGGTCGTCGTCGTGGACGACGAGGACCGCGAGAACGAGGGCGACCTGATCTTCGCCGCGGAGAAGTCCACCCCCGAGCTGGTGGCCTTCATGGTCGAGCACACCTCGGGCTACGTGTGCGTGCCGCTGCTCGGTGAGGACTGCGACCGCCTCGGGCTGCCGCCGATGTACTCCACCAACCAGGACAAGCACGGCACCGCCTACACGGTCACCGTGGACGCCCGCGAGGGCATCGGCACGGGCATCTCCGCCACCGACCGCTCCACCACCATCCGCACGCTGGCCGACCCGGCGGCGGGAGCCCACTCGCTCACCCGGCCCGGGCACGTGGTGCCGCTGCGGGCCAAGGAGGGCGGCGTGCTGCGCCGCCCCGGGCACACCGAGGCCGCGGTCGACCTGGCCCGGCTGGCGGGGCTGCAGCCCGCGGGTGTCATCTGCGAGGTGGTCAGCAAGCGGGAGCCCGGCGAGATGGCGCGCACCGACGAGCTGCGCGAGTTCGCCGACGCCCACGACCTGGCCCTGATCTCCATCGCCGACCTGATCACCTGGCGCCGACGCAACGAGCAGCAGGTGGAGCGGGTGGCCGAGGCCCGCATCCCCACCGTCTACGGCGACTTCGTGGCGGTGGGCTTTCGCAGCCTCTACGACGGCGTGGAGCACGTGGCCCTGGTCCGGGGCTCCATCGGCGACGGCGAGGACCTGCTGGTGCGGGTGCAC
This sequence comes from Rhodococcus sp. X156, assembly GCF_004006015.1. Lineage (NCBI taxonomy): Bacteria > Bacillati > Actinomycetota > Actinomycetes > Mycobacteriales > Nocardiaceae > Rhodococcus > Rhodococcus sp. X156. Next base: position 1,953,800 of record NZ_CP034766.1, on the reverse strand, counting down.
TCGGAGTGCCTCACCGGCGACGTGTTCGGCTCGCTGCGCTGCGACTGCGGCACCCAGCTGGACGCCGCGCTCGCCGCGGTGGCCGCGGAGAACCGCGGCGTGGTGCTCTACATGCGTGGCCACGAGGGCCGCGGCATCGGTCTGATGCACAAGCTGCAGGCCTACGAGCTGCAGGACGCCGGCTCCGACACCGTGGACGCGAACCTGCTGCTGGGTCTGCCCGCCGACGCCCGCGACTACGGCATCGGCGCCCAGATCCTGGTGAACCTGGGCGTGCAGTCCATGCGGCTGCTCACCAACAACCCCGCCAAGCGGGTGGGTCTGGACGGCTACGGGCTGCGCATCACCGAGCGGGTGGCCATGCCGGTGCGGGCCAACCCGGAGAACCTGCGCTACCTGCGCACCAAGCGCGATCGGATGGGCCACGACCTGGAGGGCCTGGACGACGTGCCCGACGGCGAGCTCGGCGACACCGTGCCCGCCGGTCTCGACCTGCCGCACGTCCCGGCGAGCGGGCGCTCGTGAGCGGCGAGGGAAACCCGGAGCTGGTCCCGGCCGACGCGGCTGGGCTCACCCTGGCCGTGGTGGCCACCCGCTGGCACGCCGAGATCACCGACCAGCTGGTCGGCTGCGCGCTGCGGGTGGCCGAGCAGGCCGGCGTTCGCAGCCCCACCACCGTCCGCGTGGCCGGTGCGGTGGAGCTGCCCGTCGTCGCCCAGCAGCTGGCCCGCACCCACGACGCGGTGGTGGCGCTCGGGCTGGTGGTGCGGGGCGGCACCCCGCACTTCGAGTACGTCTGCGACGCGGTGACCTCCGGGCTCACCCGGGTGGCCCTGGACGAGGGCACGCCGGTCGGCAACGGCGTCCTCACCACCGAGACCATGGACCAGGCGACCGACCGGGCCGGCTTCCCCGACTCCGCCGAGGACAAGGGCGGACAGGCCACCGCGGCGGCCCTGGACGCCGCGCTCACCCTGCGCCAGCTGCGCACGCAAGCAGAAGCACGCACCAAGACAGAAGCATGAGTGCCATGACCGACACCCCCTCCGCCGACCGCAGCGCCGCCCCTGCCCCCGACGAGCTCGTCGTGCTGGTGGCCCGCCCCCGACGCACCAGCCGGGTGGCCGTGGTGGCCGCCGCGGCCATCGCCATCTTCTGGGTGACCATCGCCCTGCTGCTGCACGGCGACCGGACCGGCGTGTACTTCCGTCCCGCCGACCAGGTGGCCATGGCGGTGTTCGGCCTGCTGATGGCCGGCGCCGTGCTGCTGCTGGCCCGACCCCGGCTGCGCGCGGGCGCCGCGGGCATCGCCGTGCGCAACGTGCTCGGCGAGAAGCTGTACCCGTGGGAGGTGGTGGAGGACGTCAGCTTCCCGCCGGGCTCGTCCTTCGCCCGCATCGAGCTGCCCGACGACGAGTACGCCACCATCCTGGCGCTGCAGTCCACCGACGGGGAGCGTGCGGTGACGGCGATGGACCGGCTGCGCGAGATGTACCGCACCTACGGCGACACCACCCGGAGCCAGCGAGACCGATGAGCGTGCACCACCAGGACACCGACCACCAGAACACCCGCTCGACCCCGCGCACCACCCGCCGCACCGTGCTGTGCGGCCTGGGCCTGGGCCTGCTCGCCCCCGGCGCGCTGGCTGCCTGCTCCGCCGGCAAGGTGGGTGGCGGCACCCCGCCGGTCAGCGCGGAGCCAGGGACGGCGCTGGCCGCCCTGGCCGAGGTCCCCGTGGGCGGCGGCGCGGTGGTCAACGGCCCGGACGGCAAGGTGCTGCTCACCCAGCCCACCGCCGGCACCGTCAAGGCCTACCAGGCCGCGTGCCCGCACGCCGGCAGCATCGTCAGCCCGCCATCGGACGGGGTGGTGGTGTGCCCGGCGCACGGCAGCCGCTTCAGCGCCGCCGACGGCGCGGTGCGGCAGGGCCCGGCCCGCACGCCGCTGGTGCCGGTCGCGGTGACCGTCAGCGGACCTGACGTGGTGCTGGCCTAGCCTTGAGCCGTGCCTGACCCGTCCACCTACCGTCCAGCTCCGGGCACCATCCCGGACCAGCCGGGGGTCTACAAGTTCCGCGACCCACACGGCCGCGTCATCTACGTCGGCAAGGCCAAGAGCCTGCGCAGCCGGCTCAGCTCCTACTTCGCCGACCTGTCCGGCCTGCACCCGCGCACCCGGCAGATGGTCACCACCGCCGCCAGCGTGGAGTGGACCGTGGTCGGCACCGAGGTCGAGGCGCTGCAGCTGGAGTACAACTGGATCAAGGAGTTCGACCCGCGGTTCAACGTCCGCTACCGCGACGACAAGACCTACCCGGTGCTCGCGGTGACGCTGAACGAGAAGTACCCGCGGCTGTTCGTCTACCGCGGCCCCAAGAAGAAGGGGGTGCGCTACTTCGGTCCGTACGCCCACGCCTGGGCCATCCGCGAGACCCTGGACCTGCTGCTGCGGGTGTTCCCGGCTCGCACCTGCTCCACCGGGGTGTTCAACCGCCACAAGCAGATCGACCGGCCCTGTCTGCTGGGCTACATCGACAAGTGCTCCGCCCCGTGCACCGGCGCGGTCAGCGCCGAGGAGCACCGGGAGATCGTGGAGGACTTCTGCGACTTCCTCGCCGGGCGCACCGACAAGCTGGTGCGCCAGCTGGAGAAGCAGATGCAGGCGGCGTCGGACGAGCTCGACTTCGAGCGCGCGGCCCGGCTGCGCGACGACGTGGGGGCGCTGCGGCGGGCCATGGAGAAGCAGGCGGTGGTGCTGGGCGACGGCACGGACGCCGACGTGGTGGCCTTCGCCGGGGACGACCTCGAGGCTGCGGTGCAGGTGTTCCACGTGCGCGGCGGCCGGGTGCGGGGCCAGCGCGGCTGGGTGGTGGAGCTCACCGGCGACCTGGCGGGCGACGACGACTCCGTCGACCACAACCCGGCGGGCGACGGGCTGAGCGCCGCCGCCACCGCGTACCTGGTGGAGCAGTTCCTCACCCAGTTCTACGGCGAGCAGGCCGCGCTGGCCGACGGCACCGCGAGCCCGGCCGAGCAGGTGCCCCGCGAGGTGCTGCTGCCCCAGCTGCCCGAGGACTCCGAGGCGCTGGAGCAGTGGCTCAGCGGGCTGCGCGGCTCCAAGGTGCGCCTGCGGGTGCCGCAGCGCGGGGACAAGCGCGACCTGGCCGCCACGGTGGCGCGCAACGCCCAGGAGGCGTTCGCCCAGCACAAGCTGCGCCGCGCCGGTGACCTCACCTCCCGCTCGGCGGCGCTGCAGGGACTGCAGCGCTCCCTCGGGCTGGACTCCGCGCCGCTGCGCATCGAGTGCGTGGACGTCAGCCACGTGCAGGGCACCGACGTGGTGGCGTCGCTGGTGGTGTTCGAGGACGGCCTGCCCCGCAAGTCCGACTACCGGCACTACGCCATCAAGGAGGCCGCCGGCGGCGGGCACTCCGACGACGTGGCCAGCATCGCCGAGGTCACCCGGCGCCGGTTCCTGCGCCACCACACCAGCACCACCCCGCCGGAGTCGGGGGCCTCGCCCGAGCCGGCGCTGCCCACCGACGCCGCGGCCCCGGCCAGCACCGAGCCCGCAGCTGCCCCGGTGGAGGCGGCCCCGCTGGACTCCAGCACCGGCCGTCCGCGGCGCTTCGCCTACCCGCCCAACCTCTACGTGGTGGACGGCGGTGCGCCCCAGGTGGCGGCCGCGGCCGCGGTGCTCGACGAGCTCGGGGTGCGTGACGTGGCGGTGGTCGGGCTGGCCAAGCGCCTGGAGGAGGTGTGGGTGCCGGGGGAGGAGGACCCGGTGATCCTGCCGCGCAGCAGCGAGGAGCTGTACCTGCTGCAGCGCATCCGCGACGAGGCGCACCGCTTCGCCATCACCTTCCACCGCAGCAAGCGCAGCAAGCGGATGACGGCCTCGGCACTGGACTCGGTGCCGGGTCTGGGGGAAAGTCGTCGCAACGCCCTGGTCTCGCACTTCGGATCCGTTGCGCGCCTGCGCAAGGCCAGCCTCGAGCAGATCGTCGAGGTCCCCGGTGTGGGGGCGACCACGGCGCGTGCGGTTCTCACCGCGCTGCGCGGAGAGGATGATGCACCAGTGACTGCAGAGCAGGGGGACCGCGCGTGAGCACCGAGCCGGAGGTCGCGACCGAGACGGCCAGCCCAGACCCGGGGGGTGCAGAACCCACCGGTGTCGAGGTGGCCATCGTCACCGGCCTGTCCGGGGCGGGGCGCAGCACCGCGGCCAAGGTGCTGGAGGACCTGGGCTGGTTCGTGGTGGACAACCTGCCACCCGAGCTCATCTCCACCGTCGTCGACCTCGGGGCCCAGTCCCGGGCGGGGCTCACCAAGATCGCCGTGGTGATGGACGTGCGCAGCCGTGGGTTCACCACCGACCTGGCCGACGTGATCCGCCAGCTCGACGCCAAGACGCTGCGCCCACGGGTGCTGTTCCTGGAGGCCTCCGACGCGCTGCTCATCCGGCGCTTCGAGCAGGTCCGCCGCAGCCACCCGCTGCAGGGCGACGGCCGCCTGGCCGACGGCATCGCCAAGGAGCGCGAGCTGCTCGCGCCGCTGCGCGCCGAGGCCGACCTGGTCATCGACACCACCTCGCTGTCGGTGCACGACCTGCGCCAGAAGATCGACGACGCCTTCGGCACCGAGGCGACCACGCAGACCAAGGTGATGGTGCTGTCCTTCGGCTACAAGTACGGGCTGCCGATGGACGCCGACCTGGTGGTGGACGTGCGGTTCCTGCCCAACCCGCACTGGCTGCCGGAGCTGCGCAACAACACCGGGCAGGACCCGTCGGTGCGCGACTACGTGCTCGGCCAGGAGGGTGCGGCGGAGTTCCTGGACCGCTACCACGACCTGCTGCGGCTGATGAGCGCCGGCTACCGGCGCGAGGGCAAGCGCTACCTCACCCTCGCCGTGGGCTGCACCGGCGGCAAGCACCGCAGCGTGGCCATCAGCGAGCAGCTGGCCCAGCGGCTCAGCGAGATCGACAACCTGACCGTGCAGGTCGTGCACCGAGACCTGGGACGGGAGTGAGCACCCCCGCGCCGACGGTGGTGGCGCTGGGCGGAGGACACGGTCTGCACGCCACCCTCCGCGCCGCGCGCCACCTGGGCGAGAACGTCACCGCGGTGGTCACCGTGGCCGACGACGGCGGCTCCTCGGGGCGGCTGCGCCGCGAGCTCGGCGCCCTGCCGCCAGGCGACCTGCGGATGGCGCTGGCCGCCCTGGCGGCGGACAGCGAGCACGGCCGGCTGTGGTCGACCGCGGTGCAGCACCGCTTCGGCGGGCACGGCGCGCTCGCCGGGCACCCGGTGGGCAACCTGCTCATCACCGGTCTGGCCGAGGTGCTGGGCGACCCGGTGGCCGCGCTGGACACGGTGGGCTCGCTGCTCGGCCTGCAGGGCCGGGTGCTGCCGATGAGCCGGGTCCCGCTGGAGATCGAGGCCGACGTGGCCGGGCTGCAGGACGACCCCCGCGTCTCCACCGCCATCCGCGGCCAGGTCGCGGTGGCCACCACCGCCGGGCAGGTCCGCCGGGTGCGGCTGCTGCCGCCCAAGCCGACGGCGTGCTCGGAGGCGGTGGCCGCGGTGCTCGCCGCCGACCTGGTGGTGCTCGGCCCCGGGTCCTGGTTCTCCAGCGTGATCCCGCACGTGCTGGTGCCCGAGCTGCTGGCCGCGATGCTGAACACCAGGGCGCTGCGGGTGGCGGTGCTGAACCTCGCCCCCCAGCCCGGGGAGACGGCGGGGTTCAGCACCGAGCGACACCTGCACGTACTCTCGCAGCACGCTCCCGGGCTTCGCCTCGACGCGGTGGTCGTGGACCGCCGCTCGGTGCACCCGGGCAAGGAGACCGAGCAGGTCAGCCGGGTTGCCCAGCGGCTGGGTGCACGGCTGGTGGTCGCGGACGTGGCCAAGGAGGACACCGAGACGCACGACCCGGCGCTGCTCGGCCAGGTGCTGGCCGACATCCTCGCCCAGGGCGGCTCCGCCGAGGCGGAGGCGGCGGGAACCGTCGCCGCAGACCGGGTCACCCCAGGGCCGAGCAGCCCACACCCGGTCACCCCAGACCCCATCGATGGAGAGGACGCGCCAGCGTGGCGATGACCGCAGCGGTAAAGGACGAGCTGAGCAGGTTGGAGACGACCAAGACCTGCTGTCGCCGAGCCGAGGTGGCTTCGCTCCTGCGCTTCTCGGGCGGTCTGCACATCGTGGCCGGGCGGGTCGTGGTGGAGGCCGAGGTGGACGCGGGCTCGGTGGCCCGGCGGCTGCGCAAGGCCATCCACGAGGTGTACGGCTACCCCTCCGACGTGCACGTGCTCAGCCCGGGCGGGCTGCGCAAGGGCACCCGGTACATGGTGCGGGTGGTCAAGGACGGTGAGGCCCTGGCCCGCCAGACCGGGCTGCTCGACCCCCGCGGCCGTCCGGTGCGCGGCCTGCCCGCGCCCGTGGTGGCCGGCGGGCTCTGCGACGCCGAGGCCGCGTGGCGGGGCGCGTTCCTCGCCCACGGCTCGCTCACCGAGCCCGGCCGCTCCTCCGCCATGGAGGTGGGCTGCCCGGGACCTGAGGCGGCCATGGCGCTGGTGGGGGCCGCCCGCCGGCTGGGCATCACCGCCAAGGCGCGTGAGGTCCGCGGTGCCGACCGGGTGGTGGTGCGCGACGGGGAGGCCATCGGTGCGCTGCTCACCAAGATGGGTGCCCAGGACGTGCGGCTGACCTGGGAGGAGCGCCGGATGCGGCGCGAGGTCCGGGCCACCGCCAACCGGCTGGCCAACTTCGACGACGCGAACCTGCGCCGCTCCGCCCGCGCGGCGGTGGCGGCGGCGGCCCGGGTGGACCGCGCGCTGCAGATCCTGGGTGACGACGTGCCCGAGCACCTCGCGGCGGCGGGCACGCTGCGGGTGCAGCACCGGCAGGCCTCGCTGGAGGAGCTGGGGCAGCTGGCCGACCCGCCGATGACCAAGGACGCGGTGGCCGGACGTATTCGCCGGCTGCTGTCCATGGCCGACCGCCGAGCCAGGGAGACCGGTGTTCCTGACACCGAGTCCGTGGTCACCGCAGACATGCTGGACGAGGGTTAGAACCCACGCGCACAGGCCGGTAAGGTAGGCCGCAAGCAGGTCCGCACGGGTGATCGACGCCGTCAGACGGCCATTTTCACCGCTCGTGGGAATGGACTTGCGACCAGCAACGATTCACCGCCGCTGCTCTTGGTGGCACCGAATTTCTCGCGGTACTGAGCTTTGGCAACACCGAGTTTCCAGCGACATCCGATGATGAGGAGTGCACTGTGACGGTCCGGGTAGGCGTGAACGGCTTCGGTCGTATTGGTCGGAACTTCTTCCGGGCGGTGGAGGCGCAGCGCGCGGCCGGCTCCACCGACATCGAGATCGTGGCGGTGAACGACCTGACTCCGCCGGAGAGCCTCGCGCACCTGCTCAAGTACGACTCCATCCTGGGCCGCCTGCCGCAGGAGGTCTCCGTCGACGGTGACTACATCGTCGTGGGCGAGCAGCGCATCAAGGCCCTCGCCATCAAGGAGGGCCCCTCGGCCCTGCCCTGGGGCGAGCTGAACGTCGACGTGGTCATCGAGTCCACCGGCATCTTCACCGACGCCGACAAGGCACGCGGCCACCTCGACGCCGGTGCCAAGAAGGTCATCGTCTCCGCGCCCGCCAAGGGTGAGGACCTGACCGTGGTCATGGGCGTCAACGACGGCGACTACGACGGCAGCCAGGACATCATCTCCAACGCCTCCTGCACCACCAACTGCCTCGGCCCGATGGCCAAGGTCCTGGACGAGGCGTTCGGCATCGAGCGTGGCCTGATGACCACCATCCACGCCTACACCGCCGACCAGAACCTGCAGGACGGCCCGCACAAGGACCCGCGCCGCGCCCGCGCCGCCGCCCTCAACGTGGTGCCCACCTCCACCGGTGCCGCCAAGGCGATCAGCCTGGTGCTGCCCCAGCTGAAGGGCAAGCTCGACGGCTACGCGCTGCGCGTGCCCGTGCCGACCGGCTCCGCCACCGACCTCACCGTCACCGTCTCCAAGCCGGTCACGGTGGAGCAGGTCAACGAGGCGTTCCGCGCGGCCGCCGACGGCGAGCTCAAGGGCATCCTGGTCTACACCGAGGCGCCCATCGTGTCCTCCGACATCGTCACCGACCCGGCGTCGTGCATCTTCGACTCCGGCCTCACCAAGGTGATCGACAACCAGGTCAAGATCGTCGGCTGGTACGACAACGAGTGGGGCTACTCCAACCGCCTGGTTGACCTCACCGGTCTCGTCGGCTCCAAGCTCTGAGCCGGGCTGTGCAGACTCTGCAGGACCTCCTGGACGCGGGCGTCGCAGGACGCACCGTCCTGGTGCGCTCGGACCTCAACGTTCCGCTCGAGGACGGCACCATCACCGATGCCGGCCGCATCGAGGCCTCGGCCCCGACGCTGACCACGCTGGCTGAGGCCGGCGCCCGGGTGATCGTCACCGCGCACCTGGGTCGCCCCAAGGGCGAGCCCGACCCCGCGCTGTCGCTGGGCCCGGTCGCGGCTCGGCTCGGCGACGCGCTCGGCCGCCCGGTGGCCCTGGCCGACGACGTGGTGGGCCCCTCGGCCCGGCGCCTCGCGGCCGACCTGGCCGACGGCGACGTGCTGCTGCTGGAGAACATCCGGTTCGACCCGCGCGAGACGTCGAAGTCCGACGAGGAGCGCGGCGAGCTGGCGGACGCGCTGGTGTCGCTCACCGGCACCAACGGTGCGTTCGTCTCCGACGGGTTCGGTGTGGTCCACCGCAAGCAGGCGTCGGTCTACGACGTGGCCCAGCGCCTGCCGCACCACGCCGGGCTGCTGGTCGAGGCGGAGGTGAAGGTGCTCGCCACCCTCACCGGCGACTCGCCCAAGCCGTACGCGGTGGTGCTGGGTGGGTCCAAGGTGAGCGACAAGCTGTCGGTCATCGAGGCCCTCGCACCGAAGGTCGACGCGCTGTTCATCGGCGGCGGGATGTGCTTCACCTTCCTGGCCGCGCAGGGACACATGGTCGGCGACTCGCTGCTGCAGCCGGAGATGATCGAGACCTGCCGCGACCTGCTCGAGCGGTTCGGCGAGAAGATCCACCTGCCTGTCGACCTGGTCGTCGCGGAGGCCTTCTCCGGCACCGTGCCGGTGCAGACCGTGCCCGCCACCGAGATCCCGGTGGGCCACATGGGTCTGGACATCGGCCCGGCCACGGTGGAGCGCTTCACCGGTGGTCTGCTGCAGGCGAGGACGATCTTCTGGAACGGCCCGATGGGCGTGTTCGAGATGTCCAACTTCGCCGGTGGTACCCGAGGCGTGGCCGAGGCCATCATCTCCGCCACCCGCGACGGCGCGTTCAGCGTGGTCGGTGGCGGTGACTCCGCCGCGGCGGTGCGCCTGCTGGACCTGCCCGAGGACGGCTTCTCGCACATCTCCACCGGTGGTGGGGCGTCGCTGGAGTACCTCGAGGGCAAAGAGCTCCCCGGCCTCGCAGTGCTGGAGGCGTGATGACGACGGCAAAGAGCTCTCGCACCCCGCTGATCGCGGGCAACTGGAAGATGAACCTCAACCACCTCGAGGCCATCGCCCTGGTGCAGAAGATCGCGTTCGCCCTGCCGGACAAGTACTTCGACAAGGTGGACGTGGCGGTCGTGCCGCCCTTCACCGACATCCGCAGCGTGCAGACCCTGATCGACGGGGACAAGCTGCGGCTGACCTACGGGGCCCAGGACGTCTCGGCGCACGACTCGGGTGCCTACACCGGTGAGATCAGCGGCTCCATGCTGGCCAAGCTGGGCTGCACCTACGTGGTGGTCGGACACTCCGAGCGCCGCAGCATGCACGCGGAGACCGACGCCGTGGTCTCGGCCAAGGTCGCTGCGGCCTTCCGGCACGGCCTCACGCCCATCGTGTGCGTGGGGGAGGGCCTGGAGGTCCGCGAGGCTGGTGACCAGGTGAGCTACTCGGTCGACCAGCTGCGTGGTTCGCTCGCGGGCTGCACCCCGGAGCAGGTGGCGTCCGTGGTGGTCGCCTACGAGCCGGTGTGGGCCATCGGCACCGGGCGGGTGGCCACTCCGGCCGACGCCCAGGAGGTGTGCGGTGCGCTGCGCAAGGAGCTCGTGGAGCTCGGCGGCGCCGCCGCCGGGGCTGCGGTCCGCGTGCTCTACGGCGGCTCGGTGACCTCCAAGAACGTCGGCGAGATCGTCGCCGAGAACGACGTCGACGGTGCCCTCGTCGGCGGCGCGAGCCTCAAGGGCGAGGAGTTCGCCACCCTGTGCGCGATCGCCGCCGGGGGACCGCTGCCCTGAGCCGGACACGTCCTGGTCGCCGCCACCCGAGAGGGGGCGGCGACCAGGGCGTTAGGCTGGGCGCGCGCACGACCGAGACCGACCACCGAGCGACCAAAGAGCTAGGACTTACATGAAGCTGTTCCTGCAGATTGTGCTCATCATCGCCAGCATGGCGCTGATCCTGCTCATCCTGCTGCACCGCGGCAAGGGCGGCGGACTGTCCACCCTCTTCGGTGGTGGCGTGCAGTCGAACCTGTCCGGCTCGAACGTGGTGGAGAAGAACCTCGACCGGATCACCATCTTCATCGGCCTGATCTGGGTGGTCTGCATCGTCGGCATCGGCCTGGCGATCAAGCTCGACGTCTGAGCGCCGCCCACTGATCGACCAGCACAGCTGATCTCACGACGCCGCCCGGCCGTCCCGCGAGGGACCGCCGGGCGGCGTCGTGTCGGTCCGCGGCTAGCTCAGCGGCGGCAGCAGCTCCCGGGGCAGGCGCGCCGCGGCGGAGCGGTCCAGCGCCCACAGGGTGCGTCGCTGGCCGGTGGCCCCCGCGGCGGGCAGAGCCACCTCGCCCGCGCCCTCCAGCGCCAGCTGCACCGCGGCTGCCTTGGCCTCCCCGGCCACGCACAGCCACACCTGGGCGGCCTGCCGGATGGCGGGCAGGGTCAGGGAGATGCGGGTGGGCGGCGGCTTGGGGCAGCCGCGCACCCCCACCACGCTGCGCTCGGTCTCGTGCACCGCGGGTGACTCGGGAAAGATCGACGCCACGTGGCCCTCGCCGCCCATGCCCAGCATCAGCACGTCGAAGCGGGGTACCGAGCCGTGGTCCTCCGGCTGGGCCTGCCCGGCGAGCACCGCTGCGTACCGCCGCGCGGCCGCCTCCGGGTCGTCGCCGTCGGGTCCGTCGGAGGCCGGCATGGCGAACACCCGCTCGGGATCGACCCCGACGTGGTCCAGCAGGGCGAGCCGCGCCTGCGTCTCGTTGCGCTCCGGGTCGCCGGTGGGCAGGAAGCGCTCGTCGCCGAAGTACACGTCCACCCTGGACCAGTCCACCGCGTAGCAGGCGGGGGAGCTGCGCAGCTGCTCCAGCAGGGCGATGCCCACCCCGCCGCCGGTGAGCACCACCGAGGCGCTGCCCTTGGCCGTCTGCGCGTCCACCAGCGTGGTCACCAGCCGAGCCGCCAGGGCCGCAGCCAGCACGTCCGCGTTGCTGTGCACCACCACCTGCGGCGTGCTCACACCATCTCCTCGTGGCTGGCCGAGCCGTCGTCCACCGCGAACCGGGAGGTCGCCGACCGGGATCGCTTCACCATGGTCAGCCCCTGCAGCGCGCGGGCGTAGATCTCGTCGGAGTCCAGCCGCCGCATCTCCTCGGACAGGCACTCCTTGATCTGGCGGCGCCCCAGCGCCACCGACCGGTCGGGCTGACCGGGCTGGGTGAGCACCCCCGCGGTGCCGGCCGGGCGCACCAGCGCCACCGGGCCGGACACCCGGTCCAGCACCACCGAGCCCAGGCCCTCGCCCTTGCGCACCCGCTTGACCGGCACGTCCAGGAACGCCGCGAGCCACCCGGCCAGCAGGTCCGAGGAGGGGGAGTCGGGTCCACCGGTGACCGTCGCCGAGCGCACCGGGTCGTAGGGCGGCTGGTCCAGCGCGCTGGCCAGCAGGGCCCGCCAGGTGGTCAGCCGGCTCCACGACAGGTCGGTGTCGCCGGGGGCGTAGCTCGCCGCGCGCTGCAGCAGGGCGCGACCGGGGTTCTTGGACGAGGACGCGTCGGTGATCCGCCGGGTGGCGAGCTGGCCCACCGGGTCGGCGGCGGGGTTGGCCGGCGGCTCGCCGGGCCACCAGGCCATCACCGGGGTGTCCGGCAGGAGGAATGGCACCGCGGCGCTGGCGGCGTGGTCAGCGAGCGGGCCGTAGAGCCGCAGCACCACCACCTCCGAGGCGCCGGCGTCACCGCCCACCCGGATCTGTGCGTCCAGGCGGGTGGCGGCCTTGCGGGCACCGCGAGCCAGCACGATCACCCGGCAGGGGTGCTCCCGGCTGGCGTCGTTGGCCGCGTCGATGATGGCCTCGGTCTGCACGTTGTCGTCGGTGGAGATCACCAGGGTGAGCACCCGCCCGAGGGTGACCGCGCCGCCGCTCTTGCGGAGGTCGACGATCTGCCGGTTCACCTTGCCGGTGGTGGTGGCCGGGAGGTCGATGATCATGGTCGTCTCCAGCTGCGGCCGCTGCGGGCCATCATCTCGTGCGCCGACTCCGGTCCCCAGGTGCCCGAGACGTAGGGCTCGGGGCGCCCCTCCGCGGCCCAGTGCCGGATGACCGGGTCGAGGATCTTCCAGGACAGCTCCACCTCGGCGTTCACCGGGAACAGCGACGGCTCGCCCAGCAGCACGTCCAGGATGAGCCGCTCGTAGGCCTCGGGGGAGGACTCGGTGAAGGCCTGGCCGTAGCTGAAGTCCATGCTCACGTCGCGCACCTCCATCCCGCTGCCGGGGACCTTGGAGCCGAAGCGCATGGTGATGCCCTCGTCGGGCTGCACCCGGATGACCAGTGCGTTCTGGCCCAGCTCCTCGGTCATGGTGCTGTCGAAGGGCAGGTGTGGCGCCCGCTTGAACACCACCGCGATCTCGGTGACCCGCCGGCCCAGCCGCTTGCCGGTGCGCAGGTAGAACGGCACCCCCGCCCAGCGGCGGGTGTCCACGTCCACGGTGATCGCCGCGAACGTCTCGGTGGTGGAGTCCTTGGCGAAGCCCTCCTCCTCCAGCAGCCCCACCACCTGCTGGCCGCCCTGCCAGCCGCCGGTGTACTGCCCGCGGGCGGTGGTGTCGTCCAGCGGCTGCACCAGCCGGGTGGCGGAGAGCACCTTGATCTTCTCGGCCTGCAGCTCGTGCGGGTCGAAGCTGATCGGCTCCTCCATGGCGATGAACGCCAGCAGCTGCAGGAGGTGGTTCTGGATGACGTCGCGGGCGGCGCCGATGCCGTCGTAGTAGCCGGCCCGGCCGCCGAGCCCGATGTCCTCGGCCATGGTGATCTGCACGTGGTCGACGTAGTGGGCGTTCCAGATCGGGTCGAACAGCTGGTTGGCGAAGCGCAGCGCCAGGATGTTCTGCACCGTCTCCTTGCCGAGGTAGTGGTCGATGCGGAACACCGAGTCCTCGGGGAACACCTCGTTGACCACCGCGTTGAGCTCGCGGGCGCTCTGCAGGTCGTGGCCGAAGGGCTTCTCGATCACCACCCGCCGCCACTCCCCGTCGGTCTGCTTGGCCAGGCCCGAGCGGGACAGCTGCTCGCAGACGGTGGGGAACGCCGCCGGCGGCACCGACAGGTAGAAGGCGTGGTTGCCGCCGGTGCCCCGCACCCGGTCGAGCTCGGCGAGGGTGGCGGCCAGGCTGTCGAACGCCGCGTCGTCGTCGAAGCTGCCCTGCACGAAGCGGAACCCCTCGGCGAGGGCGTTCCAGACGTCCTCGCGGAACGGCGTGCGGGCGTACTCGCGCACCGCGTCGTGCACCACCTTGCCGAAGTCCTCGTCGGCCCACTCCCGCCGGGCGAACCCGACGAGCGCGAAGCCGGGCGGCAGCAGGCCTCGGTTGGCCAGGTCGTACACGGCCGGCATCAGCTTCTTGCGGGCCAGGTCACCGGTGACGCCGAAGATCACCAGGCCACAAGGCCCGGCGATCCTCGGCAGCCGCTTGTCCCTGCTGTCACGCAGCGGGTTGACCCAGCCCTCGGCCAGCGGGTTGGTCCACCCGGCGGAAGGGGCCACTAGGTACTCCTCGGTGTCGCTCGACGTTCGTTGCTCGGGGCGGGTGGACCAGCCGTGCTCAGGCCTTCGCGGCGCTGTCCAGCTGGCCCTGCACGGTCTCGGACAGCTCGGACCAGGAGCCCATGAACTTCTCCACGCCCTCGTTCTCCAGCGCGAGGAAGACCTCGGTGATGTCGATGCCCACGCGCTCCAGGCTGTCGAACACCTCCTGGGCGGCCACCGAGGTGTCGCTGACGGTGTCGCCGGTGACCACGCCGTGGTCGGCGAAGGCCTCCAGGGTCTTCTCCGGCATGGTGTTCACCGTGTTCGGCGCCACGAGCTCGCTGACGTACATGGTGTCGGAGTAGTCGGGGTTCTTCACTCCGGTGGAGGCCCACAGCGGGCGCTGCGGGTGTGCGCCCTCCTTGGCCAGCTCGGCCCAGCGGGAGCCGACCTGGAAGACCTCCTCGAAGGCGCCGTAGGCCAGGCGGGCGTTGGCCAGGGCAGCCTTGCCGCGCAGCTCCATCGCCTCCGGCGTGCCGATGGCCTCCAGGCGCTTGTCCACCTCGCTGTCCACGCGGGAGACGAAGAACGACGCCACGCTCTCGATGGTGGCGAGGTCGTGCCCGGCCGTCCTGGCCTGCTCCAGCCCGTCGAGGAAGGCGTCGATCACCGCACGGTGCCGCTCGACGGAGAAGATCAGGGTCACGTTGACGCTGATTCCCTGGGCCAGGGTCTGGGTGATGGCCGACAGCCCCTCCTCGGTGGCGGGGATCTTGATCATCGCGTTCGGCCGGTCGACGATCTTCCACAGCTCGACCGCCTGTTCGACGGTCTTGTCGGTCTCGTGCGCCAGGCGGGGGTCGACCTCGATGGAGACCCGGCCGTCGCGGCCGCTGCTGGCCTCCCACGCCGGGCGCAGGACGTCGCAGGCCTCCCGGACGTCGTCGGTGGTCAGCACCCGCACGGTGGTGTCGAGGTCAGCGCCCTGGGCGGCCAGCTCACGCAGCTGGGCGTCGTAGGCGTCGCCCTTGGACAGCGCCCCGGCGAAGATCGTCGGGTTGGTGGTGACGCCCACGATGCTGCGGGTCTGCACCAGCTGCGCCAGGTTCCCGGTGCGCAGCCGCTCCCGGGAGAGGTCGTCCAGCCACACGCTCACCCCGGCCGCCGACAGCGCGGCCAGGTTCGGGTTCTGCTCGGTCGCAGGGCTGGTGCCTGCGGTGTTCACGTCTGTCATGGTTGTCATGCCTCCACTCGGGCGAGGGACCGCTGCGCGGCAGCCGTCACCGCCTCATCGGTGATGCCGAACTCTCGGTAGAGCGTCTCGTAGTCGGCGGACGCACCGAAGTGGTCGAGGCCGACGATCTCGCCGGCGTCCCCGACGTAGCGGTACCAGGTCAGCGGCGAGGCCGCCTCCACCGCCACGCGGGCCTTGACCGCGGCGGGGAGCACGGACTCCCGGTAGTCGGCGTCCTGCTCCTCGAACCACTCCACGCAGGGCATGGAGACCACGCGCGCACCGATGCCCTGTGCCTCCAGGGTCTCCCGGGTGGCCACCGCGATCTGCAGCTCGGAGCCGGTGCCGATGAGGATCACCTGCAGCGGGCCCGCCTCGGCGTCCTGCAGCACGTAGCCGCCGCGGGCGACGCCCTCGGTGCTGGTGCCCGCCAGGATCGGGATGTTCTGCCGGGTGAGCGCCAGACCGGCGGGGCCCTCGGGGCGCTCCAGCACGGCCTTCCAGGCGGCGGCGGTCTCGTTGGCGTCGCCAGGGCGCACCACGCTGAAGCCGGGGATGGCCCGCAGCGTGGCCAGGTGCTCGATCGGCTGGTGGGTGGGGCCGTCCTCGCCGAGGCCGATGGAGTCGTGCGTCCAGACGTGGATCACGGCCGACTTCATCAGCGCGGCCAGCCGCAGCGCGGGACGCTCGTAGTCGCTGAACACCAGGAAGGTGCCGCCGTAGGGGCGGGTGGGCCCGTGCAGCGCGATGCCGTTGAGCGCCGCCGCCATGGCGTGCTCGCGGACCCCGAAGTGCAGGGTGCGCCCGTAGGGCTGGGCGGTCCAGGTGTCGGTGGAGATCGACGTGGGGCCGAAGGAGTCCGAGCCCTTGATGGTGGTGTTGTTGCTGCCGGCCAGGTCGGCCGAGCCGCCCCACAGCTCGGGCAGCACCGGGCCGAGGGCGTTGAGCACGGCCTCCGACGCCTTGCGGGTGGCCACGGCCTTGTCGTCGGTGGACCAGGTGGGGAGGTTGTCGGCGTAGCCGTCGGGCAGCGTGCGGCCCAGGAGCCGGTCCAGCAGCTGCTTGCGCTCGGGCTCGCGCTCGGCCCAGGCCTGGAAGGTGGGCTCCCAGTCCTCGTGCGCCGCGGTGCCGCGGTCCTTGGCCTGCCGGGTGTGCTTGATGACCTCGTCGCTCACCTCGAAGGACTTCTCCGGGTCGAAGCCCAGCTCCTTCTTGACGGCGGCGACCTCCTCGTCGCCGAGGGCGGCACCGTGCGCGGCACCGGTGTTCATCTTCTTCGGGGCGGGGTAGCCGATGATGGTGCGCAGCACGATGATCGAGGGACGGCTCGTCTCGTCCCGGGCTGCAAGCAGCGCCCGCTCGATGGCCACGACGTCCTCGCCGCCCTCCACCACCTGAACGTGCCAGCCGTAGGCCTCGTAGCGCTTGGCGGTGTCCTCGCTCAGCGCGATGTCGGTGTTGTCCTCGATGGAGATCTTGTTGTCGTCGTAGATCACCACGAGGTTGCCGAGCTGCTGGGTGCCGGCGAGCGAGGACGCCTCGGAGGTGATGCCCTCCTCGATGTCACCGTCGGAGGCGATCACGTACACGTGGTGGTCGAACGGGCTCTGGCCCAGCTCCGGCTCCGGGTCGAACAGGCCGCGCTCGCGGCGGGCCGCCATCGCCATGCCCACGGCCGAGGCCAGCCCCTGGCCCAGCGGGCCGGTGGTGATCTCGATGCCCGGGGTGTGCCGGTGCTCGGGGTGGCCGGGGGTGGCCGAGCCCCAGGTGCGCAGCTCCTTGAGGTCCTGCAGCTCCAACCCGTAGCCGGCCAGGTACAGCTGGATGTACAGCGTCAGGCTGGAGTGCCCGGCGGAGAGCACGAAGCGGTCGCGACCGATCCAGTCGGCGTCCGTGGGGTCGTGGCGCATCACCCGCTGGAAGAGGGTGTAGGCCAGCGGCGCCAGGCTCATCGCGGTGCCGGGGTGGCCGTTGCCCTTGTGCTGCACGGCGTCGGCGGCCAGCACCCGCGCGGTGTCCACGGCGCGGGTGTCCAGCTCCGACCAGCCGTCGGGGTAGTTGGGTCGAGTGAGGGCACTGATCTCGGCGGTCACCGGCACGTCGTGGGGCTCCTGACACTGTTGCTGGGTGGGACCAGCGGTGAGACCCGACGTCAACGCCGTGCGGCGCACAGGGTGGCGTCGGGGTCCTGCCTCCGGTTGCCCGTTGTCTGCGGCCAAGCCTAGTGCGGCTGCACCACAATGACGATGTCGGCGATGATCTTGGGCGCCACCGGCTGCCGATGCCCCGTCACCCCGGGGCTGACGTTCTCGCCACACTCCTCGGTGCGGGGCGGGTGGTGGCCCGCAGGCCGTCTACCATTGCTCGCGGTAGAGGGTCACAGTTCTGTACTGACGGCCGAATCTTATTTGAGGAGAAGCGGTGCGGACAGCGGAACGGACCAGCCGAGCGCAGGCGACGCCGGGGCCGGGTCACGGTGCTGGTCAGCGCCTTCGCGCCAAGGTGGGCGCCTACGTCGGGCTGACCAAGCCCCGCGTGATCGAGCTGCTGCTGGTCACCACCATCCCGGCGATGCTGCTGGCGCAGCGCGGTGTCGACCCGCTGCCGCTGCCCCTGCCGCTGCTGGTGCTCACCACCCTGTTCGGTGGGATGCTCGCCGCGGCCAGCGCCAACACGCTCAACTGCGTGGCTGACGCCGACATCGACAAGGTGATGAAGCGCACAGCTCGACGCGCCCTCGCCCGGGAGACCGTGCCCACCCGGCACGCGCTGGTCTTCGGGCTCGCGCTGGGCGTGCTGTCCTTCTTCTGGCTGTGGGCCACCACCAACTTGTTCGCCGGTGTCCTCGCCGTGGCGACCATCCTCTTCTACGTCCTCGTCTACACCCTGGTGCTCAAGCGCCGCACCACCCAGAACGTGGTGTGGGGCGGCGCCGCCGGGTGCATGCCGGTGGTCATCGGGTGGGCCGCGGTGACCGGCACGGTGGAGTGGCCGGCAGCGGTCATGTTCGGAATCATCTTCTTCTGGACGCCGCCGCACACCTGGGCGCTGGCGATGCGCTACAAGGAGGACTACCGCGCGGCCGGCGTGCCGATGCTGCCGGTGGTGGCCACCGCGCAGGAGGTCACGCGCAAGATCGTGCTCTTCAGCTGGGTGATGGTGGCGGTCAGCCTGTTGCTGCTGCCGGCCACCGGATGGCTCTACGCCGCCGTGGCCGTGCTCACCGGCGCCTGGTTCCTGGTGATGGCCCACCGGTTGTACGCGGCCACCAAGGCCGGTCGGCAGACCAACCCGATGAAGCTCTTCCACCTGTCCAACACGTACCTGTCGCTGCTGTTCATCGGCATCGCGGTCGACTCCGTGCTGAACCTGCCCACCCTGCTCTAGCTGTTCCTCCCGCTCGGCTCCGGCAGCAGGACGAGCGAACCCGTGGTGGACCGCGCCTGCAGGTCGCGGTGCGCCTGGGCGGCCTCGGACAGCGGGTAGGTGGCTCCCACGCGCACCCGCAGGCTGCCGTCAACGACGGCCCCGAACACGGCGTCGGCCCGCCAGGTGAGCTCCGGGCGGTTGCGCGTGTAGTGCGCCAGCGTGGGGCGGGTGAGGTAGAGCGACCCCGCCGCGTTGAGCCGCTGGGGGTCCACCGGTGGCACCGGCCCGCTGGCAGCCCCGAACAGCGCCAAGGTCCCGCGCACCCGCAGCGCGGCCAGGCTGGCGTCGAAGGTGGCCGCGCCCACGCCGTCGTAGACCGCCGCCACCCCCTCGCCCGCCGTCAGCTCGCGCACCTGCGCAGCCAGGTCGTCGCCGTAGCGCAGCACGTGCGCGGCGCCGGCCGTGCGGGAGAGCTCGGCCTTGGCGTCGGTGGACACCGTGGTGATGACGGTGACGCCCGCGGCCACCGCCAGCTGGGTCAGCATCAGCCCCACCCCGCCCGCGCCGGCGTGCAGCAGGACCGTGTCGCCGGGCTGGGCCGGGTAGGTGGAGGTGAGCAGGTAGTGCGCCGTCATGCCCTGCAGCAGCGCCGAGGCCGCCTGGTCGTCCGGCACGCCGGCCGGTACCGCCACGGCGGCGCTGGCGGGCACCACCACCTGCTCGGCGTAGCTGCCCGGTGCGGAGCACCAGGCCACCCGGTCACCCACCGCGAAGTCGGTGACGTCCGCGCCGAGGGCCTGCACCACGCCGGCGCCCTCCAGGCCGGGCACGGACGGCAGCTCCACCGGATACTGGCCGGTCCGGTAGTAGGTGTCGATGTAGTTGACCCCCGCCGCGGCCACGCTGACCAGCAGCTCGCCCGGCCCCGGCACGGGCTCGGCGACGGTGGTGGGGACGAGGACCTCGGGTCCGCCGGTGGCGGTGATCTGGATGGCGCGCACGGGGTAAGTCCTACCCGATGGGCTCCCCGGCTGACCCGTTAAGGTGCTCGCATGAGCGACAGCGAGCCGAACGAGCTGAAACCAGTCGACCCCGACGCCCCCAAGGGCGCGGTGAGCACGGTGGACAAGTTCGCCGCCGAGCACGGCGACGGTGCCACCGCGGTGGTGCAGTACGTCGGCCGCAGCGCCGTGCGGGTGACGCTGGTCGGTGCCGACGGCACGCTGGGCGACGTGGTGGTTCCGGACATGGAGACCGCCGAGCAGCTGGTGGCCCGCTCCACCGCCACGCAGGCCGAGTGGGACCGTGAGCTCGCCGGCGCGGTGAAGACCCCCAAGGGCCTGGCCAAGAGGATGGCCGGGTACCTGGCTCGCGACAAGTAGCTCCGCCTCGACGCGATGAACGTGCCGGTGCGGTGGATCAACGCCTTCCTGGACACCCCAGCGTCCCAGGGCGAGCAGCTCGCGCGGTTCTGGAGCTCGGTGAGCGGGCACGCGGTGTCCGCCACGCCCCGGGGAGAGCACGGCGAGCTGGTGCCGCTGGAGCCGGTGGACGCAGATCCACACCTGTGGCTGCAGGAGGTCGACGACGCGCCCCGGGTGCACCTCGACCTCTACGTCGCCGGCCTCGACCAGGCGGTGGCCGAGGCCACCGCGCTGGGGGCGACGGTCACCAGCCGACCCAGGGACGGGCTGGTGGTGCTCACCTCGCCCGGCGGCCTGCCGTTCTGCTTGGTGGCGCACGCCGGGGAGTCGCGCCGCGCGGCACCGGCACCCTGGCCGGAGGGCGCGTCCGCGGTCGACCAGATCTGCATCGACGTCGCCCGGGACCGCTACGACGCCGAGGCGGCGTTCTGGCGCGAGCTGACCGGCTGGCCGGTGCAACCGAGGATCACCTCGATGGTGTTCGAGCGGCTCGTCTCGCCCGACGAGCTGCCGATGCACCTGCTCCTGCAGCGGCTGGACGAGGAGAGCGGTCCCACCCGGGCGCACCTGGACGTCGCTGCGGCCGACCGGGACGCCGAGGTGCGCAGGCACGAGGGTCTGGGCGCCGAGGTGGTGCGGCGCACCGAGGACTGGACGGTGCTGCGCGACCCGGCCGGTCGGGAGTACTGCGTGGTCGACCGGGATCCGGCGGACTGGGTGCGGCGCTCGGCCCGCCTGGCCTAGCCCACCCGGCGCGCGTGCGTGAACGGCGCACGCGCGCACCTTCTCCGCACTAGGGTCCTGCTGTGCCCCCCGTGCCTGCGCGTCGTCGTCGTCCCGGCCCCGGCCTGCAGCTGGCCGTGCTGCTGAGCATCCCTGCGCTCGTGGTGATCGACGAGCACGTGCGCTTCGCCTTCGTCCCCGACGGTGTGCGCAGGGCGATCCACCTGCCGCTGAACAACCCGTTCGTCTTCATGGGCCTCATGCTCGTCGTGGTTGCCATCGCCACCCTGGTCGCGCGACGGCACCGCCCGGGCCCGCAGGGCCGGACCACCAGCGAGTCCCCCACGTCCGGCTTCGACGGTGGCGGTTCCTTCTCCCACGGCGGTTCCTCCTTCGACGGCGGAGGCGGTGACGGCGGTGGCGGTGGCGACGGGGGTGGCGGTGGCTGCTAGCGAGCAGGCCGCCCCGGCCGCCGCTGCGGCCTAGTGGGCAGCGGCCGGGCTCAGCTGGGGCGAGCGGTCGGCCAGGTCCTCGGTGAGCGGCGTCCGCACGCGGGTCCTGGCCCAGAGCGCGGCCATGGCCCAGGTGGTGGCACACGCACCAGCGACGTGGGCGGCCACCAGCGCCTCGGGGACGCCGGTGAAGTACTGCACCACCCCGATCCCGCCCTGAGCGAGCACCACCGCGGCGAGGATCCACCACTGCCGCAGGACAGCGCGGGGTGCGGCCACCGCCTTGAAGGCGAAGTAGGCACCGACGAGCAGGCCCAGGTAGCCGACCAGCAGCTCGGCGTGCAGCTGGGCCAGTGCCGGGATGTCGAGGTCCAGGCGGGGGGTCTCGGAGTTGCCGGCGTGCGGTCCTGCGCCGGTGACCATGGTCCCGGCGACCATCAGGGCGGCGAGCACGGCGGTGGCCACGGCGAGCAGCGTCCGCAGCGGCGGCGGCACCGTCAGGTGCGGCTGCCCGGTGTCCGGCTGGCCCACCCCGACGTGCAGCTGCACCGCCAGCCAGACCAGCACGGTGGAGACCAGCAGGTGCAGGGCGACGGTCCACCACTCCAGCCCGGTGAGCACGGTGATGCCGCCGAGCACGGCCTGCACCACGGTGCCCAGGGGCAGCGACCACGCGTAGCGCTTGAGCGACGTGCGCCGTCCTGCGCGCAGCACCACCAGCAGCACCGCCACCGCCGCCGCGGTCACCACGTAGGTGAGCAGGCGGTTGCCGAACTCGATGGCCTGCTCGTAGGCGGGGACGTCGTGGGCGCCGGTCGGCACCATGCTGCCGGGGAAGCACTGCGGCCAGGTGGGGCAGCCCAGGCCCGACCCGGTGACCCGCACGACCGCCCCGGTGACCGCGATCCCGGCCTGGGTCAGCGCGGCCACGAAGGTGAACCTGCGCTGGGCGGGAACGGACAGCTGGGGGAGTGCCGAGAGGCCGGGGAGGTGCACGTGAACGATGGTAGGGGGAGTCAGGTGAAGCGGAAGGTGCGGGTCGCGGCGAGCGCTCCCACCACACCCCACACGAGCAGCGCCAGCAGCCCGGTCAGGTTCACCGACGTGTGCATGGTCGCCTCGCGCAGCACCTCGGTGAGCGCCCCGGAGGGCAGCAGCCGGGCGATCTCGGCGAGGGCGTCGGGCAGCCGGTCCAACGGAACCACGATGCCGCCGAGGCCCAGCAGCACGAACCAGATGATGTTGGCCAGCGCCAGCACGATCTCGGCCTTGAGCCAGCCGCCGATCAGCAGGCCCAGCGCGCCGAAGGCGAAAGTCCCCACTGCCAGGGCGATCACGCCGAGGGCAAGTCCAGCGACGCTGGGCCGCCAGCCGATGGCCAGGCCGATCACCCCGAGGAGCAGCGCCTGCAGCGCCACCACCACGAGCACCGCGGCCACCTTGCCGCCGAGGATCCCCCAGCGCGGCAGCGGGGTGGCGCCCAGCCGCTTGAGGGCGCCGTAGCGGCGGTCGAAGCCGACCGCGATGGCCTGCCCGGTGAACGCGGTGGACATCACGGCGAGAGCCATCACACCCGGCACCACCGAGTCCACCCGGGGCTCGGGCAGGTCCACGATCGGCAGCAGGCTCAGACCCACCAGCAGCGTGATCGGGATGAGCATCGTGAGCAGGAGCTGCTCGCCGTTGCGCAGCAGCAGCAGCAGCTCCAGCCGGCCCTGGGCCAGCAGCATCCGCCCCGGGGTGGCCGGGCGCGGGTCCGGTGCGAAGGTCCCGGCGGGGAAGCGCGGCTCGGCCTGCCCGCGGGCATCGGCTTGCGCTGTCATCGTCTGAGCTCCCGTCCGGTCAGCTCGAGGAACACGTCCTCCAGGCTGCGTCGTGCCACCTGCAGGTCGGTGGCGAGCACGTCCATCCGCGCGCACCAGGAGGTGACCGTGGCCAGCACCTGCGGGGTGATCTCGCCCTCCACCAGGTAGCGCCCCGGCTGTGGCTCCGAGGTGATGTAGCCCTCCGGCAGCGCCAGCGCCAACAGCTCGACGTCCAGGCGGCTGGGCGCGGAGAAGCGCAGCTGCTGCTCGGCCCCGACGGTGGTCAGCTCGGCGGGCGTGCCCTCGGCGACCATCCGTCCGGCGTCCACGATCGCCACGTGGTCGGCCAGCTCCTCGGCCTCGTCGATGAGGTGGGTGGTGAGCACCACGCTCACCCCGTCGCGGCGCAGCCCGTCCACCAGGTCCCAGACCAGCAGCCGGGCCTGGGCGTCCAGACCGGCAGTCGGCTCGTCCAGGAACACCAGCTCCGGGCGGTTGACCAGCGCGCAGGCCAGCGCCAGGCGCTGCTGCTGCCCGCCGGAGAGCCGCCGGTAGGGCGTGCGCACCGCGTCGGTGAGCCCGAGCGTGCGCAGCAGCCAGTCCGGGTCGTGCGGGCGGTCGGAGTAGGCCGCGATGAGGCGGAGCATCTCCCCGGCCTTCGCACCCGGGTAGGCGCCACCGCCCTGCAGCATCACCCCGATCCGCGGACGCAGCTCGTCGCTCTGGCCCACCGGGTCGAGGCCGAGCACGCGCACGGTGCCGGAGTCGGGGGCGGAGAAGCCCTCGCACATCTCGACGGTGGTGGTCTTGCCGGCGCCGTTGGGGCCGAGCAGCGCCAGCACCTGGGCGGGCTGCACCTCGAGGCTGAGCCCGGCTACCGCGGTGGTGGGACCGAAGGACTTGACCACGTCGCGCAGCTGCACGGCGGCAGCGGGTGGCGCGGAGGAAGCAGAGGTCACGGGGTGCCAGCGTATGCGGCCGGTCGACCGGGCAGAGCGGCAGGCCGAAGGAACTCCCGCCACGGCAGCACCTTGCGGGTGAGGAACATCGCGACCAGGGCGACGACCACGGCAGCCGCCGCGGCCTCCACGATGACGAACGGCGGATACTCCGCGCCGTTGGGCATCAGCAGCACCGCCACGGCCGCGGACACCGCCACCGCCACCCGGCGGTAGGCCGGCGCCGACGCCCACGCCGCGAGCGGGATCGCCGCCCAGAGCAGGTACCAGGGGTGCACCACCGGGAACAGCAGCACCACTGCTCCCAGGGTGATGCCCAGCCCGCCCACGGCGTGCAGGCGCCCGCGCAGCACCGCGAAGAGCATCCGGGCCCCCACGTAGGTCGCCAGCGCCGAGCCGATGAGCCGGGTGTAGGTGAGGATCGCTGACGTGTGGTCGCCCAGGCCCAGCAGCTTGCCGACCAGGCCGGTGAGCATGCCCGACAGCGTGGACATCGACATCCAGGAGCGCACGGCGTTGGCGGTGCCCAGCGTCTTGGTCCAGCCGAAGCCCAGCCCGCTGAGCCCGCCGATGAGCAGGAACACCGCCGCCGTCACCCCGAGCAGCAGGGCCCCGGCCGCCACCACCGCACGCAGGCTCGCCCCCCACCGCCGGGCCAGCGCCATCCCCACAAAGCCCAGCGCCAGCAACGAGGGCACCTTGACCGCGGCGGAGAGCACCACCAGGGCGGAGCCGGCGAGGAGGAGCAGCAGGGCCCGCCCGCGCAGCGGCCCGGCGGTCTCCACCCCGCGCAGCGCCAGCTCGACCCCGGCCAGCATCAGGCCGATCATCAGCGCCTCGTTGTGGATGCCGGAGACCAGGTGGAACAGCACCAGCGGGTTGAGCGCACCCAGCCACAGCGCGGACACCGGGGCCACCCCGCAGCGCCGGGCCAGCCGGGGCAGGGCCCACACGATCAGCGCGACCCCGACCAGGGCCAGCAACCGGTGCAGGAAGATGCCGGTGAGGATGGAGTCCCGGGAGATCGAGGAGATGCCGCGCCCGATCCACAGGAAGAACGGCCCGTAGGGGGCGGGGGTGTCCCGCCAGATGGTGGGGACCGTGCGGGTGAGGACGTTGCTCACCCCCAGTGCCTGCGCCGGCCCGAGCACGTACGGGTCCAGCCCGCGGGCGGCGATCTCGCTCTGCGCCAGGTAGGAGTAGACGTCCTTGCTGAACATCGGCGGCGCCACGGTGAGCGGCAGCGCCCACAGCAGCAGGGTGCGGTCGAGCTGGGAGCGGGACATCCGGCGCGGGGCGCCGCCCCTGGCGAAGCGACCGATCACCAGCCACGCCAGCACCACCAGGATCATCCCGGTGATGGTGATGGCCAGCGCGGTGGCGGGCATCCGGGCGGGCAGGCCCAGCAGCCGCACCCCCTGCAGCGGGTTCTGCAGCACCGGGTTGGCGCCGGCGCCCAGCGAGCCCAGGGCCATCAGGACGGTGCCGGTGGCGCCGAGGCGGCGGGCGGCGCGCAGCTGGGCCAGCTCGGCCCGGGAGAGCGCGGCGGCCGGTGGCTCCACGTCGTGCAGGCGGGCGATGCCGGTGCTCAGCACCGAGCGCCGGTGCTCCGGTGGACGTCCCGCCTCCGCGGGCGGTGCCGCTGCGGAGGCGGACGACGCCACCCTGGGACCGTCACCACGCCGTGTTCGTCCCGCCGGTGTCACAGCGACACCCTAGTCGGGTCACGCGTGGTGACACGGCACACCGCCACGGCCCACGAGTGGACAGCGCCACGGCAATTGCGTCACACTAGTGTTGTGAAAAAGGTCCTATCTGCGCAGGAGAGTCCGGTGACCCGTCCGCGGGCCGCCGCGGCGCTGCCTGGACGGACCGAGCAGGCCAAGTCCCTGGGTGTGCCCCACCGTGCCCAGGAGCAGCAGACCCGGGAGTGCGTGGCCCGCGAGCTGCTGGAGAAGGGTCCGGTCACGGCGTCCGACGTGGCGCAGACCCTCGGGGTTAGCCCCGCGGGGATCCGGCGACACCTGGACGCGCTGGTGGCCAGCGACGAGGCCACCAGCATCAGTGCACCCGCCCTGGTGCGCCGGGGTCGGGGCAGGCCCGCCCGGCAGTACCTGCTCACCGCGACCGGCCGGGCGCGCTTCGGCCGCTCGGAGGGCTTGTCGGAGCTGGCGGCGTCCGCGCTGCGCCAGCTGCGCGAGCTCGGGGGAGACTCAGCGGTCCGGGAGTTCGCCCGCCGCCGCGTCGCCGCCATCACCAGTCGGGTCCAGCCGAACCAGAGTGCCGCAGCCACGGCCGATAGCCTGGCCCAGGCACTGACTGACGCGGGCTACGCCGCATCGACCCGCGAGGTCGGCAACGGCGTCCAGCTGTGCCAGCACCACTGCCCGGTGGCAGAGGTCGCTGCAGAGTTCCCAGAGCTGTGCGAGGCCGAGCGTTCCGTGTTCGCGGACCTGCTCGGCACCCACGTGCAGCGCCTGGCCACCATCGCCAACGGCGACCCGGTGTGCACCACCCACGTACCAACCGGCGCGCAGCCCGCGCCGAACCGCACCGCTCTCCGAAAGGAGCACGCATGACAGTCACCCAGAACGAGGTCGACCCGACGGCCGCCACGCCCGTCGCCGCGCCGACCATGACCCAGGACGAGACGATCGCCTCCCTGGGCCACTACGCGTTCGGCTGGGCGGACTCCGACGAAGCGGGCTCCGTCGCCAAGCGCGGCCTGTCCGAGGCCGTCGTGCGCGACATCTCGGAGAAGAAGAGCGAGACCAGCTGGATGCTCGAGAAGCGCCTCAAGGCCCTCGACATCTTCAACCGCAAGCCCATGCCCAGCTGGGGTGCGGACCTGTCGGGCATCGACTTCGACAACATCAAGTACTTCGTGCGCTCCAGCGAGAAGCAGGCGGCCACCTGGGACGACCTGCCCGCCGACATCAAGGCGACCTACGACAGGCTCGGCATCCCCGAGGCGGAGAAGCAGCGCCTGGTCTCCGGCGTGGCGGCGCAGTACGAGTCCGAGGTCGTCTACCACTCCATCCGCGAGGACCTGGAGGAGCAGGGCGTCATCTTCATGGACACCGACACCGGGCTGCGCGAGCACCCGGAGCTGTTCGAGGAGTACTTCGGCTCGGTGATCCCGGCCGGGGACAACAAGTTCTCCGCGCTGAACGCCGCGGTGTGGTCCGGCGGGTCGTTCATCTACGTGCCCAAGGGCGTGCACGTGGAGATCCCGCTGCAGGCCTACTTCCGGATCAACACCGAGAACATGGGCCAGTTCGAGCGGACGCTGATCATCGTCGACGAGGACGCCTACGTGCATTACGTCGAGGGCTGCACCGCGCCGATCTACAGCTCGGACTCCCTGCACTCCGCGGTCGTGGAGATCATCGTGAAGAAGGGCGGCCGCTGCCGCTACACGACCATCCAGAACTGGTCGAACAACGTCTACAACCTGGTGACCAAGCGCGCCAAGGCCGAGGCCGGCGCCACCATGGAGTGGATTGACGGCAACATCGGCTCCAAGGTCACCATGAAGTACCCGGCCGTGTGGATGATGGGCGAGCACGCTCACGGTGAGGTGCTCTCCGTGGCGTTCGCCGGCGAGGGCCAGCACACCGACGCCGGGGCCAAGATGCTGCACCTGGCGCCCAACACCACCTCCACCATCGTCAGCAAGTCGGTGGCCCGGGGCGGTGGCCGCAGCTCCTACCGCGGGCTGGTGCAGATCAACAAGGGAGCGCACGGCTCCAAGTCCACGGTGAAGTGTGACGCGCTGCTGGTCGACCAGATCAGCCGCAGCGACACCTACCCGTACGTGGACATCCGCGAGGACGACGTGTCCATGGGCCACGAGGCCACCGTCTCCAAGGTCAGCGACGACCAGCTCTTCTACCTGATGAGCCGTGGGCTCACGGAGGACGAGGCGATGGCGATGATCGTGCGTGGCTTCGTCGAGCCGATCGCCCGGGAGCTGCCCATGGAGTACGCCCTCGAGCTGAACCGACTGATCGAGCTACAGATGGAAGGGGCCGTGGGCTGAGCATGAGCGCGCCCAACACAGCACCAGAGCGTCCCACCCAGACCCCGGTCGTCCCGGCGGTCAGCCGTGGCGCCGCCTTCACGTCCTACGACGTCGAGGCCTTCGAGGTCCCCACCCACCGCGACGAGGCGTGGCGGTTCACCCCGCTCAAGCGCCTCCGCGGACTGCACGACGGGTCGGCCCCGGCCACCGGTCGCACCACCGTGGAGATCACCGCCCCGGACGGTGTGACCGTGGAGAAGGCCGACCGCAGCGACCCGCGCATCGGTGCGGCCGGCACTCCCGCCGACCGTGTCGCGGCCCAGGCGTGGAGCTCCTTCACCGAGGCCACCGTCGTCACCGTGGCCAAGGAGACCGAGGTCGCCGAGCCCGTCATGGTCACCGTGACCGGCCCCGGCGTCGACCAGGTGGCCTACGAGCACACCCAGATCCGGCTGGAGCCTTTCGCCCGCGCCGTGGTGGTCGTCGACCAGCGCGGCTCCGGCACCCTGGCGGAGAACCTCGAGCTGGTGGTCGGCGACTCCGCCCACCTGACCGTGGTCACCGTCCAGGACTGGGCCGACGACGCCGTGCACGTGGCGTCGCACCACGCCAAGCTCGGTCGCGACTCGGTGCTGCGGCACACCGCCATCAGCCTGGGCGGCTCCGTGGTCCGGCTCACCCCCACGGTGCTGTACTCCGCGCCCGGCGGTGACGCGCAGATGCTCGGCGTGTACTTCGCCGACGCCGGCCAGCACCTGGAGCAGCGGCTCTTCGTGGACCACTCGCAGCCGCACTGCCGCTCCGACGTGATGTACAAGGGCGC
Organism: Rhodococcus sp. X156; assembly: GCF_004006015.1. NCBI lineage: Bacteria > Bacillati > Actinomycetota > Actinomycetes > Mycobacteriales > Nocardiaceae > Rhodococcus > Rhodococcus sp. X156. The sequence goes on along the minus strand of NZ_CP034766.1, from coordinate 1,924,939 downwards.
GCTGCAGGGCGTGGACAGCGGCGGTGCCGGCGACGCGCACACCGTCTGGATCGGCGACGTGCTCATCCGCGCCGCTGCCGAGGGCACCGAGACCTTCGAGCTCAACCGCAACCTGCTGCTCACCGACGGCGCGCGCGCCGACTCGGTGCCCAACCTGGAGATCGAGACCGGCGAGATCGTCAGCGCCGGGCACGCCAGCGCCACCGGCCGCTTCGACGACGAGCAGCTGTTCTACCTGCGCTCGCGGGGCATCACCGAGGAGCAGGCGCGTCGGCTCGTGGTTCGTGGGTTCTTCCACGAGGTGCTGGCCAAGATCACCGTCGCCGAGGTGCGCGAGCGCCTCGAGGCCGCCATCGAGACGGAGCTCTCCGCCGTGGGCATCTGAGCCTCCCGCTCAGCCCCCGGCGGCGCGTCCGTCCCTCCCACTCGCACCGACCTTCCTGAACTGGAGACCACAACCTGATGTCCACCCTGGAGATCCGCGACCTGCACGTCAGCGTGAACACCGGTGACGCCGCAGAGCCGACCAAGCAGATCCTGCGCGGGGTCAACCTCACCGTCCGCTCCGGCGAGACGCACGCCATCATGGGGCCCAACGGCTCCGGCAAGTCGACCCTGTCCTACGCCATCGCCGGCCACCCCAAGTACGAGGTGACCTCCGGCTCCATCACCCTCGACGGTGAGGACGTGCTGGCGATGAGCGTGGACGAGCGCGCCCGCGCCGGGCTGTTCCTGGCCATGCAGTACCCCGTCGAGGTGCCCGGCGTGTCCATGTCCAACTTCCTGCGCACCTCGGTCACCTCCACCCGCGGCGAGGCCCCCAAGCTGCGCCACTGGGTCAAGGAGGTCAAGAGCGCGATGGCCGACCTGGACATCCAGCCCGAGTTCGCCGAGCGCTCCGTCAACGAGGGCTTCTCCGGTGGTGAGAAGAAGCGCCACGAGATCCTGCAGCTGGCGCTGCTCAAGCCGAAGATCGCGATCCTGGACGAGACCGACTCCGGCCTTGACGTGGACGCGCTGCGCATCGTCAGCGACGGCGTCAACCGCTACAAGGCCGACAACGACGGCGGCGTGCTGCTCATCACGCACTACACCCGCATCCTCAAGCACATCACGCCCGACTACGTGCACGTGTTCTCCGGTGGCCGCGTGGTGGAGTCCGGCGGTCCCGAGCTGGCCGACGAGCTGGAGACCAACGGCTACGTGCGGTTCACCAACGCCGACAAGGCCGAGGCGGCTGCGGTGCTGACGGCGAACCAGCAGGATGTGACGGTCTGAGCATGACGGCGGTCGCGGCGCACGGCAACGACGCCGCGCCCGCGCTCGACGTGGCCCGGATCCGGGAGGACTTCCCGATCCTGGCCCGCACCGTCCGGGACGGTAAGCCGCTGGTGTACCTGGACTCCGGGGCCACCGCGCACCGCCCGCTGCAGGTGCTCGACGCCGAGCGGGAGTTCCTGCTCACCTGCAACTCGGCGGTGCACCGCGGTGCGCACCAGCTGGCCGAGGAGGCCACTGACGCCTACGAGTCCGCCCGGGCCCGCCTTGCCGACTTCGTCGGGGCGCGCCCGGGCGAGCTGGTGTTCACCAAGAACGCCACCGAGTCGCTCAACCTGGTCGCCCACACCCTCGGCGACGACCGGTTCACCGGTCGCACCGTGGGTCCGGGCGACGAGGTGGTCGTCACCCGGATGGAGCACCACGCCAACCTGGTGCCCTGGCAGGAGCTGTGCCGACGCACCGGCGCCACCCTGCGCTGGTACGAGGTGACGCCGGAGGGCCGCCTGGACCTGGACTCGCTGCAGCTCACCGAGCGCACCAAGGTCGTCGCCTTCACCCACCAGTCCAACGTGCTGGGCACGGTGCCGCCGGTGGCCGAGCTGGTCGCCCGCGCTCGCGCGGTGGGTGCGCTCACCGTGCTCGACGCCTGCCAGTCGGTGCCGCACGGCCCGGTCGACCTGCACGCCCTGGACGTGGACTACGCCGCGTTCTCCGGCCACAAGATGCTCGGCCCCTCCGGCGTCGGCGTGCTCTACGGCCGGGCGTCGCTGCTGGAGCAGATGCCCCCGTTCATCACCGGGGGATCGATGATCGAGACCGTGGAGATGACCGGCTCCACCTACGCGCCTGCCCCGCAGCGGTTCGAGGCCGGGGTGCCGATGACCTCGCAGGCCATCGGGCTGGGTGCCGCGGTGGACTACCTCAGCGCCCTGGGCATGGACGCCGTGGCTGCCCACGAGCGCCGGCTCACCGAGGCGGCGCTGGCTGGGCTGGGTGAGCTGGCGGGAGTCCGCGTCGTCGGGCCCACCACCACCGACCAGCGGGGCGGGGCGGTGTCGTTCGTGGTGGACGGCGTGCACGCCCACGACGTCGGCCAGATCCTGGACGACGAGGGCGTCGCCGTGCGGGTGGGACACCACTGCGCGTGGCCGCTGCACAAGCACCTCGGCGTCACCGCCACCGTGCGGGCGTCGTTCGCGCTGTACAACACCGAGGCCGAGGTGGACGCGCTGGTGGCCGCCGTGCGCCGCGCGCAGTCGTTCTTCGGCGTGGGGAGCTGAGCCCGGTGCAGATGGAGCAGATGTACCAGCAGGTCATCCTGGACCACTACAAGCACCCGCACGGCCGCGGTCTGCGGGAGCCCTACGGCGCCGAGGTTCACCACGTGAACCCCACCTGCGGGGACGAGATCACCCTGCGGGTGGCGTTGTCGGAGGACGGGCAGGTGGTGGCGGACATCTCCTACGACGGCGAGGGCTGCTCCATCAGCCAGGCCTCCACCTCCGTGCTCACCGACCTGGTGACCGGCACGCGGGTGGACGAGGCCATGTCCACCCTCCGCGCGTTCAGCGAGATGGTGGGCAGCCGTGGCACCGTGGCGGGTGACGAGGACGTGCTGGGCGACGGCGTGGCCTTCGCCGGAGTGTCGAAGTACCCGGCGCGGGTGAAGTGCGCGCTGCTGGGCTGGATGGCTTTCAAGGACGCCGTGTCCCAGGTGGTGGACGCCAAGTCCGCGCCCGAGGACGCGAGCTCGAACGAAGGAGTGACCCGATGAGCGAGACCGACACCGCGGTGCAGACCAACACCGTTTCTGAGGCCGGCACCGTGGCCGAGGCGGCCGGCGCGACCGACCCCCGGGCCGGCCGCACCGCGGCCGACCTGGATGCTGCGGCCGCTCCGGCCGCAGCGGATTCCAGTGCGGCCGAGCCCAGTGCCGACCTGCCCTCCCTGGAGGACCTGGAGGAGGCCATGCGCGACGTGGTCGACCCCGAGCTCGGCATCAACGTGGTGGACCTCGGGCTGGTGTACGACATTCGTGTCGACGCCGACCGGGTGGCCACCGTGGACATGACGCTGACCTCGGCGGCCTGCCCGCTGACCGACGTGATCGAGGCGCAGGCCCGCACCGCGCTCACCGAGGGCGGCATGTGCTCCGACCTGAAGATCAACTGGGTCTGGATGCCGCCGTGGGGCCCGGACAAGATCAACGAGGACGGCCGGGAGCAGCTGCGCGCCCTGGGCTTCACCGTCTAGCAGCCTCGGCACCGTCTCACGGCAAGGCCCTGTCGCTGCGGGGCGCCCTCATCCGAGGAGCGCCCCGCGCAGCAGGGCCTTGCGCATGGGCGGGGACAGGGCAGCAAGGGTGGCCCGCATGGCGGCGGCGGTGCCCGCCAGGTCCTCTCGCCCCGACAGGTACGCCTGCTGGTGGTGAGGCGGCAGGTCCAGGAAGGCCGCGAAGAACTCCGGCACCTGCGGCGGTGCCAGCGACAGCAGCGTGCGCAGCCCCCGCAGCCGCAGCGCGTGCACGGCCCGGGCCCGCGCCGGCCACACCAGCTGCTGCAGCTGGGGTGCCTCTGCCCCCGCGGCCAGGGCCTGGGCCAGCACCGGGCCCAGCCGCAGCGCGGCAGCCACGCTGTAGCCGCTGGCCGGGTGCACCAGGGGAGCGGCGGCACCCAGGCGCACCACGCCCGGCGGACGCCCGGCCCACTCGCGGACGGGCAGCGGGGTGTCCAGCGCGAACCGCACCCGCTCCACCGGCTCGGCGCCGGTGAGCCGCACCCCGCGGGCGGCCAGCCGCGCCCGCAGCCGCCGGGCCAGCTCGTCCATGCCCAGGCCGGGCCGCGCCGCCAGCGAGGTCTCCTCCAGCAGCACCCGCCCGCCGCCGACTGGCACCGCGTACAGGAAGGTGGGGTGCGTGCCGAGGTCCGCGCCGTGGTCGGTGCGCCAGTCCATGAACAGCGCGTCCAGCCCGCCGGTGGCGGCCTCGGCGAGGGCGGCGTCCACCACCACCCCGTAGGCGGTCTGCTGCGTGCGTCCGGCTGCCGGAGCGCCACGGGCGTCCAGCACCACCCGGGCGTGCAGGGCGGTGCCGTCGGTGAGCGCCCGCGCGTCCGGGCGTGCGGCTCCCTGGTGCACCCGGACGCCGGTCAGGTGCAACGACTGCTGCAGGCCGGGGCTGTCGAGCACCGTGTACGCCCGGTGCAGGTGGTGCGCCCGGGTGCTCCACGCGGTGGGCCGGGCGATGGTCGCCACCCGGGGCACCGGGGAGACCAGCTCGTCGGCCCACGCGCCGTAGGTGCTCGACCAGGGTGCGTCCGGGTGCGGGTCCACCGCGGCGACGTCCAGGCCGGCCGCGGCACACGCGCTGGCCACCGCCCGCCCCGCCGGACCGAGGCCGAGCACCAGCACGTCAGCACTGATCGCCGCGGTGCCGGCCTCGGTGGGGGGCGTCACGATCAGCCGGTGGCCAGCGAGCCGCCGTCCACGCGGATGGTGTCGCCGGTGATCCAGGACGCAGCGTCGGAGACCAGGAAGCCGACCAGCTTGGCCACGTCCTCGGGCTCACCCAGTCGCTTCATCGGGTAGCCGGACGCTGCTTCCTCCTCGCCGGCGGCGTAGAGCGCCTCGGCGAACTTGGTCTTGACCACGGCCGGGGCGACGGCGTTGACGCGGATGGACGGGCCCAGCTGCCAGGCCAGCTCCTCGGTGAGGCGGATCAGGGCCGCCTTGGAGGCGCCGTAGGCGGAGATCACCCCGGAGGAGCGAATACCGGCGACGCTGGCGATGTTGACCACGTTGCCGCCGTGCTCACCCATCCACGCCTTGTACGCCTCCTGCACGAAGCCGAGCGCGGCCACCACGTTGACGTCGAAGATCTTGCGGACGCCGTCGAGGTCGGCGTCCATCAGCGCGCCGAACACGGGGTTGATGCCAGTGTTGTTCACCAGGATGTCCAGCGACCCGAAGGTCTCCACGGTGCGGGCCACCGCCTCCGCCCGGGAGTCGGCGCTGCCGGCGTTGCCGGCCACGGTGAGCACGCGCGGGCCCAGGTCCACCGCGGGGCTGCCGCCCTCCACCAGCTGCTTGCCGGCCACCTCGAGCTGGTCGGCCTTGCGCGCGGTGATGGTGACGTTGGCGCCACGGGAGAGCAGCTCGGCGGCGATGCCGAGGCCGATGCCCCGGCTGGCCCCGGTGATGAGCGCGGTGCGCCCGGCGAGGTCCTGGGGCGGGAGAGAGGCAGTGGTCATGCTGCCTGACGCTACCGATTGCAGTGGGAACCACCACAACGACGCCGCGTAGGCGGGGGAGGAGCCGTCGCGCCCGTAGACTTGAAGGCTGTCGTCTGTTCACTGGGAGCCTTAGTTGATCACCGCAACCGATCTTGAGATTCGCGCTGGTGCGCGGACACTGCTGTCCGTGCCTGGTTCGGGGTTGCGCATCCAGCCCGGCGACCGCATCGGCCTGGTCGGCCGCAACGGTGCGGGCAAGACCACCACCATGCGAGTGCTGGCCGGCGAGGGCGAGCCCTACGCGGGCACCGTGGTCCGGTCCGGGGAGATGGGCTACCTGCCCCAGGACCCCCGCGAGGGTGACCTGTCGATCACCGCCAAGGACCGGGTGCTCTCCGCCCGCGGGCTGGACCAGCTGCTGCGCGACCTGGAGAAGCAGCAGGCCACCATGGCCGAGCTGGTGGACGGCAAGCAGCTCGACGCTGCCGTGCGTCGCTACGGCGTGCTGGAGGACAGCTTCTCCTCCCGCGGGGGCTATGCCGCGGAGAGCGAGGCCGCGCGGATCTGCGCCAACCTCGGACTGGCCGACCGCATCCTCGTCCAGCCGCTGAGCACCCTCTCCGGTGGTCAGCGCCGCCGGGTCGAGCTGGCCCGCATCCTCTTCGCCGCCTCCGACGGCAGCGGCGGGCGCTCGGGCACCACACTGCTGCTGGACGAGCCCACCAACCACCTCGACGCCGACTCCATCACCTGGCTGCGCGGCTTCCTGCAGCAGCACGAGGGTGGGCTCGTGGTGATCAGCCACGACGTGGAGCTGCTCGCCGACGTCGTCAACCGGGTCTGGTTCCTGGACGCGGTGCGCAGCGAGGTCGACATCTACAACATGACGTGGAAGCGCTACCTCGACGCGCGCGCCACCGACGAGCAGCGCCGCCGCCGCGAGCGGGCCAACGCCGAGAAGAAGGCCGGCGCGCTGCGCGTGCAGGCCGCCAAGATGGGGGCCAAGGCCACCAAGGCCGTCGCCGCGCAGAACATGGCCAAGCGCGCCGACAAGCTCCTCGCGGGTCTGGACGACGTGCGGGTGAGCGACAAGGTGGCCAAGATCCGCTTCCCCGAGCCCGCCCCGTGCGGCAAGACGCCCCTGATGGCCAAGAACCTGACCAAGGTCTACGGCTCGCTGGAGATCTTCACCGGCGTGGACCTGGCCATCGACAAGGGCAGCCGAGTGGTGGTGCTGGGCTTCAACGGCGCCGGCAAGACCACCCTGCTGCGCATGCTGGCCGGCACGGAGACTCCCGACGCCGGCGAGATCGAGCCGGGCCACGGCCTCAAGCTGGGCTACTTCGCCCAGGAGCACGAGACGCTCGACCACGACGCCACGGTGTGGGAGAACATCCGCCACGCCGCGCCGGACACCGACGCGACCTCGCTGCGCAGCCTGCTCGGCGCCTTCCTGTTCAGCGGCGACCAGCTGGAGCAGCCGGCCGGCACGCTCTCCGGTGGTGAGAAGACCCGCCTGGCGCTGGCCGGGCTGGTGTCCTCGGCGGCCAACGTGCTGCTGCTGGACGAGCCCACCAACAACCTCGACCCGGTCTCCCGCGAGCAGGTGCTCGACGCCCTGCGCAGCTACACCGGTGCCGTGGTGCTGGTCACCCACGACCCTGGTGCCGTGGAGGCGCTGGAGCCGGAGCGGGTCATCCTGCTGCCGGACGGCTCCGAGGACCACTGGTCACAGGAGTACCTGGAGCTCGTGCAGCTCGCCTGACGCGCGCCTCGGCCTGCGCGGCCCGTCGGGCACGACTCTGGCCTGCTTGCGCTGCCGCGGCTCGAACTTGTCCCGCCGGGAAGAAGATCGAACCGGTGCCGGGATGTGGTGCGAACAACCTCCAGAGCCGCCGACAGCGGCCCACACAGAGGTGACACAGCACCAGACGGAGGCACGTGATGGAGATGGCCAAGGGTGTGCGGATCGCGGGCGAGCACCGGGCTCAGCTGGCGAGCGACTTCAAGAGCCGCTACGAGGAGGGCGCCAGCATCCGCACCATCGCGGAGAGCTCGGGCCGCTCCTACGGCTTTGTGCACCAGGTGCTCAACGAGGCTGAGGTCGCACTGCGCGGGCGAGGGCGCGCCGCGCGCCGCGTGACCACCTGAGACCGGCGGGCACGGCCCGCACAGGCGCGAGGAGACCTGTCGGGCCGAGCGGGCACACTGGCTGGTTGTGGAGAACAGCTGGAGCTTGATGCGCGGCGCGATGCAGGCCGCCGAACCCCGCAAGAAGGTGGAGCGGGCCACGGTCCGGCGGGTGTGGGACTTCGCCAAGCCGCACCGGCGGGCCATGTCCTGGCTGCTGGTGGTGACGGTGGCCTCGGCAATCATCGCCGTGCTCACGCCGCTGCTGGCCGGGCGGGTGGTCAACGTCATCGTCGGGCGCGAGGGCCTGACCACCATCGTGGTGATCGCCATCGTGATCGCGGTGCTGGCCGTGGTCGACGCGGGGCTGAGCCTGGCCGAGCGCTGGCAGGCCTCCCGCATCGGTGAGGGCCTCATCCTGGACCTGCGCCGAGCGGTGTTCACCCACGTGCAGCGGATGCCGGTGGCGTTCTTCACCCGCACTCGCACCGGGGCGCTGGTCTCCCGGCTGAACAACGACGTGATCGGCGCCCAGCGGGCCTTCACCTCCACCCTGTCCGGCCTGGTCACCAACGTGGTGCAACTGGTGCTCACGGTGGCCGTCATGCTCACCTTGTCCTGGCAGGTGACGCTGCTGGCCCTGCTGCTGCTGCCGGTGTTCGTCGTCCCCGCCCGGCGGATGGGGTCGAAGATGGCTGGGCTGCAGCGGGAGGCAGCCGACCTCAACGCCGGCATGACCAACCAGATGACGGAGCGCTTCTCCGCTCCCGGCGCCACGTTGGTCAAGCTCTTCGGCCGCCCGGACCGCGAGGCCGCCGAGTTCGGCGACCGGGCCGCGCGCGTGCGCGACATCGGGGTGCGCACGGCCATGGTCAGCCGGGTCTTCCTCACCTCGCTCACGCTGGTCTCCGCGCTGGCGCAGGCGCTGGTCTACGGCCTCGGCGGCTACCTGGCCTACACCGGCGCGATCAACGCCGGTGCGGTGGTCAGCCTGGCCCTGCTGCTCACCCGCCTCTACGGGCCGCTGACCGCGCTGGCCAACGCCCAGGTGGACGTGATGTCGGCGCTGGTCAGCTTCGAGCGGGTCTTCGAGGTGCTGGACCTGCCGCTGACCATCACCGAGTCGCCGAACGCCCGCGCGCTGCCCAGCGGACCGCTGTCGGTGGAGCTGCGCGACGTGCGCTTCTCCTACCCCCCGGCCAGCGCGGTGTCGCTGGCCTCGCTGGAGGACGTGGCGGTGCTCGACGCCCGCGGGGGCCAGGAGGTGCTGCACGGCATCTCCCTCCGCGCCGAGGCCGGGCAGCTGGTGGCCCTGGTGGGCTCCTCCGGTGCCGGCAAGTCCACCATTGCCTCGCTCATCGCCCGGCTCTACGACGTGGACTCCGGCGCGGTGCTCATCGGCGACCAGGACGTCCGCGACACCACCTTCGCCTCCCTGCGCGGCGCCATCGGCGTGGTCACCCAGGACGGCCACCTGTTCCACGACACGCTGGCCGCCAACCTGCGCTACGCCGACCCCGAGGCCACCGACGAGCAGCTGTGGCACGCCGTGCGCCGGGCCCGGCTGGAGCCGCTGGTGCGGGCGCTGCCCGACGGGCTGGGCACCGTGGTGGGCGAGCGCGGGTACCGGTTCTCCGGCGGCGAGCGCCAGCGGCTGACCATCGCCCGGCTGCTGCTGGCCCAGCCGCGGGTGGTGGTGCTGGACGAGGCCACCGCACACCTGGACTCCGAGTCCGAGCACGCCGTGCAGGCGGCTCTCACCGAGGCGCTGCACGGGCGCACCGCCATCGTCATCGCCCACCGGCTGAGCACCATCCGCAACGCCGACACCATCGCGGTGGTGGAGGACGGGCGGATCGTGGAGCACGGCAGCCACGAGGTGCTGCTGGCGAGGGGCGGGCGCTACGCCGCGCTGTACGAGGGAAAGTTCTCCACCACCAGCGGCACCGAGATCGGCGGGTAGCTCACTGCGCCCGGCGCACCGACTCCTCGACCAGGTCCAGCACCGGCTCCAGGTTCTCCGCGGGCAGGCCCATGGCCAGGTGCGCCACCAACCCGTCCAGCACCAGCTCGAGGTAGGCCACCAGCACCGTGGAGTCCACGTCGCCGCGCACCTTGCCGGTGGCTCGCTGGCGGTCCAGGCGGGCCCGGGTGGCGGCGGTGATCTCCGCCGAGCGCTCGGCCCACCCCGCGCGGAACTCCGCGTCGGTGCGCATCCGGCGGGCCACCTCCAGCCGGGTGCCCAGCCAGTCCCGCTGCTCGGGGTGGGCCAGCAGGTCCCGCATCACCTGCACCAGGCCCTGCTCGGCCACCACGTCGGCCATCCGCTCGGCCTCCTCCAGCGCCAGGGCCAGGAAGAGCGCGTCCTTGTCGCGGAAGTGGTGGAAGATCGCGCCGCGGGAAAGCCCCGTCGCGTCCTCCATCCGCCGCACGGTCGCTCCCTCGTAGCCGTAGCGGGCGAAGCACAGCCGCGCGCCGTCCAGGATCTGGCGCCGGCGGGCCTGGAGGTGATCGGAGCTGACCTTGGGCACGACACTGAGCATAGGCACCCAAGCCGTACGTACTGCTCGTTGCACGGCCCCGCCAGGGGCACACAGCCTCGCGACTGTCGGACGGGCTGTGTAGCGTCGGTGTGCGTCGGTACCGACGCAGGAGGTGTGCTCGTGACTGAGGTGGCGACCGAGTCCGCGCCCGTGCTGCGCGGACGCACCGACGCTGAGGCGCACGTCGGCGTGGTCTGCTTCAAGCAGGGCCCGCCCACGTTGCTCGGCGCCGAGCTCGAGTGGCTGCTCGCCCACGCCGACCATCCGGAGGCGGCCCCCGCGGTCGCCACCGTCGCCACTGCGCTCGGTGACCACGCGCCGAGCAGCCTCCGCCCCGGTTCACCCGCCCGGCCACTGCCCGGCGGCAGCATCGTCACCGTCGAGCCCGGGGGACAGGTCGAGCTCTCCTCAGCTCCCTACCCCGACGCTCGGTCCCTCTGCTCAGCCCTCCGCTCCGACGTCGAGCACCTCCGCGGCCTGCTCGGCTCGGCAGCGATCGTGCTGCAGCCCGGCGCAGCGCAGGAGCACCGCCTCCCGGAGCGCCAGCTGTTCTCCCCGCGCTACTGCGCCATGGAGGAGCTCTTCGACCGCGTCGGGCCGTTCGGGCGGCTGATGATGTGCAGCACCGCGGCGGTGCAGGTCAGCGTGGACGCCGGCGAGGGCGCGGAGATGGCCGCGCGCTGGGCCATGCTGCACGAGGTGGGCCCAGCCCTGGTGGCCGCGTTCGCCTGCTCGCCCCGGCTGTGCGGGGCCCCGGACGGCGACTGGGCCTCTCAGCGGATGCGCACCTGGCTGGAGCTGGACCCCCAGCGCACGGTGGGTCCGCCCACCGACACCACCGACCCGGTGACGGCCTACGCCCGGTGGGCCCTGGACGTGCCGCTGCTGTGCGTGCAGGACGCGACCCAGCAGCGCTGGACAGCGCCGCCGGGGGTCACCTTCGCCGACTGGGTGGACGGGCGGACCAGCATCGGGCGGGTGCCCACCACCGTCGACCTCGACCTGCACCTGAGCACGCTGTTTCCCCCGGTGCGGGCCAAGGGCCACTTCGAGGTGCGCTACCTCGACGCGCAGCCGGGTGACGCCTGGCAGGTTCCGGTGGCGCTGATCGACGGTCTGCTCGGCGACGCCGCCACCGTGGACACCGCGCGCGACCTGGCCGCGGCAACCGCCGGCCGCTGGCGCGACGCGGCCCAGCACGGCCGGTCCGACACCGAGCTGCGCCGGGCGGCGACCGCGCTGCTGGAGCTGGGCGCACAGCACGTCTCCGACCCGTCCCTGGCCCGCCAGGTCGCCGCGGCGGCCGAGCGAGCACCCGCCGACTGTCTGGAGCAGGTCCGACGATGACCACCGCACACCCCACGGGCGCCTTGTCCGACGAGGCGCTGCGTGCCCACGTGGCCAGCACCCTGCAGCGCAGCCGTGACCGCACAACCGGCCTCACGGCGGGGGACGAGGGCGACCTCACCGCCCAGCACTCCCCGCTGATGAGCCCGCTGGTGTGGGACCTGGCGCACATCGGCAACCAGGAGGAGCTCTGGCTGGTGCGTGACGTCGGTGGGCGCGAGCCGGTGCGCCAGGACATCGACGAGCTCTACGACGCGTTCAAGCACTCCCGGGCCAGCCGCCCGTCGCTGCCGCTGCTCACCCCGGCCGAGGCCCGCGGCTACGTGGGCACTGTGCGCGCCAAGGTGCTCGACGTGCTCGACCGCACCACGTTCGGCGGGCACCCGCTGCGCGAGGGCGGCTTCGCCTTCGGGATGGTCGCCCAGCACGAGCAGCAGCACGCCGAGACCATGCTGGCCACCCACCAGCTGCGCCTGGGTGCCCCGGTGCTCAGCGCCCCACCTCCGCCTGCTGCCGCCGCTGCCCTGCCCCCCGGGGAGGCGGTGGTGCCCGCCGGCACCTTCACCATGGGCACTGCCACCGAGCCGTGGGCGCTGGACAACGAGCGCACCCCGCACCCGGTGCACCTGCCCGCCTTCGCCATCGACACCACCCCGGTCACCAACGGCCAGTACCAGCAGTTCCTCGCCGACGGCGGCTACGACCGCCCCGAGCTGTGGAGCGCACGCGGCTGGGAGCACCGGGTGCAGGCCGGGCTCACCGCCCCGCAGTTCTGGGAGCGCGGTGCCGACGGCAGCTGGTGGCGCCGGCGCTTCGGCGTGCACGAGCCGGTCCCGGCCCAGGAGCCGGTGGTGCACGTGTGCTTCTTCGAGGCACAGGCCTACGCCAGCTGGGCGGGCAAGCGGCTGCCCACGGAGGCGGAGTGGGAGAAGGCGGCCCGCTTCGACCCGGCCACCGGGCGCACCCGCCGCTACCCCTGGGGCGACGCCGCGCCCACCGCCGAGCACGCCAACCTCGGTCAGCGGCACCTGCAGCCGGCCCCGGTCGGCGCCTACCCGGCGGGCGCCTCCCCGCTGGGCGTGCAGCAGCTCATCGGCGACGTGTGGGAGTGGTGCAGCTCCGGCTTCGACCCCTACCCGGGCTTCGCCGTGTTCCCCTACGCCGAGTACTCGCAGGTGTTCTTCGGCGGTGACTACCGCATCCTGCGCGGTGGCTCCTTCGGGACCGACGAGGTGGTGGCCCGCAGCACGTTCCGCAACTGGGACCACCCGATCCGCCGGCAGATCTTCGCCGGCTTCCGCTGCGCGCGCGACCTCACCGCCGACGAGCTCGGCTGACCCCGGCGATGTGCCGACACCTCGGGTACCTGGGACCGGCCTGCGCGGTGGGAGAGCTGCTCACCCACGGACCGCACTCCCTGCAGACGCAGTCCTTCGCCCCGCGGGACATGCGCGGCGGCGGCACCCTCAACGCCGACGGCTACGGCGCCGCCTGGTGGGCAGAGGCAGGTGCGGCCCGCTACCGCAGCGCCGCCCCGATGTGGACCGACAGGGCCGGCGTGCAGACGCTGTCCGCCGTGCGCTCCACGGCGGTGCTCGCCGCCGTCCGCTCCGCCACCGTGGGCATGCCGGTGGTGGCCACCGCGGCCGCCCCGTTCACCGACGGGCACTGGGCGTTCAGCCACAACGGCGTGGTGCGGGGCTGGCCGCACAGCGTGGCCCCGCTGGCGCAGACGCTGCCGATCACCGACCTGCTCACCCTGGACGCCCCCACCGACTCGGCGCTGCTGTGGGCGGCGCTGCGCCACCGGCTGGCGCACGCCGACGCCGCCGACGCGGTGGCCGGGCTGGTGCTGGAGGTGGCCGCGGCAGCGCCGGGCTCCCGGCTGAACCTGCTGCTGGGTGACGGCGAGCAGCTGGTGGCCACCACCTGGGAGCACGCGCTGTCCTACCGGGTGGCCGACGACGCCGTGGTGCTGGCCTCCGAGCCCTGGGACGACGACCCGGCGTGGCAGTCGGTTCCGGACCGCTCCCTGGTGCGTGCCAAGGCCGGCTCGGTCACCGTGACACCCCTGATGCCCGCAACGTGACCACCCTGGAGGACCCATGACGGCTCCGCACCTGGACGTGCACCTCTCACCCGATGCCGCGGAGCAGGCCCTGCGCCGCGACGCCCTCGTGGGGCTCACCGCGGAGCCCAAGTGGCTGCCGCCCAAGTGGTTCTACGACGACCGCGGCAGCGAGCTGTTCGAGGAGATCACCGCGCTGCCGGAGTACTACCCCACCCGCACCGAGCGCGCCCTGCTCGCCGAGCACGCCGGGGCGGTCGCTGCCGCCACCGGGGCCGACACGCTGGTGGAGCTGGGGTCGGGCTCGTCGGAGAAGACCCGGCTGCTGCTGGACGCCATGCAGGAGCAGGGCACGCTGCGCCGCTACGTGCCCCAGGACGTCTCCCGCTCGGCGCTGGCGGCCGCGACGGCCGAGGTGGCCGCGGAGTACCCCGGCGTGCAGGTGCAGGGGGTGGTGGGGGACTTCACCGCCGACCTGGAGGCGCTGCCGCGCGGCAACCGGCGGATGATCGCCTTCCTCGGCGGGACGCTGGGCAACCTGGTGCCGGCCGAGCGCACCGCCTTCCTGGCCGCGGTGCGTGCCGCCCTGGTCGACGGGGAGCACCTGCTGCTCGGGGTGGGGCTGGTGACCGACCCCCAGGTGCTGGTGCCGGCCTACGACGACGCGGCGGGGGTGACGGCAGAGTTCAACCGCAACGTGCTGCACGTGCTCAACCGCGAGCTCGGTGCGAACTTCGACGTGGACGCCTTCGAGCACGTGGCGGTGTGGGACGCCGAGCAGGAGTGGATCGAGATGCGGCTGCAGGCCACCCGCGCCATGCGGGTGCACGTGGCCGAGCTGGACCTGGACGTGAGCTTCGCCGCGGGGGAGCAGCTGCGCACCGAGGTCTCGGCCAAGTTCCGCCTCGAGGGCGTCCAGGCCGAGCTGGCGGCGGTGGGTCTGGAGGTGGCGGGCACGTGGACCGACCCCGACCAGCGCTTCGCCCTGCTCCTGGCCCGCGCGACCTGAGAACCGGCGTGAGCTGAGACCCGGCGCGACCTGGCAACCGGCGCGACCAGGAGACCGACACGGCCGGTGCACCCGTGGCGGGTGCACCGGCCGCTGCCAGGAAACAGGGGGTCAGGACTGCAGGCCGCAGACCTTCCAGGCGTCGCCCTGCTTGACCACGGTGAGCGAGAAGGTCATGGTGTCCGACCGCTGCTCGCCCTGGTGGCTCATCGACACGTCGGCGGAGTAGCCGATCTCGCGCTCGGTGTCGCTCTTCTCCACGTCGTCGACGAACTTCGCGTCGAACTTGCCTAGCGTGTAGTCCTCGGGCAGCTTGGCGCCGTCCTCACCGGCGAGGGTGTCGGCGTTCTCCGCGCAGGACATGTCCCGAACCAGGTCGAGGTTCTGCGTCTGCACGCCCCGCATGAAGGTGTCGGCCACCTCCCGCGGTGAGGCCTCGGCTCCGTCGGAGCTGGTGAGGGTGACGAACAGCAGCGCAGCCACCGCGATGAGCACCACGACGCCGCCGAGGATCCCGGCCACCACCCCCTTGCGCGGACCGGCGGGCCCCGGCGGGGCCTGGTGGGGAACTGCTCCGGGGCCGCTGTCTCCGCGGTCCTGTGGGTGGCTCATGGAGTCCTCTCCTGGTGGGCGAACGGACGGCCGGGGGCGGCACGTCCGCAGCCAGGCTAGGGCAGGTGCCTGGGCGCGTCCTGTGAGCCCCGGGGTCAGGACTTCAGGGCGCACACCTTCCAGGCGTCGGCTTCCTTGACCACGGAGAGCGTGAAGGGCACGGTGCTGGAGCGCTGCTCACCCTGGTAGGTCAGCGCGATCTCCGCCGTGTAGCTCAGCTCGTGCTCGGTCGCGCTGGTCTCCTTCTCGCTGACGAAGCTGGTCGCGAACTTGTCGATCTTGTACTCGGCGGGCAGCTTGGCGCCCTGCTCGCCGGCCAGCTCGTCGCGGTTCTTCTCGCACGCCACGCTGCGGACCTTGGGGATGTCCTGGGTGGCCACCCCGTCCATGAAGGCGTCGCCGACGGCACGGGGGCTCGCGGAGGGGCTCGCCGTGGCGCTCGGTGCGGCAGCCGCGCTGGCGGAGCTCTCGTCGTCGCCACCGAGGGTGACCACCAGCACGACCACCAGCGCGATCACCACCACCACTGCCGCAGCGATGCCCGCGAGCAGGCCGGTGCGCCGACGGGGCGCCTGGGGCGTCCCGGGGGCGGGGTAGGGCGTGCCACCGGGCTGGGGTGCGTGCTGCTGGGGGTAGGTCACGGGCGCTCCTTCGAGTACGGAAGACAGACGGGTGCCCGCACGCAACTGCTTGGCGGACAACGGAAAGCGTAGGCCAGGGTGCGGAGTCCGCCGGGGCGGCAGCCCCCCCGACGCACAGCACCGCCCGCCGGGCGTGGACCCGGCGGGCGGTGCTGGTGGTGCGGGGGTCGGGCTCAGCTGGTGGCAGCCCGGGTGGTGCTCAGCTGCGGGCCATGGACCGCAGCACGTACTGCAGGATGCCGCCGTTGCGGTAGTACTCGGCCTCGCCCGGGGTGTCGATGCGCACGACCGCGTCGAACTCCACGGTGCCGCCGTCGGTCTTGGTGGCGGTCACCTTGACGGTGCGCGGGGTGCGACCCTCGTTCAGCTCAGTGATGCCGCTGATGTCGAAGGTCTCCGTGCCGTCCAGGCCCAGCGACTCGGCGTTCTCGCCCTCGGGGAACTGCAGCGGGACGACGCCCATGCCAATCAGGTTAGAGCGGTGGATGCGCTCGAAGCTCTCCACGATGACGGCCTTGACGCCCAGCAGCGCGGTGCCCTTGGCCGCCCAGTCGCGGGAGGAGCCGGAGCCGTACTCCTTGCCCGCCAGCACCACCAGGGGAGTGCCCTGCTCGGCGTAGTGCTGCGCGGCGTCGTAGATGAACGCCTGCTCGCCGTCGGCGGTGAAGTCGCGGGTGTAGCCGCCGCTGACGTCGTCCAGCAGCTGGTTGCGCAGCCGGATGTTGGCGAAGGTGCCGCGAATCATCACCTCGTGGTTGCCGCGGCGGGAGCCGAAGGAGTTGTAGTCCTTGCGCTCGATGCCGTGCTCGTCCAGGTACTGCGCCGCCGGGGTGCCCGGCTTGATGGCACCGGCGGGGGAGATGTGGTCGGTGGTGACCGAGTCGCCCAGCAGGGCCAGCACGCGCGCGCCGGTGATGTCGCTGACCGGCTCCGGGTCCATCTGCATGCCGTCGAAGTATGGGGGCTTGCGGACGTAGGTGGACTCGGCGTCCCACTCGAAGGTCTGGCCCTCCGGGGTGGGCAGCGACGTCCAGCGGTGGTCACCGGCGAAGACGTCGGCGTAGTCCTTGGTGAACATCTCCTCGGTGATGGAGGCGTCCATGACCTCCTGGATCTCCTGCGAGGAGGGCCAGATGTCCTTGAGGAAGACGTCGTTGCCCTGGCTGTCCTGGCCCAGCGGCTCGGCGTCGAAGTCGAAGTCCATGGTGCCGGCCAGGGCGTAGGCGATGACCAGCGGCGGGGAGGCCAGGTAGTTCATCTTCACGTCGGGGTTGATGCGACCCTCGAAGTTGCGGTTGCCCGACAGCACGCTCACCACGGAGAGGTCGTGGTCGTTGACCGCCTTGGAGACCTCCTCGGGCAGCGGGCCCGAGTTGCCGATGCAGGTGGTGCAGCCGTAGCCGACCAGGTTGTAGCCCAGCTCGTTGAGGTAGGGCCAGAGCTCGGCCTTCTCGTAGTAGTCGGTGACGACCTTGGAACCGGGGGCCATGGAGGTCTTGACCCACGGCTTGGTGCGCAGGCCCTTGTCCACCGCGTTGCGGGCCAGCAGCGCCGCGCCCAGCATCACCGAGGGGTTGGAGGTGTTGGTGCAGGAGGTGATCGAGGCGATCACCACGGCGCCGTGGTCCAGCTCGGTCTCGGTGCCGTTGGACATGGTGACCGGCACCCGCTTGTGCGGACGCTCGTCAGACTCCGGGGCGTCGACCGGCTCCTGGCCGTTGGGCTGGGCGTCGCCGACGCGCGAGCCGGGGGCGTCGCTGCCCGGGAAGGACTCCAGCTCGTCCTCGCAGTTGTCCGGGACGACGTAGTCGGTGATGGTGCCGCGGAAGCTCTCCTTGCTCTCCGACAGCGCGATGCGGTCCTGCGGACGCTTCGGGCCGGCGATGGAGGGCACCACGGTGGACAGGTCCAGCTCGAGGTACTCGGAGAAGGTCGGCTCGCGGGACGGGTCGTGCCAGAGGCCCTGCTCCTTGGCGTAGGCCTCCACCAGGGCCAGCTGCTTGGCGCTGCGGCCGGTGAGCTTGAGGTAGCGGATGGTCTCGTCGTCGATCGGGAAGATCGCGGCGGTGGAGCCGAACTCCGGGCTCATGTTGCCGATGGTGGCGCGGTTGGCCAGCGGCACCGCGCCGACACCCTCGCCGTAGAACTCCACGAACTTGCCGACCACGCCGTGCTTGCGCAGCTGCTGGGTGATGGTGAGCACCACGTCGGTGGCGGTGGCGCCGGCCGGGATCTCGCCGGTGAGCTTGAAGCCGACGACGCGGGGGATGAGCATGGAGACGGGCTGGCCGAGCATGGCCGCCTCGGCCTCGATGCCGCCGACGCCCCAGCCGAGCACGCCGAGGCCGTTGACCATGGTGGTGTGGGAGTCGGTGCCCACGCAGGTGTCGGGGTAGGCGACGCCGTCACGGTCGAACACCACGCGGGCGAGGTGCTCGATGTTGACCTGGTGCACGATGCCGGTGCCCGGGGGGACCACCTTGAAGTCGTTGAACGCACCCTGGCCCCAGCGCAGGAACTGGTAGCGCTCGCCGTTGCGCTGGTACTCGAAGTCCACGTTGCGCTCGAAGGCGTCGGGGGTGCCGAAGACGTCGGTGATGACGGAGTGGTCGATGACCAGCTCGGCCGGCGCCAGCGGGTTCACCTTGTCCGGGTCGCCGCCCAGGTCGGTGAAGGCCTCGCGCATGGTGGCCAGGTCGACGATGCACGGCACGCCGGTGAAGTCCTGCATGATCACGCGGGCCGGGGTGAACTGGATCTCGGTGTTCGGCTCCGCCGACGGGTCCCACTCGGCGAGCGCCGTGACGTGGTCCTCGGTGATGTTGCTGCCGTCCTCCGTGCGCAGGAGGTTCTCGGCCAGGATCTTCAGGCTGTAGGGCAGCTTCTCCGTGCCGGGCACCGCGGAGAGCCGGTAGATCTCGTAGGAGTCGTCACCGACCTCCAGTGTTCCTCGCGCCCCAAAGGAGTCCTTGCTGCTGCTCACGTTCTGCTCCACTCGTCGATGAGTTCTTCCTCGCTGCCGCTGGGCGCGTCGATCTGCGCCGCGACAGTCCTGCCCTGATTGTTGCCCACCCGGATTCTGGCCTACTTGGCGCCCTTCCGCCCGGCGTCAACCTTCACAGTACGCGCGTCCTGTTTGTTGCGGGGTAACGTCGCCCGGCATGTCGATGGACCCCCAGCTGGCCGAGATCTTCGCCGCCCTGACCCTGCCCGAGATCGGTGGCGACGGCGCCGACCCGAGGCGCCTGCGGGAGATGATGGAGCAGGTCAGCGCCATGGTGCCGGTGAGCATCGAGGTGGACCACGTCGAGGACGCCGACGCCGACGGCGTGCCGGTGCGGGTCTACCGGCCAGCGTCGGAGCACCCGCTGCCGGTGGTGCTGTTCCTGCACGGCGGGGGCTTCGTGCTGGGCAGCGTGCGCACCCACGACGCGCTGGCCCGCCGGATCGTGCGCGACTGCGGGGCCGTGGTGGTGTCGGTGGACTACCGCCTGGCCCCTGAGCACCCCTTCCCCGCTGCGGTGGAGGACTGCTGGACGGCCCTGCAGTGGGCGGCCGCGCACGCCGCCGAGCTCGGCGGGGACCCCGAGCGGCTGGCCGTGGCCGGGGACAGCGCCGGCGGCAACCTGGCGGCGGTGCTCACCCACCTGGCCCGTGACAGCGGCGGGCCCGCGCTGGCGTTCCAGCTGCTGCTCTACCCGGTCACCAGCGGGCACCAGGACTGGCCCAGCATGATCGAGAACGCCGAGGCGCCGCTGCTCAACCGCAAGGCCATCGCGTACTTCGCCGCCCAGTACGCCGGGGCGGCGGGCGAGGTCTCGGTGCGCTCGGCGCCGGCCACCGCGGAGAGCTTCGCCGGGCTGCCGCCGGCCTTCGTGGCCACCGCCGGGCACGACCCGTTGCGCGACGACGGCGAGGCCTACGGCGAGCTGCTGCGTCGCGACGGAGTGCCGGTGACGGTGCGGCGCTTCGAGCCGCTGGTGCACGGCTTCGCGTCGCTGGACGGTGTCACCCCGTCCACCACCGCCGCCGTGGACGAGTGCCTGGCCGCACTGCGCGCCGGGCTGCACCCGGGCGAGCCCGCTCAGGCGCGGTAGAGCACCAGCGACTGCGGCCGGCTGCGGAAGGTGAACGTGCGTCCGTGCCCGGCCACCTCGCCGTCGGTGGCCAGCGACGTCGGCGGGCCCAGCACCTGGACGCGGAGCTGCTCGACGTTGCTGTGGACGTAGGTGGGGCTGCCCGCCAGCGTCCCGGTGGCCGCCGCCAGCAGCAGCCGGGTCCGGGAGGCGTAGGTGTCGGCCCGCAGGTAGCGCACGTCCAGGGTGGCGGAGCTGAGGGTGGGCCGCGACATGGGCACCTGGTCGGTGGGGGCGTAGCGGCCGTTGCCCACGAAGAGCATCCACAGCGCGGCACGCCGCCCGTCCAGCTCCACCTCCAGCGGCGCGGCCCGCTGCAGCACCCGCACCATGGCCACTGCCGCGGCGGGCCACTTGCCGATCCGGTGCTCGAGCTGCTCGCGCAGCTGCACCGCGTCCGGGTAGCCGCCGATGCTGGCGGTGTTCACGAAGAGCCGACCGGGGCCGGCGTCCACGCACACCTCGGCGCTGTCCACCCGCTCCGCGCGGCCCGCAGCGATCGCCGAGGCCGTCGCCGCCACGTCCACCGCGTCGACGTCGCGAGCGAAGTGGTTGAGGGTGCCACCGGGCAGCACCGCCATGGGCAGGCCGTTGGCCACCGCCACGCCGGCCACCGCCTGCACGGTGCCGTCCCCGCCGGAGACCGCCAGCGCGCGCACCCCGCCGGCGTCCACCGCCTCCTGCAGCTGCTCACCGGCGTCGCGGTCGGGGTCGGTCTCCAGCAGCCGCACCCGGGGGAGCAGCTCGACCAGCTCGGTGGCCGGGTCGTCGCCGTTGCCGGAGGCGGGGTTGGTCAGCACCAGCAGCCCCTCGCCGTCGGCCAGGGCGGGGGCCTGCACCCGGGCGCCCAGCACCGCCGGCTCCTCCGGCCGCACCGCCCACCAGCGTCGGGTCGCCAGCGCCACCGCTGCACCGACGCCAGCACCCACCAGCACGTCCGAGGGCCAGTGCACACCGACGTGCACCCGGGAGTAGGCGACCGCACCGGCCAGCGGCGCCAGCAGCGCACCGGACGCCGGCGACTCCAGGGCCACCGCGGTGACGAAGGCTGCGGCGGAGGCGGAGTGGCCGGAGGGGAACGACGAGGACGTCGGGGGGTGCACCAACCGACGCAGCGCGGGCACGGTCTGGGCGGGCGGTCGCCGGCGGGGGAACACCGGCTTGAGCATCCCGTTGGCCACGGCGCTGGCGCCGGCCACCGCCAGCAGCCCCCGCACCGCCCCGCGGCGGGGGCGACCGCCGGCGACGAGCATGCCCGCGGCAAGGCCGCACCACAGCACGCTGTGGTTGGCCGAGCGGCTCAGCCCGAGCAGGGTGCGGTCCATCGGCGAGGGACGCAGCCGGGCGCTGCGACCGATCAGGGCGTGGTCCGCGGTGGCCAGCTGGCTGGCGGTGCCCAGCACCCGACGTCGCAATCTGCTCATGGGAGGTGATCGTGCCTGGTCGGCCCGGGTTACCGGCAACGGCCTCGCCAACGTGCCGTCAGCGCGGTGGGGACCGAGCGGTCCCCGGTGGTGCAGGTCACTACGATGAGGCCGGTTCCTCATTCCCCGACCTGGAGGTCGCCCCCATGCGCGTTCCCTTGACCACACAGGACTTTCTCGAGCGCGCCGAGGTGGTC
Organism: Rhodococcus sp. X156; assembly: GCF_004006015.1. Taxonomy (NCBI): domain Bacteria; kingdom Bacillati; phylum Actinomycetota; class Actinomycetes; order Mycobacteriales; family Nocardiaceae; genus Rhodococcus; species Rhodococcus sp. X156. The sequence goes on along the minus strand of NZ_CP034766.1, from coordinate 1,903,322 downwards.
TGGGCCAACCGCACGGCCGTCATCGACGAGCCCAACCAGCCGGCCGACCCGGTGCCCACCACCACCTACGGCGAGCTGGCTCGGCGGGTCCGCGCCTGGCAGGCCGGACTGGACGCCCTCGGCGTGGCCGAGGGCGACCGGGTGGCGGTGGTGAGCCACAACTCCGCCCGCCTGCTCGAGCTGCTGTACGCCGTCACCGCCAGTGGCCGCGTCTGCGTGCCCATCAACTTTCGGCTCAGCCGCGACGAGATCGCCTACATCGTGGACAACAGCGGGGCGGACGTGCTGCTGCTGGACCCGGAGATCGCCGAGCCGCTGATGGACCTGCCGGTGCGCCACACCTTCGTCCTGGGCGCGCAGACCGAGGACGAGCTGATGCGCTTCGACGTGCAGCCGCGGCCGTGGTCGGCTCCCGACGAGGACGCCACCGCCACCATCAACTACACCTCCGGCACCACGGCGCGCCCCAAGGGCGTGCAGATCACCCACCGCAACATCTGGGTGAACTCCACGACGTTCGGCCTGCACACCCGCACCTGGGAGCGCGACACCTTCCTGCACACGCTGCCGATGTTCCACTGCAACGGCTGGGGGATGCCCTTCACCATGGCCGGCATGGGAGTGCCGCAGGTGGTGATCCGCAAGATCGACGGCGGGGAGATCCTGCGCCGCGTGCAGGAGCACGGCGTCACCCTGATGTGCGCCGCCCCCGCCGTCTACAGCGCGGTGCTCGACGCCGCGGCGGACTGGGACGGCGAGATCCCCGGTCGCGACCGCGTCCGCGTGGTCTGCGCCGGCGCCCCGCCGCCCAGCCGCACCATCGAGCGGATCATCGACGAGCTGGGCTGGGAGTTCCTGCAGATCTACGGCCTCACCGAGACCTCGCCGCTGACCACCTTCAACCGCACCCGGCCGGAGGACCTGCACCTGCTGGTGGCCGACCGGGCCAAGCGGCTCAGCCGAGCCGGCTCGCCGACGCTGGGCACCCGGTTCAGCATCTCCGACTCCGGCGAGGTGCTGGTGCGCTCCAACACGGTGCTGGCCGGGTACTGGGAGAACCCGGAGGAGTCGGCCAAGGCACTGGCCGACGGGTGGTTCCACACCGGAGACGGCGGGACGATCGACCCGGACGGCGGCGAGGTGATCATCTCCGACCGCAAGAAGGACGTGATCATCACCGGCGGGGAGAACGTGTCCTCCATCGAGGTGGAGGACACGCTGTTCAGCCACCCGTCAGTGGCCGAGGCCGCGGTCATCGGGGTGCCCAGCGAGAAGTGGGGCGAGACCATCAAGGCCCTGGTGGTGCTCGTCGACGGAGCGCAGGTCACCGAGGCCGACCTCATCGCGCACTGCAAGTCCAAGCTGGCCGGCTACAAGGCGCCCACCTCGATCGAGTTCCGCGAGGAGATCCCGCGCACCGCCACCGGCAAGATCCAGAAGTTCAAGCTGCGCAAGCAGTTCTGGGCCGACGGTGATCGCCAGGTGAACTAGCCCGCGCTGGCCCGCCCGACGCACGCACAGCTGCGCCGCCCCTCTCCGGGGGCGGCGCAGCCGTGCGTGTGGGCTTGAGTGGCTCAGGTCTGTGGTTGGTGTGACGATTGTTGAGGATGTGAACTGAGTAACCCCTGGCGCTGCTGGGGAAAAAGTGTCACAGTGTGACGACTTGTCACATGTTCACTGAATTCTGTGACGCGCAGTGATTTTGATCGGCGACGGCAGCGGTCGGGCGTCCAGGGTGCTCAGCAGTGCGCATGTGTGGCATGAGGGAGAAGTTTGGTGTCTGGCCTAGACAGTCACGCGCGGGGACCCGCGCCGAGACGCATGATCCGGGTGGTGCTCGGCGCCGCCGTGGTCACCGTGCTGACGGCCTCGCTCCCGCCGGCCGCGATGGCCGTGCCACCGCCCCCACCCAACCCCAGCGACACCCAGCTCACCGAGGCCACCAGTGCCGCCGACGGCCAGGCCGCCCAGGTCGGCCAGCTGATCAAGAACCTGACCACCGCACAGGCCGAGCTGGACCAGCTCGCCGTCAACGTGGGGGTCCAGCGCGAGCTGGCGAACAAGGCGAGGGTGGACCTCGAGGAGGCCCGCGCCGGCGCCGACGCCGCCGACCAGGCGGTGGTCAACGCCCAGCACCAGGTGCTGCTCTCCCAGGACTCCATCGAGAGCGCACGCCGCCAGGTCGACCAGCTCGCCGCCGGCAGCTACCAGCAGGGCAGCACGGTCGGCTCCTTCAGCGCCTACCTGGGCTCGGAGAGCCCGGAGGACGTGCTGGCCAGGGCACAGCTGCTCAACGCCGTGACCACCAGCCAGCTCGGCGTCATGGAGACCCTGCAGCGCGCTCGAGCGCAGAGCGCCAACGCCGAGTCGGCGGCCCGCGCCGCCAAGACCCAGGCGGACAGCGCCCGGGCCCAGGCCGACGCGGCCAAGGGCGCGGCCGACCAGGCCACCCAGAACGCGATGAGCGCGCAGCAGGCCCAAGCCGCGCAGACCGCCCAGCTGCAGGCCAACCGCGACCAGGCCCAGTACGCGCTGGACCAGGCCCGCACCGCGGTGTCCGGCCTGCAGGGCCAGCGCCAGGCCTTCGAGCAGTGGGACACCCAGCGCCGCGCCGAGGAGGCCGCCGCCGCCCAGCGTGCGGCCGAGGAGGCCGCGCGCCAGCGGGCCGCCGCCGAGGCCGCCGCGCAGGCCCAGGCCGCCGCCGACGCCGTGAACGCGCAGCAGGCGGCGGACGCCTCTGCGGCCCGGCAGCGGGCAGCAGCCCAGGCGGCCGCAGCCCAGACAGCCGCAGCCCAGACGGCCACCGTCCAGGCCGCCGCCCCCCGTCCCAGCGCCCCCCGCCCCAGCACCCCGCAGGCCGTGCCCGCTCCAGCGCCGGTCGCCGCTCCGGTGTACGTCGCGCCGGCACCGGTGGCCGCACCCGTCTACGTGGCGCCGCCCAAGCCGGCGCCGGCGCCCGTGCGCACGCCGCCGCGCGGCAACGGTGGCTCCAGCACCGGATCGGTGCAGACGGTGATCAACCGGGCGATGTCGCAGCTGGGCGTGCCCTACTCCTGGGGGGGTGGCAACGCCTACGGCGCCACGGTCGGCATCCGGGACGGCGGCGTCGCCGACAGCTTCGGCGACTACGCCAAGGTGGGCTTCGACTGCTCCGGCCTGATGGTCTACGCCTTCGCCGGGGTGGGCATCTCGCTGCGGCACTACACCGGCTACCAGTACGAGTCAGGCACCAAGGTCCCGATCTCGCAGATGCGGCCGGGCGACATGATCTTCTGGGGCCCCTACGACATCCACCACGTCGCGCTGTACCTGGGCGACGGCAAGATGATCGAGGCCCCGCAGTCCGGGTCGTACGTGAAGATCTCCCCGGTGCGCTACGGCGGCATCATGCCCTACGCGGTTCGGATGCTCTGAGCCGTTCGGATGAACGGGCGGCCCGGATGCACGGGCGGGTCGGGTGCTCACAGTCCCCACACGGTGCAGACTGTTTGCTGTGCACCACACAGGTGTGCGCCGAAGACGGAGGAGCAGCGGTGAGCTCAGGGGCTCAGGATCACGGACAGCAAGCCCCGGCAGGCAACGCCGGGCCCCGCGGTGCGGTGCCGCAGGGCGGCGTGCCGACGGCGAGCAGCATGCAGCGTGACGCCCAGCTGCTGGAGCGCACCGTCTTCGAGGTCAAGCGAGTCATCGTCGGCCAGGACCGGATGGTCGAGCGGATGCTGGTGGGCCTGCTCGCCAAGGGCCACCTGCTGCTGGAGGGTGTGCCCGGGGTGGCCAAGACCCTCGCGGTGGAGACCCTCTGCACGGTGGTGGGCGGCCACTTCTCCCGCATCCAGTTCACCCCCGACCTGGTGCCCGCCGACCTCATCGGCACGCGCATCTACCGGCAGGGCCGCGAGGAGTTCGACGTGGAGCCCGGGCCGGTGGTGGCCAACTTCGTGCTCGCCGACGAGATCAACCGGGCCCCCGCCAAGGTGCAGTCGGCACTGCTGGAGGTGATGGCCGAGCACCAGGTCACCATCGGCGGCAAGACCTTCCCCATGCCCAAGCCCTTCCTGGTGCTGGCCACCCAGAACCCGATCGAGAACGAGGGTGTCTACCCGCTCCCGGAGGCCCAGCGCGACCGGTTCCTGTTCAAGATCCTGGTGGAGTACCCCTCCATCGAGGAGGAGCGCGAGGTCGTCTACCGGATGGGCGTGCGCGCCCCCGAGCCGCAGCAGGTGCTCACCCCGGACGAGCTGGTGCGGCTGCAGGACGTCGCTGCCCAGGTGTTCGTGCACCACGCCCTGGTCGACTACGTGGTCCGCGTCGTGGCCGCCACACGCACCCCGGCCGACCTCGGGCTGACCGACGTCGCGGGCTGGATCGGCTACGGCGCATCACCCCGCGCCACCCTGGGTGCCATCGCGGCTGCCCGTGCGCTGGCCCTGGTGCGCGGCCGCGACTACGTGCTGCCCCAGGACGTGGTGGACGTGCTGCCCGACGTGCTCCGCCACCGCCTGGTGCTGTCCTACGACGCGCTGGCGGACGAGATCCCGGTGGAGCACGTCATCAACCGGGTGCTGCAGTCGGTGAGCCTGCCGCAGGTGAGCTCGCAGCCGGTGCCGCTGGTCACGCCGGGCGGCCCGCCCCCTGGTGGCCCGCAGGGACCGGTGCCGCAGCCCTTCCAGCCGATCGGCCCCCAGCAGCGGTGAGCGTCCTGCGCCGCGCAGCGTCCCTGTCCGGGGACGGCGCTGCTGCCCCGGTGGCCCCCCGCCCCGCCGACCGGCCTGCCTGGGCACCACCCTCGCTGGAGTCCGGCCACCTGGAGGACCCCAAGCTGGCGGCGGCGCTGCGCACCCTGGAGCTGACGGTGCGCCACCGGCTGGACGGGCTGCTGCAGGGCAACCACCTGGGGCTGGTGCCCGGTCCCGGCAGCGAGCCCGGCGAGGCCCGCACCTACCAGCCTGGCGACGACGTGCGGCGGATGGACTGGTCGGTGACCGCCCGCACCACCGAGCCGCACATCCGCCAGACCGTGGCCGACCGCGAGCTGGAGACCTGGGTGGTGTGCGACCTGTCGCCCAGCCTGGACTTCGGCACCGCCGCCTGCGAGAAGCGCGACCTGGCGGTGGCGGCGGTGTCCGCGATCGCCCACCTCACCAGCGGTGGCGGCAACCGCATCGGGGCGATCGTGGCCACCGGTGCACACACCACCCGCATCCCGCCCCGCGGTGGCTCGGTCGCGGCGCAGAGCATGCTGCGCTCCCTCGCCACCACCCCGCGCGCCCCGGACGGCACCCGCGGCGACCTGGGGGCGGCGCTGGAGCTGCTGCGCCGCCCACCCAAGCGCCGCGGCCTGGCGGTGGTGGTCAGCGACTTCCTCGGTGACGTCACCTGGGAGCGCTCGCTGCGCGGGCTGGCCGCCCGGCACGACCTGCTGGCCGTGGAGGTGCTCGATCCCCGCGACCTGGAGCTGCCCGACGTGGGCCGGGTGGTGCTCAGCGACCCGGAGTCCGGCCGGGTGCGCGAGGTGAGCACCACGCCCCGGCTGCGCACGGACTTCGCCGCCGCCGCCGAGGCCCACCGCCAGGAGGTGGCGCGCGCGCTGCGTCGGTGTGGCGCACCGCGGCTGACGCTGCGCACCGACTCCGACTGGATCGCCGACATCGTGCGCTTCGTCATCGGACGCAAGCGCGGCTGGTCGGGTGGGCTGCGATGAGCCTCACCGGCTTCACCTCCCCGCTGTGGTTCCTGCTGCTGCTCGCGGTGGTGGTGCTGCTCGCCGGCTACCTGGTGGTGCAGCGGATGCGGCGGCGCAACACCATGCGCTTCACCAACCTGGCCCTGCTGGAGAAGGTGGCGCCCCGTCGGCAGGGCCTGGCCAGGCACGTCCCCACGGCCCTGTTCCTGGTGGCGCTGACCTGCCTCACCATCGCCCTGGCCGGGCCCACCTCCGAGCAGAAGGTGCCCCGCAACCGGGCCACCGTCATCCTGGCCGTGGACGTGTCGCTGTCCATGGAGTCCACCGACGTCGAGCCCTCCCGGCTGAAGGCGGCGCAGACCGCGGCCAAGCAGTTCGTGGACGGCCTCACCCCTGGGGTGAACCTGGGTGTGGTCGCGTTCGCCGGCACCGCCACCGTGCTGGTCTCGCCCACCGTCGACCGGTCGGCGCCCAAGGCGGCCATCGACAACCTGAAGCTGGCCGAGCGGACCGCCACCGGCGAGGCGATCTTCACCTCGTTGCAGGCCATCGACACCATGGCTGCGGTGGTTCCGGGCGCCGAGCCGCCCCCGGCCCGCATCGTGCTGCTCTCCGACGGCGCGCAGACCGTCCCGGAGTTCACCGACGATCCCCGTGGCTCGTTCACCGCGGCGGGGGAGGCGGCGAAGAAGAAGATCCCGGTGTCCACCATCTCCTTCGGCACCCGCTACGGCACCGTGGACATCGAGGGTCGCCGCCAGCCGGTGCCGGTGGACGACGCCTCGATGCGCCAGATCGCCCGGCTGGCTGGCGGGGACTTCTACACCGCCTCCAGCCTGGCCGACCTCAACGCCGTCTACGACACCCTGGAGAAGCAGATCGGCTACGAGACGCTGCTGGGTGACGCCAGCCGGCCGTGGCTGATCCTGGGCACGGTGCTGGCGCTGCTCTCGGCGGGCACGGGCCTGGTGCTCACCCAGCGGCTGCCCTAGCCGCGGCCCGGTATCCTCGGACGCGTGGTGGACTCCCGGAGCCGAACGGTGATCGAGGACTACCTCAAGGTTCTGTTCAACCTGGGGGAGTGGGACCCCGACGAGCGCTCCAACGCCAACCTCGCGGCCCGGCTGGGCGTCTCCACGTCGTCGGTGTCGGAGATGATCCGCAAGCTCACCGCGCAGGGCCTGGTCAGCCACGAGCCCTACGGCGGCATCGAGCTCACCGCGGCCGGGCGCACCCGTGCGGTGGAGATGGTGCGCAGGCACCGGCTGGTGGAGACCTACCTGGTGGAGCGGCTGGGCTACTCCTGGGACGAGGTGCACGACGAGGCCGAGGTGCTCGAGCACGCGGTGTCGCCCCGGATGGTGGAGCGGATGGACCACGCGCTGGGCCGACCGTGGCGGGACCCGCACGGCGATCCCATCCCCACCCCCGACGGTGTGCTGCACCAGCCGCCCACCAGCCCGGTGGCGACGCTGTCCCCGGGCTCCCGCGGCTTCGTGGCGCGGTTCATCGACCACGACCCGGAGCTGCTGCGGTGGTTCGCCGGGCTGGGCGTCGGCCTGGACACCGAGGTCGAGGTGGTCGAGCAGAAGCCCTTCGGCGGACCGCTGGTGGTGGCGGTGCACACCGGCGGTGAGCCGCGGCGGGTGGAGCTGGGGATCCAGGCGGTGCTGGCGCTGTGCGTGGCCCAGCACCGACCGCACCCCACCGGTGCGGAGGAGCCCGGCGCCGGGTGCCCCTACGTCGGCTGCCAGCACCTGGACACCATTCGTGCCGAGCACTCCGTCTCCGGCTCCGGCCAGCAGAGTTAGGCGCGCCTTACTCCGGACTTGGCCGCGCCCCACTCGGTTGTTCTCGTGGTCGCGTTTTTCCTGGGCCCGAACACGGCTAACTTCGCTGCGGTAACCGGGACGACGGCCGCTGACGGCCGCGCTCCCACCGGCGGCGAAGGGACAGCGATGACGCACGTGCTGTCGCTGGTGGGCTGCATCCTGGTGATCTACCTCGCCTCCGAGTGGTTCGTGAACGCCGTGGAGTGGCTCGGCGCGCGCCTGCGGATGGGTGGGCTCGCCGTCGGCACCGTGCTGGCGGCCGTGGGCACCGCCCTTCCGGAGAGCGTGGTCACGCTGGTGGCGGTGCTGCTGGGCAGCGACGAGCACGGCGCCGACATCGGGATGGGGGCGGCCATCGGCGGGCCCCTGGTGGTGGGCACCGTGGCCTACGCAGTCGCCGGGGTGGTGCTGCTGGCCCGGGCCCGCGGTGCCCACCTGCCGGTGCTGGTGGGCGCCGGACCCGGGCCGGCCCGGCTGGCAGCGCGTGACGACCGGGCTCCCGCTACCGACCTGGCCGCCACCACTCCGCGCCTGGCCCGCGACCAGGGCTGGTTCCTGGCCATCTACGCGGTCAAGCTGGGGCTGGGGCTGGTGGTCTTCGCCTACAAGCCCTGGCTGGGCCTGCTGTTCTTCGCCGCCTACGCGGTGTACGTCTCCCGCGAGGTGCGCAGCAGCCGGGGCGCCGCGGCCAGCACCACCGGCCTCGCCCCGCTCAAGCTGCAGCCGCGCCGGGCCAGCCCGAGCACGGCCGCCGTGCTCACCCAGACGGTGGTGACGCTGGCCCTGGTCTTCGGTGCCTCCCAGCTCTTCGTGCACGAGCTGGAGTGGGCCGGGCCCGCCCTGGGTGTGCCGGCCACCGTCAGCGCCCTGCTGCTGGCGCCCCTGGCCACCGAGCTGCCCGAGATCATGAACGCGGTCGTCTGGTGCCGCCAGGGCAAGCCCCAGCTGGCGCTGGCCAACCTGTCCGGCTCGATGATGATCCAGGTGACCGTCCCGTCCGGGCTGGGTCTGCTGTTCACCTCCTGGCAGCTCGACGCCCCGCTCGTCCTGGCCGGGGTGTGCACCATGGCGTCGGTGGGCTACCTGCTGGTGCTCACCCGCACCGGTCGGCTCACCGCCGGGCGGCTGGCCGGTGCCGCGGCCTTCTACGGGGCGTTCGCGGTGGGCCTGCTCGCGCTGGCCTGACCGGTCGGGAGCCGCCACACCCTGCGGAATGCCGGTCTACCCGTGAGTAGCCGATAGATTCCCGGCATGCCCGCACCGGACTCCCCGACCCCCTCCCGCTCCGTGCTCGTCACCGGCGGCAACCGGGGCATCGGCCTCGCCATCGCCCGCACCCTGGCCGCCGAGGGCCACCGCGTGGCCGTCACCCACCGCGGCTCCGGCGCTCCCGAGGGGCTGCTGGGCGTGCGCTGCGACGTCACCGACGCCGAGGCGGTGGACGCAGCCTTCGCCGAGGTGGAGGCCGCCCAGGGTCCGGTCGAGGTGCTGGTCTCCAACGCCGGCATCACCGAGGACACGCTGCTGCTGCGGATGACCGAGGACCAGTTCACCTCCGTGGTGGACGCCAACCTCACCGCTGCCTACCGGGTGGCCAAGCGGGCCGCGCGGGGCATGCTCAAGGCGCGCTGGGGCCGGATGATCTTCATCTCCTCGGTGGTGGGGCTGTCCGGTGCCCCCGGCCAGGTGAACTACGCCGCCTCCAAGTCCGGCCTGGTGGGCCTGTCCCGGTCCATCGCCCGCGAGCTGGGCTCCCGGTCGATCACCGCCAACGTGGTGGCACCGGGCTACGTGGACACCGACATGACCGCTGACCTCACCGAGGCACGCCGCAAGGCCATCACCGACGCCATCCCGCTGGGCCGGCAGGCCCGCCCCGAGGAGGTGGCCAGCGCCGTGCGGTGGCTCGCCTCCGACGAGGCCGGCTACGTCACCGGCGCGGTCATCCCGGTCGACGGCGGCATCGGCATGGGCCACTAGAGCACTTCCCCAGACACCCCAAGTTCACCAAGCACAGGAGGAAACCGACGTGAGCGGACTGCTCGAGGGCAAGCGGCTGCTGATCACCGGAGTGATCACCGATGCCTCCATCGCGTTCCACACCGCCCGGGTGGCGCAGGAGCAGGGCGCGACCGTGGTGCTCACCGGGTTCGGCCGGATGAGCCTGGTGGAGCGCATCGCCAAGCGCCTGCCCGAGCCGGCGCCGGTGGTGGAGCTGGACGTGGCCAACACCGAGCAGCTGGACTCCCTGGCTGCCCGCGTCGGGGAGCACGTGGACGGCCTGGACGGCGTGGTGCACTCGGTGGGCTTCGCACCGCCGTCCTGCCTGGGCGGGGGGTTCCTGGACGCGCCGTGGGAGGACGTGGCCACCGCCGTGCAGATCTCCGCCTACTCGCTGAAGTCCCTGGCGGTGGCCTGCCTGCCGCTGATGGGCCCGGGTGGCTCCGTGGTGGGCATGGACTTCGACGCCCGGCAGGCCTGGCCCGGCTACGACTGGATGGGTGTGGCCAAGGCGGCGCTGGAGTCCACCAGCCGCTACCTGGCCCGCGAGCTCGGCCCCAAGGGCATCCGGGTGAACCTGGTGGCGGCCGGTCCGCTGGCCACGATGGCGGCTCGCTCCATCCCCGGCTTCGAGCAGTTCCAGCAGCCGTGGGAGGAGCGCGCCCCGCTGGGATGGGACAAGAACGACGTGCTCCCGGTGGCCAAGACCGTGTGCGGCGTGCTCTCGGACTGGTTCCCCACCACCACCGGCTCGATGATCATGGCCGACGGCGGCTTCCACGCGATGGGTGTCTGAGCGCGCTCCGCACCGGGCGGCCACAATGGCAGCGTGAGCGAATCCCAGAGCTACGACGCGCTGTTGGTGCTGTCCTTCGGCGGTCCGGAGGGCCCCGAGGACGTCATCCCGTTCCTGGAGAACGTCACTCGGGGCAGGGGGATCCCGCCGGAGCGGCTGGCGGAGGTGGCCGAGCACTACCGGCACTTCGGCGGGGTCTCGCCCATCAACGCGCTCAACCGCAAGCTGATCGGTGAGGTGGAGGCCGAGCTGGCCGAGCAGGGCCTGAACCTGCCGGTGTACTTCGGCAACCGCAACTGGCACCCCATGGCCGAGGACACCGTCGCGGAGATGGCAGCCGCCGGGGTGCGCAACGCGCTGGTGCTCGCCACCTCGGCCTGGGGCGGGTACTCCGGGTGCCGCCAGTACCAGGAGGACATCGCCCGCGCCCGCGACGCGGTGGGCGCCGGCGCCCCCCAGCTCACCCGGCTCCGGCAGTTCTTCGACCACCCGCTGTTCGTCGCCGCCGAGGCCGACGCGGTGCGCGCGGCCGTGCAGCGACTGCCCGCCGAGCACCGCGCGCAGGCTCGCGTGGTCTTCACCGCGCACTCGGTGCCCGACTCGGCCGACCTGGCCTCGGGCCCGCCCGAGGAGGGTGGCCGCCGCTACTCCCGCCAGGTGGTCGAGGCGGCTCGGCTGGCTGCGGCCGAGGCCGGGGTGGCCGAGCACGACGTGGTGTGGCAGTCCCGGTCCGGCCCGCCCCAGGTGCCGTGGCTGGAGCCCGACATCCTCGACCACCTGCGTGACCTGCACACCCGTGGGGTGCCCGCGGTGGTGGTCAGCCCCATCGGCTTCGTCGCCGACCACCTGGAGGTGGTCTGGGACCTGGACACCGAGGCGGTGGACCTGGCTGCCGAGCTGGGCATGGCGCTGGAGCGGGCGGCCACCGTGGGCGAGGACCTTCGCTTCGCGCGGATGGTGGTGGAGCTGGTGCGCGAGCACACCGACGGGGTGTCCCCGCAGCGGCTCAGCGACGTGGGTGCGGCCGGCTGCACCCGCAACGGCGCACCATGTGCGGTGCGGTGCTGTGAACCGGCCAAGCGGGTGGCCAGCCAGCGCGCCGAGAGCCAGCGCCCCCAGGACGGCTAGCGCTGGGAGGGGTGGGCGGCCAGCACCCGCACCGACTCGGCCACGGCAGCCAGCTGGGCGGTGCGCACGTCGGTCCACAGTGGACGCAACAGCTGCTCGCGGGCGTCGGCGGCCGCGGCCGACCACGCGCCGCCGGGCGTGTCCTGCGCAGCCGCCTCGAGGATCGCGCCCACGTGCTGAGCCTGGTCGAGCACCCGCAGCGCTCGGGGCGGGACGCCACGGGGCCACTCCGGCTGGGGGGTCGCGCGCAGCGCTGCGGCGATGCGCTGGCGCACGGTGGCGTCCTCCCGGGCGACCTGCAGCTCGTCCAGGGCCCGCGCGCTGTCGCGGACCGCGCTGCGCAGCGCGTGCTCGGCCTCGGCCAGCCCGACGTGCTCGGCCGGGGGGACGTCCACGGGCAGGGAGTGCACCACCCAGCGCAGCGCCTCCTCGCCCTCCGCGGCCGGCACCAGGCCGAGCCCGGCGTCGGGCACCAGCACCCCCTCCCCAGCGGCCAGCGCGGCGCGGGCGAAGCTGGTCCCGGCAGGCAGGCCGCGCACGTCCCCGGCCACCGGCAGCACCAGCCGCACCTCGGCGCCGGACCCCGCCCGGCCGCCTGCGGTGCTGCGCCGCAGGGTGGTGAACAGCGCTGCAGCGCCCACGGTTCCGGCGCCCGGCCCGGGCAGCCCGGTCTGCGCGGCGGTCTCCGGATCGGCGGCGTGCACGCGCTGCACGGGTGCCCACGCGGTCAGCGCGTCGAGGGCGTCGTCCGGGGCGGCAGCGCCCGCCAGCCAGGCAGAGGCCCAGACGGTGAGGGTGGCACTTGCGTTCGACACAGTCGCCCAGCATAGGTCGGCGTGGCGCCGGGCGCCGCCGACCCACGACCACCTAGCCTGATGGCCCGTGACCCGATCCTCTCGTGCCGCCGGCCCGCGCGAACCCCACGCTCGCGACCCCTACGCCGGGGACATCTACGCCGGCCACCAGCGCCGCCACAAGCCCGCCGTGCCCCAGCTCGCCGCCGACCGGGGACTGGTGGTGGAGGACGCCGGCACCGGCTTCTGTGGCGCCGTGGTGGGCATCGAGAAGACCTACGACGGCGACTTCGTCCGGCTGGAGGACGCCAAGGGCCGTACCCGGCTGTTCGGCCTGCGGCCGGCGGCCTTCCTCGTCGACGGCAGCCCGGTCACGCTGGTGCGCCCGGTGGCCGCCGCAGCCAAGCCCCGGCGCAGCGCGTCCGGCTCCACCGAGGTGACCGGCCTGCGCGCCAGGACGGCGCTGCCCAGCCGGATCTGGGTGGAGGGTGTGCACGACGCAGCCCTGGTGGAGCGGGTGTGGGGCCACGACCTGCGGGTGGAAGGGGTGGTCGTGGAGCACCTCGAGGGGCTCGACAACCTGGCCGACCGGCTGCAGGAGTTCCAGCCCGGGCCTGGCCGCCGCGTCGGCGTGCTGGTGGACCACCTCGTCACCGGGTCCAAGGAGTCGCGGCTGACCAGCTCGCTGGGCCCGCACGTGCTGGTCACCGGTCACCCCTACATCGACGTGTGGGAGGCGGTGAAGCCCGCGTCGGTGGGGATCGCCGCCTGGCCCACCATCCCGCGCGGCGAGGACTGGAAGACGGGCATCTGCGAGCGGCTGGGGTGGGGAACGCCACGGGAGGGGTGGCAGCGGGTGTACGCCGCCGTCTCCACCTTCCGGGACCTGGAGGCCCCGATGATCGGCGCGGTGGAGCGCCTGGTCGACTTCGTCACCGAGGCCCCCCAGGGCTGAGCGGCCCGACCGCGAGCGCGGCCCGCCTCACACCGAGCGAAACCGATGTCTGAGACGATGGTTCTGTGGCAGCAGTGATCTGGTTGATCGCCGGGATCGCGCTCGCCGCCGCGGAGGTGGCGACGGGCGACTTCTTCCTGCTCATGCTCGCCGGCGGCGCCTTGGCCGCGGCGGGTGTCACGGCCGTCACCGACGCCCCGCTGTGGGTGGACGGCATCGTCTTCGCCGTGGTGTCGGTCGGCCTGGTGGCCGGGGTGCGACCCTCCCTGCTGCGCCGGGTGCGCCGCGGGCCCGCGCTGACCACCAACGTGGATGCGCTGGTGGGCAGTCGCGCTACGGTGCTCGAGCGCGTGGACCCCCACGGCGGGTTGGTCAAGCTGGCGGGTGACACCTGGACGGCGCGCACCTCCGACGGCTCCCAGGTGCTGGAGCCGGGCCAGACGGTGCTGGTGCTGGAGATTGACGGAGCGACGGCTGTGGTGGCGGAGGAACCCTGATGAGCATGGTTGTGGTGGTGTCGGTGCTGGTGGCACTCGTGGCGGTGCTGGCGGTCCGGTCGCTGGTGCACGTGGGGCCCCGCCAGGCCGCGGTGGTGCAGCGGCTCGGTCAGCACCACCGCACGGTGCGCGACCGGTGGACGCTGCTGGTGCCGGGCGTGGACCGCCTGCGCGGGGTGGTGGGGCTGGACGAGGAGGTCGTCACCACCGCGCCCCAGCCGGTGACCACCCGGGACGACGCGGTGGTCGAGGTGGTCGTGGTGGTGCACCTGCAGGTCGCCAACCCCCAGGCCGCCGTCTACGAGACCCCGGACTACCGGGCCTCCGTGCAGCACGTCCTGATCACCGCGCTGCGCAGCGTGATTGGTCGGCTCACCCTGGAGGAGGCGCTGACGTCCCGCGACTCCATCAACGGTCAGCTGCGCGTGGTGCTCGGCCAGACCGCCTGCCGGTGGGGCCTGCACGTCAACCAGGCGGAGGTGACCAGCGTCGAGCCCGTCGGCTCCGCGGACCCGCGCGGCGTCGTCCCGGCGCAGCACTGCCAGAGCCGTCTCGCAAGCAGCTAGGAGTGGCCGGCCCTCGGTCGCACAGGAGGAGCACAGGATGAACGCAGTACTGATCGTCCTCGCCGTGATCGTGGTGCTGGTGGTGGTCGTGGTCGCCAAGGCGATCGCGCTGGTTCCGCAGGCCGAGGCGGCGGTGGTCGAGCGGCTGGGCCGCTACCACAAGACCATCAGCGGGGAGCTGGCCTTCCTGGTGCCCTTCGTCGACCGGGTGCGCGCCAAGGTCGACCTGCGCGAGCGGGTGGTCAGCTTCCCGCCGCAGCCGGTGATCACCCAGGACAACCTCACGGTCTCCATCGACACGGTCGTGTACTTCCAGGTCACCAACCCGCAGGCCGCGGTGTACGAGATCAACAACTACATCGTCGGCGTGGAGCAGCTGACCACCACCACCCTGCGCAACGTGGTCGGCGGCATGACGCTGGAGGAGACGCTGACCTCCCGGGACTCCATCAACGGTCAGCTGCGGGGCGTGCTGGACGACGCCACCGGCCGCTGGGGCCTGCGGGTGGCCCGGGTGGAGCTCAAGAGCATCGACCCGCCGCCGTCCATCCAGGAGTCGATGGAGAAGCAGATGAAGGCCGACCGGGAGAAGCGGGCGACCATCCTCACCGCGGAGGGCCAGCGGGAGTCGGCCATCAAGACCGCCGAGGGCCAGAAGCAGAGCCAGATCCTCATGGCCGAGGGTGCCAAGCAGTCCGCCATCCTCTCCGCCGAGGCGGAGCGACAGTCCAGCATCCTGCGCGCCCAGGGTGAGCGGGCGGCGCAGTACCTGCGCGCCCAGGGCAAGGCGAAGGCCATCGAGAAGGAGTTCGCCGCCATCAAGGCCGGGCGTCCCACCCCCGAACTGTTGGCTTACCAGTACCTGCAGACGCTGCCGGAGATGGCCCAGGGCGACGCCAACAAGGTGTGGTTGGTGCCCAGCGAGTTCGGTTCTTCCCTGCAGGGCTTCGCCAAGATGCTGGGTGCTCCCGACGCCGAGGGGGTGCTGCGCTACGAGCCCGCCCCAGCCGACGAGGTGAGCACCCGCCCGGAGGATGACTCCGAGGAGGTCAAGGACTGGTTCGACACCTCCACCGACCCCAAGATCGCGGCTGCCGTGGCTGCGGCCGAGGCAGTGGCGCGCACCGACGTGGAGCCGCCGCACGAGGTGGCCCGACGCACCGGCGCCGCAGCGGCGGAGAAGGCCGCCGAGGGGCTGCACCGCGCCACCCGGCAGGAGCAGGCCTCGCTGGGCGCTGCCGGCGAGGACGACCCTGACGAGCCACGCCCGCTGCCTGGCGGCCCGGTGCAGTAGCGCACCAGGCCGCGGCCGCTAGGCCTGGGCGCTGCGGCTGTCCCCGCCGCTGGCCGCGGCCTTGCTGGGGGTGTCCCCGGACGGGGCGTCGGTGGTGGCGGCGTCGCCGCCGCCGGGACCGCGCGGCGCAGGGCGCTGCACGGTCTCGTTCCAGCCACTGGCGTAGGCGTCCGGGCGGTAGACGACGATCTGCGGGCGGCTGTGGGTGAAGTAGTCCCAGCCCCAGGAGAGGAAGGCGCCGAGCCGCTCGCGGGCGCCGGAGAGCAGCACCGCGTGCACCCCGAGCCAGGCGGCGAAGGCGATGGGGCCCTGCAGCTGGCGCCGCTTGACCCCGACCTCGGCCACGGCCGCGCCCCGGCCGACCATCGCCATGATGCCCTTGTCCAGGTAGTGGAACGGCTCGCGCGGACGGCCGGCGAGGTCGGCGAGGATGTTCTTGGCGGCCCACTTGCCGGCCTGCTGTGCCACCGACCCGAGCTGGGGGAGGTGGTTGCCCTTGGCGTCGGTGATGTTCGCGGCGTCGCCGAGCACGTAGACACCGTCGAACCCAGGCGCGGTGAGGTCGGGGTTGACGTCGATGCGCCCGCCCTTGCCCTGCGGCAGCCCGGAGCTGGTCAGCAGCTCGCCGGCCTTGAGCCCGCCGGCCCACACCACCACTCGGCAGGGGATGACGGTGCCGTCGGCGAGGGTGACGCGGTCGGGGGCCACCTCGGCCACCCCCACGCCCAGCCGGAGCTTCACGCCGATCTCGGCCAGCTTCTTCTTGGTGTACTTCTGCGACTTGTCGGTGAACGGGGCGAGCACCGTGGGGATCATGTCCACCAGGTAGACGGAGCAGATGTCGGCGAACTCCGGGGTGAAGTACTCCGACACCACGTACTTGATGCTCTCGGCGATGGCTCCGGCGGTCTCCACCCCGGTGGGTCCGCCGCCGACGACCACCACGTTGAGGCCGCCCTCGTCGACCATGTGGGGCAGGCTGTCGGCGCTGTCGAGGGCACCGAGCATCCGGGACGCCAGCCGAGCGGCGTCGTCCACGGAGTACAGCGGGAAGGTGTGCTCCTTGGCGCCAGGAGTGTTGAAGAAGTTGGCCTCCGCACCGGCGGCGAGCACGAGGATGGTGCCGCGGTAGGTCATCCCGTCGACGGTGGTGACGCTGCGGTCGGTGGGGTTGACGCTGGCGACCTCGGCGGTCTTGACGTCGACCAGCTTGTTGCCCCGGAAGATCCCGCGCAGCGGTCGGGCCACGTCGGCGACGGAGATCTGGGCCGTCGCCACCTGGTACAGCAGCGGCTGGAACTGGTGGTAGTTGTTCTTGTCGAGCAGCAGCACCCGCACCCCGGCGCGGGAGAGGCGCTCGGCGGCCGCGATCCCAGCGAAGCCCGCTCCGACAATCACTACATCGTGCTTCGTGTCTTCAGCCATGGCTCAAATGCTAGAGGTTGTCCGGAGGGCGGGGGAACCGGTTGCCCCGGGACCTCGTTCGCCGGAGTAGCGGTCAGGTGACCAAGAGGTGCGTCACGCCGCTGCACGCCAGTGCCCACAGCACGCTGGTGAACGTCCCGATGATGAACAGCTCGGAGGCGCGGGGGTCGCGCAGCTCGGGGTAGCGGGCCAGTCCCTTGACCGCCAGCACGATGGGGATGCCTGCGGGCCAGCCGGTGAGCACCGCGGCGGCCACGCTGGTGCGCTCCAGGACGCCGATCATGCCGCCACCGCGGAGCACGTGGGTGGGCGCCGGCTCCGGGTCGGGCTGCGGCACCGGTGCCGGGTTGGGATCGGGTGCCGGGTTGGGGTCAGGTGCGGGGACCTCGTTCGTCCGACCGGCGACGCGGAAGGCGGCGCGCACCACCGGGCTCGCGCCGCCCGCGGCGGCAGCGACTCCCAGCACCAGCGCGCAGGCACGGGGCGCACCGGTGAGGGTGCTGCCCAGGGGGGCCAGCACGCCCGCGGCGGTCAGCGCGGCCAGCTGCAGCGCCGGTGGGAGCCAGCTCTGGTCGGGCATCCGTGTCACGGCGGTGGGCAGCAGCGCCAGCACGCCGAGCAGGACGAGCACCGCCACGCTCATCGGTCGGCCTCGGCCAGCAGCGACGCCGCCAGGGTGCGACCGGCCTCCTCCTGCTGCCAGGCGGTGGCCCGCAGGCGCTGCGACACGGCCTGCTTGCTCACGCCGAGCACCGCCGCGGCGCTGCTCTGGGTGTGGCCGGTGCTGATCAGCTCCACGGCGGCCCAGCCCTCGGGGGAGCGGCGCTGCACCAGCAGGGCCACCAGGTCGAGGACGGTGGCGGCGGCCTCCGCGGCGGACGCGTCCGGTCCGTCCACGGCAAGGTGGGTGACGGCGGACTTCGCCCGCTCCACCGCGGTGCGCGCGTGCTCGAAGGCGGGCCCACGGCCAGCGCGGGTGACGGCCGGCAGGGGCAGCTCGACAGGTCCGGTGCCGATGCCCACGCTCCAGTGCTCGCGGCGCACCAGGTCCAGCGCCAGGGTCACCACCTGCTCCGGGTCGTCCAGCACGGCCTGCACCTCGTCGCCGGCGGTGCGGTCGAAGGGGCGCACCACGCGCGCGGCGGAGAGATCGCGCAACAGCTCCGGCACACGGTCGACGTCGCGGCGGCTGCGCCGCTGGTCGACGGTCAGCACGAACATGGATGCCCCTCTCGCAGGGGGCAAGCGTACAGCCTTGATTATGAGAGGTCCAGTCCCCAGGCTTGTCGTCCAGGACGAGTACGCCGGCGGGTCAAGCCGTCAACCTGGAACGAGCTAGATCAACGATGCGGGCTTGTCGAATCCGGTGAGGCGGCCGCGAGGGGCGTCCGCCGGTCCAGCAGCAGCCCCAGCACCCCGATCGCGCCGCAGGCCAACGAGATCCCCAGCAGCGCCGGGGAGGTGCGCCCGGTCATGGCGTCGCCGAGCAGCACCGCCGCCACGGTCCCGGGCACCACGCCCACCAGGGTGGCCAGCAGGAACGGGCGCATCCGCACCGAGGAGACCCCGCAGCAGTAGTTCAGCACCGAGAACGGCACCACCGGAATCAGCCGCAACGACGCCACCGCCAGCCATCCCCGCTGCTCCAGCCGCTGGTCCACCGCGTGCAGCCGGCCGTGGCGCAGCCGCTCGGCCACTGCTTCCCGGCCGAGGTGGCGCACCAGCACCAGGGCCAGCGCCGCGCTGACGGTGGTGGCCAGCACGGCTACCACCACCCCGGAGAACGGCCCGAACAGCACACCTGCGGCCAGGGTGAACACCGTGCGCGGAACCGGGGTGACGGTGACGAGCGCGTGGACCACCACGAACAGCAGCGGGAACGACGGGCCCAGGTCGTGCGCCCACTGGCGGGCCTGGTCGGTGGTGGGCAGCGAGATGGTCAGCGCCACCACCACCGCGACCAGCAGCAGCACCGCCAGCAGCGCGAGCCTCAGCAGTGCGCCGCGGGACCACCCGGCGGGGGAGCCGGGACCTGGGGAACCGCTGCTGCGCACGCCGCAGACCGTACCTGCGGCCACCTCGGCGACCTGGGCCGCTCCCGGGTTCGCTCAGCCGCGGGACCGCTCGGCCAGCGCCGGCTCCGGCTCGGCCGGCGGCTGGGAGCTGGCCAGCTTGGACGGCCACCACACCTTGGGGCCGATGATCTCCGCCAGCGCGGGAACCAGCAGCGAGCGGACGATCAGGGTGTCCAGCAGCACGCCGAAGGCCACGATGAAGGCGAGCTGCGCCAGGAACAGGATGGGCAGCACCGCCAGCGAGCCGAAGGTGGCCGCCAGCACGATCCCGGCGGAGGTGATCACGCCGCCGGTGACCGCCAGCCCCCGGCGAATGCCGTCCCGGGTGCCCACCCGCAGCGACTCCTCCCGCACCCGCGTCATCAGGAAGATGTTGTAGTCCACCCCCAGCGCCACCAGGAAGACGAATCCGAACAGCGGCACCACCGGGTCGGAGCCGGGGAAGTCGAAGACGTGGTTGAACAGCAGGGCCGAGACACCCAGGGTGGCGGCGAAGGACAGCACCACCGTGCCGATGAGCAGCAGCGGCGCCACGATGGCCCGCAGCAGCACGGCCAGCACCAGGAACACCACCAGCAGCACGATCGGGATGATCACCGTGCGGTCGCGCTCGGAGGTGGTCTGGGTGTCCAGCTGGGTGGCGGTGGTGCCCCCGACCAGCGCGTCGGCGCCCGGGATCGGGTGCACGGCCGCCCGGATGCGCTCCACCGTCGCGGTGGCCGCCTCGGAGTCGGGCGCGTCGGCCAGGGTCACCTGGATCTGCACGGTGCCGTCCACCACCTTGGCCGGACCACCGGGCTGGCCGGACTCGCCGACCTCGGCGACCTGCTGGCTCACCCCCGGCACGGTGCGCACCGCGTCGATCACGGCGGCGGCCCGGTCGGCCTTGGCGATGATGATGGTGGGTGAGCCCGACCCGGCCGGGAAGTGGGCGCTGAGCACGTCCTCGCCCTCCACCGACTCCGCCTGGTTCAGGAAGACGTCGGACTGCGCCACCCCGCTGGACTTCAGCTGGGGCAGGAACGCGGCGAAGACCAGCAGGAGCAGCCCGGTGGCCACCGAGACGGTGACGCGGTGGGCGCTGACGTAGTCGGCCAGGCGCCACCAGGCGCCGGACTCCTGGCGCGGCCCCTGCTTGGGTCGGGCCGGCCAGAAGACGCTGCGCCCGACGAGCACCAGGGCGGCGGGCAGGAAGGTCAGCGAGGCCAGCAGCGAGGTGGCGATGCCGATGGCGGCCACCGGGCCCAGCCCGCGGTTGGAGTTGAGCTCGGAGAACAGCAGGCACAGCACACCGAGGATCACGGTGCCGCCGGAGGCCAGGATCGGCTCGATCACCCCGCGCATGGCGCGGCCCATCGCCTCGAACCGGTTGCCCTCGCCCTGCAGCTCCTCGCGGTAGCGCGCGACCAGGAGCAGGGCGTAGTCGGTGGCGGCGCCGAAGACCAGGATGAACAAGATGCCCTGGCTCTGGCCGTTGAGGGTGATGACGTCGTTCTTGGCGAGCAGGTACACCAGCGCGCTGGCCAGGGCGAGGGCGAGCACCGCGGAGACCACCACGATCAGCGGCAGCAGCGGGCTGCGGTAGACCACCAGCAGGATCACGATGACCACCGCCCCGGCGACCATCAGCAGGGTGCCGTCGATGCCGCTGAAGGCCTCGGTGAGGTCGGCGGCCTGGCCGGCGGGACCGGTGACGTACACCGACAGCCCGGGTGGGGTGTCCACGGCCAGGGCGTCCCGGATGGAGGTGACCGTCTCGGCCGGGTCCTTGGTGGAGTCGACGCCGACGATCACCTCGACGGCCTTGCCGTCGGGGGAGAGGATCGGCGGGGACGGCGGCTGCACGATGCCCTCGGTGCCACTCAGGGAGGCGGTGACCCGGGTGAGGTATGCGGTGTCCTCGGGGGTGATGCCCGCGTTGTTCTCCGCGATGACCACGGCGGGAATCAGCTGGTTGTCGCTGAAGGCCCGCTGGGCCTCCGCCACCTGGGTGGACTCGGCCTCGGCGGGCAGGAACGACGTGTTGTCGTTCTGCTGCACCTCGCCCAGCTTGCCGGCGAAGGGACCGCCGATGCCGCCGATCACGATCCACACCAGCAGGAGCAGTGCGGGGATCAGCCATCGTAGGGTCCGCCTCGAGCGGGCCGGCTTGCTGTGCATGTGTGCTCCCAGGGTCGGTCGCGGGCGGCGCCTCGTGCGGGTGTCGTCGTGTTCGGGATTATTGTTCAGCCTGCTGAACATCGCAATCGGAAGGGGAGCGGCGATGCCGGACGACGTGCCTGCGGAGGTGGCTGAGGACGTGCGGGGCTGGCCCACCGGGCGGCTGCTCTCCACCGCGGCCCGGCTGGTGGAGCACTCGTGGGAGGCCCAGCTGGCCCGGCACGGGCTCACCCACGCCGGCATGATCGCGCTGCACAGCCTGCGCTCCGGCCCGTTGTCCCAGCGCGAGCTGGCGCGGGCCTGCCGGGTGACCGACCAGACCATCAGCCGCACGGTGGAGCGCCTCGAGCGCGCCCAGCTGCTCACCCGCACCCTCGATCCCGCCGACGAGCGGCGTCAGCTGGTGCGTCTCACCGACGCTGGTCGTGCCGTGCACGAGCAGGTGGTGGCCGCGCAGCACGCCGACGCCGTGCTGGCCGGCGCGGTCTCCGACCACGAGGCCCTGCGAGCACTGCTGGTCGAGCTGGTCACCGCACTGGGAGGACGCGCCGCACGTCCGTGACCTCGCGGTCCGACCCGCCGGCGCGCCGGGGCGTCGCCCGCGACAGCTCATGCGGCCCCAGTGTGCCTGGCGCGCGCCTTGATCGCTCGTGCCTCAGGCGGGCGGGCGGCACGGCTCCTGCAGCAGCCACTCGCGGCGCGCGGTGCCGTCCCAGCGGCGGGCCGCCGCGGCGGTACCAGCCAGCTCGGCCCGGCCGAGCACCTGCACCGCTGGCCCCAGCTGCTCGGGGCGCACCCGCCGAGCCAGCGTGACGTGCGGGGACCACGCGCCGGGAGCGGTGTGCGGCAGGTGCACCCCCACCACCGCGCTCACCGCGGCGTGCAGGGCCAGCAGCGCCGCCGAGGGCACCACCGCACACGCCAGGGTCGTCGCCCGCCCCGCCGGAAACACCAGCAGCCCGCCCAGCGTCAGCGGCAGCGGCAGCGCGGCGGCCACTGCCGCGGTGATCGCCGGCTCCAGCGCGGAGTCGAGGTGGCGGGCGACGGCCAGGGTGACGTGCGGGCGGTTGGAGCTGTCCGTGCGCACCCCCTGGCTGTGCTGCCCGGCGGCGATCAGCCGGTCCCAGAGCTGGCGCACCCCGTCGTCCAGGCCCGCGTCGAGGAGCAGCTCCACGGTCTGCACCCCCGACCGGGGCGGGCGCTCCTCCGGTGCGGCCATGCCGGCTCCCTCCACTGGTCTCGTCGCTGTCTGCGCGCCCTCTAACCTGCCCGAAATATCAGGGTGACGCAGGGGCAACCTCTGCCGCCGACACTGGCCGCATGGAATGGGATGAGCTGCACGCGGCCGGTCAGACGTGGCGCCTGCGGGCCCAGCTGGTGGACCGGCCGGGCACCCTGGCCGCGCTGGTGACCTCGCTCTCGGCGCGGGGGTGCAACCTGCTGGGGGTCTCGGTGCTGCCGGTGGCCGGCGAGCCCACCGAGCTCGACCAGGCCGGGCGGGTGGTCGACGAGCTGGTGCTGCGCACGCCCCAGGGTCTCGAGGAGGCCGAGCTGGTGGCGCTGGTGCAGGCACAGGGCGCGCGGTTCATCGGGATGAGCCCGGCGTCGGTGGAGGAGCTGGTGGACACCGAGACCACGGTGCTGCGCGCCGCCACCGACCTCCTCGCCGGGCGCTGCAGCGAGCAGGTGGCGATGCGCCGGGTGCTGGCCGCCGACACGGTCACCTACCTGCCCGCCGGCGCCACCCCCGACACCGCCGTCCCCGCCGGCGGTCACTCCGTGGTGGTGCGGCTGGCGGATGGCCGTCGCCTGCTGGTCCGGAGGCGCTGGGCGCCCTTCACCGAGGGTGAGCTGGCCCGCATCCCCGCGCTGCTGGAGCTGCTGGCCGCGGTGACCGCCCCGACCCGGCCGGTGCCTGCGCGCGCCCCCGGCGCGGCGACCACCGCGGCACCGCCGGGCACGCCCAGCCGGGGCCGGCTGGTCCGCCAGCTCAGCCCGCTGGACGTGCAGTTCCTCAACGCCGAGAACGCCACCACCACCACCCACATCGGCAACCTCCTCATCGTCGACCCCAGCGAGGTCTCCGGCGGGGTGCTCACCGTGGCGGGGCTGCGCGAGCTGTTCCGGTCCCGGCTGCACCTGGCCCCGCCGCTGCGCTGGCGGCTGCGGGAGGTCCCGCTGGGCCTGGACCTGCCCTACTGGGAGGAGGTGAGCACGCTCGACCTGGACCACCACGTCCGGGAGGTGGCGCTGCCTGCCCCCGGCCGCGACGCGCAGCTGGGCGAGGCGGTGGCCTCGCTCGCCGAGTCCCCGCTGGACCGGGACCGCCCGCTCTGGGAGAGCTACCTGGTGTCCGGGCTGGCCGGTGGCCTGCAGGCGATCTACACCAAGATCCACCACTCGGTGATCGACGGCGTCTCCGGCGCCGAGATCATGGCCGCGATCCTGGACCTCACGCCGTGCCCCGGCCCGGTCGCACCCCCTGGCCCGGCCGCACCGCACGTCAGCGGCTCAGCTCCCGGACCGGCCGAGCTGGCCGGGCGCGGCTTCTGGCGGGCCGCGACCCTGCCCGTGTCGCTGCTGCGGAGCGCGCCACACCTGGTGCCGCACGTGCTGGACGTGCCCGGGGCGGCCAGCGTGCCCGGGGCGCGGGCGCTGGAGTCAGCGGTGTCCCGGTTGTCCCGGGCCACCGGCCTGCGCAGCACCCCGCCTCGGCCCCCGCGGGCACCCGCCCCGCCGTCCACCCCGCTGAACCGGCGCATCACCGCTGAGCGCACGTTCGCGTTCCTCTCCGTGCCCCTGGACGAGGTGAAGGCGGTCAAGAACGCCCTCGGTCTCACCGTCAACGACGTGGTGATGGCCATGTGCACCACCGCCCTGCGCCGCTGGTTGGTGGACCACGACGCGCTGCCGGAGTCGCCGCTGGTGGCGGGGATGCCGGTGTCGGTGCGCACGCCCGAGCAGCGTGGCACCGCGGGCAACCGGATCTCCTTCATGCTGGCGGCGCTGCCCACCCACGAGCCCGACCCGGCCGAGCGCGTGCGCCTGCTGCACACCTCGCTGGCCGCGGCCAAGGAGCGCTTCAGCGGCTCCACCACCTCGCTGATGGAGGACGCGAGCGCGCTGCTTCCGCAGGTGCTGCACGGAGTGGCCTCGCGCGCGCTGTTCCGGGCCGCCGCCGAGGTGGCGCTGCCGTTCAACCTGCTCATCTCCAACGTGCCCGGCCCGCAGCTGGCGCTGTACGCCGGCGGCGCCAGGGTGACCGGCACCTTCCCGCTCACGCCGATCAGCGACGTCAGCGGTGGACTGAACATCACGGTGATGTCCTACGACGGCCACGTCGACTTCGGCTTCACCGCCTGCCCGCAGGCGGTGCCGGACGTGTGGTCGCTGGCGGACGCGGTGCGTGCGGCGCTCGTCGAGCTGGCCGAGCTGGCGGTGCCCGCTCTCACTGGCGGCCCCGTGCCCGCCTGGGGTGTCGGGGGACTGGTCGACGCCCCCCGCTGACCGGGCGGAGACTGGCACAGCGCACAACCCCCACCCCTGCGGCCCTGGACGCGGTGGCGCGGTGGGGCATGACCGGGTGCGCCCCGCTGACGGGCGGGCGTGGCGACAGGAACGGACAGCGATGACGAGGCTCGACGAGCAGGCTCGGCCTGTGGTGGTGGTGGTCGGCGCCATCAACGTGGACATGGTGGTGAGGGCTGATCGGCTGCCCGGGCCGGGGGAGACCGTGGTGGGTCCGCGCATGCACCGCCACGGTGGCGGCAAGGGCGCCAACGCGGCCGTGGCGGCGGCCCGCGCGGGTGCAGTGGTGCGGCTGGTGGGTGCGGTGGGCGACGACGACAGTGGCACCGCGGCCACCGCCGACCTGGCGGCCGAGGGCGTCGACGTGAGCGGCGTGGTGGTGATCCCGGAGCAGTCCACCGGGGTCGCGCTGATCGTGGTGGACGCGGCGGGGGAGAACCAGATCGCGGTGGGCGCCGGGGCCAACGTGTTCATGACCGCCCGAGACGTGGACGGCGCGCTGCGCCGGGCGCTGACCGGGGCCGACTGCGTGCTGGTGTCCACCGAGATCAGCCCCGCCGTGCTCACCCACGCCGTCGAGCTGGCCGTCGCGGCGGGGGTGCGCTGCGTGCTCAACCCCGCACCGGTGACGGCGGAGGTGGTGGAGCTGCTCGCGCTGGGCCCGGTGCTCACGCCCAACACCACCGAGGGTGCGCAGCTGGCGGCGATGCTGGGCAGCCCGGCACCGGAGCGCACCGCCGCGGAGGCGGAGCCGCCACCACGCGTGCACGCCGCCGAGCTCGCGGCCGGGGCCATCGTGGGCCGCTCGGGGGCTGCCTGCGTGGTCACCCTGGGTGGGGAGGGCGTGTTCGTGCTCGAGCCCGGCGTGGCCGGCACGCACCTGCCGGCCCGGCCAGCCGACGTCCGTGACACCACCGGCGCGGGGGACACCTTCAACGGCGTGCTCGCCACCCGCCTGGCCGCCGGCGACCCGCTGGCCACTGCGGTGCACACCGCCGTCACCGCGGCCGCGCTCGCGGTGACGGCGGTGGGCGCCCGCGCCGGGATGCCCGACGCGGTGGCGCTGGCGACGGCCCTCCAGCAGCACCCGGTCCACCGCTGAGCGCAGCAAGTGCACTGCCACACAACGCTTTCCGGGTTGCACGCGCGGCTTTGCTAGCGTCGAGGAGAGGCCGGCACAGCTCGACCGAGAGGTCAGGTGGTGCGCGATGGGCGGTGGCCCGGACCGGAGCCGCACCAGGGCGTCGCTGCGCTACCTGGAGACGGCGCCACACGATCCCGACCTGCACCAGCTGGTCACCCTGGTCGCGGCGCGGTTCGCCTTCCCGGTGGCGCTGCTGACCGTCCTGGACGCCCGCCGCGGGCCCACCATCGCCGTGGCCTCGGTGGACGTGGTGCACGTCGACTCCGAGACCCGCCACACCATCGCCTCCGTGGGTGCACAGCTGGGCAGCGCGCCGGGGTGGACGGCGCTCACCGACGAGGTGGCCAGGACGGCCCGCCCGCTGGTCGCCGGGCACCTGGTGGACACCGGCACCGGGGTGCCCGGGATGCGCGCCTACGTCGCGGCCCCGCTGTGGGACAGCACCGGCACGGTGGTGGGCACGCTCTGCCTGGTGGACACCCGCCCGCGCACTGTCACCGGCCAGCAGCTCGACGAGCTGGTGAGCATGGCGGCGGTGGTCCAGCGGCAGCTGGAGCGGCTGCGAACCAGCACCCGGCTGGGCCCGTCTGGCGTGCTCACCGACGCCCACGAGCTCGCCAACGCCGTGGTCCGGGGTCAGGTGGTGCCCTACTACCAGCCGGTGGTGGAGCTGAGCACGGGCGAGGCGCAGGCGGTGGAGACCCTGGCCCGGTGGGTGCACCCCACCCGCGGGGTGCTCGTGCCCGGCCACTTCCTGGGGCTGGCCGAGGACACCGAGCTCGTCATCGACCTCGACCTCGCCGTCCTGGGGCGTGCCGCGGTGGAGCTGGCGCAGTGGCGGGGTGGTTACCCCGGTCTGAGGCTGAGCGCGAACATCTCCGCCAAGCACTTCAACCACCCGGACTGCGTCTCCCGGCTCACCGCCGCGGTCGCCTCGGTCGGGGTACCGCCCTCGGCCGTCACGCTGGAGATGACCGAGCCGGCCCTGATGGCAGCGCACGTGGGCGGCACCAGCTACTTCGCCGCCCTGCACGAGCAGGGGTTCCGGGTGCTGCTCGACGCCTTCGGCGGCGGGGTCGGCGAGAGGTCGCAGCTGCGCAGCGAGGACGTGCTGCGACTGCCCGTGGACGGCATCAAGATCGACCGGGCGGTGTGCTCCCAGCTGGGCACCCGGGTGGGCGACGCCGTGGTGCGCGGGCTCGTCGACCTCGCTCGCGGCCAGGACCTGCACGTGGTGATCAGCGGGCTGGAAACCACCGAGCAGGCCGAGCTGGCCCAGCAGCTCGGCTGCACCCACGGCCAGGGCTACCTGTGGGCACCACCGGTGCCGGCCGCCGACTTCGCCGGTCTGCTCGTCGCCCCGTAGCAGCCACCCCGACCAGGGACACGACGCGCGTGATCGTCACTCGGCGTTGGCCTTGCGGACACCGGACGGAGGCCTGCTGGTCGCAGCTGTTTCCTATGTTGCCTGTGGGGCCGACGGGGCCTGGTAGCCACCACTGCGCGAAGGATCGGCATGGGACACGAGCACGGCTCAGCACACGGCCACAGCCACACGCACGGGCACAGCCAGACTCACGGGCACGGCCACCCGCACAGCCACAGCCACGACAACCCCGACAGCGAGCCGCTGCCGCCGGCGCTGGACCCCGCCGTCCCCACCAGCGAGCTGCCGCCGGCCGCCGTGGACCGCCGACGCTTCCTGCGCTCGGCCGGGCTGCTCGGCGCCGGCGCAGCAGTGCTCGGGGTGACGGCCTCCACGGGCATCGGCTCGGCTGCCGCATCCCCGCTGGGCGGGCGTGGCAGCGGCCGCGTCCCGCGCGGTGGCTACACCTGGCTGGCCGGCGACCACCACATCCACACCCAGTTCTCCTCCGACGGCCAGTACCGGGTGATCGACCAGGTGCGCCACGCCAACGCCTACGGCCTCGACTGGGTGGTGATCACCGATCACGGCAGCGAGGTGCACGCCCGCATCGGCGTGGAGAAGGTCAACCCCGACATCGTCGCCGCACGCAGAGACACCCCGGACACTCTGGTGTTCCAGGGCCTGGAGTGGAACATCCCCGCCGCCGAGCACGGCACCGTCTTCGTGCACCCCGGCCGCAACGAGGTGGCGGTGCTCAAGCAGTTCGAGGTCGACTACGACGGCTCCCCGCTGGCCACCGCGGCGCTGAACGAGCAGCGGGCCATCCAGGGCCTGCACTTCCTGGCCGGCTCGGTGAGCCGGCGCCGGGTGCAGGACGCACTGATGCTGGCCAACCACCCGGCCCGCAAGGGCATCGACTCCCCGCACGAGATCCGCGGGTGGCGCGACGCCGAGCCGAGGATCGCCATCGGCATGGAAGGTGCCCCCGGACACCAGGCTGCTGGCATGCCCAAGGCCTACGGACCCGGCGGCGGCCGCGGCTACTACGACGGCAGCCCCGGCCCCGGCAGCTTCCCCGGCTACCCGCTGGAGAGCTACCGCACCTTCGGTGGGTTCGACTGGATGACCTCCACCGTGGGCGGGCTGTGGGACAGCCTGCTCGCCGAGGGCAAGCCGTGGTGGATCAGCGCCAACTCCGACTCGCACAGCGTCTACGCCGACACCTCGGTGCGCGGGGAGAACACCTTCGCCACGGCGGGCCGCTACGGCGAGCCCACCTACCGCACCGCGGGACCCAACCTGGGCAGCGGCGACTTCTGGCCCGGCTACTACAGCCGCACCCACGTGGGTGCCACCGACTTCTCCTACGCAGCGGTGATGGACGGCCTGCGCGCCGGACGGGTGTGGGTGGACCACGGGCGGCTGCTGGAGTCCCTGGACGTGCGGCTGCGGGCCGGCAACCGGGAAGTACCCCTGGGCGGGATGCTCACCGCTCGCCGCGGCAGCCAGGTCGAGCTGGTCATCACCGTGGTTCCCGCCGACACCCCGAACTGGTCGGAGCTGCTGCCGCGACTGGCCAAGATCGACGTCATCCGCGGGGCGGTCACCGGCCCGGTGGGCGACCGGGACGTGTTCACCGCGCCGCGCACCCGGGTGGACCAGACCTTCGACGTGCGCGGCCGCACCGGCGAGATCCGGATCTCCTACCCGCTGGGCCGGCTGGACGAGGCGTTCTACGTCCGCCTGCGCGGCTCGGACGGCAACCGGCTCGCACCCGGGCTCCTGGGTGCGGCCGTGGATCCCGCCGGCCCGGCCCAGGACGTGGTGGGCGACGCCGACCCGTGGCAGGACCTGTGGTTCTACACCAACCCGATGTGGGCGATCCCGGCGTGAGCGCGCCCGCCCTGGTGGTGGGCGTGGACGTGCTCAGCGAGACGCTGCGCGAGGTCGACGAGGTCGCCGACCACGTGCGGCGGCTGCTCGAGCACGCCCCGGGGACCGCGGTGGTGGCCACCCACCTCAGCCGGTGCGGACCGGTGCCGCACCTGACCGTGTCGGTGGCGCTGCCGGGGGCCGACCCGGAGGCGGTGTGGCGCGGCGGCGTGGCGGCGGTGCGGCAGCGCTGGCCGCGGGCTGCGGTGTGCTGCGGCCCCCGCTCCACCGGCCCCAGCTCCACCAGCGGCGGTGGGTCGGTCCTGGCGGCGGCGCAGGGGGTGGCCGCGCACGTCGGGCGGACCAGCGGCCGGCTGGTGCAGTTCCCCGGCTCGCTGGGTCTGACCGGGACGGTCCCGCTGGCCCGGGTGGTGGCGCAGACGGCGGTGGATCGGGTGGAGGTGCTGGGCGCTCCCTGCCCCGACGACGTGCTGCTGCGCACGCGGGAGCACGTGCGTCCCACCTGGCGCGGCGGGGAGCTGGTGCTGGTGGTGGAGCACGCCGCCGGGGGCGTGCTGGTGCCGTTCGAGTCGCCCACCCCCACGCCGTGCTGTGCCGACCACTGACCTGGACGGGGTGCGGCGCGGCGGTGGCTCGGGCGTCCTCGGGCGTCACCGGGTGGACAGGCGGTGAAAGGCGTCCTTGACCACGTCGGCGTAGAGCCGGCTGCCGACGATGCCCGGGTGCACCCCGTCGGCCTGCAGCAGGTCCGGCCGGGCTGAGATCGCCGCGTGCCAGTCAGCCACCACCACGTTGGGGAAGCCCGCGGCCACCTCGGCGAGGATCGGGTTGTGCTCCTCCCACGAGCCGAAGAGGTTGACCAGCACGATCATCCGGGACGGTCCCAGCGAGGCCAGCACCCGGCGCACCAGCTCGGGGTCCTGCACGCCGGCGTTGGTGCCGAAGTCGATCAGCACCGCCCGGCGCACCGTGCCCTCCGCCAGCCGCGCCTGCACCGCCTCCTCGCCCGCCGGCCACTGCCGGTTGGACTTGGCGTCGATCATGATGCCGGGGAAGCGGTCGATGAGCCCGCGGGCGGTGGTGACCACCAGCGAGTCGCCGAAGGCGGTGATCTCGGGGCCGGTGGGCATGGCGAACGCGGGACCGACGGCGGTGTGCGCGTCGGCGACCAGCCCCGGCGGGCCGGGCGCGGCGGGTGCGGCGGCGGGTGGCCCAGGCTCGGCCAGCGAGCCCTCGACGAGCGCGGTGTTGGCCTCGATGTCCCGCTGCACCTGCGACTTGTCCGGCGCGGTGACCACCGCGAAGGCGCTCACCGCGACCAGCCCCACGGCCACCGCCGCGCTGGTGCGGGGCAGCGGGTCGGCGGGACGGCGCAGCGCCGCGGCGAAGCTCCGGCCGGCGCCGCGGAAGCCGCGCTGGCGCACCGGCAGCTCCAGCCACCGGTAGGACAGTGCCGCCAGCACCAGGGTGAGCACCAGGGCCACCAGCCGGCCGAGCCAGCTCAGCGGGGAGTCCTCGAGCGTCGGCGGCAGCGCGGCGGTGACCACCAGGATCATCGGCCAGTGCCACAGGTAGATGCCGTAGGAGCGCTGCCCCACCCACTCCAGCACCGGCAGGCGCAGGCCTTGGCGGAGCACGCCCTCACCACCGAGCACCCCGGCGATCACCAGTGCGGTCAGAGCCGACGCGGCCACGATGCCGCCACGGAAGGTGACGGCGCTGTCCTGGGCGAGCACCAGAGCCAGCGCCACCAGCCCCAGCAGGGCCGCCGCCCCGACCGGCACGCACACTCGTCGCCAGGCCCGGGAGTGCAGCACGCTGCCCTGCTGGGTGTGGGCCAGCGCGAGGGCGGCGCCGATCATCAGCCCGAAGAGATGGGTGTCGGTCCCGTAGTAGACGCGGGTCGTGGCGGCGCCACGGGCGACGAGCGCGGCCATGGCCAGTGCTGAGGCGGCCGCCGCCCCCAGCACCAGCCACACCCGCCACCGCGGGTTGCGCACCGCCGTCACCAGGGCCAGGAACACCAGCGGCCACAGCAGGTAGAACTGCTCCTCCACGGCCAGCGACCAGAAGTTCATGAACAGCAGGGGAGAGGTGTGGGCGAAGTAGCTGCTGCCGGCGGAGATCTCCACCCAGTTGTTGCTGAACGTGAGCACGCCGAGCGTCTGCCGATCGATGTTCACCAGCAGGTCGTCACCGACGAGCCAACCCAGACCGGTGCTGACCACCACCACGAGCACCAGGGCGGGCAGCAGCCGACGCGCCCGACGCACCCAGAAGCGCCGCAGGTCGAGGTGGCCACGGGCCAGCCACTCTCGGTGCAGCAGCGTGGTGATGAGGAATCCGCTCACCACGAAGAACACGTCGACTCCGAGGTACCCCCCGGGCAGTGAGTCGGGTCGAAGGTGAAACACCAGAACGGCGATGATGGCGAGCGCGCGAATGCCGTCAAGGCCAGCAATTCGGTCAATCCGCTGGTCAGTCTTGTTTTCTGCTGTCATGGCTCCCCCAAGCGCGGACAGCGCGAGCCTAGGAGAGTTGCGGGGGAAACCGCGATCGACACGGCCGGAAAATGGCGGAAATCGGCCCTTTCGACGACAAGACAGTCAGCTGTTCGCGGTTCCGCGACTCGGCGGAAGGGAGCACCGAACATGCCGCGAACAATCGCTTTCCTGGTGGCACCGGAAGGTGCGGAGCAGGAGGACGTGCTCGCCTGCACCCAGGCGGTGCTCGACGCCGGCGGGGTGCCGAGGCTGCTGTCCACGCTGGAGCCCGGAGCCGGCGTGCGCGCCCTGGACGACCTTGAGCGCGGCCTGGAGCTGGAGGTGGACGTCAGCGTCGAGCAGGCCGTGCTGGGGGACTACGACGGGCTGGTGCTGCCCGGTGGGCTGGTCGGCGCCGATGCTCTGCGGCTGCAGTCCTCCGCCGTGGAGCTGGTCCGGGACTGGGTCGGCGAGGGCAGGCCCGTCGCGGCGGTCGGACACGCGCCGTGGCTGCTGGTGGAGGCGCACGTGGCGGGGGGCAAGACCATGACCTCCACGCCCAGCATCGCCACGGACCTGGTCAACGCCGGCGCGCAGTGGGTGGACGGCGAGGTGCAGGTGTGCCCGGCCGACGGCTGGGTGCTGGTCACCAGCCGGGGCTCGGCCGACCTCCCCGCCTTCACCACCGCGATGCTGCGCGCCTTCGGCCTGGAGCGGAGCTAGATTCCCAGCCAGGCCCGCAGCAGGCTGAGCAGCCAGTCCCAGAACAGCTGCCACGGATCGACGGGGACGGTGGCGGCGGGAGGCTGCTGGCCGATGCAGCCGGCGGACGTGCCCACCCGGGCCAGCCCAGCCAGGTCGCCGGGCCCCCACACCGCGGCCTGTCCGGCGGTCACCGGGTACATCACCTGGTGGCGGTCGCTGACGTGGCTGAGTCCCACCGCGTGGGCCACCTCGTGCATGAGCACCCGCACCCGGGAGGCGGACAGGCCCGCCCCTGAGCCGGGGCGCAGCTCGCTGGCTGCGTTGATCACCACGTACGCGGAGGTGATCTGCCAGTGCTGGGCGTCCTCGTCCGCGCCGGTGCGAGCGGCACCCCACCCGGCGATGCCCAGGGTGTGCGGGGAGGCCTCGGCCAGCAGCTCGGAGGCGAACGGGCCCTCCGCGGTGGCCATCGCGATGAGCAGCGGCGACTCGGCCTGCGCGCCGTGCGCCTGCGGGATCTCGGTGCTGGGGCCGTCGTGGACGAAGATCAGGCCGCTGGCCGCAGTGATCTCCTGGAGTGCCGTCTGCACGTCGCCCAGTGCGTCCGGCTGGGCCGCCAGGTTCAGCCGGTAGTGGATGGGGCGGCAGGCGTCCCAGCGCACCACCGTGCTGTCCGGGTTGAGGTTGAGCCGGTAGGCGGTGGAGCCGGAGACCGCCAGCTCCGGCCCGGAGCCCTGCGAGGCAGCGACGGGGGCCTCGGCGACGTCGGGCCCGTCGGTGTGCCAGGTCAGCGCGTCCGGCGGGGCCGGAGCAGCTGCCGGCACCGGGGTGGCCGCCAGGGCCGGGTGCAGCGCCACCGTGGTCGGGGCCAGGACCAGGCAGCAGGTGAGACTCGCGGCGGCGGAGAGCCGGCGGAGGGAAAGGGGCATCGGTCACCGTTCTGTGGGGCAAGGGTCGCGGGGGAAAGGTCGCGGGGGAAAGGCCGCCGGGAGACGGCGCACGGTCGGGTGCCGATGACCAATGCAGTGCGTGCTGTGTCCACTGCAGGCAGTGAGCTCAGGGCGAAATCATGGCACACCACCAGGAAAACGGGAATCGCTTGGCCCACTGCGTATTCGGCGTGTCAGTCGGGCTGCGGAAAGGGGATTCGAAACGGCGCTGCACCGGCCGCGTCCGGCCAACAGGACCCGCGCCGCTCGGTGCGGCATGATCGCCTCGTGGGACCAGTCGCGGAGGGATCGCAGCAGGACCTGGCAGGACGCCGCCCGAGCCTCGCGGGCCGGTTGCTGGTGTGCCTGGAGTGGTTCACCGGGCTGCTGGGGGTGATCGGTGGGCTGGCTCTGGTCGCCCGGGCGGACGGGTCGATGCTCGGGGCCGGACTGCCTGACCTGGCCGGCAGCCCCTTCACCAGCTGGCGCCTTCCGGGGATGCTGCTGGCGGTGCTGGTGGGAGTCGGGTTCCTCGCCATCGGGACCTGGCAGTGGATCGGGGGACGCTGGGCTCGCGAGCTGTCCATCGCTGCTGGCGTCGCACTGGTGATCTTTGAGGTCTTCGTGCTCGCGTGGCTCGGGTTCCAGCCGCTGGAAGTGGTTTTCGGGATCGTGGGGGTCGCGGTGGTGGTGCTGGGGTGGCGGCTGCCCCACGCGCCCACGGTGGAGCCGCCCTGACCGCGCGTGCTGGTGTGCCTGCTCGGAGTGTCGTAACCCCGCCGTTCGGGGCGTAGAACTGGAACGAGACGCAATCACCGACCGGGTGGAGGTCCGGCTGTGGACGTTCTCGACATCGCCCGGTGGCAGTTCGGCATCACCACCGTCTACCACTTCATCATGGTTCCGCTGACCCTCGGTCTCGGCATCCTGGTGGTCGCCATGAACACCCTCTGGGTGCGCACCGGCAGTGCGACCTGGCTGCGGATGACCCGGTTCTGGGGCCGCATCTACCTGATCAACTTCGCCCTCGGCGTGGCCACCGGGCTGGTGCAGGAGTTCCAGTTCGGCCTGGCGTGGAGCGAGTACAGCAAGTTCGTGGGCGACATGTTCGGGTCGCTGCTGGCGCTGGAGGCGCTGGTGGCGTTCTTCCTGGAGTCGGTGTTCCTCGGCGTGTGGATCTTCGGCTGGGGGCGCATCCCCAAGAAGGTGCACCTGGCGTCCATCTGGCTGGCGGTGGGCGGCTCGATCGCCTCGGCGTACTTCATCCTGGGCGCCAACTCCTGGATGCAGCACCCGGTGGGCGTCACCCGTGACGCCGACGGCACCCCGGTGCTCAACGACGTGTGGGCGGTGCTGACCAACAACACCCTGCTGGCCGCCTTCAGCCACGTCATCTCCGGCGCGCTCGCGGTGGCCGGGGCGCTGCTCGTCGGGGTGGCCTGGTACCACCTGAACCGCCGGCGCAAGGAGGAGCTGCCCACCAACGACCTCGAGCACGGCGTGTGGATGAAGTCGCTGCGCCTGGGCGGCTGGGTGTCGGTGGTGGCGTTCGTGCTGGTCACGCTCACCGGCGACTGGCAGGGCAAGCTGATGTACCAGCAGCAGCCGATGAAGATGTCCTCGGCGGAGGCGCTGTGCAACACCGAGCAGCCGGCGGCGTTCTCCGTGTTCGCGGTGGGCAAGGCCAACAGCAACCAGTGCGACGACGTGCACTCGGTGACCATTCCCGGAGTGCTCAGCCTGCTGGCGCACGGCAACTTCAGCGACCCGGTGCCCGGGGTGAACCAGCTCAAGCAGGAGTACCAGGCTGCCTACGGCACCAGCTATCCCGACGATCCGGCCGTGCTGGGCGAGCGGGCGGGTCAGCCGATCGACTACCAGCCGCTGCTGGCGGTGACGTACTGGGGCTTCCGCCTGATGATCGGGCTCGGCTTCGTCTCCGCGATCGTCTCCGCGCTCGCGCTGTGGGTGACCAGGAAGGGTCGCCTGCCCGACAACCGGTTGGTGAGCAGCGGGGGAACGTGGTTGGCGGTGGCCACGATCTTCGCGCCGTTCGTGGCCAACTCCGCCGGCTGGGTCTTCACCGAGATGGGCCGCCAGCCGTTCGTGGTGGCGCCCAACCCAGACGTGCCGCTGGACCAGCGGGTGTGGTTCTTCACCGCCCAGGCTGTCTCGCCCGGGGTCGGCGGCGCCGAGGTGCTGACCTCGCTGATCTCCCTCACCCTGCTCTACGGCGCGCTCGCGGTGGTCGAGCTCTGGCTCGTCGTGAAGTTCGTCCGCAAGGGTGTGCCCACCGATGCCGGCGGCACCTCCTCCAGCGAGCCACCGTCCAGCGACGGCGGTGGGCCGCAGGGGCCGGACCGCCCGCAGGACCCCGACGGGCGGCGCCGCGACGACGCCCGCGAGGAGGACGGGGTCCTGTCGTTCGCCTACTGACCCCGGACGCCTACTGACCCCGGACGCCTACTGACCTGGTGCGGCTGAGCAGCACCCCTGACCCGGCAGGAGAGCCATCGTGGACCTGGAGACGGTGTGGTTCATCGCCATCGTGGTGCTGTGGATGGGGTTCCTGCTGCTGGAGGGCTTCGACTTCGGGGTGGCCATGCTGGTGCCCGTGCTCGCCCGCGGGGACGCCGAGCGCACGCTGATGCTGCGCACCATCGGCCCGGTGTGGGACGGCAACGAGGTGTGGCTGATCACGGCGGCCGGGGCGATCTTCGCCGCGTTCCCCGGCTGGTACGCCAGCTGGCTGCCGGCGATGTACCTGCCGTTCGTGGTGGTGCTGCTGGCCCTGATCGCACGCGCCGTGGGCTTCGAGTGGCGCCACTCCCACGACACCGAGGCCTGGAACCAGGGGTGGACGCGCACCGTCACCGTGTCCTCCACCGTCGCCTGCCTGGGCATCGGCGCGGCGCTGGCGGTGACCACGCTGGGCCTGCCCATCGCCGAGGACGGCACCCGCACCGGCGGGGCGTTCTCCGGGCTGGGCTGGACGGCACTGCTGGGTGCAGTGGCCGTGCTCGCCTTCTCCGTGGTGCACGGCGCCATCTTCCTGGCGCTGAAGACCGATGGGCCGGTGCGGGCGCGGGCCTGGCGGCTGACCAAGACGTGGCTGCCGGTGGGCGCGCTGCCGCTGCTGGTGTGGGTGGGGCTGGCGCAGGCGCGGTTCGGCAACGCCGCCACCGCCACCGCCGCCGTGGTGGCGGTGCTGGCCGCAGTGCTCGCCTGGTGGCTGGTGCGGGCCGACCGGGAGGGCTGGGCCTTCACCGTGTGGTCGCTGTTCATGCTGCTGTGCGTGGGCACGATCTTTGGCGCGCAGTACCCGGTGGTGGTGCCCTCCACCCTCACCGAGGCGTTTGACCTCACCATCTACGACACCTCGGTGAGCCACTACACGCTGGTGTTCATCACCTGGGTCGCGGCCTTCGTGCTGCCGTTCGTGCTGGTGTACGAGGCGTGGAGCTACTGGGTGTTCCGCCGTCGGCTGACCGCGGACGACCAGGGCCCGCACTCGGTTCCCGCGTGAGCGTCCCCGCCAGGGGACCGCTGGCACCGCTGGCCGGTGTCCCCGGTGTGCGGGCGGCACTGCTGCGGGCCGGCCTGGCCGCCCTGGGGCAGGTGGTGGGCATGGTGCTGCTCGCCGCCGGCCTGGCTGCCGCGCTGGCCGACGTGGCCCGCGGCAGCCAGGCCGGCGGCGACGGTCCCGCGGCGATGCTCGCGGTTGCCGCGGCCGGCGTGGGGGTGCGCGCGCTCAGCGGGTTCCTCGGCGACGTGGCGGTGGAGCGCGACGCCCGCCGGGGCGAGGACACCCTGCGCCGACGGGTGCTGGACCGGCTGCTGGCCGGGGAGGGCGAGGCGGTGCAGGCGGCCGGCGGCACCGGGCCGGCGGCGCTGCTCGCGGGCACCCGGCTGCACGAGCTGGCACCGGCCCTGGTCACGGTGCTGCCCGCCCTGGCCCAGACGGTGGTGGTGCCCCCGGTGGTGCTGGTGGCGCTGCTGGCCACCGACTGGCTGTCCGGGGTGATCGTGGCGTGCACGCTGCCGCTGGTGCCGCTGTTCATGGTGCTGGTGGGGTGGCACACCCGCGAGCGCACCACGGCGGCCGCGCTGGCGCTGGACCGCATCGCCGAGCACGTGGCCGAGCTGGTGCGGGGGCTGCCGGTGCTGGTGGGGCTGGGCCGCGCCGCCGACCAGCTGGCCGCGCTGAGCAGGCTGGGGCAGGCGCACCGCGTCCGGACGATGGCCACGCTGCGGGTGGCGTTCCTGTCCGCCCTGGTGCTCGAGGTGATCGCCACGCTGTCCATGGCGCTGGTGGCGGTGTCCATCGGCCTGCGCCTGGTGCACGGGGAGATGCCGCTGCAGGCCGGGCTGTTCGCCCTGCTGCTGGCCCCCGAGGCGTTCGCGCCGCTGCGCGCACTGGGGTCTGCGCACCACGCCAGCGAGGACGCCGCGGCAGCCGTGGCCGCGGCCGAGGAGGTGCTCACCGGCGAGCGGGCGCGGCCGGTGGTGCAGCCCGGCCCCGACCTGGCCGTGCAGGATCTGCGGGTGCAGCGACACGGGCGCGCGGCACCGGCGGTGGACGGGCTGAGTCTCACGGTGGCACCGGGGGAGGTGCTGGCGCTGCGTGGACCGAGCGGGGCGGGCAAGTCCACCGTGCTCGCGGTGCTGGCCGGCACGCTCCGCGACGGCCCCCGTGCCCGGGTGACCGGATCGGTGACGGTGCCCGGCGAGGTGGCGGTGGTGCCGCAGTTCCCGCGGACCACCGCACCGACCGTGGCCGCCGAGCTGGTCCGCCACGGCGCCCACGAGCAGGACGTGCCGGCGCTGCTGGCCGAGGTCGGGGCCCCTGACCTGGCGCAGCGGCGCTGCCGCACCCTCTCGCCCGGTGAGCTGGCCAGGGTGGCGCTGGCCCGAGCCCTGGTGCGGGTGCACCGCGGGGCGTCGGTGCTGCTGCTCGACGAGCCCACCGCGTCGCTGGACCCAGCCGCCACCGCCGTGGTGCAGCAGGCGCTGGCCCGGGTGCGGCACCAGGTGCGGACGGTGCTGGTGACCCACGAGCCCACGCTGGCCGCGCTCGCCGACCACGTCGTGGACCTGCCCGGCCTTCCCGCCGCGGTCCGGGTCCCCGCCGCGCCGGCCGGCAGTCCCGGCCCCCGGCCCAGCGCCACCCCGCCCGCCCACCAGGAGCCGCAGGCAGCGGTGGCGGCGACCAGTGCCACCTTCACCGGGCAGACCCGGTGGCCGCGCCGGGCGCTGGTGCGGGCGGTGGCCGCGGGCGTGGGCTCGGCCGCAGCCGCGAGCACGCTCACCGCGGTGTCGGGCTGGCTCATCGTGCGCGCCGCCGAGCAGCCCCCGGTGTTCGTGCTGCTGGTGGCGATCGTCGGGGTGCGCTTCTTCGCCCTCGTGCGGGCCGTCCTGCGCTGGGCCGAGCGGCTGGCCGCCCACGACGCCGCGCTTCGCCTGGCCGCCCGCACCAGGGTGCAGCTCTGGCGGGCGCTGGTGGCGCAGGGCCCGGCCGCCGACCGCACCCCGGGACGCGCGCTGGCCCGCGTCGTCGGCGACGTCGACCTGCTGCAGGAGCTGTCGGTGCGGGTGCTGACCCCACCGTGGGTGGCCGGCCTGGTGCTCACCGGCACCGCGGGGGTGCTGGCGGTGCTGGACCCGGCGGCGGGCCTGGCGGTGGCGGTGGTGCTGGCCGCCGCGGTGGCGCTGGTGGTGGCGGTGCACCGGGTGGCCGACCGGGGCCCGGCCCGCCGCGCCGACGAGCTGCGCACCGTCACCCTGCAGGAGACGGCCACCGCGCTGGAGGGCGCGGCCGACCTGCGGGCGCACGGGTTGGTGGCGGCGACGGTGGCCGAGCTCGACCGCGGTGGTCGCCACCAGGGTGTGGCCGCGCGGCGGGCGGCGCTGGCACGGGCGGCGAGCACCGCAGTGGCGGTGCTGGCCAGCGGCGGGGCCGCCGTGCTCGCCCTGGGGGTGGGTCGCTCGGCGGTGGCCACGGG
Source organism: Rhodococcus sp. X156 (assembly GCF_004006015.1). Classification (NCBI taxonomy): domain Bacteria; kingdom Bacillati; phylum Actinomycetota; class Actinomycetes; order Mycobacteriales; family Nocardiaceae; genus Rhodococcus; species Rhodococcus sp. X156. The sequence goes on along the minus strand of NZ_CP034766.1, from coordinate 1,864,063 downwards.
AGCGATCTCGGTGCCCGCGCTGGCGGTGCTGGCCCTGGCGCCACTGGGGCTGCTCGATCCACTGGTGAACCTCGGTGCGGCGCTGCGCCAGCGGCGGGCGTGGCAGGACGCCCGCACGCGGGTGGCGGCAGTGCTGGCCGAGCCGGTGGCGGCCGAGCCCCCCGCGCCGGTGGCGCTGCCGCGGCCGGTGGAGTCGCTGCGCACCGCCGACCTGTGGGCGGGGTGGCCGGGTGGGCCGGACGTGCTGCGCGGGCTGAGCCTGTCGGCGTCGGCCGGCGACGGCTGGGTGGTGGTGGCCGGGCCGTCGGGCTCAGGCAAGTCCACCCTGCTCAGCGTGCTCATGGCGGCGCTGCGCCCGCGGGCCGGGAGCTACCAGCTGGAGGAGGTGGACACCGCCGCCGTGCACAGCGCCGACGTCCGCTCAGCCATCGCCTGGTGCCCGCAGGACGCCCACGTCTTCGCCGCCTCGGTGCGGGCCAACCTGGCGCTGGCGGCCCCGCGCGGGCAGCTGCGCGAGCCGGCCATGCGCGCCGCGCTCACCCAGGTGGGGCTGGACCGCCTGGTCGACTCCCTGCCCGCGGGCCTGGACACCCCGGTGGGCTCGGGCGGCACCGCGCTCTCCGGCGGGGAGCGGCGCCGGCTGGCGGTGGCCCGGGCGCTGCTGGCCGACCGGGAGGTGGTGCTGCTGGACGAGCCCACCGCGCACCTGGACCCACCCACCGCCGCGGCGCTGGTGCAGGACCTGCGCCTGGCCCTGCGCGGGCGGACCGTGGTGTGCGTGACCCACCAACCCACGGTGGCCCGGCCTGGTGACCTGCTGGTGCAGCTGCCCGACCGGACGCCGCCGCAGCCGGTGGTCCCGCAGCCTCAGCAGGCTTCCCGCCCGGCAGCGCCCAGCCCGGCAGCGAAGGTGGTGTCGAGCAGCCGCTCCAGCTCCTCCGGTGGCACCGGCCGGCTGAACAGGTAGCCCTGGGCGGTGGGGCACCCCAGTGCTCGCAGCACCTCCGCCGCCGGCTCGTTCTCCACCCCCTCCGCCACGACGTCCAGCCCGAACGCCTGGGCCAGCCCGATGATGGACTTCACGATGGCCAGGTCGTTGGGGTCGGCGTCCACGTTGTGCACGAAGCCGCGGTCGATCTTGAGGGTGTCCACCGGCAGCTGCTTGAGCTGGTCCAGCGAGCTGCGCCCGGTTCCGAAGTCGTCGATGGCCACCTGCACGCCCAGCCGCTTGAGCCCGCGCAGCGTCTGCAGCACGGTCGCCAGGTCGTGGATCACGGCGTGCTCGGTGATCTCCAGGCACAGCAGCGGCCCGGCCAGGTCGTGCTCGTCGAGCACCGCGGCCACGGTCTCCACGAAGTCGGCGGTGATCAGCTGGACGGGGGAGACGTTCACCCGCAGCTGCAGCGCCAGTCCCGGCCGTGCGCGGCGCCAGGCGGCCAGCTGGCGGCAGGCCTCCTGCAGCACCCAACGCCCCAGCTCGCCGGCGAGGTTGGTGGACTCGGCGATGCCGATGAACGAGTCCGGCTGCAGCAGCCCGCGCACCGGGTGCTGCCAGCGCACCAGCGCCTCCACCCCCACCACCTCGCGGGTGCGCAGGTCGATCTCCGGCTGGTAGTGCAGCAGCAGGCCGTGCCCCTGCACGGCCGTGCGCAGCCGCATCTCGATGTCGGTGCGCACCGCGTCCTCGGTGTGCATCTGCTCGGTGTAGCAGGTGATGGTGTTGCCGCCCCGCTCCTTCGACGTCGTGGACGCCTGGGCGACGCGGTTCAGCAGCTCGGTGGCGCCGCAGCGGCCGGGCACCGCGACGGCCACCCCGATGCTCGCCGTCCGGCCCACGTTCTCCATCTTCAGCGCCACCGGTGCGGCGATCGACCGCTGGGCCCGCACCGCGGCCTGCTCCGCCTCGCCGAGCCGGGCCGGCTCGCCCAGCAGCAGGACGAACTCGTCGCCGCCCAGCCGCACCACCAGGTCGCCGGCGAAGGCCTCGGTCAGCCGCCGGGCCACCACCCGGAGAAACTCGTCCCCCGCGGCGTGGCCGAGGGAGTGGTTGACCACCTTCAGCCGGTCCACCGCCACGTGCACCAGCCCGACGGGGTGCTGCTCGGGCGCGGCGAGGCGGCGGCGCAGCTCGGTCAGCAGGACGTGCTGGGCCGGCAAGCCGGTGAGCTCGTCGTGGTCGGCCAGGAAGCGCAGCCGCTCCTCGGCACTCACCCGGGCGTGCAGGTGGGTGAGGAACGCCGCCACCGCCTGCAGCGCGTGAATCTCCCGGGGGCTCCAGCTCCGCTCGCCGCGGACCACCACGCCGAGCACGCCCACGGTGGCGCTGCCGGTGCGCAGCGGCACCGCCACCGTGGTGTGGCCGTTGCTCGAGACCGCCTGCCCGAGCACCCGGTAGGTCTCCGCCCGCACCGGCGCGAACACCACCTCCCGCGGGTGCGCCCGGATCCCCAGCACGGTGGCGCCGTCGCGGAAGGGCACGACCTGCATCGGGTCCGGGCCCGCCCGGGCGGCGCGCGGTGGCCACTCGGCCACCAGCACCGACGCGTCCAGCACCGTGTCGTTGCGCCGCAGGTAGCAGGCGTCCACGTCGAAGTGCTCCACCAGCTCGCGCAGCACCGCCGTGCAGGCCTGGGGCGCGGTCATCGACGTCACCGCCAGCAGCTGGCCGGCCAGGTCCGTGACGAGCACCTCCAGGTCGCGCTTGACGTCGCCCGGGCCCGACGGTGCGAGGGTGAGGTGCATGGTGTGTCCATTCGGTCGTGCCGGCCGTGTGGGCCGCGGGGTGAGCCAGAGCGGGTGGAGCTGGGGAACAGGTCGGTGGCTACGCAGCGGCAGCCACCGACAGCCGGCCGGGGCCGTAGCCGGGCACGTCGAGGTCCAGGTCGAGCCGTTGCAGGCCGGAGTAGAGCAGCGACGTCGCGAGGGGCGGTGCCGCGGCCACCGGCCGGTAGGTGCGCTCCAGCCGCAGGTGTGGGTTGCCCGGCAGCTGGAACGCCGAGGCGAGCACGTTGCTCACCTCGCTGAGGGCGTCGAACAGGTCCTGGGGCAGGTGCTGCTGGTGCACCGCCTCGCGGACGGTGCCTGCCGGGTACAGCCCCAGCGCGGCTCCCACGCCGGCGGCGGCGGGCAGGTCCCAGCCGGCCACCGCGCACACCTCGTCGGTGTCGTTGACGTAGGTGGCCAGCACGCCGCCGATGGCGCCGACCCCGTCCAGCGGGGTGCCGGGCCGGGTGGTGACGTCGCGGCCGAGCAGTCCGTCGAGGATGTCCTTGACGCGCTTCACCGGGGGCAGGGTGGTCATCAGGCGGGCTCCAACGCGTCGCGGAAGTTCTCCGGCGTGAACGGCTTGACGATGAGGAAGGCGGCGCCGGCGGCGGTGGCGGCGGCACGCATCTCGTCGGAGGACTCTGAGGTGACGAACCCGAAGCGAACCCGCGAGCCGGCCGCCCGCAGCGCCCGCAGCGCGTCCAGCCCACTCATCCCGGGCATGTTCCAGTCCGACAGCACCAGGTCCGGCTCCTCGGCGAGGGCCACCTCGTAGGCCTCAGCCCCGTTGGCGGCCTCCAGGACCTCGGTGCACTCGATGCCCGCCTGGCGCAGGGTGCGGACCACGATGCGCCGCATCACGGTGGAGTCGTCGGCCACCAGCACCCTCATGCCTGGCCTCCCCGCGCCCGGGGGGTGCTGCGGCGCTGCCACAGCGACACCTCGATGACCTCGTCGGTGGGTCGGCCGGGGTCCTGGCGGCGCCAGCGGGCCGCCACCTGCACGCGGGGCTCGGCGTCCACGCTGATCAGCGTGGCGGCGTCGAGCACCACCTGGGGCAGCGACAGCACCAGGTCCGTGCCCAGCGTGCTCTTCACCGCGCCGCCCACCATGTTGGCGACCTCGCCCAGTGCGTCGGCGAGCACCGTGGTGCTCGGGTCGACGAGGTCACCGCCCCACAGCCCGGCAGCCAGCCGGTGGGCGCAACCCGGGCTCATCGAGACCTGCACGTGGCCCGCCCAGGCCCCGCTGATCGACACCGCAGCGAGCATCCGGGCCGTCGCGGCAGGACCGCTCGGCGGGTCGAGCAGGGTGAGCTCGCCGTCGAGGTAGGCCGCCCACACCCGAGCCAGCACCTCGCCCAGCTGCGCGGGCGTGGGCAGCGGCACGGGCGTGGGCAGCGGCACGGGGGTGGGCAGCGGCACGGGGGTGGCGGGGACCGCCAGGGGAGCGTGCACCTCAGGCCCGCGCCGGCACCAGGCCGAGCAGCTGCAGCTTCTCGGCGAGGGCGTCGGGGGTGAACGGCTTGACCAGGTACTCGTGGGCGCCGGCGGCCAGCGCCCGCACCACCTGGCTCTGCTCGCTCTCGGTCGTCACCATGAGCAGGGTCATCGCGGCGTAGCGCGGGTCCGCCCGCAACGCCTGGATCAGCTCCAGGCCGTTCATCTCGGGCATGTTCCAGTCCACCAGGGCCACGTCGGGCACGGGGTCGGCCGCGGCGAGGCGCTCCAGGGCGTCGCGGCCGTCGACCGCCTCGCTCACCTCGAATCCGAACTTGGTCACGATGCGTCGCAGGATCATTCGCATCGCCGAGGAGTCATCGATCACGATGGCACGCACGGTCATCCCTTCCTGGTCAGGTGCACAGCAGCGGAGGTGCGGGACCGGTAGGCGGACAGGCCCGCGAACCGTTCCTGCTCGAGGTCGTCGGTGAGGCCGCGGGTGCTCTCCGCGGTGCCCAGCACGATCCAGCCGTTCGGGGCGAGCACCCGGGTCGCCCGGCGCAGGATCGACGTCTTGTGCGCCGGGTCGAGGTAGATGAGCACGTTGCGCAGGAAGATGACGTCGAAGGTGGGCAGGGTCGTGAAGGCGTCCACCAGGTTGCGCTGGCGGAAGCTCACCTGCCGGCGCAGCACGTCGCGCACCTGCCAGGTGGGTCCGTCCTGGGTGAAGTAGCGGTCGCGGTAGGTCGGCGGCAGCCCGCGGCTCATCTCCAGCTGCGAGTACCGACCGGCCCGGGCCTGCGTCAGCACCGCGTGCGAGAGGTCGGTGCCGAGCACCTCGAAGCGCTGCTGCGGGGACATCTCGTCGCTGCGGTGCATGTCGTCCAGCACCATCGCCAGGCTGTAGGCCTCCTGCCCGGTGGACGCCGCCGCCGACCACAGCCGCAGCACCGAGCTGCGCTCCCGCTCCAGCAGCAGCCGCGGCAACAGCTCGGTGCGCAGCCCGGCGAACACGCCGGGGTCGCGCAACCACGACGTCTCGTTGGTGGTGAGCGCCTCCACGATCGCCCAGCGCTGCTGCCGGGCGTCGGGGTGCTGGGCGGCACGCACCAGCTCGGACACCCCGGTGAGGCCCTCGCCGCGCACCAACGGGCTGAGCCGGGCCTCCACCAGGTACTCCTTGCCGGGCAGCAGCACGATGGCCGCCTCGCGCAGCAGCAGCGCGGCGACGAACTGGAACTCGGGTGCTCCGATGCTCATCGGCTGGTCCCGACCGTCGCCGCGGCGGGCACCCGTCGCGCCGCGGGGCGGGACAGCCGGCCGAGCAGGTACGGGGCGATCTGGTCCAGGCCCAGCACCTCTCGCGCCAGGCCGGCCTCCACCACGGCCCGGGGCATGCCCCACACCACCGACGACGCCGCGTCCTGCGCCACCACCTGCGAGCCGCTCTCCACCAGCAGCCGGGCGCCACGCCGGCCGTCCTGCCCCATGCCGGTGAGCACCACGGCCAGTGCTGAGCCGGGGTAGGCCGCGGCCACCGAGCCGAACAGCACGTCCACCGACGGCCGGGAGTAGCTCTCCGGGGCGCGGTCGTGCAGCACGGTGCGCACCGCGCCTGCCCGCCGATGCACCTCCAGGTGCCGCCCACCCGGGGCCAGGTAGACCACCCCGGGCTGCAGCAGCTGGCCGTGCTGCGCCTCCACCACGGTGGCCGGGCCCAGGCGGTCGAGGCGGCCGGCGAGCATCTGGGTGAACACCGGGGGCATGTGCTGCACCACCACCACCGGGACCGGGAGAGCCGCGGTCAGCGCGCCGAACAGGCGGGTCAGGGCCTCGGGCCCGCCGGTGGAGCTGCCCACCGCCAGCACCTGCGGCACCGGGTCGACCTCGGCGGCCGGCCGGAGCAGGGCCGGCGTGCCCGGGCCATCCGCAGCGGTGCTGCTGGTCCGGCGGTCACGCGTCCCCACCGGTAGTGCCCGCGCGGTCAGCGCCCGCACCCGCGGCACGAGCTGGTCGCGCACGTCGGCCAGCGACGCGGCGAGGCTGGCGCCGCTGCTGGGCTTGCACACGTAGTCGCTGGCGCCCTGCGCCAGGGCCTCCACGGTGGCCGCGGCGCCGTGGCCGGTCAGCGTGGACACCATGACCACCGGCAGCCGGGGGTGGCGGCGACGGATCTCCCGCAGCGTGGCGAGCCCGTCCATCACGGGCATCTCCACATCCAGGGTGACCAGGTCCGGGCGCAGCTCGGCGATCTTGCGCAGCGCCAGCTCCCCGTTGGCGGCGGTGCCCACCACGCTGATGCCCTCGGCCTCCTCCAGCACCCGCGACACCAGCCGCCGCACCAGCGCAGAGTCGTCCACCACCAGGACGGTGACAGCCCTGGTGGTGGGCGTGTCCCGGTGCGTGTCGCCGGGCTGACGGGTGCTCATCCGGGGCGGCCCTAGTAGACGAACGAGGAGACCTGGCTGCGGAGGTCCGCTGCCATCCGGGCCAGCTCGTCGACGTCGGTGCGCGTCTGGGAGACCGCGGCGGTGGTGGACGAGGCGGCCGAGGCCACCCCGGTGATGTTCACGGCGATCTCGCCGGTACCGGCGGCCGCGTCGGTCACGTTGCGGCTCATCTCGTTGGTGGTCGCGCTCTGCTGCTCCACCGCTGAGGCGATGGTCAGCTGGAAGTCGTTGATGGAGGCGATGATCGCGGCGATGTCACCGATGGCGTGCACGGCGCCGGCGGTGTCGGACTGGATGGCCTCCACCCGGCGCACGATGTCCTCGGTCGCGCGGGAGGTCTCCTGCGCCAGCTCCTTGACCTCGTTGGCCACCACCGCGAACCCCTTGCCGGCCTCCCCGGCCCGGGCGGCCTCGATGGTGGCGTTCAGCGCCAGCAGGTTGGTCTGCGCCGCGATCGAGGTGATCACCTTGACCACGTTGCCGATCTCCTGCGAGGAGACCCCGAGCTTGGCCACCGTGGCGTTGGTGGTCTCCGCGGCGGCGACGGCCTGGGAGGCGACCCGGGCGGCCTCGTTGGCGTTCTGGGCGATCTCGCGGATGGAGGCCTCCATCTCCTCCGAGCCGGCCGCGACCGTCTGCACGTTGCGCGACACCTGCTCGGAGGCCGCGGCGACGACGCCCGCCTGCACGGCGGTCTCCTCGGCTGCAGCGGCGATCTGGCTGGAGGTGGCGGAGAGCCGCTCGGCGGAGGTGGACACCTGGTCGGCCGAGCCCACCACGCTGCCGATGACCTCGCGGAAGTTGACCTGTGCCTGCTCCAGGGCCTTGGCCATCCGGCCGATCTCGTCGTCGGCCTCCACGTTCGAGCCCACGGTGAGGTCGCGGCGAGACATCGCCTCCAGGGCCCGCTGCACCCGGCGCAGCGGACGCCGGACCATCCCGGCGATGAGGTAGTTCAGCCAGAGCGCCAGCAGCAGGCCGACGCTCAGCACGCTGGTGAAGACCACGATGGCGCGGTCGGTGCGGTCCTGGGAGTCCTCGGCGAAGTCCAAAAAGTACTGGTTGGCCAGCGCCTGCATCGGCTTGCGGGCGGCGACGAGCTGGTCCAGCGCCGGCTGGCCCTGCGCGGTGAACGCGCTCTGGTAGCCGGCGAGGTCACCGGCCAGCGCGGCCGGCAGCAGGGTGGTGTCGCGCACGCTCTTGTACTGCTGCCAGGCGCTCACGTAGGCGTCCCAGGTGGGGTAGGCGCTGACCACGGGGGTGAGGCGGGCGATCGTGCCGTCCACGGCCGCGTCGCTGGCAGCGATCTTGCGGAGCCACTCCTGCTTGGCCGCACCCGTGGGTGCGGCGGCGAGCGAGGGCACCAGCGGCTCCGCCGCCAGCTCCGTCTCGTAGAGCTCGTTCAGCGGGGCGACGACGTCCCGCTGCACCTGCGCCAGGCCGGTGACGTCCTTGCCCGCGTCGTGCAGCGCGGTGCTGGCCACGACGCAGGAGATCACCGCGACCACGGTGATGAAGCCGACCGCGATGAGCAGCTTGACGGTGACCGACCGGTTGGCGAACCAGCGGTACAGCGGGTTGCGCGTGCGCCGGCCACCTCCCACGGCAGCCGCCGCGATCGGCGCGCCCATCGTCAGCGTAGACATGAAGTCCTCTCGGAAACCTGGTGGAGCAGCGTCAGTGAGTTGATCGACCCCGTGCGGGGCCGCATGAGCGAAGGCGCGGAAATGCCCGTCACCCGGTGACCGCGGCCGCCACGTCGAGGCTGAGCACCAGGTGGTCGTCGAGCTTGTGGGCACCGAGCACCAGGTCGCGTCCCACGCCCCGCACGGTGTCCGGCAGCGGCTCGAAGCTGCTCTCGTCCACCTCGACGACCGCGCCGACACGGTCCACCAGCAGGGCCACGCACTCCCCAGCCACCAGCACCACCACCAGCATCGGTGCCAGCTCGGCCGGACGCGGGGACAGCTGCAGCCGGGTGCGCAGGTCCACGGCGGTGACCACCTGCCCCCGCAGGTTGAGCAGCCCCGCGATGGCTGCCGGCGCTCCGGGCACCCGGGTGAGGGCTTGGTGGCGCAGCACCTCCCGCACGCGGTCCACGCCCACCCCGTAGAGGCTCTCGCCCAGCCAGAAGGTGGCCAGCTGGGTGCTGCTCATGCCCCGGCCCCGGCCAGCTCGGGGGCAGTGGGCTCGGGGGCAGTGGGCTCGGGGATGGCGGGCCCAGGGAGAGCGGCCTCGGGGACGGCGGCGCCGAAGTCCGGGTCCACCGAGCGGATGGCGCGCTCCACGTCCACCACGCCCACGATCTGGCCCTTCACCACCACGGTGCCCAGGTAGCGGCGGTCGTCGGTGCCGCGGTAGGGGGAGCCGTCGTGCTCGGCGATGTCCAGGATCTCCTCCACCACCACGGCCACGCTGCGCCCGCCCCGGGAGCACACCGCCACCGGCAGCTCGGTGCGGTGCGGTGCGCACGGCACGTCCAGGTACCGGCTGAGCCGGACCAGCGGGAGGATGGCGCCCCGGTGCTGCACCAGCTCGCTGGTGCCCACCTGCTCCACGCGCGCGGCGGCGATCATCTCCAGCCGGGTGACCACGGCCATGGCGATGGCCACCTGGCGCCCCTCGCCCACGGTCGCGACGAGCAGCCGCTGGGGCTCGCGCTCAGCCACGCTGCCCGTCCGCTCAGGGGCCCGGAGGTTGCGCTCGGCCAGGTCGGGGTGGAGCCCGCGGCGGGCGAGGTTCTGCACGTCCAGGATCAGCGCAACCCGGCCGTCGCCGAGGATCGTCGCCCCGGAGTAGAGGCTGGTGCCGTCCGTCGCCGGGCCGCCCGGCGCCAGGCCGCGCAGCACCGGGCTCAGGGCCTTGACCACGATCTCCTCGGTGTTGACCACCCCGTCGACCAGCAGGCCGAAGCGGCGGCTGCCGGCCTGCACCACCACGACCACCTGCGCGCCGCGGGCGTGGTCGTGGCGCAGGCCGAGCTCGCGAGCGAGGTCGACCAGCGGGAGCAGCGCACCACGGAGGCGGTAGACCGGGGCGCCGGCCACGTCCTCGATGGCTGCGGCCTCCACCGCCACCAGCTCCAGCAGGCTGCTCTGGGGGATGGCGAAGCGCTCGGTGGCGCACGCCACGGTGAGCGCGGGCACGATGGCCAGGGTCAGCGGGACGCGCAGCCGGCACACCGTCCCGGTGCCGGGCGTCGACTCGAGCTCGATGGTGCCGCCGATGGACTCGATGTTGGTCTTGACCACGTCCATGCCGACCCCGCGGCCGGAGACGGTGGTGATCGTGGTGGCGGTGGAGAACCCGGGGTGGAAGACCAGGTGCAGCACGTCGCCGTCGGACATCTCGGCGAGCTGCGCGGCGCTGCGCAGTCCCCGCTCGAGGGCACGCTGGGCCACCCGGGCGGGATCGATGCCGGCGCCGTCGTCGGCGACCTCCACCACCACCTGGCCGCTGTGGTGGTAGGAGCGCAGGTGCACGGTGCCCTCCGCGGGCTTGCCGGCCGCCACCCGGGTCTCGGGTGGTTCGATCCCGTGGTCGACGGCGTTGCGCACCAGGTGGGTGAGCGGGTCCTTGATGGCCTCGAGCAGCGCGCGGTCGAGCTCGGTGTCCTGGCCGGTCATCAGCAGCCGCACCTGCCGACCGCACTGGGCGCCGAGGTCGCGCACCACGCGGGGCAGCCTCGACCACAGGTGGTCGATGGGCTGCATCCGGGTCTGCATGATGCTCTCCTGCAGCTCGGTGGTGATGGCGCTGAGCCGCTGGGCGGTGCGGGTGAGGGCGGGGTCGTGCAGCGCCCCGACGCCGCGCAGCAGCTGGTTGCGGGCCAGCACCAGCTCGCCGGCCAGCTGCATCAGGGTGTCCAGCACCTCCACGTCCACCCGCAGCGATCCCTCCGCCGCCGAGCGGCGCGCCGGGGCAGCCAGCTCGCCGACCGGCGCCGGCACGGCAGGGAGAGCAGGGGGTGGGGGAGCGGGGGCCGGGGCAGGAGCTGCGGCCACCACGGCGGGTGCCGGGATCACCTCCCGAACTGTCGGCGGGCTGGTCGGGTCGGCCAGCAGGGCCCGCAGCCGCGCGGACACGGCCTCGGTCTCCACCTCGCCCTCGCTGCCGTCGGCCTCGATGGTGGCCAGCAGGGCGCGAACGGTGTCCACCATCTCCAGCAGCACGTCCGCCGTGGCGGTGCTCATGCGCTGCTGACCGTCCCGCAGCCGCGACAGCAGCGACTCACCGGTGTGGGTGAGCTGCTCCAGCCGGTTGAAGGCCAGGAAGCCGCTGGTCCCCTTGATGGTGTGGATGGTGCGGAACGCGCTCGCCAGGGCCTCGCGCGAGGTCGGCTCGACCTCGAGGGCGAGGAGGTCGCGGTCGAGCTGGTCGAGGTTCTCCCCGCTCTCCACCAGGAACTCCTGGACGATCTCGTCCATCTCATCCACGCTGCCTGCCTCCATCGTCCGCGACAGCAGCCCAATCGGCCGCTGCCCCAACAACATGAGGTCACCCCGGCGCCGCGGCACGCCTGGGCGGGGACGTCGGCGGTGTGATGGGGTGAGGGCAGAGACGTCCACGGGCTCAGGTCCCGCTGCCGACGGCCGATCAGACAGGCAAGTCGGAGGATTGGGTTGATCATGGTTCAGACGAAGGAAGCAGCGGGCTACTCCGCCGTGTCGACGGTGCTGTGGCGCGAGCGGGAGGCCCTGCAGCACGTGCAGTTCAAGCTGGTCCAGCAGCAGCTGATCCTGCAGTCGGGCCAGACCCGGATGCTGGACTCGGCCACCGAGGAGCTGGAGTCCGCGCTGGACCAGCTGCGCTGCACCGAGGTGCTGCGGGCCATCGAGAGCGAGGTGATCGCCGCCGACCTGGAGGTCGACGAGCTGCCCACCCTGGCCGAGCTCGCCGCCGAGGCGCCGGAGCCGTGGGCCACCGTGCTCACCGAGCACCGCAGCGCGCTGCGGGCGCTGACCGACGAGGTGGACACCACCACCCGGACCAACCGTGAGCTGCTCACCGCCGGCGCGAGCACGGTGCGGGAGTCGCTGCAGCAGCTCACCGGCAGCCTGGACACCTACGACCACCGCGGCGGTGCCGAAGCCACCGGTCGCGCACCGGTGCTGATGGACCAGCAGGCATGAGCAGCACCTTCGCCGGCATCAGCACAGCGATGTCGGGCCTCGCGGCGCAGCGCTACGCCCTGGACGTGACGGGGCAGAACATCAACAACGCCGGCGTCGCGGGGTACACCCGCCAGCGGGCGGACCTGGCGTCGGTGGGCCCGGTCGCGGGCGTGCCCAGCATGTACTCGACTCCGCACGCCGCGACCGGAGTGACCATCGCCGGCACCAGCCGGCTCAACGACCCCGTGGTGGACGCCAGGGCCCGGGTGGAGCACGGCCAGAACGGCTACCTGCAGACCAGTGCCGGCACGCTGTCCAGCGTGGAGGGCCTGTTCCTCGAGCCCAGCGACACCGGGCTGTCGGAGGAGCTCAACGGGTTCTGGAAGTCCTGGACCGAGGTGGCCAACCACCCGGGCAACTTGGACGCCCGCAACGTGGTGCTGGTCAAGGCGGCTGGGCTGGCCGCATCGATCACCGCCACCGCCGGTGCGCTGCAGCGGCTGACCGAGGGTGTCGGTACCCAGCTGGCCGAGGCGGCCGGCAAGGTCGACACCTCGGCCACCGCGCTGGCCGAGGTGAACCGAGCCCTCACCCTGGCCACGGCGACCGGCTCCAGCACCAACGCGCTGGCTGACCAGCGCGACTCCCTGCTGATGACGCTGGCCGACCTGACCGGGGCGCAGTCCACCATCACGCGCGACGGCAGCGCCACCGTGGTGCTCGGCGGGCGCACGCTGGTCTCCGGTGGCACCGCGGCCACCGTGGCGGCCGGCCCCGGCGGTGGGCTCACCGTGGCCGGCGAGGCCCCCGCCGGCCGGGTCGGCGGCGTGCTCGGCAGCCTGTCGGACGCCCTCGCCACGGTGCTGCCCGGCTACGCCGCCCGCCTGGACACCGTGGCCGCCGGGCTGGCGGAGAGCGTCAACGCGGTGCAGACCAGCGGATACACCCTGGCCGGCGCGGCCGGCACCGCCCTGTTCACCGGCACCACCGCCGCCACGCTGCGGGTGGCGGTGACCGACCCGGCCGACCTGGCTGCCTCGGCCAGCCCCGGCGGCAACCTCGACGGCTCCCTGGCCGGGCGGATGGCGGCGCTGGGCACCGCCCCCTCCGGCGCCGACGCCCGCTACCGGCAGCTGGTGAGCACCCTCGGCTCCGAGGTGCAGGCCACCAGCCGCCAGGCCGCGGTGCAGCAGGCGCTGACCACCAGCGTCGACGACCTCGCCCAGGCGGCCTCCGGGGTCAGCCTGGACGAGGAGACCGCCAACCTGCTCACCTACCAGCGGGCCTACCAGGCCGCCTCCCGCGTGCTCAGCACGGTGGACGAGATGCTGGACACGCTCATCAGCCGCACCGGAAGGGTGGGCCTGTAACCATGCGAGTCACCGAGCAGTCCTCGGCCCGGGCCACCCTGGCCGGGCTGCAGTCCACCGCCTCGCGGCTGCAGGACGTGCAGGCGCGGCTGTCGTCAGGCCGCCAGATCACCAAGCCGTCGGACTCCCCGTCGGGCACCGCCACCGCCCTGCACCTGCGCTCCGAGCTGCGCCGCACCGAGCAGCACCAGAGCAGCGCCACCGACGCGCTCGGGTGGCTGACCACGGTCGACTCCACCCTGAGCGCGGTGGGCAACCAGGTGCAGCAGGTGCGCACCCTGGTGCTGCAGGGCCTCAACACCGGCAGCGCCGACGCCACGTCCAACGAGGCGCTCGCCCAGCAGGTGGACCAGGCCCGCACGGCGCTGCTGTCGCTGGCCAACGCCACCCACCAGGGCCGCCCCGTCTTCGGTGGCACCACCGCCGGGCCGATGGCCTTCGACCGCAGCGGGGCCTACGTCGGCGACGCCGGCACGGTGCAGCGCACGGTGGGACCCAACAACGAAGTCACCGTCAGCGGCTCCGGGACCGCGGCGTTCGGCAGCCCGGGCAACACCGTCTTCGACGTGCTCACCGACATCGCGGCCAAGCTGCGCAGCAACCCCGCCGCGCTGGGCCCGGAGCTGTCCAGGTTGGACAGCGCCCGTCAGGCCGTCACCGGCCAGCAGGCGCTGGCCGGGTCGCGCTACCAGAGCGTCCAGTCGGTGCAGACGGCGACGCTGGTGCAGACCACCCAGCTGAAGACCCAGCTCTCCGAGCTGCAGGACATCGACCTGGCGGACACCGTGATCGCGCTGACCACTGCGGACACCGCCTACCAGGCAGCCCTGGCTACCACGGCCAAGATCCGTCAGATCTCCCTGCTGGACTACTTGAGGTGACTGTGTTGACTGAGGTGACTGTGCTGGACGGCCCGACGACGCTGGACGGGCCGGCGGTGACGGCCAGCGGCGCCCCCGCCGCCGCACTGCCCCGCACGGTGCGGCTGGCCGAGCCCATCCCGGGCTTTCCCGACCACCACGAGTTCACCCTGGACCCGGTGGACGAGGGCGGCGTGCTGTACGCGCTGCGCTCGGCGCGCACCCCGTCGCTGCGGTTCATCCTCGCCGACCCGGCCACGTTCTTCCCGGACTACTCCCCGGCGATCAGCGCCGCTGACCTCGGCTGCCTCGGCGTGGCCGACGACGAGGAGGTGTCGGTGCTGGTGATCGTCACCCTCACCGACCGGCTGGACGACGCCACCGCCAACCTGCTCGCACCGGTGGTCATCGCCCCCCGCCTGGGCACCGGGGTGCAGCTGGTGCTGCGCGACACGTCGCTGTCGCTGCGCGTCCCGCTGCTGGCGTCCGCACGATAGCGTGGGCGTCGCCGAGACCGGCTCACCCACAACGCCTGGAGCAACACCGTGCTGATCCTCACTCGCCGTGCCGGCGAGAGCATCATGATCGGGGACGACATCGTCATCACGGTGTCGGAGGTCCGTGGCGACGCGGTGCGGGTGGGCATCGAGGCCCCTCGGGCGGTGCAGGTGCACCGCGAGGAGGTCTACCGGGAGCTGCAGCAGGCCAACGCCCAGGCCGTGACCACCAGCGACGACGCCCTGGCTGCGCTGCGCACGGCTCTCGATCCAGCCGGCAGCAAGCCGGACCCCGCGACCGACTAGACGAGTCGGCCAGGGCAGCACCGGCTCCGACCCCTGCTGGGCGCCGAGCGCCATCCACTTCTTTCGCTTCTCGATGGAGCCCTTCCCTCGGCTCGTGCGAGCGACGTAGACGTCGTACAGCCACGCAAGGGTGGCCTGGTCCGTGACCTCCCGGGCGTCATCGCGCTGAACGGGTTCAGCGGGCCACCGGTCCGCGCCCCGCGGCGCCGGCCGGTGCTGGCTGTGGAGGTGCAGTGACGGCGCGCAGCGCGGCCACCATCAGCGCCGCCACCGGCACGGCGACCAGGAAGCGGACTCCGGCGGTGGTCGGGCTCATCGACTCCACGACGAACGCCGACCACAGCGCGGGCACGCTCATCACCAGGGCGAGCAGCAGGACGGACCAACGAAACATCGGGTACCTCTCGGTCGATCAGGAACGGGCGGCGGCGGAGCCGGGGCAGGGGCCAGCTCAGGTGCTTGCCCGACGAGCACCGGTGCGCAACAGGGCGAACAGCAGCCCCGCCCAGGCGGTCGCGTCGGCAGGGCGCCCGTCCAGCAGCGCCACGGGCAGGTCCAGGTCCCACACGGTGGCGGGGCTGGTGCTGCGCCGCGAGGAGTGCACGCAGAGCGCGTCGACGCCGAGCGGGCGCAGCCGGGCGCGGGTGTCCTCGGTCTTGCTGGTGGCGTCCACCACCGCCCACACCACGGTCGGGTGCAGCGCCTGCAGCATCGCCGGGCCCCAGGGGTCCTCGCCGTGCTCAGGCCCACCGTCGGTGCCCAGCACCAGCACGGCGGGGGTGGTGGCGGTGGTCAGCTCCGCGCGCAGGGCGGTCGCCTCGGCCGGGGTGCTCATCACCGGGGTGCCGGGGTGGGCCAGCACCGGGTCGCCGGGGTGCCCGGCCACCCGGATGCCGGCGGGGTCCAGCCGCAGCGTGGCCGCCACGGCGTGCGCGGTGCGCAGGCTGGGGGCGAGATCGCCCACCAGCACCAGCAGCTCGCCGGCACCGCGGGGCGGCAGCGGGGGTGGAGGCAGCTCGTCCAGGATGTCGGCCAGCGCCTGGAAGACGTTGTCGGTGCCGGCGGCGGGGCCGGTGAGCACGGGGACGCCGAGGTCGCGCAGCTGCACCAGCATCTCCATCCGCCGCCGGGTGGCCGCGCCGCCACCGACGCTGGGCGCCGCCGGTGACCGGGGGAGGTCCAGCAGCCCAGCGTCCGGCACATCGTCGGGACCGTCGCTGGTGTGGCCGGTGCCGTTGACGGAGCCGTGGTCGTTGAAGGAGCCGGTGTCGTTGGGGGAGCTGGTGCCGCCGACGAGGTTCTGCAGCACCTGGGCGAAGTCGAGCTCGTGCGGGGTGCCGTTGAGCGTGCTCTCCCGGTGGTCGGTGGAGCCCAGCAGGTCCAGCAGGGCGTCGTCGACGTGCCAGCCGTCCTCCGAGGCGGACAGCGTCCGGCCGTCGCTCGAGGTGTCCACGTGGTCCAGCCGGTCAGCGTCCGCCACCAGCGCCGCGACCGGGTCCAGCTCGGCCGGCTCCAGCGCTGCGGCCGGGTCCACCTCGGCCGGGGCGGGTGGCGCGGCCTGCACCCGGTAGGTGAGGCGGAAGGACTCGCGGGCGAAGAAGCCGGCCACGCCGCCACGGCGCACCCGCTCGTGGCTGAGCACGCTGATGTCGCCGTGGCGCTCCCGCAGCTGCTCCACCAGGCGGCGCACGTCGCTGCCCTCGGCAGTCAGCACCCCGGTGGTGTCTGCCGTCTCGGCGTCGCTCATGTCAGACACCGACCGTGCGGCCGTCGGCCACCACGCCCACGGTGTCCACGGCCACCGCGTTGTGGGAGATCTCCGAGTACGACATCACCGGCAGGTCGGGCACCGTGCTGGCGATCAACCGGCGCAGTGGCAGCCGGATCTGCGGTGCGCAGGCCAGCACCGGGCGGTAGCCGTGCTCCAGGGCCTGCTGGTGCATCCGGGCCACGCCCTCCAGCACGCCCTCGAGCAGGTCCGGGGTGGGCAGCAGCTGCACCCCGGTCTCGCTGGGCCGCAGCGACTCCAGCAGGCCCTGCTGCATGGACGGCTCGAGGGTCAGCACGCTGAGGCGCCCGTCGGTCAGGTGGGCCGCGGTGATGGCTGGGGCCAGGGCCAGGCGCGCAGCCTCCACCAGCCGGTCGGGGTCGGTGCCGGTCTTCGCGGCCAGCGAGAGCGCCTCGAAGATGCGCACCAGGTCGCGGATGGGCACCCCCTCGTCGAGCAGCGCCCGCAGCACCCGCTGCACCTCGCCCAGGCTCAGCAGGGCGGGGGTGAGGTCCTCCACCACCACTGGGTGGCTGCGCTTGAGGGCCTGGGTGAGCGCGGCGGTGTCCTCGCGACCCAGCAGCTGGCTGGCGTGGGTGCGCACGATCTCGGAGAGGTGCGTGATGATCACCGACGACTGGTCCACCACGGTGGCTCCGAGCATCTCCGCCTGGCCACGCAGGCTGGTGTGGATCCACTTGCCGGTCAGCCCGAACACCGGCTCCTGGCCCACCACGCCGGGCAGGTTGTCCAGGTTGTCGCCGATGGCCAGGGCGGTGCCGGCCGGCGCGGCGCCGCGGGCGACCTCCACGCCGTTGACGCTGATGGCGTAGGTGGAGGCGGGCAGGTCCAGGTTGTCGCGGGTGCGCACCGGCGGCATCACCAGGCCTAGCTCCAGCGCGAGCTTGCGGCGCAGGGCGCGCACCCGGTCGAGCAGGTCGGCGCCGGCGCCGTCCACCAGGGAGATCATGTCCGGGGCCAGCGCCAGCTCCAGCGGGTCGACCGCCAGGTCGTCCAGCAGCGCGTTGGTGCTGTCCGGGGCGGGGCCGGTGGCGGTGGCGGCCTCGAGCATCGCCGCCTCGGCCGCCTCCTGCTTGGTGGTCGCGCCCAGGCGCTGGGCCAGGAACAGCAGCAGTCCGCCCACGGCGATGAACGGCAGCTTGGGTAGGCCCGGCACCAGGCACAGCGCGATCGCGGCGCCACCGGCGATCTGCAGCGCGCGCTGGTGCCGGCCCAGCTGGGCGGCGACCACCGTGCCCAGGTCGTCGGAGTCGCTGGAGCGGGTGACGATGAGGCCGGTGGCCACCGACAGCAGCAGCGCCGGGATCTGGGAGACCAGGCCGTCACCCACGGAGAGCAGGCTGTACTTGCTGACCGCCTCGCCCACGGGCATCCCGTGCGAGACCACCCCGATGGCGATGCCGCCGATGAGGTTGATCAGGGTGATCAGGATGGCCGCGATGGCGTCGCCCTTGACGAACTTGGAGGCGCCGTCCATCGAGCCGTAGAAGTCGGCCTCGGAGGAGACCTCGGCGCGCCGCTCACGGGCCTGCTTCTCGTCGATCAGGCCGGAGTTGAGGTCGGCGTCGATGGCCATCTGCTTGCCGGGCATGGCGTCCAGGGTGAACCGCGCGCCCACCTCGGCCACCCGCCCGGCGCCGTTGGTGATGACCACGAACTGCACCACCAGCAGGATGGTGAAGATCATCAGCCCGATGATCAGCGAGCCGCCGATGACGAAGTGGCCGAAGGCGCCGATGACCTCACCGGCGTAGCCGTCGGTGAGCACCAGGCGGGTGGCGGAGATGTTCAGCGCGAGCCGGAAGAGCGTGGCGATGAGCAGCAGCGAGGGGAAGCTGGAGAAGTCCAGCGGCCGCTTGACGTACATGCTGACCAGCACGATGAGCACGGCCAGGGTGATGTTGAAGGCGATCAGCAGGTCCAGCACCATGGCAGGCACCGGCACCACCATCATCATGATGACGGAGACGATGCCGATGGGCACCGCCAGCTTGCTCAGCGACTTGGGATTCACGACACCTACTGCTCAGACGCGACGAGGAAGCGGCGAGGTGTCGCTGCTCCGGGGGCATGGCTCGGGGAACACTGCTGGTGCATCCCGGTCCCTGGGCTGCATCGACTCACCGTCCTGGCACTGGTTCTGTTCGGCAGCTGTCACCAGAACCTGAGTGCGGCAACGAAGTTGGATCAGTGTGCGACGGCGGGCAGCTGGTGGGTGCCGGCCACCGAACCGCGCCGGCGCAGCCGCATCACGAAGGCCAGCACGGTCGCCACGCCCTGGTACAGGTCGGCGGGGATCTCGTGGCCGATCTCGCAGGTGGCGTGCAGGCTGCGGGCCAGCGCCACGTCGCGCACCATCGGGATGCGGTGCTCGGCGGCCACCTCGCGGATGCGCGCGGCGGTGAAGTCCGCGCCCTTGGCGATCACCCGGGGCGCGCCGCGGGCGGGGTCGTAGCGCAGCGCCACGGCGAGGTGGGTGGGGTTGAGCACGATGACGTCGGCGGTGGGCAGGTCGGCCATCATCCGGTTGCGGCTCATGGCCAGCGCGCGCGAGCGGCGAGCGCCCTTCTGCACCGGGTCGCCCTCGGAGGTCTTGTGCTCCTGCTTCACCTCCTGCTTGGTCATCTTCAGCTGCTTGCTGGTGCGTCGGCGCACCACGATCACGTCCGCGATCGCCATCACCACCCCGGCCACCGCGCCGTAGCGCACCAGCCGCATCGCGGAGTCCACGGTGGTGTCCAGCACGCTGGTCAGCGGCAGCGTGCCGGCGCTCATCAGCGCCGGCACCAGGTCGCGCACCGACAGGTAGGTGATCCCGCACAGGACCCCGAGCTTGAGCATCGACTTGACCAGCTGCCACAGCCCCTGGGGGCCGAACATCCGCTTGACCCCGCTGAAGGGGTTGAGCCGCGACACCTTGGGCTTCCACAGCTTGGGCGCCAGGTAGATCCCGGCCTGCGAGCCCGAGGCCAGCACCGAGGTCAGCATCACCACCGCCGCCAGCGGCACGGTGGCCATCGCCGCCTCCAGCATGGTGTCGCGCGCCAGCTGCAGCGCCCGGCTGGTGTCAGGGGTGGTGATGAGCGCCCCGACCTGGACCATGGTGGCCCGGCACAGGCTCATCAGCGAGCTGCACACCATCGGGATGACGAAGCTGGCGGCGGCCAGGCTGAGCCAGGAGCCCAGCTCCGGGCTGTGCGCGATCTGGCCGTCCTTGCGGGCCTTCTTCTTCTTCTGCGGGGTGGCCTGCTCGGTCTTCTCACCCGCCGGCTTGCCCGCCATCAGCCGATCACCGCCGAGATCATCCGGCTGGCGGTGTCGGCCATGGTGGTGATCACCCCGGGCAGCGTGGTGAGCACCAGTCCCACCAGCCCGAGGGTCAGGCCGATCTTCAGCGGGAAGCTCACCGAGAAGATGTTCAGGTGCGGGGAGATCCGGCTGAGCAGGCCCAGCGCCACGTCGGCGATGAACAGCACCGCGATCATCGGGGCGGCGATCTGCAGCGCGGCGATGAACATGTCGGTCATGGCGGTGACCAGGGTGGCGCCGAGGTCGGACAGCGACAGGGTGGCGTCCAGCGGCAGCGCGGTGAAGGTGCGCAGGAAGCCGGTGATGATCACCAGGTGCGCGTTGCTGGCGAAGATCAGCACCGTGGTGAGCAGCGCGAACAGCCGCCCGAACACGGCGTTGGTGTTGGCCATCAGCGGGTCGTAGGCCGCGGCCAGGGAGAACCCCCCGAACAGGTCGACCATCGTCCCCGCCGCCTCGACGGCGGTGAACAGCAGCCGGGTGAGGAACCCCAGTGCGGCGCCGATCAGCAGCTGCTGCACGGCACTGCCCACCAGTGGCCCGATCTCCGCGGCGGGCACGTTCTGCCGGGCGGTGCCCACCACCACCAGCGACAGCACCCCGGCCAGCATCATCCGCACGGTGCGCGGCACGCCCGCGGTGGCCAGCGGTGGGGCGATCATCAGCCACGCGCCGATGCGGATCGAGGCCAGCAGCACCGCGAGCAGGCTCGCGGTGTCCAGCTGCACGCTCATCGCACGTCCACGGGTGGGCTCGCCCTCGCTCAGCTGGTCAGGGAGGGGATCTGGGTGAACAGCTGCTCGGTGAAGGTGATCATCGTGTGCATCATCCAGCTGCCGGAGACCAGCAGCGCCACCCCGACGCCGATCACCTTGGGCACGAAGGAGAGCGTGAACTCCTGGATCTGCGTCGCCGACTGGAACATCGAGATGGCGAAGCCGATGACCAGGGCGGTGAGCAGCACCGGCGCAGCCAGCTGGAAGCCGATCAGCATGGCCTGCAGTCCCAGGTGGACGATCGCGGTGTCGGTCATGGCGGGTACCTCGAGTCAGGGGTGGTTCGGCTGGGCACGGACGGGCGTGTGCTGGGGGATCAGCCGGTGTTGTAGCTGGTGACCAGGGAGTTGATGATCAGCCCCCAGCCGTCGGCGAGCACGAACAGCAGGATCTTGAACGGCAGGGACACCGTGACCGGCGGGAGCATCATCATTCCCAGCGACATGAGCGAGGACGACACGACCATGTCGATGATGAGGAACGGGATGAAGATGACGAAGCCGATGATCATCGCCGCCCGCAGCTCGGAGAGCACGAACGCCGGGATGAGCGTGGTCAGCTCCACGGCGTCCGGGCTGGGCGGGTTGGGCAGCTTGGCCGCCCGCAGCATCATCGCGATCTCCTCGGTGCGGGTGTGGGCGAGCATGAACTCCCGCAGCGGCTTGATGCCGTCGTCGAACGCGTCGGACTGCGTCTTGGTGCCGTTGAGGTAGGGCTGCAGCCCCTCGGAGTTCACCAGCTTCAGCACCGGCGTCATGATGAACAGGCTGAGGAACAACGAGAGCCCGGCGAGCACCTGGTTGGGTGGAACAGTGTTGAGCCCCAACGCATTTCGGGTGAGGCCGAGGACGACGAAGATCTTGGTGAAGCTCGTCATCAGCAGCAGGATCGACGGCGCCACCGACAGCACCGTGAGCAGCAGCAGGATGCTCACCGAGGTGCTGGGGGAGGGGTTGACGTCCACGGTCACCGAACCGGTGGGCGCATCGGGCGCCGTGGGCGGAGCCGGCGGGGTGGGCTCGGTCTGCTGGGGCAGCGGCTGGGCCACCGCGGCGGCCACCACCAGAGTCGCTCCTGGCGGGCTCGCCCCTGGCTGGGCCGAGGCGGCAGCGGCGTGCGGGGCGGCGGGGACGGCCAGCAGCAGGAACAGCCCGGCGAGCAGGGCCAGCACCGTGGTGCGCACCACCGGCCGGCCGGCCGGGCGGGTGCTCACCGGCGCGCCGTGAGGTCGCGGACGGCGTCCACCGCCTGGTGCCAGGTGCGGGGGGAGAGCACGGAGCCGTCCAGGCGACCCGGCGCGGTGGCGCTCTTCGTCAGCGTCACCGGCTCCGGCGCGGGCTCGGCGAGCGGGTCGGCGGTGGAGCCGGGGTTAGTGCTGGAGGGGCGGCGCAGCCGCCGCTCGCGCGGTGCCGGCGGCGTGGACAGCACGGTCTGCACCTGGTCCAGGTCGACCTCGGTGAGCAGGCGGATGCCCTGCTCGGTCACGCCGAGCACCAGGGCCTGGTCGAGCACCTTCACCACGGCCACCGAGGAGGTGCGGCTGAGCTGCTGGCGGGCCAGCACGGTCAGCACCTGGCCCGCACCGGCGCCGAGCGGCTTGCGGGCCCACTTGGCCAGGCCCCACATCACGAAGATCACGACGACCAGGGCGAGGATCATCCGGCCGACGAGCTCGACGGTGCTCACGCGGGTGCGGAGACCATCTCGTCACCGACCACGATCTCGGTGATCCGCAGACCGAAGTTCTCGTCCACCACCACCACCTCGCCGCGGGCGATGAGGTGCCCGTTGACCAGCAGGTCGGCCGGGGCGCCCGCCGCCCGGTCCAGCTCCACCACGGCGCCGTCGGTGAGGGTGAGCAGCTCGTTCACCGTCATGCGGGTGGCACCGATCTGGGCGGTGACCTCCATGTGCACGTCGCGCAGCAGGTCCAGGCCCCGCCGGATCTGCTGGGCACCCATGCCACCGGGGGCCGCGGCGGTGGCACGGGCCTCCTCCAGCGTCGGGTAGAGCGGCGTGGTGGGGGCCACCGCGGGCGCCGCCGACGCGGCGACCGCCAGGCCGACCACGGCGCGCACCACGCCCTGGTGCAGCAGCGGCACCACCGCGGCACCGGGCTTGCTGAGCAGGGCGTCCAGCGCGGGGCGCACGTCGAGCACCTGGCCGGGCCCGGTCTGCACGGTGCCCACGGTGCCGGCGGCGGCAGCCAGGGCGGGAGCCAGCGCCGAGCCCAGGTCGAGCGAGCCCAGCGCGGAGCCCTGCAGCGCCTCGCTCACGGCACGCTCCACGGCCACCACCACCTCGCCGCCGGTGCCGCCGGTGAAGCGGGCGGTGACCGCCACCCCGTCGAAGTCCAGCGCAGCGGTGTGGGTGACCGGCTCGCCCAGGGTGAGGGGTTCGGCGATGGGCAGCGCGGCGATGGCGGCGAGCGCGGCCTGGCGGACGGCGTCGGCCGGGGACGGGGTGGTCATGGTGTCTGCTCCAGGGGGGTGCCGATGACGAGGCCGGCGAGGCGGGTGCCCTGCCGTCCGGCGAGGGCGTGGGCGAAGGTGACGCCGCCGGCGTCGACCGTCAGCGGGGTGCTCACCGGGTGGTTGAGGCTGATGACCGAGCCGGGCACCAGGGCGATGACCTCCTGCGGGGTCAGCTGCAGGGGGCGGAAGGCCACCGAGACGTCCACCGGCACGTTGCCCATGGCTGAGCGCACCTGCCGCGCGGCCCGCTCCCGCGAGCTGCGCTCGGCGGCCGACTGGGGTGCGCCCTCCGCACCGACCTGCAGCCGCGGCTGCAGCGAGGCGAAGGGCACGCAGAGGGTGGCGACGCAGACCTGGTTGCCCACCCGCATCTCGAAGGAGGCCACCACCACGGTGTCAGCGGCGGGCACCGGCTGGATGAACTGCGGGTGGTACTCGAGGGTGCGCAGCGTGGGCGTCATGCCCACCGTGGGCTCGGTGGCGTAGGCGAGCACGGCGAGGATCTGGTCCAGCAGCGTGCGCAGCACCGTCACCTCGATGTCGGTGAGCTGGCGGGTGGGCTGCTCACCGCCCGCGCCACCGAGCATGTAGTCCAGGCACCCCAGCGCCGTGGGCACCGACATCTCGAAGATCGCCGTGCCCTGCAGCGGGGCGATGTCCAGCACCGCCATCAGGGTGGTCGGCTCCAGCCCGGCCGCGTACTCCTCGTAGGTCTGGTGCTCGATGGCCACCAGGTTGACCGTGCTCAGCTGGCGCAGGCCGCTGGTGAGCAGCGTGCCCAGCCGGCGACCGAAGGTCTCGTAGCTCAGCTGCAGGCCACGCATGTACTCCCGGGGCAGCTTGGCGGGCCTGCGGAAGTCGTACGGGACCGCGCCGGCGGGGGCCGTGCGGCGCAGCAGCCGCGCCACGGGCGCGGCTGTACCGGTCGAAGTGGGTGCCACATGGTTACTCTTCGACCGCGCTCGGCCGAACCTGAGGCGGCCTCCGACGACGGGCGTCGAGCGAGGTCCGCTCGGGGCCAAGGGTTTTCACGGATGGGGTTTTCACGGACACCCCCGGCGCGGGCATCACTGCATGACGAACTCCGTGTAGTACAGGTCCATGATCTGGTCGGGGTAGGCCTGCTGGAGCTTGCCCAGCAGCGCCGTCTTGGCCTCGGTGCGCGCGGCCTCGGTGCTCAGGCTGGCCATCGGCCGGTTGCTGAGCTCGCTGATCACCAGCTGCGCGGCCTTGCTGGTGTCCAGCGCCTCGTCCGCGCCCAGCACGGTCTGCAGGGCGATCTTCACCCGCAGGAAGTGCCCGTCGGCCAGGTTCAGGGTGGTGGTCTCCATGGCCACCACCGGCCCGGGCTCCGGGGGCCCTTCCTCGCCGGAGGGGGCGAGGAAGAAGTAGCCGGCGGCGGCGAGCAGGAGCACCACCACCGCGATCACGATGATCTTCTTGCGGCCGGCGCCGGCCTTGGCCGGAGCGTCGGTGGCGTCACCGGAGCGGCGCTTGGCCCCGGCGGCCGCAGCCCCGGACGGGGCGCTGCTCGCCGCTCGGGTGGTGGGGGCGGTGTCGACGGGCATGGGGCTCACTCCTGGTTCCGGCGTCGGGTGGCGGGGCGGGCGAGGGGCGGGGACGGCGGTGGGCGCCTCATCCGCCGGGTCCCGACGGGCTGGCGAGGGCACCGCGCTCGGCCAGCGGCAGCTGGGAGACGACCACGATGTCCACCCGGCGGTTGCGGGTGACCGAGGCCGGGTCGCTGGCCGGCACCAGGGGGCGCTGGTCGGAGAACCCGGCGGCGCTGAGCCGGCCGGAGCTGATGCGGCCGACGCTGGTCAGGTAGCGGACCACCGCGGAGGCGCGGGCCGAGGAGAGCTCCCAGCCGCTGGGGTAGGGGTCGGTGCCCACGTTCTGCTGGTTGGTGTGCCCGTCCACCTGGATCAGGTTGGTGGCCCGCTGCAGCGGCGGGATGACGGCGTCCAGGATGCGCGGCCCGTCCACCCCCAGCACGGCGCTGTTGCCGGGGAACACCAAGGAGTCGGTGACAATGGTGACGGCCAGGCCGCGCTCGTTGATCGTGTACTCGGCGCTGCCGGCCAGGCCCCGCTCGGCCAGCGACCGGTTGATCTCCTCCTCGATGCGCAGGAACTCCTCCAGCTCGCGGCGGGCGGCGTCGCTGGTGCCGGCCGGCGCCGGTTGCGCGCGCTGGGCGGTGGCTTGGGCAGCAGCGCGGGCCGCGTCCTGGGCCGCCTGGTCGATGGGGGCCAGCGTGGGTGCGGCAGGGGCGATGTTCTGCGGTGCGGGCGGCAGCGGAGGACTCAGCTGGCCCCCGCTGACCAGTCCGGAGCCGCTGTCGGTCAGCCCTGGGGTGGGCCCGGAGCTGAACGCGCCGGCCAGGCTGGTCTTGAGCTCCTCGTACTTGGAGGTGTTCACCGACCCCATGGCGTAGAGCACGATGAACAGCACCAGCAGCAGGGTGACCATGTCGGCGTAGGTCACCATCCAGCGCTCGCTGCCGTCCTCGGCGTGCTCCTCGTGCGAGCGCCCGCGGTGGCTGCGGGCGCTGTGTCCGCCACGTCCCGCGGCCATCAGGCGGCCTTGTCCTGGGTCTTCCCGCCGGCGTCCTTGGTGCCGTCAGCGGCCAGCGGCACCAGGCTGGCCAGCCGCTGCTCCACCAGGCGCGGCGAGGCCCCGGCCTGGATGGCGAGGATGCCCTCGATGACCACCTCCATGTGGTCGCACTCCACCTGGCTCAGCCGCTTGAGCCGGTTGCCGATGGGCAACCAGAACACGTTGGCCGACATGACGCCCCACAGGGTGGCGACGAAGGCGCCGGCGATGGCGGTGCCCAGCTTGTCGGGGGAGGCGAGCTGGCCCAGCACGTGCAGCAGGCCCAGCACGGTGCCGATGATGCCGATGGTGGGGGCGTAGCCGCCCATGTCGTTGAAGAGCTTGGCCGCAGCGGCGTCGGCCGCCCGCTTGGTGTCCACCTCGGCGGAGAGGATCACCGCAACGTCGTCGGCGTCGGTGCCGTCGATGGCCATCTGCAGCCCGCGACGCAGGAAGTCGTCCTCGATGCTGCGGGCCTCGTCCTCCAGCGCCAGCATGCCCTCGCGGCGGGCCCGGCCGGCCAGGTGGACCAGCGTCTCCACCGCCTCGGACGGGTCGGGGGCGGTGGCCGTCGCGGCGCGCTTGAGCTGGCTGGGCAGGGCCTTGACGTCCCGCTTGATGCCGCCGGCCATCGCCACCCCGAACGTGCCGACGAACACCAGGATCATCGGCGGCAGCAGGAACATGTCGGTGATGTGGCCGCCCTCGAGGATGACCGAGGCGACCACGGCCACCAGCGCGAGACCCATGCCGATGAGCAGGGAGGGGTCCATCAGGTGTCCTGGGGGCGGATCGGCACCACCTGGCTGCGCGCACCGGGGCTGCTGGCGATCCCCCGCACGGGCGGGACCGGCTGCTCGGCCGGTTGGCTGGCCTGCATGGCCAGCAGCTCGGCGTCGGCGAGGATGCGGGTGCGGTGCTCCTGGATGAGCAGGGTGAGCTCGTCGAGGGACTCCAGGATGACGTACTTGTTGCCGCCGACCAGCGTCACGACCGTGTCGGGCGTGGCCTCGGCACGTTCGATGAGGTCGGGGTTCAGGGCGAAGACGGCGCCACCCAACCGACGTAGCTGTATCAACGGATCCATCCAGGTGCTCGTCGGGACCCATCCGTGGATCCCTGTCGGGTGTTTGATCGGCCGGTCGGGGGACTTCCTGAGCCCCTGCGCCCGCGCTGGTGGACGGATCACCAGCGCGGGCGCCCAGGGTGCGGAGGCGGGGCGCTACTTGATGTTGATGAGGCTCTGCAGCACCTCGTCGGAGGTGGTGATGACGCGGGAGTTCGCCTGGAACCCGCGCTGGGAGATGATCAGGTTGGTCAGCTCGCTGGCCAGGTCCACGTTGGACATCTCCAGGTACCCCGAGGTCATGCTGCCGCGCCCGCCCTCGCCGGGGTTGCCGATCTGCGGCGCACCGGAGTTGATGCTGGTCTGGAACTGGGTCTCGCCCACCTTGACCAGGCCCGCCGGGTTGGCGAACGTGGCCAGCGCGATGGTGGCGATCGGCACGGTGGCGCCGGTGGCGTCCACCGCGTTGACCACACCGGCGGGGGAGATGCTCCAGGAGGTGTAACCGCCGTTGATGTTGATCGGCCCGCCCGTGGTGCTCTGCAGCACCGCACCGTCCGGGCTGACCAGGTTGCCCTCGGCGTCGGGGGAGAACGACCCGGCGCGGCTGTAGGTCTCCTGGCCGCCCTTGGTGAGCACGAAGAAGCCGTCACCGTTGATGCGCAGGTCGCTGGTGCGGCCGGTGAACTGGTTGGACCCCTCGGTGAAGCTGGTCTGGGTGGCGGCGAGCTGCACGCCCAGGCCCACCTGCTTGGCGTTGGTGCCGCCGGTGGCGGCGCCGGGTGCACCGGCCCCGGCGACGGTCTGGCTCAGGGTGTCCTCGAACACCGTGGACGAGCTCTTGAAGCCGGTGGTGTTGACGTTGGCGATGTTGTTCGACGTGACGTCGAGCATCTGCTGGTGGGCACGGAGCCCGGAGATGCCGGTGAACAGTGAGCGGATCATGGGGGCTCCTGAGGGTGGGGTTCGAGCTGGGTGGTGGTGCCGAGCTACGGCGTGGGGGCTGCGGTGTCGAGAACCTGCTGGACGCTGGCCAGCTCGACGTCGCTGCCGCCGATGCGCAGGGTGGGGGTAGGGGTGGAGATGGTGGCCGCGGAGACGTAGCCGGTGGCCACCGAGCCGTCGAGGGCGGTGTAGGACACGGTGCGGCCCACCAGCGTGCTGGCGGTCTGGGCCCGCTGGGCGGCCAGCATGTCGGTGTTGGCCTGCGTGCTCTTCTCCATGGCCTGCACCTGGGTGAGGGTGGCCGTCTGGTTCATGAACGCGGCGGTGTCCATCGGCTTGCTGGGGTCCTGGTACTTCAGCTGAGCCACCAGCAGCTGCATGAACGCCTGGTTGCTCAGCTGCGTCTTGTCCGTGGCGGTGGCAGCGGAGGTGGAGGTGGCGCCGGTGGTGGACGGCGGGGCCGTCATCGGCGTGGTGGCCGGCGGGGTGGCGGAGAGGGGCGCGGTCATCGGGTCTCCTGCTCGGGGGTGGTCGCTCGGGGTGTGGGGGTCACAGCAGTCGGTCCAGGGCGGTGGTGGAGCTGCGGAGCACCGGCGTGTCCGGCTCGGGGGCGGCTGCGGCTGCCGGCGGCCCGGGCCGGCGGTCAGCCGGGCGGGAGGCGTGCTGCTCCGCCCGCTCCTGGTGGTGGGCGGTGCCGGGGTCGGTGAGGTCGAGGCTCAGCGTCACCTGCGCCAGCCCGGCAGCGCGCAGCTCCTGGCGCAGCTCGGGCAGCGCGGCGCGCAGGGCGTCCAGCGTGGCGTCGCTTCCGCTGGCCAGCGCGACGGTGAGGGCGCCGTCCACCATCCGGACGTGCACGTTCACCTGGCCCAGCTCGGCGGGGTGCAGGGCGAGCTCCAGCTGGTGGCTGCCCTCCCCGCGGCTGTGAACCCCGAGCAGGGCGGTGGCCACCTGGTGGTGCACCGGCTCCGGGGGTACGGCGGGCGGCGCGCTCACCACGGGCGTGGTCGGCGGGGTCGGCACCGGTGCGGGCAGGGGGGCGACCACCTGCGGCGCACCGGCGGCGGGCAGGGCGGCGTCGGGTGCGGGGACCATGCCGGCCTGGGCGGGCGACACCGGCACTGCCGGGTCGGTCGGCAGGAGGGAACCGGCCGGCAACAGGGCAGCGGTGAGCAGCGCAGACTCGGCCTCGGTCACGGGGGTGAACCCGGTCGGAAGCGCGACGCCAGTGGTCGGGGCAGCAATCGCGGGGCTGGCCGGGTGCTGCGGCGCCGCTGCGGGTGCGTGACCGTCCGGCTGGGCGGGGGCGACCGCGACTGCGGTGGCCGGCACGGGGGTGCCCGCCGCGGCGGTGGCCGGAGCCTGCGCGACGAACGGAACCAGCGCCGGCAGGGGCAGGAGCAGGGGCAGCACGGCGCTGGCGGTGAGCGCACCCGCCAGGCCAGCACCCCCCGCCAGGCCAGCATCCGGTATCAGCGCGGGGAGCGCCGCCCCACCGTCCACTGTGGTCGTGGCGTCCTGGTCACCCAGCTCGGCCAGGAGGCTGCCGAGCACCGAGAGAGCCTCGTGGCCCGTCGATGCCGGAACACCGCCGGACATCGCAACGGTGAGGGTGCCGGGCGGAGGTCCGCCCAGCGGCACGGCGCCGAGCAGCGCGGCGAAGGCGTCGCCCGAGGTCGGGTCAGGGGTGGGCGCGGCGGGCGTCGCTGCCCCAGACCGGGTGGAGGGTGCGCCGGCGAGGGTGATGGCCATCAGACGGACCTGCCCATCAGCCCGGTGATCTTGGCGACGTAGTTCTGCGTCTCCCGGTAGGGCGGCACCCCGCCGTACTGCTTCACCGCGCCGGGGCCGGCGTTGTACGCGGCCAGCGACAGCGGGATGG
The DNA here is from genome assembly GCF_004006015.1 of Rhodococcus sp. X156. Lineage (NCBI taxonomy): Bacteria > Bacillati > Actinomycetota > Actinomycetes > Mycobacteriales > Nocardiaceae > Rhodococcus > Rhodococcus sp. X156. The sequence goes on along the minus strand of NZ_CP034766.1, from coordinate 1,834,425 downwards.
AGCCCTGGTAGTCCCGCAGGTAGCCCGACAGCAGCCGGGCCGCGCCGTCCACCGCTTGGGCGGGAACCAGCGGATCCACACCCAGGCCGCGGGCGGTGGCCGGCATGATCTGCATCAGCCCGGAGGCCCCCGCGGGGCTCAGCGCGGCGGCGTTGCCACCCGACTCGGTCTGGGCCACCGCGGCCAGCAGTCCGCTGGGCAGGCCGTGCCGGGCCTCGGCCTGGCTGAACAGCGTGGCGTACCGGGCCACCCCGGACGTTGCTGCGGAGGTGGTGGTCACCGCTGCGGCGGCCACGCTCTGCACCGCCGGTGCGTCGGTGACGACCCGGCGGATGGCCACCGGGGTGGTGTAGACCGACTGGATCTTCACGTTCTCCCCGGGCTGGGGGGCGGCGATCATCTGGTTGTTGCCCACGTAGATGGCGATGTGGTCCACCGGCTGGCCGAAGGCGAGCAGGTCGCCCGGCTTGGCCTGGGCCAGGCTCGCCACCGCGGTGCCGGACTTGGCCTGGTCGGCCGCCACCCGCGGCAGGGTGACACCCAGGTCGCCGTAGGCGCGCTGCACCAGCCCGGAGCAGTCCAGCCCGGTGGCGCTGGTGCCGCCCCACACGTAGGGCACGCCCAGGTACTTCTTGGCCGCAGCCACCACGGCGTCGCCGGTGACGCCACCACCGCTGCGGCTGGTGTCCGACGCGGCGCTGGCCAGCTGCACGGAGAACGACTCCGCGGTGCTGGTGCCCTGGGCCGCGCTGGGGACCTGAGCGGCGAGGAACTGGGCCCGGGGCCCGCTGGCGGTCGCGGCTGCGGCGGTGCCCAGCGCGGCGGTGCCCAGCGTGGTGGTGGCCGACCTCGCGCTCGCGGATCGGCTGCCGCTGAGCGAGCTCAGGGTCGACTCGATCTGGGAGATGCGGGCCAGCACCATGGACACGCCGCTGATGGCGGTCATCGGGTCGCCTCCTGGCGCGCGGTGTGCCGGCTGATGCCGATCTCGTCCAGCTCCTGCTGGGCCGCGGTGAGCGCGGCCCGGGTGCTGGCAGCCGCGTCCCGCTCGTGCATCTTCTCCACGGTGCGCCGGGCGCGAGCCGCGGCGGTCAGCTCGGTCTCGGCGCAGCCCACCCGGTCCTGGGCGGTGAGCAACCGGTGCCGGGCAGCCGACAGCGTCGCCGCCGCAGCCTGTCGGGCGGCGGCAGAGGCGTGGAACGCCCGCACCGACTCGCTGTCCGGCTGGGCCAGCGCGTCCACCCGGCCTGCCTCACGAGCCAGGCGCTGGGCGGCGAGGGTGGCGGTGCGCCGGGCGTCGGCGAGGTTCTGCACGGCCACGTCCTCCTCGGCCTGGCGGGCGCGGATCATGGTGCCAAGCCAGCGGCGCCCGCTCATGCCGCGTCTCCGGCCGCTGCGGCCCCGGTGCTGGCCAGCACGCCGGCCAGCTGCGACCACGCGGCGTCGTAGCCGGCAGGTTCGTCGATGCGCTGTTGCAGGAAGGACTCCAGCTGCGGCCACACCTGCAGGGCGCGGTCGGCGCGGGGGTTGGTGCCGCCCACGTAGGCGCCGATCTCCACCAGCTCCTTCACGTCGCGCTGGGCCGCCATCAGCTGGCGAGCGGTGCGGGCGAGGTCCTGCTGCTCCCGGCTGGTGACCGACGTGGTCACCCGCGACACCGACTCGAGCACGTCGATGCTGGGGAAGTGCCCGGCGGTGGCCAGCCGGCGGTCGAGCACGATGTGTCCGTCCAGGATGGACCGGGCGGTGTCGGCGATCGGCTCGTTGTGGTCGTCGCCGTCCACCAGCACGGTGTACAGACCGGTGATGGTGCCGTGCTCGCCGCCGCCGGCGCGCTCCAGCAGCTGCGGCATCAGGGCGAACACCGACGGCGGGTAGCCGCGGGAGGCCGGGGGCTCGCCGACGGACAGGCCGATCTCTCGCTGGGCGGTGGCCAGCCGGGTGATGGAGTCCATCATCAGCAGCACGTCGGCGCCGGTGTCGCGGTACCACTCCGCGATGCGGGTGGCCACGAACGCCGCGCGCAGCCGCACCATCGGGGGCTGGTCGGAGGTGGCGACGACGACGATCGCGTTGCGCAGGCCCTCGGCGCCGAGGACGTCGTCGAGGAACTCCCGCACCTCCCGGCCGCGCTCGCCGATGAGCGCCACCACGGTGATCTCGGCGGTGGTGCCGCGGGTGATCATGGACAGCAGGCTGGACTTGCCCACCCCGGAGCCGGCGAAGATGCCCACCCGTTGGCCACGCCCGACGGTGATGAGGCTGTCGATGGCGCGCACTCCCACGGGCAGCGCCTGGTCCACCCGCCGGCGGGACATGGCGGCCGGGGGCGCCATCTCCACCGACACCCGCTCCATGCCGCCGGGCAGCGCGGAGCCGTCCAGCGGTCGACCCAGACCGTCGAGCACCCGGCCGCGCAGCTCCTCACCCACCGCCACCTGCAGGGGGCCACCGGTGTGCGAGACCTGGTCGCCGTTGCCGATGCCGGCCATCGGGCCCAGCGGCAGGCAGGTGCACTCCGCGCCGCTCACCGACACCACCTCGGCCAGCACGGCGGACTCGCCGGTGCCGATGCGCAGCAGGTCGCCGATGCGGCCGGGGAGCCCAGCCACGGTGACGGACAGCCCGACCACCCGGCAGACGTAGCCGTAGCGGCGGGGGCCGGCCAGGGCCAGCAGCTCGTCCAGGCCGCGACGGGTGCGCTCGGGCAGCAGCGTGGGTACCGGGGTGCTCATCGGGCCAGGTGCTCCTGCAGCCGGGCCACCCCGGCGGACAGCCGGGCGTCGATGGAGGTCGCGCCGCAGCGGGCGAGGGCGTCACCGGGCGCCACGGCAGCGTCGGCGGTGAGGGTGATCTCCCGGCCCGCCGCACCCGCCAGCGCGGCGAGCACCTCGGCACCGCCGGCTCCGCTGAGCTGGGCGTGGTCGCGGGGGTGCAGCCGCACGCTCACCGGCTCACCCTCCGGCGCCAGGGCCAGCACCCGGGCCAGCGCGGCCGGGCCGGACACGGCGGGCTGCGCCAGCGCACGGCCGAGCAGCGCCTGGGCCAGCTCGAGCGCCACGGCCAGCACGGTGTCCTCGATCTGCGTGCAGGCGGGGGCGGCGACGGCCTCCAGCTGGTCGGCCGCCGCGGCGAGCGCAGCCACCGCCGAGGCGAGCGAGTCGCTGCGCTCGGCGGCGTGGCGGACCTCCGCGGCCCGGGCGGCGGCCAGCGCGTCGGCGCTGGCCCGGCGGGCCTCGGCCAGTCCCTGGGCCCAGCCCCGGGCGTAGCCCACCGCCTCGGCGGCGCTGCGGGCGTCGGCGACGAGGCGCTCCGGGATGGCCGAGGGACCGGCCAGCGCGAACGCCGGCCGGGCGGCCAGGGTGTCAGGCAACGTACTCGTCCTCGCCGCCACGACGGACGACGATCTGGCCGGACTCCTCCAGCTGGCGGATCACCCGGACCACGTCGGCCTGGGCCTCCTCCACGCTGGCCACGCGCACCGGGCCGAGCAGCTCGATCTCCTCGGCCAGGGTCTCCGCGGCGCGCTCGGACATGTTGGCCATCACCTTGGTGTGCACCGGGATCGGCATGCCCTTGAGCGCCACGGCGAGGGTGCTGGCCTCCACCTGGCGCAACACCAGCTGCACCGCCCGGTCCTCCAGGGTGAGCAGGTCCTCGAACATGAACATCCGGCTGCGGATCTCCTCGGCGAGCTCGGGGTCGCGTGCCTCCAGGCCCTCCATGATCAGCTTCTCGGTACCCGGGTCGGCCCGGTTGATGATGTCCACCAGCGGCTGCAGCCCGCCCACCGAGGACTGGTCGGCGGAGGGGGCACCCAGCTGGGTGACCATCCGTCGCTCCAGGCTCGCCTCGATCTGCCGGATCACGTCGGGAGAGGTGCGGTCCATGGTGGCGATGCGGTGGGCGACGTCGGCCTGCAGGTCGGCGCCGAGGCCTGCCAGCACGCGCGAGGCCAGCGGCGCCGGCAGGTGGGCCAGCACCAGGGCGGTGGTCTGCGGGTGCTCGTCGGTGATGAAGTTCAGCACCTGGCGGGCGTCGGTGTCGTGCAGGAACTTGAACGGCTGCTCGACCATGGTGGCCGACAGCCGGTCCATGATGGCCGACGCGCGCTGCTCGCCGACCGCAGCCACCAGCATCTCCCGGGCCTGGTCGGCCCCGCCCTGCACCACGGCGCGGCCCGACTCCATCATCAGGCCGAACTCGTCGAGCACCGCGCGGGAGATGTCCGGGGAGACGTCCCCGGCGCGGGTGAGCTCGGCGGAGAGCTCCTCCAGCTCGGTGTCGCGCAGCTGCGCCATCACCTTCGCCGAGGTCTCCCGGTCGAGCTGGAGCATGAGGATGGCGGCCTTGCGGCGGCCCGGCATGCCCAGCAGCGGGTCGGGGGCGGTGTCGGTGGCGCGCTTGCCCATCGGCACGCCCGGCGCGATCGGGGTGACCGTGGCCAGCTGCGGGTCGGCGAGAGCAGTAGTCATCGTCACTTGTCCTTCTCGTTGAGCCAGCTGCGGAGCAGGCGGGCGACCTCGTGCGGCTCGTTGCCGGCCAGGGCGGCCACCCCCTGCTCACGGGCCCGAGCAGCGGCCTGCGTCGAGGCCTGCGTCGAGGGCGGCACGATGTCCTGCGGTGCCGGCGGGAGCAGGTCGGGGGAGTCGTTGAGCGCGGACAGGAACTCGTCCGGGTCGTAGGCCGGCTCGGTGCGCAGCGCGGCCTTGCGACGACGGCGGTTGGCGATGAGGGTGGCGACCACCAGCACCGCGACGAGAACCACCACCGCAAGGGTCTTGGCCATGGACATCAGCTGTTCTCTCTTCTCGCTGGCCGCGGTGGCGGCAGCCGCGGCAGCGGCGGTGTCGGCTGCGGCGTCGGCCGCGGTGGTGTCGAACGGGGCGCTGGCCACGGCCAGGGTGTCCCCGCGCTCGGTGTCCAGGCCCACCGCCGAGCTCACCAGCTGCTGCAGCGCAGCCTGGTCCACGGCGGGGGCGTTGCGGTCGAGCAGGACGGCGACGTTGAGGTTGCGGACCTGCCCGGGGGCGGAGTTGCGGGTGTCGGTGACCTGACCCACGGCGTTGTTCTTGGTGCCGGTGGTCTTGGTGTAGCCACCGTTGCCGTCGGTGGCGCCGTCGGCTCCGGCCACCGGCGGGGTGGCGGCCGCGCCCAGCACCCCGTTGTCGCCGGCCCCGCCGTTGTAGGTCTCGGTGGTGGAGGACTCCGCCAGCGGGGGGACCTCGGCGTCGTAGACGTAGGTCTGGGAGACGGTGTTGGTCTTGTCGAAGTCCAGGTCGGCGTTCACCGTGACCACCGAGTGCCCGGCGCCCACCATCTGGTCCAGCATCTGCTGCACCGCGGTGTTCAGCCGGCTCTCGTACTGCCGGGTGGCCTCGCTGCGGGTGTCGGAGCCGGCGGCGGTGTCGTCCTCACCGAGGGCGCTGAGCACCTTGCCGGTGGAGTCGGACACGCTGACCTGGTCGGCGGTGAGGCCGGGCACGCTGGAGGAGACCAGGTTGACCACCGACTGCACCTGCCCGGAGGTGAGCTTGGTGCCGGGGGCGGTGGTCAGCAGCACGGCGCCGGTGGGCTTCTTGGTGCCGTCGTCGTAGACGGTGTCCTTGGGGATCGCCAGGTGCACGGTGGCGTCGACGACGCCGTCGATGGAGCGGACGGTGTTGCCGATCTCGCCCTCCAGCGCCCGCTGGTAGTCCACCTGCTGCTTGAACTCCGAGGTGGTGATGCCCTCGTTGTCCAGCAGGCTGTAGCCGGACTTGCCCGAGGTGGGCAGGCCGGCCGAGCTCATGGTCAGCCGCAGGGCGTAGACGTCCTTCTCCGGCACCATGATCGAGGTGCCGTTGGCCGCCAGCTCGTAGGGGGTGCCGGTGGCGTTGAGCTTGTCGATCATCGCGCTGGCGTCGGTCGGGGCGAGGTTGGTGAACAGCGGGGCGTAGGTGGGCGCCGAGGCCCAGGTGGTGAAGAAGAAGCCACCGAGGGTGAGCGCCAGCACGGCGGCCACGGAGACGACCTTCTGGCCGGGGGTGAAGGCCAGGAAGCCCTGCCAGAACCGCTGCGCGCGGTCGACGACGATGTTCTTCACGATGTCAGGCCTGCATTCCCATGATCTGGTTGAACGCGTCGATGCCCTTGGTGCGGATCGCCGAGGCCAGCTCGGTGACCAGGCCCGCCTCGGTGGAGGCGATCGTGTAGTCGTGGATGTCGGTCAGGTCGCCGGTGGCGGCCTGCACGGCCAGCCCGCTGGCCTTGTCCTGCGCGGTCTGCACCGTCTCCAGGCCCTTGCTGAGCATGGCGGCGAAGTCGCTGCCACCGGTGGCTGCGGGGGCGGTGGTCTCGGGGCTCACCGGCGCGAAGGGCGCGAAGGCGGGCAGGGCGGCACTGAGGGCGCCGATGGCGGGGATCGTCATGGTCAGCGGTTCTTTCCGATGTTGATGGCCTGCAGGTAGGTGTCCTTGGCGCGGTCGATCACCGCGGCGTTGGCCTGGAAGCCCCGCTGCGCCATGATCAGGTTGCCCATCTGCTCAGCCATGTCGATGTCCGGCAGCCGGACGTAGCCGTTCTCGTCGGCCAGCGGGTTGTCGGGCTGGTAGGTGAGGATGCCCTCGGCGCTGCCCTGCGGCAGCGAGGTGATCTCCACGCCCTGGCCGATGCCGTCGGGTCCGCCGGCGATCTCCTGGGCCTCCACGTAGGACGCCTGGAAGGCCGGGCCCGAGGTGGGCCGCGCGGTGTTGACGTTGGCGACGTTGTTGGCCAGCACGTCGATCCAGGTGCGGTAGGTGGTGAGCCCGGTGCCGGAGGCGTTGATGGCGGAGAAGAGGGTCATCGGCTCAGCCCTTGATCACGGTGCTGAGGAGGCTGTACTTGCCGGAGAGCGCGCTGGCCAGCAGCTGGTACTGCAGCTGGGTCTTCTGGTCGATGATCGTCTCGGCGTCGAGGTTGACGTTGTTGCCGTTCACCCCCGGGGTGTCGCCGGTGCCCTCCACCGACGCCGTGGCTCGGGCGGGATCACCGGAGGCGACCGCGTCACGCAGGCTGGACTCGAACGAGACTCGGGACGCGCGGTAGTTGGGCGTCTCGATGTTCGCGATGTTGTCGGCGCTCACGCGCTGGCGGGCGGACAGGCTCGACAGAGCCGTGCGCATCGTCACCGAAGCAATGTCATCCAGCACGAGATGGACCTCACCTGTCGAGTCTCGCCAGTCCTTGGCAAGCGGGGTGAGCGATCCGTGCTCGAGGTTGTCATCGGCCGAGATCACGCTGAGTTGAGCAGTTGTTACTACGAGTTTTGCCTGAGCAGCAAGGGTTTACGCGCGCAGATCCACCAGGGTCGGTTGCGGGGCGGCGGTGGCCACGCTGCGGCGGCGGGTGGCCGGGGAGAGCTGGGCGAGGTCGAGGGCGAGGCGGGCCTGCAGGGCCACCTGGCGGGCGAGCACCTCACGGGCGGCCGGGGCCAGCTCCGGGGGCAGCGGCGGCAGCTGCGGGGGGTGCCAGGGCTGGGTGGCCGACGCCGGCAGCTCGGCTCCGGAGTGCAGCGCAGCCTCCAGGGCGTCGTTGTCGGCCGTCAGCGCGGCCAAGACCTCTTCCCAGGTGGGCTGCGCCGCAGGCTCAGCCAACCCACGCCGCCTGTCGGGCGGCCGGGGCCGCCGCGGCGCGGGCGATACCGGTCTGCAGCTGGACCTCGGCCTGCTTCCAGGTGTCCCGCAGGCCGGTGATGATGCCCGCGGCGGTGTCCAGGGCTCCGGGGGTGGGGGAGACGATGGCGTTCATCAGCTCGCGGAGCAGGTAGGTGTACAGCGAGGCGAGCTCGCCGGCGCCCTCCCACGCCGTGGTGTCCAGGCTGCCGAGCAGCTCGGCGACGATCTGCTGGGCGTGCTGGACGTGGTCACCGGCCGCGGCGGGATCAGCGCTGGCCAGGCCCTCGACACCGCGCTGGACGTCCAGCCACAGCCGGTCGTAGAGCAGCACGATGCGGCGGGCCGGCGTCGCCGTGGCGACCGCGTCGGCGAGGTAGCGGGCTCGAGCCAAGTCGCTGGACACAGGTTCTCCTCGTTCTCGGGCGGAGCGTTCTGGGGGAGAGCAGTGAGCTAGTCGGACTTCTTGGAGGCATCGAGCGAGGAGAGCGCGGAGCTCAGCCAGGCCTGCGTCGAGTTCAGCTTGTTCACCGCCGCCTCCATGGCCGCGTACTTCTTCTGCATCGCGGTCTGGGTGTCGGCCAGGCGGGTGTCCCAGCTCTGGATCTGCTTGTTCAGGTTGGTCATCCGCTCGTTGCCGGAGGTGATCAGCAGGCTCAGCGAGCCCACCGCCGGTGCGCTGGCCCGCTCGGCCACGGTCGACAGTGCTGAGCCCAGCGCCTGCCCGGCGACGGCCTGCGTCTTCGCGGGGTCGGCGGCGTAGGCCGCGGCGAACACGGTGGCGTCAAAGGCCAGGCCACCGGTGTTGGTGAGCTGCACCCCGATGCTGTGGAAGCTGCCGCCGGTGCCGGTGCCCCGGCTGATGCTGGAGAGGATGTCCTGGCTCAGCGCCACCACCTGGGTGTTGCCCTGCAGGCTGCCGCCCTTGGCCGTGTACATGCCCACCTGTCCGAGCGCAGCGTTCGCGGCGTCCACCATGGTCTGCATCGCCTTGGTGATGGCCGTGGTGTCGCTGGCCACCGACACGGTCACCCCGGAGGCCAGTGCCCCCACCGTGAAGGTGACCCCCGGCAGCGCCTCGGTGAAGGTGTTGGTGGACGAGGACACCGAGTAGCCGCCCGCGGCCGGGTCGCCGACCGTCAGCTGCGCGTTCTGCGCCGCCACGATCTGGGTGGGTGCGGTGCTGAGCCCGCTGATGCTGAAGGCGCCGGCGGTGCCGGTGGAGGTGGAGCTGAGCTGCAGGCGCTGGGTGGTGCCGGTGCCGGTGGCGTCGTCCACGTTCACCACCGAGGCCCGCACCCCGAGCCCGGCCTTGCTCAGCGCGGCCACCACGTCGCTGGCGCTGCCGCCGGTGAGGGCCACGTGGGTGGTGGTGGCGGTGCTGCCGGAGCCGATGGTCACGTCGATGCCGGCGGCGAAGTCGGCCACCACGTCACCGGCGACAGCGACGGTGCTGACCTGGGCGGCCGCCAGTCGGGTGACGCTGAAGGTCATGGCCGAGCCGGCCTGGGCGGCGCTGGTGCTGGTGGCGATCACCGAGGGCGAGGAGGAGCTGGCAGTGGCGGCGGTCCAGGTGCCCGCCAGCTTCACCGCGTCGGCGGCGGACTGCAGGGCAGTGATGCGAGTGTTGATCGACTGGTAGGCCGAGACCAGCGTCTGCGTGCTGCTCAGCTGAGTCTTGAGCTGCGCCTGGGGCTGGGCCGCCACCTGCATCAGCTGGGTGACCAGCGTCTTGGTGTCGATGCCCGAGGCCAGGCCGTCGAACGAGAAGGTAGCCACGCACGCTCCTTGTGGTGCCGATGCAGCACGGGCGGAGCCCTGCGGACAGGGCCCCGCCCGTGCTACCTGGGGTCAAGCGGTTCGAGCTGGTACGACTTACTGCAGGAGCTTCAGGATGGCCTGCGGGGCCGAGTTCGCCTGGGCCAGCACCGAGGTGGCGGCCTGGGTGAGGATCTGAGCCTGGCTCATGTTGGAGACCTCGGTGGCCAGGTCGGCGTCAGTGATGTTCGACCGCGAGGCAGACACGTTCTGGATGGTGGTCTGCAGGTTGGTCATGGTGTAGCTGAGCTGGTTCTGCGTGGCACCGATGTCGGACCGGGCCGCCGACACCGTCTTGATCGCGGCGTCGATGATCTCGATGGAGCCCTGTGCGGCCGTGGTCGAGCTCACGTCAATTCCGCCGGTGGTGCCGCCGGCCGCCGGGGCCGTCTTGAGCGTCTCGGCGTCGAAGGAACCCAGCGCTAGGGTGATCCGCTCGTTCGCGGTGCCGTTGGCGCCGACCTGGAAGGTGCCGTCGTACGTGTTGGTGGCGTCGTCGAACAGTTGCTTACCACCAAAGGCGGTGGTCTGGTTGATGTTGTCCAGCTGCTTGTTGAGCTTGCCGATCTCGGCGGAGATGGCGTCACGGGCGTTGTCGTCCATGGAGCCACCGTTGGAAGCCTGGACGGTCAGGTCGCGCTGGCGCTGCAGGATCGTCTGCACGGTGGCCAGGGCGCCGTCAGCGATCTGGGCGACGTTGATGCCGTCCTGGGCGTTGCGGGTGGCCTGGGTGAGGCCGTTGATCTGGCTGGTCAGGCCCTGGCTGATGGACAGGCCGGCCGCGTCGTCCGCCGCCCGGTTGATCCGCAGGCCGCTGGAGAGCTTCTCGAAGGCGTTCTGCTGCTTGGCCTGGTTGGCCTGCAGGTTGCCGTAGGCGTTGAGCGCGGCGGTGTTGGTGTTGATGCGAAGACTCATGGGGTGTCCTCCTGGACAGAGTCAAGACGTGACCCGACGAGCGGGCCTGCCGGTCCATCCGTGGACCAACATGCCTTACCTATCGGCGCTGCTCCGAGGATGTTGAGCAGTCCTGACCAGGAATTTTCGCTGTGCTGCTGCAGGACTCGCGCAATGGACACATCGCCCGGTCAGCGCGGCCAGCTAGGCGGCGAGAGTGGTGGCGACGGTGAGCCGCGGCTGCTCGCGAGCGGACAGGCTCCGTGCCAGCTGGGCCGAGCCGTGCCCGCGCTCCGCCGCCTCACCCGCGACAGCGGCGACGTCGGACACCTGCCCGAGGTCGATGGTCTGCACTCCCTGGCGCAGCGCCTGCTCCACCAGCTCGGCGGCGAGCAGCACCAGCGGGGAGTGCGCCAAGCGGTGGTCGCTCTCGCCCCACGCGGCCACCAGCTCCACCGCCGGGCGCACCCGGTAGACCAGCGCCGCGGCGATCGGGGCGCCCCGACGGAACACGCACACCATGCGCACGTGCGGGGCCAGCGGTGCACGAGCACCGGCCAGGTCGTCCCAGGACAGCACCAGGTCCGCACCGCCGTGCAGCAGCTGGCGACCAGCCTCCCACTCCGCGCGGCCCCGCACCTCGCGCACCTGCAGGTCCTTGGCGTGCAGCCGGTCCAGCGCGGAGCGGGCCGGACGGCGGAGCTCGTCCACCCACTGCCGCGGCGACCGGAGGTGGCTCAGGTCCAGGTGCTGGTTGAGCTCGCAGCTGCGGACGGTGAATCCCTCGTTGAGCACGGTGAACTGCACCAGTGGCTCGTTGTCGCTGTGGCAGGCCGGCGGCAGGTGCAGCTCCACCTCGCGCACGCCCTGCGCACCCAGCTTCTCCAGCGAGCGGCGCAGCACCGTGGCCACCACCGCCGGCGTGGCCCGGGAGGACACCAGGTCCAGCCCGGCCTCGACGACCGTGCCGTCGCGGACACCGCTGATGCCGCCGAAGAGCCGGCCGTCGGCACCGTGGATGCGCGTGGACAGGCACTGCTGACCGGGCCGGAGGCTGATCGACTGGATGGCGGTGCGGTGGAACAGCCCTCGCCACGACTCGTCGGCGACACCCACCGCCACGCTCTCCGGACCCCGAACGTCACTCAGCAGGGTCATCGAGCGACCTTCCCCGCCACGCTGTCCCGCACCACGGCGCTCAAGCGGTGCAGCCGCGCGGCGCCGCGGCGGCGGTGCGGTAGGTCTCGGCGATGATGTCGCCGAGCACCGTGGACTTCTGCAGCCGGGTGGCCAGCGTCCCGCGTGAGGCGACGGCAGCGGCGTAGGCGGCCTCCTTGGCCTTGGTGCGGGTGGACTGCTTGGCCGTGGCGCTGCTGCGCTCGTTGGCGGCCAGACCAGCACGCAACATGGTGAGCGCCTCGGCGCGGATCTGCGACACCCGCGAGGCCGTCACGCCCAGCTCGGCGGCGATCTCGGCCATCGGGCGCTGGTCGAAGAAGTAGGAGCGCACCACGTGCGCCAGCCGCTCGGGCAGCACGTCGATGGCGTCGTGCAGCAGGCCGAGCTGCTCGCGGTTGAGCAGCGTCTGCTCGGGGCCGGTGCCCCGGTCCTGCACCAGCAGCGCGCCGGTCTCCGGGGCGAAGCCCTGCAGGCTGAGCACGCTGGCCCGCTGCACGTCGGCCTCGTTGCTGCCCATCTCGGCCAGGGTGACGCCCATGGCGTTGGCGAGCTCTTCCGGACGGGGCGCTCGGCCCAGCGCTGCGGTGAGCTCACCGCGGACGGTCTCCAGCCGGCGGGCCTTGCCGCGCACCGACCGGCTCGCCCAGTCCATCCCGCGCAGCTCGTCGAGCACCGCACCGCGGATGCGGAAGGTCGCGAACCCGGTGAAGGGGATGCCGCGGCCGGTGTCGAAGCTGCGGGCACTGGCCACCAGGGCGGCCATCCCGGCGGAGATCAGGTCCTCGCGGGCCACGTGGTCGGGCAGCCGCACCGCGATCTGGCGGACGATGTGTCCCACCAGCGGCAGGTTCTCCTCGACCAGCAGGTCCACGGCACTGCGGACGGAACGGGGACGCCGCGCCCGGCGAGGGGCGTCGGCCACCACCGAGGTGGCGTGCGCGTTGTCTGACATCGGTACCCACTTCTGCTCAGGGAACTCAGTACCGACACAGCTGCGCTCCACCGGAGAAACAAGGCCCCCGGAGCAGCGAATCCGCCCTCTGCACTGAACGATCGACTACATATCTACGGAGCGTGCGTAAGCGTTACACACTGCGTGTGCATAAGTTGAACTATTCATCACTCAGTGTCAATGCACCCGTCCTGACCTTGGGGTCTTCTTCCGCAGCGAGCGCGGCACGCCGAGTGGCGCTCGGTGGTGGGGAACCGGGGTGAACCGCAGGTGCACGGCGGCGTGAACCCCGGGTGAGGTTGGTGGCCCTCAGGCGGGATCGGTTGCGCCCGAGCAGCTCTGCCGTCCCACTCAGTGGGACTGCGGGCCCTCGAACCGAGCGGGGAGGGCCGAAGTGTGATTAGTCGGCCCACAGTCAGCGCGGGGTGCTCGGCAGGGCCGGGCGGTTACTTTGAGTAACCACACCGGCGGCAGAATCCGGCGCGAAATGTGCGCAACGTCGGGTTAGGGGCCGCCGTCAAGAATGGTGGCCGGCTGCGCGCCATTAGGTGTTACCCCGGGTTCGGGACAACTCTGTCAGCAGTGCACACCTGTGTTCCCGGCTCCATTTTCGTGACCTTTTCCGCCCGTCAGGACGACGTCCAGCTGCGCGCGCGGCGGGCTCGCTTGGCCGCGTACATCGCGCTGTCGGCCTCGCGCACGGCGTCGGCCACGCTGGTGCCCGGGGCCGCCGTGGCCATTCCCACGCTGCCCGACACCCGACCGCTCCCGGCGTCCCCGCCGCCCAGCAGCTCGGAGAGCGTGACCAGCCGGTGCTGGGCCATGTCCCCGGCGTGGGGCATCAGCACCGCGAACTCGTCACCACCGAGTCGCACACACACGTCCTCGGCCCGGGAGTGCTGGCGCAGCACGTCCGCGCACCGGCGCAGCAGCTGGTCCCCGGCGGCGTGGCCATAGGTGTCGTTCACCTGCTTCAGCCCGTCCAGGTCCACCGTGAGCACCGTGACGTGGCGGCCGTCGTCCACCTGCTGCTGCGCGGCGACCAGCGCCTCGTCGAAGGCCAGGCGGTTGCCCAGCCGGGTCAGCGGGTCGCGCCGGGCCGTCGAGGCGTGCTCGGCGGCGCTGGCCCGCAGCTCCTCGCGCAGCGCGGCGGTGTGCAGCACCACCCCGGCCGCGTCGGCCACCTGCCGGGCCAGCTCCTGGCGCAGCGCGGTGAACCCCCGGGGGTCGGCGTCGGTGTGCGCGGCCACCAGCACGCCACCGGCCTCGTCCGGGACCGGCACCACCAGCAGGGAGCGCACCCCGGCCGCCAGCGACAGCGCCCCGGGCAGGTCGTGGCCGGTGGTGTCCTGCACGCACAGCGTCGTGGCGCCCGCCCGCTGGCGCAGCCGCAGCACCGCTCGGGCCACCGCCGGGTCGGCTGGGTCGACGCCTGGCCAGCTGCTCAGCACCGTGGGCCCGGAGCTGGCGTAGCAGAGCGCCCCGACGTCGCAGCCCAGCGCGTCCAGGGCGACCGTGAGCACGTGGCGCAGAGTTCCCGCGAGGTCCTGCGGCGCACCCGTGGTGACCGCGCGGACCGCGTGCAGCACCTCCAGCTCGTCCGCCAGCCGCTTGGCGGGAGTGATGTCGTCGACCACCGAGCTGACCGTCATGGCGAGCGCGCAGAGCGCCTGGTCGTCAGCCTCGGGGGCCAGCACGCCGGTGGGGCTCGCCAGGATCACCACCACGTCCGGGCTGGTGCGCACCACCGCGCCGGAGCGGGCCGCGTAGGAGCCCAGCACCTGGCTGCGGTGGGCGTGGCGGAAGCGGTGGACGCCGTGCACGCGGGAAGGCAGGTGGGCGATGCTGAGCTCGCCGTCGGTGTCGGCGTCCACCACGCCCACCCAGTCCCGGCCGCCGCCGAGTCCGCCCAGGTGCGCCCAGGCCGCGCCGGAGAGCCGCCGGAACACCAGCGCGTCCAGCACCCCGAGGTGCTGGGCCCGTTCGCGGACCGACCAGACGTGGGTGCTGCTGGGCGACGAAGCTGGGTGCACGCGTGTTCCCCCCGGAATGACGGTGCGCCGCCACGACTCCGCCACAGCTCGTGACGGCCCCCCGTGGTGACACTGACCTCACATCCTCGCACCTGCAGGGGTGCCGCGACCCGAGAAACGCGCTAGCGGTGCAGCCGCGGTTCCGGCACCACGACCACGGGGCAGGGCGCGTGCTGCACGCACTGCTGGCTCACCGACCCCAGCAGCGCAGCCGCCAGCCCGCGGTGACCTCGGGTGCCCACCACCAGCAGCTCGGCGCCGTCGGCGGCGTCCACCAGGACCTGCGCGGCGTGGCCCTCGGTGGCGGTCTGCTGCACCCGTGCGGCGTCGTGCTCGCCGAGCGTGGCCCGCACCGTGCGGTCCAGCATCGCCGCGGTGAGCGCGGGCACGGGATCGTTCGGGGGGTACACCGGCGCCCATCCGTAGGCCGCGGGGTGCTCCCAGGCAGCCACTGCCCGCACCTGCGCGCCGGTCAGCCCAGCGTGGCGCACCGCCCACCGCAGCGCGTGCGCAGAGCCGGCCGATCCGTCCACGCCCACCACGATCGTGCCGCTGCCGGTCACCGCAGCCCCCGTCCCAGCTCGGGCGTCAGGGCCGCACCAGCTGGGTGAGCGACCACTGCGCGATCGGAGCGTAGGACAGTGCCACGGGAACCAGCCCGTCGATGCGCAGCGTGCTGCTCGTACCCCCCTCGGGGACCTGCTGCACGTCGTGCAGCAGGTCCAGCTGCATCTTCAGGTGCCGGATGCGCACGCGCCACGACCACGTGCGCTCGGCCGGCTCCACGACGAGCACCCGGAAGTCGCCGACCAGACCCGTGGGCCCGTGCACCTGCCCGGTGGTGCCGGCCTGCAGCACCTCGTCGGTGCAGTCCACCCGGCGGATGTAGGGCGACCACGTCGGCCACCGGGCCGGGCGCACGTAGCGGTCCCACACCACGTCGGGGGTGGCCGCACCGGTGGCCGAGACGGTGACCCGCACGGGATCAGTCGCTCTGCTGGTAGATGTCCGGGACGCCGTCGCGGTCGAGGTCGAGCTCCTCGGTCTTGGCCACCCGCCGGTAGTGCGCGTTGCGCAGCCGCAGGATCACCGCAGCCAGCAGCGCGGCGACCACCGATCCGGTGAGCACCCCCACCTTGACGTGCTCGTCACGCAGGCTGCCCAGCCCGAACGCCAGCTCGCCGATGAGCAGCGACACGGTGAACCCGATGCCGGCCAGCACCGAGACGCCGAAGACGTCCACCCAGCGCAGCGACGGATCCAGACCGGCCCTGGTGAACCGCGACACCAACCAGGTGGCGCCGAACACGCCCACTGTCTTGCCCACCACCAGGCCCAGCACGATGCCGATAGCCACCTTGTCGGTGAGCGCGTCGCCGAAGCCGCTGAGCCCGCCCACGGTGACCCCGGCGGCGAAGAAGGCGAACACCGGCACCGCGAACCCGGAGGACAGGGGGCGCAGCCGGTGCTCGAAGTGCTCGGCCAGCCCGGGGCCGGCGTCCGGTCCACCGGCGGCCTGGCTGCGCACCACCGGCACGGTGAAGGCGAGCAGCACCCCGGCCACCGTGGCGTGCACCCCGGAGGCGTGCACCAGCGCCCAGGTGGCCAGCGCCAGCGGGACCAGCAGCCACCAGGTGCGCACCCGGCGCTGCACCAGCCACCCGAACGCGGCCAGTGGCAGCAGAGCCAGCAGCAGGGGGGTGATGGCCAGCCCGCTGGTGAAGAACACGGCGATGATGGCGATGGCGAACAGGTCGTCCACCACTGCCAGGGTGAGCAGGAAGGTGCGCAGCGCGATGGGCAGGTGGGTGCTGATGACGGCGAGCACGGCCAGCGCGAACGCGATGTCGGTGGCGGTGGGAATGGCCCAGCCCTGCAGGGCTCCGTCGCCGGTGTTCAGGTTCACCAGCAGGTAGACCAGCGCCGGGACGGCCATCCCGCCCAGCGCCGCCATCACCGGCAGGGCCGCCCGGCGCGGGTCACGCAGGTCACCGGCGACGAACTCGCGCTTGACCTCCAGCCCGGCCACGAAGAAGAAGATGGCGAGCAGCCCGTCAGCGGCCCACTGGCCGACGCTGAGGTCCAGGTGCAGCGCGTGCGGGCCGAAGGTGAAGTCGCGGAGGGTCTCGTAGGCCCCGGACGCCGGGGTGTTCGCCCAGACCAGCGCCGCCACGGTGGCCACCAGCAGCAGCGCCCCGCCCAGTGTCTCGCCCCGCAACAGGTGCGCGACACGGCTGGCCTCCGGCCAGGAGCCGCGGCTGAAGAGGGTGTTGTTGGGGGGTGCAGTGGTCACGTTCGTGCCTCCGTCAGGGGTCGCCAGCAGAATCGCCGACCAGACTTCCCGGCACACCGATCACCACCTTACTGGTTCAGTGTCCCCGCCAGGCGCAGGTGACGCCGCTCGCTGTCGACGTTCATGCCGATGATGCGCACGCTCGCCCCCCGGGCGCGGTACTTCTCGGTCACGGCGTCCAGCGAGGCGACGGTCGAGGCGTCCCAGACGTGCGCCTGGGCCAGGTCGATCACCACCTGCGCCGGGTCGTCGGCGTAGCGGAAGGCGAACACCACGTCGTTGCTGGAGGCGAAGAACAGGTTGCCGCGCACCCGGTAGTGCACGGTGGCACCGTCGGGGGAGAGCTCGCGGTCGACCTCCACCAGGTGGGCCACCCGGCGGGCGAAGGCCACCATCGCCACGAGCACGCCGACCCCCACCCCGTAGGCCAGGTTGTGGGTCGTCACGGTGACCACCACGGTGGAGAGCATCACCAGCGTCTCGCTGCGGGGCATCCGCACCAGGGTGCGCGGGTGGATGCTGTGCCAGTCGAAGGTGCCGACGCACACCATCACCATCACGCCGACCAGCGCGGCCATCGGGATCCGGGCCACCACGTCGCCGAGGACCACCACCAGCACCAGCAGCAGCACCCCGGCCAGGAAGGTGGACAACCGGGTGCGCGCGCCGTTGCGCACGTTGATCATCGTCTGCCCGATCATGGCGCAGCCGCCCATGCCGCCGAAGAAGCCGGTGACGATGTTGGCCACGCCCTGGCCCCACGACTCGCGGGTCTTGTTCGAGTGGGTGTCGGTGATGCCGTCCACCAGCTTGGCGGTCATCAGCGACTCCAGCAGCCCGACCATGGCGATGGCCAGGGCGTACGGGGCGATCACCTGCAGCGTCTCCAGGGTGAGCGGCACGCCGGGCACCCCGAGCACGGGCAGGCTGTCCGGCAGCTCGCCCTGGTCGCCCACGGTGGGCACCGCCACGTGCGCGGCCACGGTGAACGCGGTGAGCGCCACGATGGCCACCAGCGGCGCGGGCACCGCCTGGGTGAGCCGGGGCAGGCCCACCATCACCACCAGGCCCACCGCGAGCAGCGCGTACACCGTCCACGGCACGTCGCGCAGGTAGGGCAGCTGGGCGGTGAAGATGAGGATGGCCAGCGCGTTGACGAAACCCACCATCACGCTGCGCGGCAGGAAGCGCATCAGCCGAGCCACGCCCAGGCCGGCGAGCACCACCTGCAGCACCCCGCCGACGATCACCGCGGCGAAGAGGTGCTCCACCCCGTGCTCACGGGCCAGCGGAGCCACCACCAGGGCCACCGCCCCGGTGGCGGCGGAGATCATCGCCGGCCGACCACCCACGATGGCGATGGTCACCGCCATCGTGAAGGAGGCGAACAGGCCGACGCGCGGATCCACCCCGGCGATGATGGAGAAGGAGATGGCCTCAGGGATCAGCGCCAGGGCCACCACCAGCCCGGCCAGCACCTCGGTGCGCAGCACCCGCGGGGTGAACCAGGCCGGGCGGGTGAGCGTGAGCGCGGGCAGGGGAGGGAGAGAGGGCACTGCAGCGGCTGCTTTCCGACGACGTCGTGGGGACGGGCTGGCCCGCGACGCTGCGGCTCCGGCGCGGGAAACCTTAGTCCGCGCTCAGACCGCCAGCGGTGCGGTGGTGGCGCGCGCGACCAGCTGGGGCTTCAGCGCCACCGACGACGCAGGCAGGCGGTGAGTCAGCGCCAGCAGCGTCTCGGCCGCCCGCACCCCCATCTCCTGCAGCGGGGCGCGCACCGTGCTCAGCGGCACTGCCAGCTCGGCGGCGATGGGAATGTCGTTGTAGCCGATCACCGACACGTCGTGGCCGGGGCGAAGCCCGCGGTCGCGCAGCACCCCCAGCGCACCGATGGCGGCGTCGTCGTTGGTGGCGAAGATCGCCGTGGGCGGACAGGGGCCGTCCAGCAGCGCCTCGGTGCCGCGCCGTCCGGCAGCGACGTCGAAACCCTCCTCGCGGACGTGCTCGGCGGGCAGTGCCACCCGGGCCCGCTCCAGCGTGGCCCGGAAACCGGTGACTCGCTCGGCCGCGGTGCTGGCCCACAGTGGTCCGGCGACCACGCCGATGCTGCGGTGGCCCAGCTCGAGCAGGTGGGTGGCCGCCAGCTCGCCGCCGGCCACGTCGTCGGTGGTCACCGACGGCGCGCCGGCACAGCGACGGCTGACCAGCACCAGGTCGATGCCGCGCTCCACCAGCCGGGCGATGTTGTCGTTGTCCAGCCGGGAGTCACCGATGATCAGCCCGTCCACCGCCCGGCCGAGCAGCAGCTCCACCAGGCGCTGCTGCTCGGCGGGGTCGTCGCGGGTGTTGGAGACGAACGTGGCGTAGCCCGCCCGGTTGGCGGTCTCCTCCACGGCGTCGTAGACCGCAGCCAGCACGGTGTCGGTGAGCCGGGGCACCAGCACGCCGAAGGCCATCGACCGGCGGGTGGTGAGGCTGGCGGCGTTGGGGTTGGGGACGTAGCCCATCTCGCGGGCCAGCTCGAGCAGCTCGCGGTCGCGGGGGCTCGCCGAGTCACCGTCCAGCGCCGCTCGGCGCAGGGCGCGCGACACCGTGGAGACGTGCACGCCGGCGGCCACCGCCACCGTCTTCAGCGTCACCATCGACCGGTTGGTGCTGGCCGCCGGAGCTCGTTCTCGCACTGGGACCCCCTGAAGTCGCACGGCCGTGCCGTGCCCGTCGGGACAGGCTGCGGCCGGCCCCGGGCAGCGGCGCCCGCACCGGGGCACCGACAATTTCACTGTAGCGTTGGGAGCAATCGATTGCGCAAAATTGCGTCCGACCAGCCGAGAGGAAGCCGCCGATGACTGGCCTCAGTGGACTCAACCCGCCCGAGGGGGCGCTCACCCTGGGGCTGGTGCAGCAGCAGGTCCCGCTGGTGAGCACCACGGAGGATGTTGCCGCGGTGGTGGACAGCGTGTGCGCCACGGTCACCGAGATCGCCACCGCGTTTCCCACCGTGCAGCTGCTGGTCTTTCCCGAGTACGGCCTGCACGGGCTCCGCAAGGGTGCCTGGGCGCGGGACGAGCTGATGCTCGACCTGGACGGCCCGGAGGTGGAGCGGCTGCGTGCGGTGTGCGCGCAGACCGGGACGTGGGGCTGCTTCAGCATCATGGAGCGCAACCCACAGGGCGCTCCGTTCAACTCGGGAATCATCGTGGACGCCTCCGGCGAGATCGTGCTGTACCAGCGCAAGCTGCATCCGTGGGTGCCCAAGGAGCCGTGGGAGCCCGGCGACGGGGGGATCGCGGTGTGCGACGGGCCGGGCGGTTCCCGGCTGGCCCTGTTGATCTGCCACGACGGGATGTTCCCCGAGGTGGCGCGCGAGGCCGCCTACCGCGGCGCCAACGTGCTGCTGCGCACCGCCGGCTACAAGTTTCCGCTGCAGCAGTCCTGGCGCATCACCAACGAGGCCAACGCCTTCCACAACCTCGCCTTCACCGCCTCGGTGGCGCTGGCCGGCGACGACGGCAACAGCATCGGCTCGATGGGGGAGTCGATGGTCTGCGACTTCGAGGGCACCGTGCTGGCCAAGGGCGACGCCACCCCCGGACGGGTGCTCACCGTGTCCATCGAGCCGTCCCGGGCTGACGCCGCTCGCCGCACCTGGGGCGTGGAGAACAACATCTACCAGCTGGGCCACCGCGGCTTCACCGCGGTGCGCGGGGGTGCCCGCGACTGCCCTTACACCTTCATGACCGACCTGGTGAAGGGCGAGTACCGGGTGCCCTGGGAGGCCGAGGTCCAGGTCACCGACGGCACCGCCGACGGGTACGGACCAGGGCGCGAGCCCGGCAGCACCGAGGACACCGCGCGCGCCGGGCTGCGTCGGTCCCTGGGGCAGCCGTAGCGCCGGAACCCCCCCGTCGGCCGGGGCTGGGTAACAGCTGGGTAAAACCTCGGCTCACCGGTCGCCGGGGGGTGTTGCTGCAACAGTTCGCCGGTTACTGTGCAACCGATTGCACGAGCAGTTGCACACGAGCAGGCGACCCCGCAGCGTGGCCGCCCGGGAGGCAGGACCAGTGGACAACGTGACCGCGAGGACGGCGTCGAGCCGCACCTTCGACCTGACCGAGCTCGGCGACGCCGACGTCTACAAGCTGCTCTCCTGCGCGGTCCAGCCGCGCCCCATCGCCTGGGTCTCCACCGTGGACGGTGCCGGGGTGCGCAACCTCGCGCCGTTCAGCTTCTTCACGGTCGCCTCGCGCAACCCGGCGACCCTGGCGGTGTCCATCGGCGAGCGCATCGGCTTCCCCGGCCAGGACAAGGACACCCTGGTGAACATCCGCGAGACCGGCGAGTTCGTGGTGAACATCCCGTCGGTGGACAACGCCGCGGCGGTCACCGCCAGCTTCGCCACGGTGGAGCCACACGTGGACGAGTTCGACCTGGCCGGCGTCACCGCCATCGACTCGCTGCAGGTGGCCGTGCCCTCGGTGCAGGAGTCGCTGATCTCGCTGGAGTGCCGCCTGGCCCAGGCGGTGCCGCTGGGCACCGACACTCTCGTGCTGGGCACCGTGCTGGCGGTGACCGCCCGCCACGACGCCATCGACGAGCACGGCTACACCGACGTCTCCACCGGCAAGTGGCTGGCGCGCCTGGCGGGGCCCTACTACTCCAACCTCACCCACAGCGTCCACCAGGGCGGCGGACCCGACGCAGGGTCCTTCCGGTGAGCAGCACCGGCGCCATCGGCGTCGCGGTGGTGCAGACCCCGGCCGTCAGCACCTCCGCGGAGGCGGCGCTGGACCACCTGGACACGGTGGTGGCCCAGCTCGGCGAGCAGGGCGCCGACGTGGTGGTGCTGCCCGAGCTCGCCGTCACCGGCTACGACCTGACCCTGGACTACCCCGCCATCGCCGAGGCCACCACCGAGCTGACCACCGCCCGGCTCACCGCGCTGGCGGTGCGCACCCAGACCACGGTGGTGACCGCGGTGCCGCGCCTGGACACCTCCGGCCGGCTGCACAACTGCTCGCTGGTCCTGACCGCCGACGGCCGCGAGCACCGGGGCGCCAAGCGCTACCTGTGGGGCGGCGAGCGAGCGGTCTTCCAGGCGGGCGACGCCAGCGGGCTGCTGGTGCCCACCGCGGTCGGGACGGTCGGCGTGGTGATCTGCTACGAGGCCGGCTTCCCGGAGACCGTCCGCGAGCTGGCCGTGGCCGGCGCTGACGTCATCGCGGTGCCCGCTGCCTTCGGCCGGGCTCGCCGGCACATCTGGCAGCTGCTCACCGTGTCGCGAGCGGTGGAGAACGGCTGCATCGTCGCCGCCGCCGGGCTGTGCGGGGAGAACGGCCAGGGGGTCGCCTTCGCCGGGCACTCCACCGTGGTGGATCCGCGCGGCACCCGGCTGGTGGAGCTGGGCGATACCCCGGACGCCGCGGTGGTCCACGTGCCGGCCGGCGCGATCGAGCAGGCCCGCGCGGAGCTGCCGTACCTGGCCGATCTGCAGCGGATGAGCCGGTCTCGTGTTACGGCTTCATGAAATCCCACAAATCGGCCCGCAGGGGATCGACACTCGAATATCCACGGGTTAGCGTCCTGAGCAACCGATTGCACAACCAGTTTCCGACACTGCCCTCCCGGCGGTGGAGCACCAGCTCCGTCGGACAGGCCCCCCGCCGTCCCCTCGGCGACAAGGAAAGGGAGACCGATGTTTGACCTGAGGTCCGCAGACCTGCTCCGCGCGTTCACCCGTCAGCTGGAGCTGTGCAAGGTGCAGCGTGGCGAGCACGTCGTCGTCCTGACCGAACCCAGCAGCCGGGGCGACTACGTGGCCGCCGCGTTCGGCGCCGCCCAGACCCTGGGTGCGCACGCGCTGGTCGTCACCGCCTCCGGGGGCAGCCCCGCACCCATGCCCAGCACGCACACCGGCGCCGGCCCCGGCCTGGTGTCGGTCCTCGCCGACCAGGTCGCCCAGGGCGTGCTCAAGGCGGCCGACCTGGTGGTGGACCTGACCAGCGAGGGCTTCATCCACGCCCCCGTGCAGCAGGAGATCCTCGCCGCGGGCACCCGCATCATCTTCGTCTGCGACGCCCCTGAGGTGCTCATCCGCAACATGCCTCAGGAGGGTGACAAGGCGCGGGTGCAGGCCGGCGTCGACCTGGTCAACCGGTCGCAGGTGATGCACGTCAGCTCCGCCGCGGGCACCGACCTCACCGTCGAGCTGCGCAACGCCCAGCCGGAGTTCCAGGTGGGCTTCGCCGACGACCCGGGCCGCTGGGACCACTGGCCGTCCACGATGGTGCTCTGCTGGCCGGAGATCTCCAACGGCGTCATCGTGCTGGACGAGGGCGACATCCTGCTGCCGTTCAAGGAGTACGTGCGCTCGCGCACCACCCTGCACGTCAACAACGGCCAGATCGTGGAGGTCACCGGTGGCGCTGAGGCGACCATGCTGAACACCTTCTTCGAGGACTCCGAGGACAAGTGGGCGCGGTACCTCTCGCACATGGGCTGGGGCCTGATGAAGACCGGCGACTGGTTCGCCACGGCGATGTACGGCAAGAACGAGATCATGGGCATGGACGCCCGCGCCTTCGCCGGGAACTTCCTCTGGTCCACCGGGCCGCACCCGGTGCTCGACCGCGACTCCTATGCCCACCTGGACATTGCGCAGCGCAACAACACCGTCCGCATCGACGGGACCACCGTGGTCGATGCCGGCCACCTCGTCGAGCACTAGACCCCTCCAGCGACAGGAGCACACCATGGCCCCGAGCCAGTCCTACGAGGTCCTGATCGTCGGTGGCGGTCTGGGCGGACTCACCGCCGCCCTGGCGCTGCGCCGGTTCGGCCTCCGCGTCACCGTCCTGGAGGCGGCCCCGCAGCTCGGCGAGGTCGGTGCCGGCATCCAGACCGCGCCCAACGCCAGCAAGGTCCTCATGGGCATGGGGCTGCGCCGCCAGCTCGAGGCCATCCGCACCGAGCCACTGGACCAGGTGCGCCGCCGCTGGGAGGACGGCTCGATCATCGGCCTCACGTCGCTGGGGGAGTTCGTCAAGGACAACTACCTGGCGCCGTACTGGCACTACCACCGCGCCGACCTGCACAACGTCATCCTGGACGCCTGCCGCGACCCGCTGCAGCCGGGCCCGGTGGTGCAGCTGCACACCAACAGCCGGGTGGTGGACCTGGACCGGTCCACACCGGAGCGACCGGTGGTGCTCACGGCCGACGGCTCCCGCCACGAGGCCGACGTGGTGATCGGTGCCGATGGTGTGCGCTCGCGGGTCCGCGAGGCCGCGGGCTTCGACGACAACCTGGTGTTCTCCGGCGAGATGGCCTACCGGGCGCTGATCCCCGGTGAGCGGATCTTCAAGGACCCGGCCACCCGCTTCCTCTTCGATCGCTTCCAGTCGACCATCTGGTACGGCCCCGGTCGCCACCTGGTGCACTACCTGCTGCGCGGCGGGGAGTACCTCAACGTGGTGGCCCTGGTGCCCTGCACCGACGAGGTGCGTGACGGCGGACCGGTGACCGCGACCGCCCAGCAGCTCACCAACGAGTACCTCGACTGGGACGACCGGGTGCAGGCGATGCTGTCCAAGGCCAACGACGACGTGCTGCTGCAGGCGCTGCACTACCGCCGCCGCGACCCGGTGTGGATCGACGGCCGGGTGGCACTGCTCGGCGACGCGGCGCACGCGATGCTGCCGTACCAGGCCCAGGGTGCCTCGCAGGCCATGGAGGACGCCGCGGTGCTGGCCGAGGAGCTGGGCCGGGTCACCCGCTCGGGGATCGACGACGCCCTGGTGCGCTACGTGGCCCGCCGGGCCAAGCACGCCGGCATGGTGCAGGACGCCTCGCTGGCCAACATGGACCTCTACCACCTCGAGGACGGCCCGGAGCAGCGTGAGCGCGACGCCAAGCTCAAGAACTTCAACGGCGAGTCCATCGTCTCCTACGAGTGGCTGTGGAGCGGCACCCCGCTCAACGACCCCGACAACGAGAGCTTCATCTACCAGTTCGCCAAGTAGGCCAACCCTTTCGGCGACCAAGCACCACCCCCTCCAGTGCAACGCCGCACTGTCGACCCTCTGACTCGACAGGAAGTAGAACCATGAAGACCGGCGAACAGATCGTCCAGGGGCTGCCCTGGAGATGGAACGTGCAGGGTCGCATCTTCATCATCGGTGGCCTCGGGTACATGTTCGACGCCTGGGACGTCGTGCTCAACGGCTTCCTCACCCCCCTGGTGGGCGACTTCTGGAACCTGTCCACCCCGGAGCGCAGCCTGGTGGCCACGGCGAACCTCATCGGCATGGCCGTCGGAGCCGTGGTGTGGGGCACGGTGGCCGACAAGATGGGCCGCAAGAAGGCCTTCAGCATCACCATGCTGATCTTCGCGCTGTTCTCGGTGCTCGGGGCGTTCTCGCCGAGCTACGAGGTGTTCATCGCGCTGCGCTTCCTCGCCGGGTTCGGCCTGGGTGGCTGCATCCCGGTGGACTACGCCATCGTCAGCGAGTTCTCCCCGAGCAAGCTGCGCGGACGGGTGCTGGCCGCCATGGACGTGTGGTGGCCGATCGGCGGCACGGTGTGTGGCCTGGTGGCCACGGCACTGGTGCCCATCGACGGCGACGAGCGCTGGCGCTGGATGCTGATGTTCATGGTGCTGCCGGCGCTGCTGCTGTTCTGGGTGCGTCGCGGTGTCCCGGAGTCACCGATGTTCCTGGCCAAGGCCGGCCGCGAGGCTGAGGCCCGTCAGGTCATCGACACCCTGGTCACCAACACCGGCGTCACCCCCGAGCCCTACGAGTTCGCCCCGCAGCCGCCGGCCGAGAAGATGAGCGTGAAGGCTGCGTTCACCCAGCTGCGCGACATCTGGCGCTTCAGCCCGCGCATCACGGCCACCGCCTGGCTGCTGTTCGTCACCATCATGCTGCTGTACTACGCCGCGCTGACCTGGATGCCGACCATCCTGCGCGAGCAGGGCTACGGCGACCAGGCGGCCTTCGCCGGCACCACGCTGATGACCGGTGTGGGCATCATCGGCGTGCTCACCTCGGCCTGGCTCTGCGAGGCCTACGGGCGCAAGTGGGTGATCGGCCTGTCCGGTCCCATCGCGGCGGTCGCGCTGGTGCTGTTCGCGATGATGCTCGACGTCGGCAACGTGGCCCTGATCTGGCTGGCCGTGTTCGGCTTCCTGATCCAGCTGACCATCCCGGTGCTCTACGCCTACGTGTCCGAGCTGTACCCCACCGAGATCCGGGCCTCGGGCTTCGGCTGGGCCTCCTCGGTGAGCCGGGTGGCGACCGGGTTCGCCCCGCTGCTGTTCGGCTCGCTGCTGTGGCCGGTGTTCGGGCTCCCGCTGACCTTCGCCATCTCCGGCATCGCGGTGCTCGTCGCGGTGCTGTGGATGATCGTCGGCGCCCCGGAGACCAAGGGCCGCGAGCTCGACGGCATGGACGAGATCGAGACACCACTCGTCGTCGTCAAGAGCAACGGATAAGGAGCCCTGATGAAGCCCGCCCGGTTCCACTACCACCGCGCTCACTCGGTTGCCTCCGCCGTCGCCACGCTCGCCGAGCTGGGCGAGGACGCCAAGCTGATCGCCGGGGGCCAGAGCCTGGTCGCCATGATGAGCTTCCGCCTCGCCCGGCCGGCGCACCTCGTCGACGTGACCGGCCTGCACGAGCTGAGCTACCTCACCCGGGACGCCGCAGGGCTGCACGTCGGAGCGCTGACCACGCACCGGCAGGTGGAGATGGGCCGGGCGGGCCTCACTGCGGACTACGCGGTGATCGCCGACGCCATGCGCTGGATCGGGCACCTGCCCATCCGTACCCGCGGCACGGTCGGCGGCAGCATCGCCCACGCCGACGCCACCGCCGAGTGGTGCCTGCTGGCGGTGCTGCTGGACGCCCAGATCGTGGTGGAGTCGGTGCGCGGCCGGCGCACCGTGGCCGCGTCGGAGTTCTTCTTCGGCTTCTACGCCACGGCGCTGGAGCCGGACGAGATGATCGTGGAAATCTGCTTTCCTCGACCCGCGCCGCACGCCGCGCTGGCCGAGCACGCCCAGCGGCAGGGTGACTTCGCCGTGGTCGCGGTGGCGGTGGATCTCGACCTCGACGGCGAGCAGGTGCGCGGCGGCCGCGTGGCACTGAGCGGGGTGGGCCCGGTGCCCGTGCGGGTGCCTGCCGCCGAGGCCGTGCTCACCGACGCCGGCCGCTTCGACAGCGCGCTGGTCACTGCGTGCGCCGAGGCCGCCGCCGCGTCGGTGGAGCTCGACGACGACGTCGCCGCCGGGGGCGCGGAGTACGTCCGCGGCCTGGTCCGCACCCTGCTGGCCAGCGCGCTGCCCGAGGCGGCGCTGCGCCAGACCGCACGACAGGAGGTTCTGCAGTGACCGCCACCGCGAGTGAGCGCACGCTGCGCGGAGGGTCCTGGGTCGGCAGGTCGGTGCAGCGCCGCGAGGACCCGCGCCTGCTCACCGGCTCCGGCCGTTTTCTGGACGACATCACCCTGCCGGGCATGCTGCACGCCCAGTTCGTCCGCTCCACGGTGGCCGCGGGCAGCGTCACCGCGCTGTCCCTGGACGCCGCCCGGGCCATGCGGGGCGTGCGCGGCGTGTTTGCCGCCCGCGACCTCGGTCTCACCGGGATCATCGCCGGGCTGGACCGCCCGCTGACTGAGTTCCGGCCCACCGAGATGCCGGTGCTGGCCCAGGACCGGGTGCGCTACGTCGGCGAGCCGCTGGCCATCGCGGTCGCCGACGACGCCTACCTGGTGGAGGACGCGCTGGAGCTGGTGGAGGTGGAGTACGAGGTGGGCGCGGCCATCACCTCCATCCCGGGCGCGCTCGCCGAGGGCGCCCCGTTGGTGCACGACGAGGTGCCCGCCAACACCTTCCTGGACGTGTCGATGTTCGACACCGAGGGCGTGGACCAGGCCTTCGCCGAGGCCGCGGTGGTGGTGGACGTGCAGTGCTCGACCGGGCGGCAGAACGCGCTGCCCATCGAGACCCGCGGCGCGCTGGCGTACTGGGACGCCCGCGACGAGCAGCTGATCATCTACACCTGCAGCCAGGTGCCGCACCAGGTGCGCACCGTGGCCGCTCGCAGCCTGGGCCTGGACGAGCGCAAGATCCGGGTGGTCGTGCCGGACATGGGCGGCGGGTTCGGCATCAAGTGCGTGGTGGGCCGCGAGGAGATCGCGGTGGCCGCGGCTGCGCTGCGGCTGAAGCGACCGGTGAAGTGGATCGAGGACCGCCGCGACGCGCTCACCGCGTCGTTCCTGGCCCGGGAGCAGCACTACGACGCCAAGGCCGCCTTCGACGCCGACGGCACCTTGCTGGCGCTGCAGGCCGACGTGCTTTGCGACATGGGCGCCTACTCCTGCTACCCGTTCACCGCCGGCATCGAGCCGCTGATGGCGTCGGCGGAGATGCCCGGGGTGTACCAGCTGCCCGCCTACCGAGTGCGCGGGCGGGCCATCACCTCGAACAAGGCGCCCACCGCGCCCTACCGCGGGGTGAGCCGGCCGCAGTACGTGATGGTGATCGAGCGGCTGATGGAGCGCGCAGCTCGTGAGCTGGGCATGGACGCGGTGGAGCTGCGCCGGCGCAACCTCATCACGGTCTTCCCCTACACGGGGATCAACAACATCACCTACGACCCGGGCTCCTACCTGGAGTCGCTGAACCTGTGCGAGCAGGTGCTGCAGGACGAGGGCTGGTACGAGTACCAGGCGGAGGCGGCGCAGCAGGGTCGCCACGTCGGGATCGGCTACTCCTGCTTCAGCGAGCGCACCGGCTACGGCTCGGCCGCGTTCGCCGCCCGCAAGATGGACGTGGTGCCCGGCTTCGACATCTCCGAGATCAAGATGGACACCTCGGGCACGGTGGTGGTGACCACCGGCACGTTGAGCCACGGGCAGAGCCACGAGACCACCATGGCGCAGATCGTGGCGGACAAGCTGGGCCTGGACATCAACCAGGTGAAGATCGTCCAGGGTGACACCGACCGGATCACCTACGGCTTCGGAAGCTTCGCCAGCCGCTCCATCACCATCGGCGGCAGCGCGGTGTCGCTGGCCGCGGTGAAGCTGGGCGACAAGCTGCTGGAGATCGCCGCGCACCTGCTGGACACCCACATCGACAACGTGCGCCTCGGCGAGGGCCGGGTGGAGCTGGTCGACGAGCCGGGCACGGGCCTGGACTACCGCGCCATCGCCGAGGTCGCCCACCTGCGGGCCCAGCTGCTGCCCAAGGGGGTGGAGCCGGGGCTGGCGGCGACGGCCAGCTTCGACGTCAACGGCGACGGCACGTTCTCCAACGCCACCCACGGTGCGGTGGTCGAGCTGCACCCGGGCACGGGCAAGGTGGAGATCCTGCGCTACTACTGCGTGGAGGACTGCGGGGTGGCCATCAACCCGAAGGTGGTGGACGGCCAGGCTCGCGGCGGCATCGCGCAGGGCATTGCCGGTGCGCTGTTCGAGGAGGTCACCTACGACGCCAACGGGCAGCCGCTGGTGGCCAGCTTCATCGACTACCGGGTGCCCACCGCGTGCGAGATCCCCGACGTGGGCATCTCGCACCTGGAGACACCGTGCCTGTTCACCGAGTCGGGCGCGAAGGGCGCGGGGGAGGGCGGCACCATCGGTGCGCCCGCCGCGGTGCTCAACGCGGTGAACGACGGGTTGCGCCACACCGGCGTCGAGCTGAACGACACGCCCATTCATCCGCACGTCGTGGCGGCTGCGCTGGCCACCGCGACCGCGACTGCACGAGAGGACAGCCCGGCATGAGCGAGAAGGTGCTCATCGAGCTCACCGTCAACGGTGTCGAGCACGAGCTGGTGGTGGAGCCGCGGCGGACGCTGGTGGACGCGCTGCGCCACGACCTGCGGCTCACCGGCACCCACGTCGGGTGCGAGCACGGGGTGTGCGGGGCGTGCACGGTGCTGGTGGACGGCCAGCCGGCACGCGCCTGCCTGATGTTCGCCGTGCAGGCCGAGGGGCGCGAGGTGCGCACGGTGGAGTCGCTGGCCGAGCCGGACGGGACGCTCAGCGACCTGCAGCAGTGCTTCGCCGACAACCACGGGCTGCAGTGCGGGTTCTGCACACCCGGCTTCCTCATGCTGGCCGAGGGGTTCCTCGCCGAGGAGCCCAGCCCGACCCGGGAGCAGGTGCGCGAGGTGGTGTCCTCCAACTACTGCCGGTGCACCGGATACCAGACCATCATCGACAGCATTTCCGCGTGCGCCGCCCAGCGGTGCGGTGGCGCGGCCAAGGAGGGTGCACAGTGAAGCTCGAGAACGTCATCACCGTCCCGGCCCCGCCCGAGCAGGTGTTCGCGCTGATCAACGACGTGGAGCGGGTCGCCTCGTGCGTGCCGGGTGCGACGCTCACCGGCAAGGACGGCGATGCCTACGTCGGCGGGGTGAAGGTGAAGGTCGGGCCGGTGAGCGCGGCCTACAACGGCAAGATCAGGTTCCTCTCGGTGGACGACGCGACGCGGCGGCTGACGATGGAGGGCAAGGGCGCGGACTCACACGGCAACGGTGATGCGCAGGCGCACATCGCGCTGGCGGTGGATCCGGTGGAGGGTGGGTCACAGCTGCGGGTGGACACCGACCTGGTGATCAGCGGAAAGATCGTGGCGTTCGGCAAGGGTGCGATCGTGGCGGTGTCCAACAAGATCATGGCGCAGTTCGCGACCAACCTGGCCGCGATGCTGCAGGGGGACGCAGCCGGCTCGGACGCCAGCGCTGTCGCCCCTGTCGCTGGCGCGCCGGTGGCCGCTGTGGCCCAGGGCGCCCCCGTTGCTGCGGCGGCACCGGTGTCTGGTGGCGAGCTCAACGCGTTGTCGATGCTCCCTCCCGAGGCGCTCAAGGTTGCCCGCATCGCGGGGATCTTTGTCGCAGGGATGTTCGAGGGGTGGTTGGTGTCCCGGGCTTTCGGCAAGCGCCGGTAGTGCGTCACGGGGGGCTCGCATCGCTGAGGTCGGGCGGGTGGTGGATCGGGTTCACCCTGGGTTGCTGGTCGGGGTCAACGTGTCTGGGTGCGATCCACTCGATGCGGCCGTGGGTGCCCATGCGGACGGTGAAGCCTTCGTGGGTGATGAGGCGGTGGTCGAACGGGCAGACGAGCGCGAGGTTGTGCAGGTCGGTGGGTCCGCCGTGTTGCCACTCGTGCAGGTGGTGGACTTGGGTCCACTGGGCGGGCATCTCACAGCCGGGTCGGGAGCAGCCGCGGTCGCGGGCGTACAACGCCAACCGTTGGGCCGGTGAGGCCAAGCGCTGACCCTGACCGAGATGGAGCACTTGTCCGGTGGAGTCGAGCACGCAGGGCAGCCACTTCGCGTCGGCCGCCCTGCGCAGCACATCGCGCACCGGCACCGTGCCGCCCGAGGCGGTCGACGCTGTCCCGGCGCGGCGCTCCAGGTCCGCCAGCCCCATGGTCACCACCACCGTCGCCGGCAACCCGCGGTTGTTTGGGAGCTCACCGGAGGCGAGGGCGTTGCGGCACAGCGTGGCCAGCGCGTCGTGGTTGCGCTGGGCGGCACTGCGCGGATCCGCCACCCCGTCCTCGGCGACGGGCCGCGCAGCGGCGGAGAAGGCGGCGTCCACCAGGGCCCGGGTCATCGGGTCGAGCTCACCGCTGATGCGGCTCATCCCGTCCGGGCGCTGCCGACCGATGGTGAACCCGCGCCGCCGGGCCCGATCGGCGTCAGAGGTCTCCCGCCCGTCGGGGTCGAGGTAGGCCACCAGTCGTTCCGCGGCCTTGGCTAATTCGGACGGGCGCAGCGCGCAGGCCTGCCCAGCCAGCGTCTCCTCGGCCAGGGCGGTCGTTTCGGCATCGAGGGATGCGGGTAGGTCGTGCATCGTCTTGGCGACGATGTCAGCGTGGCGCGGCGAGATCGCCCCAGCGGCTTCGGCTGCTGCCGTAGCGGGCTGCAGCGGACCGAGATCCGCACCAGTGAAGGAGGTCCGCGGACCTCGAAGCTGCGCAGCACGTACCCGGGCTCGCGCTTCCTGCACGTCCAGGTGCAGCAGCTCCGACAACAACCCAGCCGTGCCCCGCGCCAGGAACACCGTGGCCAAGGAACGGCACTCCATCTCCACGATCAACCGATGATCCACCGTCGGCTTCATCCGGTGCACCCGCTCCACCTCACGGCACACCGCCAACACCCCAGCATCGGACAGCCCGGCCAGTGGCACCTGCTGCAACCGCGCCACCACCGCGGCATGCTCAGCCAGCAGCGAGGCGACCTCGTCGGGGAGGTCCTCCGCTGCACCATTCGAACGCATGTTCGAATCATAGAACCGTGTGCCGACAATTGTGGGACAACGCCAAATGCCACCGATAGCCACGCTAGACAACGAGAAGTAGCCACGGGCATCATCGCCCCTTGGCGCATCAAGACGTTGTGCGCCAAAGAATTCGGCTGAATCAGCGGGGGCCGAATGGCAGGGATGTTCGCGCGTCGACGGATCACGCGCCAAGCAGGAAAGTCGGCGGCGAATCTCTACAGCGAGCACGCCCGCGCGTGGCGAGCCCGCAACCGCACGATGTTCATCGTCGCGGGACTCGTGGTCGCCACCATCTGCCTCGGCACGGCAACAGCAACGCACGAGCACAGGTGGCACGACTACGCGGGCATGCTCAGTGGTGGCGCGCTGTTCGCCTTCCTCATGATGTGGAACTCGCCGCCCGCCTGGATCGAGCAGTACCGGATGGGCAGCTGGGGCGAGGAGCGCACCGCCAAGGTCGTCGCCCAGCTGATGGGGGAGGGCTGGCGCGTGGTGCACGACCTCGACCGCGGCGGATCGAACATCGACCACGCACTCATCGGTCCCGGTGGCGTCTTCGCGCTGGACACCAAGAACCTGCAGGGCACCATTAGCGCCTCCGGCGACGTAGCTCACCCTCACCCGCCCCGGCACCGATCGACCCGCCTACTCCAGTGCGCCTCCGGCGGCGCAGTCCCGCGGA
Source organism: Rhodococcus sp. X156 (assembly GCF_004006015.1). Taxonomy (NCBI): domain Bacteria; kingdom Bacillati; phylum Actinomycetota; class Actinomycetes; order Mycobacteriales; family Nocardiaceae; genus Rhodococcus; species Rhodococcus sp. X156. Next base: position 1,801,644 of record NZ_CP034766.1, on the reverse strand, counting down.
CAAGGCCTCTACCTGAGCCAGCCGCTCCGCGAGCGCTGCGGCCTTCGCACCTGGGTCACCGGCGTGGTCGTGCTGTGGGGCGAGTTCCCGCAGGAGGTCGCTGGCGGCGACCGGATGACCTACGTCCACGGCGACCACCTCGTCGAGTGGCTGCGCGGCCAACGGGCGCAGCTCAACGCCAAGCAGATCGCCGAGATCGCCGCCGTGCTCGGCCCGCAGCAGCCACCGGCCACGGCCGGTCGTCACCGCGCCGGAGCAGTGTCCGAACAGCGCTGAGCGCCCGCCCCAGAGCCCTGGTGCGGGCGCTCAGCGCAACCGTCGGTGTCTACTGGCAGGTGTCGCCGTAGTAGGTGCGCAGCTTCTGCGCGCTGGGCTCCGCCTTCTTCTGCGCGGTGTTCAGCGTCTCGAAGGCCGCAGAGCTGGCGGCGGTGGACGTCTCGGTCTGCGCGATGACGAAGTCGAGGTAGCCCGTCCAGGTGGTCCAGTCCTGCGCGATCTCTGCGGGCGGAGTCGCGCTGCCCATCTGCTTGCGCGCGTCCTGCGCCTCCTTGCGGGCCGTGACCGGGGCGTAGAGCTGCAGGGAGCCGAACGTCCGGAAGCTCGCGTCCTGCTTCTCCAGGGTGTCGCAGAAGGCGTTGTCGCCGTGGGCAGAGGCCGCAGCGCTCGACGTGGGCGCGCTCGAGGTGGCAGCGCTGGAGGTGGCAGCGCTGGAGGAGGCGGGCGCCGACGAGCTGCTGGCCGGCGCGGACACCGTGGTGGGGGGCGTCGTGCCCGTCTCCGTGGACGCCTCCTCGGAGTTGGCGCAGGCGGTGGTGAGCGCGGCGGCGACGGCCACCACGCCAGCGAGGCGGAGGTACGAGGGCATGGATGGTGCTCCTTCAGTCAAGGCGGCCAACGGGACGAGCCCGACGAGAAGGAGAGTCGGGCATTACTCCGACGTTACGTTCTGTGACGCCCCGCATTGATCACGCCACTGCGCGTTTGTGGTGCGCACCACAGGTGCGCTGACCGGCCACAGCACCTACGCGCGCCAGAACGGGGACTGGCAGCTCGCCGTCCACCAGCAGTCGAGGGTCGAGCCGCTCTGAGCCGGCCGCGCCTGCCCACTCCGCGATGACTTCCGTCCGCTCGACCCGTCTACCGGAGCACCGGAGCGACGACCCGTCGTTCCACCGTGGAGGAGGGTCCGCCATGGAGCACTCGATCATCCCCAACCTCTGGTTCGACACCCAGGCCGAGGAGGCGGCCGAGTTCTACACCTCGGTGTTTCCCGACTCGCGCATCGTCAGCGTCAGCCGGTACCCGGAGAACTCACCCGGTCCTGCCGGCGAGGTGATGACGGTGGAGTTCGAGATCAACGGCCAGCGGTTCGTCGGCATCAACGGCGGACCGCAGTTCCCGTTCAGCGAGGCGGTCTCGTTCCAGATCACCTGCGCCGACCAGGCCGAGGTCGACCACTACTGGGACACGCTCGTCGCCGGCGGCGAGGAGAGCCAGTGCGGGTGGCTGAAGGACCGCTACGGCCTGTCCTGGCAGGTGGTTCCGGAGGGCATGGAGGAGGTGCTCGGCGATCCCGACGCAGAACGGGGCCAGCGGGCGATGCAGGCCATGCTCGGCATGACCAAGCTGGACGTGGCCGCAATGCGGGCCGCCGCCGACGGGGTGACGGCCGGATAGCGGACGCACCTGCCCGCCGGCTCAGCCGACGGTGATCTCCCGCGAGGCCAGCAGCCAGCGGCCGCCCTCGCGCCGGAAGCGGTCGTCGTAGCGGCCCATGGACACCAGCGTGGGCCGGGTGGCGGTCTGGGCGTAGAACTGCCAGATCGCCACTGCGCGTGCGTTGTCCGCGTCCTCGACCTGGACGTCCACACAGCCGGTGACGTGCCGGGTGGCGCTGCCCGGCCCGACGGTGCCCGCGGCCCGCCGCGTGCGGGCGGCCTCAGCGATCTCCGCGCGGCCCTGCCTGCGGCCCGCGGGCGCCCGGCTCAGCGAGTGCGCCGGCATGTCCCAGACGGCGTCGTCGGTGAACAGCGCGAGGTAGTCGTCGAGGTCCCCGCCGTCAGCCAGGTGCGCCAGGCGCGCAACGAGCGACCGAATCTCCTCTGCCGCAACAGCATCGGTCATCTCTGGCTCCAGGAGTGGCAGGGGCGGTGGGCGCGGCCGAGCCTAGGTCTCCCGGCCCCACCGCGGCGCGCTCTTCCCACCAGGTGGGTGCTGTCGACTTTGCGAACAACGCACTCCCTTGGCCGCACGGAAAGGGAATTCACCATTCTGGGCGCTTTGTCCGAAGGAATTGTCCGAACCCGCCGCAATGGTGGTGCGCGGCGACTTGGGGGCGCAGACTGGGTTAGCCGCCACTCAGGGGTGGGTCGTTGCCGATGACGATTTCGGGGAGCTGGTCGCATGCCCAACAGCCCTTTGCCGGACTACGTACCCGTCCTGTCGCGGGGCAGGCATCGCAAGCCCAGCAAGGGCGCGTGCTTCATGGAGCTGGCGTCGTTCCTGGCCGGCGAGCGCTGGTCCGACCACCCGGGATGCACCCACCCCCTGCTCGCGGCGCTGGCCCGCGACGTGAACGACCAGGTGCGCGACGAGGCCCGGCAACAGCTGTCCACGATGATTCCCGACGTCATCGGCCTCAACGACACGGATCCGCGGATCGACGCCTGGCTGGCCCGCGAGGTCTCGCTCACCGCCCTGCCGCTGGTCTCCGCGGAGCGGCAGTGCGTGGCCGTGGTCGGCCTGCTGCACTGCGAGCGGGTGCTGGACACCATCGAGGGGCGCCCACTGGACTACCTCTCGCCGGAGGTGACCGCCGCCATGGCCGCCTACCCGGACGCCCAGGACTGGGCGCTGCGCTTCTGCAGCCTGGGCTGGGGACGCCAGGACCGCTTCGACCGGCGCAGTGCACCAGCCATCATCCACTCCTGCGTGGTGGGGATCGCCGGCGCCAAGAAGATCGACGCCGACGCCGTGCTGGTGGACCTGCTGCGTCGCTCGATCGCCGACTGCCGCCGCTGGATGCACCACGAGCCGCAGCCGGTCACGGATGCGCAGTGGCGCCAGGTGGCCGAGCGCACCAGCCGCTGATCAGGTGAGCAGCTCGGCCACCCGCTGGTAGGCCTGCACCCGGTCCTGCTCGCGCAACGCCCGGACGGCGCGGTCGGCGTGGAACAACGCCTGCCTGCTCGGGTGGTAGGTGGCAACCTGCAGCAGCACCACCCGCAGGCCGGGCAGCAGCTGGACCAGCCGCAGCACGGGGTCGACGCCGGCCTGCAGCTGGCGCGGGGTGGGGGCCTTGTTGATGTACCAGGGGTAGGCGTTCCAGGGCAGCAGCTCGCGCGGGCAGACACCGACCTGGTCGAACAGCCGGGCCTGCCGCTCCGCGCTGGCGTCGTCGTTCTCGGTGCACAGGAACCCGGAGCCGCCCTCGACCTGCGTCTTGGGGCCCGGATCGCGCAGCACGCTCAGCACCCGGGCGTGCACGCCACCGTGCCAGGGCGCCACGTGCGGCAGCCAGCCCCGCCCGTCGGCGCCGTGCAGGGCGTCCACCAGCTCGTTCACCGCCCGGACGTGCGGTGCGTAGCGGTCGCGCTGCTGCTGCGCCCGGAACTGCGGGTCGGCCATGCGTCGCACCATCGTCGTCTCCCCGCGGACGGTGTCAGCCCCGCCGGTGCTGCTGCACACCGCGAACCGGGTGCCAGGTGGTCACCACCAGGTGCTGGCCGGCCGGGTCGACGCAGGTGTGCACCACTTCCTCCGGATCGATCACAAACCAGTCCACCGGGTCAGCACTGCTGCTGTCGGTGACGTCCCTGGCCCGACCGGACACCTTGGCCTCGCCCAGCCACGACCCCGGGTTGTCCTCGTCGGTGTCGTGCGTGGGGGAGTGGACCGCCACGCGGGGGTCGCGCCGCAGGTCCGCCGCCCGTCGGGTGCCCGGCATCATGCCCACCCTGAGGCCGGCGTCGTCCCACACCAGCTCGGTGCCGCTGATCCGGGGGGCACCGTCGCGGCGCAGCGTGGCCATGGTGGCGTGCTTGCGCACCCCGAAGCACCGCCGCACGGTGGCGGCCAGCTCGGTGTTCGCCACGGCAAAGTCCGTCCACGTCGTCGTCATGGGTCCAGGGTGCCTCAGCTGATCGTTACCAGCACGAAGCGACGACGTCACCGGCGCGAAACGCGGGGGCACTGTGCTCAGGGGACCGGCGCTCGGCACACCTCGTGCGCAGGCGCCCGACGACGAGAGCAGGTACGCATGACCGACGACGGTGAGCTGAAGGCGGAGACCCTGGCCAGCGGGATCGGGCGCCGGTCCCTGTTCCGGGCCGCGACCGCGCTGGCCGCAGCCGGGGTGGTGGCCCCGGCGGCGCTCGCGGGTACTGCGAGCGCCACGCCGGGTCGGCCCGTCCCCGCCGGACGCGACTTCCCCGTGCTGCAGCCCGGGGTCGGCAAGGTCCGCGGCACCTACCTGCGCTCCACCCCGCGCACCGTGCTGTGGGGAGAGCTGCCCAACCGCACCAGCACCCCGGCCGCGGTGATCTCCTCCGGCGACGTGCTCACCCTCGACGGCGTCTCCCACGAGGGGGTGCTGGAGGACCAGGGCAAGGACCCGGTGGCGTACTTCGGCAGCAAGGGAGTGCCGCGCAACCGGGTGCTCGACGACGCGGTGGACATCGCCCGCAACAAGGCGCACACCGGGCCGGGCCCGCACGTGGTCACCGGCCCCGTCGCCGTCCGTGGCGCGGAGCGCGGCGACGTGCTCAAGATCGAGACGCTCGACCTGGCGCTGCGAGTGCCCTATGGCGTGATCTCCAACCGCCACGCCAAGGGGGTGCTGCCCGGGGAGTACCCGGAGGGCTTCCGGGACAACCCCGCGAACGCGCCGTACTTCAACGCCGGCGGCAACATCTCGGTGTTCGCCACCGTGGAGCAACGGCGTGGCCAGCAGCGGGGCACCCTGCCCGGCGCGGTCCCGGTGAGCTATCCGCTGAACCCGTTCATGGGCATCATGGGCATCGCCCGCGACACCGCCACGATGGTGGACTCGGTGCCCCCCACCGACGTCGGCGGCAACCTGGACATCGCCGCCCTGGGCGTGGGCAGCACGCTCTACCTGCCCGTGCGCGTGCCGGGTGCGATGTTCTACTCCGGCGACCCGCACATGGCCCAGGGCGACGGCGAGGTCGCCCTCACCGCGATGGAGGGGTCGCTGCGGGCGACGTTTCGGCTCAGCGTGATCAAGCGCGGCGGCCGGGCGCCGTCGGTGGCGTTCGACTACCCGTTCGCCGAGACCAGCGAGCACTGGATCCCCATCGGCCTCAGCGACCCGGACGGCTCCGAGGGCGGCGCGCAGGTGACCACCCTGGACGCGGCGATGCAGACCGCGGTCCGCAAGGCGCTGGCGTTCCTCACCCAGGACCTGGGCATGGCCGGCCCGGTGGCCTACGCCTACCTCAGCGCGGCGTCGGACTTCGTGGTCTCCCAGGCCGTGGACCGCACCACCGGCATCCACGGGCTCATTCGCAAGGCCGACTTCGACCGTTCCTGACAGAGTCCCTGCCACAGGTCGTGCCTGTCCCAGGCCGACCTGCCAGCTCGAGCCCGCGGAGGTTGCCGTGCCTGTTCAGCCCCCGTCCCGTGCCGACGTCCTGCGCCTGGCCGCCGTGCACGGACTGCCGGTCAGCGAGGACAACGTGGATGCCTACCAGGAGCTGGTGGGGGCCGGGCTGGCCGGCTACCAGGGCCTGGACGAGCTGGTGGAGGAGACCGTGCCCGTGCGGTGGCCCCGCGCTGACCTCGGCCGGCGTCCTGCGGTCGAGGACAACCCCTTCGGCGGATGGGCGTGGCGCTGCTCGGTGCCGGGGGCGCCGAGCGGTCCGCTGCAGGGGATGCGAGTCGGCGTCAAGGACAACATCGCGGTCGCCGGAGTGCCGCTGCTCAACGGCAGCCAGATGATGGAGGGCTACGTGCCGCGGGAGGACGCCACCGTGGTCACCCGGCTGCTCGACGCGGGGGCAGAGGTGGTCGGCAAGACCGCGGTGCCCGGCTACTGCTTCGACGGTGGTGGCATCACCGGGTATCCCGACCCGCAGCCGGTCAACCCGTGGGACCCCACGCGGATGGCCGGCTCCTCCTCCAACGGCAGCGCGGTGGTGGTGGTCACCGGCCAGGTGGACCTGGCCCTCGGCGGCGACCAGGGCGGCTCGGTGCGCATGCCCGCCTCGTGGAGCGGCTGCGTGGGGCACAAGCCCACCCACGGCCTGGTGCCCTACACGGGCGCGTTCCCCATCGAGACCACGCTGGACCACCTCGGGCCGATGGCGCGGGACGTGGCCACGTGCGCCCGTGCGCTGGCGGTGCTCGCCGGCGCGGACGGGCTGGACCCCCGGCAGGTGGGAGTGCAGCTGCAGGACTACGTGGCCGCGCTCGAGCTGGGTGCGGCAGGGCTGCGGGTGGGTGTGCTGGCGGAGGGCTTCGACTGGCCCGGGGTGTCCGACCCAGCGGTGGACGCCACGGTGCGGGCCGCGGCCGAGGCGCTGCGCGAGGCAGGGGCCACCGTGCAGGAGGTGTCGGTGCCGATGCACCGGCACGGGTTGGCCATCTGGAACGCCATCGCCACCCAGGGCGCCACCGACCAGATGGTGCGCGGGGACGCCGTGGGCACCGGCTGGCGCGGCGCCTACCCGACCGCGCTGGTGGACGCCTACGGCGCTGCTCGCCGAGCCCGCGCCGCCGACTACCCGCCCACCGTCGCCGTCACGGTGCTCACCGGCGACTGGCTCGCCGAGCGCCACGGGCACCACTACTACGCCAAGGCGCAGAACCTCGGCCGCGCACTGGCCCGCCGCTACGAGGAGGCACTGCAGGACGTGGACGTGCTGCTGCTGCCGACCACCGCGATGACGGCACAGGCGGTGCCGCCGGTGGACGCGTCGGTGGGGGAGACGGTCGCCGCGGCGCTGGGCAACCTGCACAACACCGCGCCGTTCGACGTGACCGGCAACCCGGCGATCAGCGTGCCGTGCGGACTGGCCGACGGCCTGCCGGTGGGCGCCATGTTCGTGGGCCGCCACTTCGACGACGCGACGGTGCTGCGCGCGGGCGCGGCGTACGAGCTGGCCCGGGGTGCGTGGCAGGGGCCGCCCTCGAGGTGAGCGCCCAGCGCAGCACCTCCCAGGGCCGGTTGCTCCGAGGGGTCTGCGCCGGTGAGTCTGCGCCGATGACTTTGCGCCGATGAGCTGCGCCGGTGGGCGCCGTCCTAGGGGCAGGACCCATCGACGAGAGGACTCACCGTGTTCGACCTCGCCCCTGCCACCACCGCCCTCGCCGACCTCGTCCGCGGTGTGCGCGACGAGCAGCTGAGCGCCCAGACCCCTTGCGCGGACACCTCCCTCGCCGCGCTGCTGCAGCACGTCGACGGCCTGGCGCTCGCCTTCACCGCCGCCGCCACCAAGTCGCCCCTCGCTCCGGGCGCGAGCCAGGCCGAGCTGGGCCCCGACTGGCGGGTGCGCATCCCGCAACGACTGGCTGCGCTGGCGCACGCCTGGTCCGACGACGAGGCGCTGGCCGGGGTGACCGAGGCCGGTGGGCAGCAGATGCCCGGGGACGTCGCCGCTGCGGTCGCGGCCAACGAGGTGCTGGTGCACGGGTGGGACGTGGCCGTGGCCAGCAGCCAGCCGTTCCACAGCGACCCGCAGCTGACTGCGGCCGCCCTGCACTTCGTCGCGTCCGCGGTCGCGGAGCACCCCGAGGGCATCCCCGGCCTGTTCGGCCCGCCGGTGTCGGTGCCGAGCTCCGCCCCGCTGCTCGACCAGCTCATCGGCCTCACCGGCCGCGACCCGGCGTGGCGGGCTGCCCCAGTGACCTGATCAGCCCAGGGACCTGAACACAGCGGCCTGGCCCCTGCCTCACGCCAGGTCGAAGCGTGCCCGCTGCTCCGGCGGGACGAGGTCGAGGTAGTCCTCCCGGTGCTCGGCGACGACCTTGCGCACGTAGCTGCATGACGGCAGCACGGTGAGCCCGCGGCGGCGCGCGTCGTCGAGCGTCTCGGTCACCAGCCGCTTGGCCACGCCCTTGCCCTCGAACCCGCTCTCCGTCTCGGTGTGCAGGAGGTCGAGGGTGTTGCCACTCCGGCGGTACGCGACGAAGCCGGCGAGGTCCGCACCCTCGTAGATCTCGTAGCGGGACCGCTCGGTGCTCTCCGTCACGGTGGTGCTCATCGGTTCTCCTCGTGTCGATGTTGGTGCTGCTCTCCCAGGCTGCCCCAGCCCAGCTGTTCCTGGTGCTCGAGCCGGCGGTTGCCGGCGCTTTCCCGGTTCCACCGACCGGAAACCCTGGGGCGGAGGCTGGTTCGGTCACCTAGGTTGACCAGCGAGGACCGTCTCCGCCGTCTGGCGCGGATCTGTCGCTGAACTCGTGAGGAGCGCCGTCGGGCCATGACCCACATCTCTGCGGTGGCGCCACGCCGCCGTCGCCCCCGGCAGGACCCGGACAGCGTGCGCGCGACGATGATGGACACCGCCCGGCGCATGGTCGCCGAGGACCAGCTGCTCGCTGCCGGGCTGGAAGGGCTCGGCATGGAGGAGGTCATCGTCCGGGCTGACGTCCCCCGCGGGTCGGTGTACCGGATCTGGCCCTACCGCAAGGACTTCGTGCACGACCTGCTCATCCACCTGGCGACGCCGGACTGGTTCCGCTCGGGCTCCCTCGACCGACAGACGCTGCGCGCTACCGGGCAGGTGCTGCTGGAGAACTACGACCTCATCTCGGCCAACCGCTCGGCTGCCGAACGACTGTCGGTCGCCCACGAGGCCCTGCGCGTGGGCACCGAGACCAACTTCGAGTTCATGCGCACCGACGAGTCGTGGCGGATGTACACCGTGCTCACCGCCACGGTCCGCTCCATTCCCGACCCCCACACCCGGCACAGCGTCAGTGCGGCGCTGGAGCAGGCCGAGTGGACGCTCACCTCCACCCTCGCCCACTTCTACGCGCAGCTGGCCGAGGTCGCCGGGCTCCGTCTGACGGACCCCGCCCGTGGCTACTCCGGGCTGGCCACCGCCGGCGCCGCGGTGCTCGAGGGACTCAGCCTGCGCTACCAGTTCGCCGTGCGCGCCGCTGATCCCGCCCGGGTTCCGGCCCGTGAGCGGCCGTGGGAGGGAGCCGGGGCTGCGGAGCTGGAGGCGCGGACGCCCGGGCCGCCCTTCCGCGGGCAGCCGCGGGCGTGGTCGCTCGCCGCCTGGTCCTTCCGGGCCGTCTTCGACAGCTACCTGGAGTGCGTGCCCGTCCCCGACTTTCATCCGAAACCAATTGCGACGCTTGTTAATTTGCTCGACACATTGGCGCCGCCACATTTTGAGTAACAGTCTGTAGCTCACATTGCTACGGAAGGTGAGGCCGTTCGCGGTCGGTTGATCCGATTTCTGAGAAACCTTTCCCACGCGACCCCCATTTCGGCTGTACAGCGTTTGTGACATCGCATATCGTCTGTGCTCGTCGGGCCGTACAGCCCGGCAGCGTTGCCGCAGGATCAACGTGTTGTGCCGCTGGAGAACCCGTTCCGGTGACCCCGGCCAGCCGAGCCCTGCCGGCCGGGCACCATGGCGCTAGGGGGTGGTCATGGTGCCCGGGCCGACGGGCTAGAGCTCCGCCACCCCGTCGCCCTCCGCGCTCAGCGGTGCCCACGGCGCACCACCCACCTCGGGTTGCTCGCCGCGGACGAAGGCCGCCCAGGCGGCTAGGTACGGCGCGCCCACCCGCTGCACGTCTGCCCAGGACCACCCCGCGAGCATGGCCGCCCCGGCCCACGCGCGCTCGGTGCCCACCAGGAACGGCAGCTCGCTGCAGTGCACCGCGCCGTAGGGGGAGGCGGGTGCGCTGGTGCGGCTGAGGTAGCGGTACACCTGCGCACCGGCTCCGGTGAGGAGCTCCACGAAGCTCTGCAGCGGCTGCGCGTACGCCGGCTGGTTCAGCTCCTCGGCGACCAGCCCGGTGAGCACCCGCAGGCCGGCCGCGCGAGCCTGCACCTGGCGCCGCAGCTGCTCCTCGTCGGGCACCCCGCCGGCGCCGGCGATGGGCAGGAAGAGCAGCCCCTCGGAGCCAGCGGCGTTGATCACCCGCTCCTGCGCGTCGAGCACCGCGCTCACCGGGGCTGTGCGGGGGTCGGTCGCCAGTGCCTCGAGGAAGCGGGCCCCGGTCTCTGCGGCGTGCTCCGCCCGGTCCAGCCCCAGCCCCAGCGGTGGGCTCTGCAGGATGGCCGACGTGAACAGGCCCTCGGTCTCCGCCATGCCCAGCAGCACGGCGATCAGGTGCGCCCCGGCCGACTGGCCCGCCACCGTCACCCGCTCCGGGTCCCCACCGAAGGCGGCCGCGTTGGCCTGCACCCACTGCAGCGCGGCCACCACGTCCCAGACCGCCAGGTTGCCCTCGCTGAGCCCCGGTGAGCGCAGGAACCCCAGCGCACCCAGCCGGTAGGTCACCGAGACCACCACGGCGTCCGCGGCCGTGCTCAGCCGCACCCCGTCGTACATGTCCCAGGTGCCGGCGCCCACGTCGTAGCCACCACCGGGAACCCACACCAGCACCGGACGACCGGATCCCTCGCGGTCGGGCACCGTCACGGTGAGGTTCAGGCAGTCCTCGGCCTGCGGCCGGGGCTCGGGAGAGCCGATGACGACCTCCAGGCTGGAGGGCAGCTGGGGTGGCACCGGGCCGCCGGTGGGCTCCCGCACTCCGCTCCACGGGGGCACCGGCTGGGGCCGGCCGAACCGCTCGGCGGCGGCGTAGGGGACCCCCCGGAAGAGCACGCACCCGCGCTCGGGGGTGCCCCGCAGCGTGCCCGCGCTGGTGCTGACCTCGTGTGCCATCTGCTGCCCCTGTTCCTCGACCGTGCCGGTGTTCCCGTCCCGGCATGATCCCAGCCGTCCCCACCCCGGACCGGTACAGACCAGGGTCGCTTATCGCATAGACTTTGCAACAACTGATACCAAGCAACTGGGGTCTTCATGCCACTGGCGGCTGCCGCACACGGCCCGGCTCCGGTCGACCCGGCCCAGCTCGGCCCCGAGCAGCGCCACGCCGGCCAGCTCGGCTCGGACCCGCTCGGCCTGGACGCGCGACGCACCCGGAACCTGTGGTGGGTCGCCGGCCTCGCCGGTCTGCTGGTGGTCAGCGTGCTGGCTGGGGTGGGCATCGGCGCCGTCTCCATCTCCCCGCTCACCGTGCTCAAGATCGTGGGCCACCAGGTGTTCGGGCTGCCGGGGGAGGTGACCTGGCGCGGTACCGAGGAGGCGATCGTCTGGCGGGTCCGCCTGCCGCGGGTGCTCCTCGGGGTGGCGGTGGGCGCCGGGCTGGCGGTGTGCGGCGCCGCGCTGCAGGCCATGGTGCGCAACATGCTGGCCGACCCGTACCTGCTGGGCATCAACTCCGGGGCCTCCAGCGGTGCCGCGGCCGCCATCCTGTTCGGCTTCGGGGCCGGCTTCGGTGAGCACGCCCTCACCACCAGCGCCTTCCTGGGCGCCCTGGCCGCGTCGCTGCTGGTCTTCCTCGTCGCCCGCACGTCGGGGCAGGTCACCTCGGTGCGGCTGCTGCTCGCCGGCGTCGCGGTGGGCTACGTCCTCTACGCCACCACGGCGTTCCTGATCTTCGCCTCCGGCTCGGCCGAGGGAGCCCGGTCGGTGCTGTTCTGGCTGCTGGGCTCGCTCGGGCTGGCGCAGTGGGGGGCGACGCTCGCGGTGGTGCTGGCCGTGGCCGCGCTGGCCGTGGGCCTGCTCACCCTGTGGGGCTCGCGGCTGGACGCGCTGGCCATCGGCGACGAGACCGCCCGCACCCTGGGGCTCTCGCCCACGGCGTTTCGCACCCAGCTGCTGGTGCTGGTGTCGCTGTGCGTCGGGGTGCTCGTGGCCGCCTCCGGCAGCATCGGCTTCGTCGGGCTGGTGGTGCCCCACCTGGCCCGGCGGGTGGTGGGCGCCGCGCACAGCTGGTCCATCCCGGTCTCGGCGCTGATGGGCGCCATCTTCCTGGTGTGGGCCGACCTGTTCGCCCGCGTGGTGCTGCAGCCGCAGGAGCTGCCCATCGGCATCGTCACCGCCCTGGTGGGCGCACCGTTCCTGCTCTACCTCGTCCGCAACCTGCACGCCGCCTCGTGAGGAGCCCTGCCATGTCCCCGTCCCGCACCCGAGGTTCGCTGGTGGCTGCCCTCTCGGCGGGGCTGCTGCTGCTCGCCGGGTGCGGCGCCGGAGTGGGCGGCGAGTCCGCCAGCGCTGTCGAGGGCTACCCCCTGACGGTGCGCAACTGCGGCGCCGAGGTCACGCTCGACGCACCCCCCGAGCGAGTGGTGATGCTGAAGAGCTCGGCGGTTCCGTACCTGCACGCCCTCGGACTGCTGGACAAGGTGGTCGCCCGGGCCGGCGCCTACCCGGCGGAGTACTACGACGAGGCCACCCGCGCCGAGCTGGACAAGATCCCGCTGCTCACCGACAAGACGGACACCGCCGGGCACCTGCAGATCTCCAAGGAGGTGGTCATCGCCCAGGAGCCCGACCTGGTGCTCGGCGAGATTGACAACCTCAACCGAGACACCCTGGCCGCCGCCGGCATCCCGCTGCTGGAGGAGCCGGCCATGTGCGCCGAAGGGGTGCGCAACCCCTCCTTCGACGAGGTCTACCGCCAGATGACCTTCTACGCCGACGTGTTCGACGTGCCCGACCGCGGGGCCGCTGCTGCCGCCGGGCTGGCGGAGCGAGTGCGCACCCTCACCGCGTCGGTGGACGCCAGCACCCAGCGCACCGCGGCGGTGCTGTACCCGACGGTGGGGGCGGCACCACCTACGCCTACGGCTCCCGCAGCATGGCCCAGCCGCAGCTGGCGGCGGCCGGGCTGCGCAACGTCTTCGCCGACGTCGACGAGCGCACCTTCGAGGTGACCCGGGAGGAGCTGATCGGGCGCAACCCTGACGTGCTGGTGCTGCTGCACACCGACGGCAGCCCCGCCGCGGTGGCCCAGGCGATCACCTCCATGCCGGGCGCGCAGGACCTGAGCGCGGTGCGCAACAACCAGGTCCACGTGCAGCTGTTCAACTTCACCGAGCCGCCCACCCCGCTGTCGCTGGACGGGCTGCAGAAGATCCGCGAGCGGTTCGGCCAGTGATCACCGCCCACGACGTCGCCTTCGCCTACGGGCGCAAGCAGGTGCTGGCCGGCATCGACCTCACCGCGCAGCAGGGGCAGGTGGTGGGGCTGCTGGGCCCCAACGGCAGTGGCAAGACCACCCTGCTGCGCACCCTCTACGCCTCGCTGCGCCCCTCGGCCGGCGCCGTGCACCTGGACGGCCGCGACGTCGCCGCCCTCGGTGCGCGGCAGATCGCCCGCGAGGTGGCCGTGGTGGTGCAGGAGCACAGCAGCGACCTGCCCCTGCGGGTGGCGGACATGGTGTTGCTCGGCCGCACGCCGCACCGCGGGACCTTCGAGCGCCACCGCGCCGAGGACCACCGCATCGCCGCCGACGCGCTGGCCCGGGTGGGCGTGGCGCACCTGGCCGGCCGCCAGTACGCCGAGCTCTCCGGCGGGGAGAAGCAGCGGGTGCTCATCGCCCGCGCCCTCACCCAGCAGGCCACCCACCTGCTGCTGGACGAGCCCACCAACCACCTCGACATCCGCTACCAGCACGAGATCCTGGACCTGGTCCGTGGCCTGGAGAGCACCAGCGTGGTGGTGCTGCACGACCTGAACCTCGCGGCGCTGTACTGCGACCAGGTGGCGCTGCTGCACGACGGCCAGGTGGTGGCCGCCGGCACTCCGCACGAGGTGCTCACCCCCGAGATCCTCGAGCCCGTCTACGAGGTCGGCGTTCGCCGCATCCCGCTGGGTGAGCAGTTCCAGCTCGCCTTCCGCCCGCACCCGTCCCCACACCAGGAGAAGCAGACCGCATGACCAGCACCGACCCGAGCACCGTCCAGGCCAACCTGAACGAGTACTGGACCGCCCGTTCCGCCCCCTACGACGAGTACCAGGAGCGCCCGGAGCGCCGTGAGGCCGACCGTGCGGCGTGGACCGACATCTGGCGCGACGCACTGCCGGCCGCTCCGGCGGACGTGCTCGACGTGGGCACCGGCAGTGGCTACGTTGCCCGCGTCATCGCTGACCTGGGCCACCGGGTGGTGGGCACCGACCTGGCCGAGGGCATGCTCGGGCGCGCCCGCCAGCACGCCGAGCGGATGACCAACCCGCCCCGCTTCGAGCGCGGCGACGCGGTGGCCCCGGACTTCCCGGCCGGCTCCTTCGACGCGGTGGTCAACCGGTACGTGATGTGGACGCTGCGTGACCCCGCCCAGGCGCTGACCCGCTGGCACGAGCTGCTGCGCGACGGGGGAGTGCTCGCCGTGGTGGACAGCACCTGGTTCCCGCAGGGCCTGCACACCGGCGCCAGCCCCGAGTTCGCGCGGCTCTACGACGAGCAGGTCCGCCAGTCGCTGCCGCTGGCCGAGGCCACCTCCATCGACGCCACCGTGGCTGCGGTGGAGGCCGCCGGCTTCGACCAGGTGACGGCCACGCCGCTCACCCGGATGCTCGAGCTGGACCAGCGCTACGGCGTGGCGCCCAACCACGAGGTGCAGGTGCAGCACCTCATCACCGGCCGCGCCCGCAAGAGCTGACCGCTCAGGGCCGATCGCTCAGGGCCGCACCGCTCAGGGCGGGGCGGCGCTGGCGGCGGGCCCACCACCAGCAGCGTCTCGCGGAGCAGCCGGTGCAGCACGGGGCGCGCGGAGGCCCACCGGAGCGTGGGCGCGGTGGTCACCGACCGGCCGCTTGCGGCGCCGGCAGCCCGGCGGCCAGGCTCGCGAGCGCGCGGCCGAGGGCGTCGAGCAGCGAGTCCGTGGGCTCCGGCTGCGCCCACCGGGCCACGGTGACCCGGAAGGCGGCCATCACGTGCGCCGCCACCAGGGCCGGGTACTCGTGGTCGGCCGGCAGCCCGGTGCGCGCCGCGACGGCAGCGGCCAGCCCGCTCCTCGTCCACGAAGCACTGCAGCAGGTGCGGCAGCAGCTGGGGGTTGGCGCGCACCACCTCCGCGCGGTCGCGCCAGGTGGCGCGGTCACTGCCCACGGCGTCCACCAGGCTGGGCAGCAGTGCTCGAACCGCGCCGAGGGGGCTCTCCTCGCCCGGGCGCTCGCGCAGCGCCTGCACGGCTGACTGGCACACGCCGACGGTTCGACCGAGCAGCGCCTCCTCCTTGCTGGCGAAGTAGTTGAAGAACGTGCGCGCGGAGACGTTGGCGGACGCGGCGATGTCCTCGACCGTCACCGCCGACACCCCGTGCGCCAGCACCAGCCGCACCGCAGCAGCCTGCAGCCCCGCGCGGGTGGCCTCCTTCGTGCGCTCGCGCAGACCCGGGGGAACTGACTGTTCGTTGCCCATGCGAACGAGTCTTGCCGCCTACTTGCAGTGACTGCAAACATGCGCACCGTGCAGTCGGTCACACGACCACGTGTCCGTTGACACCCATGTTTCGATTAGAAATACTGCTAACTGTCAGTCGGTCGGGGTGGCCGACCCCCGGGTACCGCTGCGTGCCGTCCTCCACGAACGGAGCCACATGAGTCGCATGGCCGGCAAGACGGTGCTCGTCACGGGCGCCGGCACCGGGATGGGACGGGTGCACGCCGTGCGCCTGGCCCAGGAGGGGGCCGACGTGCTCGCCCTGGACCTGCCCGGCACGGCGTCGGTGGCCAACCTGGCGGCGACGGCCGACCTGGTGGCCGAGACCGGCCGCCGGGTGGTCACCGGCACCGCCGACATCCGCGACCTCGACGCGCTCACCGCCGCCGTGAGCGCTGGGGTTCGCGAGCTGGGGCCGCTCGACGTGGTGGTGGCCAACGCGGGGATCACCGACAACCCGGGGCCGTCGTGGACGGTCGACGACGCGGCGTGGCACCGGTCCCTCGACGTCAACCTCACGGGCACCTGGCACACCGTCAAGGCCGGGGTGGCCGCGCTGAGCCCCGCGGGCGGGTCCGTCGTCATCGTCAGCTCCACCGCCGGCATCAAGGCCGTGCGGGGCGCGTCCCCTTACTCGGCGGCCAAGCACGCGGTCACCGGGCTGGCCAAGACCCTGGCCAACGAGCTGGGGCCGCGGTCGATCCGGGTGAACACCGTGCACCCCGGGGCTGTCGCCACCGCGATGACGCTCAACCCGGCCACCTTCGCCCGGCTGCGCCCCGACCTGGCGAGCCCGACCGTCGCCGACGTGGCCCCGGTCCTCGCGGCCAAGAACCTGCTGCCCGTGCCGTGGGTGGAGGCGGAGGACGTCAGCAACGCCGTGCTCTTCCTCGCCTCCGACGAGTCGCGCTACGTCACCGGGCTCCAGCTCGTGGTCGACGCCGGACTCACCCAGAAGGTGGCCTGATGAGCGGGCGGCTGGCGGGCAAGGTCGCGCTGGTCACCGGCGCGGCGCGGGGGATCGGGCGCGCCCAGGCGGTGCGGTTCGCGGAGGAGGGTGCCGACGTCATCGCCGTGGACGTGTGTGCACCCGTCGAGCACGCCACCACCCCGCCCGCCACGCCCGCGGACCTGGCGGAGACCGTCCGCCTGGTGGAGTCCCTCGGCCGCACCATCTGCGCCGGCCAGGCCGACGTTCGCGACCAGCAGGCGCTCTCCGCCGCGGTCGACGACGGCGTCGCCCGGCTGGGCCGCCTGGACGTCATCTGCGCCACCGCCGGGATCAGCTCCTCGGGCCCGGCGGTGGAGATGGGGGCCGAGCAGTGGCAGACGATGCTCGACGTCAACCTCACCGGCGTGTGGCGCACCTGCAAGGCCGGCATCCCGCACGTGATCGACGGCGGACGCGGCGGCTCGATCGTGCTGGTCAGCTCCATCGCCGGGCTGCGCGGCCTGGTCAGCGTGGGCCACTACACAGCGGCCAAGCACGGGGTGGTGGGGCTGATGCGCTCGCTGGCCCAGGAGCTGGCTCCGCACCAGGTGCGGGTGAACACCGTGCACCCAGCCAACACCCGCACGCCGATGATCCAGAACCCCGGCACCATGCGCACCTTCCGGCCCGACCTGGCCTCGCCCACACAGGAGGAGTTCGAGGTCGGGGTGCAGTCGATGCACCTGCTGCCCGTGGCCATGCTCGAGCCGGTGGACATCGCCAACGCCAGCCTGTTCCTGGCTTCCGACGAGGCGCGCTACATCACCGGCGTCACCCTGCCCGTCGACGCAGGGCACTGCATCAAGTGAAGCGAGGAGATCTGCGATGACCGACCAGCCCACCCTGCACCCCGAGGTGGCGGCGATGCTCGCCACGCTCAACGCGGGCTTTCCCGACGTCACCACGGTGCCGCCGACCGAGCTGCGCGCGGCCATCCAGGCCCGGCGGGCACCACTGGCCCGCCAGCCGGACATGCGCGCGGTGCACGAGGTGTCCATCGACGGGCCCGGTGGCGACCTGGCGCTGCGCGTGTACCGGCCGCACCTGGACCAGCCGGACCTGCCGGTGGTCGTGTTCGCCCACGGCGGGGGGTTCGTGTTCTGCGACCTCGACAGCCACGACGAGCTCTGCCGCTCCATGGCGCAGGGGGTGGGCGCGGTGGTGGTGTCGGTGGACTACCGGCTCGCGCCCGAGCACGTCGCGCCCGCGGCCCACGACGACGTGTACGCGGCGCTGGAGTGGGCGGCCAAGCACGCCGACGAGCACGGCGGCGACCCCACGCGCCTGGTGCTCGCCGGCGACAGCGCCGGCGGCAACCTTGCGGCCACGGTGGCCATCGCCGCCCGCGACCGCGGCGGCCCGGCGGTGGCCGCCCAGGTGCTGCTGTACCCGGTGATCGACGACGACTTCGAGACCGACTCCTACCAGCGGTTCGGCACCGGCTACTACAACACCGAGTCGGCGATGCGGTGGTACTGGCAGCAGTACGCCCCGCACGGCACCGCCGACGCCCGGGTCGTGCCCACTCGGGCCCAGACTCTTGCCGGGCTGCCGCCCGCCGTCGTGGTCACCGCTGAGCTCGACCCGCCGTGCTCCTCCGGTGACGCCTACGCGCAGCGGCTGGACACCGACGGGGTGCGGGTGCTCCACCGCCGCTTCGACGGCTTGTTCCACGGCTTCCTGACCTTCTCCGCGCTGTCGTTCACCGAGCCGGCGCGGCAGGAGATCTGGACGATGACGCGCGAGGCGCTGGGCCGGTAGCGCCCGGGTGCCCGAGGCCGACCCGGCTCAGGTGCGCCAGCTCGCCGCGGAGTCCAGCCGGGGCAGGTGGTGGGTGGGGCCTCGCTGGCCGCCACCTTCCGTGAGCTCGGCCTGATCGACGAGCACCTGCTCCACGTCAGCCCGGTGATCCTTGCTGCCGGCCGACCGCTGTTCCCCGCCACTGGGCTGCGCACGTGGGTGACGCCGCTGCGACCACGACCTTCTGCAACGGAGTGGTGATGTTCCGCTACGGAGCGTCTGAAAGTCCGGCCTGACCGGCAAAAACCCTGCAGCATCACGCACCGTCCCCGTACGGTCCACTGTGTACGCATGGGGAAGCGAGGTGGGGACCTCGCTGGGGGGATGCCGGGGGGCACCTGATGATCCGTCTTGTCATTTCTGCTGTGGTCGCACTGATCCTGGGGCTGGGTGCGCCGCTGCACGCAGAGGCAGCCGGCACGCTGCGCTACGTCGCCCTGGGCGACTCCTTCGCCGCCGGGCCGGGTCTGGCACCGATCACCGACGGCGCCTGCGGCCGCGGTCAGGGCTATCCCGAGATCGCGGCCCGCGCCCTGGGCGCCACCACGTTCACCAACGCCACCTGCTCGGGGGCGCGGGTGGAGCACATGGCCGGCGTCCAGCCAGGCAGCCGCGGGCCCCAGCTCGACGCCCTGCGGCCAGACACCGACCTGGTCACGCTGAACCTGGGGCTCAACGACTCCTACGTGCTCTGGACCATCCAGGTCTGCGCCTACCTGCAGTGGCTGGCCCCCGGCGGGGCGCCCTGCACCGTGCTGCTCAACCCGCTCGGCTTCAACCTGGTCGGCAGCCACCTGCACGCGCAGGCCGGGTCCCTCGACCAGACCCTGCAGGCGATCCACCAGCGCTCCCCCCGGGCCAAGGTGCTGGTGGTGGGGGTGCCGGCGGTCGTGCCCGACCAGCCGTCGGCCTGCCCCGACGGCCCCTACGGGCCCGGCGACATGCCGTACTTGTCGGGGGTGGTTCGCGAGCTGAACACCATGCTCCGGGCGCGGGCCGCCGCCAATGCGGCGACCTTCGTGGACACCTACACCCCGAGCGTGGGTCACGACGCGTGCCAGCAGCCGGGGATCAAGTGGATGGAGGGTCCGGCCCTCGTGCACGAGGGCGTCGCGCTGCACCCCAACCACGCCGGGATGGCGGCATCCGCAACGGCCGTCGTGCGCGCAGCCCAAGGCTGAACGACGGCTGACCCGGCCGCTGCGTGAGACGGGCTGCGAGGGGACGGGCCGGCGCTGCTACGTTGACCAAGCGCCCGCTCAACTGCTCTGGTGGTTGGCTGCGCACCACCGTGGCCCGCCCGACGAGGAGATGCAGTGACGGTGACGACCCAGCGACGCTTCACCGGCCGCCGCGCCCTGGTCACCGGAGCCAGCCGGGGCATCGGCGCAGCGGTCGCCGAGCGCCTCGCCGCCGAGGGCGCCGACGTGGTGATCACCGCCCGCACCCTGCACGAGCACGACCACCTCAGCGGCAGCCTCTCCGAGACGGTGCAGCGACTCGCGCGGTACGGCACCACGGTCGCGGTGCTGGCCGCGGACCTCACCGACGCCGACGCCCGTGCCACCCTGGTTGCGCTGGCGTCGGAGAAGCTCGGTGGCCCGGTGGACGTGCTGGTGAACAACGCGGCGGCGGCCATCTACCAGCCCCTGGCCGACTTCCCGCTGCGGCGGAGCCGACTGGTGTTCGAGGTGAACGTGCACGCACCGCTGGACCTCATGCAGCAGGCGCTGCCCGGCATGCGCGCGGGCGGGCAGGGCTGGATCGTCAACCTCTCCAGCGCCAGTGCCCGGCTGCAGGAAGGGCCGCCATTCACCCTCGTCGAGCCTGGCACGGCGCTGGCGGTGTACGCGGGGTCCAAGGCGGCCCTGAACCGGATCACCAACGGCATGGCCGCGGAGGTGCACGGCACCGGCATCCGGGTGAACACCGTGCAACCCCGAGCGGCGGTGCTCAGCGAGGGTGCGGCCGCGCTGGTCGGTGACACCATCCGCCCCGACCAGGTGGAGTCCATGGAGCAGGTGGTGGAGGCGGTCACCGCGCTCTGTGCCTGTCCAGAGGACGTCACCGGCCGCACGGGCGTGAGCCTGGACCTGCTGCGGGAGTGGCAGCTGACCGTGCACGGGCTGGATGCCCGGCCCCTCGAGACCCGCCCCGCTGAAGGAGCCCCGTGATGGAACCCGTGATCGTCGACCTCGCCCGCACACCGTTCGGGCGGCGAGAGGGCTGGCTGTCGTCGATGCACGCCGCCGAGCTGCTCGGCCTGGCCCAGCGCGGCGTCCTGGAGCGCACCGGGGTGGACCCGGAGACGGTCGACCAGGTGATCGGTGGGTGCGTCACGCCGATCGGCGAGCAGTTCGGCAACGTCACCCGCACCTCGTGGATGCACGCCGGGCTGCCGCACGGCGCCGGCTGCACCACCATCGACGCCCAGTGCGGCACCGCCCAGCAGGCCGTGCAGCTGATGGCCGGTCAGATCGCGGTGGGCGCGGTGGAGGTCGGCGTCTCCTGCGGCGTCGAGCTGATGTCGCGAGTGCCGCTCACCGCCAAGTCCGGCAAGGGCCTGGGCACCCCCCGGCCGGAGAGCTGGTCGCTGGTCACGCCCGACCAGTACACCGCCGCCGACCGCATCGCGGCCAAGAACGGCTTCACCCGCGAGGACCTGGACGCCTTCGGTCTCCGCTCCCAGGAGCGCGGCCGGGCCGCGTGGGACGCTGATCGCTTTGCCCGGCAGATCATCCCGGTGACGCGGCCGGACGGGGAGACGGTCAGCCGGGACCAGGGGCTGCGGGAGACCAGCATGGAGCTGCTCGGGCGGCTGCGGCCGGTGAAGGACGGCGGGATGCACACCGCGGGCACGTCCTCGCAGGTCTCCGACGGTGCCAGTGCCGCCCTGCTGATGTCCCGCGAGCGGGCGAGCGCGCTGGGCGTCACCCCGCGGGCGCGGATCCTTGGCCAGTGCGTGGTGGGCGGCGACACCGAGCTGATGCTCGACGGGCCCATCGCCGCCTCCCGCACGGTCCTGGGCCGCCTCGGCATGTCCATCGGCGACATCGACGTGTTCGAGGTGAACGAGGCCTTCGCCTCGGTGCCGATGTCCTTCGCCCGGGCGCACGGGCTGGACGCCGAGCAGCTCAACGTCAACGGCGGTGCCATCGCGCTGGGCCACCCCGCGGGCGCCACCGGCGTGCGGGTGATCGCCACGGCGCTGGAGGAGCTGGAGCGCACCAACCAGCAGACCGCGCTGGTGGCGATCTGTGCCTCCGCGGCGACCACCTGCCTGGTGCTCGAGCGCCTCTGAGCCCAGTCTCGACGGCGCTAGCTGGCGTCGCGGTAGCGCCACATGGTCAGCGAGCCGAAGAACGCCGTCCACACCGCAGCCGCGAACAGCGTCCAGAACACGCTGGAGCCCACCGGCGTGCCGCCCATCAGCGCGCGCACGGCGGTGACCAGGTGCGTCACCGGGTTGACGTCCACAAAGGCCTGCAGCCAGCCCGGCATGGTGGCAGGGTCGACGAAGATGTTGCTGCCGAAGGTGAGCGGAGTGATGACGAACATGCTCACGCCCATCACCGCCCCCGGCGTGCGCAGCAGCAGGCCCAGGAACGTCCAGACCCAGCTGAGGCCGAAGGCGAACACCAGGATCAGCAGCACGCCGAGCACCACGCCGACGGCGCTGTCCGGGCGCCACCCGAGGATGAGACCCAGCGTGATGGTGACCACGCAGGAGATGGTGAAGCGCACCGCGTCCCCCAGCAGCATCCCGACCAGTGCCGAGGGCCGCCAGATGGGCAGCGACCGGAAACGGTCGAAGACCCCCCGGTCGATGTCGGTGCGCAGGGTGCTGCCGGTGTACATCGTGATCATGATGACGCCCTGCACCAGGATGCCGGGCAGCAGGAACTGGATGTAGTCCTCGGTGCTGCCGGCCAGCGCGCCACCGAAGAGGAACGTGAACAGCAGCGTGAACATGATGGGGAACGCGGTCACGTCGAAGAGCTGCTCGGGGATGTGCTTGATCTTGAGCAGCGCCCGCCAGCCGAAGGTGAGCGAGGTGGCCAGCGGCCCGGGGGGAGTGGGCCGCTCGCTGCTGGCCAGCGCCGCGACGATGGTGGACCTCTGCGGCTGCTGCGCTGGGTCCTGCGCGGGATCTCCGTGTGCGGTGGTGCCCGCCTGGATGGTCATGCCGCGTCCTCCTGGTCGGCGTCGTCGTTGCCTGCCTCGACGGCGGCGTGGCCGGTGAGCGACAGGAACACCTCGTCGAGGGTGGGTTGGCCCAGCGCGAACTGGGCGAGCTCGATGCCCGCCTCCTGCAGGGCACCGAGCGCCCGCGGCACCGGCGCGGTGCTGTCCACCTGCACCCCGAGCGCAGTGGGGTCGGTCTCCTCCCGCACCGCCACGCCCAGCTCGCGCTCGAGCACCTGCCGGGCGGCGGGACGGTCGTCACGGTCGAGCACGCGAACCTGCAGCGAGCCGGACCCCACGGAGGCCTTGAGCTCACCCGGCGTGCCCTCGGCGATCACCGTGCCGTGGTCGATGACGCTGATGCGGTCGGCGAGCTGGTCGGCCTCGTCCAGGTACTGCGTGGTCAGCAGCACCGTGGTGCCGGTGTCCACCATCGCCCGGATGATGTCCCACACCTCGTTGCGGCTGCGCGGGTCGAGACCGGTGGTCGGCTCGTCCAGGAACAGCAGCTCCGGAGTGACCACGATGCTGGCCGCCACGTCGATCCGTCGCCGCATGCCGCCGGAGTACTTCTTCACCTGCCGGTTGGCTGCCTCGCCGAGGCCGAACGCCTCGAGCAGCTCGTTGGCCCGCCGAACCGCGCCCGCCCGGGAGTAACCGAACAGCCGCGCGATGAGCCGCAGGTTCTCGCAGCCGGTGAGGTCCTCGTCCACCGACGCGAACTGCCCGGTGAGGCTCACCCGGCTGCGCACCGCGGTGGCCTCGGCGACCACGTCGCGCCCGAGCACCCGGGCGGTGCCGCCGTCGGGCCGGGTCAGGGTGGCCAGCATCCGGATGGTGGTGGTCTTGCCGGCGCCGTTGGGCCCGAGGAAGCCGTGCACCCCGCCCCGCGGGATGGCCAGGTCGATGCCGTCGACCGCACGGTTGGTGCCGAACAGCTTGAGCAGGTCGTGGGTCTCGATGGCCAGCTCGTCCGAGGCTGGCGGTGGTTTCCGGTCAGTCGTCATCCGGGCTCCTCAGGAAGGGGGCGGTGGTGCTCCGTCCTCCCTGAGACGCCTGGGGCAGGAGCAACTCATCGGTCGGCGCCCCGGCGAGCCTCGGTCAGCCGGAGACGTAGGCGGCGAGGTGCTCGCCGGTGCGGGTGCTGCGGGCGGCGACCAGGTCAGCCGGGGTGCCCTCGAAGACGACCCGCCCGCCGTCGTGGCCGGCACCCGGGCCGAGGTCGATGATCCAGTCGGCGTGCGCCATCACTGCCTGGTGGTGCTCGATGACGATCACCGACTTGCCAGAGTCCACGAGCCGGTCGAGCAGACCGAGCAGCTGGTCCACGTCGGCGAGGTGCAGGCCGGCGGTCGGCTCGTCCAGGATGTAGACCCCGCCCTTCTCGGACAGGTGGGTGGCCAGCTTGAGCCGCTGCCGCTCGCCGCCGGACAGCGTGGTCAGCGGCTGACCCAGGGTGAGGTAGCCGAGCCCCACGTCCCGCAGGCGCACCAGGATCCGGTGGGCGGCAGGCACGCTGGCGGCACCGTCCGTGCTGAAGAGCTCCTCGGCCTCGGCCACCGGCATGGCCAGCACCTCGCTGATGTCGCGCTCGCCCAGGTGGTGCTCCAGCACGTCGGCCTGGAACCGCTTGCCCTCGCAGCTCTCGCAGGTGGTGGCCACGCCGGCCATCATCGCCAGGTCGGTGTAGATGACGCCGGCCCCGTTGCAGGTGGGGCAGGCGCCCTCGGAGTTGGCGCTGAACAGGGCGGGCTTGACGCCGTTGGCCTTGGCGAAGGCCTTGCGGATGGGGTCGAGCAGGCCGGTGTAGGTGGCCGGGTTGCTCCGGCGGGAGCCGCGAATGGCCCCCTGGTCCACCGCCACCACCCCCTCGCGGGCGGCCAGGGAGCCGTGGATCAGCGAGCTCTTGCCCGACCCGGCCACCCCGGTCACCACCACCAGCACGCCCAGGGGCACGTCGACGTCGACGTCGCGCAGGTTGTGCGCGCTCGCGCCTCGGATCGACGCGGCACCGGTGGGGGAGCGCACCTCCTGCTTCAGCGACACCCGGTCGTCGAGGTGGCGGCCGGTGGTGGTGGCGCTGCTGCGCAGCTGCTCGACGGTGCCCTCGAAGCAGACGCTGCCGCCGGCCGTGCCGGCACCGGGGCCGAGGTCGACCACGTGGTCGGCGATGACGATGGTCTCCGGCTTGTGCTCCACCACGAGCACCGTGTTGCCCTTGTCCCGCAGGCGCAGCAGCAGGTTGTTCATGCGCTCGATGTCGTGCGGGTGCAGGCCCGTGGTGGGCTCGTCGAAGACGTAGGTGACGTCGGTGAGGGAGGAGCCGAGGTGGCGGATCATCTTGGTGCGCTGCGCCTCGCCGCCGGAGAGCGTGCCCGAGGGCCGGTCCAGGGACAGGTAGCCCAGCCCGATCTCGTCGAAGGAGCTGAGCAGGTGGCGCAGCCCGGTGAGCAGCGGCGCCACCGACGGCTCGTCCAGCGCCCCCACCCAGGCGGCGAGGTCGCTGATCTGCATCGCGCACAGGTCGGCGATGCTCTTGCCGTTGATGGTGGACGAGCGGGCACCCTCGTTGAGCCGGGTGCCGTCGCAGTCCGGGCAGGTGGTGAAGGTGATGGCCCGCTCCACGAAGGCGCGGATGTGCGGCTGCATGGAGTCGACGTCCTTGGCCAGCATGGACTTCTGGATCTGCGGGATCAGGCCCAGGTAGGTCAGGTTGATGCCCTCGACCTTGATCTTGGTGGCCTCCTTGTGCAGGAGGGCGTCGAGCTCCTTGGTGGTGTAGTCACGGATCGGCTTGTCCGGGTCGAACCAGCCGCAGCCGCGGAAGATGCGGCCGTACCAGCCGTCCATGCTGTAGCCGGGAATGGTGAGAGCACCCTCGTTGAGCGACAAGCTGTCGTCGTAGAGCGCCGAGAGGTTGACGTCGGTGACGGAGCCGCGGCCCTCGCAGCGCGGGCACATGCCGCCGGTAATGCTGAAGCTGCGCCGCTCCTTGGTCTGCTTCCCGCCACGCTCCACGGTCACCGCGCCGGCACCGGAGAGGGAGGCGACGTTGAAGGAGTACGCCTGGGCGGAGCCGATGTGCGGCTGGCCGAGCCGGCTGAAGAGGATGCGGAGCATGGCGTTGGCGTCAGTGGCGGTGCCCACCGTGGAGCGGGGGTCAGCTCCCATGCGCTGCTGGTCCACGATGATCGCGGTGGTCAGCCCATCCAGCAGGTCCACGTCGGGCCGGGCCAGCGTGGGCATGAAGCCTTGCACGAAGGAGCTGTAGGTCTCGTTGATCATCCGCTGCGACTCTGCGGCGATGGTGTGGAACACCAACGAGCTCTTGCCCGAGCCGGAGACGCCGGTGAACACCGTGAGCCGGCGCTTGGGGATCTCGACGTCGACGTTCTTGAGGTTGTTCTCCCGGGCACCGTGCACCCGGATCACGTCGTGGGTGTCGGCCACGTGCGTGTCGGGGGTGGGGAGGTTCATGGCGTCACGCTAGCGGTGGCAGCACCGCTGTGGGGTGCGTCAGAGGTCGATCCAGCCCATCACCAGTCCCGCGACGCCGGCGGCGGCACCGAGCAGCGAGATGCCGAAGATGACCAGCTCGCGGGGCGCGAACACCCTGCGGCCCTGTTCGCGGCGCACCATCACGAACAGCAGCGTGGAGCACGCGTAGACGATGAAGGAGAGCAGCAGGAGGTCCACGCCGGCCGCCGAGAGCAGGAACGTGACGTACAGCGTGGCGAGCGCCGACACGGCGTACTCGCGGGCGTGACCCTGGGGTCGCTCCGTGTAGGTCTCCCGGGTGACGGCGAGCTTGAGCGCGTAGGCGGCCGCGAGCAGGAGCGGGACGAGGACCAGGGCGCTGGTGAGGTTGAGGGCGAAGGTGAAGGCGTCCTCGGAGAACATCGTGAGGAGCAGCACCACCTGGGCGAGGAGGGTGGACATCAGCAGTGCCGGACCGGGCACGCCCGCGGTGTTCGCCCGCCCCAGGAAGCGGGGCATGTCGTGGTCGGCCGCGGCCACGTAGAGGACCTCCGCCGCCATCAGCGTCCAGGCGAGGTAGGCGCCCAGGACGGCGACGAGCAGGCCCACGCTGATGAACACGGCGCCCCACTCGCCGGTCGCCTCCTCGAGGATGCCCGCCATCGTCGGCTGCCGCAGGGCGGCGATCTCCGCGGCGGGCAGGACCCCGTAGGAGACGATGGTGACCGAGGCGAAGATCGACAGCACCACCAGGAACCCCAGCACGGTGGCGCGTCCGACGTCCTTGCGGCGGCGGGCGTGGCGGGAGTAGACGCTGGCCCCCTCCACCCCGAGGAAGACGAACACCGTGACCAGCATGGTGGCGCGGACCTGCTCCGGGAGCGTGCCCAGCCCGCCCGACCCGGACCAGTTGTCGACGAACACCTGGGGGTCCAGCACGAACAGGGCCAGCAGGACGAAGACCACGATCGGGACCAGCTTGGCCACGGTCACCGCGCGGTTGATGGCCGCAGCCTCCCGGACACCGCGCCGCACCAGCAGGTAGAACACCCACACGCCGGCGGAGCTGACCGCCACCGCCAGGGGCGTGTCGCCGGACCCGAGGCCCGGGAAGACCGCCCCCGCGGTGGACGTCATGAGCACCCAGTAGGTCACGTTGCCCACGCACGCACTGGCCCAGTAGCCGAACGCGGAGAAGAAGCCCAGGTACTCGCCGAAGCCGGCCTTCGCGTAGGCGTACACCCCGGCATCGAGCTCCGGCTTGCGCATCGCCAGGTTCTGGAAGACCAGCGCGAGCATGAGCGTCCCGGAGCCGGCGATGCCCCACACGATCAACGCACCGGCCACCCCCGTCTCGGAGGCGAAGCGACCGGGCAGGGAGAACACCCCCGCCCCGACCATGGACCCGACGACCAGTGCCGTCAGCGTCAGCATCGACAGCGTGGGGGTGCGCGCGACCGTCGTCTCCGTCGATGCCATACCACTCCTGAAGCGCGTGCGATCGTGTCCGCTCAGTTGTACTCGCGCGCCGGAGGGCGGCTGATCCGGCCTCCCTGCCCTTGTCCGGCCGACGCCCACGTCGTGATGTGCATCACTTCCATCCGCGAGGCGAGAAGCCTTGCCCGCCACGGCCAGGACGGAGGGTGCTCGCCGCCACCAGTGCCCTGACCTGCGGATTCAGGCCGTGTCGCGACGCAGGTCGAGCGGGTGGAGCGCGGGGCCAGCCGGCGCGCGGGCCGACGGCCGGCCGCCCGGCCGCAGAGGTTCCCCCTTCCCCTTTGACTCACTATGAGATTAAAGTGGGAATCACCGTGAGACGAAGGAGTGGGACATGAACACAGGCACGCTGACCGCCACCGAGCAGGCCCCTGTCGCCCAGGCCGAGGTCACCCAGGCCCCGTCCACCGCACTGCTGACCGACCAGTACGAGCTGACGATGCTGCAGGCCGCCATCGCCGACGGCGTCGCCGAGCACCGCGCGGTCTTCGAGCTCTTCGCCCGCCGGCTGCCCACCGGGCGCCGCTACGGCGTCGTCGCGGGACTGGGCCGCTTCCTCGACGCCCTGGCGCACTTCCGCTTCACCGACGCCCAGGTGGACAAGCTGGCGGCGCGGGGCGTGGTCGACGACGCCACTGCGGACTACCTGCGCGCCTACCGCTTCAGCGGCAACATCGACGCCTACCAGGAGGGCGAGGTGTACTTCCCTCACTCGCCGGTGCTGACCATCGAGGGCACCTTCGGCGAGTGCGTGCTGCTGGAGACCCTGGCCCTGTCGATCCTCAACCACGACAGCGCGATCGCCTCCGCCGCTGCCCGCATGGTGCACGCCGCCGGTGGACGCACCCTGATCGAGATGGGCTCGCGCCGCACCGGGGAGCAGGCCGCGGTCGCCGCCGCCCGCGCCGCCTACCTCACCGGCTTCACCGCCACCTCCAACCTGCAGGCCGGCGACGTCTACGGCGTGCCCACCACCGGCACGGCCGCGCACGCCTTCACCCTGGCCCACCGCGACGAGCGGGCGGCGTTCGCCAGCCAGGTCGCCGCCCTGGGCACTGCCACCACGCTGCTGGTGGACACCTACGACATCCCCACCGGCATACGCACCGCTGTGGAGGTCGCCGGCACCGACCTCGGCGGGGTGCGCCTGGACTCCGGGGACCCGCGGGTGGAGGTGCCCGCAGCCCGAGAGCTGCTGGACGCCCTCGGTGCGGTGAACACCCGCATCGTGGTCAGCTCCGACCTGGACGAGCACACCATCGCCGAGCTGGCCGAGGTCCCGGTCGACGGCTACGGCGTCGGCACCCGCCTGGTCACCGGCTCGGGTGCACCGACGGCGGAGATGGTGTTCAAGCTGGTCGCGATCGCCGACGAGCCGGGCCTGGACACGGCGCTGCGCCCGGTGGCCAAGCGCAGCAGCAGCAAGGCCAGCGTCGGCGGCCGCAAGCGGGCCCGCCGCATCCTCGACGACGACGGCGTCGCCGTGGCTGAGCACGTCACCACCCGCTACCTGATCAGCGACGTCACCGCCGCGGTGCCGACCGGTCGCGCCCTGCAGGTCCCCGTCGTGCGCGACGGGGTCCGGGTGCACAACCCCAGCATCGACGACATCCGCGCCCACCACCGCGGGGCGATGGCCGAGCTCACCACCGACGACCTGGACCTGGCTCCCGGCGCGCCCCGACTGATCGGCGGCGAGCAGTGATCACCGCCCCGCCCCCGAGCACCACGACCACCGGAAAGGACACCGTCATGACCACCGACACCACCGACACCCCCAGCGAGGCCACCACGGTCGTGCGGGCCTGCCTGGTCGTGGACTGCCAGCCGACCTTCTGCGAGGACGGTGAGCTGCCCGTCGCCGGCGGCAACGACGTCTGCACCCGCGGCGCGGCGTTTCTCGCCGCCCACGACGGTGACTACGACCTGGTGATGACCAGCCAGGACTACCACGTCGACCCGGGCGACCACTTCTCGGCGACCCCGGACTTCGTCGACTCCTGGCCGCCGCACGGCGTGGCCGGCACTCCCAACGCCGAGCTGCACCCGGCGCTGGCGAACGCCCGCATCGACGTGCGCATCCTCAAGGGCCAGCACGAGGCCGCCTACTCGCTGTTCGACGGGGCGACCACCGACGGCACCGCAGCGGTGGACGTGTTGCGCGCCGCCGGCGTCACCGACGTGGACGTCTTCGGCATCGCCGAGAGCCACTGCGTGTTCGCGACGGTGCTGGCCGCGCTGCGCCACGGCTTCCGGGTGCGCGTGCTGTCGGACCTGACGGTGCCGGTGACCTTCGAGATGGGTCACGCCGCCCGCCACACGATGCTGGGCGCCGGCGCCACCTACCTGCCCAGCACCGCCGCGTTTCCGGTGCCGGCATGAGCACCCCGAAGCGGCCCGCCCGCCCGGTGGGGGAGACCGACACCGAGGAGGCCTTCCTCGCTCGCTACGACCCCTCCGCCTACGACCGCCCGTCGGTGACGGTGGACGTCGTCGTGCTGACCATCCGCAACGACGAGCTGTGTGCGCTGCTCATCACCCGCGGCGACCACCCGTTCAAGGGCCACCTCGCCCTGCCCGGTGGCTTCCTGGAGCCCGACGAGGACGCCGACACCGCCGCCGCCCGCGAGCTGGCCGAGGAGACCGGCACCTACGCCCACCTGGAGCAGCTGCGCACCTACACCGCGCCGGGGCGCGACCCGCGCACCCGGGTGCTGTCGCTGGCCTACCTGGCCCTGGTGCCCAACGCCGCCGACCCCGTCGCCGGCACCGACGCCACCACCGCCCGCTTCGTGCCGCTGCGGGCGCTGGCCGAGACCGGGGTGCACCTGGCCTTCGACCACGACCAGATCCTCACCGACGCCGTCGAGCGGGCGGCGGCCAAGCTGGAGTACACCACCATCGCGACGGCGTTCTGCGAGCCCACGTTCACCATCGCCCAGCTGCGCAAGGTCTACGAGACCGTGTGGGGCTACCCCCTGCACCCGGCGAACTTCCGCCGCAAGGTGCTGAGCATCGACGGCTTCCTCACCCCTGTCGACGCCCCGAAGCGCACCACCGCGGGCCGCCCCGCCGCCCTGTACTCCGCCGGGACCGCCACCGCGCTGATGCCCCCGCTGATGCGCACCCACAACCGTCCCCCCACCGAGCAGGAGCAGACCCGATGAGCACCCCGACGACCCTGCGGATCGCGCTGGCCCAGCTGCCGGTGCAGGTCGGTGCGCTGGCCGCCAACGCCGCCACCGCCAGCGCGGCGATGGCCGCCGCCGAGCGCGCCGGCGCCGACCTGTGCCTGACCCCGGAGATGCACCTGAGCGGCTACCCGCTGGAGGACCTGCTGACCATGCCGGACCTGCTCACCGCCACCGCCGCCACCGTCAACCAGCTCGCCACCACGTCCGGGTCGTGCCTGACGCTGCTGGGCGCGCCGATGCACACCGCCGACCTGCCCGCCGCCGGGGAGGCCGCCGCGACGCCCGGACGTCTGGACGCCCTGGCCCGCCCGATCCGCAACGTCGCCGTGGCCGTGCACGGTGGCGCGGTGCTGGCCGCCGTGGCCAAGCGCCGCCTGCCGACGTACGCGATCTTCGACGACGCCCGCCACGTCGCCCCCGGCCCGCAGCAGACCACCCTGATCACCGTCGCCGGCGTACAGGTGACCGTGCTGATCTGCGAGGACCTATGGGACGACGCCCTCGTCGACGCTGCCGCCGCCGACGGCGCCCAGGCGATCGTGGTGCTCAACGCCAGCCCGTTCCACGTGGGCAAGGCCGCGCTGCGCGAGCAGCTGGTCTGCGACGCCGCGGCCCGCACCGGCTGCGCGGTCGCCTACGTCAACACCGTCGGCGCCCAGGACGAGATCGTCTTCGACGGTGCCAGCCTGGTCGCCGGCCCGGACGGCGCCCTGCTCGCCCGCGCTGCCGCGTTCACCCCGGACCTGCTCATCCTCGACGTGCCCGTGGGAGAACCCCGCCCGCTGCACGTCACTCCCGCCGCGGCGGTGCCGGCCCAGCCCGGGGCCCGTCCACCGCTGCCGGCGCCGGGCTGCGCCCCGGGGCTGACGGGGGAGGAGGCGGTGTACTCCGCCGCTGTCCTCGGGCTGCGCGAGTACTTCGCCAAGACCCGCTTCACCCGCGCGGTGCTGGGCCTGTCCGGCGGCATCGACTCCGCCCTGGTCGCGACCATCGCCTGTGACGCCCTCGGCCCGGACAACGTGTGGGGCGTGGGCCTGCCCGGCCCGTACTCCTCACGAGGCAGCGTCGACGACGCCCAGGCGCTGGCGGACAACCTCGGGATGCGCTTCGACGTCGTGCCGATCGGCGGCGCGGTCGGCGAGCGCCTGGACACCCTGGACGCGCTGCTGCAGGCCCCTGACGGGCAGCGCCCGGCAGGCTTCGCCGTCGCGCAGGAGAACCTGCAGGCCCGGATGCGGGCGGTCACGCTGATGGCGCTGGCCAACACCCACGACCTGCTGCTGCTGACCACCGGCAACAAGTCCGAGTCGGCGGTGGGCTACATGACCGTCGGTGGGGACGCCCTGGGCACGGCCCCGAACCCCGTCGGGGACGCCTGGAAGTCCACCGTCACCTACTCCGACGGCACGGTGATGCCCGGGGTGTACGCCCTGGCCCGCTGGCGCAACGCCCACGCGACCAGCCTGGGCCAGACCCCGCCGATCCCGGCCTCCACCCTGACCAAGCCACCGTCGGCGGAGCTCGCCGAGGGGCAGCTGGACTCCGACAGCCTGCCGCCGTACGAGGTGCTGGACCCGGTGCTCGCCGCCTTCCTGGAGGAGCACGCCACCCCCGATGAGTGCGTGCAGCTGCTGGTCGAGGGCGGCATGGACGCCGGTGCGGCCGACGCGCTGGTGCGGCGGGTGCTGCGGCTGATCGAGACCAGCGAGTGGAAGCGTCGCCAGGCCGGCCCGCGCATCAAGCTGACCCGGTTGGCGTTCGGCCGCGACCGGCGGATGCCGATCGCCTCGGCCTGGCGCGCGACGCCCAGCCACGATCGGGCACCGGAGAGGTCGCGGACCACCCCGACCACCGAGGATGACGCCGTCGCCCTGGCGCCCGCCTGAGCTGGGCCGCGTAGGTGCCCTTGGCCATCATCTCGGCCACGGTGCGCCGCTGGCGTCACTCGGCGCAGCCGCGCCAGGTCCTGCAGGTTCACCCAGCCTCACCCGCCTGGGCAGGACCCAGCGCAGCGACGTCTTCTGCGTGCGCCAGCGCGTGGTCGAACCCTGCGTCCGGGTCGCGCAGCAGGTGCTGGGTGGCGATCGCGTGCACGCGCACTGCTGGACGGGAGCTGGTGGTCGCACCCTCGAGCACCGGCGAGGCGACGTCCCCGAGGGCCACCAGGGCGCGGCTCAGGCTCCGCCGCACCTCGCGGCTCCCACGCCCGAGCTGGCTGCCCAGCACCCGTGCCAGCTCCGGCGTCTCGTCCTCGGGCGCCAGCACGACGGCGGCTCGCCACGCGGTGCGGGCCACCTCGTCGTCGGCGTCGGTCAGCAGTGCTCGGGTGACGGCGGGCCAGGCGCTGCGGTCACCGATCTTGGACAGCGTGTGCAGGGCCTGGCTGCGGGCCTGGTCGGTGTCCGAGCCCAGCTCCGCGACCAGCCGGGGAACCGTGGTCGCGGGCTCGTGGCGGGTCAGCGCCCAGGTGAGCATGTCGCGGACGAAGAAGTCCGGCTCGGTCGCGCACCGGGCGACGAGCGGGTCCACCAGCCGCGGGTCGGGCCGGGTACCGGCCGCCAGCGCCGCGCGCAGCCTGGTCGAGGAGCTGACGTCCTGCAGTGCCCGGAGCAACGGGGCGTGCTCGGCGCTCGCGTGCTCCGTGCCCATGCCGTCACCTCCGTTGCTGCGCGTTCACCACAGGGTAGGGAGGGCAGGGCGCTGAGCGCACCGGGTTTTCGGGGTCAGCTGCTGCCGCCCTCGGCCATCAGTGCCTTCTTCTGCACCTTGCCCATCTCGTTGCGGGGGAGTGCGCTCACCACCCGCACCGCCCTGGGGCGCTTGTGCACGGACAGCGTGGTGGCGACGAAGTCGATGAGGGTCTTCTCGTCGCACCCCTCACCCACCACGTAGGCGACGATGCGCTGGCCGAGGTCAGGGTCGGGCACGCCGACCACGGCAACCTCGCGCACGGTGGGGTGGACGAGCAGGGCGTGCTCCACCTCACCGGCGCCGATGCGGTAGCCGCCAGACTTGATCAGGTCGACCGACTCACGCCCGACGATGCGGTGGAACCCGCCCGGGTCGATCACCGCGATGTCTCCGGTGGCGAACCAGCCGTCGTCGCCCATCACCTCGGTGGTGCGCTCGGGGGCGTTGAGGTAGCCGTCGAACAGGGTGGGGCCGTGCACCTCGAGCTGGCCCATGGAGGTTCCGTCGTGCGGGGCGAGCGCACCGGACTCCGCGCGCAGGCGCGTTCGCACACCGTCGAGCCGGGTGCCCACCCAGCCGGGCCGGCGCTCTCCGTCGAACCTGGTGCTCACGGTGATCAGGGTCTCGGTCATCCCGTACCGCTCGATCGGGGCCTTTCCCGTTGCGGCGGCGAGGGTCTGGAACACCGACACCGGCAGGGGTGCGCTGCCGGAGACGAGGAGCCGCGCGTGGGCGAGGCCCTGGAGCGCCGTGGCGTCGTCGCACATGCGCGACCACACGGTCGGCACCCCGAAGTACAGCGTTCCCGGCGCGGCGGCGTAGCCCTGGGCGGTGGGCCGGACGGTGTGCACCAGGGGAGAGCCGACCCGCAGCGCACCGAGCACGCCGAGGACCAGTCCGTGCACGTGGAACAGCGGCAGGCCGTGGACAAGGGTGTCCTCGGCGGTCCACTGCCACGCCGACGCCAGACCGTCCAGGCAGGCGGCGACGGATCGTCCGGAGTGGACCACGCCCTTGGGGGCGCCCGTGGTGCCCGAGGTGTAGACGATCAGGGCGGGCGCGTCCTCGTCGACAGCAGGCAGCGACGCCGCGGACCTGGCCCGGGCGTCCACCGGCACCACCGGGACCTGCACGTCGTCCCGCGGCGCGCCCAGCCACAGCTGCGCACCGGAGTCGGCCAGGAGGTGCTGCCGCTCGCGCTCACCGGAGTCCGGCGGGACCGGGACCGCGGGAACACCGGCGAGCAGGCACCCGGTCACCGCCACCACCGTCTCGAGCTCGGCACGGGCGTCGATGGCCACGCTGCTGGCCCCGGCGACCTCGGTGGCCACCGCCGTCGCCGCGGCGAGCAGCTGCTCGCGGGACACGGACCTGTCGCCGACGGTGACCGCGGCCGCCGAGTCGTCGAGCTCCCCGGACAACGAGCTGAGCAGGGGCACGGCGGACCTTCCCGGGCTGGTGGGGGCGGTAATCCGGCGGACCACCACTGGAGGCAGATCCTAGACACTGCGCCGCCGGTGTCGTTCCGCAGAAATGCACCGGCACAGGGCGCGCGCTGACCCAAACCCTCACCAATCGGTGAGAGGCTGGCGGAAACCGCCGCAGCACAAGCACGGTAGGAACAGCACCACACCCCGGTCCGCACTCCTGCGCCGGGGCAGCACCCCAAAGGAGCGTGCACCACATGGGAGTTTCTCTCACCAAGGGCGGCAACATCTCGCTGACCAAGCAGGCTGGCGCAGCGGGGCTCACCGCCGTCACGGTCGGCCTGGGCTGGGACGCCCGCACCACCACCGGCGAGGACTTCGACCTCGACGCGTGCGCCATCGTCTGTGGAGCCGACGGCAAGGTGGTCACCCCGAAGCACTTCGTCTACTACAACAACCTGGCCTCGCCGGAGAACGCTGTCGTGCACAGCGGCGACAACCTCACGGGCGCGGGCGCCGGTGACGACGAGCAGATCACCGTGGACCTGGGCACCATTCCGGCCGAGGCCGAGAAGGTCGTCTTCCCCGTCTCCGTCTACGACGGCGAGGCCCGCAAGCAGTCCTTCGGCCAGGTCCGCAACGCGTTCATCCGCGTGGTCAACAAGGCCGACCAGACCGAGCTGGCCCGCTACGACCTGTCCGAGGACGCCTCCGTGGAGACCGCGATGGTCTTCGGCGAGCTCTACCGCAACGGGGCGGAGTGGAAGTTCCGCGCCGTGGGTCAGGGTTACGCGGCCGGCCTGGCGGGCATCACGCAGGACTACGGCGTGACC
The DNA here is from genome assembly GCF_004006015.1 of Rhodococcus sp. X156. Lineage (NCBI taxonomy): Bacteria > Bacillati > Actinomycetota > Actinomycetes > Mycobacteriales > Nocardiaceae > Rhodococcus > Rhodococcus sp. X156. The sequence goes on along the minus strand of NZ_CP034766.1, from coordinate 1,766,114 downwards.
GGGTAACAGTCGCCTCCGTGCTACGACGGCACCTCACCCCAGTTTGGGGTGGGGTGCTGTTGTGCATCAGCACGGGACGTGGCTGCTCATCAAGACGCTTGTTCTAGCTTGTGCAGGAACGTGGCGGCACCGTCACCGGAGAAATCTTCCTTGTCGGCGGGGCGGCCCGAGATGGCCATGAGAAGTGCCAAGGAGGTTCCTGTGACATCTGATCCAGAACCGTGCTCGAACCGTGCGTCGGAAGCGTGCAGCCGGAATCCAGCTGCGCGTTCCTTGCCACCGCCCATGGAGACGGAGGTCCTGAGCTGATAAGACAAGGCCGCGTTGACCGACTCAACCGGGTAGGAGTGCACCAGACCCAGGGGACGCCGAATGTCCTCACCATGCACGATGATCTCGACGAGTCGTGTTGCCAGGGCAGCGGGCGGCGTCGTGGTTGCTTCGCGCACGCGGCGGAGCTCAGCCAAGGTCGCGCCTGGAGTCGCGCCACGTTCCCTGACGACCCCGTGTGCCGTGGCCTTGTCAAAATCGAGCCTCGCGGTCACCATTCGACGGAGAAAGCCGAGGCGAGTCGTCTTCGCGGAATCCACGAGATGAGCCACGACGTCGTGAACGTCCCAGCCGGGGCAGAGCGAGGGCTGGGCCCATTGCTCTGAGGTGAGCGATTCAAGTTCTCCAACAAGGATGTGGCGTTCGTGGTGAACGGCTGGCCACACTGCGGCCGAAGGCTGGGAACGCATGGGGCAATACAACCATGCGATCCGACCGGCCAGCCAAAACCGCTACGTGGCGGAGATGACCACTGGTTGCCTCTCGACAATGGCGTGAGGTCCGCGTTCGGACGCGGTTCCTCACCGCCGGCGGCCAGATCTCCCCTGAGTGGCTAGGAGTCGTCCAGGCGACGCCTGCCTGCCCGTGCGGCGAAGTCGTCCAGGGCACCCAGGATCTCCGGTGACTGCCACAGCCGGTTGCGCTTGCCGCCCGTGATCTCCACCAGGACTCCGCTGGAGACGAGCACACCGATGGCGGCGAGCGCGCTGGTCGGCGGGATCGCGAGCTCGCGGGCCACGGTCTCTGAGTTCACGACCGGCTGGCGCAGCACCAGGTCGGCCAGGCGCCAGGCGGCGGCGTCGCGGCGGGCGACCACCGTGTCGTCCCACCCGGTGCGGATGCGGGTGATCTCGGCGGCGAGCTGGCGACCGTTGGCGATCGCGTGCAGGGACGCCGAGGCCATCAGCTCCACGATCGGCACCACCTCTCCGGCACGGTAGGCGGTCAGAGCGCTGAAGTACCGGCCGGTGTCGGTGAGCAGACCTGCCGACACGGGAATGGTGACCCTGCGGGTCAGCTCCTTGTTGCGCAGCATGGCGTGCACCAGCGCACGGCCGGTGCGCCCGTTGCCGTCCGGGAAGGGGTGGATGGTCTCGAGCTGGGCGTGGGCGACTGCGGCCTGGGCCATCACGGGAACGTCGTCGCGGCGGGCGTAGTTGAGAAGGTCGGCGATCGCCGCGGGCACGTGGGTGTGGTGCGGGGGAACGAAGTCGGCCCCGTGCGGTCCGTAGCCGTCGCCACCGATCCACACCTGCTCCTCCCGCCAGCGTCCGGCCACCTCCGGGTGCAGATGACCCATCAGTGCCTCGTGCATGGCGAGCACGGTGTGCTCGTCGAGCCGGTCGGCCAGCGCGACGGCAGCCTGCATGGCCCGCACGTTGGCGACGATCTCGGCGGCGTTGCGCTTGGCCACCCCGCCCAGCTCCGCCAGCGCGATCGCCTTCGCACCCGAGGTCAGGTTCTCGATCATGGAGGACGCAGCTGATTCCGACCGGAGCAAGATGGCGGCGAACGGGGCCAGCTCCGCTCCGACCTCGGCGTCGAAGCGGGCTATCTCGGCGGAAGCCTCCTCGGTCAGTGCCAGCGTCGATGCGGGCAGCGCCAGCTCCACCGCCGCGATCGCCGGCACGAGGGCGGCCGAGTAGGGAGCAGAGTGGCGCTCCCGCACCCGTCGCGAGACGAGGCTCGGGTCGATCGAGGAGCGCCACGGCAGCTCTTCGTAGGCCACTGCCGGCCATGCGCCCACACCACTGCCGCTCTCGGCTGCATGGTCAGTGGCTGACATAGGACCATCTTACTGAGACATCGTTCGGTAAGTCTCAACAAGCGCTGCGGTACGCAGGTTTCCCGTCCCAAACGCGGAGTTTCCTCAGCCCGACAGGGCTACTTCGCGGGTGGCGGGCACTTGCCGGCGTACCGGGTCAACCCGATTCCCTTGTTCGCTCTCTTGCTCCGCCCGACAGGTCCGCCCTTCGGCTCCCGCACCCAACCCCCCGCAGTGTCCAGCCCTGGCATGCACTCCTCGCCCGGCTCGCTGTAGCGGGTCTCCCCGTCCACCGTGAGGATTCCGTCCTGCACGTCGACGTGAGCGACGGTGGCCCAGTAGGAGTCCTCGTCGTTGCCGATGAACACCAGGACCTCGTCCGCATCCGGGCCGGGCAACCCGTCCACCCCCATGCGTCCGTAGCGGATGGCCACCCGGGGCTTGCCGAAGGTGTTGATGGCTCCGCCGCCGTTGTCGACGCTCTGGTACACGTTCACCAGCAGGTCGCCGTTCTCCTGGGGGCGCACCCGCACCTGCTCGGTGGCCGGCTTCGACCTCGCTCCGGGCCCCTTGCTGTCTCCGTCGTGGTGCATGAACGGCCAGGCGTCGAGGCTGCCCCGATGCCCCTTCTCGCCGCTGATGACCACGTAATTGTTGGTCTCCTCGTTGCGGCAGAAGAAGTAGACGTCGAGGTCACCCTTGCCGAAGCGCTTGACCTGTCCGTTGCGGTCGTAGGTGGCCCCGCGCCCGTCCCACTCCAGCCCGACCGTCAACACCCAGCTCGGGTCGCCCTGACTCTTGCGGAGGTCGATCGTCGCCTTCTTCTCGGGCGAGTCCTTGGTCAGTGCGACCTTGACCTTGGAGAAGCTGATCGTCGATGTCGGCTCCGGCGGCGCGGCGGCCGGCGGCGCCGGGGGAGCGGGGACGGCTGGGGGAGTGCCGGGGTCGTCGACGTCGATGCCGTGCTCAGCAGCGAACGCGGCCAGTCCACCGCTGTAGCCCTGGCCCACTGCGTCGAGGCGCCAACCCTGTCCGCGTCGATAGAACGCCACTGCCTGCAGCACCGTCTCGGTGGTCAGTCCGGAAGGGCGAAACTGCATGGTCTCGGCGTCGCTCACGACGTGCACCGTCGGGGCCGCAACGGCGCCGAACGTCGTGCCGATCGCTTCTGTGCTGGCCGTCACCAGCACTCTGTCCACCTCTGCCGGGACCCTGGCGAGGTCCACCTCGACGACCGCGTCGGAAACCAGGGTTACGCCAGCCCCAGCCGGGTTGTTGAAGAACACGAAGTCCGCGTCGCTCCGGACTTTTCCCGATGGTCCGAGCAACGTGGCCGCGACATCAACGTTGTGCCCGGATTGCTGCGTGCTGTCGATGCGGACGGTGAATTGCGTCCCTCGCAGGTCGGTTTTCGAGCCCTTCGCGATCTCGGTCATGCCGCAGTCTCCTTGTCGTCCCTGGCAACGCGAGCTCTATCACCGTTCCAGCGACCATCATCTATGAGCACCGTTGCGGCGGAGAGTATCTGCGGTCGGGTGGCTGCTCGCGCGCGCCGCGCCCTGGGCCGATAGCGTCTACCCGCGATGGATTACTCGACTGACCTTCAGGTCGCCTTCGACGTCGCAGACCGAGCCGCCGATCTAGCGCTGCAGTTCTTCACGTCGGGCGTCACGGCCACCGCCAAGGCTGACGGATCGCCTGTGACCGAAGCCGACGTCGCCGTGGAGCGGCTCCTTCGTGAGTGCCTCTCAGCGGTGTGCCCGGGCGATGCGTTGCTGGGGGAGGAGCACGGTCAGGAAGGTGAATCCGAGCGCCTGTGGATCCTTGACCCCATTGACGGCACCGGGTTCTTCAGCCGAGGTGATCCGAACTGGCGGATCCATGTGGCCCTCGAGATCGGTGGAGTCACCGCGCTGGCAGTGGTGACCTCGCCCGCGCTCGGCACTCGTTGGTGGGCGGTGCGGGACGGTGGGGCTTTCGAAGCAGCCTGGCCTCGAGTCGGTGGCGAGGTCCGGCGTCTCTCCGTCAGCGCCACGTCGAGGGTGGCCGAGGCAGCGCTGGACGCCCTTGCCAGCCCAGGACGAGACCGGCTGCCTGCCGGATTTCGTCCGCCTTCGAGCCCCTTGCCGTTGGTTGAGCTCGTCCGAGGGGAGATCGATGGTTTCCTCGCTGAGCGCTACTTCACGTGGGACCACGCTCCGTGGATCTTGCTGGTCCAGGAAGCGGGCGGGCGGTTCACCGACCCCACCGGCGGACACGCGAGCGACAAGGGCGGTGGTTTCTACTCCAACGCCGCGCTGCACGACGACGTGCTCACGGTCTTGTCCTACCCGGTGTCAGCAGTGCCGGGTCGCGACGAGACCGACGCCGCGTTCCCGGACCGCGGCTAGGAGCTCATCGACGGGGCGTGGGCACGACCCGATCCTGCTCGAGCCGGTCGAACAGCTCGAGGAAGCTGGCGAGCGTCGAGCGGTAGCCGGTGAACCCGGCGGCCCGGCTGCGGGCCAGGTCGGTGAAGCACTCCATGTCGCGGCCGAGGTCGGCATCGGTGTGCCACCACGAGGCGACGCGGTGCAGGTCGTGCTCGCGCAGCTGCTCGCGTGCGGCGAGCTCGGCCCACACCGGTGCGGCGTCGGCCATCTGCTCCTCCAGGGGACGCGGGTGGCCCTCGTACCCCACGGGGTCAACGCCCAGGCGCTCGGCGAGGCGCGGCCACATCCAGCGCCACCGGAAGACGTCGCCGTTGGCGGTGTTGAAGGCGGTGTCGGCGGCGGCGGGGGTGACGGCCGCCCAGTGCATCTGCTCGGCCAGCAACCCCGCGTCGGTCATGTCGGTCACGCCGTTCCACTGGGTCTCCGACCCCGGGAACACGAAGGGCAGCCCCTGCTCGCGGCAGAGCGCGGCCTGCGCGGCGAGAGTCTGGCCCATGTTCATCGCGTTGCCCAGGGCGTAGCCGATGATCGTGTGAGCCCGGTGCACGCTCCAGGTGAAGCCATCGCGCGCGGCGGCGGCGAAGAGCTCGTCCTCCTGGGCGTAGTAGAAGTTCGGGTAGGGCAGCCGGTCCTCGTCCTCGTGGAAGGGCGTGTCGGGGAGGTTGCCCTTGCCGTAGGCCTCGAAGGGACCGAGGTAGTGCTTGAGCCCGGTCACCAGCGCGACGTGGCGCACCGACGCCGCGGGCCGGACAGCCTCCAGGACGTCGCGGACCATGGCGCTGTTGACGCGGATGTTGTCCTCCTCAGTGTCCTGGCGAGCCCAGGCGGTGAGGAAGACGTGCGTCGGCTGGTGCCCGGCCAGGGCATCTCGCAGACCGGCGGCGTCGGTCAGGTCAGCCTGGACGGACACCACGCCAGGAACGTCGCTCGCAGCCCGCCGCGACAGGCCCAGGACGTCCCAGCCCTCGCCGACCAGGAGACGGCACAGGGCCTGTCCGGCGATTCCAGTGGCGCCGACGACCAGGGCGGTGTGTGAAGCAAGGGAACTCATGCCTTCGAGGCTACGCACCGGACAGGGCGCAGTACCGGGTGGGGAGCGTGCTGACCGGTGTAAATGTCATAATGTAGGTTATCGGCGCTTAGTCCAGGGGGCTGAAACGCCGACGTCGGGCGCTCAGCGCACCGTCTCGTACCTGCTCAGCACCACGCCGCCGGGAAACGTCTGCGTCTCCACCAGGTTCAGGTTCACCCAGCTGTCCAGCGCCGTGAAGAACGGCGTGCCGCCGCCCACCATCACCGGCGCGGTGGCCAACACGTACTCGTCGATCAGCCCGGCCCGCATGGCCGCCGCAGCGAGCGTGGCGCCGCCGATGTCCATGGGGCCGCCGTCCTCGGCCTTGAGCCGGGCGATCTCGGCGACCGCGTCGCCAGTGACCAGACGGGTGTCCCCGTCGATCGTGCTGGTCGTCGAGGAAAACACCACCTTGGGCATCTCCCGCCAGCGGTGGGCGAACTCGACCTCCGCCGGGGTGACACCAGGCTGCTGGTCGGCGGTCGGCCAGTGTGAGCTCATCGTCTCCCACAGCTTGCGCCCGTACAGCGCCAGATCTGTCGTGCCCACCCGGTCGGACCACCACTGGAACAGCTCATCACTCGGCGCGCTCCAGCCGATGTCGCCTCCGGGTGCGGCGATGTACCCGTCCAGGCTCAGGTTCATGCCGAAGGTCAGTTTCCGCACGGCGCCAGCCTCCCCGCGAGTCGGTCCTCAGCACATTCTGGCACCGACGATCGCCGGACCGCGCCTCCAGTTTCGAGACCCCTGTCCCCGGACACCCCGCTGCGACCCCCCAATACGTCACTGTGACATATCGAGGGCTGGTGCCAGGGTGGACAAACCGCTCGACTCGCGCGATGCCGGCGGACGCCCGAGCCGCGCTCCACCCCCAGTCACCTCGCGCCGCCCTAGAGTGGGTGTAGCACCTTGCTACGCTGGCAGTGCGGACTGGACGAGAACCGAGGAGCTGGCCATGGCACCGTCGTCGACCACACCCACACGCTTCGACGCGGCACTCTTCGAGTCCGCGCAGGCCGCCGGCGCGCGGGCCCACCGCAGCGCCGCTCAGCAGCTGGCCCACTGGGCCCGCCTGGGTCGTGAGCTCGAGGCGTCCGCTGGGATCTCCCAGCGCGACATCGGCCGCGTGCTCGCCGGGCAGCTGTCCTACGACGAGGTCGGCGACCGGGAGCAGGCAGCGGTGCGCACCGGGTGGCGTGAAGGAGTCGAGGCCGACCTGGCAACCCTGGACCTGCGGGCCCGGTTCGCCGAGCAGGGGCGCACCCGGTGGTCGGAGGCCGACGAGCACGGCAACGCCGTGGTGCACGAAACGACGCACGGTGAGGCCAGCGGCCCGGACGCCGACTGAGGGTGGGCACACCAGTCCTGCACCTGCTGGCGGGCTCCAACGGGGCGGGCAAGTCCACCCTCGCCCAGGAGGTGCTCGTACCGCGGATGCACCTGCCGTTCGTCAACGCCGACCTGATCGCCGAGCGGCTGTGGCCCGACGACCGGGCCGAGCAGCAGCGCCGTGCCGGCGAGGTCTCCCGGTTGGCCGCGCAGGAACGGGACCGGCTGATGGCCCAGCAGACCTCCTTCATCACGGAGACCGTCTTCAGCCACCCGAGCAAGCTGGACCTGCTGCACCACGCCCAGGTCTGCGGTTACACGGTGTCGCTGCACGTCGTCATGATTCCCGAGGGCCTGGCGGTGGCCCGCGTGACCGATCGCGTCGCCCATGGCGGCCACGCGGTGCCGGAGAGCAAGATCCGGCAGCGCTACCAACGCCTGTGGGAGCTGCTCGCGCAGGCCCGTGGCCGGGTGGACCGGGCCGACTTCTACGACAACTCCCGTCTCGACGAACCGTTTCGTCGCGTCGCGGTCTACGAGTACGGCCAGCCGGTGGGCACGCCCGCCTGGCCGCTCTGGACCCCGGCCGCCTTGACCTGAGCGCTGGGTGACGCTGCGGCCACTGGCATTGATGACGCAGGTCACATACGGTTCGAGCAGCCGGTACCGCTCTCCCCTGCGGTGAGGCCCACCTCGAGAGGGCGTTCGCATGAGCTACGACACCATCATCGCCGGCGGACTGGTGTACGACGGCACCGGCGCAGCACCGCGGACCGCGTTCATCGGGATCCGCGACGGGGTCGTGGTGGCGCTCTCCACCGAGGCGCTCCAGCCCGGACCGGACACCCGGGTCGTGGACGCGACCGGCAAGTGGGTGCTGCCGGGTCTGATCGACATCCACACCCACTACGACGTGGAGGTTCTCCACGGCCCCGGCCTGCCCGAGTCGGTGCGCCACGGGGTCACCACGGTCTTCATCGGGTCCTGCTCCCTGTCCACCATCCACGTCGACGGCGAGGTCGCCGGCGACCTGTTCGGCCGGGTGGAGGCGATCCCCCGCGGCGACGTCATCCGCGCGGTCGACACGACCAAGACCTGGAGCACCGCCGGCGAGTACGTCGCCGCCCTCGAGCGTCTCCCGCTCGGCCCCAACCTCGCCGCGTTCCTCGGCCACTCCGACGCCCGCGCCGCAGTGATGGGGCTCGACCGGTCCACCCGGCCCGACGTGCGCCCGACCCGCACCGAGCAGGCTCGGCTGGAGGAGATGCTCGAGGAGGCGCTGGACGCGGGATTCGTGGGCATGTCGTCGCAGCAGCTGCTGTTCGACAAGCTGGACGGACAGACCTGCCGCTCGCGGACGCTGCCCTCCACGTACGCCAAGCCCCGGGAGCTGCGGCGCCTGCAGGCGATCCTCCGTCGCCGCAGCGCCATCCTGCAGTCCGGCCCCGACATCAAGAACCCCCGCAACGTCGTCTCCCAGCTGGTCACCTCGCTGGGCCTCGGCCGGCCCCGCCTCAAGACCAGCCTGTTGTCGGCGGCCGACATCAAGGCCAACCCGGCCGTCATCCACCTGATGGGGCCGCTGTCGCGCACGATCAACCGACTGGGCGGCGACTTTCGGTGGCAGCACCTGCCGGTGCCGTTCGAGGTCTACGCCGACGGCATCGACCTGGTGATCTTCGAGGAGTTCGGCTCCGGTGCGGCCGCCCTGCACCTGTCCGACGCGGTGCAGCGGGACGCGCTGCTGCGCGACGAGGACTACCGCCGCAAGTTCCGCAAGGACTACGACGAGAAGTGGGGCCTGCGGGTCTGGCACCGTGACTTCTTCGACGCCGAGATCGTGGAGTGCCCAGACGCCAGCGTGGTCGGCAAGTCCTTCGGCCAGGTCGGCATCGAGCGGGATGGACTGCACCCGGTCGATGCGTTCCTGGACCTCGTGCTCGAGCACGGCAAGGCCCTGCGGTGGCACACCACCATCAGCAACCACCGTCCCGAGCTGCTCAAGAAGATGGCCGTCACCGACGGCATCCAGATGGGCTTCTCCGACGCGGGTGCCCACCTGCGGAACATGGCCTTCTACAACATGGGCCTGCGGCTGCTGCGCCACGTGCACGACGCGCAGCGAGCCGGCGCGCCGTTCATGACCGTCGAGCGCGCCGTGCACCGCCTGACCGGTGAGCTCGCCGACTGGTACGGCATCGACGCGGGCCACCTCCGCCTCGGCGACCGGGCGGACCTGCTCGTCGTCGACCCCGAGCACCTGGGCGCCGAGCTCGACGAGTACCACGAGAACCCGGTCGAGCAGTACGGCGGGCTGTCGCGGATGGTCAACCGCAACGACGCAGCCGTTCCGCTCGTGCTGATCGCCGGGCGCGTGGTGGTCGAGGACGGCACCCCGACCGAGCTCCTCGGCGCCGAGCGCACCGGCTCCTTCCTGCGCGCCGGCGCGTCCCAGGCAACCACGCCGTCGGCCCAGCTCGCCGCCACCCGCTGACCGCCCTCCAGCAGCGCGGCACTGGTCTCCCCCGGCCGCAGCGCTGGCCGATAATGGCCGAATGCGGTCTCGCCGAAAGATCTTGGACGCCACGCTGGGGCTGATCGCCGGTGGCGGGTTCGAGGCGGTGAACATCGCCGCAGTGGCCAGCGCCGCGGGAGTGTCGCGGCAGACCGTCTACAGCATCTTCGGCACCCGGGAGGACCTGGTGTCGCAGGCGGTCGCCGGACTGGCCATGGACCTGCTCGGTGACATCCGCCAGCGCCTGGAGGCCACCGACAGCGCACTGGCCTACGTGGTCGAGCTGGTTGTCGTGGCCCGGTCGGCGGTGCGGGCCGACCCGGTGCTCGCCACGCTGTTTCACGCCGAGCGCGGCAGCCCGGTGTTCGACCCCGGCATGATGGATCGCGCCCAGCCGATCGCCCGACAGCTGCTCGAGCCACTCGCGGAGCGACACCCGGAGGTGGCGTCGAGCCTGGACGACCTGGTGGAGATCACGCTGCGCCTCGGGCTGTCGGTGGTGCTCTTCGACGACGACGCCGTCCACGACGACGATGCGCTGCGGCGCTTCCTGTCCCGGTGGCTGCGGCCGGCACTCCCGTCCAGCGGTAGCCAAGAATTCAATTCTTGACACTATTGTCGGCCAGTGTCTAGTTTTGAGTTCGCCTAGCGAACAGCTTGGTTGCCGGTGCGACTCGTCTCGGGACACCAGCGTGGCGCGGCGCCCCACCGGCCCACGTCACGTCTCTGTCGGGAGCCCCGCCCATGTCTGAGCTCAAGCGTCGTGCGTTTCTCACCGGTGCGGCCGCGGTCGCCGCCTCGCTGGCCGTCCCGCAGTCGGCGAGCGCCCAGTCCCCGGCAGGGCCCCGTGCGCGCCGCTCCCCCACGGCCCCCGTCACCCGCGAGGACCACCGCGCCGTGGTGATCGGGTCGGGCTTCGGTGGTGGCGTCGCTGCTCTGCGGCTGGCCGAGGCGGGCGTGCCGGTGGTGGTGCTCGAGCGCGGCATCCGCTGGCCCAGCGGTCCGAACGCCGAGACCTTCCCGCGCGTGTCGGCGCCGGACAAGCGCTTCCTCTGGCACCAGTCCGTCCCGCAGATCTTCGGCCGACCGATCATCGAGCCCTACGCCGGGCTGCTGGAGATCGTGCCCGGGGAGAACATGACCGCCCTGTGCGCCGCGGGCGTCGGCGGGGGCTCCCTGGTGTACCAGGGGATGACGCTGCAGCCGGACGAGGCCGTCTTCAACGCGCACTTCCCGAACGAGCTCGACTGGCAGACCATGAACCGGGTGCACTACCCGCGGGTGGCGCAGATGCTCAAGCTGGCCGTGGCGCCCGACGAGCTGATCGCCACCCCCAGCTACCGCGCGGCCCGGGTGTTCGCCGAGCACGCCCAGCGCGCGGGCCTTCCCGTGGAGAAGATCCCCATGCCCATCGACTGGAGCTACGCCCTGGCGGAGACCCGCGGCGAGATGAAGCCGTCCTACACCAACGGTGACGGGGCCTTCGGGGTGAACAACGGCGGCAAGCACTCCATCGACGTCACCTACCTCGCCGCCGCCGAGGCCACCGGACGGGTGGACGTGCGCACCCTGCACCAGGTGACCGACGTGGCCCGCGCGAAGGACGGCCGCTGGACGGTGCACGTGGAGCGCATCGACCGCGCCGGCACGGTGCTGGAGACCAAGATCCTCACCACCAAGACCCTGGTGATGGCCGCCGGCAGCCTCAACACCACCAAGCTGCTGGTGCGGGCCGCGGCCACCGGGCAGATCCCCGACCTGCCCGACGCCCTCGGCGGCAACTGGGGCACCAACGCCGACCGCATCTACGTCTGGACCGACCTCGCGACCGGGTTCGGGGTGCCCCAGGGCGGCCCGGTGGTCTACGGCAGCAAGAGCTGGGCCGACCCGGCCACCGCCTGCACCGTCATCCAGGCCTCCATGCCGCCCGTGGGCTTCGACGCGCGCAGCACCATGCTGGTCGGCTACGGCGTGAGCGAGAGCCGCGGCAGCTTCCGCTACGACTCCGCCACCGACAACGCCGTGCTGCACTGGCCCAAGGACGGCGACACCGCCATCCAGACCGGCCACATCGACCCGATCGTGCGCAGGATCGCCGGCCCCGCCAGCATCGTCACCGACACCAACGACTACTTCCCGTCCACCTGGCACCCGCTGGGCGGGGCGAGCATGGGCACGGTCTGCGACCTGGAGGGCCGGGTGCACGACCAGCCCGGGCTGTACGTGCTCGACGGTGCCCTGCTGCCCGGCAGCGCCGCGGCCTGCAACCCGTCGATGACCATCGCGGCCGTGGCCGAGCGGGCGATGGACCACCTGGTGCGCACCGACGTCGGCACCCTCATCTGACCGCGTCCACGAGACCAGAGAAAGCCTCAACCTCAACTCAACGGTTAACGCTGTTAACTCTCTACTTGAGGTTGAGGTTGGTGCTCATTCTCCCTGGTCAGGCCGGTGCCGGATGTCGTCAGGCTGCGCACCGCCGCGAGCGCAGCGAGGCGACCGGCGCGGGTGGCGCCCAGCGTGGAGGCCGACGGCCCGAACCCGACCAGCTGGACCCGTGGATCCCGGACCACCGTGGTGTCCGCCATCCGGATCCCGCCGCTGGGCTCGCGCAGGTGCAGCGGCGCCAGGTGATCCAGCGACGCCCGGAAGCCGGTGGCCCAGAGGATGACGTCGGCGACCACCTCGGCACCGTCGGCGAAGCGCACCCCGCGCGGGGTGATCTCGGTGAACATCGGCCGGGCCACCAGCACACCGGAGTCGATCCCCCGCCGGTACTCCTCGGTGAGCGGCAGACCGGTGGTGCCCACCACGCTCACCGGCGGCAGCCCGGCGCGCACCCGCTCCGCCACCCGGCGCTCCACCTCGCGACCCCACTCCGCGTCGAAGGGGCGGTCGACGAACTGGGGCGGTCGGCGGGTGACCCACGTGGTGCTCGCGGCGACGGGCGCGATCTCCAGCAGGTGCTGCACGGCCGAGGTGCCACCGCCCACCACCACCACGCGCTGCCCGCGGAAGTCCTCCGCCGAGGTGTAGTCGTGGGTGTGCAGCTGGCGGCCACCGAAGCGCTCCTGCCCGGGGTAGCGCGGCCAGTAGGGGCGGTCCCAGGTGCCGGTGGCGCTGATCAGCGCGCGGGTGGTCCAGGTGCCGGCGTCGGTGGCCACCACCAGCGGACCCTGCGGACCCTCCGGCGCCGTCACCGCGGCGACCCGAACGGGACGGCGGACCGGCAGGGCGTAGTGCTGCTCGTAGCGGCCGTAGTAGTCGGCGACCACCTGCGCGGCGGGCTGGTCCGGGTCGGGGTCGACCAGCGGCAGGCCGGGCAGGTCGTGCACCCGGTGCGCGCGGCCCAGGGTGAGGGAGTCCCACCGGTGCCGCCACGCGCCCCCCGGACCGTCGTTGGCGTCCAGCACCACGAACGAGCCACCCGCGGGCAGCCGGCGGCTCAGGTGGTGCGCCGCCGCCAGCCCGGCCTGCCCGGCGCCGACCACCACCACGTCGACGTCCGGGTGAGCCGTCCCGCTCCCGGTCATCGCGCAGCGACCGGCCTCACGCCGCGCCCACGCTGGAGACCACGTCGTAGACGTCCCCAGCCGGGCTGGCCATCACCCGGTCCGCCATCTCCTGCTTGACCACCACCAGCCGAGCCTCCTCCTCCGCGGTGCGGGCTGCCTTGCGGGAGAGGGCGATGTACTCGTCCCGGACGAATCCCTCCCGGACCACCAGCGTGACGCTCTCGCCGCGGTAGTCCAGCCGGAAGACGTAGATCTCCATCGTGCGACCGCGCTCCGGCCGCTTCAGGGCACCGTCCACGGTGTAGCGCCCCTCGGTCACCGCCCGGGTCACCAGCTCGAAGGTGTCGCGGACGCCCGGGCCGCCGTGGGAGGTGGTGACCGTGATGTCGCGCCGCTCGACGGGGCCGTTCTTGCCCAGCGCCTGCAGCCCGCGGGCCAGCACCTGGTAGGCGTGGGCAACTCCGCCGGGCGCCAGCGGCCCGTGGTAGCGCAGGGCGTCGTCGAAGTCGAAGGTGAGCAGGGTGCCCTGGTCCATCACCTCGAGCGGGTTGGTCATGATGCAGTCCTCACTGTCGTGCCGCCATTGTTGGCGGTCTGGCTGAACTCGGAGATCCAGGGCATGAATCCGTCGAGGAATCGCTCCGTCGCGGGCATGAAGTACGCCCCGTAGTGCGACATCGGGTCGAGGGTCGCGATCACCATCGTTCCCGGAGTGCTGACCTGGTCGACGTAGGCCAGCACGTCGCCGTTGGGCAGGGTGAGCAGCACCTCCGCGCCGGGCGGCGGCTGGACGGCCCCGTGGTAGTGCCAGGTGCAGTCCTCGACGCCCATCCGGCCGAAGAAGGAGTGGTGCGGGTTGGGGGTGCTCATGCCCAGGTCCGCCCCGGGCTCCAGCCACCACCAGTAGTTGGTGGGCCGGTGCTCCCACTGGACGCCGGGCAGGAACCCGGGCAGCGGCTCGCCGCCGCTGAACGACACCACGGTGCCGCCGGCCTCGAGCAGCTCCAGGATGCGAGGCGCCGCGGCGTCGAGCAGTCCCTGGTGGATGCGCTCGGGGATGATGACGCCGTCGTAGCCGGTCAGGTCGGTCTGCGCCAGCTCGGGCAGGTAGAGCATTCCGCCGGTGAGGTGCTGGGCGTACTTGGGCGTGGTCAGCGCGCGGTGGTGGTGCGAGCTGCCGCCGTACACCGCGGCCAGTCCCCGGCCGGTCGCCGTGGACGGGCTCACGGGCAGCGGGCCCCACTGGTCGAGGGGCGGGGTCGGCCGGAGGGGCTGGTTCTGCAGCTGGCTGGCTTCCGCGGCGGCCCAGTCGGCGAGCTGCCCGGGGATCTTGGCGGCGGTGTTGTCCGCCAGCCCGGTCGCGTACCCGAAAAGGTCACCGGTGGCGTGCACGAAGATCGTCCCCGCCGTGGAGACCCGGTCGACGTAGGTGACCGGCTGGCCACCGACCAGCCGCACCAGCACCTCGGCGCCGTCGGGCACCGGGTGGTGCCCGCGGGCGAAGAACCCGGCCACCCCGCGTCGCTCGCTCATGTGCTCCAGCGCCACGCCACGGAACACCGGGTGATCCGCGGCCTCGGTCACCTTGTAGTTCTTCCGTCGCGGCGGAATCACCGGCTCGAAGTGCCGCGCCCCTGGCAGCCAGTCCTGGTTGAGGTGGCCGCAGAAGATGACCACCTTCCCGGCGTCCAGGAACCGACGGACCACCCCGCGGCGGCGGGCGAGGTGCTCCTGGTCGACGTTCGACCCGATCACCAGCACCTGGTGCGGCCCCAGCGTCGCGTCGGACAGGTCGTAGCAGTCGATCGGCGAGACGTCGTGCCCCAGCGCTCCTGCGGCGAACGGGGACAGCTCCCCGGTCGGGTACATCGTCACCAGTGCAAACATTGCGGTCAGAGCTCCTTCTGTGCGATGTGCGGGTGGCTGGAGGCAGCCACCAACGCCTGGGTGTACGGGTGCTGGGGATCGCCGAGGACCGACGCGACCGGGCCGCTCTCGACCACCCGTCCGTGCTGCATCACCACCACCCGCTGCGACCCGCGCTGAGCCAGCGCCAGGTCATGGGTGATGTGCAGGATCGCGATGCCCTGCTCGCGGTTCAACCGCTCCATCAGCTCGATGACCTGCATGCGCAGGGACGCGTCGAGCCCACTGGTCGGTTCGTCGGCGATGACGAGCTTGGGCCCGGTGACCACGGCGCGGGCGAAGGCCACGCGCTGGCGCTCGCCACCGGAGAGCTCGTGGGCGTACCTGCTGGCGTAGCGCTCGGCCGGGTCGAGGTTCACCGCTGCCAGCGCCTGCCGCACGGCGTCCCGTCGGCTGGTGGCGCTGCCGATCCGGTGGATCACCATGGGCTCGGCGACGATGTCGGCGACGGTGAGGGTGGGGGGAAGCGAGGCGTAGGGGTCCTGGAAGACCAGGTGCACGTCCCGCCGCACGGCGCGCGCGGCTCGGCGACGCATGCCCACCACGTCGGTGCCCTGGAAGCGCACCTGCCCGGCCGAGGGTTGCTCGAGTCCCACCACCACGCGGGCCACCGTGGACTTGCCGGCCCCCGACCCTCCGACCAGCGCGACGGACTCGCCCGCCTCGACGTCCAGGCAGACGTCCTCCACCGCGGTGCGGCCGGGGAAGGACACCGTGAGACCACGGATCTCCAGCAGGCTCATCAGGCGCTCACCCGCTCCCGCACCGGTGCCAGCCGCACGACGGAGCCGATCAGCCTGCGGGTGTACGAGTGGGCGGGTTCGCCGACGATCTGTGCGGTCGGGCCGACCTCCACGATCTCGCCGTCCTTCATCACCGCGATGCGGTCCGCGACCTGTTCCACCACGCGCAGGTTGTGCGAGACGATCAGCAGGCCGAGGTTCCTCCGTCGGCGCAGGTCCGCCAGCAGCGCGAGGATCTCGACCTCCATCAGCACGTCCAGCCCGCTGGTCGGCTCGTCCGCCACCAGCACCGCCGGGTCGTTGGCCAGGGCCATCGCGATCACCACGCGTTGGCGCATCCCGCCGGAGAGCTGGTGTGGGTAGGCGTCGATGCGGGCGGGGTCGATGCCGACGTGGCCCAGCAGCTCGGTGGCCCGCTCCCGCGCCTGTCCCCTGGTGCACCGGGTGTGCACCAGGACGGCTTCGACCAGCTGGGCACCGATGGTGTGCACCGGGTCGAGCGCACACATCGCCTCCTGCGGGACGAGCGCGATGCGGTTGCCACGCAACGCCCGCAGGCCCGCGGCAGACATCGTGGTCACCTCCTGCCCCGCCACGTGCACCGTCCCGCCCACGATCTCGGCGGCCGGCGGGAGCAGCCCCACGGTCGAGGCCGCCACCGTGGACTTGCCGCTGCCCGACTCGCCGACCAGCGCCACCACCTCACCGGCCGCGACGCTCAGCGACACCCCGTGCACTCCGGAGCTGCCCGGGCCGTAGGAGACAGTGAGGTTCTCGATCTGCAGCGCCGCACTGTGGTCGTGGTTGGGGGGCCCTGCGTCGCCGGCGGACCGGCCACGGCCAGCGGCAGTCTTCCTGCGTCGGCTCAGCACCGGGCGGGAGCGCTCCTCCAGCGCGTTGCCGAGCAGCGCGAAGCCCAGCACGGTGAGCGCGATGGCCACTCCCGGCGGCATCACCCACCACAGCCAGGCATCGGTGAGGAACGCGCTGCGGGAGCTGGCCATGGCGAGCATGGAGCCCCAGCTGGAGGCGGAGATGTCGCCGAGGCCGAGGAACGCCAGGGACGCCTCCAGCAGGATCGCCGTCTTGGCCGCCAGGATGAACTGCGGGACCACCAGGGGAAGCACCGCGCGAGAGACGTGCCTACGCAGCACGTAGCCCGACCCGGCGCCCATCGCCCGCAGCGCCTGGACGTGGTCGCGCTCGCGCAGCGACAGCACCTGCGAGCGCAGCTCCCGGGCCAGGCCCGCCCACAGCACCGCGGAGATCACCAGGATCTGGGTGCTGACGCCCGGGCCGAGGAAGACGCCGATGACGATGGTCAGCGGCAGGACCGGGAGGGTGAGGATCACGTCCACGATCCGCATCAGCACCGCGTCCACCCAGCCGCGGCAGTAGCCCGCCACCACTCCGACCAGCGCGCCGATCACCGTCGCCGCCAGGGCCGCGACCAGGCCGACCAGCAGGGAGGTGCGGGCGCCGTGGATCAGCTGGGAGAGCAGGTCGTGGCCCACGTCGTCGGCGCCGAGCCAGTGCGCGGCCGACGGTCGGGCGAACGGGCGGGTGACCCGCTCGGTGGGATCGTGCGGCGCGAGCAGCGGCGCCGCGACCACGCAGAGCACCAGCAGGGCCAGGATCGCGCTGCCGGCCACCGCCATCCGCCGGGAGCGGGCCGAGACGGTCATGCGCTGACCTCTTTCCGGTGGTGGGTGACGCGCTCGCGCCGCACCCGTGGGTCCAGGATCGGGTAGGCGAGGTCGGCCAGCAGGTTGGCGGCGACGATGCCGATGGTCGCCAGCAGGAAGGCGCCCTGCAGCAGCGGGTAGTCCCGGGTGGTGACCGCGTCGTAGGTGAGCTTGCCCAGGCCGGGGTAGGCGAACACGCTCTCCACCACCACCGCGCCGGAGAGCAGCGTGCCGGCGGTGAGGGTGAGGCTGGTGAACACCGGCAGCAGGGCGTTGCGCAGGGCGTGGCCCAGCGCCACGCTGCGCTCGCTGAGCCCCTTGGCCCGAGCGAGCCGGATGAACGGCTCGTCCAGCACGCTCACCGTGGACGCCCGGGCCAGCAGGAAGAACCCGCCGATGCTGGCGATCACCAGGGTGAGCACCGGCAGGACCATGCGGACGGCCACCGCGGTGAACCAGGACCAGCCGCTGGCCTCGATCGGCGCCGCGCCGTAGGACGGGAACCAGCCCAGCTGCACCGAGAAGACCGCGATCAAGATCATGCCCACCCAGAAGCCAGGCATCGAGTCCACCGCGAGCACCCCGGTGACGGTGGCGGTCTCCCGCCGGCTGCCCCGCCGCCAGGCCGCCCAGGTGCCGAGCAGGGTGCCCAGCACCGCGGCGAGGACCATCGCGGTGCCCACCAGCGCCAGCGTCCAGGGCAGCTTGTCCACGAGCACGTCCGACACCGGGCGGTTGTGCGCGACCGACGTGCCCAGGTCCCCGTGCAGCAGCCCGCCCCAGAAGGACACGTACTGCTCGAGGACCGACCGGTCGAGCCCGTAGTCCTGACGGAGCTGCGCCACGTGCTCCGGTGCGAGGTTGCCTTCCTCGCCGCCGTAGAGGTACTGCACCGGGTCACCCGGCGCGAGGTAGGGCAGCGCGAAGTTCAGCGTCACCGCGGCCCAGAGCACCAGCAGGTACTGCCCGACCCGTCGCAGCAGGGGCATCGCGCTCAGCGCACCGGCGCGATGGCGCCGGCGGACTCGCTGACCTCGCGCGGCAGGAACGACCACTTGTGCACGACGCCGTAGCCCGGGGTCTCCACCCAGCCGGCGAAGCTGTCGGCGCGCACGCCGAAGTACTCGTCCGGGTAGTACAGGCCGAGCACGGTGGGCTGCTGGTTGAACAGGGTCTGAATCTCGTCGAGCACCGCGAGCCGTGCCTCGTTGGTCTCGGTCTTCCTCCACTTCTCGTACAGCGCGTCGTACTCCGGGTACGGCACCGACGGCGCCTTCCAGAGGTTGCCGGAGCGGTGGGACATGATGAACTGCGTCGGGTCGGCCACCGCGTGCGGCGAGTTGGTCGTGACGTACATGTCGTAGGTCTTCTTCGCCGCGATGTCCGACAGCGAGCCGGTGTCCACCGCGACGACCGACACGTCCAGACCGACCTTGCGGAAGTCCTCGGTGAGCAGCTGCGCTGCGCGCACGTCGGGAGCCAGCCCCCCGTTGGCATGGATCCGGTAGGTCAGCTTCTCCCCCGCGGCGTTCTCCCGGAAACCGTCGCCGTCGTCGTCCACGTACCCGAGCTCGTCCAGGATCGTGTTGGCGCCCGCGACGTCGTAGGGCGACTCGGTGGGGTTGGCGTACGGCGCATCCGGGTGGACGTAGCCCTGCGTGGCGGGGCGCCCCTGCCCCAGTCCCACCACCTCGAGCAGCTGGTCGCGGTCGACGGCCTTGTTCAAGGCCGTGCGGAACTTCGCCTCGCTGAACGGCGCCTCGAGGAAGTTGAGCTTGAGCTCGGGGTAGCGCAGCGGGGAGGTCTTGACCACGCCGACCTGGGAGGAGCGGCGGAACTCGTCGGTGAGCTCCGGCGTGAGCGCCCGGGTGGTCGCGTCGATCTGCCCGGAGCGCAGCGCGGTGAACGTGGCGGAGGGGTCCGCGATCACCGGCATCACCAGCTCGTCCACCGTCGGCTTGCCCGCGAAGTAGTTGGCGTTGGCCGTGAACCGGTAGCCGGAGGTGGGGCTGTAGTCCACCAGCTGGTAGGGGCCGGTGCCGATCGGCAGCGCGGCGTGCTCCTTCGCCTTGGCCGGGTCGACGGTGGACCACACGTGCTTGGGGACGATCGGGAGGTCGGCCAGCGTGACCGGGCCCAGCTCCGGGCACGCGTAGTCGCAGGTGAAGCGCACTCCCCCGGCCGCCGTCGTCTCCACCGTCGAGATCGACGGCGTGTCGTTCACGTGGTGGGTGAACCGACCGGTGGGGGCCTGGTGCATGTAGTGGAAGCTGAAGACCACGTCGTCGGCGGTGAACGGTGCACCGTCGTGCCAGGTGACGCCGTCGCGCAGCGCCACCTCCCAGGTGGAGGCGCTCACCTGGGTGACGGAGGTGGCCAGCCACGGCTTCGGGTCGTCCACGTACGGCGACGGCGCCAGCAGCTTGTCGTAGACCAGCTCGGTCAGCTGGTCGGTCTGGCCCGCGAAGAGGTTGAGCGGACCGGAGTCCTTGTCCACCGCGATGGTCAGGCTCGATGCTGTCGCCGGGCCCTCCAGAGCGCTGTCCGAGGCGTTGTCGCCGGATCCGCAGGCCGTCACCAGCAGCGCGGAGGCGAGCAGGGCGGACACGGCGCCTCGGCGCTGCAGGAAAGAAGTTCGGGTGCGCATCGGGGCCCTTCGAGTAAGGCTTGCCTAACCTTGGTTTGGTTAGCCTAACTTATTCCCGCTGCGGTCTGCGCCACACCCCGCGGATCACCCTGCGGCGGCGCCCCTCACCAGCTGGTCGAACGGAACCGGGTCGGCGAACGGGTCCACCCCGCGCGCCCGCAGCTCGCGCAGGCCGGCGCTGACCACCGCGATGGTGCGGGCCGTCATCGCGCCGCCGCCGGGGAGGCGCCGGTGACGTCGTCCACGCCGGGCACGGTGGCGTCCTGCGCGCCACCCGCCGCGACCAGCGAGGCGTGCGTGGGGGCGTCCGGGACGTGCGCGGGCCGGCCGAGGGCCATCTCCTTGCGCAGCACCGGCACCACCTCCTCGCCCAGCAGGTCGAGCTGCTCCAGCACCGTCTTCAGCGGCAGGCCGGCGTGGTCCATCAGGAACAGCTGGCGCTGGTAGTCGCCGACCTCCTCGCGCATGGTCAGGTAGCGGTCGATGACCTCCTGCGGGCTGCCCACGACCAGCGGGGTCTGTGCGGTGAAGTCCTCCATGCTGGGGCCGTGGCCGTAGACCGGCGCGTTGTCGAAGTAGGGCCGGAACTCCCGCTTGGCCTCCTGGGAGCTCTTGCGCATGAACGCCTGCCCGCCGAGGCCGACGATGGCCTGGTCGGCACTGCCGTGGCCGTGGTGCTCGAAGCGGCGGCGGTAGAGCGCCACCATCTGCCGGGTGTGCTCGATGGGCCAGAAGATGTTGTTGTGGAAGAAGCCGTCGCCGTAGTGCGCGGCCTGCTCGGCGATCTCGGGCGTGCGGATGGAGCCGTGCCACACGAAGGGCGGCACGCCGTCGAGCGGGCGCGGCGTGGAGGTGAACGACTGCAGCGGCGTGCGGAACGTGCCCTGCCAGTCCACCACGTCCTCGCGCCAGAGCCTGCGCAGCAGCGCGTAGTTCTCGATGGCCAGGTTGACGCCGTCGCGGATGTCCTTGCCGAACCACGGGTAGACCGGGCCGGTGTTGCCGCGGCCCATCATCAGGTCCACCCGGCCGTCGGCGAGGTGCTGCAGCTTGGCGTAGTCCTCGGCGATCAGCACCGGGTCGGTGGTGGTGATCAGCGTGGTGGAGGTGGACAGGATGATGCGCTCGGTCTGCGCCGCGATGAAGGCCAGCGTGGTGGTGGGCGCTGAGGCGATGAACGGCGGGTTGTGGTGCTCGCCGGTGGCGAAGACGTCCAGGCCCACCTCCTCAGCCTTCTTGGCGATGGTGATCGTCGCCTTGATCCGCTCGTGCTCGGTGGGGGTCCGGCCCGTGGTGGGGTCCGGGGTGACGTCGCCGACGGTGAAGATGCCGAACTGCATGGTGCCGCCCTCCTGGGTTGATAGTCCAACATTAAACTACCTGCGCAGCCAGCTTGTTCCCCCTGTGGCTCTACACGAGCACCGGAGTACATTCCCGGCCGGGAATAGAGACTGGAGGTGACCACGCGTGACGGCGGAACCAGGCGGCCCCGGTCGCCCCGGCGAGGGACGAGCGGGACGTCGGCAACGGGGTCAGCGGGCGGGCCTGGACCGGCAGGCCGTCATCGATGCGGCGCGGGCGCTGGCGCCGAGGGCGATCACCATGCAAGCGGTGGCCGATGAGCTCGGGGTGGACCGCAAGGCGCTCCACCACCACGTGCGCAGCCGCGAGGCTCTCGTGAAGATGGTGGCCGCGGACCTGTTCACGTCCTCCTTCGACAGTGCACGCCTGCAGCAGGACGGGGACTGGCGCCAGGTGTGCACGGACTTCGCCCGCGCGTGCGTCGACAGCCTGGTCGCCACCGGTGAGCTGGCCGGTTGCGTGAGCCTGGCGGACCCCCTGGACCCGGTGGTCGTTCGCCCAGTGGAGGTGGCCCTGGACGCACTGCTGGCAGCGGGCTTCGACGAGGAGTGCGCTGCGCGAGGGGTGACTGCGCTGACCTTCCTGTGCGTCGGCCTCGCCCAGGAACGGCTGCGCCACCGTCGCAGCGGGCAGGACTCCGGGCTCGCCAACCTGCGCCGAGCCCTGGCGGACTGCGACGACGCGGCCCACCCCACGCTGCGCCGCGTGGTCGAGGTCGGCCATGCCCAGGGTGACGAGGCCCAGCTCGCGATGAACCTGCGCCTGTTCCTGCTCGGCATGCAACAGATGCTTGACCAACCTTGACCAACAAGGAGGCACCGACCGATGACAGCGTGGCCCGAGCACGTGATGTGGTGGCACCTCTACCCACTGGGTTTCACTGGTGCCCCGATCCACCCGGAACCCAGCGCGCCCGACGACGGCCCGACAGCAGGTGCGGTGACGCACCGGCTGCACGGGGTCGAGGCGTGGCTGGACCACGTCCTCGCGCTGGGACTCAACGGGATCGCGCTGGGCCCTGTCTTCGCGTCCCAGACCCACGGGTACGACACCGTGGACTACTTCCGGATTGATCCGCGCCTGGGCGACGAGCACGACTTCGACCACCTGGTCGCCGCAGCCCACCAGCGCGGCATCCGCGTGCTGCTCGACGGCGTCTTCAACCACGTCGGCCGAGCGCACCCAGCCTTCGTGCAGGTCGAGCAGCACGGTCCTGCATCGGCGACAGCGGAGCTCTTCCGCGTCGACTGGGCCGGCTGGCGCCCCGGCGACCCGGTACGCGCAGAGGTCTTCGAGGGCCACGAGCACCTGGTCGCCCTCAACCACGAGTCCGCGGCCGTGGCCGACCTGGTCGCTCGGGTCATGACGTACTGGCTGGACCGAGGAGCGGACGGTTGGCGGCTGGACGCCGCCTACGCGGTGCCGCCTGCGTTCTGGGCCCGGGTGCTCCCCGAGGTGCGCCGCTCCCACCCGAGCGCCTGGTTCTCCGGCGAGGTGATCCACGGTGACGCCGCGCAGATCGTGCGGACCTCCACGATGGACTCCCTGACTCAGTACGAGCTGTGGCAAGGCATCTGGCACGGCATCGGCGAGCGCAACCTCTTCGAGCTGGCCCACGCGCTGCGTCGGCACAACGACCTGCTCGCCACGTTCGTGCCCTCCACGTTCGTGGGCAACCACGACGTCACGCGCATCGCCTCCGCGATCGGCGTCGACCTGGTGCCCCACGCGCTGGCCGTGCTGTTCACGGTGGCCGGCACCCCCAGCGTGTACGCCGGCGACGAGCTCGCCTGGACGGGCATCAAGGAAGAGCGCCTGGGCGGTGACGAGGCCGTGCGCCCGCTGTTTCCGCCTCGCCCGCCGACCGAGGACGAGCTCGAACCTGCCGCGCGCCACGTGCTGCACGCACACCAGGCCCTGATAGCGCTGCGTCGCCGCCACCCGTGGCTGCACCGCGCCCAGACCGACGTGGTGCACCTGGACAACCGGCAGCTCGTGCTGCGAACCGCCGCCGGAGCCCGGTCGGTCGTCGTCGCGCTCAGCCTCGAGGACACCGCGGTCACCCTGCCGAGCGCCGGTGCCCGCAGCCTGGTGTGCGGCTCCGGGCACCTGGCCTCCGGGCAGGTCCAGCTGCCTCCCCGTGGGTGGGCTGTGCTGGAGGGCTGACCCTGGGCCCGCGCTAGCGGGGCGGGGTGCCGAAGAAGGCGGCGATCAGGGTGAGGCCGCCGATGGTGCTGGTCTGGGTGATGCCGTTGGTGCGCTGCAGGTCCTTGGCCGCGACGCGCGAGGCGGCGTCGTTGCAGCCCGACAGCGGCAGACCGTAGCCGAAGGTGTTCATCTGCCACTGCCACACGAACAGCAGCGGGGAGCAGCTGCCGGACGGGAAGCTGAGGAAGGGCAGCTCGATCTCGTCCATCGTCGCCGTGCCGGGCACCGTCGGCTTGGGCCCGGGGACGGGGGTGGTGCCGCCCCCACCGATGTAGGCGCTCTCCGCGTAGGTGGGGAGGCGGCCGCTGCCCGCGTCGCGGTCCTCCACCAGGCCCTTGCTGACCCGGCACTGCGGCCAGGGCTGCCACCCGCGCTTGCGGTAGAGGTACAGCGCCCGGTAGTCCTGCTCGGCGGGGCTGGCCTGGTTCGGCGTGATGGCGGGGTTGCCGCCCACGCTGATCCAGGTGCTCATGTCGAACTGGTAGGCGCCGTAGTACTTGGTGCCACCGATCTTGTAGTTGTTGCTCGACTCGCAGTCGCGCAGAGCCTTCCAGGCACCCGCACTCGGGTCAGCACTGGCGGCGGGTGCACCGACCACCGCTGCGGTGGTGAGCGCGAACAGCAGGGTGAGCATGCCGGCGAGCAGACGACGAACGCCGAGCCTCGTCGAGGTGGTCCTGGTGAGTGCAGTGGTCACAGCCGCTCCAGTGCAGTAGCCGCGCTAGCGCGGATGTGGGGTACATCACGAGATGGACACACCGTAACCAGATTTCACACCAGTAACAACCGGCACTCAAAACTCGCCAGTCTCGCTGTGCCCCACGCGTGGGGCAAGGCAACACGCCGAGCGCCGTGGTCAACCCCGGTTCAGCGCCAGCGCTCGGCCTCAGCGGCCAGCTCCACCAGCGCCCCGCAGAGCTGCTCCACCTCGGCACGATCGGCTCCGTCGGACACCGCGGTGGCCACGTCCTCGGCCGCGCAGCGCAGGCGGAACGCGCGGTCGGTGAGGGCCTCCACCTCCTGCGCCGTCAGCACCACCGCGTCCTCGGGGAAGCTGGTGGCACGCAGGGCGACTCGCTGCTCGTAGGCGCGCTGGCGACAGGATGGCTTGCAGTAGCGCCGGCGCCGGCCGACAGGGGGGTTGGCGACCTCGCGGCCACACCACAGGCAGTACTCCGGTCTCCGCGCCACGGGCGTGCACGATACGGCGTCGCCCAACCGTGATGCGCGGACCACGACTCCCCCGCACAGGCGTTTGCTTCTGCTCGGCCCTAGTTGAGACACTGGGAGGCCAGCACTGGGCCTGGGCGGGAACGTCCATGCCCTCGTGCGCGTTGAGACTCATGCAGTACTTGTGCGGGACCGGTTCGTCCGACCCCCGCACGTAGCCACAAACCAGGGAGAGGACACACCATGGCTGATCGCGTGTTGCGCGGCAGCAGGCTCGGAGCTGTCAGCTACGAGACGGACCGGGACCACGACCTGGCGCCCCGGCAGGCCGCCCGCTACCAGTGCCCCAAGGGACACGACTTCGAGGTGCCCTTCGCCGACGACGCCGAGTTCCCGGCCACCTGGGAGTGCCGCCTGCACGGGCAGACCTCCGAGCTGATCGGTGGCTCGACGGCCGAGACCAAGAAGGTCAAGCCCCCGCGCACCCACTGGGACATGCTGCTGGAGCGCCGCTCCACCGAGGAGCTCGAGGAGCTGCTCAACGAGCGCCTGGAGCTGCTCAAGCAGCGCCGTCGCTCCTCCTGACCCAGCACTGACGCCGCCGGCCGCGCACCCCTCGGGGTGGGCGGCCGGCGGCGTCTCCGGGCTCAATCTCACCGCCGGCCGGGCCATGGCCTCGCGCTGCCGCAGCCCGCACCCCGACGGAGGAGCCGCCGGCGCCTAGCGGCGACCGGTGAGGCGCTGCACGCGGTTGCGCACGCCCCACTTGGTGACCATGAGCAGCGCCTCCCGGACGATGTTGCCGCTCATCTTCGACTCCCCCAGCTCGCGCTCGGTGAAGGTGATGGGCACCTCCTCCACGGTGAAGCCCTGCTGGATGGTGCGCCAGGCCAGGTCCACCTGGAAGCAGTAGCCCTGGGAGGCGATGGTCTCCAGGTCGAGGTCGGACAGCACCTGCCTGCGGTAGGCGCGGTAGCCGCCGGTGATGTCCTTGAGGCCCACCCCCAGCGCCAGGCGCGAGTAGAGGTTGCCGCCGCGGGAGAGCCACTCGCGGTGGCGCGGCCAGTTGACCACCTTGCCGCCGGGCACGTAGCGCGAGCCCAGCACCAGGTCGGCACCGGCGTCCACGCGGGCCAGCAGCGACGGCAGCTGCTCGGGGGCGTGGCTTCCGTCGGCGTCCATCTCCACGATCACCGCGTAGCTGCGCTCCAGCGCCCAGCGAAAGCCCGCGATGTAGGCGGCACCGAGACCGGACTTCTCCGTGCGGTGCATGACGTGCACGCGGTCGTCGGCGGCGGAGAGCTCGTCGGCCAGCTGACCGGTGCCGTCCGGGCTGCCGTCGTCCACCACGAGCACGTGCGCGTGGGCCACCGACTCGTGCACCCGGCCCACGATCTTCGCCAGGTTCTCCAGCTCGTTGAAGGTGGGGATGATGACCAGCACGCTCGCGCTCGCTGGGCTACCCGCAGCCCCGTCAGTCCCGCGCGGACGATCGTGCTCCGCCATGAACATCCTCCTCGTCGGCTGTTGCCGTGTCGTGTCGCGGCTCGTCGCCCCGCGACCAGCGCGGGCGAACGAGGGCTGCTCCGAGCGCGAGCACCGCGAGGGTGCTGATCGCTGCTGGCGGGAGGTTCCCGAGCCGAGTGGCCAGAGTAGTCGTGGTCCGCAGCGGAACCTGCGCAACCAGGGTAGCTGGGGTGAAGAGTGACGTTTGCGACAGCACTGCACCGTCCGGGGCGATGGCCGCGCTGGCACCGGTGGTGGCGGCCACCAGCACGGCCCGGTCGTGCTCCACCGCCCGCACCTGCGACATGGCCAGCTGCTGGTAGGTCATCTCCGTGCGCCCGAAGGTGGCGTTGTTGGTGGGCACCGTGATCAGCTGCGCCCCGGCGCGCACCGAGTCGTTCACCAGGTAGTCGAAGGCCACCTCGTAGCAGGTGGCCACCGCCAGCGGCACCCCGTTGAGGTCCACCACGCCGTTGCCGTCCCCGGGCACGAAGCGCCCCGCCAGGTCGGCGTAGGAGGAGAAGTGGCGGAAGAAGTTACGGGCGGGCAGGTACTCGCCGAAGGGCACCAGCACCCGCTTGACGTGCTGCTGGCCCGGCCCGGCCGCGGGATCCCAGACGATGGCGACGTTGCTGGTGGTGCGGTCGACGTTGACCAGCACCGCCCCCACCAGGATGGGTACCTTCACCGCCCGCGCGGCCCGGGCGACCAGCGCGGTGGCGTCGGCGTTGGCCAGCGGGTCGATGTCGGAGGCGTTCTCCGGCCAGATCACCAGCTCGGGCTGGGGCACCCGCCCGGCGGCGACGTCGGCGGCCAGGCGCTCGGTCTCGGCCACGTGGTTGTCCAGCACGGCCCGGCGCTGGGAGTTGAAGTCCAGGCCCTCCCGCGGCACGTTGCCCTGCACCAGCGCCACGGTCACCGTGCGCCCCTCGGTGGGATCGGCAGCGGTGCCGGCCAGGGTCGCCGCCAGCGCCAGCGGCACCAGCAGGCCCAGCACGCAGCCGAGCACCGCCCACGCGCGGGCACGTGGGGGCCGCAGGTGCAGCACCAGGGCGGCCAGGCAGGCGCCGATCAGCGCCACCGCCAGGCTCAGCCCCGCCGTGCCCGCCACCGACGCCAGCGGCAGCAGTGGCCCGTCGGCCTGCCCGAAGGCCAGCTTGCCCCAGGGGAATCCGTTCAGCGGCACCGAGGAGCGCAGCCACTCGGTGCCCACCCACGCACTGGCCACCCACAGCGGAGCGCCCGGCAGCCGCACCAGCACGGCGGACACCGCACCGAACAGGCCGACCGCCAGTGCTTGCACCGCGGCCAGCGCCAGCCACGGCAGCGGCCCCACGTACACACCCACCCACGGCAGCAGCGGCACCAGGAAGCCCAGCCCGGCCAGGTACCCGTAGCCGAAGCCCGCCCCCGGCCGGGTCCCGCGCAGCACCGCGCACAGCACCGCGATGCCCACCGGCGCCAGGAACCACAGCGGCCGAGGCGGGAAGCTCAGGTAGAGCAGCCCGCCCGCCACCAGCGCGGCCAGGCACCGCAGCACCACCGCACGGGAGGGCACCCGGGGCCGGGGCCAGCGGCGTCGCTGGGTGGCGGGCAGGCCGGGCACGTCAGCGCTCGTAGATGGTGCGCCCGCGGTGCACGGTGCGCACGCACTCCGGCAGGGCCGCGTCCGGGTCCAGCCGCGGCAGCGGGGCGACGCCGGCGCGGGGGTCGGTGGACCAGCGCTGCACGGAGTCCTTGGGCGCGGCCACCACCAGCTCGTCGCAGTCCCACACCGCGTAGGAGGCGGGGGCACCGGGGGTGAGGGTGCCGGCCATGCCGTCGCGCACTCCCCCGGCCCGCCAGGCCCCGCGAGTGGCGGCGGCGAAGGCGGCGCGGGCCGAGATGGCGCTGCCCGGGGTGCGGTGGTGCACCGCGGCCTGCACGGCGCGCCACGGGTCGAGGGTGGTGACGGGCGCGTCCGAGCCCAGGCTCAGCGCCACCCCGGCCGAGGCCATCGCGGAGTACGGGTTGAGCCGGGCGCCACGGTCGGGGCCCAGCCGCTGCGCGTAGAGCCCGTCGCTGCCGCCCCAGAGCGCGTCGAAGCCGGGCTGCACGCTGGCCAGCACGCCCCAGCGGCCCAGCGCCTCGGCCTGCCCGGGGGTCATCATCTCCGCGTGCTCCAGGCGGTGCGCCCGTGAGGCGACCTTGGGCACGCCGAGCTCGGCCACCACGTCGCCGATGGCGTCCACCACGGCCTGCATGCCGGCGTCGCCGATCACGTGGAAACCGGCCTGGGTTCCGGCGAGGGTGCAGGCCCGCACGTGCGCGGCGATCTCCTCGCGCTGCAGGTACGCCGCGCCGGTGCCGGCCTCGGGGAGGTCGCAGTAGGGCTCGTGCAGCCACGCGGTGTGCGAGCCGAGGGAGCCGTCCACGAACAGGTCGCCGGCCAGGCCGGCGGCGCCAGTGCGCTCGAGCAGGTCGCGGGCCTGGTCGGCGTCGGTCACCGCCTCGCCCCAGTAGCCGCGCACCTGCACCCCGTGGTCGGCGGTCAGGGTCGCGCGGAAGTCCTCCAGCCCGGCGATCTCCGCGCCCCCGCACTCGTGCACCGCGGCCACCCCGTGGGCGGCGGCGTGGTCGAGGAAGGTGTGCAGCGCGGCCCGGCGCTGAGCGGCGGTGAGCCGGACGCGCGCGGCCTCGCGCACCAGGTGGTGGGCGTCCTGGCTCAGCGGGCCCTCGTCGGACCAGCCGGTCGCCTGGCGGACGCCGGTGGCCTGCTCCACCAGCGGGGTGGACACCCACGCGGAGTGCACGTCCACCCGGGAGAGGTACACCTGTCGGCCGGGCACGCACTCGTCCAGCTCGGCGCGGCTCGGCGGGCGCTGCTCGCTCCACCGCGACTCGTCCCAGCCGTGGCCCCACACCACCGCGTCGGGGTGGGCCGTGGCGTGGGCGCGCACCAGCTCGAGGCACTGCGCCTTGGAGGTGGTGCCGGCCAGGTCCAGCCCACTCAGTGCCAGCCCGGCCGCGGTGCAGTGCACGTGGGAGTCCACGAAGGCCGGGGCCACGAACCGGCCCTGCAGGTCGATCACCTCGGCGTCGGGGTGCATCGCCCGGCCGGGCGCGTCCATCCCGGTCCACACCACGGTGCCGTCGGTGACCGCCATGGCGGTGGCGTCAGGGGAAGTGGGGCTGTAGATACGACCGCCCAGCAGGAGTTGCGTGCTCACGATCGGCGAGTCTGCCCGAGCGGGGGCCGGCCACGACGAGTGGGCCGGGCGGCCGGGTGCGTCAGGAGGTCAGCGGGGTGCGCGGCGGACCGGAGGGGCCCTCGTCGTGCACGTCCACCACCTCGCCGTCGATCACGTCGCCGTAGCCACCCTGGCGGTGGCCGCCGGGAAAGCGGCCGGCTCCACCTGCCGGGCCCGGACCCATGCCCGGGAAGCGAGCGAACGCGTTGGTGGTCATCACCTGCACGCGGCGGGCCACCACGGTCTTGAGCACCGGGCGCAGCAGCCAGCGGGTGGGGGGCAGGAGCAGCAGCAGCCCGAGCACCGCACTGACGAAGCCGGGGACCAGCAGCAGCAGCGCGCCACCCGTGCGCAGCGCCACGTCGGCGTAGTCGGCCTGCCGGTGCCGCTGCGCCGGCAGCCCCTGGCGCTGCGCCTCGCGGATGGCCTGCATCCCGCGCTGGCCCTCCCGGCGCAGCAGGTACCCGCCGAGCAGGGAGCCCAGCACCAGCAGCCCGACGGTGGGCAGCACACCGAGGGCGCTGCCCACCCAGATCAGGGCAGCGACCTCGGCTACGGCGTACAGGGCGAAGATCAGGACCGGCATACGGACTCCTCGGGCGCCGCGCGGGCGACGGTGGTTGGTGTCTGTCCGTACAACGCGCCGGACACCGATTTTTCTCCCAGTCACGCGTCCCGGCGGCTGACCACCGCGACGGCAGCGGCGAAGACCACGGCGACGAAGAGGACGAAGTACACCAGGCTGCCCCACGGGCTGAGCGGGTAGTCGCCGGTGACGAAGCCGTCGGTGAGGAAGTGGTTGGCGTTGGCGAAGGGCATCCACTCGCCGATGTCGTCGCCGACCTTGGGGATGAGGGTGACCAGGCCCTCCACCAGCAGCGGCCACAGCAGCAGCAGCGCGATGGCGCCGGCGGACTGGCGCAGCAGCGCGCCCACGGCCACCGCGAGCACGGCCGACAGGCCGTAGATGACTCCGGTGCCGGCCACCAGCCGCCAGTCCTCCTCGCTGCTGACCGGCAGGGCCGTGCTGTTGAGCAGCCGCGCCAGGGCCACCGAGCCGAAGGCGAAGATCTCCCCGAGGACCAGCCCGATCACGCCCAGGAAGCCGGCCTTGGCCGCCAGCACCTGCCAGCGCCGGGGCGCGGCCTGGAAGGTGGTGCGGATGACGCCGAAGCGGTACTCGGTGGTGATGCTCAGCGCGGCCATGATCATGATCACGTACATGCCCATGCCGGATGCCCCGGTGAGCACCAGGGTGAGGTCGTAGTCGGGGACGTCCTGGGGCACGTCACCCCGGTAGGTCAGCGCGAACAGCAGCGCGAAGCCGAAGCTGATCAGCGCGGCGATGGCGGCGCACCACCAGGGTGAGCGGGTGGACGTGAGCTTGATGCGCTCGACCTGCAGGAGACTCATGACTTGCTCATTTCGGTGCGGGGGGCGATCGGTGCCTGGCCAGGACCCGGCGGGGTCGGCTGCGCGGGCACGGATGACTGGTACTGCACGTCACCGCCGGTCAGCTGCATGAACGCCTGCTCCAGCGAGCCGCGCTGCAGGCTCAGCTCGTGCAGCACGATGTTGCCTGCCGCGGCGAGCTCGCCCACCTGCTCGGTGCCAACCCCGTTGACCAGCAGGGCGTCGGGTCCGTCCTGCTGCAGGTCGATGCCGTGCTGGCGGAGGCTGTCCCGCAGGGCGTCCAGCTGGGGGCTGCGCACCCGCACGGTGGCGGAGCTGGCCTGGTCGACGAACTGCTGGGTGGTGCAGTCGGCGATGAGCCGGCCGCGGCCGATCACGATGAGGTTCTCGGCGGTGATGGCCATCTCGTTGAGCAGGTGGCTGGACACCAGGACGGTGCGCCCCTCGCGGGCCAGCGCCTGCATGAACTGGCGGATCCACACGATGCCCTCGGGGTCGAGGCCGTTGACCGGCTCGTCGAAGAGCAGCACGCCGGGGTCGCCCAGCAGGGCGGCGGCGATGCCCAGGCGCTGGGACATGCCCAGGGAGAAGCCGCCGGCCTTCTTGCCCGCCACCTGGGAGAGCCCCACCAGGGCGAGCACCTCGTCCACCCGGGAGGAGGGGATGCCGTTGGAGGCGGCCATCCAGCGCAGGTGTGCCCGGGCCGAGCGGTTGGGGTGCACCCACTTGGCGTCCAGCAGGGCCCCGACCTCGCGCAGCGGGTGCTTGAGCTGGTGGTAGGCCGTGCCACCGATGGTCGCGGTGCCCGAGGTGGGCCGGTCGAGGCCCAGGATCATCCGCATGGTGGTGGACTTGCCGGCGCCGTTGGGGCCGAGGAAGCCGGTGACCTTTCCGGGGTGCACCGTGAAGGTCAGGTCGTCGACGGCCTTGGTGGCACCGTAGGACTTGGAAAGGTTGCGCACTTCAATCATGTGCCGGATTATTCCCTAGTTGTCGGGCGTTCTGGGTCACCCCCGAACCTGGTGTCGTGCTGGGCCCGCCGGGTCGCACCAGGCCCGTCTCGTAGGCCAGCACCACCGCCTGGGCCCGGTCGCGCAGCCCCAGCTTGGCCAGCACCCGGCCCACGTGGGTCTTGACCGTGGCCTCGGAGAGGAACATCCGGGTGGCCACCTCGGCGTTGGACAGCCCCCGGGCCACCTGGGTGAGCACCTCGCGCTCCCGGTCGGTGAGCACCTGCAGGGCGCTGGTGTCCATCCCACTGCCGTCCGTCCCACTGGCGCCCATTCCGCTGCCGTCCGTCCCGCGGCGGCCCGTCACCACGGCGGGCGACCCGTCGACCAGGCGCTGCACCAGCCGGTGGGCGACGCTCGGCGTGATCACCCAGCCACCACCGGCGACGCTGCGCACCGCGGCCACCAGCTGCTCCGGCGGGGTGTCGTCGAGCAGGTACCCGCCGGCACCGGCGCGCAGGCACGCCAGGGCGTGGTCGCCGTGGTCGCCGTGGTCGAGGGTGGTCAGCACCAGCACCGCGGCCAGCCCGGCGTCGACGATGCGGCGGGTGGCCTCCACCCCGGCCGGCCCCGGCGTGCGCAGCTCCATCAGCACCACCGACGGCCGCACCCGCTCCGCCACCCGCACCGCCTCGGCGCCGTCGCAGGCCTCCCCCACCACGGTGAGGTCGTCGTGTCCGCCGAGCACGGCGCGGAGACCGCTGCGCATCAGCTGTTGGTCGTCGACGAGCAGCACGGTCACCGGGTTGACGTGCTGGACGGCCACGGCGCTCACGGTAGTGGGAGCAGGCCGGTCGTGGCGCGCTCACGGAGCCACTAGCGTTGCCGCCATGCCCGCGACAGAGCGTGACGTTGACGCTGACTTCCTCGCCCTGCCCCTGCGCGCGCTGGCTGACGCGGCGCTGAGCCGGGCCCGCGAGCTGGGCGCCGAGCACGCCGACCTGCGGGTGCACCGCACGCAGACGCAGAGCCTGCGGCTGCGCGACGGGACGGTGCAGTCGGCCAACGACGGTGCCACCGTCGGGCTCGCGGTGCGGGTGGTGGTGGACGGCACCTGGGGCTTCGCCGCCCGAGCCGAGCTCACCCCCGACGCCGCGGCCACCGCAGCAGCGCAGGCGGTTCAGGTGGCCCGGACCCTGCGGGCGCTCAACCGTGACCCGGTGGTGCTGGCCCCGGAGCCGGTGTACGCCGACGTCACCTGGGTGTCCGGCTACGCGGTGGATCCCTTCGCGGTGCCCACCGCGGACAAGATCGAGCGCCTCACCGACTTCTCCCAGCGGCTGCTGGCCGCCGACGGCGTCGACCACGTGTCGGCGAGCTGCCTGCAGGTCAAGGAGCAGACGTTCTACGCCGACCTGCACGGCTCCACCATCACCCAGCAGCGGGTGCGGCTGCAGCCCGACGTGGAGGCCACCACGGTGGACCAGCAGGCAGGTGCGTTCGAGTCCATGGCCACCCTGGCGCCGCCGGTGGGCCGGGGCTGGGAGTACCTGGGCCAGGGCGACCCAGCTCAGGGGCGCTGGGACTGGGACGGCGAGCTGGCGCAGCTGCCCGAGCTGCTGGCGGAGAAGGTGCGGGCCCCCTCGGTGACGGCCGGGCCCACCGACCTGGTGATCGACCCGTCCAACCTGTGGCTGACCATCCACGAGTCCATCGGCCACGCCACCGAGTACGACCGCGCCATCGGCTACGAGGCCGCCTACGCCGGCACCTCCTTCGCCACCCCCGACCAGCTGGGCACCCTGCGCTACGGCTCCGACGTCATGCACGTCACCGCCGACCGCACCCAGCCGCACGGGCTGTCCACGGTGGGCTACGACGACGAGGGGGTGGCCGCGCAGAGCTGGGACCTGGTGCGCGACGGGGTGCTGGTGGGCTACCAGCTCGACCGGGTGTTCGCGCCGCGGATGGGCCTGGAGCGCTCCAACGGCTGCTCCTACGCCGACTCCGCCCAGCACGTGCCCATCCAGCGGATGGCCAACGTCTCGCTGCAGCCGGACCCGCACACCGACCGCAGCACCGCCGAGCTGATCAGCGCGGTGGACGAAGGCATCTACGTCGTCGGCGACAAGTCGTGGTCCATCGACATGCAGCGCTACAACTTCCAGTTCACCGGCCAGCGCTTCTACCGCATCCGCAACGGTCAGCTGGCCGGGCAGCTGCGCGACGTCGCCTACCAGGCCACCACCACCGACTTCTGGGGCGCCATGGAGGCGGTGGGTGGGCCGTCCACCTGGCAGCTGCACGGGGCGTTCAACTGCGGCAAGGCCCAGCCCGGCCAGGTGGCCGCGGTCAGCCACGGTGCACCGTCGGCGCTGTTCCGCCAGGTGAACATCCTCAACACGCAGTCGGAAGGGAAGTCCGCATGATCACCGCCCCAGACCTCGTGGAGCTCGTGCTGGGCGCCTCGCAGGCGGACGGCTGCGTCGTCCTGGTCACCGAGTCCAGCGAGGCCACGCTGCGCTGGGCCAACTCCACCATGACCACCAACGGGCTCAGCTCCTCCCGCGAGTGGGCGGTGGTCTCGGTGCTCGGCTCCTCGGTGGGCGTGGTCAGCTCCTCCAGCGTGGACAGCGCCGACGTCACCGCGGTGGTGCGGGCCAGCGAGGAGGCCGCCCGTGCCTCCGGCCCCGCCCGCGACGCGGCCCCGCTGGTGGAGGGCTCCGGTGCCCCCACCGACTGGGACGCTCCGGCCGCGCAGACCGACATCGCCGTGTTCGACCGGCTGGCCACCGAGCTGGCCCAGGGCTTTGCCGGCAAGGACACCCTCTACGGCTTCGCCGAGCACCAGGTGCACACCACCTGGCTGGGCTCCTCCACCGGGCTGCGCCGGCGCTTCAGCCAGCCCGCCGGCACCGTGGAGGTCAACGCCAAGCGCGACGGCTCCAGCGCGTGGGGCGGGCTCGGCACCCGGGACTTCACCGACGTCGACCTCACCGCGCTGCTGGCCGACCTCTCCATCCGGCTGGGCTGGGGCCGGCGCACGGTGGAGCTGCCCGCCGGCCGCTACGAGACGCTGCTGCCCCCCTCGGCGGTGTCGGACCTGATGATCCTGCTGGCCTGGGCGATGGAGGGCCGCGGGGCCCAGGAGGGACACACCGCCCTGTCGCGGCCGGGCGGCACCCGGGTGGGCGAGCAGCTGGGCACGCTGGGCCTGACCATGGCCTGCGACCCCAACCTGCCGGGCCTGGAGTACCCGCCGTTCGTGGCCACCACCCACTCCGACGACTCGATCTCGGTGTTCGACAACGGGATGGATGCCGGGCGGGTGGAGTGGATCCGCGACGGCGCCGTGCACGCCCTTGCCTACCCCCGCGCCGAGGCGGAGCGCTTCCACGCGCCGGTGGCGGTGCCCGGGGACAACCTGCTCATCACCGGCGGGTCCGGTGCGTCGCTGCAGGACATGGTGGCCAGCACGGAGCGGGGTCTGCTGCTCACCTGCCTGTGGTACATCCGCGAGGTCGACCCGGTGTCGCTGCTGGTCACCGGGCTCACCCGGGACGGGGTGTACCTGGTGGAGGACGGCAAGGTCACCGGCGAGGTGAACAACTTCCGGTTCAACGAGAGCCCGCTGGACCTGCTGCGCCGGGCCACCGAGGCCGGTGCCACCGAGCGCACCCTGCCGCGGGAGTGGAAGGACTGGTTCAGCCGCGCCGAGGTGCCGCCGCTGCGGATCCCGGACTTCCACATGTCCTCCCCCAGCCAGGCCAGCTAGCCGGGTCCCGCGCGGGCGGTCAGCTCGCGAAGTAGCGGCGCGGGTTGTCCACCAGCATGGTGTGCAGCTGCTCCTCGGTGACCCCGCGGTCGAGCAGCGCGGGGATCACGTCGTCGCTGATGTGGTTGTAGTTCCAGTGCGGCACCATCTGCTCCTTGGCGCCGGCCTCGAACCAGTCGATGAAGCACGCCGCGTCGTGGGAGAGCACCATCTTCTCGGCGTAGCCGCGGCGGGCCAGCTCCACCACGGTGCCCACGCGCTCCTCGAAGGGCAGCAGCACGTCCAGGCCGAAGCGGTCCATCCCCAGCAGCGAGCCGGCGTCGGCCAGCGCGCACAGGTGGTCCAGGTCGGTGGTGTCGCCGCAGTGACCGAGGACCACCTTGCTCAGGTCCACCCCCTCCGATCCCAGCACCTTCTGCACCACCAGCCCGGACTGGGTGTGCGGGTTGGTGTGCACGGTGATCGGCGCCCCGGTCTCCTGGTGGGCCTGGCCCACCGCCCGCATCACCCGCTCCACGCCCGCGGTGAGGCCGGGAGCCTCGATGGCGCACTTGAGGAAGGCGGCCCGGATCGCCGTGCCCGCGATGCCCTCGCGGAGGTCGCGCAGGAAGAGCTCCACCATCGGCTCCGGGGTGTCCACCAGCAGGCCGGGCCCGTTGTAGTGGAACTGGAACGGCAGGTCGTTGTAGGTGTAGATGCCAGTGGCGGCCACGATGTTGATGTCCACCTGCTCGTTGACCGTGGCGATCCGCGGCAGGTAGCGCCCGAGCCCGATCACGGTGGGGTCGACGATCGTGTCGATGCCGCGGGCCTTGAGCTCGGTCAGCTTGTGCACGGCGTCGGCGACCCGCTCGCCCTCGTCCCACCGGTCGAGGTAGTCGGGGTAGTTCTGCTGCATCTCGGCGTCGAGGACGAAGACGTGCTCGTGCATCAGCACTCGGCCCAGGCTGCTGCTGTCGACCGGACCGCGAACGGTGTGGACCTCGGACATCAGCGCGCTCCTGTCGACGGGGTGCCGCACCGGTGGGGCACCGCCGGAGTGTGTTGCAGCGGGGGCTGGTTCGTCAACGCGAACGCCCCTGGGATCAGCGCGGCAGCCGCCGCCACAGTGGACGCGGCAGCAGGCTCATCGCGGTGAACGCCACCCGCAGCACGCCGGGCACCCACACCACGTCCTTGCGCCGGCGCAGGCCGGCCACCACCGCGTCGGCCACCTGGTCGGGAGTGCTGGACAACGGTGCAGGGCTCATGCCCTCGGTCATCCGGCCCACCACGAAGCCCGGCCGCACCAGCAGCAGGTGCACGCCGGAGCCGACGAGGGAGTCGGCCAGCCCGCTGGCGAAGCCGTCCAGCCCCGCCTTGGCCGAGCCGTAGACGTAGTTGGCGCGGCGCACCCGCACCCCGGCCACGGAGGAGAACACCACCAGCTGCCCGTCGCCCTGGGCGCGCAGCAGCGTGGCCAGCACGGTGAGCACGTGCACCTGGGCGACGTAGTCGGTGTGCACCACCGCCACGGCGTGCGCCGGGTCGGTCTCCGCGCGGGCCTGGTCACCCAGGACGCCGAAGCTGACCAGCACCACGTCCAGGTGGTGGCGGGCGGCGACGTCGGCCAGCAGCGGCTGGTGGCTGCTCAGGTCGTCGGCGTCGAAGTCCAGGCACTCCACCGTGGTGGCGCCAGCGGCCAGCAGCGCCTCCCGCTCGGCCACCAGGTCGTCGGCGCGCCGGGCGGCCAGCACCACGGTGCGGGCACCCTGGGCCACCAGCCGGTGTGCCACCGCCACGCCGATCTCGCTGCGCCCACCCAGGACCAGAACCGCTCCATCGCTCACGCCGAGGAGTCTGGCAGACCCGCTGCCACTACCGTCGGGTCGTGCCCTCCACCTCCCCCGCCGCGCTGCCCGCCGTGGCCCTCGAGTTCCTGGCCGAGCGACAGCTCGCCTCGCTGACCACGCTGCGCGCCGACGGGACCCCGCACGTGGTGCCCGTGGGGTTCACCTGGGACGCCGAGCGCTCGATCGCCCGGATCATCACCAGGGGCGGCTCACTCAAGGCGCGCAACGCCGCCCGGGGTGGGCGCGGCTCGCTGTGCCAGGTCGACTGGGCCCGCTGGATGACCCTGGAGGGCGTGACCTCGGTGCACACCGATGCCGAGGAGGTGGCCGAGGGTGAGCGCCGCTACGCGCAGCGGTACCGCCAGCCCCGGCCCAATCCGGAGCGGGTGGTCATCCAGATCGCCGCGGACCGGGTGCTCGGCTCGGCCAGCCTGCTGCACCCGGAGTAGGTCAGCCCGGCAGCACGGCCAGCTCGTGCGGGCGGACGTTCACCGGCTCGCCACCGTCGGCGGTCACCAGCACGATGTCCTCGATCCGTGCGCCCCACGCGCCCGGGAAGTAGATGCCCGGCTCCACGCTGAAGGCCATCCCCTCGGCCAGCTCGACGTGGTTGCCGCCCACGATGTAGGGCTCCTCGTGCACCGAGAGCCCGATACCGTGGCCGGTGCGGTGCACGAACGCCTCGGCCAGCCCCGCCTGCGCCAGCACGTCCCGGCAGGCGGCGTCCACCTCCTCCGCCCGCACCCCCGGGCGCACCGCGTCCAGGCCGGCTTGCTGGGCCCGCTGCAGCACCGCGTACTGCGCGGCCACCTCCGCGCTGGGCTCACCCAGGCTGTAGGTACGGGTGCAGTCGGAGAAGTAGCCCGGGTCCACCGGCCCGCCGATGTCCACCACCACCACGTCGCCGGGCTGCAGCACCCGGTCGGACACCTCGTGGTGCGGGTCGGCGCCGTGCGGGCCGGAGCCGACGATGATGAACTCCGCCCCGGTGTGCCCCTCGGCGACGATCGCGGCCTCGATGTCGGCGGCCACGTCCGCCTCGGTGCGCCCGGGCTTGAGCCACTCGCCCATCCGGGCGTGCACCCGGTCGATGGCGGCGCCGGCGCGGCGCAGCGCGTCCAGCTCGGCGGCGTCCTTGCGCATCCGCAGGCCGCGCAGCACCGGGGTGGCCAGCACCTGCGGCGCCCCGCACGCGGCGGCCAGCGGCAGGGCGTGCAGGGCAGGCATGGCGTCGCTGACGGCCGCCCGCGCCGGGGTGGGCAGCAGCCCGGCGACCAGCGCGTACGGGTCCACGCCGTCCACCCAGTCGTGCACGGCCAGGCCCAGCTCGCCCGCCGCCGAGGGCCGCAGCGCCGCCAGCTCCAGCCGCGGCACCACCACCGCGGGCTCGCCCTGCACCGGCACCACCAGGCAGGTCAGCCGCTCGAAGGAGCTGGCCCGCGAGCCCAGCAGGTACTGCAGGTCCGGGCCGGGGGTGATCAGCAGGGCGTCCACTCCGGCGGCCTCCGCAGCCACCGCGGCGCGCTCCAGGCGGTCGGCGTAGACGGAGGCGGGCAGGCGTTCGGCACTCATGCCTGCACGGTAGCCGCCCAGCACCCGCCGCCGTCCTGGCAGGATCGACTCCCATGACGCGCACCCTCATGCTGCTCGACGGCGCCAGCCTGTGGTTCCGGGCCTTCCACGGCGTGCCGGAGTCGCTCACCTCCCCGGACGGGCGCCCGGTGAACGCGGTGCGCGGGTTCACCGACATGGTGGCCACCCTCATCACCCGCACCCAGCCCGACCGGCTGGCGGTGTGCCTGGACCTGGACTGGCGCCCGGCCTTCCGGGTGGCGGCGGTGCCCTCCTACAAGGCCCACCGGGTGGCCGAGGAGCGTCCCCCTGGCCAGCTGGACGCCGAGGAGGTGCCCGACCAGCTGGCCCACCAGGTGCCGGTGATCATGGACCTGCTCTCGGCCGCGGGCATCGCCACCGCCGGCGCGCAGGGCCTGGAGGCCGACGACGTGCTGGGCACCCTGGCCGCCCAGGAGAGCAGGGACGCGGTGGTGGTGGTCAGCGGTGACCGCGACCTGCTGCAGGTGGTCTCTGACGACCCCGTGCCGGTGCGCGTGATCTACGTGGGCCGGGGGCTGGCCAAGGCCGAGGTGTTCGGGCCGGAGGACGTCGCCGAGCGCTACGGCGTGCCCGTGGAGCGGGCCGGCGCCGCCTACGCGGAGATGGCCACGCTGCGCGGGGACGCCTCCGACGGGCTGCCCGGCGTGGCGGGCATCGGCGCCAAGACCGCCTCCCAGCTGCTGCTCACCTACAAGTCCATGGACGCCCTGCGCGCGGCCGCCGCCGACGAGGGCTCCGGCATGGCCCGGGCCTCGCGGTCGCGGATCACCGCCGCCGCCGACTACCTGGACGCCGCGCTGCCGGTGGTGCAGGTGGTGCGCGACGCCGACGTCGAGCTGTCCAAGGACGACGAGCTGCCCAACACCCCGGCGCGGCCGGAGGAGCTGAGCGCCCTGGCCGAGCAGTGGGGCGTGGAGAGCAGCGTGGCACGGCTGGTCAAGGCGATGGCCGCGCTGCAGCGCTAGGGCGGAGCGCCGCCCGGCGAGGGCCTGGCCTAGCGGTCCCGGTGCGGGAGGATGTCCTCCTCGTGGTCGAGCTCGCGCTGCAGCGCCCGCAGGTCGAGGTCGGAGAGCCGGCCGGCGTCGCGCCAGCGCAGGATCTCGGCCCGCTGGGCGTCGATCACCGCCCGCCGGGCGCGCAGGCCCGCCTCGTAGGCCGGGGAGATGGGCAGCTCACCGTCCTCGGCTGACTCCAGCAGGTCCACCCGCTTGCGGTAGCGCGCCAGTCGTCGCCGCAGGTTCGCCCGGGACCCCTCCATGATGTCGGCGGGAACCTGGTCGTCGGCGTCCAGCTGGTTCAGCCGGACCAGGCCCGCCTGGGCAGCCGCGGCCCGCGCCTCGTTGCGCAGCAGCGCCGCGCCGGTGACGTCAGCCCGCAGCCCCGTCAGCCGCACCAGCGGGGCGAAGGTGACGCCCTGGCCGACCAGCGTCACCAGCACCACCAGGTACGCGCAGAACAGCAGCAGGCTGCGGTCGGGGAACGGCTCACCCGCCTGGGTGAGCAGCGGCAGGGAGAAGATCGCGGCCAGGGTGATCACGCCACGGGTGCCCGCCCAGCTGAGCACCAGCACCTCGCGGCCCCCGAGGCGCTGCTCGCCGCCGCTACCGC
Source organism: Rhodococcus sp. X156 (assembly GCF_004006015.1). Classification (NCBI taxonomy): domain Bacteria; kingdom Bacillati; phylum Actinomycetota; class Actinomycetes; order Mycobacteriales; family Nocardiaceae; genus Rhodococcus; species Rhodococcus sp. X156. The sequence goes on along the minus strand of NZ_CP034766.1, from coordinate 1,725,487 downwards.
TGCCCCCGAGGCGGGTGCGCAGCCGTCGGGGCAGCCACTGGGTGAGCACCAGCCAGGCTGGCCGGATCAGCAGCACCAGCGCCACGGTCACCACCGACGCCCCGACGATGGTGGACACCGGGTACTGGTTGAGGTCGCGGACGATCAGCGGCAGCTGCATGCCGATGAGCAGGAAGACCGCCCCCTCCAGCAGGAAGTCCACCAGCCGCCACACCGCGCTGGTCTGCAGCCGGCTCGCCCCGGACACCAGCCGCGGCGTGTCGTGCCCGACCACCAGGCCGGCGATGACCACGGCCAGCACCCCGGAGACGTGCACCTCCTCCCCGAGCAGGTAGGCCAGGAACGGGGTGGCCAGCGAGATCGCGTTGAGCATCAGCGGGTCGCTGACGTAGCGGCGCAGCAGTCGCACCAGCAGGGCCACCGACACGCCGACGAAGACCCCGCCGGCCGCGGCAGCCAGGAAGTCCACCGTCGCGCTGCCGTAGGAGAACCCGCCGGTGGTGGCGGCGGTGACCGCCACCGCGAAGGTGGTCAGCGCGGTCGCGTCGTTGAGCAGACCCTCGCCCTCGATGAGCGTGATCAACCGCGGCGGCAGCCCGGCCTTGCGCCCGATGGACAGCGCCGCCACCGGGTCAGGTGGGGCGACCGCGGCGCCCAGGGCCACCGCGGCAGCCAGCCCCAGCCCGGGCACCACCAGGCTCACCCCCACCCCGACGAGCAGCGCGGTGACCAGCACCAGCACCACGGAGAGGCTGATCACCGCCCGCAGGTTGGTGCGGATGGCCGACAGCGAGGAGTTCAGCGCCGCGCTGTAGAGCAGCGGCGGGAGCAGGAAGGTGAGGACCACCTCGGGATCGAGCTCGAGGTTGGGCCCGGGCAGCGCGGCGTAGATCAGGCCGCTCACCGTGAGCAGCGCCGCCACCGGCAGCCCGGACCGGTCGGCGACCACCTCGGCCAGGACGATCACGGCCACCGCAACCAGCAGGTAGACGAGGACGTGCGTCACCGGTTCTCCTCACTGGTTCCCGCCGCACCGGACGTCAGCGGTGGACCACTCTAGGCGGCCGCGCCCGCCGGCCGCCGGTGAGCGCCACCGCCGCGAGGGACTCAGTAGTAGGTGCCGCTCCAGGGCAGCCGAGGCGTGCCGAAGAGGGCGTCGGCCCTGGCGAGGACCTCGCTGCTGCCCCGCACGCGCCCGGCCGCGGCCAGCTGCGTGAAGGAGGTGCCGCCCAGGTACACCGCGGCCAGCTCACCCACCTCGCAGTGCAGCTCGGCCTCGGCGTCGGTGCGCTGCACCCCGTCGGTGCTGACCCGGTAGCGGCCGGAGTTGTCCGGCATCAGCTGGTCGTCCACCCCGATCACCACCGGCTCACCAGCGCCGTAGCTGCGCGCGGACAGCGCCGCGGGCACGTCCAGCAGCCGCAGCCAGGTCTCGTCCTCGACGTCGGTGGTGACCGCGGCACGGGGGTCCACCAGGGCCAGGTCGAGCACCGGGTCGAGCGGACGGCCGTGGGCCAGCAGGTGCTCGGAGAGGTCGATGCCGAAGGCGGCCTGCCACAGCGCGAGCTCCACGCGCTCGTCCACCGCGCGGAGGTCGAGCACCTCCACCACGGCCTGCTGCGGGTCGTCCCAGCCGTCCCGGTTGTTGACCGTGTACAGGAGGAAGCCGTCCACCTGGTCGTCGTCGTCCACGGTGCACAGCACCCACACCGGGCGGTCCTTGTGCAGGTGCCGATCGACCATCCCCGCCCACCACCAGCTGGGCCGGGACACGGTGCCCGGCCTGGCGGTGCGGATGCGCTCGTAGACCGCGGGGAGCTCGCGCACGGCGGCCTCGGGGGTGATCATCTTCAGGCGGCGCTCGGCGGCGGCGCCCGGGCGCAGCACCGCGCGGCGCCGGGTCACCTTCAGGGTGGCGTAGGTGGAGGCCACGCCGTAGCCGAACCGCGAGTAGATGGAGGCCTCGGTGGCCCGCAGCACCGCCACCAGCGCACCGTTGTCGCGGGTGGTCTGCAGCTGCGCCTGCATCAGCGCCCGCAGGTAGCCGCGACGACGACGGTCGGCGCGCACCCCCACGCTGCTGACCGCGGCGGCGGGCACCCGCCCCCCGGGCACGTCCAGCTCCACCTCCCAGGAGCGCGCGACGCCACCGACCACGCCGTCGTCCTCGACGATGCCCTGCACCAGGCTGGCCCGGTACATGGGCAGCGACCGCTCCCACATCTGGTCGGTGACCGGCCCGATGAGGTACGCGCCGCCGAACACCTCCGCGGCCGCGCGGTGCAGGGTCTCCGGCAGGACGCGCACGGTGGGGACAGGGTTGTCGTTGGGGGTGCTCACCCCGTCATCCAATCAGCACGGCGAGCGCCGTGATCAGGGCCTGCCCACTTGGTACGTGCCGTCGTCGTCAGTGATGCTCACCTTGATGTCGGACTCCTTGCCGTCCACCGTCGCCTTGCAGGTGAAGGTGTTGCCGCTCTTGACCTCTTGCCCGTCGGGGCAGGACACCCCGGTGACCTCGCCGGTCTTGTAGGTGTCGGTGAGCACCTTCTGCACCCCGTCCTGCACGGCCGTGGGGCTCAGGGTCTTGGTGACGGCGAAGCCGGGCGCCACGAAGGCCAGCACCGCCAGCACGGCCAGCGCGACCACGGCCAGCCCGGCACCGGCGTACAGCGGCGTGCGCGACTTGGTGGTGGCCGGCGGCGGGGTGACGAAGGGTGCACCACCGAGCTGGCCGGTGGGCGGGCCGTAGGGCGGCGGACCCTGGGGCGGGGCCGGCGGCTGGGTCGGCGCACCGTAGGGCGGCTGACCGGGGTAGCCCGGCTGCCCCTGGGGCTGGCCCGGCGGGCCGTAGGGCGGCTGCGGCTGACCGCGGTAGGGCGCCTGCGGCGGCGGACCCTGCGGCGGCGGACCCTGCGGGGGACCGCCGGGCTGGGGACCACCCGGACGCGGCGGAGCGCCACCCCAACCCTGCTGCTGGCTGCCGTCCGGCTGGCCGTAGCTGCCCTGGTACGGCTGCTGCGGCCCGCCCCACGGCGGCTGCGGAGGGTCGTTGGGGCCATGTGGGCTGCTCATCGAAACGCCTCCAGGTCGGGGTGTGTCAGTACGAATGTTCCGACAGCATGCCAGTTTTGGCGCTTCCCCGGATCAAGAGGTGCCGAGCGCGACCACTCCGCGGCGGACCGCGGCGACGGCGTCCCTGGCCACCGCGCCCATCGGGGTGCCCGCCGAGGCCACCCGCACCTGGTCGAGCAGGTCCACCACCTGGCGGCACCACCGCACGAAGTCACCGGCCGACAGCAGCTGGCCGTTCTCCCCTGCCGCGGCGAGCACGTTCGTCAGCGACTCCCCGCGGGCCCAGCGGTACACCGGCCACGCGAAGCCGAGGTCGGGCTCGCGGGTGGGGGCGAGCTTGTGGCGCCGCTCGTCGGTGGTGAGCGCGTCCCAGAGGTACGTCGTGTCGGCCAGCGCGGTGCTGACGGACCCGGCCGGCACTCGGGGCACCGACTCGGTCTCCCGTCGGGACTCGAAGACCACCGCCGACACCACCGCGGCCAGCTCGGCCGGGTTCAGCGACTCCCACACGCCGCGGCGCAGGCACTCCGCCACCAGCAGGTCGGACTCGCTGTAGATGCGCTCCAGCCGGCGCCCGTCCTTGCTGACCTCCTGGTCGGGCCCGGTGCCCTCCAGGTAGCCACGCTCGGCCAGCAGCGCCCGGATGCGGTCGAAGGAGCGGGCCAGGGAGTGAGTGGTGGCCGCCACCTGCTGGCGCAGCTTCTCGGTCTCGGCGGCGAGGCGGGCGTACCGCTCGCTCCACCGCGCGTGGTTCTCCCGGTCCTCGCAGCCGTGACAGGGGTGGGCCCGCAGCGCCCGGCGCAGCGCGGCCAGCTCGGCGTCGTCGGCGGCGGACGTTCGGCGCTTGCCCACCCGGCCGGGGGCGGTGATCCCGCTGGCCCGCAGGGTGGAGGCCAGGTCGCGGCGCACGCGGGGCACCTGGTGCTCCACCCGCCGGGGCAGCGTCAGCCGTCCCAGCACCTCGGCAGGGGTGGGGAAGTCCGCGGCCGACAGTCGTCCGGCCCAGCGGTCCTCGGTGAGCACCAGCGGGCGGGGGTCGGCATCGTCGGGCCCGGTGTCGAGCACCACCGCGAGCCCGGCACGACGCCCGCCCGGTACGGCGATGACGTCGCCGCGGCGCAGCGCCTGCAGGGCTTCCTCCGCCTCGTGGCGCCGGGCCGCGCTGCCCTGCTTGGCCAGCCTGCGCTCGCGGTCGGTGATCTTGGCCCGCAGCTCCGCGTAGGAGGCGAAGTCGCCCAGGTGGCACTCCATCTGCTCCCGGTAGCCCGCCATCGCCTCGGTGTTGCGGTCGATGGTGCGGGACAGGCCGACCACCGACCGGTCGGCCTGGAACTGGGCGAACGAGCGCTCCAGCAGCATGCGGGCGGAGTCCGGGCCCATCGCGGCCACCAGGTTCACCGTCATGTTGTAGGAGGGACGGAAGGAGCTGCGCAGCCGGAAGGTGCGGTTGGAGGCGAGACCGGCGACCTGGGTGGGCTGCACGCCGGGCTGCCACAGCACCACGGCGTGGCCCTCGATGTCGATGCCACGGCGGCCGGCGCGGCCGGTGAGCTGGGTGTACTCCCCCGGCGTCAGGTCGGCGTGCGACTCCCCGTTGTACTTGACCAGGCGCTCCAGCACCACGGTGCGTGCGGGCATGTTGATGCCCAGCGCCAGCGTCTCCGTGGCGAACACCGCCCGGACCAGTCCCCGGACGAACAGCTCCTCCACGGCTTGCTTGAACGCGGGCAGCATCCCGGCGTGGTGAGCGGCGAAGCCGCGCATGAGAGCCTCGCGCCACTCCCAGAAGCCCAGCACCGCCAGGTCGGCCTCGGGCAGCTCGGCGGCGTGCCGGCTGATGATCTCGGCGATCTCCGCTGCCTGCGCCTCGGTGGTCAGGCGCATCCCGGAGCGCACGCACTGGGTGACGGCGGCGTCGCAGCCGGCCCGGCTGAAGATGAAGGTGATGGCCGGCAGCAGCCCCTCGGAGTCGAGCTTGGCGATCACCTCCGGGCGGGGCAGCGGACGGTAGGTGAGCTGGCGGTACCCACCGCGCTGGGACTGGCGAGCGCGCTGGGCCTGACGGCCGCGCTGGTGCCGAGGCTGGAACGCGTCTTCGCGCCGCTCGCGCTGCTGGACGTGGTGCACCAGGTCGGGGTTGACCACGAGCTTGCGGTCCCCGGTGTTGTCGCGCTCGTTGAACAGGTCGAACAGCTGGCGGCCCACCATGACGTGCTGCCACAGCGGGACCGGGCGGTGCTCGTCCACCACCACCGTGGTGTCCCCGCGCACGGTGGAGATCCACTCGCCGAACTCCTCGGAGTTGCTCACCGTGGCCGACAGGCCCACCACCGCGATCTCCGGCGGCAGGTGCAGGATGACCTCCTCCCACACCGCGCCGCGGAAGCGGTCGGCCAGGTAGTGCACCTCGTCCATCACCACGTAGGACAGGTCGCGCACCGACTCCGAGTCGGCGTAGAGCATGTTGCGCAGCACCTCGGTGGTCATCACCACCACGGGCGCACCGGAGTTGATGGAGGTGTCCCCGGTGAGCAGGCCGACGTTGCGCTTGCCGTGGCGCTCCACCAGGTCGGCGTACTTCTGGTTGCTCAGCGCCTTGATGGGCGTGGTGTAGAAGCACTTGGTGCCGCCAGCCAGCGCCAGGTGCACGGCGAACTCGCCGACGATGGTCTTGCCCGCGCCGGTGGGCGCGCACACCAGCACGCCGTGCCCGTCCTCCAGCGCCTCGCAGGCCGTGACCTGGAACGGGTCGAGCTCGAACGGGATTCCAGCGGAGAACTCAGCCAGCCGCGGGTGCTGGTTGCGCTGTCGTGCAGCCGCGTAAGCGTCCGCCGGTGATTGCGTGTCGGCCACGGGCTCCAGGCTGCCACAGCAGCCCGGCCCTCGGTCCAGTGGCCGTGCTCGTCACACCCGCCGCGCGAAGCACCTGATCAGGTGGCGTCGTCGTAGCTGCGTGAGCCCACCCCGCTGGTCGACCCCACGCTGCTGGTCGGTGGCACCCCGCTGGTCGGTGGCACCGGCTCGGGCTCCGGGATGGGTGAGGCCTCGTCGTCGCTCCAGGAGTCCCAGCCCTGGTCGACGCGCCTGCGGGCCTTGCGGCGGTCGTGCAGCCGGGCCACCTGCACCGCGGCCTCGAACAGGATCACCAGGGAGAACGCCAGCGCGAGCATGCTGAACGGGTCCTGGCCGGGGGTGGCGATGGCGGCGAAGACGAACAGCCCGAAGATGAAGCCGCGGCGCCACTCCTTGAGCCGCGCGTAGGTGAGCACGCCCACCAGGTTGAGCATCACCACCAGCAGCGGCAGCTCGAAGCTGATCCCGAAGATGATGATCAGGTTGATGATGAAGCTGAAGTACTGGTCGCCGTTGAGCGCGGTGATCTGCACCTCGGTGCCCACCGACAGCAGGAACGACAACGCCTCCGCGACGACGACGTAGGCCAGCACGGCGCCGCCGACGAACAGCGTGGCACCGGAGGCGACGAACGGGATGGCAAAGCGCCGCTCCCCCTGGTGCAGACCTGGGGTGATGAACCGCCACACCTGCCACAGCCACACCGGGCAGGCCAGCACCACACCGGCGGTGAGCGCCACCTTGAGGCGAAGCATGAACTGGTCGAACGGCGCGGTGGCCAGCAGCCGACAGCTGTCGTCCGGACCGATCTGCGCGCGCGACGTCGACGGGAGGGAGCAGTAGGGACCCTTCAGCAGGTCGCCGAGGCTCTGGGTGCCCAGCACGCCGTGGGAGTACCAGAGAAAGCCCAGGATGGTGGTGATGACGACCGCGATGCCGGCCTTGGTGACCCGGCTGCGCAGCTCGTACAGGTGCTCGACGAGGGACATCGAGCCGTCAGGGTTCGGTGGGCGGCGCCGTCGAATCTTGCGCCACCCCGACGGAGCGGACACCCTCGGCTCAGCTGGCCTTCTCAGAGTGCTCGGTCGGCAGCTGCTGGGCCTGGACCTGCTGCGCCTGCGCCTGCTGGGCCTGGACCTGCGGGGCAGGCTGGACCGGCACCTGCTGGACCGGAACCTGTTGCGCCGCGGTGCCGGCCTGCGGCACGGGCGGGATCACCGGGGGCGCGGTGGGCAGCGCCTGCGGGGCCGGGGCCGCCGCCTGGGTGGGAGCTGGCTTGTCGCCGTCGGAGCCCAGGTCCTTGATCTCGCTCTTGAAGATGCGCAGCGAGCGGCCCAGCGAGCGGGACGCGTCCGGCAGCCGCTTGGCGCCGAAGAGCACGACCAGCACGATGAGCACGATCAGCCAGTGAACGGGACTGAGAGATCCCATGAGATACCTCCGGTGTTGGGCCTGTGTTGAGGGTACGCGGCCGAGGTGTCCATCGCGTGACCCGACGCTGACCGGCAGGTGACACGCCGCGGGCTCACCCGGCGGGTTCGGTCGCCTCGTGGCGGGCGTAGGCGGCCAGCGCCGCCTGGGCCCGCTCCGTGCGGTGCTGCTCCAGCGCGGCCGGGGCGAGCACCCGCACCCCCGCACCGAGGCCCAGCACCAGCCGGGTGATCCACTCCAGGTCGGTGTAGCGCAGGGTGATGCGCAGCCGCCCCTCGCCCAGCTGGATGAGGTCCTGCACGGGGTAGTACTCGGCCACCCAGGCGTGCTGCGGGGCCAGCTCCAGCACCGCCTCGGGCAGGTCGTCGCCCAGCTCGAAGAGCTCGTGGGCCTGGCGCTCACCGGTGGTCGCCGGCAGCACCTCGGGCAGCACCGTGACGTCGTCGATCCGGTCCACCCGGAACATCCGCTCGTCCTCCACCCGCCGGCACCACGCCTCCAGGTAGCTGCGCCCGTCCACCACCAGCAGCTGGCGCGGCTCCACCACCCGGTCGGTGACGTCGTCGCGGGAGGCGGTGTAGTACCGGATGCGCAGCGGGTGGCGCTCGGCCAGGGCGTTCTTCAGCGTCGCCGTGGTCTCGGCGGTGGCCGCGTCCTGCGCGCTCTCGCTGACCCCCACGGTCACCGCGCTGGGACCGCTGCCGCCACCGGCCGCGGCCTCCACCTTGGCCAGCGCCCGCTCCACCACGTCGCGCTCCACCAGCCCGCCGACGTCGCCCAGCGCGCGCAGCGCCACGGCCAGGGCGCCCGCCTCGGCCCGGGACAGCCGCAGCGGCCGCTGCAGCCCGGCGTCGAAGACCACGCTCACGGTGTCGCCCTCGAAGGACAGGTCGATCAGCTCGCCGGGGCCGTAGCCGGGCAGCCCGCACATCCACAACAGCTGCAGGTCCTTGCGCAGCTGGGTGGCACTGACCCCCAGCTCGGCGGCGGCCTCCTCCACCCGCACGCCGGGGTGCGCCTGCAGGTACGGCACCAGCGACAGCAGCCGGGGCAGCCGGTCGGTCAGCCCGCTCACGCCAGGGCTCCGGCGAGCAGCAGCAGCACGCGCTCGCGCAGCTCGGGCGGGGCGAGCACCACCGCATCGGCGCCGTAGCCGGCGATGGACCGCGCGGCGACGTCGAGGTCGGGCAGCTGCACCCGCACCACGTCCCCGTCGCGGGTCTGCTGCACCACCTCGGCGCCCCGGCGCAGCCCCACGGCACGGTCCGGGGCGAGCAGCAGGGTCGCCTCGACCGCGGCCTGCGGGGCCGGGCCGGCGGAGGCGGCGACCAGCGCGAGCAGGTCGGCGCCGTCGGGGACGGTGACCGCGCCGGCCGGACCGACCGCCTTGGCGTCGGCGATGCGCGAGACCCGGAAGCAGCGCACGTCCTGCCGGGCCCGGTCGTGGCCGACCAGGTACCAGCGGCCGCGGTAGGACACCACCCCCCACGGCTCGACGGTGCGCGCCGTGGGCTCCGACGCCGGGCCGCGGCGGTGCAGGAAGGTCACCACCCGGCCTGCGTCCACCGCGGCCACCAGCGGGCCGAAGGCGGGGTCGCTGGCGTGCACGCGGGGCTGCACGCCGGGCGCGGCGTCGGTGTCCACCTCCACCCCGGCCGCGCGCAGCTTCAGCACCGCGTTGTGCGCAGAGGTGGCCATCTGCGGGGAGTCCCAGAGCCGGGCGGCCAGCGCCAGCGCCGCGGCCTCGTCCGGCGCCAGCTCGATCTCGGGCAGCTCGTAGTCGCGCCGGGCGATGCGGTAGCCCTCGTTGGGGTCCAACCCTGAGTTGCGGCCGGTCTCCACCGGCACGCCCAGCTCGCGCAGCTCGGACTTGTCCCGCTCGAACATCCGGAAGAACGCCTCGTCGCTGGGGGCGTCGCTGTACCCGGCCACGGTGGAGCGGATGCGCTCGGCACTGAGGTACTGCCGCGTGGACAACAGGCAGAGCACCAGGTTGACCAGACGTTCACTACGGGCGGAGGACACACGCATACCCTAGGTTGCTGGCAGCGAACAGTGGCGAAAGCGCGGTCGGGGGCGTGGTGCAGGTGCTGCAGCACAAGGGTTCTCGCACACGTGCGCTGCTGGCCTCCTGCCACCCCGAGCCCACCGTGGCCGTCACCGCGGTGGCCGGGCTGCTCGCGGTGGTGGCCGGGCGGGGTGCGGCGAGCCTGTGGGTGCTGGGCGCGGTGCTCACCGGCCAGCTCTCCATCGGGTGGCTCAACGACGCGGTGGACGCCGCCCGGGACCGGGCCGCGGGCCGGGAGGACAAGCCGGTGGCCCGGGGTGAGCTGAGCACGCGGACCGTCGGCGCCGCCGCGGTGGTCGCGGCGGTGGTGAGCGTGCCGCTGGCGGTGGCCGCGGGCTGGAACGGGCAGAGCGCGGTCGGGGTGACGCTGGGCCTGCACCTGCTGGTGGTTGGTGGGGGCTGGGTCTACGACCTGGGCGTGAAGTCCACGGTGCTGTCGGTGCTGCCCTACGCGGTGGCCTTCGGGGCGCTGCCGGCGTTCGTCGTCGCCCCCGTGGCCACGGTGCCGTGGTGGCTGGTGGCGGCAGGCGCACTGCTGGGCAGCGGGGCGCACTTCGCCAACGTGCTGCCCGACCTGGCAGCGGACGCAGCCACTGGGGTGCGTGGGCTGCCGCACGTGCTGGGCGCCCGCGGGTCGGTCACGGCCACCGTGGTGCTGCTGCTGGCCGCGTCGGTGCTGCTGGTGCTGGGCCCGCAGAACCTGCCGTGGGTGGTGGGCGCCGCGGCGCTGGTCACCGCGGTGGTGGCCGTGGGCGTCGGCCTGCTCACCTCGCTCGGGCTCTTCCGCGCGGTGGTGTGGGTGGCGCTGGTGGACGTGGTGCTGCTGGTGCTCTCCGGCAGCGCGCTGCGCTGAGCAGCTGCCCCGCGGCGCCTACATGGAGGCGATGAGGCGGTCCACCCGCTCGTCGACCGAGCGGAACGGGTCCTTGCACAGGATGGTGCGCTGCGCCTGGTCGTTGAGCTTGAGGTGCACCCAGTCGACGGTGAAGTCGCGCTCGGCGTCCTGCGCGGCGGCGATGAACTCACCGCGTAGCTTGGCCCGGGTGGTCTGCGGCGGGGTCTGCTCGGCGGTCTTGATCGCGGTGTCGTCGGTGACCCGAGCGACCAGGTCCTTGCGCTGCAGCAGGTCGAAGATGCCGCGGCCGCGCCGGATGTCGTGGTAGGCGAGGTCCAGCTGGGCGATCCGCGGGCTGGACAGGTCCATGTCGTGCTTGTCCTGGTAGCGCTGGAACAGCTTCTGCTTGATGGCCCAGTCGATCTCGGTGTCCACCTTGGACATGTCGTCGGACTCCACGGCGTCCAGGGTGCGCCCCCACAGCTCCACCACGCGGTCCATGCTCGGGTCGGGCTCTCGGCGGGTGAGGTAGTCGACCGCCTTGGAGTGGTACTCCCGCTGGATGTCCAGGGCGCTGGCCCCCTTGCCCCCAGCCAGGCGCACGGGGCGCCGGCCGGTGAGGTCGTGGCTGATCTCCCGGATGGCGCGGATGGGGTTGTCCAGCGCGAAGTCGCGGAAGACCACGCCCTCCTCGATCATCTCCAGCACCAGGGCGGCGGAACCCACCTTGAGCATGGTGGTGGTCTCGGCCATGTTCGAGTCACCCACGATGACGTGCAGCCGGCGATACTTCTCGGCGTCGGCGTGCGGCTCGTCGCGGGTGTTGATGATGGGCCGCGAGCGGGTGGTGGCGGAGGAGACGCCCTCCCAGATGTGCTCGGCGCGCTGGCTGAGGCAGAAGCGCGAGCCCCGCGGGGTGTGCAGCACCTTGCCCGCGCCGGCGATCAGCTGGCGGGTGACCAGGAACGGCAGGAGCACCTCCGACAGCCGGGAGAACTCACCCTGGCGGCCGATCAGGTAGTTCTCGTGGCAGCCGTAGGAGTTGCCGGCCGAGTCGGTGTTGTTCTTGAACAGGAAGATGTCGCCACCGATGCCCTCGTCGGCCAGGCGCTGCTCGGCGTCGGTCAGCAGCTCCTCGAGGATCCGCTCGCCCGCCTTGTCGTGGCTGACCAGCTGCACCAGGTCGTCGCACTCGGCCGTGGCGTACTCGGGGTGCGAACCGACGTCGAGGTAGAGGCGTGCGCCGTTGCGGAGGAAGACGTTGGAGCTGCGACCCCAGGAGACCACCCGTCGGAACAGGTAGCGGGCAACCTCGTCCGGACTCAGCCTGCGCTGGCCCTTGAAGGTGCACGTGACGCCGAACTCGGTCTCGATACCCATGATTCGTCGCTGCACCTTGTCGACCCTACTCAGCCCGGAGGCTGCGGCGCTGAACGACGAGCAGCATCACCTGGTCAGCGACGAAGAGACTTGTCAGGCAACTGGACCGGGGCCCGGGTCCGGGGTCTCGTCCGTCCCGGCGCTGGTGGTGCCCTCGCCCGCCGGCGGCGCAGGCTCGGGGCTGGTGGCGGCCTGGGCCGGCAGCAGGGTGGCCAGCTGTGCGGCGGCCAGCCGGCGGAACGCCCGGCGTGGGCGCGCCTGCTCCAGGACGGCGACCTCCAGCGAGTCCACCGGCACCGAGCGGGCGCCGCCGTTGGTGTGCTGCTGCAGCGCGGCCACGGCCAGCTCCAGCGCCGCCTTGAGCTGCAGCCCCGGCTGGTAGTGCTCCTTGAGGTAGGCCGACAGCGGCTCGGTGCTGCCACCCATCACGATGAACCGCGACTCGTCGGCGATGGAGCCGTCGTAGGTGATCCGGTAGAGCTGCGCCACCGGCTCCGACGCCTCCGGCCGGCCCACCTCGGCCACGCAGATCTCCACCTCGTAGGGCTTGGGCTGCTCGGTGAAGATGGTGCCCAGCGTCTGGGCGTAGGCGTTGGCCAGCGACTGCCCGGTGACGTCGCGGCGGTCGTAGGAGTACCCACGCAGGTCGGCGTGCTGGATGCCGGCGCGGCGCAGGTTCTCGAACTCGTTGTACTTGCCCACCGCGGCGAAGCCGATGCGGTCGTAGATCTCGCTGACCTTGTGCAGGGTGGCCGAGGGGTTCTCCGCCACGAACAGCACGCCGTCGGCACAGGTGAGCACCACGACGCTGCGACCTCGGCCGATTCCCTTGCGCGCCAGCTCCGAGCGATCGCGCATGATCTGCTCGGCGGAGGCGTAGTACGGCATGGTCACGGCGGGGCTCCTGTGCTCGGCTCGGGTCGGGACGGGTGGGAGGTGCTCAGCCGCCGGGGTTGAGGTGCCGCTCGGCCACCACGGCCTCGGCGACCTCGGCCACCTGGGGCTCGGGCAGCCGCACCGCACCGTGCTCGGCGGTGATGGTGACCACCGACGGGTACAGCCCGCGGACCAGGTCCGGCCCACCGGTGGCGGTGTCGTCGTCAGCGGCGTCGTAGAGCGCCTCCACGGCGGCCCGCACCGCGGTGGCCTCGTCGCTGTCGGCCACGTAGCGCTTCTTCAGCGCCGAGCGCGCGAACAGCGAGCCCGACCCGACGCTGTGGAAGCCGGAGTGCTCCTCGTAGCGCCCACCGGTGACGTCGTAGGTGATGATCCGGCCGGCGTGCACCGAGTCGGTCGCGTCCACGTCGTAGCCGACGAACAGCGGCACCACGGCCAGTCCCTGCATGGCCGCGCCCAGGTTGGAGCGGACCATCGAGGCCAGCCGGTTGGCCTTGCCGTCCAGCGACAGCGGCATGCCCTCGATCTTCTCGTAGTGCTCCAGCTCCACGGCGAACAGCCGCACCAGCTCGATGGCCACGCCGGCCGTGCCGGCGATGCCCACCGCGGAGTGCTCGTCGGTGACGAAGACCTTCTCGATGTCGCGCTGGGCGATGAGGTTGCCCATGGTGGCGCGCCGGTCACCCGCGATCAGCACGCCCCCACCGAAGGTGAGGGCGACGATCGTGGTGCCGTGCGGTGCCATGTTCTCGGTGAGGGTGCTGGTGGGGTGCCGGTTGCCCGGGAGCAGCTCCGGGGCGGTGCGGCGCAGGTAGTCCGTGAACGACGAGGTGTCCGGACTGGCCCCTTCTCTCATTCCCCACCCTTCTGCACGTAGGCGCGGACGAACTCCTCCGCGTTCTCCTCCAGCACGTCGTCGATCTCGTCCAGGATGTCGTCGGTGTCCGAGCTCTGCTGCTCGCGACGCTCCTGGCCGGCGCCACCGAGCTCCTCGGCACCCTCGTCGTCGCCACCACCACTGCGCTTGGTCTGCTCCTGGGCCATGTTCGACTCCCTCGTTCTCTGGTGCCGTTGCTGGGGGACCAGCGCGTGCACGTCCCTATCGAAACACTACCCACGCGCCCCTGCCCAGGACGCGAGGTGACCGCGGCCGGTCAGCCGTTGGTGAGCGCGTCCACCAGCTCCACGGCCGAGTCGACCGAGTCCAGCAGCGCCCCCACGTGCGCCTTGCTCCCCCGCAGCGGCTCGAGCGTGGGGATGCGGACCAGCGACTTGCGGCCGACGTCGAAGATCACCGAGTCCCAGCTCGCGGCGGTGATGTCGGCGCCGAAGCGGCGCAGGCACTCGCCGCGGAAGTAGGCGCGGGTCTCGGTGGGCGGGTTGGTGACCGCGGCCAGCACCTGCTCCTCGGTGGTCAGGCGCTTCATCGAGCCCCGGGCCACCAGCCGGTTGTACAGCCCCTTGTCCAGGCGCACGTCGGAGTACTGCAGGTCCACCAGGTGCAGGCGGGAGGCGCCCCAGCCCAGGCCCTCGCGGTCGCGGAAGCCCTGCAGCAGGCGCAGCTTGGCCGGCCAGTCCAGCAGCGACGCGCACTCCATCGGGTCGCGCTCGAGCATGTCCAGCACCCGCGCCCAGGTGGCCAGCACGTCCTCGGTGCGCTCGTCGCGCTCGCGGTCCAGCGCCACCATCTGCGACACGCGCTCGTGGTAGATGCGCTGCAGCTGCAGCCCGGTGAGGCGTCGGCCGTCCGCCAGCTCCACCCGCTGCTTCAGCGTGGGGTCGTGGCTGATCTGGTGCACCGCCTGCACGGGGTGCGCCAGCTGCAGGTCGGAGAGGTCGGCGCCGTGCTCGATGAGGTCGAGCACCAGCGCGGTGGTGCCCAGCTTCAGGTAGGTGGCGGTCTCGGCGAGGTTGGCGTCGCCGATGATCACGTGCAGCCGGCGGTACTTGTCCGCGTCGGCGTGCGGCTCGTCACGGGTGTTGATGATGCCGCGCTTGAGAGTGGTCTCCAGCCCGACCTCGACCTCCATGTAGTCGGCGCGCTGGGACAGCTGGAAGCCGTCCTTCTCGCCGGCCTGGCCGATGCCCACCCGACCGGAGCCGACGATCACCTGGCGGGAGGCGAAGAACGGGGTGAGCCCCACCACGATGGCGTCGAACGGGGTGGAGCGGGCCATCAGGTAGTTCTCGTGGGTGCCGTAGGAGGCGCCCTTGCCGTCGATGTTGTTCTTGTACAGCTGCAGCTTGGGGGCGCCGGGAACGCTGCCGGCGTGCAGCGCCGCGCGCTCCATCACCCGCTCGCCGGCCTTGTCCCAGATGACCCCGTCCAGCGGGTCGGTCACCTCGGGGGCGGCGAACTCCGGGTGGGCGTGGTCGACGTAGAGGCGGGCGCCGTTGGTGAGGATCATGTTGGCCGCGCCGACCTCGTCCACGTCGATCACCGGCGTGGGCTGGCCAGGACGGGTGAGGTCGAAGCCGCGGGCGTCGCGCAGCGGCGACTCCACCTCGTAGTCCCAGCGGGTGCGCTTGGTGCGCGGCACCGCCGCGGCGGCGGCGTAGGCCAGCACTGCCTGGGTGGAGGTCAGGATCGGGTTGGCCGTGGGGTTGCCCGGCGAGGAGATGCCGTACTCCACCTCGGTGCCCATGATTCTTCGCATGCGCACAATCTACGGCCGCACCGCGCGCAGCGACGTTCGTGGTTGGTGGTACTTGCAGACGCACCCACCACCGCGAAAGCGTCTGTGACCGCTACCAAGTGGACGTGACCGGCCTGGACACCCGCTGCCGACCGTCCGTTCGCGCGCCTCAGACCTGCTCGGCCTCGGTGTGTCGGTCCACCTCGTCGGGGTCGGAGTCCCACACCACCAGCTCGGCCAGCACCTCGGACACCTCCGGTGCGGTGAGCAGTGCCAGGTGGCCGGTGCTGGGCAGCACGTGCAGCTCGTCCAGCGGACCGCGGGCGCTGTGCAGCGGCACCAGCCCGTCGCCCACGGCCGCAGCCCACCAGGTCTGCGGGTCCGCCGCCAGCGTCGCGGTCACACCCACGTGGCGCACGCCCGGCACCAGCGGCAGCCGGTTGGCGCGGCGCAGGTCGTCGATGCCGATGCTGCGCACGTCGATCAGCTCGCCCCAGCTGCGGCTGCCCCACCACCAGCTCAGCGCCCGCGCCAGCCGGTGCGCGCCGTCGGCCAGCGGCGCGCCCTCGTGCGGGGTGCCCAGGTAGCAGACCGTGCGCACCCGCTCCAGCCACGTCTGCGCGTCGTCGTGGTGGCACGCCTCGCGCAGCACCAGCCCGCCCATGGAGTGCCCGACCAGGTCGATGCGCTCCACCGGCACCGGCCACGCCTGCAGCAGCTCGCCGAGCAGCCCGGCCAGGCGCGCGCCGTTCTCGGCGATCGAGCGGCCGGTGTTGTACCGCATCACCACCGGGGTGACGCCTAGCTCGGCGAGGTGCTCACCGTGGCTGCCGCGGCCCTGGTTGCGGTACCACCACGCCTGCTCGGTCTCCCCCAGCCCGTGCACGAACACCGCGAGGTGACCGGTGGCGGTGGTGTAGGAGGCGGTGAGCAGCGCGGTGTCCAGCCCCACGACCTTGCGCTGGTGGTGCGGACCCAGCTCCACGGCCAGGTGGTTGCCGTCGGCCAACAGCTGGTCACCCAGCAGGCCGTTGACCGCGCCCACCAGCACCGAGCCGGCCGCCGTGCCGGTGACGACGTGGGACACCCGCTCCGCGGGCAGCTGGTCGCTGACCGCGGTCACGATCCCGGCCGTGGCCCGCGCACCGGCGCGCACTCCGGCGTAGGTCAGGGCGGCGATGCTGTTGTGCATCAGCCACGCGGGCAGCCCGAACGGACCGACCGCGGCGAAGACGGTGTTGGCGATGGTTCGGTGCGTGCCCTGCACCGGTCGGCTGAGCACGTCGACCGCATGGGCGAGCAGCTGAGCGGTGGCCCCGACCTCGTTCCTGGTCGGTGTCGCTCGTGTGCCCTGCTCGCCCATGCGGCCCCCTGGTGCCTGGAGTCGCCGCCGGGACCTAGAGGTACTGCCCGGTGTTCGACTCGGTGTCGATCGCCCGGCTGGCTCCGGCGGACTTGCCGGTGACCAGCGTGCGGATGTAGACGATGCGCTCGCCCTTCTTGCCCGAGATCCTCGCCCAGTCGTCGGGATTTGTCGTGTTGGGCAGGTCCTCGTTCTCGGCGAACTCGTCCACGATCGAGTCGAGCAGGTGCTGCACCCGCAGTCCGGTGGCCCCGGTCTCCAGCACCTCCTTGATGGCGTACTTCTTGGAGCGGTCGACGATGTTCTGGATCATCGCGCCGGAGTTGAAGTCCTTGAAGTACAGGACCTCCTTGTCGCCGTTGGCGTAGGTGACCTCGAGGAACCGGTTGTCGTCGGTCTCGCTGTACATCCGCTCCACCACCCGCTGGATCATGCCGGTGATGCAGGCCTGGCGGTCGCCGTCGAACTCGGCGAGGTCCTCCTCGTTGATCGGCAGGTCCGGGGTGAGGTACTTGGAGAAGATGTCCTCCGCCGACTCCGCGTCGGGCCGCTCGATCTTGATCTTCACGTCCAGGCGGCCGGGCCGCAGGATGGCCGGGTCGATCATGTCCTCGCGGTTGGAGGCGCCGATGACGATGACGTTCTCCAGGCCCTCCACGCCGTCGATCTCGCTGAGCAGCTGCGGGACGATGGTGGTCTCCACGTCCGAGGAGACTCCCGACCCGCGGGTGCGGAAGATGGAGTCCATCTCGTCGAAGAACACGATCACCGGCGTGCCCTCGGAGGCCTTCTCCCTGGCGCGCTGGAAGATCACCCGGATGTGCCGCTCGGTCTCGCCGACGAACTTGTTGAGCAGCTCGGGGCCCTTGATGTTGAGGAAGAACGACTTGGCCTCGCGGGGGTTGTCGCCCCGCGCCTCGGCGATCTTCTTGGCCAACGAGTTGGCCACCGCCTTGGCGATGAGGGTCTTGCCGCAGCCCGGCGGGCCGTAGAGCAGCACCCCCTTGGGCGGGCGCAGCGCGTACTCCTTGAACAGCTCGGCGTGCAGGAAGGGCAGCTCCACCGCGTCCCGGATCTGGTCGATCTGCCGGCCCAGGCCACCGATGTCGGAGTAGTCGACGTCGGGCACCTCCTCCAGCACCAGGTCCTCGACCTCGGCCTTGGGCACCCGCTCGTAGGCGTAGCCGGCCTTGGTGTCCACCAGCAGGGAGTCACCGGGACGCAGGACCAGCGGGTCCGGGTCGTCCGGGTCGGCGATCAGCGGGTCGGCCAGCCACACCACGCGCTCCTCGTCGGCGTGGCCCACCACCAGGGCACGCTGGCCGCCGTCGAGCAGCTCCCGCAGGGCCGACACCTCGCCGACCCGCTCGAACCCGGTGCTCTGCACCACCGTGAGGGCCTCGTTCAGCCGCACCGTCTGGCCCCGGCTGAGGTCGCTGATGCTCAGTGCCGGGGAGACCACGAGCCGCATCCGCCGGCCCGAGGTGAACACGTCCACCGTGTCGTCGTCGTTGGCGTCGAGGAAGACGCCGTAGCCACTGGGGGGCTGCGCGAGTCGGTCCACCTCCTCCTGCAGCACCAGCAGCTGTTGGCGGGCGTCCTTGAGGATCTCGAGCAGCTTGGCGTTGCGCTGGGTCAGGGAATCGATCTTTCGAGCAGAGGCCTCGGGTGCTCCCGCTTGCTCGTCGGTAGTGTCCGGCCGATCTGATGTGCTCACCGGCGTCTCCTCGCGTAGGGAACTTCTACGCTACAAGGATGCGTCGACAGGGGTCGAGTGATGGCCACCACGCGGTACTGTCCACCCTGGTCAGCGGCGGGACACGCGAAGGGGGCCCACGTGGCGCGAAGGTCCTGGCACGCTGCGGCTCTCGCGGCGTGCCTGGCGGCGGCCGGGACGAGCCTGGTGGCGTGCACCGTGGACGGCACCGCCGTGGCGGAGCCCCAGGCCACCACCACCGTGCCCACCTCCGCCGCCGCGAGCAGCACCTCCCGGGCGTCCACGACGGCTCCCAGCGCGACGACCACCCGTGCCACGACTCCGACGTCGTCGGCCGCAGCCACCCCCACGGTGCCGGAGGCGGCGCTCACCGAGGCGCCCACCCCCGCCGAGCTGGACCAGATCACTCGCTTCAGCACCGCGTTCGTGCGGGCGATCAGTGACGGTGACGTCGCCGCGATGCGCACCCTGCTGTGTGGTTCCCTGGCCGAGCAGCACAACCGGCAGGTCGACCAACCGGCCACCCCGACGACCTTCGTCCGGGTCTCCGACGTCGGGCTGACCACCGACCGCACGAGCGCCGCGGTGACGGTGTGGGCCTACCGGGTGTCCAAGGGCCCGCCGGCCAAGCCGGAGAAGTTCGTGCTCACCAAGAGCGGCGACACCTGGCAGGCGTGCGAGCGCAAGACCCGCTGAGGGCCGGCTCGAAACCCCACGCGAGGGGCGCGGTGGCGGCGTACCGTCCGAGGTCGGAGAGGACGGTCGGCGACGAGAGGGTTCGCGGATGACGGGTTCGCACGACGACGACCCGGACGGCCGCCACGGGCAGGAGCCGCGTCACGACACGCCGTACTGGCCCTTCGGCGACCAGCCGCCAGCGGGCGATGACGATCCCACCGCCAGTCACCCGAGTCCGGACCAGCCGCCGATGGGCTACCCGCCACCGGACTACAGCACACCCGTCTACGGCACACCTGTCTACGGGGCGCCGGACTACCGCGCGTCCGAGTACAGCCCGCCCGAGCCCGGCACGCCGGGAGCCGGGCCGGGCGGTCAGCCACCGGGGTACGCCCCCACCTGGTACCTGCCCCTCGACGACACCGGGTACGGACCGCCCTCGTACGGCCCGGGCTCCTACGGTGGCGGTCCTGGCGGACCCGGCCAGGGACCTCCCCAGCCTCCGCCAGGGCACCGCACGCCGTCACCGTTCACCCTCGTGGTGGTGGTCGTGGCGGTGCTGGGCGCTCTGGTGGCGGTGTTCGCCCTGGGCACCCAGACTGACGACACCAGCAGTGCCACGCCCTCGCCCACGGTGACCGGGGTGACGGTGCTTCCCCCACTGCCCACCACCACCCGCCGGAGCGTCCCACCGAGCACCGCCCCGTCGACACCACCGTCCCGGCCGCCGACCTTCAGCACCGGCCCGTCGAGAACCGGTCCGCCAAGAACCGTCCCGCCGACCACCACCGCGGTGCCGCCGGGCACGGCCCTCACCATCCCCCCCGGTGCCGCTGCACCGGGCCTGTCGCCGAGCCCCTCGCAGACCGCGCAGATCAGTGCCCTCGGCGCGGCCCTGGTGACGGCGATCGGTGATGCCGACCAGGCCAGCCTCACCCGGCTGACCTGTGGTCCCCTGGCCGAGGAGCTGAGCCTGCAGCCCACCGAGCCCGACCCCACGGTGCTCGAGCGGGTGGACAACATCCGGGTCAGCTCCGACGGCGCCATCGGAACCATGGACGTGTGGGCCTACACGATGGGCACCGGCCCGCCCGCCACCCAGGTCACCTTCCAGGTGCAGCTGGTCAACGGCGCCTGGCGCGCGTGCGACTACAGCTACTGAGCGGTCCACGCGGAAGTGGCGAGCACCTGCCGCGCTAGCCCTTGCTGGGGCGGCGCTGTGGGCGTGGCGTCACGGTGCCCTCCGCCAGGCGCCGGGCCCGCACCAGGAAGGCGGTGTGGCCCTGCATGCGGTGCTCCGGGCGCACGGCCAGTCCCACCACGTGCCAGCCGCGCACCAGGGTCTCCCAGGAGTACGGCTCGGTCCAGCACTCCTGCTCCCGCAGTGCCTCCACGACCCGGGACAGCTGGGTGACCGTGGCGACGTAGACCACCAGCACCCCGCCCGGCACCAGCACGTCCTTGACCTTGGGCAGCACCTGCTCCGGGGAGAGCATGTCCAGCACCACCCGGTCGACCTCGCCGTCGAACTCGTTGACGTCGGCCACGGTGAGGTCCCAGTTGGCGGGGCGCTCGCCGAAGAAGGTCTCCACGTTGCGCACCGCGTGCACGGCGTGGTCGTCGCGCACCTCGTAGGAGATCACCTTGCCCTCCGGACCGACCGCGCGCAGCAGCGAGCAGGTGAGCGCGCCGGAGCCGGCCCCGGCCTCCAGCACCCGCGCACCGGGGAACATGTCGCCCTCGGTGATGATCTGCGAGGCGTCCTTGGGATAGATCACCTGGGCGCCGCGCGGCATCGACAGCACGTAGTCGGTGAGCAGCGGCCGCAGCGCCAGGTAGGCGGTGCCGGCCACCGACTTGACCACGCTGCCCTCGGGGGTGCCGATGAGGTCGTCGTGGGCCACGGCACCGCGGTGGGTGTGGTACTCACCACCCTCGGCCAGGACGATGGTGTAGTGGCGTCCCTTGCTGTCGGTGAGCTGGACTCGGTCGCCGACGCGGAACGGCCCGCTGTGCGCCATCGTGTAGGACTCCCTGCTGGTTGCGTGTTGCTGGTTGCTGGCTCGAGTGAGGGTGGCCCGAAGTTGTCGGGGCCAGCGCCTAGGGTGCCAGCATGAGCAATTTGACCGGGTCAGTGCCCCCGTCGGCCGCCGTCGGGGAGACCGTGCCCACGGCCGCCCAGGCAGGGACGGAGCACGGCGAGGCCGGGCCGCCGGCAGTGCACCAGGTCGCCGTGGAGGAGGCCGCAGTGGAGGAGGCCGCGGTGGACGCCGCGGCCGGGCAGGCGGCCCCGGTGCGGGAGCGGCGCCGGCCCGCGCTGTCCCCGTCCCGGGCGGGTGACTTCAAGCAGTGCCCGCTGCTGTACCGCTTCCGCGCGGTCGACCGCCTCCCGGAGACGGCCAGCACCGCACAGGTGCGGGGCACCGTGGTGCACGCCGCGCTGGAGCAGCTCTACAGCCTGCCCGCCGACCAGCGGCACCTGGACAACGCGCGCACCCTGGTGGCCCCCGCGTGGGAGCGCACCGTGGCGGAGTCACCCGAGCTGGCGCAGATGTTCGGGGCGGACGAGCTGCCGGAGTTCCTCGAGGCCGCCCAGGCCCTGGTCACCCGGTACTTCACCATGGAGGACCCCACTCGGTTCGAGCCCGAGTCCTGCGAGCTGCGGGTGGAGATCGAGCTGGACGACGGGGTGCTGCTGCGCGGGTTCGTGGACCGGATCGACGTGGCGCCGGACGGCCAGGTGCGGGTGGTGGACTACAAGACCGGTGCCGCTCCGCGCGAGATCGGCGAGGGCCGGGCCATGTTCCAGATGAAGTTCTACGCCGTGGCGCTGTGGCGGCTGCGCGGCGTGGTTCCCGCCCAGCTGAAGCTGATGTACCTCGCCGACGGCCAGGTGCTGCAGTACCGCCCCGACGAGGACGAGCTGCGCCGGTTCGAGCGCACGCTGTCCGCCATCTGGCAGGCCATCCTGCAGGCGGGTGCCACCGGTGACTTCCGGCCCAACCCCAGCAAGCTGTGCGACTGGTGCGACCACAAGTCCCGCTGCCCCGCCTTCGGCGGTACCCCGCCGCCCTACCCGGGGTGGCCGAGCGATCCGGCGTCGGGTGAGACCAACCTCCTGGAGCACGTGGGATGAGCCTGAGCGCGTCGGCCAGCCCCGCCTACTACCTGCCGCTGCCCAGGGCCGCCGACGGCGCGGAGCGCTTCGCCTCCACCGAGCACACGGTGGGTCCCTGGTCGGCGCAGATGCAGCACCTGAGCCCACCGTCGGCGCTGCTGGTGCGGGCGCTGCAGCGGTGCGCGCCCCGGCCAGGCACCCGGCTCACCCGCGTGACCGTCGAGGTGCTGGGCCCGGTGCCCCGTGCGGACCTCACCGTGCGCGCCTCGGTGGTGCGCCCCGGCCGGCAGGTCGAGCTGCTCGCCGCCGAGCTCACCACCACCGACGACGCCGGCGACGAGCGCACCGTGGTGCGCGCCAGCGCGTGGCGGATGGCCACCACCGACACCACCGCGGTCGCGGTCAGCCACGAGGAGCCGCTCGCCCCGGCCGGCGCGGGCAGCACGCACCAGGCGCCCGCCTACTGGGTGCCCGGCTACCTCGACTCCGTGGAGTGGTCGTGGATCAGCGGCTTTCTGTCCGAGGCGGGTCCGGGGTCGGGCTGGGGACGGCCACGGGTGCAGCTGGTGGCCGGGGAGAAGCTCGACCCGCTGGAGTCGCTGTTCGCAGTGGTCGACTCCGCCAACGGCATGGCCGCGCCGCTGGACGTGCGCAAGTGGACCTTCCTCAACACCGACCTCACCGTGCACCTGTACCGGCAGCCGGTCGGCGAGTGGACCGGCGTCTCCGCCACCACCAGCATCGGCCCGGACGGCGTGGGGCTGTGCGCCGCCACCCTGCACGACGAGGCCGGACCGGTGGGCCGCTCCGAGCAGATCCTGCTGGTCCGCCCGCGCTAGCTCAGCGGCGGGCGCCCAGCTGGCTCACATGCGGCAGGAGCGGATGTCCGAGGCCAGGATCGCCTTGACACCCAGCGCGGACAGCTCGTCCATCACGGAGTTCGACTGGGTGCGCGCCACCATCGCCCGCACCGCCATCCAGCCCTCGTCGGCCATCGGCGACAGCGTGGGCGACTCCAGGCCGGGGGTGATCTGCAGCGCCTCGTTGAGCACCGCCCGCGGGCAGTCGTAGTCGAGCATCACGTACTGCTGGGCGAACACCACACCCTGGATGCGGGCGGCCAGCTGGTCGCGGGCCCGGTCCCCGGCGGGGGCGCCGGCCTGCTCGATGAGCACCGCCTCCGAGGCGCACAGCACGTCGCCGAAGGCCACCAGGTCGTGCTGGCGCAGGGTGCGGCCCGAGCCCACCACGTCGGCGATGGCGTCGGCCACGCCCAGCTGGATGGAGATCTCCACCGCACCGTCCAGGCGGATGACGGTGGCCTCCAGCCCGCGCGCAGCCAGGTCGTTGTGCACCAGCGTCGGGTAGGAGGTGGCGATGCGCAGCCCGGCCAGGTCCTCCGGCTTCCACTCCCGGCCAGCCGGTGCGGCGTAGCGGAAGCTGGAGCGGCCGAAGCCCAGGGCCACCCGCTCCTGCACGGCGGCACCAGAGTCCAGCGCCAGGTCGCGGCCGGTGATGCCCAGGTCGAGCTCACCCGAGGCCACGTAGATGGCGATGTCCTTGGGCCGCAGGAAGAAGAACTCCACCTGGTTGGCGGGGTCGAGCACGGTGAGGTCGCGGGAGTCGGTGCGGCGCCGGTAGCCGGCCTCGCTGAGCATCTCGGCGGCGGACTCGGACAGCGAGCCCTTGTTGGGGACGGCAACACGAAGCATGGGTGGTTCCTTACGCGGTGGGGGACGAACAGGCCGAGGGACGGCGGCCGCCGTGGTGGCGGACCGGCCGTCACAGATGGCGGTAGACGTCCTCCAGGGTGAGCCCGCGGCCGATCATCAGCACCTGCGCCCAGTAGAGGAGCTGAGAGATCTCCTCGGCCAGCGCCTCGTCACTCTCGTGCTCGGCGGCGATCCACACCTCGCCGGCCTCCTCGAGCACCTTCTTGCCCTGCGCATGCACCCCGGCGTCGAGGGCCGCAACGGTGCCGGAGCCGGCGGGGCGGGTGGCTGCGCGCTCGGAGAGCTCGGCGAACAGCGTGTCGAAGGTCTTCACGAGCGCCGATTCTCCCACGAGGCCTCGACCGGGCTGACACCCGCCGACCACGCCGCGCAGAGGTCGGCCCACGTCACGCCCTCCAGCGACTCCCGCAGCACCCGGCCGGGACCCTCGGACACCTCGATCTCGCAGGGCACCACCAGCACGGGGCAGCCCGCGGCCTCGGCTGCGGCCGTGCCGGTGGGCGAGTCCTCCACCACCAGGCACTCCCCCGGCTCCAGACCGAGCAGCTCGGCGGCGCGCAGGTACGGGTCCGGGGCGGGCTTGCCGTGGGCCACCTCGTCGCCGCAGACGGTGACGGTGAAGCGCTCCGGGCCCATGGTGGCCAGCGCCTTGTCCGCCAACATCCGGGCGGTGTTGGTGACCAGCGCCATCGGCACTCCCGCCTGCTGCACCAGGTGCAAGGTCTCCTCCGCGCCGGGGCGCCACGTCAGCGCCTCGGCGAACAGCTCGCCGGTGCGGGTGAGCATCCAGGTGGCGGCGTCGTCCATCGCCGGCTGCTCCAGCGGCAGGCCCAGGTCGGTGAACATCAGCTCGATGGCCATCGCCGTGCTGGAGCCGATCATGGCCCGGCGGGCGGTGGGGCTGAGCTCGCCGCCCAGGTCGCGGGCCAGCTCGTGCAGCGCGACGTCCCACAGCCGCTCGGAGTCCAGCAGGGTGCCGTCCATGTCCCAGAGCACGGCCCGCGGCTGGCGACTCCCCCCCTCCGGGTGCTGACCTGCAGGTTCACGAGAAGACGCGGTACTCAGAATGCCCTCCGAAGAGCGTGGTGTGACTAGTCGTGCCACGTCCCATCCTAGATCTCCCCTCAGCTGCGCCGGCGCAGGCTGGTGAGCACCAGCGCCCCGATGATGGCGACGACCCCGCCGACGAGGAGGGGCACCTCGGCCGCGACCTCGTCCACGAGGACACCCCCCACCGCCGCGCCGACAGCGATGGCGACGTTGCAGACCGTCACGATGACGCCACCGACCTGCTCGAGGTGCGCCGGTTCGGTCCTGGCTCCCCAGCTGAGCACGGTCGTCGGGATGCCGCCGAAGCCGAAGCCCCACAACAGGGCCGCGACGAACAGGGCCGCGACCGAGCCGCCGGTGGTGAACATGACGATCATCCCGGCCCCCAGGACCACGGGGAACAGGAACAGCCCCGTGCGCGGCGATCGGTCAGCCAGTGGCCCGGCGAGTGCCGTGCCGAGGAAGTTGGCCACGCCGAACACGAGGAGCAGCACGGCGAAGCTGCCGCCGTCGATCCCCGACATGCTCTCCGCGGCGGGCCGGATGTAGGTGAACCCGCTGAAGTGGCCGCTGAAGACGAGCAGGATCGCGAACAGTCCTGCCAGCACGACGCTGGAGCGCAGGACTGTACCGAGTGCTCGCAGACCACCGCCGGCGGCGGGCGTGACGTGGGGCAGCGTCGCCGCCTGCACAGCCAGTGCCACGGCCGCGACGCCGGCGCCCAGCAGGAACACCCCCCGCCATCCCCAGACGTCGCCGAGCCAGGCCCCGAGCGGAACTGCGGCGACGGTGGCTACTGCGACACCGGAGTTGACCACCGTGAGCGCACGACCGAGATGGTCTGGGGGCACCAGGTGCGCGGCCATCGCGGTGGCCATCGCCCAGAACCCGCCGAGCGCCACACCGAGCAGCAGCCGCGCCGCCAGGAGCACGTACAGGTTCGGCGCCAGCACGACGAGCAGGTTGGAGACGATGGCGAGCAGCGTGAGACCGATCATCACCCGCCGCCGGTCGGCACGCGGCAGCACCACCGCGATGAGCAGTGCGGAGAGTGCGGCGGCGAACGCGGTCACGGTCACCGTCTGGCCCGCTGCGCCAGCCGACACGGCCAGGTCCTCGGCGATCCGAGGAAGCAGGCTCGCCGGCAAGAACTCCGACATGACGATGGCGAAGATCCCCAGGCCCAGGGAAGCCACGCCACCCCAGGAAGCCGGGACGTCCGGGGCCGACACATCGGTTGGTGTGGTCGTGCTGGTCAAGGCTAGATCCCCTCGGTCGTGGTCGACGCCGGTGCTCGGCCAGGTGGCCTGAGCCGGCGTTCACCGACGCTAGGGGCGCCCGTCGGGCCCACCCAGAGCCCTGACGAGCGGGGGGTGCGGCAGGACCCCCGCACTGCGGTGTCCCTCGACCTACGCTCACGACATGACGGAGAAGTCGAACGCCCTGGGCGCCTTCCTGAGTGCCCGGCGAGCGCTGGTGACGCCGAAGCAGGCAGGCATCCCCGAGGTGGGGGTGCGGCGCGTGCCCGGTCTGCGGCGCGAGGAGGTGGCGATGCTCGCCGGCATCAGCGCGGACTACTACCTGCGCCTGGAACGAGGCCGAGACCGACACCCGTCGACGCAGGTGCTGGAGTCGATCGCCCGGGTGCTGCAGCTCGACGACGAGCACCTGGCGCACCTGCTGACGCTCGTCGCCGACGTCCCCCGCAGGCGCAGGCCCCGACCGCGCAAGGAGACCGTCCCGCGCGGCGCGCTCACGCTGCTGGACTCCCTCGTCCAGCCCGCCTTCATCGAGGGGCGGTACTTCGACATCCTGGCCACCAACGATCTCGCCGTCGCCCTGTCCCCGGGACTCGCCGTGGGAGGCAACCAGCTCCGGGACTTCTTCCTGGATCCGGCCCAGCAGGAGTACTACCCGGACTGGCTAGCCATGACGGAGTGCTTCATCGCGAACCTGCGCCAGGCCGTGGGCACGGACATCGACGACCCCCGCTTCATCGAGCTCACCGGCGAGCTCTCGCTGGCCAGCCCCACGTTCCGCCAGCTGTGGGCGCGCCACGAGGTCCGCGGCCAGCGTGGGACGGCCGTCCGGTTCCACCACCCGCAGGTTGGCGAGCTGGTCCTGCACCGCGAACGGCTGAGCATCGACGGCGCTGACGGTGTCCACCTCGTCGTCTACCACCCCGAGGCCGGCTCCAGCGACGCAGACAAGCTGTCGCTCCTGGCGTCCGCGGGGCTTCCCCACGCCCAGCGGAGCCACGAAGCGGTCCAGCAGCCGAACCGCGGCTGATCAGGCGTTGAAGTACTTGGCCTCCGGGTGGTGCAGCACGAAGGCGTCGGTGGACTGCTCCGGGTGCAGCTGCAGCTCCTCGGACAGCTCGACCCCGATGCGGCTGGGCTCCAGCAGCTCCATGATCTTGGCGCGGTCCTCCAGGTCGGGGCACGCTCCGTAGCCCAGTGAGTAGCGGGCGCCGCGGTAGCCCAGGCGGAAGAACTCCTGGACCTCCTCGGGGTCCTCCGCCGCCACGGCCTGGCCGTCGGGCATCTTCAGCTCCTCGCGCACACGCTGGTGCCAGTACTCGGCCAGCGCCTCGGTGAGCTGCACGCCGATGCCGTGCACCTCGAGGTAGTCGCGGTAGGCGTTGTTGGCGAAGAGCTCGTTGGCGTAGTCGGCGATCGGCTGGCCCATGGTGACCAGCTGGAACGGCATGACGTCCACCTGCCCGTGCTCGCGGGCCTGCTCACGGGTGCGGAAGAAGTCGGCCAGGCACAGGTGCCGGTCACGGCGCTGCCGGGGGAAGGTGAACCGGAAGCGCTCCGCGGCGTCGGGCTCCGGGGACTCCAGCACGATCACCGAGTCGCCCTCGGAGACCACCGGGAAGTAGCCGTAGACCAGCGCGGCGTGGGCGAGGATGCCGTCGGTGCTCAGCCGGTCCAGCCAGTGCCGCAGCCGCGGACGGCCCTCGGTCTCCACCAGCTCCTCGTAGGAGGGGCCGTCGCCACCGCGGGCGCCCTTGAGGCCCCACTGGCCGAGGAACAGCGCCCGCTCGTCGAGCAGGCCGGAGTACTCCGCCAGCCGCACACCCTTGACCACCCGGCTGCCCCAGAACGGCGGGGTGGGCACGTCGACGTCGGCGGCCACGTCGGAGCGGGCGGGCAGCTCCACCTCCGGCTCGTTGGCCTTGCGCGCCTCGGCGATGCGCTTGGACCGCTCGTGGCGGGCCCGGCGCTCGTCGATCTTGGCCTGCTCGGCCTCGCTCACCGCGCCCAGCTCCCCGCCGCTGCGCTTGGCCTTCATGATGGCGTCCATCGAGCGCAACCCCTCGAAGGCGTCGCGGGCGTAGGTGACGTGGCCGTCGTAGACCTCGGCCAGGTCGTCCTCGACGTAGGCGCGGGTGAGCGCCGCACCACCGAGCAGCACCGGGATGTCCTTGGCGACCCCGCGGGAGTTCATCTCCTGCAGGTTCTCCTTCATCACCACGGTGGACTTCACCAGCAGGCCGGACATGCCGATGACGTCGGCCTTCTCGGTGACCGCGGCCTCCAGGATGGCGGCGATCGGCTGCTTGATGCCGATGTTGACCACGTCGTAGCCGTTGTTGGTGAGGATGATGTCCACCAGGTTCTTGCCGATGTCGTGCACGTCGCCCTTGACG
Source organism: Rhodococcus sp. X156 (assembly GCF_004006015.1). Taxonomy (NCBI): domain Bacteria; kingdom Bacillati; phylum Actinomycetota; class Actinomycetes; order Mycobacteriales; family Nocardiaceae; genus Rhodococcus; species Rhodococcus sp. X156. Next base: position 1,696,998 of record NZ_CP034766.1, on the reverse strand, counting down.
GTGGCCAGCACGATGCGGCCCTTGCCGTCCTCGTCGGTGGCCTCCATGTGCGGCTCCAGGTGGGCCACGGCGGTCTTCATCACCTCGGCGGAGGCGAGCACGAACGGCAGCTGCATCTGGCCGGAGCCGAAGAGCTCACCCACGGTCTTCATGCCCGAGAGCAGGGTGTCGTTGATGATCTCCAGCGGCGGGCGCTCCTGCATGCCGGCGTCCAGGTCGGCTTCCAGGCCGGTGCGCTCGCCGTCGATGATGCGCCGCTCCAGCCGCTCGAACAGCGGCAGCTGGGCCAGCTCCTCGGCCCGTGACGCGCGCGCGGAGGCGGCGGAGACGCCCTCGAACAGCTCCATCAGCTTCTGCAGCGGGTCGTAGCCCTCGCGGCGACGGTCGTAGACGAGGTCCAGCGCCACCGCGCGCTGCTCGTCGGGGATGCGGGCCATCGGCACGATCTTGGAGGCGTGCACGATCGCGGTGTCCAGGCCGGCCTCGGTGCACTCGTGCAGGAACACCGAGTTGAGCACCTGGCGGGCGGCGGGGTTGAGGCCGAAGGAGACGTTGGACAGCCCCAGCGTGGTCTGCACCGAGGGGTGCTGGCGCTTGATCTCCTTGATGGCGGCGATGGTCTCCAGCGCGTCGCGGCGCACCTCGTCCTGGCCGGTGGTGATGGGGAAGACCAGCGCATCGATGATGATGTCGCTCTCCTGCATTCCCCACTCGTTGACCAGGTCGCCGATGATGCGGTCGGCGATCTTCACCTTGTTCTCCGCGGTGCGGGCCTGGCCCTCCTCGTCGATGCAGGTGACCACCACGGCAGCGCCGTGCTCCACCACCAGCTCCATCGCCTGGTGGAAGCGCGAGTCGGTGCCGGTGCCGTCCTCGTAGTTCACCGAGTTGATGGCGCAGCGCCCACCCAGGTGCTCCAGCCCGGCCCGCAGCACGGCAGGCTCGGTGGAGTCCAGCATGATCGGCAGGGTGGAGGCGGTGGCCAGCTTGGCGGCCAGCCCGGCCATGTCGGCGGTGCCGTCGCGGCCCACGTAGTCGATGCACAGGTCCAGCACGTGCGCGCCGTCGCGGGTCTGGTCGCGGGCGATCTCGATGCAGGCCTGGTGGTCGCCGGCCAGCATCGCCTCGCGGAAGGCCTTGGAGCCGTTGGCGTTGGTGCGCTCGCCGATCATGAGCACGCTGAGGTCCTGCTTGAAGGGCACCGCGGAGTACAGCGAGGCGACGCCGGGCTCCTGGTGCACCTTGCGCACGCCGCGCTCGTCGTCGGGGATGGCCGAGATGGCGGCCACCACCGCGCGGATGTGCTCGGGGGTGGTACCGCAGCAGCCACCCACCAGGGCGAGGCCGTACTCGCGGACGAAGCCGGCCAGTGCCTCGGCGAGCTCCTCGGGCTGCAGCGGGTAGACAGCGCCGTTGGGGCCCAGCTGGGGCAGCCCGGCGTTGGGCATCACCGAGATGGGCAGCCGGGAGTGCTTGGACAGGTGGCGCAGGTGCTCGCTCATCTCGGCGGGGCCGGTGGCGCAGTTGAGGCCGATGAGGTCGATGCCCAGCGGCTCCAGCGCCACCAGGGCGGCGCCGATCTCGCTGCCCAGCAGCATGGTGCCGGTGGTCTCCACGGTGACGTGGCAGATGATCGGGATGACCTTGTCCAGCTCGGTCATGGCGCGCTTGCTGCCGATGACCGCGGCCTTCACCTGCAGCAGGTCCTGGCAGGTCTCGATGAGGATGGCGTCCGCACCGCCCTCGACCATGCCCAGCGCGGCCTCCTGGTAGGCGTCACGCAGGTCCGCGAAGGGGGCGTGGCCCAGGGTGGGCAGCTTGGTGCCCGGGCCCATCGAGCCGAGCACGAAGCGGGGCATCCCGTCACGGCCGGGACCCATCTCGTCGGCGACCTCGCGGGCGATGGCCACACCCTTGCGGGAGAGCTCGCGGATGCGGTCGGCGATGTCGTAGTCGGCCAGGTTGGGCAGGTTGCAGCCGAAGGTGTTGGTCTCCACCAGGTCGGCACCGGCCTCGAAGTAGGCGCGGTGGATCTCGCGCAGCACGTCCGGGCGGGTGTCGTTGAGGATCTCGTTGCAGCCCTCGAGACCGAGGAAGTCCTTCTCCACGTCCAGGTCGGCGGCCTGGAGCATGGTGCCCATCGCCCCGTCGGCCACGAGCACGCGCTGGCGAAGGGCTTCGAGCAGAGGGGAAGACGGAGAAGCAGGCATAACTACCAGCCTAGTCGCAGCCCCTTGTCGGGCCCGGGTCGTAGGCTGGTCGGTGTGACGCAGACTGAGCCACCCCGTCTGCTGGACCCGATACTGGTCGCGGCATTCGAGGGCTGGAACGACGCAGGGGACGCAGCCACCGGGGCGGTGGAGCACCTCGAGCTCTGCTGGGACGCCACCCCCCTGATGGAGCTGGACTCCGAGGACTACTACGACTTCCAGGTCACCCGCCCCACGGTACGCATGGTGGAAGGGGTGACCCGGGAGATCCAGTGGCCGGCCACCCGGCTGACGGTGTGCCGCCCACCGGGCTCCGCCCGTGACGTGGTGCTGCTGCGCGGCATCGAGCCGAACATGCGCTGGCGGGCGTTCTGCGCGGAGCTCATCGAGGTCTTCGACACGCTGGGGGTGCGCACGGTGGTCACCCTGGGCGCGCTGCTGGCGGACACCGCCCACACCCGCCCCGTGCCGGTGACCGGCTCGGCGTACAGCACCGCTGCGGCCAAGCAGTTCAACCTGGAGCAGACCCGCTACGAGGGCCCGACCGGCATCACCGGGGTGCTGCAGGAGGCCTGCGTGCGCGCCGGGGTGCCGGCCATCTCGTTCTGGGCCGCGGTGCCGCACTACGTGGCCCAGCCGCCCAACCCCAAGGCCACCCTGGCGCTGCTGCACCGGGTGGAGGAGGTGCTGGACGTGGAGGTCCCGCTGGTGGGGCTGCCCGAGCAGGCCGCCGAGTGGGAGGGTGCGGTCAACGAGATGGCCGAGGAGGACGAGGAGGTCATCGGCTACGTGCGCGCCCTGGAGGAGCGCGGCGACGCCGAGACCGACATGTCCGAGGCCGTGTCGCAGACCGACGGGGAGGCCATCGCGGCGGAGTTCGAGCGGTACCTGCGCCGGCGCGGCCCGGGCTCGGGGCCCTAGCCAGCACCGCCCGGGCTCGGGGCCCTAGACCAGCACAGCCCGGGCTCGGGGCCCTAGACCAGCACAGCCCCTAGACCAGCTGCACGCCGAGCAGCGCGTCCACCGTGGCGGCCAGCGCTGCGGGCGCGGCGGCGTCGGTGCCGCGACGGTTCAACGCCTGGCGCGCCCAGTCGTCGATGGCGGACAGCGCCCGCGGGGTGTCCAGGTCGTCGGCGAGGTACTGGCGCACCCGGGCGATGGTGTCGGTGGCGTCGGGACCGGCGTCCAGGGCCGCCGCCTCGCGCCAGCGGGCCAGCCGCTCGGTGGCCGCGGTGAGCACCGCGTCGGTCCACTGGCGGTCGCTGCGGTAGTGCGAGTCGAGCAGGCCGAGGCGGATGGCCATCGGGTCCACGCCCTGCTCCCGCAGCCGGGAGACCAGCACCAGGTTGCCGCGGCTCTTGGACATCTTCTCCCCGTCCAGGCCGATCATCCCGGCGTGCACGTAGTGGCGGGCGAAGCGCTCGCAGCCGGTGAGCGCCTCGGCGTGGGCGGCGGAGAACTCGTGGTGCGGGAAGATCAGGTCGCTGCCGCCGCCCTGCACGTCGAAGCCGACGCCGATGCGGTTGAGGGCGATGGCGGCGCACTCCACGTGCCAGCCGGGCCGGCCGGGGCCGAACGCCGAGGGCCAGGACGGCTCGCCGTCGCGCACGGCCCTCCAGACGGCGGCGTCCAGCGGGTCGCGCTTGCCGGGACGGTCGGGATCTCCCCCGCGCTCGGCGAAGTAGGTGCTCATGGTGGCGTGGTCGTAGCCGGACTCGTAGCCGAACTGCTTGGTGGCGTCGGCCCGGAAGTAGACGTCGGGGTGCTCGGGGTCGTCGACGACGTACGCCGCCCCGGAGGCCACCAGCTTCTCCACGATCTCGGTGACCTCGCCGATGGACTCCACCGCACCGATGTAGTCGCGCGGCGGCAGGATGCGCAGCGCCGCCATGTCCTCGCGGAAGAGCTGCGTCTCCCGCAGGCCGAGCTCCACCCAGTCCTCGCCGTCGCGGGCGGCGCGCTCGAACAGCGGGTCGTCGACGTCGGTGACGTTCTGCACGTAGTGCACCTCGTGCCCGGCGTCCAGCCACAACCGGTACACCAGGTCGAAGGTGAGGTAGGTGGCGGCGTGGCCGAGGTGGGTGGCGTCGTAGGGGGTGATCCCGCAGACGTACATGGTGGCGGTGGGGCCGGGTGCCACCGGCCGCACCTGGCGGTCGGCGGTGTCGAACAGGCGCATCGAGGGGCCCTCGCCGGGCACGCTGGGAACTGCCGGGGCCGGCCATGACTGCATGAGACCGACCCTACCCAGAGCGTGTGCGGGTCCCGTTCAGGAGGGGCGAGCGTCCGTGGCGTCAGCCACCCCGAGCCACGGGAGCTCTCAGCGCCGGCGACCGAGGTAGTCCGCCACCACCGCCGCACCGAGCCCGTCCAGGTCCGGAGCCACCACGCGCCCACCGGAGCGGCGCGCCAGCTGGTCCACCACCGCCGCCAGGCGTGGCTCGCTACCCAGCCGGAAGAAGGTGACCTGGGTGCCCAGCTTGGCCACCGCGTCCAGCTCACGCACCGTCAGCCCCAGCGTCTCCGCCAGCGGCGGGTAGTCGAACACCGCCCGGCCGTCGCGCTCCAGGTGTGCGGTGGGCTCGCCGTCGGTCACCACCATGAGCACCGGCTGGGTGCCGGGGTGTCGCCGCAGGTGCAGCCCGGCCAGCTTGAGCGCGTGGTGCAGGTTGGTGCCCTGCTCCCACACCGCGTCGAGGCCGGTGAGCTCGGCCACGCTGAGGGTGCGCGCGTGGCGGCCGAAGCCGATGAGCTGCAGGGCGTCGCCGCGGAAGCGGGTGGACACCAGGTGGTGCAGCGCCAGCGCGGTCCGCTTCATCGGCAGCCAGCGGCCCTCGGAGACCATCGACCAGGAGGTGTCCACCAGCAGCGCCACCGCCGCACGGCTGCGCTGCTCGGTCTCGGCCACCTCCACGTCGCTGACGTCCAGCCGCACGGGCAGCGGGTGCCCCGCCGTGCGCAGCACCGCGTTGGTCACGGTGCGGGTGGTGTCCCAGGGCTCGGTGTCACCGAACTGCCAGGCCCGGCTGGCCCCGGTGAGCTCGCCGGCGGCACCGGCGCGCCGGGTCTCCCGGTCGCCGCGGCGGGCGGAGAGCTGCTCGGCCACGTCCCGCAGCGCCGACTGGCCCAGCTGCCGCATGGCCTTGGGCGAGAGCCGCCAGCTGCCGTCCGGTGCCCGGTCCAGCAGGCCCTGCCGCTGCAGCTCACGCTCCAGCTCGGCCAGGGTGCGGGCGTCGGTGACGGCCTGCTCCCCCAGCTGGCGCTCCAGGGCGTCCAGGTCGACGTCCTCCATCCGGGCGCCCGGGTAGGCCTGGCTGAGCTGCTCGGCCAGCTGCTCCAGCTCGCCGATGTCGGCCATCGCCTGGGTCGCCTCCCCCAGTCCCATGCCCTGCTGGCCGCGGAAGTCCTCGCTGCCCTGCCAGTCCTCCCCGGGGCGGGCGGCCTGCAGCATGCCGTCCAGCTGCGCCAGCTGGTCGGCCAGCTCGGGGCTGCCGAAGGCCTGCTGCGCCAGGGCGTCCAGCTCGGCCCGTTGCTCCGGGGTCATGGAGTTGCGCATCCGCTGCGCCGCGGCGGCGCGCTGGGCCAGGGAGTCCAGCAGCTCCTCCACGTCCTGCGGGTCCTCCGGGAAGAAGTCACCGTGCTCGGCCATGAACTGCTCGAACTGCTCGTCGGTGTCCTCACCGCGGGCGTGCGCGGCGAGGAGGTCGTTGAGGTCCTTGAGCATCTCGGTGACCCGCTGCTTGTCGGCGTCGGTGGCCCCCTCCAGCGCCTGCTTCATCCCCTGGAACCGCTCCTCCAGCAGCTCGCGGCCCAGCAGGTCCTTGATCTTGTCGTAGTCCTGCTGCGCCTGGGGGCTGCGCCAGGAGTAGTCGCTGAGCTCGCGCACCGCCTCCGCGGGCGACGGGCTGAGCGACTCCATCTGCAGCTCGGCGAAGCGGGCGTCGTCGTCCAGCGCGCGGGCCAGCTCCTTGCGCTCCTCGAGCACGGCGCGCTCCAGCAGCTCACGCACCTCGGCCAGGGTCCCGTCCAGGTTGTTGCGCTTGAGCAGCTCGCGGCGGCGCTGGTTGGCCCGCGCCGCCAGCTGGTCGAGCCCGCGCTGGCCCGGCAGCCCGCGGCGCATCAGCTCGCGCACCGCCGACCGTGGCGAGGAGCCCTCCATGACGTCCTGGCCGAGCTCGTCCAGCGCCTCCCGCAGGTCCACCGGGGGCGCCAACGGGTCGGGCCCCCCGCTGTAGGGGCCGTAGGCGAAGCGGTGCCTGCCGCGGGGAGCCGTCATGCCTGGTACACCGTCCGGCCCCGGTTGTCGGCGTCCTTGGCGATGCGCCGCGCCAGGTAGAGCCCCTCCAGGGCCAGCTCGGCGGCGGCGGCCCGCTCACCGTCGGTGTCGGCGTCCAGGCGCTCGTCCACCTCCTTGAGCGCGTCCACCGGCGGCAGCCCGGCCAACAGCTGCGCGGCGGTGACGTCGTCGCCGGTGACCACCGCGGCGCCGGAGTCGATCGCGCCCACCAGCGCACCGAGGTCGATGCCGGCCAGGTTGGCGCGGGCGGTGTCGGCGGTGGCCCGGCGCAGCAGGTGCTCGAGCACCTCGGTCTCCCGGCCCTCCTCACCCGACTCGAACTCCAGCTTGCCGCGCAGCACGTCCACCACCGTGCCCAGGTCGACCACCCGGGCCACCGGGGTCTGCTCTCCCAGCACCGCCGAGCGCCGCAGCGCCGCGGCCGCCACGGTCTCGGCGGCGGCGATGGAGAAGCGGGCGGAGACGCCGGAGCGCTGGTCCACCGAGGTGGACTCCCGCAGGTAGCGGGTGAAGCGGGCCAGGATCTCCAGCAGGTGGTCGGGCACGGTGGCCACCAGGTCGGCCTCCTGCACCACCACGGCCACCTCGTCATCGAGCTCCAGCGGGTAGTGCGTGCGGATCTCGGCGCCGAAGCGGTCCTTGAGCGGGGTGATGATGCGGCCGCGGTTGGTGTAGTCCTCGGGGTTGGCGCTGGCCACCAGCAGCACGTCCAGCGGCAGCCGCAGGATGTAGCCGCGCACCTGGATGTCGCGCTCCTCCATCACGTTGAGCAGCGACACCTGGATGCGCTCGGCGAGGTCGGGCAGCTCGTTGATGGCCACGATGCCGCGGTGGCTGCGCGGGACGAGGCCGTAGTGGATGGTCTCCGGGTCGCCCAGGCTGCGGCCCTCGGCCACCTTCACCGGGTCGACGTCACCGACGAGGTCGCCGACGCTGGTGTCGGGGGTGGCGAGCTTCTCCGCGTAGCGCTCGCTGCGGTGGCGCCAGGTGATGGGCAGGTCCTCGCCCAGCTCGGCGACCCGGCGCAGCGAGGCGGGGGTGATGGGCTCGTAGGGGTGCTCACCCAGCTCGGAGCCGGCGATCACCGGGGTCCACTCGTCGAGCAGCCCCACCAGGGAGCGCAGCAGCCGGGTCTTGCCCTGGCCGCGCTCGCCGAGGATCACCATGTCGTGGCCGGCGAGCAGGGCGCGCTCCACCTGGGGCAGGACGGTCTCGTCGAAGCCGAGGACCCCCGGCCACGGGTCGCGGCCCTCCCGCAGGGCGGTGAGCAGGTTGTGGCGGATCTCGTCCTTCACGCCCCGCTGGACGTGGTTGCTGGCGCGGAGCGCGCCGACGGTCGTGGGCATGCTGTTGGTCGCAAGGTCGGTCACCGGTACAACGCTACGAGCGCGGAGTGAATCAGGCCACGCGGATACCCGCTGGCGGCACTACGATTGCTGGATGTCAGACACGTCACAGTCACCCGGCCCTGCTCCGCAGCCCAGCCACGCGCAGGTGGGTACCGATCCCACCGAGGTGGTCACCGCCTTCCTGGCGGCGATGGACGCCCTCGACATCGAGAAGGCGCTGACGTACGCGGCCGAGGAGGTCGTCTACCAGAACGTGCCGCTGCCCCCGGCCCGCGGCAAGGAGGCCTTCGCCAAGCAGGTGCGCTGGATGGGCAAGGTGGGCACCGGCTTCGAGGGCCGCATCCACAACATCGCGGCCAACGGCCCGGTGGTGCTCACCGAGCGCACCGACGTGCTGAAGGTGCGCTCGTGGGAGGCGGCGTTCTGGGTGTGCGGCACCTTCGAGGTGCGCGACGGCAAGATCGTGCTCTGGCGCGACTACTTCGACTGGACCACCGTGCTGGCCGCCAGCGCCAAGGGCGCCGTGCGGGCGCTGGGCAGCACCGTTCGCGGCCGGCTGAACCGCTGACGGCTGAACCGATGAGCCGTTGGGCCGGTCTCCCACCGCCAGCAGCGGTGGGAGACCGACCCCGGCGGGCTCAGGCGAACTCGTCCCGGATGCGGTCGGAGACGCCGGTGAGGTTGAGCTCGAAGGTGTAGCCCTGCTCGTAGCGGTAGCTGCGGTTGACGTCCCACAGGTCGATGCCGTTGAGGCAGGCCTTGGCCGCCCGGATCACCGTCGGGTCCTTGGCGGCGATCTGCTCCGCCAGCTCCAGCGCGGCCGTGCGCAGCTCGTCCTTGGGCACCACCGAGTGCACCGAGCCGAAGTGCAGCAGCTCCGCAGCGGTCACCGTGGCCGAGGTGTAGACCATGGCCCGCATCTTGTGCTGCGGGACCAGCCGGGACAGGTGGGTGGCGGCACCCAGGGCGCCACGGTCCACCTCGGGCAGGCCGAAGGTCGCGTCCTCGCTGGCCACGATCACGTCGGCGTTGCCGATGAGACCGATGCCGCCGCCGAGGCAGAAGCCGTTCACCGCGGCGATGACCGGCACGGCGCACTCGTAGACGGCCTTGAAGGACTCGTAGCAGCCCTTGTTGGCCCCGAGCAGCGCGGTGAAGCCGTCGGTGCGCTGCATCTCCTTGATGTCCACGCCCGCGTTGAAGCCACGCCCCTCGGCGCGCAGCACCACCACGCGCACCTGCGGGTCAGCACCGGCGGCGCGGACCTGGTCGGCGATGGCGAACCAGCCGGCCACGGGCAGGGCGTTGACCGGCGGGTTGTCCACGACGATCTCCGCGACCCCGTTGGGGTGCACGGTGGTGGTGACCACGGAGGCCTCGGTCTGGGTCATGCGCGTGCTCCTAGCGGCTGGGGTGAGGTGGCGATCACGGGTGCTGGCTGCTGACGGAGACGACCTCGCCCGTCATGTAGCTGGAGTAGTCGCTGGCCAGGAAGACGATGACGTTGGCCAGCTCCCACGCCTCGGCCGGGCGCCCGAAGGCCTCCTTGGCACTCAGCTCGGCGAGCAGCTCGTCGGTGGTCACCTTGGCCAGGAACGGGTGCATCACGATGCTCGGCGCCACGGCGTTCACCCGAATGCCGTGCTCGGCCACGTCCAGCGCGGAGCAGCGGGTCAGCGCCATCACGCCGGCCTTGGCGGCGGCGTAGTGGGCCTGGCCCTGCTGGGCGCGCCAGCCGATCACCGAGGAGTTGTTGATGATCACGCCGCTGCCCTGGGGCACCATGTGCCGCAGCACCGCGCGGGTGGCGCGGAAGGTGGACGTCAGCGTCACGTCGAGCACGCTGCTCCACTGGTCGTCGGTCATGTCGATCACCGAGGCAGTGCCACCCAGGCCGGCGTTGTTCACCAGCACGTCGATGCGCCCGAGCTCGGCCACCGTGGCGTCCATCAGGTGGTCGATCTGCTCCTGGTTGGTGACGTCGCACGGGATGGCCAGCGGGCGGGTGCCGGTGGTCTCCTCGATCTTGTCGGCCGCCTCGGCCAGGCGACGCTCGTGGCGGTCGCTGATGGCCACGGTGGCGCCCTCGATGGCGCAGCGCTCGGCGGTGGAGAAGCCGATGCCGGTGCCGGCCGCGGCGGTGACCAGCACGGTCTTGCCGGCCAGCAGGTTGTGGCCCGGGCCCGGCTGCAGGGCCGGTGCGGACGCGGTGGTGCTCTCAGACATCTCAGGCCTTCCCAAGTCGGTTGAGGACCTGGTCGGCCTCGGTGATGATGCGCTGGATGAGCTCCTCGCAGCTGGGGGTGTCCTCGATGAGGCCCACCACCTGACCGGTGGCCATCACGCCGAGGTCGGTGCGGCCGTCGACCAGCGCGGAGCGGTAGAGCATGGGGGCGTTGGCCGCCATCACGACCTGGCTCCAGGAGAGGTCGTGCGACTTCTTCATCGCCAGGCCCTCCCGCATCATGTGCGTCCACGGGGTGCCGGAGAGCTTCTGGAAGGCCACCGCGTTGCGCACCGAGCGGGCCATCCGGCGGGCGCCGGAGCTGGACTCGATCTGGTCGATGGTGCCGGCGCGCAGCACGCGCTGGGGCACCCCGTCGATCTGCAGCGTGAGCACGGTGTCGTTGACCGTCTTGGACAGGTAGACGTCCTTGACGTTGGCCGCCACCGGGGAGTCGCTGGTGAGCAGGAACCGGGTGCCCATGGCGATGCCCTCGGCACCGTAGGCCAGCGCCGAGACCAGGCCGCGGCCGTCGAAGTAGCCACCGGCGGCGATCACCGGGATGTCCACGGCGTCGACGACCTGGGGCAGCAGCAGGCTGGTGGGGACGTTGCCGGTGTGGCCGCCGCCCTCCCCGCCCTGCACGAGCACCGCGTCGGCACCCCAGGCGGCGACCTTCTCCGCGTGCCGGCGGGCGCCGATGGAGGGCATGACCACCACGCCGGCGTCCTTGAGCCGGCCGATGAGGTCCTGCTTGGGGGCCAGGGCGAAGGAGGCCACCTTGACGCCGGCGCGGATGACCAGGTCGATCCGCTTGGCGATGTCGGCGGAGTCGGCCCGCAGGTTCACGCCGAAGGGGTTCTCGGTGAGGGCCTGGACCTTGGTGATGTTGTCCGACAGCTCCTCGTAGCTCATCGCGCCGCCGGCGATGATGCCCAGGCCGCCGGCGTTGGCGGTGGCGGCGGTGAGCCCGGCGTTGGAGACCCAGCCCATGCCGGTCTGCACGACCGGGTACTTGACGCCGAAGAGCTCGGTGACCCGGGTGCTCAGCGCGGGGTGCAGGCTCACTGCTTGACCTCCGGCTTGACCTCGCGGTCGCGCAGGCTGCGGGGGTCGATGACCTCGCGGATCAGCTGCAGCTCGGCGTCGGTGGGCAGCCGGGTGAAGGGCACGTCCGCGGGGACCACCAGGTCGAAGCCGGTGGCCTCCTGGACCTCCTCCACGGTGACTCCCGGGTGCAGCGACTTCAGCCGCAGCTGGCCGGTGGGCTTGTCGTAGTCCAGGACGGCGAGGTTGGTGACCACGGTGCGCAGGTCGTGGAACTTCGCGGCCGCGGGGCCCGCCTTCTGCGCGTTGTCGTTGCCGACGCCGCACACCATGTCCACCGTGGGGGTGAAGATGCGGGTGCTGTGCTTGGGCACCCAGTAGCTGGTGGGGTGGTAGACGCTGTTGCCCGGGGCGCCACGGGCGCCGAGCAGCTGCACCTTGGGCTTGGCGTGGTCGCCGATGGCCGAGATGTTGGTGTTGCCGTAGGAGTCGATCTGGCTCGGGATCATCATCACGTGCCGCTTGCCGCTCCACACCACGTCGAAGATGGTGCGGAAGGGGATCCAGGACTCGACGTCCTCGGGCGCGGCGGCACCGATGGCCCAGGTTCCCTTGACCACGGCGGCCTCGCCGTCGGTGAGCAGCAGGTCCGGGGAGAAGGTGTGCCGCGCCAGGCGCACGCCGATGGCGGGGATGGTGCCGAACGCGCTGGCCAGGATCTCACCGTTGTCGCGGAAGGCCTCGGCGCAGGCGATGACGCACACCTCGGCCCTGCTCACGTCGGTCTGGGTCGCGCCGGTCTGGGTCGCCTCGCTCATGCCGAAACCTCCGTGCTGCTGTTGGTCACTGCGGCCTGGTAGTCGGCCTCGGAGCCGGAGAGGTAGCGCTCGCTGAACTCGGCCCAGGCGGCCGGGTCGGCAGCGGCGGTGGCGTAGGCCTTCTGGAACTTCTCGTCGCGGCCGTAGTCGGGCACGCAGGAGGTGAAGTGGGCGCCGTTGGGGGCCTCCACCACGCCGCGGACCATCATCCGGGAGATGCGCTGGGTGGCCGGGTGCGCCGTGGCGGAGAGCTCCTCGGTGGGCACGACCTTCTCGCAGGAGACGTAGGCCCGCTCGGCGGCCATGCAGTACAGGTCGTCGAAGTACGGGTCCGGGCCGAGGAACTGGGCGTTGCCCTGCGCGTCGGCGCGGTTCATGTGCACCAGCGCGGCGTCGAGGTGCAGCGCCGGGACGGCCACCAGGTCCTCGCCGCTGCCGTAGGGGTCGGAGACCGTCTTGAGCTGGGGGTTGACGCGCATGACGTCGGAGCCCAGGCCGGCCCGGGTGGGCAGGAACGGCACGCGGATGGCCGCGGCGTACAGGCCCCACTGGAGCATGCCCTCGTCGTACTCGGTGACCTCGATGCTGCCGGCCTGGCGCGCCGCCCGGAAGTGCGGGTCGAGCGCGATGGAGTCCAGCGAGACGAAGCCGTAGACCAGGCGGCGGACCTTGCCGGCCGCGCACAGCAGGCCGGCGTCCGGACCGCCGTAGGTCACGATGGTCAGGTCGGTCAGGTCGGAGTTGAGAATCGCCCGGACCAGGGACATCGGCTTGCGCCGCGACCCCCATCCGCCGATCCCGATGGTCATCCCCGAGGACAGCTCGGCGACGACCTCCTGCTCGGTCATCCGTTTGTCAGCCACGTGCGTCCCTACCTCTGCTCGATCTACCTAGCAAGTGCTTGGTTGGGAGGCTAGCAGACGAGCGACCGTGGCTACTCGCTCTGCCGCGGCGCGCGGGGACACACCGGCGGGCCGTCCACGCCGCACTGCAGGTTCCGGTCCACCGCCAGCACGGCGGGGCTGGGCTGGCGCACCTCGGGACGGCCGTGCACCAGCACCAGCGCCACCACGGCACCGGCCCCGAGCAGGCCCGCGCAGATGAGCATCGCGGCGTCGAAGCCGGGGTCGAACACCGCCGGCTGCAGGTAGTCCGCTCCCCCGAGGCCCACCAGTGCGGGCAGCGCCGCCACGGCCAGCAGTCCGGCGGTGCGGGCCACCGCGTTGTTCACCCCGGACGCGGTGCCGGCCAGGTGTGCCGGTGCCGCGGCCAGCACGGCGGCGGTGAGCGGGGCCACCAGGCACGCCAGGCCCAGCCCGAACACCGTCACCGCGGGCAGCACGTCGCGCAGGTAGGACGAGCCCGGCCCGATGCGCAGGGTGAGCAGCAGCCCGGCCGCGGCCACCAGCGGGCCCACCGTCATCTGCAGCCGCGGGCCGATCCGCTGGGCCAGCGCCCCGGAGCGCGCGGAGAGCACCAGCATCAGCGCGGTCACCGGCAGCAACGCCAGCCCCGCCGCCACCGGGGAGAAGCCCGCCACCACCTGCAGCTGCAGCACCAGCAGGAAGAACACCCCGCCCAGCGCCGCGTAGACGGCCAGCGTCACCAGGTTGGCCGCGGTGAACAGCCGCGAGGCGAACAGCTCCAGCGGCACCAGCGGGTGCCGGCTGCGCCGCTCCACCACCACGAAGGCCCCGAGCGCCACCAGGCCCACCACCACCGGGACCCACTGCACGGCGATCAGCCCGTAGGTGAGCGCGGCGAGGCCGACCACGGTGAGCAACGCCCCGGTGAGGTCGAGCCGGCCGGGCGCCTGCGGGTCGCGGCTCTCCGGCACGTGGCGCACCCCCACCCACAGCACCAGCGCGGCCAGCGGGAGGTTGACCAGGAACACCGCTCGCCAGCTCACCTGCTCCACCAGCCAGCCGCCGACCAGCGGCCCGACGGCCGCGGCCACCCCGCCCAGGCCCGACCACGCCCCCACCGCCGCGCCGCGGTCGGACGCCCGGAAGCTGGCCGAGATCAGCGACAGGCTGCCGGGGGTGAGCAGGGCGCCGCCGATGCCCTGCAGGGCCCGGGCGGCCACCAGCATCTCCACGTTCAGCGCGAGGCCGCACAACAGCGAGGCCACCGCGAACCAGGCCACCCCCACCAGGAACACCCGGCGCCGGCCGTAGCGGTCCCCGAGCGCACCGCCCAGCAGGATGAGCGAGGCGAGCATCAGCGTGTAGCCGTTCAGGGTCCACTGCAGGCCGCCGAAGCCGGCGCCGAGCGCGGTACCGATCCGGGGCAGCGCGACGTTCACCACGGTGGAGTCCAGCAGGGCCATGCCGGAGCCGCCGATCGCGGCCAGCAGCAGCCAGCGTCCGCCCGCCGTGCCCATCGCCAGGCCCGGCTCGTCCACACCGTGCTGCTGCGTCAGGGTCCGCTCCCCCCGGTTCGGGCTGGTCAGGCCACTATCCCCCTGCTGACGGGGAGCCGGCTGACGCCTGCCGGGGTCGCACGGGAATTGCGCTGGGGATTGCTACGTTAGTTGACAGTGCAAGACTCAAGTAAGCGGAGCCGGGTGTCCGACACTCCGTGGTGAGAGAGGAACTTCATGCCAGGTTTTGACGACTTCTTCGGCTCAGGTTTCGGGGGCGAGCTCGGCGCGAACCGCCGGGTCGACCTCACGCGGGTGCTCAACCAGCAGTCGCACCAGGTGGTCGAGGCCGCGGCCAAGCACGCCGTCGAGCAGGGCCACCCCGAGGTCGACTCGCTGCACCTGCTGTGGGCGCTGAGCGGCCAGGAGCCCACCAGCTCCCTGCTGCGCCGGGTGGGCGTGGACGTCGAGGAGCTGCGCAACGACGTCGAGGCACAGCTGCCGGCCCGTCAGGGCATGACCGGCCCCGCAGCCGCGCTTCCGTCGCTGGGGCCGGCCAGCCAGCGCGTGCTGCTGGCCGCCCACCAGATCGCCCGCGCGCTGGGCTCCACCTACGTCGACCCGGTGCACGTGCTGCTGGCCCTGTCCGCCAACCCGGCCAACACCGCCGGCCGGCTGCTGGCCGCCCGCGGCGCCAACCCGCAGACCCTGCAGGTGGCGGCTGGGGAGACCGACCACGACGCCTCCGGCGAGGAGCAGAGCGAGACGCCCACGCTGGACGAGTACGGGCTGGACCTCACCGCCCAGGCCCGCGCCGGCGAGCTGGACCCGGTGATCGGCCGCGCCGAGGAGATCGAGCAGACCATCGAGGTGCTGTCCCGGCGCACCAAGAACAACCCGGTGCTCATCGGTGAGGCGGGCGTGGGCAAGACCGCCATCGTGGAGGGCCTCGCGCAGCGCATCGTCGACGGCGACGTCCCGCCGCTGCTGCACGGCAAGCGCGTGGTGGCGCTGGAGATCTCCGGCATGCTCGCCGGCACCCGCTACCGGGGCGACTTCGAGGAGCGGATGAAGAAGGTGATCGACGAGATCGTCGCCCACCGCGACGAGGTCATCGTGTTCATCGACGAGGTGCACACCGTGGTCGGCGCCGGTGGCGCGGACGGCGCGGTGGACGCCGGCAACATCCTCAAGCCGCGGCTGGCCCGGGGTGAGCTGCACCTGGTGGGTGCCACCACCCTGAGCGAGTACCGGCGCATCGAGAAGGACCCCGCGCTGGAGCGCCGCTTCCAGCCGGTCAAGGTGGACGAGCCCAGCGTGGCCGACGCCATCACCATCCTGCGGGGGCTGCAGGGCCGCTACGAGGAGCACCACGAGGTGCGCTACACCGACGAGGCCGTCGTGGCCGCGGTGGAGCTCTCCGACCGGTACCTGCCCGACCGCCACCTGCCGGACAAGGCGATCGACCTGATCGACCAGGCCGGTGCTCGGCTGCGGCTGCGGCGCAGCAACAGCCCGGTGGCCGAGCTGGAGCAGAAGCTGGCGCGGCTGACCCAGGAGAAGGACCGCTCGGTGGCCACCGAGGACTACGAGCGCGCCTCCGCCCTGCGCGACGAGATCGCCGCGCTGGAGGTGACGATCGCCGGCGCCTCGGCCGAGGAGCCCTCCCACGAGGTGGGCGCCGACCAGATCGCCGACGTGCTCGCCCGTGCCACCGGCATCCCGGTGAACCAGGTGAGCGCGCACGACAAGGAGCGGCTGCGCCGGCTGGAGGACGAGCTGCACCAGCGGGTGATCGGCCAGGACGACGCGGTGCACGCCATCGCCAGGGCGGTGCGGCGCAGCCGGACCGGCATGGGCGACGGCAACCGCCCGGTGGGCAGCTTCCTGTTCCTGGGCCCCACCGGCGTGGGCAAGACCGAGCTGGCCAAGGCACTGGCCACCTCGCTGTTCGGCGACGAGGACAGCATGATCCGGCTGGACATGAGCGAGTTCGGTGAGCGGCACAACGTCAGCCGCCTGGTCGGGTCGCCTCCCGGTTACGTCGGCTACGACGAGGCCGGGCAGCTGACCGAGGCCGTGCGGCGTCGCCCGTACTCGGTGGTGCTGCTGGACGAGGTGGAGAAGGCGCACCCGGACGTGTTCAACATCCTGCTGCAGGTGCTCGACGACGGGCGCCTGACCGACGGGCAGGGCCGGACGGTGGACTTCAAGAACACCGTGCTGATCATGACCAGCAACCTCGGCTCGGACATCATCTCCAGCCGCTCCGGTGGCATCGGCTTCGCCACCGAGGCTCAGCAGCGGGAGGGCACCAAGGTGCGCGAGCGGCTGATGGGCCGGCTGCGGGAGAGCTTCCGCCCGGAGTTCCTCAACCGCATCGACGAGATCGTGGTGTTCGCCAAGCTGGAGCTGGAGCAGCTGCGCCAGATCACCGACCTGCTGCTGGGCGCCACCCGCAGCCGGCTGGCCGGGCTGGACATCAGCCTGGAGCTCACGCCGGCGGCGGTGGACTGGATCGCCGAGCACGGCCACGAGCCGGAGTTCGGCGCCCGCCCGCTGCGGCGGACCATCCAGCGCGAGGTCGACGACCGCATCGCCGACCTGCTGGTGGACGACGCGGTGACCGCCGGTGGCGCGGTGCGGGTGGACGTGGTGGACGGCGAGCTCACCGTCGAGCCCGTGGCGACGGCTGCGGTGTCCAGCCACGCGCTGGCGCTGGCGGGCTGAGCGCCTCCGCACGCTGATGCGAAAGCGGCCGGCACCCTTCGCGGGGTGCCGGCCGTTCTCTGTTGGGGCGTCTGCAAGTACCACCGTGCGCCGCGGTGGGGGTACTGCAAGTACCCCCAAGCGGTCCGGCTAGACGCAGACCGGCTGCACCACGGCGTGCGGGAAATCCGCGTCGCGGTGCTGGAACGCCAGGATCGCCGGGTTCTGGATCACCCCGTCGCGGATCTCGATCGCCCGGCTGATGGTCTGCTCGGCGTCCCAGGACTCCTGCCCGCTGAGCACCGTGCGCAGGTGCGGCAGCAGCGCCAGGCTGATCTCCCACGTCGCGGAGTGCCACAGGTACGACGGGCTGTGGTCCACCGCGTAGTACTGCACGTGGTCGCCCACCAGGAACGTCGGCTCGGCGAACGACGTCGGTCGAGCCCAGCTGAAGCCCATCCCCTCGTCGCAGGAGACGTCCACCACCAGGCTGCCGGGCGCGAACGCCGCGAGGTCCTCCTCGAGCAGGAAGGTCAACGGCGCCGCGGTGTCCTGCAGGACGCAGTTGACCACGATGTCGTTCTCGGCCAGGAAGGGCGCCAGCGGCACCCGGCCGTCCACGGTGTTGGCGTAGCTGCGGTGCGGGTCCGTGGAGTCGTGCTCGAACTGCACGATGTCCACCGAGTGGATCGGCGAGCCGACCGCGGCCACCTCCCGGTTGGTCATCACCCGCACGTCGTCCACCCCGTGCGCGCTGAGCGCGGTGATTGCCCCGCGGGCCGTGGCGCCGAAGCCGATCACCGTGGCCCGCAGCCGGCGACCGTAGTCACCGGTCAGCCCCGCCAGCTGCATCGCGTGCAGCACGGAGCTGTACCCGGCCAGCTCGTTGTTCTTGTGGAACACGTGCAGGCTGAACCCACCGTCCTTGGTCCAGTGATTCATCGCCTCGAACGCGATGAGGGTCAGCCGCTGCGCGACGGCCTGCTCGGTGAGCGCGGTGTCCTGCACGCAGTGCGGCCATCCCCAGATCACCTGCCCGGTGCGCATCTCCGCGAGGTCGGCGGCCTGCACCTTGGGCAGCAGGATCACGTCGGAGCTGGCGATCAGCTCGGCGCGCGAGCGCATTCCCGCGATGTCGCGCGCCAGCTCGTCGTCGGTGATGCC
Organism: Rhodococcus sp. X156; assembly: GCF_004006015.1. NCBI lineage: Bacteria > Bacillati > Actinomycetota > Actinomycetes > Mycobacteriales > Nocardiaceae > Rhodococcus > Rhodococcus sp. X156. The sequence continues at coordinate 1,678,818 of NZ_CP034766.1, read as the reverse complement.
GAAGGGCTCGCCGTACCCGTGCTCGAGGTAGATCCGTGCGCGCAGGTCAGGGTCGATCCGGGCGAGGTGCGCGGGATGGATGGGCAGGCGCCGCTCGTCGGGCTTGCGGGAGTGCGCCAGGACGCCCAGGGAGAGCAGCTCAGTGGTGGGGGGCCGGTCAGCGTTTCTTGACATTGGCCGTCACCTCGACGGCTGCGTTTGCGTTGTCGGCCTTCGTCTTCTTGTCGGCGCGCTTCTCTTTCAGCGACTTGCCGGACTTCTTCGACATGGTGGTGCGGGGCGACTTGTCAGACATGGGATGACCCCTAGATTGGGAACCTGAGCGGTCCCGTTGGCCTGACCGTACGGCAACGGTGCAATCGTCAGCGTGAGGTCGTCGCGCGGCTCGGACGGCGGACGACTCGCGGTGCCAGCCCGCTTGGTAGCGGTTGCAGACGCGGGCCGGGCGCGGTGGGGTACTGCAAGTACCACCAAGTCAGGACAGGCGCTCGCACAGGTGCACCGCCACGTCCTGCCCGGCGCTCTTGCCGATGGCCCGCCGCAGCTCCGCCCGCACCGGCAGCTTGTGCGTGCCGTCGCCGAGCGCCATGAACGCGCTCTCGAACGGCCGCTCGTCCATGGTGCCGCGCACCTTCACCAGCCCGCGGGTGCCGAAGAAGCCCGCCGAGTCGGGCATCACCACGTACGTCCACCCACCCTTGCCCGGGCTCTGCTGCAGGGTGGCGGTGAACCACTTGTCCAGGGGACGCGCAACGGTGCTCATGACAACCGCCCTTCCACCGGGGTCTACTGGTGCAGACCGTGGAACGGCGCCGAACTCATCGCCCGAGCCCCCGAGCCCCCGAGCCCCCGGGCCCCGAAGCCGGCGGCTAGCCCGCTGCCGCGATCGCTGACAGCAGCGGCTGCGCCAGCTCCGGCCGACAGATCAGCAGGTCCGGCAGGTACGGGTGCGCCTCGTTGTAGCGCAGCGGCGATCCGTCCACGCGGGAGGCGTGCAGCCCTGCGGCGAGCACCACGCCCACCGGGGCCGCGGAGTCCCACTCCCACTGCCCACCGGCGTGCACGTAGGCCTCGGCGTCACCACGCAGCACCGCCATCGCCTTGGCGCCGGCCGAGCCCATGGTCACCAGCTCGCCACCCACCGCCTGCGCCATCGCGGCCGCGAACACCGGGGGACGGCTGGCGCTCACCAGGATCCGCGGACCCGAGCCGGCCGCGCCGGAGCCGGCCAGCACCGCGTCGTCGTCGGCGTACACCGCACCCAGCGCGGGCTGCGCCACGGCCGCAGCGGTGATCCCGGCTCGCTCGGTTCCGGCGCTGCGCTGCCACAGCGCCACGTGCACCGCCCAGTCGTCGTGGTCGGGCAGGCCGAACTCCCGGGAGCCGTCCAGCGGATCGATGATCCACACCCGGTCGCTGCTCAGCCGCTGCGGGCTGTCGGCCGACTCCTCCGACAGCACCGCATCGTCCGGTCGCAGCTGCGCCAGTCGCCGCAGCAGCATCTCGTTGGCCAGCTTGTCGCCGCGCTGGCCCAGCTGCTTGGGCGTCAGGTGAGCGGGGGCCTCGGCGCGGACCTGCAGCAGCAGCTGCCCCGCCTCCTCGGCGATCTGCGCGGCCAGTCGGGAGTCGTTCACAGCTGCTCCAGCACGAGGTCGAGGATGGCGCCGGCCATGTCCGCGGGCGCGCCGTCCTCCGGGCGCAGCAGCAGGTCGGGTGACTGCGGCGCCTCGTAGGGCGAGTCGATGCCGGTGAAGCCGATGATCTCCCCCGCCCGAGCCTTGGCGTACATGCCCTTGGGGTCCCGCTCCTCGCAGGTGGCCAGCGGGGTGTCCACGAAGACCTCCACGAACGGCAGTCCCGCGGCCTCGTGCGCGGCGCGGGCCTTGGCGCGGTCGGCCCGGAACGGGCTGATCAGCGACACCACCGACACCACGCCGGCGTCGGCCAGCAGCACCGCCACCTCGCCCACCCGGCGCACGTTCTCCGCGCGGTCGGCGTCGGAGAACCCGAGGTCGGCGTTGAGGCCGTGGCGCAGGTTGTCACCGTCCAGCAGGTAGGCGGGGTGTCCGGCCGCCACCAGCCGGCGCTCCAGCTCCACCGCCACCGAGGACTTGCCCGAGCCGGACAGCCCGGTGATCCACACGGTCATCCCGCGGGTGCTGCGGTCGGTGCGCTCCACCGCGGCGGAGTGCCACACCACCTGCGCCTGCGGCAGCGACGGGCCGGTGATCATGCCCGCAGCCACCGTGGCGTTGGTGGCGTCGTCGATCAGGATGAAGCTGCCGGTGTCGCGGTTGCGGCGGTAGGCGTCGAAGAGCAGCGGCGCCTGGGTGCGCAGCCGCACCCGGCCGATCTCGTTGAGCGACAACGCTGTTGCTGACTCGTCCCGGTGCAGGGTGTTGACGTCGAGCCGGTAGTCGAGCTGGCGCACCACGGCCTTGGTGGCCTTGGTGGTGTGCAGGATCGTGTACTTGGCCCCCGGAGTGAGCGCGGCCGTCTCGGTCAGCCAGCACAGCATCGCGTCGACGTCCTGGCCCACGTGCGGACGGTTGGCCGGACGGCAGATCAGGTCGCCGCGGGAGATGTCGATGTCGTCGGTCAGCTGCATGGTCACGGCCGCCGGGGTGAACGCCTCGTCCAGCGGCACCCCGCCCGGGCCCCAGATCTTGTCCACCGTGGAGCTGAAGCCCGACGGCAGCACCGTCACCTCGTCACCGGGGCGGAACACTCCCCCGGCCACGGTGCCGGCGTAGCTGCGATGGTCGTGCAGCTCGGGGTCGTCCGTTGCTGCCCCGCTCGAGCCGTCCAGGTTCTGCGGCCGGATCACGTACTGCACCGGGAAGCGTGCGTCGATGAGGTTGCGGTCCGACGACGACGTCACCTCCTCCAGGTGGTGCAGCAGCGAGGCGCCCTCGTACCAGTCCATGCTGGTGGAGCGGTTCACGATGTTGTCGCCCTGCAGCGCCGACATCGGGATGAACGTCAGGTCCGCCACGTCGAGCTTCATCGCGAAGACGCGGAACTCCTCGCGGATCTCCTCGAAGCGCTCCTGCGACCAGTCGACCAGGTCCATCTTGTTGACGCACAGCACCAGGTGCGGGATGCCCAGCAGGGTGGAGAGGAAGGCGTGCCGGCGGGTCTGCTCCAGCACCCCCTTGCGGGCGTCGATGAGGATCATCGCCAGGTCGGCGGTGGAGGCACCGGTGACCATGTTGCGGGTGTACTGCACGTGCCCGGGGGTGTCGGCGATGATGAACTTGCGCCGGGGCGTGGCGAAGTAGCGGTAGGCCACGTCGATGGTGATGCCCTGCTCCCGCTCGGCGCGCAGGCCGTCGGTGAGCAGCGCCAGGTCCGGCGTGGCCGAGCCGCGGTCGCGGCTGGTCTGGGCGACCGCCTCGAGCTGGTCGGTGAAGATGGCCTTGGAGTCGTAGAGCAGTCGCCCGATGAGCGTCGACTTGCCGTCGTCGACGCTGCCTGCGGTGGCGATGCGGAGCAGCTGCGGCATCAGAAGTACCCGTCCTTCTTGCGGTCTTCCATCCCGGCCTCGGAGATGCGGTCGTCGGCGCGGGTGGCCCCGCGCTCGGTGACGCGGGTGGCGGCCACCTCGGCCACCACGGCCGCGGTGGTGGTGGCGTCGGACTCCACGCAGCCGGTGCCGGTGGCGTCGCCGACGGTGCGGAAGCGCACCTGGGCCTCGAAGGGCTGCTCGCCGGGCAGCAGCGTGAGGTGGCGGGTGACGGCGAGCAGCATGCCGTCGCGCTCGACCACCGGGCGGCGGTGGGCGAAGTAGATCGACGGCAATGGGATCTGCTGCTCGTGGATGTACTGCCAGATGTCCAGCTCGGTCCAGTTGGACAGCGGGAACACCCGGATGTGCTCGCCGCGGTGGTGGCGGCCGTTGTACAGGCTCCACAGCTCGGGGCGCTGGTTGCGCGGGTCCCACTGGCCGAACTCGTCGCGGAAGCTGAACACCCGCTCCTTGGCGCGGGCCTTCTCCTCGTCGCGCCGCGCCCCGCCGAAGGCCGCGTCGAAGCGGTTCTCCGCGATGCCGCGGAGCAGGGTGGCGATCTGCAGCCGGTTGCGGCTGGCCCGCGGGCCGGTCTCCTCCACGCTGCGCCCGGCGTCGATGTCGTCCTGCACGCTGGCCACCACCAGGCGCAGGCCCAGGTCGGCCACGGTGCGGTCGCGGAACTCCAGCACCTCGTCGAAGTTGTGCCCGGTGTCCACGTGCATCACCGGGAACGGCACCGGCGCCGGCCAGAACGCACGGGTAGCCAGGTGCAGCATGACGACGGAGTCCTTGCCGCCGGAGAACAGCAGGCCGGGGCGCTCGAAGACGGCGGCGACCTCGCGGAAGATGTGCACCGCCTCGGCCTCCAGCGCCTGCAGGTGGGTCAGCTCGTAGGTGCTGCTCACAGGGGGTGTCCCCCTCTGGCGGAGCGAGGGTCGAAGGTCATGGCTGGAAACACTGGCACAAAACTAGAATAAGTTCTAGTGTCGCCGAATGGACCTGGAAACGCTGGAAGAGATCAAGCGCCTGAAGTACCGCTACCTGCGTGCCGTCGACACCAAGGACTTCGACCTGCTGGAGTCGACGCTCACCCCGGACGCCGACGCCGCCTACGGGCACAAGCTGACCTTCACCGGGCGCGAGGAGATCCTGGCGTTCATGCGCAAGTCCCTGGACCGCAACAGCATCACCGAGCACCACGTCGGTCACCCCGAGATCGACGTCGACGGCGACACCGCCACCGGCACCTGGTACCTGCAGGACCGGGTGATCGTGCCGAAGTACAAGTTCATCCTGCAGGGCGCGGCGTTCTACACCGACACCTACGTCCGGGGCGAGGACGGCCAGTGGTGGATCAGCTCCACCGGCTACGTGCGCACCTACGAGGCGACGATGTCCACCGACGACGTGCCCAGCTTCGCGCTCACCGTCAACCGCTGGGCGGACCGCAAGTGAGCACCGCGGGGGTGCTGGCCGACAAGGTCGTGGTGGTCTCCGGCGTCGGCCCCGGGCTCGGCCGCTCCATCGCCCTGCAGAGCGCGGCGGCCGGTGCCGACCTGGTGCTGGCCGCGCGCACGCAGTCGCGCCTGGACGAGGTGGCCAAGGAGGTCCGCGAGCTGGGCCGCGAGGTGCTGACCGTGCGCACCGACATCACCGACGACAGCTCCGCCGCAGGGTTGGTGCAGGCGTCGCTGGACAAGTTCGGCCGGGTGGACGTGCTGGTGAACAACGCCTTCGGCATGCCGCCGATGAAGAAGCTGGCCGACGTGGACTTCGAGGCGATCCGCGCGGCGTTCGAGGTGACCGTGCTGGGTGGGCTGCGGCTGACCAAGCTGTTCGTGCCGGCCCTGGCCGAGAGCAAGGGCGCGGTGGTGATGATCAACTCCTCGGTCATCCGGCACACCCAGGCGCCGTACGGGCCGTACAAGATCACCAAGGCCGCGCTGCTTGCGGCCTCGCAGAGCCTGGCCACCGAGCTGGGTCCGCGCGGCATCCGGGTGAACACCGTGGCGCCCGGCTGGATCTGGGCCGACAGCCTCAAGTGGTACTTCGACCACCTGGCCGGCAAGCGCGGCGTGCCGGTGCAGCAGGTCTACGACGAGACCGCCGCGGCGATGGACCTGCGCAAGCTGCCCGAGCCGGACGAGATCGCCGACGCCGTGGTGTTCCTGGCGTCGCCGATGGCCCGGGCCATCACCGGACAGACACTGGACGTCAACTGTGGGGAGTTCCACCCGTGACCGCACCGCACACCACCGTCGGCACCGTCGAGGACCTGCACGCCTCGGCGTCCCGGTTGACCGGGCTGGACGACTTCGGCGACCAGGGCTACCTGGAGGGGCTGCGGGTCCTGCTGGACTCCTACATCACCGAGGCGGAGCTGACCCCGCTGGGCTCCAAGGTCGCGCGGGTGTTCCTGCGCGGCGCGCTGGTGGCCCGGCTGCTCAGCGAGGACGCCTGGAAGAAGAACCCGCAGCACGCCGACGTGGCCATCGAGCGGCCGATCTTCGTCACCGGGCTGCCGCGCACCGGCACCACGGCGCTGCACCGGCTGCTCACCGCCGACCCCGGCCACCAGGGCCCGGAGATGTGGCTGACGGAGTTCCCGCAGCCGCGACCGCCGCGCCAGACGTGGGCGGACAACCCGGTGTTCCAGGGCATCGAGGCCGCGTTCAGCCAGCACCACGTGGAGCGCCCGGAGTTCATGGGCGTGCACTACATGTCCGCCAGCGAGGTGGAGGAGTGCTGGCAGCTGCTGCGGCAGTCGATGCAGTCGGTGTCCTACGAGTCGCTGGCACACATCCCGACGTACTCGCAGTGGCTGGCGGAGCAGAGCTGGACGTCGGCCTACGCCCGACACCGCAAGAACCTGCAGCTGATCGGGCTGAACGACACGGACCGGCGGTGGGTGCTGAAGAACCCCAGCCACCTGTTCGCCCTGGACGCGCTGCTGGAGGTGTACCCGGACGCGCTCATCGTCCAGACGCACCGCGACCCGCGGACGGCGATCCCGTCCTCGTGCAGCCTCAGCGCGCAGGCGGCGCAGGGGTGGTCGGACAAGTTCACCGACCAGCTGATCGGGCGCGACCAGGTGGACCTGTGGGCACGGGGGCTGGATGCGTTCACCGAGGCGCGGGCCAAGGCCGATCCGGCGCAGTTCTGCGACGTCTACTACGAGGACTTCGTCGGGGACGCGCTGGGCACGGTGGAGGGCATCTACCGCCACTTCGGCATCACCCTCAGCGACGAGGCGCGGAAGGCGCAGCAGGACATGCACGCGGAGAGCACCAGCGGGCCGCGCACGCCGTCGCACCGCTACAAGCTGTCCGACTTCGGGCTCACCGAGGCCGACATCGACGCCCGCTTCGCCCGGTACGCGCGGCGCAGCTGATCAGCGGGGCTCTCCCGAGGTCGGGCCGGTGTAGCGTCCTGCACCGGCCCGACTGGGGACGAGGCTCACCTCACCACCACCGCTCCCACTCCGCGATCGCCTGCGAGGCCTTTGCCGCGTCCCCGAGGTAGGTCGTGTCTGGGCACGGCGACGGCTCGACGTGACCCGACCACGTCGGGTGGACCAGAGCGAACCCGCCGTCAACCAGGCTGACGATGACGTCGTCGGACGGCCCGAAGCGTGCCTCCACCCGCACGACCTGACCCGCCAGCGGGTGGTCGGGACTCAGCTCCCGCTCGATCTCGCGAAGCACCGCAGCAAAGTTGTCCGCTGCCAACGGACCATCGCGGCTCCACCACTCGTCCGAGAGCTCGAGCACGGTCATGCCCTGATCGTGCCAGGCCGCCAGCTGGTCCTCGACTGCTGGGGCGGCGGGTCGGCGTCGCTGAGGTCGGGTGGGTGGTGGATCGGGTTGGTGCGTGGAACCTGTTGTGGGTCAACGTGTCTGGGCGCGATCCACTCGATGCGGCCGCTGGTGCCCATGCGGACGGTGAAGCCTTCGTGGGTGATGAGCCGGTGGTCGAACGGGCAGACGAGCGCGAGATTCGCTAGGTCGGTGGGGCCGCCGTGTTGCCACTCGTGCAGGTGGTGAACTCGGGCCACTGCGCAGGCATCTCGCAGCCGGGCCGGGTGCAGCCGCGGTCGCGGGCATACAGGGCCAGGCGTTGGGCCGGTGAGGCGAGTCGTTGCCCCTGACCGAGGTGTAGGACTTGTCCGGTGGAGTCGAGCACGCAGGGCAGCCACTTCGCATCAGCGGCCATGCGCAGCACGTCACGCACCGGCACGGTCCCGCCGGACGCGGTACCGGCCGTGCCCGCCCGGCGCTCCAGGTCCGCCAGTCCCATGGTGACCACCACCGTCGCCGGCAGGCCACGGTTGCTCGGCAGCTCGCCGGAGGCGAGGGCGTTGCGGCACAGCGTGGCCAGCGCGTCGTGGTTGCGCTGGGCGGCACTCCGCGGATCCGGAGTCCCATCTTCCGACACCGGCCGGGCGGCGGCGGAGAAGGCGGCGTCCACCAGAGCGCGTGTCATCGGGTCTAGCTCACCACTGATGCGACTCATCCCATCCGGGCGCTGCCGGCCGATGGTGAACCCGCGCCGCCGGGCCCGATCCACCTCGGAGGTTTCCCGCCCATCGGGATCGAGGTAGGCCACCAGTCGCTCAGCGGCCTTGGCCAGCTCGGAGGGCCGCAACGCGCAGGCGTGCGCAGCCAGCGTCTGCTCGGCCAGGCCGATGGTCTCGGCGTCCAACGAGGCAGGCAGGTCGTGCAGCGTCTTGGCGACGATGTCGGCATGCCGCGGCGAGATCGCCCCCTCGGCTTCAGCGACAGCGCACGCGGGATGGGCTGGTCCGAGGTCTTCACCGGTGAAGGACGTCCGAGGACCCCGCACCAAGGCGGCTCGCACCCGCGCTCGCGCTTCCTGCACGTCCAGGTGCAGCACCTCCGACAGCAACCCCGCCGTCCCGCGGGCCAGGAACACCGTGGCCAGGGAACGGCACTCCATCTCCACGATCAACCGATGATCGACCGTCAGCTTCATCCGGTGCACCCGCTCCACCTCACGGCACACCGTCAACACCCCAGCATCGGACAGACCGGCCAGCGGCACCTGCTGCAGCCGGCCCACGACTGAGGCGTGCTCGGCCAGCAAGGAGGCGACCTCGTCAGGGAGGTCCTCCGCTACACCGTTCGAACTCATGTTCGAACGATACGAACAACCCCCGACAACCTCAGGGAAACCGCGAAAGCCGCTAGAACGCAGGCCAGGGAATCGCCGGACGCATCCCGGACGGCTCCGGCATCACCCGCGTGGCGAGCAACCGGCGCACCCGCGTGCGCAGCGCCTGCACCTCGGCGATGGTCAGGTGCTCGTCCAGCTGGTCGGCCAGCTCGCCCTCCAGCAGGCTGGCCAGCTTCGACAGCATCTCCACCGCCTCGTCACCGATGGGCTCCCCTGCCCAGCCCCACAGCACGGTCCGCAGCTTGGGCTCGCTGTGCAGGCAGATGCCGTGGTCCACGCCGTAAACCCCGCCGTCCAGCCCGGCGAGCACGTGCCCACCCTTGCGGTCGGCGTTGTTGAGCACCACGTCCAGCACGGCCATCCGGCGCAGCCCGGGGTGATCGGCGTGCGCGAGCACCACCATCTCCCCGGAGTAGTCCTGCGCCCGCAAGATGGGCATCCACCCCTGCGGCACCGCCCCGGGCGGGCACAGCTCCACCAGGTCGCTCACCTGCTCCACGTGCTCGCGGTGCGCAGCCGATCCAGAACCAGCCGCCGAGCCGGACCCAGCACCGGAGTCCTCGTCGTCGGAGATGCTGGCCGCAGGCGTGTCGATCCACAGCTGCACCATCCCGGAGCCGAACGGCCCGTCGCGCAGCACGGTCGGCGGCACCACCCCCCAGCCGCTGGCCGCCGACACCAGGTACGAGGCCACCTCGCGGCCGGCCAGCGTACCGTCCGGAAAGTCCCACAAGGGTCGCTCGCCCTGCACCGGCTTGTACACGCAGTGGCCGGTGACGCCGTCGAGCTCCACCGAGCACAGCAGCGTGGCGTTGCTCGCCTCCACGATGCGGCCGAGGATCTCGAGCTTTCCGGCGCGCAGCAGCTCGAGCGTGGCTGGGTCGTGCACCTGCACGGTCGTGATCAGTCCTGGCTGGGTTCGCCGGCCGACGGCGCGATGCCCACGCCGCGGCGGTACCCGTTGGTGCGCACGCACACGTGCCCCTCGGGGTCCAGCGGCTCGTTGCACAGCGGGCAGGGCAGCCGCCCGGCGCTGATGACCAGCTCGGCGCGCGCGGCGAAGTCCCGGGCCTGCTCGGCGGAGAGGAACACCCGCACGGAGTCGGGGCCCTCGTCGGTGTCGTCGAGCACCACCGACTCGTCCACCTCACCCTCGGTGACGGCCAGCAGCTCCACCACCACGCAGCTCGCGTCGGCGTCCCAGCCCAGCCCCATGGTGCCCACCCGGAACTCCTCGTCCACCGGCACCGCCAGCGGCTCGAGGTCCTCCACGATGGGGTCGTCGTCGGGCAGCTCGGCGCCGAAGCGGCGGTGCACCTCCTCCAGCAGCGCGATGATGCGCTCCGCCAGCACCTGCACCTGCTGCTTCTCCAGGAGCACGCTGATGAGCCGGCCCTCCTGCACAGCCTGCAGGTAGAAGGCGCGGTCACCGGGCTCACCGACAGTGCCGACAATGAACCGGTCTGGGTTGCGGAAGACGTGGATTACTCGTGACATGGCAACTCCGACACTAGGTGAATCACTCTGGATCGGCACACCAGGGACCGGTGCTCCAGGCGTGCGGGCACGGCGCTCACCCGCCCGTGCCTCCGCCGACCACCGCGTCGGCAGGAGCCGGCGCGGCCTCGCCCTCGGCGGCCTTCTTGGGCGGGGTGATGCTGGACAAGTCTCCCCCGGTGTCGTTGCTGCGCAGCACGAACGGCCGCGTGTCGGTGTAGCGGACGACGCTCGCCGAGCACGGGTCGGCGACGATGCGCTGGAAGGAGTCCAGGTGCGTGCCCAACGCGTCCGCCAGCACCGACTTGATGACGTCACCGTGGGTGCACGCCACCCACAGCACGTCAGCGCCGTGCTCGGCGGCCAGCGCGGCGTCGTGCTCACGGACCGCGGCCACCGCTCGAGCCTGCACCTGCGCCAGGCCCTCCCCGTTGGGGAACACCGCCGCCGAGGGGTGCTGCTGCACCACCTTCCACAGCGGCTCGGACACCAGGTTCTTCAGCTCCTGGCCGGTCCACTCGCCGTAGTCCACCTCGGCCAGGCGCTCCTCGGAGCGTGGGTGCAGGCCGCGGGCGGCGGCGAGCGGGGCCACCGTCTGCTGGCAGCGCAGCAGCGGGGAGGTGACGATGGCGGTGATGGGCAGCTCGGCGAGCCGCTGCACCAATGCCTCGGCCTGCGCGGTGCCCTTCTCGTCCAGCGCCACGCCCTCGCTGCGCCCGGCGAGCACCCCGGCGGTGTTCGCGGTGGAGCGGCCGTGGCGCAGCAGGATGACCGTCATGCGACCACCCTAGGACCCGGCCGCCCCGCCGGTGAGCAGGCAGTGCACCAGTTCACCCTGAGCGGACAGCTTTCCGCGCTCAGGTGGCCTGCAGCCCGGTGGTGGTCAGCAGCACCAGCACCAGCACGCCCAGGGCGATGCGGTAGCCCACGAACAGGTAGATGGTGTGGTTGGCCACGTAGCGCAGCAGCCAGGCGATGGAGGCGTAGCCGACGGCGAAGGCGACCAGGGTGGCCACCAGCAGCTGGGGCCCGCTGGCCTGCAGCAGTCCCTCCTCGGCCGGCTCGAAGGCGTCGGGCAGGCTGAACAGCCCGGACGCGACCACCGCGGGGATGGCGAGCAGGAACGAGTACCGGGCCGCCGCCTCGCGGGTGAGGCCCAGGAACAGCCCCGCGCTGATGGTGCCGCCGGAGCGCGACACGCCGGGGATGAGCGCCAGCGCCTGCGCCGAGCCCATCACGATGCCGTCGCGCAGCGTGAGCTCCTTGACGGTGCGCCGCTTGGAGCCGAAGTACTCCGCCGCGGCCATCACCAGGCCGAACACGATGAGCATGGTGGCGATGAGGTAGAGGTTGCGCGCCCCGGAGCGCACCTGGTCCTTGAACAGCAGGCCCAGGATGCCCACCGGAATGGTGCCGACGATGACGTACCAGGCCATCCGGTAGTCCAGCGTCTTGCGGACGGCCGGCTCCCGGAAGCCGCGGAACCAGGCGACGACGAGCCGGCCGATGTCGCGGGCGAAGTACAGCAGCACCGCCGCCTCGGTGCCCAGCTGCGTCACCGCCGTGAAGGAGGCGCCAGTGTCGTGGCCGAAGAAGACCCCGGAGACGATGCGCAGGTGCGCCGAGGACGAGATGGGCAGGAACTCGGTGAGCCCCTGCACCAGCCCCAGGACCATCGCCTGGAGCCAGGTCATGTCCAGGATCATTCGCCGAGGCCTGCCAGCTCCAGCGCCTCGGCGGCGGTGCGCAGCGCGGCGAAGCCGTCCTCGCCGGGCGGGCACGCGAGGTTGACGGTGGTGACCCCGGCCTCGGCCAGCGCCGTCAACCGCTCCGCGATGCGCTCCTTGGTGCCCAGCAGCGCGATCTCGTCGAGCAGCTCCAGCGGCAGCGCCGCCATGGCCTCGTCGTAGCGCCGGTCCAGGTAGGCGTCCTGCACCTGCTTGGCGGCGTCGGCGTAGCCCATGGACACGGCCAGGGCGTTGTAGAAGTTCTTCTCCCGGCTGCCCATGCCCCCGACGTACAGCGCGGTGTACGGGCGGGTGAAGTCGGCGCACCTGCGCCAGTCGGCGCCCGGGACGATGGGCATGGACGGGGCGACGTCGAAGCCCTCCAGCCCGGTCTTGCCCGCCTTGGTGCGGCCGGCCTGGATGTGCGCGAGGTGCTTGGGCAGGTGCTTGGGCGAGCAGAAGATGCCCAGCCAGCCGTCGGCGATCTCGCCGGTCAGCTCCAAGTTGCGGGGCCCGACGGAGGCCAGGTACACGGGCAGGTCCTTGCGGGCGCCGTGCACGGTGAGCTGCAGGGCCTTGCCCGGGCCGTCGGGCAGCGGAAGCTGGTAGTGCTCGCCGTCGTGGCGCACGCGCTCGCCGGAGAGTGCCTGGCGCACCACCTCCACGTACTCGCGGGTGCGGCCCAGCGGCTTGCCGAAGCGCACGCCGTGCCAGCCCTCGGAGACCTGCGGGCCGGAGACGCCCAGGCCCAGGCGGAAGCGGCCGCCGGAGAGGGTGTCCAGGGTCGCCGCGGTCATCGCCGTCATGGCGGGGGTGCGCGCGGGGATCTGCATGACGGCGCTGCCGATGTCGATGGTGGAGGTCTGCGCCGCCACCCAGGACAGCACCGTGGGGGCGTCGGACCCGTAGGCCTCGGCCGCCCACACCACGGAGAAGCCCAGCCGCTCCGCCTCGATCGCCAGCTTGAGGTTGGACGCGTCGTTGCCCGCGCCCCAGTAGCCCATGTTCAGTCCCAGTCGCATGGTGCGGCAGGTTACCGGTAGGTAGTGCAGGGGGCGGCGAGCCTGGCCGGCAACGGTGCCGGTGCGGCCTAGGGTTCCTGTGCTGTGGAGCAGACATCAGTAGGAGCCAGTGGACTGCGGGTGTCCCAGACCGGCCTGGGCACCCTGACGTGGGGCCGGGACACCAGCTCCGACGAGGCCGCCGCACAGCTGGTGGCCTTCGTGGACGCCGGCGGCACGCTGGTGGACGTCTCCCCCGCCTACGCCGGCGGCGCGGCCCAGCGGGTGGTCGGTGAGCTGATCGGCGACCTGGTGCCCCGCTCGGCGGTGGTGCTCAGCGCCGCCTCCGGGCTGCACCCCGGGGGCCTGGTGGACTGCTCTCGGCGGGCGCTGCTGAGCCAGCTGGACGAGACGCTGAGCGAGCTGGGCACCGACCACCTGGACCTGTGGCAGGTGAGCAGCTGGGACCCGCACACGCCGGTGTCGGAGGTGGTGGACACCCTCGAGCACGCGGTGAGCACCGGTCGCACCCGGTACGCCGGGCTGCGCGACCACGCGGGCTGGCAGCTGGCCACCGCCGTGTCGCAGGGCCAGCGCAGCGGGGTGGTGGCGGTGCAGACGGAGTACTCGCTGCTGGACCGCACGCCGGAGCGCGAGCTGCTGCCCGCCGCCCGCCACCACGGGCTGGGCCTGCTGGCCGCGGTGCCGCTGGCCCGCGGGGTGCTCACCGGCAAGTACCGCACCGGGGTGCCCGCCGACTCGCGGGGCGCGAGCGCGCACCTGGCCGCCGGGCTGGCTGCGCACCGCGGGGAGGACGCTGCCCGGGTGGTGGAGGCGGTGGTCACTGCGGCCGAGGGGCTGGGCGTCTCACCGCTGGCGGTGGCGCTGGCCTGGGTGCGCGAGCAGCCGGGCGTGGCCAGCGCCATCGTGGGCGCCCGCACCGCCGCTCAGCTCACCGGCGTGCTCGCCGAGCGCGACGTGATCCTGCCCACCGCCATCCGCGCAGCCCTGGACGACGTCAGCTCCGGCTGAGGGGACGGGGCACCCAGGCCGAGGGCACTGGGCACCCACGCCGAGGGCACACTGACAGGGCGGACACACCGCGTCGTCAAGCATGGGAGTTCTGTAATGGTCGGCTCACGACGGGCTGCGGCGGGCGCCGCTGCCCTGCTCACGGCGGTGGCCCTGCTCGCCACCGGCTGCTCCAGCGACAGCAGCACGCCGGAGAACGTGCGCGAACCGGCCGTGCCCGCCACCACGGCACCCACCGCGTCTCCCGCCGGCACCGTCACCGTGCTGGGCGCCCCCGCGCGGGGGATGGCCGTCGACCCCAGCACCCACGTGCTGGCCGTGCAGGTGGAGGGCCCCGACCGGCTGCTGCTGCGCAGCTCGGAGAACCCCGCCGGCGTCGCCCGCACCGTCGCCCTGCCGGCCCGCGCCGCCCAGGTGTCGTTGAGCAAGCCCGGCGGGCCCTTCCTGGTCTCCGTGCCCGGCGCCCTGCTGCGGGTGGACCAGCGCAGCGGTGACGTGACGACGGTGACCCTGCCCGGCACCCCGCAGGCCGCGCTGCAGATCGACGACCAGACCACCGTGGTGGGCACCGCCGAGGGCGAGGTGCTGGTGCTCGGCGCCGACGACACCGTCACCAAGACCATCGCCGGCCTGGCCGACGTCGCGGCGCTGAGCTACGCGGACGGCACGCTGGTGGCGCTGGACCGCAAGCAGACCTCGGTGACCCAGGTGAACCTCGACGACGGCGACCTCGGCACCAGCCTGCGCGCCGGGCAGGGTGCGGTGAACGGCACCACCGACCGCTACGGGCGAATGCTGGTGGTGGACGTGGAGCTGGGCCAGCTGATGGTGTTCACCGCCGACCCGCTGCTGATGCGGCAGCGGTTCCCGGTCGCCAACCAGCCCTACGCCGTGGCCTACGACCCCACCACCGACCTCGCGTGGGTCACGGTCACCGGCCGCAACCAGGTGGTGGGCTACGCGATGGGCGGCGGCGAGCCGGTGGAGCGGTACCGGCTTGACACCGTGGCCCAGCCTGAGACTGTTGCGGTGGACTCCGCGAGCGGCGCGGTGCTCGTCGCCTCCGCCTCAGGTGGTGGTCTGCAGCGAGTCGTCCCCGGAGGAGGCACCCGGTGATCGAGTACGAGTACCACCCGCTGCGCCTGCCCCCGGGCGTCTCCCGGGTCACGGCCACCATGCAGCTGTCCATCCAGGCGGAGTTCGGCGGCTGGGAGCTCTCCCGCGTGCGGCTGTACTCCGACGGCAGCCGCCGGGTGATCCTGCGTCGACGCAAGACCGGCCAGCAGCTGCCGGCGCCCAGCACCTAGCCTCTGCCTTGCGCCACTCGTTCCCACCACCGCGCTCGGCGCCGCACTGACCACCCGAGGAGAACCGTGTACCGCCTGCTGTTCAGCCTGCTGCTGCGTCGGCTGGACCCCGAGAAGGCCCACACCCTGGCCTTCGGCCTGCTCCGCCTGGTCACTGCCCTTCCGCCGCTGCGGTGGCTGCTGGCCCGGGTGTTCACGGTGCGCGACCCCGCGCTGCGCAGCACCGTCCTGGGCATCGACTTCCCTGCGCCGCTCGGCCTGGCCGCCGGCTTCGACAAGGACGCCACCGGGGTGGACGCCTGGGAAGCACTGGGATTCGGGAGCGTGGAGGTGGGCACCGTCACCGCCCACGCGCAGCCGGGCAACCCCAAGCCGCGCATGTTCCGGCTGGTCGACGACCGTGCGGTGGTCAACCGGATGGGCTTCAACAACCACGGCGCGGGCGCTGCGGCTGACGCGCTGCGCCGCCGCCGCACCCACCTGCCCGTCGGGGTGAACATCGGCAAGACCAAGGTGGTCCCCGCCGCCGAGGCTGCCGACGACTACGTGCAGAGCGCCCGGCTGCTCGCGCCGCTGGCCGACTACCTGGTGGTCAACGTCAGCTCCCCCAACACCCCGGGGCTGCGCGACCTGCAGGCGGTGGAGTCGCTTCGGCCGCTGCTGCGCGCCGTGCAGGACACCGTGTCCATCCCCGTGCTGGTGAAGATCGCGCCGGACCTCTCCGACGCCGACGTGGACGCGATCGCCGACCTGGCCGTGGAGCTGGGCGTGGCCGGCATCGTGGCTACCAACACCACCGTCTCCCGCGCCGGGCTGCGCACGCCGGCCACCACCGTGGAGGCGATCGGCGCGGGCGGGATCTCCGGCGCCCCGGTGGCCGCGCGGTCGGTGGAGGTGCTCCGGCGGCTGCACGGCCGGGTGGGCCAGGAGCTGGTGCTCATCTCCGTCGGCGGCATCGAGACCGCCGAGGACGCCTGGGAGCGCATCGCCGCCGGCGCCAGCCTGGTGCAGGGCTACAGCGGCTTCGTCTACGGCGGGCCGTTCTACGCCCGCCGCATCCACAAGGGCCTGGCGCGGATCCTGCGGCGCGAGGGCTTCACCAGCATCGAGCAGGCTGTGGGCAGCGCCGCTCGAGTGTGAGCTTTCCGGTCTAGGGTGCCCTCATGAACCTCCTCGGCCTCGTCACGCTGCCTGTTCGTGTCACCGTCGCCGCCACCCAGGTGACGCTCGGCCTCGGCCAGCTGGCCGCCGCCGAGGGACCGCTGCGCCGCAAGGGCGGCTACGCCGACCAGGTGACCGCGGTGTTCGGCGCGGGCGGGGTGGCCGAGCAGCTGGCGCGGGTGCTGCAGGACCCCCAGGGTCCGCTGAGCGCGCTGACCAAGCTGGCGGAGGCGCTGGAGGAAGACCGTCCGCTGGGCAAGGCCATCGCCCCGGGCGGGCCGCTGGAGCGGATCATCGAGGAGGGCGTGCTGGAGCGCTTCGCCAGCCGCGGCGGGCCGATGGACCGGCTGCTGGCCGAGGGGGGCGCGCTGGAGCGGGTGCTGGCCCCCGGTGGACCGCTGGACCGGCTGCTGGTGGAGGGCGGCGCGCTCGACCGCATCACCCAGACCGGCGGTGCGCTGGAGCTGCTGCTGTCCCCCGGCGGCCCGCTGGACCGGCTGCTGGCCGAGAACGGCGCGCTCGACCGCATCACCCACGAGAACGGGCTGCTGGAGCTGCTGCTGCGCGAGCAGGGGCTGGCCGACCGGCTGCTCGCCGAGGACGGCTTCGTGGAGAAGCTCACCGCCGACGGCGGCACCCTGGACCAGCTGCTGCACCTGGGCGACGTGCTCAAGGACCTGCAGCAGTCGGTGCTGGTGCTCAACCGGGCCGTGGAGCCGCTGGGCGAGCTGGCCAACCGGGTGCCCAACAGCCTGCTGCGGCGCAAGGGCGCTGGGCCCAACCCGCAGATCATCAACCAGTAGCTCAGCCTCCGTGGGCTGACCGCATGACGTCGTCCGGCGGGGCGGCGGCGGTGGTGGCGCCGGCGCGCGGGCCGGGCACGTTGCGGAAGCGGAACGGCTCGCTGGTGCGCCCGGGCTGGATGTACCAGCACTGCGCGCTCTGCCCGCTGGCCAGCACCGCCTCGACGGTGTCCACCACGTCATCGGCGGTGAGCAGCGGGAAGCCGGCGTCGGTGAAGGCGGAGCGCTGCCCGGCGATGAGCGGGGTGTCGGCGAAACCCGGGCAGATCGCGTTGACGGCGATGCCGTCCCCCGCCAGCTGCGCACCCACCGAGCGGACGTAGCCCACCACCGCGTGCTTGGTGAGCGTGTACACCGGGTCGCCCGGGATGGCCACCAGGCCGGCCAGCGAGGCGGTGGCCACCACCTGTCCCCCTCCGGCGCGGCGCAGCGCGGGCACCACGGCGCAGGTGCCGAAGACCACGGCGTCCAGGTTCACCCCGACCACCGCCCGGTAGCGGGCCAGGTCGAAGGTGTCGTCGCAGGCGGACTGGCCGCCGATCACCCCGGCGTTGAGGAACGCCACGTCGAGGCGGCCGAAGCGCTCCTCGGTCTCGGCCACCATCCGGCTGGCGGTGTCCGGGTCGCTGACGTCGCCGACGACGGCCAGGCCGCCGAGCTCCTCGGCCAGGGCGGTGACGGCGTCGGCACTGCGGTCGACCAGGGCCACCTGCGCGCCCTGGGTCGCCAGCCGGCGGGCGGCGGTGGCGCCGAAGCCGGAGGCCCCGCCGGTGATCAGGACGGTCTTGCCGGCGACATCCATCGGACTCCTCAAGGGGGTGGCTCAGCAGGTGGGGATGGTCAGCAGGTGCGGAGGAACTGGTCGAGCACGCGGGTGCCGAACTTCAGGGCAGACACCGGAACCCGCTCGTCGATGCCGTGGAACAGCGCGGCGAAGTCCAGCTCGGGGGGCAGCTGCAGCGGGGCAAAGCCGAAGCAGCGGATGCCCAGCTTGTCGAAGGCCTTGGCGTCGGTGCCGCCGGAGAGCATGTAGGGCACCAGCCGGGCGTGCGGGTCGTGGGCGAGCAGGGCGGCGTTCATGGCGTCCACCAGCTCGCCGTCGAAGGTGGTCTCGTAGGGCTCCAGCGCGGTCACCCACTCGCGCTCGATGTCCGGCCCGAGCAGGGCGTCCACCTCGGCCTCGAAGGCGGCGCGGCGGCCGGGCAGGACGCGGCAGTCCACCACAGCCTCGGCGGTGGCCGGGATGACGTTGGCCTTGTAGCCGGCCTGCAGCATGGTGGGGTTGGCGGTGTCGCGCAGGGTGGCCCCGACGATGCGGGCGATGGAGCCCAGCTTGGCCAGGGTGCCGTCCAGGTCCGGTGAGTCGGGGTCGAAGTCCAGGCCGGTCTCCTCCCCCGTGGCGGTGAGGAACTCGCGGACGCTGTCGGTCATCACCAGCGGGAAGGTGTGGTTGCCCAGCCTGGCGACGGCCTCGGCCAGCCGGGTGACGGCGTTGTCGGAGTGCAGGAAGGACCCGTGGCCGGGGGTGGCGGTGGCGCGCAGCCGCATCCAGGCGATGCCCTTCTCCGCGGTCTCCAGCAGGTACAGGCGGCGCTCGGCACCGTCGGGGCGGGCCACGGTGAGGGAGAAGCCGCCCACCTCGCCCACGGCCTCGGTGACGCCGGCGAACAGGTCGGGGCGGTGCTCCACCAGCCAGTGCGAGCCCCACTTGCCGCCGGCCTCCTCGTCGGCCAGGAAGGCGAAGACGACGTCGCGCGGGGGAACCACGCCCTCGGCCTTGAACTGGCGGGCGACGGCCAGCGTCATGGCCACCATGTCCTTCATGTCCACCGCGCCCCGGCCCCAGACGTAGCCGTCCTTGACCGCGCCGGAGAAGGGGTGCACCGACCACTCGCCGGGCTCGGCGGGCACGACGTCGAGGTGGCCGTGCATGAGCAGGGCGCCGCGGGCGGGGTCGGCGCCGGGCAGCCGGCAGAAGACGTTGGCGCGGCCGGGCATGCCCGACTCCACGTAGGTGGTCTCGTAGCCGACCTCCTCCAGCTGGGCGATCACCCAGCGGGCGGCCTCCTCCTCGCCCACCACGGTGGCGGGGTCGCCGGTGTTGGTGGTGTCGATGCGGATCAGCTGGCTGGTGAGCTCGACGACCTCAGCCTCAGCCCTGGACTCGGTGCTCGTGTCATCACTGGGGGCCACCGGGTCTTCCTACCACTCGGGTGGTGCCACAGGGCCTTCGGACCGGGACGGCGCAAGGTCGTCACCCGCTGACCACCCGGTTTGGGAAGCGCACACCGCGTCGGCTAACCTAGCCCAGCGCAGGCAAGCATGCTGCTGTGCGCATGTCCGAGTGGCGGAATGGCAGACGCGCTAGCTTGAGGTGCTAGTGCCCTATTAACGGGCGTGGGGGTTCAAGTCCCCCCTCGGACACCCAGAACACGAACAGCCCCGGTCTCCACGGCCGGGGCTTTCTTGCGTCTAGGTCGTCTTCCTCAGAGGTGAGCGTCCGGCGATGGACTGCACCTCCGGCGAGCTGCGGCCTGCGCAGGGTCGCCGACGACAACGAGCTCCAGCTCATCATCTGTCCTTGGCACGTCGCTTTGGCGCGCGCAAAGCCTGGTTGAAGCGGATGTGCGGCTGAAGCAGCTGATCGTGGGCGGCGATGCCGGTGACGATGAGCGTCCGTGGCCAAGCAGTGTGCAAAGGTGCTGGCATGCACTCTCCGCAGTCGCTGGATGACGGTGATCGCCGACCGGTGGCCACCAGGGCGGCCGCCTGCGCTGAGCAAGCCCATCACGTCAGGCCTCCGGCTGTTGCCGCCGCTTGGGGGAACTCCAGAGGCCCTGGCCGCACCACGAACTGGAGGCCGAGATGACCGACCCACGACAGCTGCGGATCACCGGGATGGTCGACAGGTATGCCGGGGACGAGAACAGCACAGGCCTCGCCTGGGCACGGACGCTCGCGCTCAGCGAGCTTGTCCTGGACCGGCTCAC
The DNA here is from genome assembly GCF_004006015.1 of Rhodococcus sp. X156. Classification (NCBI taxonomy): domain Bacteria; kingdom Bacillati; phylum Actinomycetota; class Actinomycetes; order Mycobacteriales; family Nocardiaceae; genus Rhodococcus; species Rhodococcus sp. X156. Next base: position 1,658,596 of record NZ_CP034766.1, on the reverse strand, counting down.
CGGAGACCGTGAGGACGCAGGAGTTCAGATCCTCCAGAACCAGCTACGGCTCGCGGCGATCGTCACCTTCTCCTCCGGCGGTGGCCTCGACGTCGCCGCTGCTCATCACGACCGACTGGCAGCGGACCTCGACGCCGTGTGTCCAACCTTCACGCCGGGCACGCTCCGCGGCGCCGTCCTCGCTCACCGGCTGGCCGCAGAGATCTGCCGCGGCGACTTCACTGGGCTGCGGTCGTTTGCTTCCCACCGCAAGGACGGCAAGGACTACACCGCCGCTCTTCGGCTGCCGCCCGCCTGAACCCCCGTTTCCCCCGGTCTAACCGCAGTCTCACCAGCCGATCGGGCACCGGACGACGGCGCACCCCGACTGCCCCCGAGATTGGCAACGTGCCCGTGTCCGATAGATAGTTTGGTTCAGTGACGGTGCCTCATGTGAGACAGCCGTCACGACCTCCTCGAGCCTCCGTTGCCGGCGTCAATCCCCTTCGCGCGCCAACCCACCAGGCCGCCGCAGTTCCCTCGCCGGGACGTCCAGGTTCGCCCCGCTGCGCCGAGGCCTGCGCACACGGAGCGCACCTCGGGGAACCGCGCTGACGAACATGCAGGTCAGACACCCCTACCGCCCTCCGGCTCACTGACGGCGGATGCGGGCATCGCGCTGCCCTGCGGTGACGACACCGGTGCTCGCATGCCGAACCCGATTCCCCCCGCCGGTCGCAGCAAGGCTGTCACCCGCCCCACACCGGCCCGCAGTGTTCCCGTCCCTGTCCCTCGGGCGGCCTCCACCCGTTCTGGCGCTGCTCTCGCGCCCGGTGCGGGTACCTACCGGCCTGCCGCAGGCCTGGGGTCAGCAGGACGTGCAGGCCTTGCTGCGACCGTCCGCCGCTCCCCGGTGAACCCTCATGACTGTCCCCGTCCAGCCCAACAGGTCCTAGTACGCCGACCCCCGTTGACCATCACCGCAGGTCCGCGGAGAGAAGCGGTAGCGCGCTCGCACCGCCATGCCAACCCTCACCCGAGCGACCCCATGACAATCGAGCAGGCGAACGTGCTGCTCAGCCCGTGGAGAAGGAGTCACCGGAGCTGTAAGGCACTCGCCCCAGCATCGTCCCGCAGCCGGATGCGAGGGCGGAGGGGACGGCCCAGCAGTCCCTTCACCCGGCGGTTTTGCGACCCACCCCGCCGCTGGGCGACAGCGGCCTCGTGAGGAGCCTCAGCCATACACGGCAGCGCGGCACCGTCAGAACTCCGCCGCTGACACCATCGGGAGGGCGAAACGAGTTTGACCACACGGGGACGCCAACCACGAGATTCCCGAGGGTCGACGAGATTCTCCGAAAGACGTATGCGCACAACACATTCCCCGTACTCTTCCCCGTGCGACGACATGGGTAGCCGCTCACGGCACCACAAGACTCGACGCACTACCGCTGTGAGAGAGGCTTGCCCATGGGTCCATTTTCCTTCGCCCGCCCCCGGGCCGGGACCCGCTCGCGGCCTCAACATCTACGTCGGCGGCAAGCCGAAGGTGGTTCCGCAGCCCGGCCGCGGCTCCGGCACCACCTACGCCGATCGCAAGCCGGCCATCGTCGGGTGGGCCGCCCCGGCTCCGCCGGCGGGCAGTCTCGGATCCTCATCGGACACGAGAACTCCGCCGGCGTCGGCGCCCCTGCCGTCACCGCCCCCCTCCCCCAGCGCGGTGTGATGCAGCGGCAACAGATCGTGGGTGGCTACAGGTGGACCTGGACCTCGAGTTCGGTCATCACCCCACCAAGATCGGCATCCGCTGGCCTGTCTCCGCCCGCGCCCGACCTCTTGCTCGAGGAGAACCACTGCCGCGCCGCGCTGCAGTCCTGACCCTCGCCGCACCCGCAAGACCGCCACTACAGAAGGAGCGCCGACGGTGGAAGCACACCCCCGCGACCTCGCCAGGGTCTTCCACTCCGATCTCCGTCTGGTGGTGCCCCTGTTTCAACGGCCGTACGTCTGGACACGCGACAGCCAGTGGCTGCCCCTGTGGGAGGACGTCCTGGCCACGAAGGACCGCGCCGCGGACGGCGACACCGTCCCGCACTTCATGGGCGCCGTCGTCCTGGAGGTCAAGCGCACCGCGCATGGCGGCCTCGAGGTGCGCGAGGTCATCGACGGGCAGCAGCGACTCACGACGCTGCAGCTGCTGATCGCCGCTGTGCGGGATAGCTTCAGCACCCACGGCCTGCACGACGCGCAGATGGCGAAGCGGCTCACCAAGCTCCTCGTCAACGACCCCGATCTCGTCGAACGCCCCGAGGAACACTTCCGTCTGTGGCCGACCAACGTCGACCGGTTCGGCTACCGGTCGGTGATGACCGGCCAGCACCTGACGACGCCGTACTCCGACACCGTGACCGGGATCGTCGGTGCCTACACCTGGTTCCGGACAGCAGCGGAGCAGCTGGTCGCGGGCCTCGACGCCGAGGCAGGGGCGGCCGAGCTGACTGCCGTCAGCAACGTCCTGCTCACCCAGCTCGAGGTCGTCCTCATCGACCTCGGCAAGGACGACAACGCGCAGGTGATCTTCGAGACTCTGAACGCGCGGGGCACCCCGCTGCGCGCGTCCGACCTGATCAAGAACCTCCTCTTCCGCACTCTGCAGGACCACGACCGGCCGGTGGAGGACCTGTACGAGAAGTACTGGGCGCCGCTGGAGACCAAGGGCTGGCAGCAGCAGGTGCGGCAGGGCAGGTTGCTGCGGCCGCGGCTGGACGCGTTCATGGGATACTTCCTCACCGTATTCCTGCAGCGCGAGGTGCAGGCGCACCAGCTCTTCCCCGCCGTCCGCGCCCACGTGGGCAACGACCCGGACCGCGCCGAGGAGCTGCTGCGGGAGGTCACCCGCTACGCCGTGGTCTACGAGGAGCTCGATAACGGCCACGCCGGCGACGACCTGGACCAGCAGCGGCTGGAGCGCATGGAGATCGTCGACACCACGACGATGACCCCCCTGCTCCTCTGGCTGTTCGCGAACACCGAGGGAGTCGAGCGGGCACGCGCGGTGCAGTCCTTGGAGTCCTACGTGGTGCGGCGCAGCCTCGCCCGCCTCACCACCAAGAACTACAACCGCATGTTCCTCGAACTGCTTCGCCGGCTCGGCACGGGAGCCGGACCAGCCGGAGCGGTCGTGACCAGCTACCTCGCTGAACAGGGCTCCGACTCCGGGATGTGGCCAGCCGACGACGAAGTCACCCGGAGCCTGACGACACTGCCGCTGTACCGGTTGCTCAAGCGCGACCGGCTTCAGCGCGTCCTGCTGGCCCTCGAGATGACTGCGCGCACCGCGAGGACCGAGCCAGTGCCTCCGAGCAGGAAGCTGTCGGTCGAGCACCTGCTCCCTCAGCACTGGGAGGAGCACTGGGCGCTTCCCGCCGCGCTCGATGACACCGAGCACGAGCGCGGGCGTCGCGCAGAGCTGCTGCACACCATCGGCAACCTGACGCTCGTCACCGGGTCGCTGAACGCGACATTGTCGAACGGCAGCTGGGCTTCCAAGCGCCGCCACCTGCTCGAGCACTCGGCGCTCACCTTGAATCGAACGCTGCCCGAGGCGTGGACCACCTCAGCCATCGAGGCCCGCTCCCGCTATCTCGCGACGCTGGCCATCGACCTCTGGGAACGGCCCGAGCCGACCGAGAGCCAGCTCAAGCCCCTATCAGACACCGACCGGGACCTCCGCCCCGACCGGGAGGGCAACGACGCCACACCGGCCCGGCCACGCGACGCCGAGTCCCCCAGCACGAGGCGCGGAGACATCGCCAAGCACATTGCCCACGTCTTCACCGAGCTCGAAACCGGTGACTTCTTGACCATTTCGGAGATCGCCCGGAGGCCGTCGCCGGAGTACGCCGACAAGCCCCCGTCAGCAGGAGCGATCAGCGCGCGTCTCTTCCCTGCCAACGGGCGGATGACGCTGCCAGGTGTCGAGCCTGGAACACGGAACGGCTACCGCGGTGCGGTCAAGAAGCCCTGACCGTCTGTCTCCAACCCCAGACGACCAAGAACCCCGCTAGATGACCGACAAACCTCAGCCAGGAGACAACATGACGAGCCCAATGGCACCTGCGTCCACCGGGATGGTGGTCATCAACAAGGTCATCTCGATCGGCATCGACGGTATAGGGCCGCTGTCGAGCGCTCGCGAGATCGCCGAGGAGAGCCTCGCCCACCACGGCGAAGTGGAGAAGGCCATCGACCGCCTCATCGCCACCCACATGCGGCTCGTCGGAGCGACCGGCTTCGCCACCGGGGTCGGAGGCGCGTTCACCATGCCTGTGACCATCCCCGCGGACATCACCCTGCTGTACGCCTACGCGGCGAGGTGTTCAGCGGGCATCGCCCACCTCCGTGGTTACGACGTGACCTCCGAGGAGGTGCGCAGCGCCGTGCTGCTCAGTCTGTTGGGGTCGGCAGGGTCGGCGGTGCTGGCTGACATAGGCATCAACGTGGCGAACAAGACCGCCATGGCCGCGTTGAACAAGCTGCCCGGCACGATCCTCATCGAGATCAACAAGAAGGTGGGCTACCGCCTGTTCACCAAGTTCGGGACCAAGGGCGCAATCAACCTCGTGAAGTGGATTCCGCTGGCCGGCGGCGGCGTGGGCTCTGCGGTGAACGTCGCCACCATGCGCAGCATTGGCAGGTACTCCAAGTCGACGTTCACGCCCGTATCCAGCCCGTCCGCAGGATTGGTCTAAGGCAGTGGACCGCACCCCTTCTCCGCTTGCCCGCGTGGTTCCGCTTGCCTCGGGCGGCGTCTGGCATCGCAGAGCAGAGCGCCAGTGGCATCAAGGAGCGGTGTGACGACCTCACCCCCGGCGGCTCGTCCGCCTACCCGCACTACCGGGCCATGAGCGCGCTTAGTGTTGGTCCCTTCAGCGCGGAGTACTACCTCGAGCTCGCCGACGGTCAGCCGCTCCCCGACGATGCGACCCTCATCGCCACAGAGACCGAGAGCATCGTCGGCGCGGTACTGACCGAGCCCCGGCGTGGCGGGGCGCGCACCAACGGGTCCTCCGCGCACCGCCTGCGTCCCGGCTTGTCCGGGCTCGGTCCGGGTCAGGGGTAGATCAACCGGGCGACTGACAGGAGGAAGTCGTTCCCCCGGCCGGTCGGGTCGTCGGCAATGAGCTCGGAGATCACGGTGATGGCCAGGTCTCGCCGCTTCGGCGCACGGCCGGGAGCGGCTGCTGCCAGGGCGGCGGACAGCTCGTCGCGGGTGAGGTCGGTGCAGTAGGCCGGCGCGCCGGGCTGCTGGCGCCACGAGTCCGCCAGGCTGCCGGCGTCGAAGCCATCGAAGCCGGTGTCCTCGACCAGTGCCATGCCCAGCGCCCGGTCGGCCTCCGCATCCGCGGCGACGGGGATCGCGATCCGGCCGGGGGTGCCGGCAGCCGTGTGCTTGGTGGCGAACGAGCCCGAGAGGATGGCGTTCCACGCCTTGACGACGGGGCGGCCGAGCTGCTCGCCGACCCACACGCTCTCCACCTGTCCCTCATCGAGGGCGGGGATGCGGCCTTCGCGGAACGGGTAGTAGTTCGAGGTGTCGAGCAGGACGGCGCCGGCCGGCAGCTGGTCCACGAGCGGCCGGATGTCCGGGATGCGGATGAGCGGGATGGACACAATCAGTGCCTCGACGTCGGAAACGGCGTCGTGCGCGCGGACGGCCCGTCCTCCCGAGGCAGTCACCTCGGCCGGGATGGTCTCCGGACCGCGGGAGTTGGCCACCTTCACCTCGTGCCCGGCAGCGGTGAGTCGTTGCGCCAGGGTGGCGCCGACGTTGCCGACGCCGAGGATGCCGATCTGCATGGTGTGCTCCTGTGATGTGGTGATTCAGGTCAGGTCAGGAGCGGTCGCCTCGGCGGGCACCGACGACCGGCCCACGAAGAGGGTGCCGACGACCGCGCCGAGGCCGATGACTGCCGCGGTGACGAAGGCGGCCTGTCCCGCGGACTCGGCCTGGGCGAGGGTCAGCGTGCCGGCGCCCGCGGCGTCGGAGCCGATGGTGTAAGCGGAGATCAGCACGGCCCCGCCCGCGGCACCGGCAAGCTGCTGGATCGTCGTGAAGGCCGCGGTGCCGTGCGGGTAGAGATCGGCGCGCAACCCCGCCAGCGCCGTCGTCGTCATCGGCGCCCACATCAGGGCCTGGGAAGCGGACATGACCAGGTAGGCCACCAGGGCCGTCCCGACGGCGGTGTCCTCGTCCACGGTGCTGAGGAACCACAGCGATGCCGTCCAGACGAGCGCGCCGGGAATCGCCAGTGGTCGGGGGCCGACGCGGTCGTACACGCGCCCGCCCAGGGCCGAGACGAGCGAGATGGCCGCACCGCCCGGCACCAGGAACAGGCCGAGGGACAGCGTGCTCAGGCCGAGGACGCTGGTCAGGATCAAGGGCAGCACGATCAGGCTGCCGAAGCCGATCATCGCGATCACGAGCATCACCAGCAGCGCTAGCGTGAACGAGCGCGACCGGAAGACGCGCATGTCCAGCAGGGCGTTGCTCGACCGCTGCAGGGTGACTTGGCGCAGGACGAAGGCCGCGATGCCGGCCAGCCCCACCGCGATCGGGACGTAAGGGGCGACGGGTGCGTGACCCGAGACCGACTCGCCGATCGACGCCAGCCCGTAGAGCAGTGCGCCGAAGCCGACGGCGGAGAGCACCAGGGACAGCACGTCGAGAGTGACGGGCTCAGGGGTGGTGATGTTCCGGAGCTTGAGCGCCCCGAGCCCCAGCGCGAGAACGGCGACCGGCAGCATGAGGATGAAGAGCCACCGCCAGCTCAGCGCCGACAGCACCACTCCCGACAACGCGGGGCCGACCGCCGGCGCCACGGCCGGCACGGCCGTGACGATCGCCATCACCGCGCCGCGCCGGGCGACGGGGACCAGACGCATGGCGGTGGTCATCAGCAGAGGAAGGAAGACGGCGGTACCAGCCGCCTGGATGATCCGGCCGGCGAACAGGACGCCGAATCCCGGAGCGACGGCAGCTATCGCCGTCCCCACCGTGAACAGCGACATCGCGCCCAGGAAGATCGTGCGCAGGTGCCACCGCCGCATCACGAACCCGGTGGCCGGGATGAGCACCGCCAGCGTCAGCAGGTAGCCGGTGGTCAGCCACTGACCGGTGGTGGGGGTGATGCCGAGGTCAGTGATCAGGGTCGGCAGCGCGACCCCGAGCATCATCTCGTTGAGCAGGACGGTGAACGTCGAGGCCATGAGCAGGCCGATGACGAGAGCGCTCCCCGGGGGGAGCCGGTCGCCGGGGTGGGTCTGCGGTGCGGGCGCTGCGAGGGCAGGTGCCGGTGATTCCTGGATGTCCACGCGATGTGTCTCCGTCCTTCTTGGTGGAGCCGGGTCAGCTCGACGCGTGCGCCGCTCCGGCGAGTCGCGGATCCAGTCCGTACTGGGCGGGAGCGCCGAGGTGGTCGCGCAGGGTGGCGCCCTCGTAGTCGTGGTGGAACAGGCCCCGCTCCTGGAGCAGCGGGACGACCTGGTCGACGAAGGCCTCGATTCCGTCGGCGTAGACGTCGATCGCCAGGGAGAAGCCGTCGCAGGCCCCGGCCTCGAACCACTCCTGCATGTGGTCGGCGACGTCGGCGGCCGTGCCGGGCACGACCGGGTGGTAGTCGATGACGCCGTGGGCGAGGACGTCGCGCAGCGTCCAGCCCTCGCGGGCGACCTCCAGAGCGTGCGGCGAGCGCGGGTCCCCCGGGCTGGGTCGCGCGGCGGCGAGCTGCTGCGGGGTGAGCGGCTCGTCGATCTGGTTGGGCGTCAGGCGCAGCCCGAGCATGGCGCCGAGATAGGTCACCCGCTGGTCGAGGTCGACGACCTCGTCCAGCTGCCGGCGCCGGTCCAGGGCGGCCCGCCGGGACGGCGCGATGCTGGGCATGAACCCGGCGAACAGCTTGACCTCGTCGGGATCGCGGCCGACGCTCTCGGCGGCCGCCCGCAGCGCCGCGCGGTGCGCCCGGCCCTCCTCGATCGTGAACGGGTTGGCGTACACACCGCTGGCGTAGCGCGCGGCCACCTCGAGCCCGTTGCTTCCCCCACCGGCCTGAAAGACGACCGGCTGCCCCTGCTCCGACGGGGGGATGGGCAGCGGGCCGCGGGAGGAGACGTGACGCCCCTGCAGGTTCACCGGCTGAATCTGGCTGGTGTCGGCGAACCGCCGACCGGCGACGTCACGGACCCAGGCGTCGGGCCCCCAGCTCCCCCACAGCGCCTGGACGATCTGGATGACCTCGTGGAGGCGTTCGTACTTCTCGGCGCGGGGCGGGAGCGTCACGCCGTAGTTCGCGGCCGCAGCTGGGAGCGAGGTCGGGACGGCGTTCCAGCCGGCGCGACCGTGGCTGGCCACGTCCAGCGCCTTGAACTGGCGGGCGATCGTGTACGGCTCGTTCAGCGTCGTGGAGGCCGTCGCCACCAGGCCGATGCGCTCGGTGGCCCGCGCCATCGTGGTCAGGACCACCAGCGGGTCGATGGCGTGGTTCGGCACGCCCCGCTCGATGTCGTTCTCGAGCGCCGGCGTGTCGGCCAGGAAGACCAGCTGGATCTTCCCCCGCTCCGCCACCTGCACGTGCCGCGCGAAGACGTCCATGTCGGTGTAGCTCGACGGGTCGACTCCGGGCATGCGCCAGGAGCCGGGCTGGGAGCCGTAGCCGTTGGCCATCTGGATGGCCAGGAGCATCTGCGGGGTGGGCATGATCGGTCCTCTGCGATAAGGTGGAGAGCGTCTCCGCTTGACTTCACCGAAGATACGGAGACAGTCTCCGCATTGTCAACGAGGGGTGGTCCGACGTGTCCGAGGCGACAGCAGCCCGCGAGCGCAGGCCCCGGACGGACGCCCAGCGGAACAGGACGCACATCCTCGACGTGGCCGAGCAGTACTTCGCCGAGCACGGGATCACCGGATCCCTGGACGCCATCGCCAAGCGGGCCGGCGTGGGCGCCGGGACCCTCTACCGACATTTCCCGAACCGGGAAGCGCTGCTCGACGCACTGCTCAGAGCACGTGCGGAAGAGCTGGTGTCGCGTCGTGAGGCGATCCGCGCGGAGGTGCACGACTCCACCGAGGCCCTGTCTCAGTGGCTGGAGGCGCTCGGGAACTGGGCCACCGCGTTCGACGGACTGCCAGAGCCGCTGCGGGTGGCCCTGTCCGAGGACACGAGCCCGCTGGCCCTCACCTGCCACGGCTTCGTCACGACCACCGACGAGTTCCTCGCCGCAGCGCAGCAGGACGGTGGCGCGCGGCCGGAGGTACGCGGTAGGGACCTGTTCCTCGCCGTGCTCGCGACGAGCTGGGTGGGCGGAGCGGCCATGGCCGACGAGTCCTCGAGCGCGGCCCTCAATGCCATGATGAGGGGCGGCTGGGAGCTCCCCCGGCCCTCCTCCACTTAGCGGATCGCCTCGTAGGGCGCGCGGCACCGCGTTCCCGGACAGCGGGCGGGCGCCGTCGAGCTCGCCTGCCCCGAGCCAGCAGCTGGTACGTGCGCGCCAGGCCTCGGGCGGTACCGATGCCGGTCGAGCTTGATGATGGCGTTCGAGGTCCCACGAAAGCTCTCCGCCGCCAACGCAACCTGCAGGTCGTCAGCTGGCAGGCACAACCAGGGTCCAAGCCTCTGCGACGTGGTCGGCGAGCTGCGGACACGGGCAGTCGACGTGGGCGGGCAGTGAAGGCTGTGGGCAGCAGGCGGTGGATGGCGGCTTCACTGGACTCGACATCGTTGGCGGGCGGATGCAGGCCGTCGCTCGGCGCCGCGTGCGAGCGAAGGACGGGTTGGACGAGCGTGCCCCTGCTCAGCGCTGCGTTTCTCTGTGCTGCCGCTCTCGGAGCGTCGCCAGGTTTGCGCAATCCACCACCGACCAGGGACGACAGCGAACTGCCCTCGCGCCGCCACCCTGCGGTAGGTAATCCCCGGCGACGGTCCCCCTTACCGGTAAACGACGAGCGTGATTCTCTCGCGAGGCCGCGGCACTGCATGTGAAAACCAAGGCATCTGTGTGTCTGGGCCGGTGCCCGGTCGCTCGCCGTGGCCGCTTCCCCCAAAGTAATTGGCGAGTCTGACTATGTCCGGGCGTCACCAGGTGCTCGTTCCCTCTGGGCGACCCGGACATTCCTCGTGGAGCCGCTCGCCGGAGTACGCTTCCCCGACTTCGCGATCGGCTCTGCCGCACCACGGTGCGGGTAGTGCCCGACCTGGGAGCGTGAGGAATGGGGAGTAGTTGCGGATTCAGGCGGGGCAAAACACCACGCTGAACGTGGCGGATCTAGTGGTGACCGTCACCCAGCCACTTCGGCGGGGCAGCGGGGTCGATCTGGTGGCGCTGGTGCTCGGCCAGCCCGGCGAGCGCCGTGCCGATTCTGACCTCGTGTTCTTCAACCAGCGCGAGCACCCCGCCGGCATTGCTTCGTGCCTTCCTGATCCGGCGCCGGGGGTCAGTGCGCTGGCGGTGAACCTCGCAAGGGCGCGCCACCACGATGCGCGGGTGGTGGTCGCCGCATCCGGCGACGCTGCGCCGTTCGACGCCGCTGTTCCGGTGGTGGTGACCGTGACGACGGGTCAACACCAGGTCGTGCTGGACGCCGAGCTGCACCCGGCTGGCGGCGAGACTGCGCTGGTCCTGCTCGAGCTCTACCGCCGGGGCGAGGTGTGGAAGGTACGTGCCGTTGGCCAGGGCTACCCGACCGGCCTGCAGGGCCTGGTGACCGACTACGGGTTTGAGGTCGACGCACCGCCGGACCCGCCGCCCGTGCCACCTGCCGTGCCACGACCGCCGGGGCCAAGATGGGCGGCGCCACGCCCGGACCACGCGTCGCGTTCGCTCCCGCCCGCCCCACCACTCCCGCAGCCGCCGGGATTCGGGCAGCCGCCGCCGGTCATCGACCCAAGCTGCTGCCCCCGTTGCAGACGCCCCTACAGTCGCTGGATATCACTGAGCCGCGACGCCAACCGGTGCAAGCACTGCGTCGAGGGGGACCGCCAGCAGGTGTCGGGGTGGGTCTCTCGGGTGGCAGCGATCCTGCCGGCTGCGGTGCCGACGGACCTGCGGTCGTTGTGGGCAGACATCGGCCGTGCCGGGGTCGACCCTGCGGAGGTGCGTCGAGCCCTGCGTCCGATCGCCCTGGCGCACTTGCGGGCTCAGGTGGGGATCGCCTTCGCCGACGGGATCATCGAGGACCGTGAGCTGGACCAGTTCGACGCCTGGGTCGGCGAGCTGCGCGTTGGCAGTGATGCCGAGGTGGCTTCCCTGCGGATGCGGATGGTGCGCGGTCAGTACCTGTCCCGGCTAGAGGCGGGCGACCTGCCCAGAATCTCAGCAGCTGGTCTGCACCTGGCCAGCGCCGACATGGTGCACCTGGACGTTCATCAGGCCACCTACATCCGGATGTACGCCGGCGGCCCCCGCCATCACCAGGGGCGCCTGGTCATCACGCGCGGGGGCGTCACCTTCACCGGCGTCTCCGGGCACACGTACCCCTGGCAGAGGGCCGTCAGTGCATATTCCTCCGGTGGAACCCTCGTCGTCAGCACGACCCTGGTGCGGGGGGAGTACCTCTACCACGTGCCCGACGCGGAGCTCGCCGCCGCCATGGCGACCGGGGCGCTGCGGTTGTCGCAGCGGCTCGTGCTCGCCCCAGGGCAAGACACCCGTCGGATCCCCCAGCTGGTGCGAACGGCGGTCTGGCAGCGCGACGGCGGTGCCTGCGTGCAGTGCCAGAGCACCAATTGTCTCGAGTACGACCACGTCATCCCGTACTCGCGGGGCGGCGCCACCTCGGAGGCCAACCTGCAGCTCCTCTGCCGGGCCTGCAACGCAGTCAAGGGCGCCCGGATCTAGTTGAGTCACCTACACCGGCTGTCGTCGGCACCGGTTAGCGTCACCGAGTGACTACGGGCCGGCAGCTGATGGAACAGGCCCTGCGGGAACCGATGCAGGCGATCGGCTGGCGGCCCCGGGCAGCCGGGTGGTTCACCCGCTCGATTGCTCCCGAGTACACCGGCGTCCTCGCCGCCAGCGTCGCCTCGAGGTACGCAGCAGCTGGCACGGGGCACGCCACGTTGTTCGTCCACCTGCGCCGCGACGACGTGCAGCCGGTGGTCCGCGAGCTCCTCCAGAGCACCTACCAGGACGGCGGCTACCGCTCGACCAGCGCCGTCACCAGCATCGGCTACCTGATGCCCGCGCCCACCTGGCGGAGCTGGCTGGTGACACCGGAGACGGCGGCCCCGGTCGCCGCCGAGCTGGCCGCCGCGACCCGTGACCACGCCCAGCCCTACCTGGAACGGCTCGCGGCCGATCCCGAGCGCGTGCTGCAGGCGGTGAAGTCCTCGGGAACGATCATGGCCTCGGCGGCGGGGCCCTGCACGGTCGCGGTGCTGCTCGCCCGCCTGGGTCGTCCGGACGAGGGCTGGGCCTTCATTCAGCAGCACCTGAGCTCGATCAGCTCGCGGACTGACCCGGCCGCGCAGGACAGCCGCCAGATGGCCGACCGCCTGCGCCACTGGCTCGACCGGCTGCCGCGGTAGCCCTCACCCGAGTGATGCACCGAGGCGACGTCAGGTCAGGGTAGGCGTGACCCGACGAGGAAGAGCTGGAGGAATCGGAGGGCCTGGCCGAGCGCGTAGCTGAACGGGTCGGTCGACGGGGCGACGGTGATCGGTGCGGCGCCGCGAGATGCCGCGTGCGTGTCGTCCCCGCTGTAGGTGGCCTCGATGACGACTTCCCCAGCGCGGTCAAAGGGGCGCTCGGGGATGCAGTAGGAGAGACCGTTGACCACCGGCTGAAATCCGCAACCGAGAATGGGCGCACCGTCTGCGGTGAAGGCCACCCGGCCGCCACCACCGTTGGCGATCGCGACGGTGATCAAGGAACCGAGATTGCCCACCGAGGCGTTCACCGAAGGCTGGACCGTGGTGGTGGTGGGCGTCGTCGAACCCGCCTGGGTCAGCCTGACCAGCGCGGGTCCCACTGTCGCGACCTGCACGCCGGCGGCGTCGCTGGCCAGGGCGGCCGGACTGGGCACTCCTGGGCTGCCCACCACCGTGTTGGTGTCGAGGTCGAACACCCCGACCACCCCGTTGCGCTCAGCGGCGTACCCGGTGCGACTCGTCGCGTCGATGCTCACCCCGATCGGGTCTCCGGGGACGGTGATGGTCGCCGACCGGGCCCGGGACGCCACGTCAAACACCTCGATCCCGCCCGCCGCGAACGACGCGGTGAGAAAGTTCGGGACGACGGTCCCCCGCCGCACGACGTAGGCCCGGCCCGTGGTGTCGTCGACCGCGACCGAGTCCAGCGACCCGCGAATCGCGGTGTCCTCGGCGGGAAGGTCGACGAATCGACTCAGGTCGACGAAACCGACGTAGGAGAACTCGCCACTGGTGCTGACGCCGGGGAAGGTGAGCACGGCCGCTCCGGTGCGCTCGTCGATGTCGACGTCACCTGCCTCGCTCTCCCGCAGCGTCGCGGTGGGCAGCAGGCTCGCCGGGTCGAGGCGGCGCAGCTGGTCGCCGACCAGGACGTAGGGAGCTCCGTCCCGGCCGTCCACCGCCACCGCCCGTGCGCCGCCGGCGAAGTCCGAGCCCGGCGGGACGGGAACCTGCTGCAGCACCACGCCCGTGGAGGCGTCGACCACCGTGATCGAGCTGGGCGCACCGTCGTTTCCGGGGGACGTGACGTAGACGCGGTTGCGGGCCTCGTCGACGGCGACGTCTGAGGCACCGCCGGCCAGCGGCACGCTCGCGCGCACCCCTGGGGGGTTACCGTCGACCACGGTGAGCACCCCGGGCCCGGTCCCGTCGCCGCTGGACACCGCGACGTAGGTGGTTCCGGTGGTGCGGTGCACGGCCACCGCGCGCGGCTGCCCCGCATCGTCAAGCACCGTGCGCTGCGCGGTGTACGCAGGAGCAGCCGGCGCCGCTGAGGCGACCGGAGCGGCGGTGAGCGCCGTCACCGCGGCGAGTGCGCCAGCACTCAGCAGGACTCGGGAACGGGCGGATCGAGAACCAATCATGGGACATCCTCACTGACCAGCGACCAACGTCGGCACCGACAGGGCTCTGCCTGCGCAGGGGCTACCCACAACCCCACCGCCAGCACGACGAACGTCAACCACGACCAGCTCCTGGACCCACGCGTCCTGTCCCGGCGGTTCACCGCGAAACTAGCAGGCCAGAGCACTGTTGTCACGCGTGTCAGCAAGGGCTGCCTGCTCGACGGGACCCACTCTGCAGGAGCCTCGGGCCTGGTTCTTGCCGGCCCGGAGGGCTGGCACCGATCCGGTCAAGAACGGGTCCAGCGGCGGTAGCCGGTGGCCCCGCCGGGAGCCGTTCGCTCCCAGTGGGACGCCATGGTTGCGGTCTCACCCAGCTGCACGACGGCCCGCCAGCGGTAGGTGGTGGGCCAGCGCCGGAACACGGGCACGAGGGTGGTCACCAGACGCATCAGCCACGGCAGGGGCCCTGGCCGCCACCGCTGCGTCACGTCCAGGCCCAGGGCCACTTGGTCGCCGCGGCGCTGCGCCAACCATGCACCACCCGTCACGCGGGCGCCGTCGACGGACACGTGCCAGTGCCCCGTCGCAGCCGCGCCGTCGGCTAGGGCGCGGACGTCGGGCAGTGCCGGGTCGAGGTCGACGCGGGCGCGGTGTCCACCGTGTTCGGCACCGACGGCCGTGATTCCCGACCGGTCGGGTGTCAGCTCCACGCGCTGCCCAGCCTTCCCAGGAGGCAGCGGGCCGTCCTGGCCGCGATTGACCCCGACGGCGCACAGCGGCGCGGCGTACTTGATGAGGTGCCTGCGATGCAGGCGCGCTCCCGGCAGTCGTCCCGTGGAGACCTGGTGCCCACCGATCCGGATGGTCGGCGGAGTGCTGGTGACGCGAACCAGGTCAAACCGGCCCAGCCACACGAGCAACAGCGCCGTTGGTCGGTCGACTCCCGCGCTGACCGGTGCGAGCAGCTGCGCCCGGCGACGCCGCCGACCGTCGCGGTCGTCCACCCGGACCTCGACCTCGCGTCCTTCCACGTCGGTGAACCGCACCTCAGCAACGACGCCGTCCTCGGCGACCTCCAGTCGCGCGACGGAGAACTCCGTCTCACCCCAGTGCCCGATCCCTCCGCCGATCTCGTAGCCGGCCGGGTCCACCCGAAGGCCCGGCTCGAGGTAGTAGTCCACGCGCCGGTCGGCCCGCCGAGACAAGAAGGCCAGCATGCCTGTGCCGTGCAGGTCGTCGTCGAACCACTGCAGCTCGAGGCCGTCGTAGGTCGGATCGTCCGACAGCTCGACGTTCAAGAAGCGGGCGATCGGCGACACCTCGAGCGAGAAGGGGCACGGCGGAGCCGCACTCGTGCACGAGTCGTCCTGGTGGTGCAGCTCTCCGGCGCTGATGGACATCTCCCCCCCACGGGCCCGTGCCGACCACCCAACCACCCCCGGGGCGACGGCGCCGAGCCGTTCCTCGCTGGGCCCGACCCGTGGCACCGGCTCGTCCTCAGGTCGCAGGTGGCACGATGCCCAGTGCAGCGGCGGGAGCACCGGGCCCCACCCCTCGGCTCAGGGATGTCTGACAGTGACCACCAGCGACGAGCAGACCTCCACCACGCCACCCACCGGCGACGGCGGAGCAGGTGCGCTAGACATCTGCGCGTCGCTGCAGCAGCTGTTCGCCGACCTCGTCGCCGAGCCTGGCGACCAGCCGCTCGTCGGCAGGCAGCTGGAGAAGGAGCTGCTGCGCCGCGCCCGAGTACCTGGCGACGGACACCTCGCCCGCGAGGTGGTCAACCACCTGCTGCGCACCACCAGCTCCGCCAAGGGCCGCGGCGACACTGCGACGCGGGTAGACGCGCTGCTGCAGTCGACCCGGGTCAGCACCACGGTGCTTGCCCAAGCGTTCGGCCCCCAGTGGGCGGAGGTCGTGGCGTTCGTGCGCCGCGCCGGGGTGCTCACCGCAGACGAGACGCAGCAGATCGCGGCGGCGTCCCGGCAGAACGCCGTGGTGCCGCACCCGACGATCGCGGTCGCCGAGCGTGCTGAGCGCGCCTACGCCACCAGGCGGGTGGCCGAGGCGGCGCTGAACGCCTCCGACGACGCCCTCTCCGCCGCGAACGGTGGCGGTGGTGAGCGGATGATGTCGCTCTTTCGTGGGTGGAGCCCGGGGCGGGACATCGAGGGCGCTGCGCGAGCCCTGGCGCTGCGAGACCTGCGGGGGAAGTTTGGCTTCTTTCAGGACCTCTACGACGAGATGACCTGGGCGTGGCGCGAGGTCGTGGGCCCCTTGCACCCGGACGACCCCGAGCTGCCCACGCGCGCCAGCCGCACCACCGACTGAGACCAGCGAAGACGGGGAAGCGAGGTCCTCGGCCGCGACGTGGTCCGCAAGTCGGTCATGCCCGAGGAGCACCTGGCCGCCCTCACCGAGGCGGGCGTCCCCGAGCCACTGGCCGCGATGGTGGTCAGCGTGGACGCCGGGATCCGGGCCGGGATTTTGCCTTCCCGAACGGTGACCTCGCCCGCCTCCCGGGCCGCCCCACCACCCCGCTGGTCGAGGGGCTGCGGACCGTCGCCTGAGCGGCCCGACCCACCACGTGATCAGGTAGTGACGCGCACAGGTGCACTGCAGGCCTGTCGCGCAGACGGCGGATCGCCCGATCCGCGGAGCCCTCACTCGAGGGCCGTCACGCTCCGCCGCAGCTCTGCCATCGCCTCCGCAAGGCCCACTCGCGGCGCCCAGCCCCAGCCCCGTGCGCGGTCGGCCCGGAGCTGCCCGGTCCAGACCTGCTCGTCGGTCCACTCGGGCTCCACGCCCAACGCGTCGGTCACGGTGCCGAGGTAGTCCCGCCACGTCGCCGGCTCGCCCGCCACGATGACCGGCGTCACGCTCCCGTCCTCGGGGCCTCGCTCCGGGTCGTCGGAGGTCGCGACGGTGCCCGTGGCGACGTCCGCGATCAGGGCCGCCAGGTCGTCGACGTGCACCCAGGCCCAGGTCTTCGCCGGATTCGCTCGGCGTTCACCGTCTCGAACCTGTTGCGGGCGCAGCGTGTTCCACACGGACGTCTCACCCGCACCCAAGATCGCCGGCGGGCGGACCAGCACGGTCGTGAGCCCGGCGATCTGCGCCAGCGCGGCGTCGGCGGCGTTCTTGGTGTCGGGGTAGTCGCCGCTGCCCTCGGGCAGGAGCGCCCCGTCCTCGGCCACGTCCCCGACGCCCGCCGAGCGGTCGTAGACCCCAGCCGTCGACATGTGCACGAACCGGGCGGCGCCGGCGTCCCGGGCAGCCCGAGCGAGCAACGCCGTCCCCTCGACCCCCACCCGGTGCTGCGCCTCCCGCGACGATCCCATCGGGTGGACCGTCGTGACTACCGCATCGGCACCCTGGACCACTGCCCGGGCCAGGCCCTCGTCGGCGAAGTCGCCGACGTGCTCGGTGACACCGGGGAGTGCAGGAGCACTGCCGGGACGGCGGACGATGGCGCGCACCTGTGCCTCCCGCTCGACGAGCGCCCGGCACACCGCGGCACCCACCAGTCCGTTCGCACCGGTCACCACGACGACAGAAGAGTTCTCAGCCATGTCATTCACACTGCCAGCGACACGGCGCCCACTGCGCGGCGAACGACTGCCGGCAGCCAGGCGCCGACCCATCTGCTCGTGCACGGCCTGGATCGCTTGCAGGGGCCGCATCATGACGCGGAACTCCACGATCAGGCCCGTGTCGTCGCACCTGATGATGTCGACGCCGTTGACGTACTTGCCCTCCACGCTCGTCTCGAACTCGAGCACCGCGGTGTCGCCCGCGAGGACCTGCTTCGTGTACTGGAAGGTGCCGTCTGGCCCACCAGCCAGCGCGACGGCCGCTGCCTCGAGGTACTGCGTCGTGATCGGCTTCCCACGCTGCGGGGTGAAGACCACCGGCGAGTAGAACACCACGTCGTCGGCGAGCAGCTCGTCGAGACCGCCGGGCAGCTCACCTCCCATGTACCGGTGCCAGCGGGCGATCACGTCGTCGATCACGGAGCCTCCTCGTCGTCGCTGCGGTGCGCGGCCGCGCCCCTCGGGGGTGATCCTGCGCCATGCGCGAGCCTCACCCGCATCCCGCACGGCGGACCCGCCCCGGTGCGCCGGTTCCTGCCCGACCTGACCGACCTGACCGACCTGATCTGGTAGCGCAAGGTCCACCCCGGGGCAGGTTTTCAACCTCGAGGTGCCGCTGGACAACGCCGCCGAGGGCTACCGGGCGATGGACGAGCGGCGCGCCATCAAGGTGCTGCTGTGGTCCTGACGTCAGTGACCCGGGCAGTGCACCGAGGCGACTGGATGGGAAAATTGAAACATGAACAGCGACAAGACCGTGGAGAACTTCATCGCCCAGGTGCCCAAGTGCGAGCTGCACCTGCACATCGAGGGCACCCTGGAGGGTGAGCTCGTGTTCGAGCTGGCCCGGCGCAACGGCATCGAGATGCCTTACGCCGACGCCGCGGAGATGAAGCGGGAGAACCCCTTCAACGACCTGACCAGCTTCCTGGTCGGCTACTACCGCAACATGCAGGTGCTGGTCACCGAGCAGGACTTCTACGACCTGGCCACGGCCTACTTCACCAAGGCCGCCTCGCAGAAGGTGCGCTACGTCGAGATCTTCTTCGACCCCCAGGCGCACACCTCCCGCGGCGTGGAGTTCAGCACCGTCGTCCGCGGGCTGCGCCGAGCCATCGTGGACGCGCGTCGCACGCTGGACCTGCACGCCGAGCTGATCATGTGCTTCCTCCGCGACTTCTCCGCCGAGTACGCGATGGCCACGCTGATGGAGTCGCTGCCGTACAAGGACTGGATCATCGGGGTGGGCCTGGACTCCGACGAGCGGGGCAACCCGCCGGTGAAGTTCGAGCAGGTCTTCGCCCGGGCCCGCGCCGAGGGCTACCTGCTGACCATGCACTGCGACGTCGACCAGCCCGGCACGCTCGACCACATCCGGCAGGCGCTGGACGTCATCGGCGTCGACCGCATCGACCACGGCGTGAACATCCTGGACGACCCCGCGCTGCTCGCCGAGGTTGTCGAGCGCGGCATCGGGCTCACCGTCTGCCCCATCTCCAACAGCTTCGTGCGTGGCTCCGTCTGGGAGGGCGCCACCAAGCGGCTCCTGGACGCGGGTGTGCAGGTGAGCGTGCACTCCGACGACCCCGCCTACTTCGACGGCTACGTCGGTGAGTGCCTGCTGCGCGTGCACGAAGAGACGCCGCTGACCATCGAGGAGGCGGCGACGTTGGCCCGCAACGCCTTCAAGACCGCGTGGCTGCCGGCGACGCTGCGGGCGCAGTTCCTCGCCGAGATCGACGCCGCGCTGCCGGCCTGACCTCCCGCTCTCCCGCGCACCCGAACGGCGCTGCTGGCACCTGCCGGCGGCGCCGTTCGCCGTGGTCAGGCGTGCCCGGCCAGCAGCCCCAACCCGGCAGCAGCAGTCCCGCTGGCTGACGGCGTCAGATACCCTGTTTTCGTGGATCGAAATCTATCTATGAAGGGCCTCGCCATGAGTGACTTGCCGGTGGTTGTGGTGGGAGCCGGTCCGGTCGGGCTCGCCGCAGCAGCCGAGCTGCGCGAGCGCGGACTCACCCCCCTGGTTCTCGAGCGCGGTTCCGCAGCGGGCGCGGCTGTGGCCGAGTGGAACCACGTGCGACTGTTCTCCCGCTGGTCGGAGGTCATCGACCCCGCCGCGCGGCGACTGCTCGACCAGACCGGCTGGAACGCTCCCGACGACGATGCCTACCCCACAGGCCTGCAGTGGGCCCGCGAGTACCTCGACCCGCTCGCCGCTGCGCTCGGCGACGCCGTGCAGCTCGACACCGAGGTCATCGGCGTCGCCCGCCGCGGACGCGACCGGGTGGTCGACGCCGGCCGCGACACCGAGCCACTCTCCGTCCACCTCCGCCGGGCCGACGGCACCGAGGAGCGGATCTTCGCGCAGGCGGTGATCGACGCCTCCGGCACCTGGGGCACCCCGAACCCGCTGGGCGGCGAGGGACTGCCCGCCCTCGGCGAGAAGACCGCCGCCGACGCGATCACCTACCGCGTGCCCAACCTCGACGACCCGACCGTGCGTGCCCAGCACGCCGGCCAACACACCGTGATCGCCGGCAGCGGACACTCCGCCCTGACCGCGATCATCGCCCTCGCCGAGCTCGAGCACGAGGCGCCCGGCACCCGCATCACCTGGGTCCTGCGTCGCGGCGACGTCGCCGCGACGTTCGGCGGCGGCCAGGCCGACCAGCTGCCCGCCCGTGGAGCACTGGGAATCAAGGCGAAGAAGGCCGTCGACGACGGGCTCCTGCACGTCGTCACCGGCTTTCGCACCACCGCGGTGGAGCGCACGGGCGAGAACCGGGTGGCCCTGCTCTCCGACGCTGGTCAGCGGATCGACGACGTCGACCGCGTCGTGGTGCTGACCGGGTTCCGCCCCGAGCTGTCCTGGCTGTCGGAGATCCGCCTGGGGCTCGACCCGGTGTTGCAGGCGCCGGTCGACCTGGCTCCGCTGATCGACCCGAACGAGCACTCCTGCGGCACCGTGTACCCGCACGGCGCCAAGGAGCTGAGCCACCCCGAGCCCGGCTTCTACCTGGTGGGGATGAAGTCCTACGGCCGCGCACCGACGTTCCTGGCGATGACCGGGTACGAGCAGGTCCGCAGCATCGCCGCCGCGATCGCCGGCGACCACGAGGCTGCGGCCCGGGTTGAGCTGACGCTGCCCGAAACCGGGGTCTGCGGCGGCGCTGGGGTGTTCGAGGAGCCCGACGCCGACGCCCCCACAGGTGGTGGGTGCTGTGGCACGTCTGCACCGGAGCTGCTCACCCTCTCCGTGCCTGGCCCCGGCCGGTAACCACTGTCCTTGAGGCACAAGAGAATCTGTGCCACGCTCGGCGCGCTCAGGTTCGGGTGCAGCCACGCGGCTGCGGGCCGGGGCGGACACAAGGGAGCCGACCCACATGACCCACGCCCATGCTCGCGCGGTCACGGTGGTGGGCGCGGCCCGCGACGACGTGGTGTGCTGAGATGCGCACCTGGTGGGCCGTGGTGTGCATCTTCTTGGTGGGCGTGGTCGGCGTCGCCATGTCGTCTCGCGCAGCCGCGCGAGACGACAGCGTCGGCCTCATTCTGGGAGTCGTCTTGGTCCTGGTGTCCGTTGGATGGGCAACGACGACCATCAAGAAGAGGTAGCGGACTCCCCCGGGCGAGCTCACGCTCTTAGCCAGTGGGATCGTTGAGCCGCAAGATGCGCAGCCGCTCCTCCGCGGCCAGGTCCGACTCCGATGATCGGCTTCGCGCAGAGGCCGGGTACCGACGTCGAACCCACGTGCTCGACGACGGCGGAAGGCACGTCCTCGAGGGCGGCACGGAGGTGTCCGGCGACGCGGTGGAACCGCAGCGGCTACGCGGACGAGTACCGGACAACCTCGACAGGCACGTCGCGACCGTACCCATTCGGAACCGTCGAACACGGTGCACGGTCCTTCTGCGGGAAACGCCGCGGCCACGCGTCGAGCACTACAAGATGGGGGCACCCCTCCCCCGAGCTCGTCAGGACCACCATGAGCACCAACGTCATCGCCGTTGCCCGCGAGATCGCCGAGCGGGCACACGCGGGACAGACCGACAAGATCCGGCGCGCCCTACATCCAGCATCCCGCCACCAACCTCGACCCCGCCCGGGTGGCCGAGCTTGACGACGCAACCCGCGAGCGCCTGGACCTCAAGTACACCCACGCCTTGGCGCAGCTGAACGTCCCACGGGCGACCATCGACCAGCTGCATCGCTGACAAGAAACATTTCGAGCTGAACTGTGACAACCCGGGAGAGGCAATGAGTGAACGCGTGACCCTCAGAGACAGCAACGGGCTTTACGTCTGGGCCGAGATCCTCGACGACGGCGTGCTGCAGATCGCCGGCCAGGACCTCGGTCCGCCACAGGGACTGGGATTGGGATCCGAGTACGAGTACTGGCTCACCGTGCAGCCAGATGAGATCAGCCTGGTGGTCGCCGCCCTCGGCGGCGCCGAAGGTGACGACGTGCTCCCGTTGCTGCAAGCCAATGGCGATCAGATCTGCCAAACCGGCGAACAGAAGTGGCTCACGTCGTTAGGAATTGAACCCGGCTTCTTCAGCTACTCGAGCATGGACTGACAACGCTAGCAGCACCTTTGGGCCCACGTTCCTCGCCGACCATCAGAAAGCCACGCGAGTGCCTGCTGCGCGTGCACCAGGAGAGACGCTGCGGGCGCAACTCCTCGCCGAAATCGACGCCGCACTACCAGCCTGACTCTGCGCGGCAGGCTGGTAAGGACAGGTAGCAAGAACCGGCTCCGTTAGCACCTACGAGTCGGGCTCATCCTTCTCCGGACTACCTCCAGGAACCACTCCAATCGCCGGCACAGGAAATTGCGCGATGCGTGTCGCCACCACATACGCGGCTTGGCCGGCCCGTGGGTGACGGCATGCTGCCCGCGCTGCAAGCCAAGGGCGGACTGAGCTGCGAAGCCGGGGGACTAGAAGTGGCTCCGGTCGTAGAGGACCGTGCCCGGCCTCACCGGCTTGCCCGTCAAGAGTTCGTCAACAACGGCCGGGCTCGCGTCAAGATCGCGTCTGCACATGCTCCTCCCCCGCTCCCACGGTGGTCCGATGAGGGAGCCCGCCGCCGACCGGCTCGGGCTCCCTCTGCAGGAGGAATGCCGTGACTGGCTCTGGTCATCCGACCCCGCGCGTGGTGCTCTTCGTCCCCGTCCACAACGGAAACCTCGGCCCGGTGATCCGGCTGTTCCACACCCCCATGGGCGCACCCACGGCCGTGGGGTTCACCACCGCGAACCAGCTCACTGACGTCCTCGGCGACACCCAGCAGTGGATCCGGCTGGCCGAGCCCGCGCTGCGCGCCATGGTGGGCCCGCTCGGAGTGGCCCAGCTGGTCATCGATCCCACCCTCGCGGCGCGCGCCGCCGCCCCCACCACCCACACGCCCGCCGCCGCGCCGACCACTACAGCCGTCATCACCCACCGCGCTCCCGCCGAGGGACAGCCGGCATGACCACCCTCGACCACGACACCGACCTCGCTGTCTGGCCGGCCAGCGCCCGGCAGCTGCCCGGCGGGGACGTCGCCGTCGGCGGTGTCGCCCTCGCCGAGATCGCCCGAGACTTCGGCACCCCCACCTACGTCCTCGACGAGGCCGAGGTGCGCTCGCGCTGCCGGACCTACCGGCAGGCCTTTCCCGACGCCCACGTGCAGTACGCCGCCAAGGCGTTCCTGAGCCGGACGATGGCCCGGTGGGTGCACGAGGAGGGCCTCGGCATCGACGCCTGCTCTGCCGGGGAGCAACACCTTGCCGTGGCGGCCGGCGTGCCCGCGCGGGACGTGCTGGTGCACGGCAGCGCCAAGACCCCCGCCGACCTGCACACCGCCCTCGACCTGGGCGTGGGTCGCATCGTCATCGACAGCCTCTCGGAGGTCCGACGGCTGGCCACCCAGGTGCCCGACGGCCACAAGCAGCGGGTGCTCATCCGGGTGGTGCCGGGCATCTCCGCCGGCGCCCACCACGCCATTCGCACCGGCACCGACGACCAGCACTTCGGCCTGGCGCCGGCCGACGGGGTGCTGTCCGCGGCCGTCTCCCGCATCCTGGCCCAGCCGCAGCTGGAGCTGGTGGGCCTGCACTGCCACCTGGGCTCGCAGATCACCGAGATCGCCCCGTTCCTCGCGGCAGTCACCCGGATGGTCTCCCTGACCGCGATGGTGCGCGACCGGTTCGGCCTGGTGCTGCCCGAGCTCGACCTGGGCGGCGGGCACGGGGTGGCCTACCGCCCCGGGGACCCGGCGCTGGACGTCGCCGAGCTCGGCGTCCAGGTCACCGAAGCCCTGCAGGCGCGCTGCGCGGTGCACCAGCTTCCCGTGCCGCAGCTGACCATCGAGCCCGGCCGCGCCGTGGTCGGCCCCGCCGGCATCGCCCTGTACCGGGTGGTGTCGGTCAAGCGGACCCCGCAGCACACCTGGGTCGCGGTGGACGGCGGGATGAGCGACAACCCGCGCCCCGCCCTGTACGGACAGCGCTACACCCCGCGGCTGGTCGGCCAGCGCGAGCGCCCGGCCGCACCCCTGCGTTCCGTCACCGTGGTGGGCCGGCACTGCGAGGCCGGTGACGTGATCGCCGCGGACGTGCCGCTGCCCGCCGACGTGCGGGCGGGTGACCTGCTGGCGGTGCCGGTGGCCGGCGCCTACCACCTGTCCATGGCCTCCACCTACAACATGGTGGGCCGCCCGCCGGTGGTCGCCGTGCACGACGGCGTCGCCCGGCTGCTGGTGCGGCGGGAGACGGTGGCCGACCTCATCGACCGCGACGTGGCCGACTGACCGCGTCCGCGGGCGAGGTGCAGACCTATCGTTTGTCAATCGACTCTGCCATGGCGGTGTCTGCCCAGGTCCCGGTCAGGCGTCCTGGGTGGCGCGGTGCGCGGTGGCCACCGTCGTCAGGGTGCGCTGGACGGCCGCCAGCAGGGCGCCGACCGCGGCGACGTCGCTGGGCCCGGGCAGCGCGTCCGCCATGCGCCGGGCCTGTCGGTGCAGGTCGGTGGCCCGCTGCAGCACGTGCTGTCCGTCCCCGGGGTTCGCACCGTCGCCGGGGCTCGCCGGGTACTGACCGAGCAGGTGCACCGCCTCCGCGAGCGCGCCCAGCAGCTCGGCGAGGTGGTGGCGCAGCGCGCTCACGGCCTGGCCCTCGCCGAGCTGCTCCTGCTGCTGCGCCACGGCGGTCACGATGGGGCTGAGCGGGGGCACCAGGTCGTCCAGGGCGGTGGCGGTTGCCTGGTACGGGGCTGCGCTCCCCCCGGTGCGCGCGCTGCGCCGCCGGGGGTTCTTGCGCAGGCTGTCCCGCCCATCGGCCAGGGCGTCCTCCGCACTGGTGGTGTGCTCGAGCTGCCAGACGCGGTGGTGCCAGCTGGTCGTGCGCTCGGCGTCCACCCCGTCCTCGGTTCCCTCCGCGGTCTCCACCAGCAGGCCGGCGATGTCGTCCGCGCGGGCCGCCATGGCGGACAGGGCCGCGTCCAGCCGGATCGGCGGCAGGATCACCGCGTTGACGGCCACCCCCACCACGGCACCGAGGGCGACGGCGCCCACCCGCGAGAGCAGGTCGGACTGCTCGGTCGCGGTTCCGTAGGTGAGCAGCAGCAGGGCGATCAGCGCCACCCAGCTGCCGTCCGGGTGCAGCGGACGCCAGTGGCCGATCAGCAGGCCCAGGACCACCGCCACCGGGAGAGCGACCACCGTGGACGGGATGGCCAGGCCGACGCCGGCCGCGAGCAGCACCCCCAGGATCACCACCGTGACCTGTCTCGCGGCAGAGCGCATCGACTGGTGCACCGTGGTCCCGATGATGAACACCGCGGTGTAGGGCGCCAGCCAGGGCAGCCCCGAGCCGAGCACCTGGTCGGCGAGCAGCCACGCGAGCGCCGCGGCCAGTGCGGCCTTCCCCGCGTCGAGGAAGACCTGACGCTGCGGACCTCGGGAACGCACGGCGGCCTGGAAGAAGGTGATGGGCGAGGGCAACGAGCTGCGTGCTGCAGCCGTGGCGACCCGGGCGTGATCGGTGAGTCCCACCCGGTCCATGGTCCCCGGTGGGCAGCAGCCGTGCCTCGTGGGTGCACCGTGGTGCCGACAGCCGTCCGTGGTAGCCCACGGACGGATCCGGAGCCTGCTACGGTCCTCCTCGCCAGCCACCCCCGCTCGTGCAGAGCGCACGAGCGGGACAGGGAACCCGGTGTGAATCCGGGACTGACGCGCAGCGGTGTGGGTGACGGGCCGAGCACACAAGCCACTGGACCTCCGGGTCTGGGAAGGCGCTCCGGCCCGGACGACCCCGAGTCCGAAGACCTGCTGGCCCTCGCGGTGACCGCCGCCTGGTCGTAGACGGGCTTCGCGCACGAGCCCAGACCTGCTGAAGGATGCCCATGTCCACACGTCTGTCGCCCCTGGTCGCCCTCGTCGCCGCGCTCACCGCGGCGACCGCGCTCGCCGGGTGCTCCAGCTCCGCCGAGACCACCGCCACCGCCGGCTCGGCCTACCCCGTCACCATCGAGAACTGCGGCCGGTCGGTCGTCATCGCCGAGGCGCCCCAGCGGGCCGTCTCGCTCAACCAGGGCTCCACCGAGATCCTGCTCTCGCTCGGCCTGGCCGACCGGATGGTGGGCACCGCCACCTGGACCGACCCCGTGCGGGAGAACCTCGCCGCCGACAACGCCACGGTCCCGCGCCTGGCCGACCAGGCTCCGTCCCGCGAGCGGCTGCTGCAGGCCGAGCCCGACTTCGTCTCCGCCTCCTTCGCCAGCACCCTGGGCGAGGGCGGCGTCACCACGCCGGAGGCCCTGGACAAGCTCGGCGTCCCCTCCTACCTGTCCCCCGCCGAGTGCCTCAAGAACAACCAGGGCGACGACGACGGCGTGCGCAGCTCCCCGCTGCAGATGGAGACCGTCTACCAGGAGATCACCGACCTCGCCGCGGTCTTCGACGTCCGCGACCGCGGCGCCGCGCTGGTCACCCAGCTGCGCGACCGGATGAGCACCGCAGCGGCCAGCCTGGACACCGCGGGCACCTCCGCACTGTTCTGGTTCGCCAACCAGGAGTCGCCCTACCTGGCCGGGTGCTGCGGCGGCCCGGGCATCATCAGCCGCACCCTGGGCCTGACCAACGTCTTTGCCGACACCACCGCCGAGTGGCCGCAGATCAACTGGGAGACCGCGGCCGACCGCGACCCCGACGTGCTGGTGCTCGGTGACCTCACCCGCAAGAGCCAGACCGCCGAGACCGCCGCCGCCAAGATCGCCTTCCTGGAGTCGCACCCGGTGACCCGGGAGATGACCGCGGTGCGCCACCGCCGCTACATCCAGGTGACCGGGGCCGAGCTCAACCCGTCCCTGCGCACCGTCGACGGCGTGGAGAACGTCGTCCGGGGTCTGCGCGAGCTCTCGCCGCACCAGTGAGCACCCGTGCGGCCACTCGCTGGGCGCACGGGGTGTGGGTCGCGGGCCCGGTGGTGCTGGTGGTCTCCATCGCCGTCGCCATCACCATCGGGCCGTCCGACCTCAGCCCCGCCGACGTCCTCGGCGTGGTGGCCGACCACGCCGGCCTGGCCACCTCTGACCTCAGCCGCATCCAGCAGGGCATCGTCTGGGACCTGCGCCTGCCGCGCACCGTGCTGGCCGCGGTGTGCGGGGCCGGCCTGGCGGTGTGCGGGGTGATCCTGCAGTCGTTGCTGCGCAACCCGCTGGCCGACCCGTTCGTGCTGGGGGTGTCCTCCGGCGCCTCCACCGGCGCGGTGTCGGTGGTGGTGCTCGGCGCCGGCGCGGGCGCGGTGGGGCTGACCACCGGCGCCTTCTTGGGTGCGCTGCTGGCGTTCGGGCTGGTGCTGGTGCTCGCCGCGGCCGCCGGCGGCACCACCGACCGGGTGGTGCTGGCCGGCATCGCCGCCACGCAGCTGTTCTCCGCGCTCACCTCGTTCATCGTGTTCACCGCCGCCGACGCCGAGCAGACCCGCGGTGTGCTGTTCTGGCTGCTGGGCTCGCTGGCCAGCGCCAGCTGGGCCGACGTGGTGCTCTGCGCCGCCGTGGTGCTCGTCGGCCTGGCGGTGTGCCTGGCCGCGGCGACCTCGCTGGACGCGTTCACCTTCGGCACCGACGCCGCGGCGTCGCTGGGCGTGCACGTGGCCCGCACCCGGACGGTGCTGCTGGTGGTCACCGCCCTGATGACGGCAGTGATCGTCAGCACCTCCGGCGCCATCGGCTTCGTCGGGCTTGTGCTGCCGCACCTGGCCCGGGCGGTGGTGGGCGTCGGGCACCGGGCCCTGCTGCCGGCGGCGGCGCTGATGGGGGCGATCTTCCTGGTGTGGGTGGACACCGCCGCCCGCACGGTGCTCGACCCGCAGGAGCTGCCGGTGGGGGTGGCCACCGCGCTGGTCGGTGTCCCGGCCTTCGTGGTGATCATGCTGCGCAACCGGTCTCGGCGATGAGCGCCGCGCCCCTGGTGGCCCGCGAGGTCAGCTGGGAGACCCGCGGCCGGCTCATCGTCGACGGGGTGAGCCTGGCCCCGGCCGTGGGCGCCACGGTGGGGCTGCTCGGCCCCAACGGCTCGGGCAAGTCCACCCTGCTGCGCATGCTGGCCGGGCTGCGCCGCCCCACCCAGGGTGCGGTGCAGGTGGCCGGCACCGACGCCGCGCGGCTGCCCCGCCGCCGGCTGGCGCGGCAGGTGGCGGTGGTGGAGCAGGAGGTGAGCAGCGACCAGGACCTGCTGGTGCGCGAGGTGGTCAGCCTGGGCCGGGTGCCGCACCGCCCGGCGTGGGCGGCGCCGTCCCGGGAGGACGCCGCCGCGGTGGTACGGGCCGCCGATCTCACCGGCGTGGCCGACCGGCTCGACCAGCGCTACGCCACCCTCTCCGGCGGGGAGCGCCAGCGGGTGCAGATCGCCCGCGCCCTGGCCCAGCAGCCGGAGGTGCTGCTGCTGGACGAGCCCACCAACCACCTCGACGTGCGCCACCAGCTGGACCTGCTCGCGCTGGTGCGCACCACCGCGGTGACCACGGTGGTGGCGCTGCACGACCTGAATCTGGCCGCGGCCTACTGCGACCAGGTGCTGGTGCTGGACCAGGGCCGCGCGGTGGCCGCCGGGCCGCCCGCCACCGTGCTCACCGCCGACCTCATCGCCGCCGTGTACGGGGTGGCGGCGCGGGTGCTCAGCGACGAGCTGGGCACCTACGTCCGCTACCTCGGGGGGTGAGGCTCAGCCCGGTGGGGCGGGTGACACCGCACGGGTGGACACCACGTCGCCGATCACCGCCACCGCCGGGGCCTGCACCCCCGCTCGGGCCACCGCCCCGGGCAGCTCGGCGAGGGTGCTCACCACCACCTGCTGGCTCGGCCGGGAACCGTCGGCGACCACCGCGGCCGGGGTGGCCGGGTCCATGCCGGCGGCCAGCAGGGCGGCGACGATGGCGGGCAGCGTGTGCACCCCCATCAGCACCACCAGCGTGGTGCCGCTGCGGGCCAGGGCGCCGTAGTCCAGGGTGGACTGCGGGTGCCCCGGCGGCACGTGCCCGGAGATCACCGTGAAGCCCTGGGACAGGCCGCGGTGGGTGACGGGGATGCCGGCCAGCGCCGGTGCGGAGATGCTGGCGGTGACGCCGGGGATCACCCGGGTGGGCACTCCGGCGGCCGCGCAGGCCTGGACCTCCTCCATGCCGCGGCCGAACACGAACGAGTCGCCGCCCTTGAGCCGCACCACTCGTCGCCCGGCGGTGGCGTGCTCCACGAGCAGCGTGTTGATCACCTCCTGGGAGGTGGAGCGGCCGAAGGGGATCTTGGCGACGTCGATGATCTCCGCGTCCGGGCGGGCCCAGGCCAGTGCACCCCACGGGGCCAACCGGTCCATCACCACCACGTCGGCCTGGGCCACGGCGTCGCGGCCGGCCACGGTCAGCAGCGACTCGTCGCCGGGCCCGCCGCCCACCAGCACCACGCTGCCCCGGCCTGCCTCGCGCGCCTCGGTGGGCTGGCTCCGGGGTCGGGGCCGCAGCACCACGTCGTAGTCCGGCGGGTTCTCCGGTGCCGCCGGCTGCCAGCTGATCAGCCCGCGGTCGGCGAGGTCCTGCACCGCGGCGCACACCTCGGCGGCGCGCACGGTGACGTCGGCACCAGCGGCCAGCAGCGCCGCCACGTCGCGGGCGGCGTGCTCGTCACCCCCGGTGACCAGCACGGCGCGGCCGGCCACATCGAAGGAAAACACGTTGTGTGGCAATGGATTTGGGCGTGGGACAACGACAGGGCGCTGCGCTGGCATGTAGGGCTCCCGCTCGATCTGCCATGACGGATCCACGACCGCGGAAGTACGGCCGGGCGAGGCGCGAGGCCGGTCTTCGGACTTCCCAGGTACGAGCCTGGGTCACCGCAGCGGGCCCTGTGCCGGATTCTCACCGGCTTCCCGATTCTCCCCGTGGCAGCTTCGCCGTGGGGCACCTCGAGCCTGCGGGAACCATAAGCCCCCGGTGGCCGGGCGCCCGGCAGGGGTGTTGGTAGCCTCCCGGGGCCAGTCAAGCTCCATGAGCAGTTGGAGTCAGGGAACCCAGTGAGAATCCGGGACTGACGCGCAGCGGTGAGGGTGACGGGCGGAACGTGTCCTTCGGGACGACCACTGGACCACAAGGTCCGGGAAGGTGTTCCGCACCGAGTGATCCCGAGTCCGAAGACCTGCTGGCCCTTGCGGTGACCACCGCGAGGTCATCGGCGGGCTTCGCGCAAGGGCCCCAGACCTCTGAGGACTCGTGTGACCCCTGTGCCTTCCCGTACCCAGCTCTCGCGCACCCGGGCCGACCGCTGCCCGGGCGTCACCCGCCCGTGGCCGGCCGCCGACGGAGCCCTGGTGCGGCTGCGCCTGGTGGGCGGCCGCCTCTCCCCCGCCCAGCTGCAGGCCGCCTCGGCCGTGGCGCAGACCCACGGCGACGGTGACCTGCACCTGACCGGGCGGGCGAACCTGCAGCTGCGCGGCCTGCCGCTGGCCGACGGGCGCCTGCCGGCGGCGGTGGTGGCCGCGGTGGAGCGCACCGGGCTGCTGCCCTCCCGCGCGCACGACCGGGTGCGCAACCTGATGGTCTCGCCGCAGACCGGCCTGGCCGGTGGGCGCGCCGACCTGCGGGCCGTGGCCGCCCGGCTGGACCAGCTGATCTGCCTGGACCCCGACCTGGCCGAGCTGCCCGGGCGGTTCCTGTTCGTGCTGGACGACGGCCGCGGTGACCTCGCCGCCCGGCCCACCGACCTGGGCCTCGTGGCCCTGGATGCCAGCACCGCCCAGCTGCGGGTGGGCAGCAACCGGTGGGGTGCGATCGTCGCCATCGCCGACGCCCCGCAGCACCTGGTGGTGCTGGCGCACGAGTTCCTCCGGGTGCGCGGGCACGGCGCCGACGCCTCGTGGCACGTGGACGAGCTGCCACAGCCGCTCACCGCCACCACGCTGCCGCACCCCCAGGTGGACGTCACCGCGGGACCGCTGGGCTACGGCCCCGTGCCCGGGGGCGTGCACGTGCCCGCCCCC
Organism: Rhodococcus sp. X156; assembly: GCF_004006015.1. Taxonomy (NCBI): domain Bacteria; kingdom Bacillati; phylum Actinomycetota; class Actinomycetes; order Mycobacteriales; family Nocardiaceae; genus Rhodococcus; species Rhodococcus sp. X156. The sequence continues at coordinate 1,627,458 of NZ_CP034766.1, read as the reverse complement.
GACGGCGTTCTCTCCCCGACGCTGGTGGCCGAGCTGGTGCAGCTGGCCGGTGACGGCGACCTGGTGGTCACGCCGTGGCGCGGCGTGCTCGTCGCGGGGGTGACCCGATGATCGAGCTCCGCCGCCCCACCCGGCGCTACTCCTACGTCCACGACGGCCCGGCGATCTACCTCGACTCCTTCGCCACCATCCGCCGCGAGGCCGACCTGACCCAGGTACCTGCCGCGGCGGAGAAGCTGGCGGTGCGGATGATCCACGCCTGCGGGCAGGTGGACCTGACCGACGACCTGGTGATCCACCCGGACGCCGTGGCCACCGCCCGCGCCGCGCTCGCCGGGGGCGCCCCCATCCTGTGCGACGCGCGGATGGTCGCCATGGGCATCACCGCTGGTCGGCTGCCGGCCGGCAACCCGGTGCACTGCCTGCTGCCGGACCCGCAGGTGCCCGACCTCGCCCAACGGTGGAGCACCACCCGCACGGCGGCGGCGGTGTCGCTGTGGGAACCGCTGCTCGACGGCGCCGTGGTGGCCATCGGCAACGCCCCCACCGCGCTGTTCCACCTGCTGGAGCTGCTCGTCGACGGCGGACCACGCCCGGCCGTGATCATCGGCTGCCCGGTGGGGTTCATCGGTGCCGCGGAGTCCAAGGACGCGCTGGCCCGCTTCGCCGACGACCACGGCATCGACGTCCCCTACGTGACGGTCCGCGGGCGCCGGGGCGGGTCGGCGATGGCCTCGGCCGCCGTCAACGCCCTGGCCCAGGAGGCGGAGTGAGCGCGCGCCTCGGCCGGTTCGCCGGCGTCGGCGTCGGGCCCGGGGACCCCGAGCTGATCACCCTCAAGGCGGCCCGGCTCATCCGTGACGCCGACGTGGTGGCCTTCCACGCCGGGGTGGGCAAGCAGTCCAACGCCCGGCGCATCGCCGCCGACCTCATCCCGCCCGGCGTGGTGGAGGAGGAGCTGCGCTACCCGGTGACCACCGGCGCCACCGCCCACCCGGGCGGGTACGCCGGGGCGATGGCGGAGTTCTACGCCGAGTCCGCCGCCCGGCTGGCCGCGCACCTGGAGGCCGGCCGCGACGTGGTGCTGCTGGCCGAGGGCGACCCGTTCTTCTACGGCTCCTTCATGTACATGCACGACCGCCTGGCCGACCGCTTTCCCACCGAGGTAGTGGCCGGGGTACCGGCCTTCGCCGCCGCCACGGCCCTGGTGGCCGCTCCCCTGGTGCGCCAGACCGACGTGCTCACCGTGCTGCCCGGCACCCTGCCCGAGGCGGAGCTGGCCCGACGGCTGGCCGACACCGACGCCGCGGTGATCATGAAGCTGGGCCGCACGTTCCCCGCGGTGCGCCGGGCGCTGGAGCAGGCGGGGCGGCTGGAGCACGCGCTGTACGTGGAGCGGGCGTCCATGCCCACCCAGCGCTGGCTGCCGGTGGCCGACGTCGACCCCGCCAGCGTCCCGTACTTCTCCATGATCGTGGTGCCCGGCGACACGCTGCAGGCCGACCCGCACGGACGGCGCGCAACCGCAACACCGTCCACACCGGACACTGCGGTGGTCGCCGAGGTCGTGGTGGTCGGGCTCGGGCCCGGACCGGAGCGCTGGCTCACCCCGGAGGCGGCGGCGGTGCTGGCCGAAGTGGACCACGTCGTCGGCTACGCGCCCTACGTCCACCGGGTGCCGCAGCGGGCCGGGCTGCAGCGGCACGCCTCGGGCAACACCGTGGAGGTGGATCGCGCCCGGTTCGCCCTGGACCTGGCGCGCGCCGGTGAGCGGGTGGCGGTGGTCTCCGGCGGGGACGCCGGGGTGTTCGGGATGGCCGCGGCGGTCTACGAGGCCGCCGAGGATCCTGCGTACGCTACGGTGCCCGTCCGGGTGCTGCCGGGGGTGAGCGCCGTGCAGGCGGTGGCCGCCCGGGCCGGAGCACCGGTGGGGGCCGACTTCGCGGTGGTGAGCCTGTCCGACCGGCTCAAGCCGTGGCCGGTGGTGCAGCAGCGGCTGCGGGCGATCGCCGAGGCTGACCTGGTGCTGGCCATCTACAACCCGGCGTCGCGCTCCCGCACCCACCAGGTGGCCGACATGCAGCAGCTGTTGCTGCAGCACCGCAGCCCGGACACCGTGGTGGTGGTCGGCCGCGACGTCGGGCGCGCCGAGGAGTCACTGGTGGTGACCACGCTGGCCCAGCTGGACCCGGCGAGCATCGACATGAAGTGCCTGCTCATCGTGGGCGCCACCCGCACCCGGGTGGCGGCAAGCGGAGCCGTCTGGACACCGCGCTACGTGGACTGAAAGGTGGCACAGTGCCGTGTTGATGACCCTGAGGTGCCCTGAGTGCTGGCTGGGTGAGAAGTGGACGCGTTCGCTAGCACCGAAGCAGGGGGCCAGGGTGCAGCCGAACTCGCGGGGTGCTGGCGCATGGTGGGTGCTGTCGCCATGAACGGACGGCGGGTTAACCAGTCACGCGGAAGGTCGCCAGCGGGGAGCTGCCGACTCCTCCAAAGTCCAGCAGCAGACTGGACCCTTGGGGCACGTCGAAGGCAACGTCGCCGCGCAGCATGCGTCCTGCACTGAGGTCTGATCGGTCCATCTCCTGATTGACCACACTGTGCTGGGCGGAGTAGGTGCTGCCGTCAGGGGTTTGGGCTCGGGAGTAGCTCGGGCTGATGTAGGTGGTTCCGGAGCTGATGGCCACGGTGAAGTTGGCGATCAGGTAGCTGCCGCTCGTAGGCTTGCCGCCGTAGGCCGTTTCCGACGTAGTAATGCGGCGGATGCTGTTGAGGGTGACGGTGCCGGACGTTGGCTGCGAGCCCGTCAGCGTGAAGGGCACCGTTGAGCCCACGCTCGCTGGAGCTGGCGGGACCGAGACAGGGGGCTTGGTGGTCGAGGCTGGGCTCGGTCGAGGCGCGGCAGGAGCAGCAGAAGCAGCAGGCTGCGGGGACGCGGAGACCGTCGCCGCTGGTGCCGGGACTCGGGTGGGCACGCTGATCCGGGTGGCTGTCGGCGCAGCAGTCGACGCAGGAACCTCTTCAACGCCGGGGGGTGCCAGCACCGTCGTTTCCGTCGGTGTCGGGGCCACGGACGTCGTGGTGGCGGTGGGCAGGGGCGCCTGCGGCGGTGGGTCGTAGGCCACCGGTTGCGTGGTCGAGTCACGCCCGACCAGGGCCACCACCAGTGCCACCACGGCCAGAGTCGCGATGGCCGCCACGCCGACCAGGCCGGAGAGCAGCCAGCGGTTCACCGGGACCAGGTTCTGCTCCGCAGGCGCCGAGTAGGCAGCGGGGTGGACGTTGCCGGTGTCCCCGCCGATGGGCGCGAACGGGTCGCTTCCGACGGGTTGGTCGTCGTTCATCAACGGTCCTTTGAACTGAGCAGAAAGGGGAGGCTAGATGTGGAAGCGCCGAAGAGTAGGTCGAGCAGCCGAGTCCCGCTCGGCTGCTCGACCTACCGTTCCTGTGCTCAGCTGAGCTGAACCTTCACTCCACCGGAGAAGACGGAGTCGTGCAGCTCCAAGGTGGTGGGGACGGCATCCTTCGGGATGTCAAAGACAATGGTGCCGTCGACACTGTTGCCCGGGTTGATCTCCGCGAGGAAGTTGTTGGAGTCAAGGTAGGCACCTGCCACCGTGCTGGTCGAGAGCTCCCTACCCTGCTGGTCAATCAACTTCTGCGCACTCTGGTTGAAAATCTGCTGGCGATCTCCGATGTTGCGGACTGAGAGCTTGACGACCACGAACTGGCCCTGGGCGGTGGTCTGCAATGGTTCGCTCCCGACGGTGGGCGTTCCGGGCTGTACGGCGTTGACCACGAACTCGAACTTGCCGTCCCGAACCGGGGTACCGATGGTGGCCTGAGAAGCCTGCTCAGAACTCCCCGACCCGCCAGCGGAATCACTGTCGGAGCCGCCGCCCGCGCTGGTGGCCATAACGATGACGATGATGAGGACAATGAGCGCAGCCAGTGCGGTGAGGAACTTGTGCCGCATGAACCAGCTTCGCTGAGACTTGGCGTAAGCCCGCGCGGCTGCGGCCTGAGCCTTGGCGTCCTTCTTGTTCAGGGGCGGCTGCTGCCCGTAGCCCGGCTGGTATCCGGGTCCAGGCGCACCCTGATATCCCGACGGTGGCCCCTGGTTACCACTGGCGAACTGGGGGGCCTGCTCCTGTGAAGGGTGTCCTGCATCGGCTGGCTCGTGGCGCTGATCGGGCATCAAATTCCTTTGGATGTGGGTGGTAAACGCCAAGGAAGGCGCAACTTCATCTGCGCCTACCACTCGTAGACGAAGCCCCGAACGTTACAGAGCAGCAACAACTATCACTGAGATTGCATAAATTGCCTCAAATCGGTGACACAGCGTGATTATCGGTATCTCTAAGTACACACTCAGTCCGGACAGAGTGGTTTGCACTAGTTGCGGGGCCATCGGCTTGCGGAAGGAGCCTGCGCCGGGACGTCATAGCTCAAGCGGCCACTGGGCGGCCTGCAGCTCGGGCCGCTTCGTTGGTTCGCGGAACGCCGCCAACCTCGGCCATCGCGCCATGCGCGGGACTGCAGCGTGGAGGTGAGCAAGTCGGGTTTACTTGCGCCGCGGCCGATCCCGGTCGTACAAGTAGGACTCGCCACCGGAGGCCGGCTCCAGCGCCCGGCCCACCAGGATGATCGCGGCCTGGCGCAGCCCGGCGGCCTCCACCTGGTCGGCGATGTCGCCCACGGTGCCGCGCAGCACCAGCTCCTCGGGCTGGCTGGCGCGGTAGACCACCACCACCGGGCAGTCGGCGCCGTACTCCCCCGCCAGCTCGGCCATCACCTCGCGGGTGCGGGTGATGGCCAGGTGCAGCACCAGGGTGGCCCGGGTGGCGGCGAACGCGGCCAGCGACTCGGTGTCGGGCATCGGGGTGGAGCGGGCCTGGGCGCGGGTGATTACCACCGACTGCGCCACCAGCGGCACGGTCAGCTCCCGCCCCACCCGGGCCGCCGCGGCCGCGTACGCCGCCACCCCCGGCGTCACGTCCCACGACACCCCTGCCGCGTCCAGCCGGCGGGTCTGCTCGGCCAGCGCGGAGTACACCGACGGATCGCCCGAGGTCAGCCGCACCACGTCGTGGCCACGCTCGTGCCCGGCCACCAGGTGCGCGGTGATGGCGTCGAGGTCGAGGTGCTGGGTGTCCACCAGCTCGGCGTCCTCGCGGCAGTGGCTGAGCACCTCGGCGTCGAGGTACGTGCCGGGGTAGAGCACCACGTCGGCGTCGGCGAGCATCCGCGCAGCACGCAGGGTGAGCAGGTCGGCGGCCCCGGGGCCGGCTCCGACGAAGTGCACGGTCACGACGGGTTCTCCTCTGCGGCGGGGCGGGTCCACGCCCACTGGGTGACGGTGCGGGCCGGGGTCCACCCGGTGAAGGTGCCCACCGGGGCGGCGTGCTCGATGGCCAGCCGGGTCAGCTCCCCGCCGTGGGTGGCGTGTGCCTGGGCCAGTGCGGCCTCGGTCTGCAGGGTCACTCCGTGCACCACCAGCCGCCCGCCCGGGCGCAGCGCAGCCTGGCACCGCTCGAGCACGCCCGCGCGGGTGGCACCGCCGCCGACGAAGATCGCGTCCGGTGTGGACAGACCTTCCAGGGCGTCCGGCGCCCGACCCTCGACCACCACCAGCCTCGGCACGCCAAGGCTCGCGGCGTTGCGGCGCACCCGTGCGGCCCGGTCGGGGTGGGACTCCACGGCGATGGTCCGGCACGTCGGGTGCGCCCGCATCCACTCGATGCCCACCGACCCGGCACCGGCACCGACGTCCCACAGCAGCGCCCCGGGGTGCGGTGCCAGGCGGGACAGCGCACTGGCCCGCAGGTCACGCTTGGTCAGCTGCCCGTCGTGCTGAAAAGCGTTGTCCGGCAAGCCGGTTGCCCAGCTGGAGACGACCGGGCCGGCCAGCTGCAGTGCGATGACGTGCAGCCGCGGGGCCGGCCCGGACCACTGCTCGGCGGTGGCCTCGGTGCGGCTCTCGGTGGGTGCGCCCAGGTCGCCGAGGACGGTCATCACCGACGCGCCGTAGCCGTGGGTGGTGAGCAGCGCCGCTAGCGCCGCCGGGGTGCGCTCGTCAGCGGAGAGCACCAGCACCCGGTGGCCAGGGGCCAGCTCGCGCAGCACCGCGTGCAGGTCGCGCCCCACCACGGTGACCACAGTGGTCGACTCCGCCGACCAGCCCATCCGGGCCCGGGCCAGCGACACCGAGGACACCGCCGGCAGCACCTGCACCCGCTCGGCCCCGAGCAGCTCCACCAGCGTGGTGGCGACGCCGGAGACCAGCGGGTCACCGGAGGCCAGCGCCACCACCCGACGGCCGGCGTGCCGGGCCAGCAAGGCGGGCAGACCCGCGCGCAGCGGGGCCGGCCACGGCTCGCGCAGCGCGGTGACGTCGGAGGGCACCAACCCCAGGTGACGGGCCCCGCCGAGCAGCACCTCGGCCTCGCGGACGCAGGCGCGAGCCGCCTCCGGCAGGCTCTCCCAGCCATCCGCGCCGACGCCCACCACCAGCAGCGGAGGCGTCGGCGGGTGACCCGCGCAACGGGGGGTGGGGGCAGGCATGGCGGCAGACGCTACCCTCACCCCACAGCCACGAGGTGCCCCGAGGTCCGACCCCCACAGGTCGGGTTGACGGGAGAATCTGGGAAGCCGGTGAGAGTCCGGCACAGGCCCGCTGCGGTGACCTGGACGAGGTGCGAACCGAGATCCAGGAAGTCCGAAGACCGGCCTTGTGGCTCCTATCCGATGGCGGACGAGCGGGAGCCTCCCATGCCACAGCACCAGCCTTTCGTGTACCCATTTTCCGCCCTGGTCGGGTCCGAGGACCTGCAGGACCTCCCCGACCTGGCCCTCGCCCTGGTGCTCAGCGCGGTCTCCCCGGAGATCGGCGGTGTGCTGGTGCGCGGGGAGAAGGGCACCGCCAAGTCCACTGCGGTCCGGGCCCTGGCGGGGGTGCTTCCACCCATCGACGTCTGGGCTGGTGACCGGTTCTCCGCCGATCCGCACGATCCCGCCGCGGCGTCCCCGGACGGCCCCGGCGGCACCGTGCAGAGCCGGCCGGTACGGCTGGTGGAGCTGCCCGTCGGGGCCACTGAGGACCGCCTCGTCGGCTCGCTGCACCTGGAGCGGGCGCTGGCGCAGGGTCGCGCGGAATACGAGCCCGGCCTGCTGGCGCGCGCGCACCGCGGGATCCTCTACGTCGACGAGGTGAACCTGCTGCACGACCACCTCGTGGACCTGCTGCTCGACGCTGCCGCCACCGGACGGGCCACGGTGGAGCGCGACGGGGTGTCGCTGGCCCACGACGCCCGGTTCGTGCTGGTGGGCACCATGAACCCCGAGGAGGGCGAGCTCCGCCCACAGCTGCTCGACCGCTTCGGCCTGGCCGTGGACGTGGCCGCACCCCGCGAGGCCGAGGCCCGGGTGGCCGTGGTGCGCCGCCGCCTGGCCTTCGACGCCGACCCCGCCGGGTTCGCCGCGTCCTACCAACCGGCCGAGGACGCCCTGCGCGAGCGGATCCACACCGCCCGGGAGCGCATCCACGGGGTGACGCTGACCGACTCCGCGCTGCTGGCCATCGCCGAGGTCTGCGCCGCCTTCGACGTGGACGGGCTGCGCGGCGACATCGTCACCGCCCGCACCGCCGTGGCCCACGCCGCCTGGTGCGGGCGCAGCGCCGTCACCCGGGAGGACATCCGCGCCGCAGCCCGCCTCGCCCTGCCACACCGGCGGCGGCGCACCCCCTTCGACTCCCCCGGCCTGGACACCGACCAGCTCGACCAACTGCTGGCGGAGAGCGACCCCGAGCCCGACCCGCCGACACCAGACGGCCCCGGTGACGGTCACGAGGCTGCGGATGACGGCCCCGCCCAAGCCCCGCCGGACAGCCACGACGCTGACACCGAGGCACCCGCCGGCGCTGCCCCCAGCACCGCGTCGGCGGGCACGCCGTACCGCTCCCGCCTGTTCGCCGTGGCCGGCACCGGCACCGGTGCCGCGGGTCGCCGCAGTCGGGCCCTGACCAGCTCCGGTCGCCGGGTCGGCCGCCGCGCCGGCAGCGACGGCCCGCTGGACCTGTTGGGCACCGTGCTCGCCGCGGTCCCCCACCAGGGTGCCCGCGGCCGCACCGACGGCCGGCTGCGGCTGCAGCCGGCCGACCTGCGGGTGGCGGTGCGCGAGGGCCGGGAGTCCAACCTGGTGCTGTTCTGCGTGGACGCCTCCGGCTCGATGGCCGCGCGCAAGCGGATGGAGCAGGTGAAGACGGCCATCCTCTCCCTGCTGCTGGACGCCTACCAGCGGCGCGACAAGGTCGGGCTGATCACGTTCTCCGGCACCGGTGCTCAGCTGCTGCTGCCGCCCACCGGGTCCACCGACGTGGCCGCCGCCCGGCTGCAGACGATGCCCGCCGGCGGGCGCACCCCGCTGGCCGAGGGGCTGCTCGAGGCGGCCCGGGTGCTCGACATCGAGGCGCGCCGCGACCCGGCCCGGCGCCCGCTGCTGGTGGTGGTCACCGACGGCCGCGCCACCGCCGGGGCCGGCGCCGTGGCCCGATCCCGCACGGCCGCCGACCGGCTGGCCGCCCGTGGCGTCGCGAGCGTCGTCGTGGACTGCGAGAGCGGTGCGCTGCGCCTGGGCCTGGCCGCCGTGCTGGCCCAGCACCTGCGCGCCGAGCACGTCCCGGTGAGCCAGGTGAGCGCCGACGTGCTCACCGGCCTCGCCCGCACCGCTGCCTGAGCGCAGCCACCATCTTCTTCCGACACCAGACGAGGTCACCCATGCCGCAAGGACAGCCCACCACCGTGCCCGACGACGGGCTCAGCACCCGCCAGCGCCGCAACCGACCGCTGCTGATGGTCCACACCGGAGACGGGAAGGGGAAGTCCACCGCCGCGTTCGGCCTGGCCATCCGCTCCTGGAACCAGGGCTGGAACGTCGGGGTGTTCCAGTTCGTGAAGTCGGCCAAGTGGCGCATCGGCGAGCAGACCGTGCTGGAGCGTCTGGGGCGGCTGCACGAGGAGACCGGCGAGGGCGGTCCGGTGGAGTGGCACAAGATGGGCGCGGGCTGGTCGTGGAGCCGCAAGGCCGGCAGCGAGGACGACCACGCCGCCGCAGCCGCGGAGGGGTGGGCGGAGGTCAAGCGCCGCCTGGCCGCCCAGACCCACGACCTGTACGTGCTCGACGAGTTCACCTACCCGATGCAGTGGGGCTGGGTGGACGTCGACGACGTGGTGCAGACGCTGGCCAACCGGCCCGGCCACCAGTACGTGGTAATCACCGGCCGTCGCGCCGATCCCCGCCTGGTGGAGGTGGCCGACCTGGTCACCGAGATGACCAAGGTGAAGCACCCGATGGACGCCGGGCAGAAGGGTCAGCGGGGCATCGAGTGGTGAGCGCGCTGCCCCGGCTGGTGCTGGCCGCGCCCGGAACGGGGCAGGGCAAGACCACCGTGGCCATCGGGTTGATGGCCGCGCTCACCCGCGCCGGTCACCGGGTGAGCGGGCACAAGGTGGGCCCGGACTACATCGACCCCGGCTACCACGCGCTGGCCTGCGGGCGGCCCGGCCGCAACCTCGACCCGCACCTGGTGGGCGAGGGCCGGGTGGTCCCGCTGCTGCTGCACGGGGCTGCGGGGGCTGACGTGGCGGTGGTGGAGGGGGTGATGGGGCTCTTCGACGGCCGCAACGGCGGCCACGGCTTCGCCTCCACCGCCCACGTCGCCGCGCTGACCCGCACCCCGGTGGTGCTGGTGGTGGACATCTCCCGTGCCTCCCGCACCATCGCCGCCGTGGTGCACGGCCTGGCCACCTGGGACTCCAACACCGAGGTCTGTGGCGTCATCCTGAACAAGGCGGGCTCCCCGCGGCACGCCGCCGAGGTGGCCGCGGCCATCGACCTGCCCGTGCTGGGCGTTCTGCCCCGTGACGACGCGGTGGCTGCCCCGTCGCGCCACCTCGGCCTGGTGCCCGCCGCGGAGCGGGAGCTCTCCGCCGCTGCCCTGGACCGGCTGGCCGAACAGATCACCGAGCACGTCGACCTCGACGCCGTGCTCGCCCTGGCCCGCACCGCCCCCGAGCTGGACGCCCCGGCGTGGGACCCGGCGGCGGAGGTCACCGCAGCATCGGCGCGGCGGCCGGTGGTGGCAGTGGCCGGCGGGCGCGCGTTCACCTTCCGCTACACCGAGACTGACGAGCTGCTGGCCGCCGCCGGCTGCAAGGTGGTGCCCTTCGACCCGCTGGCCGACACGGCGCTGCCCGCCCGGACCGCCGGGTTGTACCTGGGTGGCGGGTTCCCAGAGGTGCACGCCGCCGAGCTGTCGGCCAACGAGCCGCTGCGCCGGGCGATCGCCGCCGCCGTGGCCGACGGGGTGCCCACCGTGGCCGAGTGCGCCGGGTTGCTGTACCTCTCGCGCGCCCTGGACGAGCACCCGATGGCCGGGGTGCTGGACGCCGACGCGGCGATGACCGACCGGCTCACCCTGCGCTACCCGGTGGCGCGGGCCGCCACCGACTCCCTGCTCACCCGCGCCGGCGAGTGCGTCACCGGGCACGAGTTCCACCGCACCCACACCATCCCGCAGGCCGGGGATGCCCCGGCGTGGATCGTGGACGGCGTGGTGATCGGGCACACCGGGGCGACGCTGCACGCCTCCTACCTGCACACCCACTGGGCCGGGCACCCCCAGCTGGCGCAGCGCTTCGCCGACGCTGTGCACGCGCGGATGTGACATCGCCGAGCCCGTGTCACACGGACATCACCCGTGCTCGTTCACAGTTCCCATTGACACAGTGTCCGTAAGGACCACGATTCGCTGACGTACGAAGAGTCCAACCAGGACCGACATGGCCATCGGAGCAAAGTGAGCTTGAGCAGATTCGTTCGCTACTTCGTCCCGTAGCTGGGAGTGTTCTGCAAGCTGATCGGCGGCCCACGCGGGCAAAGCTACGATCAGCCGGCGCACCCCTGCGACACGACTTGGGAGCCGAGCCCACGATGATTCTGCCCAAGGTCCGCGACCTGCGCATGGTCACCATCCGTCGGGGCGGCACGCTGACCGACGACGATCACCACCTGCTCGCGCTGTGGGCCGCCGACTGCGCCGAGCACGTGGTTGGCTACTTCGAGCGTGAGCGGCCGGATGATTCGCGACCACGGGACGCGATCGCCGCCGCCCGCGCGTGGGCGCACGGCGAGATGCCGATGCTGCAGGCACGCGCGGCAGGGGGACACGCGATGGGTGCTGCCCGACCACTGGCCGGCGCGGCCCGGTTCGCCGCCTACTCGGCCGGGCAGGCTGCCTGCGTCGGACACGTCGCAGAGCACGATCTCGGTGCCGCGGCCTACGCGATCAAGGCCGTGCGGAGCGCGCAACCCGATGATGCCGGGGCAGGTCGGGCCGAACGTGATTGGCAACGCGCTCGCCTCCCGAGACCGGTCCGCAAGCTCGTCCTCGACGACCAGGCCCGGCGAAACGACATCTGCTGGTCAGCCTTCTCCGAGAGCACCCACTAGAGCTGCAGCACGATCTTGCCCACGTGGTTGCGCTGGCTGAGCTCCTCCTGCGCCCGGGCGGCCTGCCCCAGCGGGAAGGTCCCGGAGATCACCGGCTCCACAGGTCGACGTGCGCGGGCGTGTGCATGCTGGCGCCAAAGAGCCGGCGTCAGGCCTTGGCGTAGACGGTGCCTCGGCGGATCAGCAGGGTGAAGGCGATGGTCAGCAGCCCACCGCCGATCATCAGCCCGCCCACCATGTTCAGACCGCTGATCGTGGGCGCGGCGCTGCCGGCGGCCGCGGCGGAGGAGGCCAGCAGCGTGGTGGCGATGGACGTGCCGATGCCTTGGCCCGCCATGCGCAGCACGGTGTTGGTGCCGGTCACCTCGCTGGTGTTGCCCTCGGGCACCGCCTCGACGATCAGGTTGGGCAGCGCGGTGTAGGCGAAGGCGGTGCCGATGGACACGGTGATCACCATCGCGACCATGCCGGCGACCGTCTCGTGCAGCACCAGCATCATCGCGCTGCTCAGGGTGAACAGCGCGGTGCCCAGCAGCATCGCCACCCTCGAGCCGACGGCCCGCGTGATGCGCCCGCTGAGCGGAGTACACACGAAGCCGAACATCGACCCGATGAAGCTCAGCCACCCAGCGTCGGTGGGTGAGATCCCCAGTCCGAACGGCGCGGTCGTCGGCGACTGCAGGATCATCGGGATGATCATCGTGGAGATGCCCAGCGGGCCGACGGCGATCGCCAGGGTCGCGCACATCGTCAGCGCGATCTTGCGGTCGGTGAACATCCGCACGTTGATGACCGGATCGGTCACCCGCAGCTCCCACTGCACCCAGAGGGCCAGCACGGCCAGGCCACCGACCACCAGGCCGAGGGTCTTGGGGTCGCTCCAGCCCCAGGCGCCGGACTTGTTGATGCCCAGCAGGATCGCCCCGATGGCCGGCGCGAACGCCAGGGTGCCGACGTAGTCCACCTGCTGCGTGGCGCCGGTCGGCCGGCGCCACGGCAGCACGAACCACACCAGCAGCAGGGACAGCACGGCGTAGACGGCGGCGACGACAAAGATCATGTGCCAGCTGGCGTGGTCGAGCATCAGGCCGGCCACCAGCAGCGAGGCCGAACCAGCGGCGACGGCGGAGCCAGAGATGATCGCGATGGCCACTGGCACCTTGGCGACGGGCAGGTGCTCCCGAGCCAGGCCGATGCACAGCGGCAGGATCGCGCCGGCGACGCCCTGGATGGCGCGGCCGATGATGATGCTGCTGATGCTGTCGCCGATCGCGCTGACGAACGAGCCGATGGCGGCGGCGGCCAGCAGGACGACGAGCACGCGCTCCCGGCCGTACATGTCCCCGAGGCGTCCGCAGACCGCGGCCGAGGCCGCAGCCACCAGCAGGAAGGCGGTGACGGCCCAGCCCACGGTGGCGGCGTCGCTGTCGAACTCCTCGATGAACGTGGGCAGCGCCGCGAACACCATCGACGTCTCGAACGCGCTGATGACCTCCACCGCCACCAGCACGGCGATGATCACCCACGCGGGGCGCTGTCGAGCGAAGCGGCCGCGCAGCGCCGGGGAGGTCTCGGTGCTGCTGCCAGCATGGTCGGCGGGCACGGGAGCGGGTGGTGGCAGCGTCACGGTGGTCCTTCGGCAGGGTGCGTGCGCACGTCAGCACAGCCGGGGCAGCAGCGCTGTCGGCCTGGGCGTCGTGCATGGTCGGATCTGCCGGCCGCCTTCGGCCGCGCGGCCAGCCGGCGGGCTGGCACAGATCGTGTTGTGGTGGTCGTCCTCAGGACGGTCGGTCGGAGGACGCGTGGTCGAGCTGCGCCGCCGTGGCGCCGACGTGAGCGAAGCTCCGCACGGTGCGGGTCACCGTGGGTGCATCAGGCCGGTGACCGTGGTCTGGCGCATGACGCCTGACGGTAGGGCGACCGCGGAGAGCCGGTCAAGAACCCTCATCCGCTGAGCGGGACGTCCCAGGTCCCCGAGGTTCGACGGCACGGGAGGTGCTCGACGAGCCAGCTGACCCGTACGATCGGAACCGGGCAATTCGCCCATAACGTGAGCTGGTTCGGGAACCAGGCGCGGCGCAGAGTCGTTGCGCTGTCGACCCTGCCCCACGACCTGAGAGAGACATGGACGCAGACAGTACGAACCCCCTTGTGCCGGCCACCAGTGCTGCGACAAGGGGGTGCAGAGCCTGATGTGGGTGTTGACACTGCTGCTGGGCGTCCTGGTGATCCTGGCCATCACCGCGGTCACGGGCTACTTCGTGGCCCAGGAGTTCGCGTACATGGCGGTCGACCGCTCCCGGCTGGGCGCGCGAGCCACCGCCGGAGACGCCGGCGCCCAGCGTGCCCTGGCGGTCACCAAGCGGACGTCCTTCATGCTCTCCGGCGCCCAGCTGGGCATCACCGTCACCGGGTTGCTGGTCGGCTACGTCGCCGAGCCGCTGGTCGGTGAGTCCATTGGTGACGCGCTCGGTGGAGTCTCGGTGCCCACCGGCGTGGGCATCGCGGTGGGCACGGTGCTGGCACTGGTGTTCTCCACGTTCATCCAGATGCTCTTCGGCGAGCTGTTCCCCAAGAACCTGGCCATCGCCCGGCCCGAACCGGTCGCGCTGTGGCTGGCTCGGTCCACCACCGTCTACCTGGCCCTGTTCGGGTGGCTCATCGCGATCTTCGACCAGGCCTCCAACCTGCTGCTGCGGGCACTGCGGATCGAGCCGGTGCACGACCTCGAGCACTCCGCCACTGCCCGCGACCTCGAGCACATCGTGGCCGACTCCCGCCAGAGCGGGGACCTGCCGGGCGAGCTCTCGGTGCTCCTCGACCGCATCCTGGACTTCCCGGACCGCGACGCCGAGCACGCGATGGTCCCCCGCTCCCGGGTGGATGCCGTGCACGTCGCCGACTCCCTCGCGCAGGTGCGCGCCCAGATGGCGAGCGGGCACTCCCGCTACCCGGTGCTCACCGACGACGAGCAGGTCGCCGGCGTGGTGCACCTGGTCGACGTGCTGAGCGCCACGCAGCCCGACTCCACCCCGGCCCGCGACTTCATGCGACCCGCGGTGGTGCTCCCGACCGCGATGAGCCTGCCCGACGCGCTGCGCGAGCTGACCGAGACCCGCAACCAGCTGGCCTGCGTGATCGACGAGTACGGCGGGTTCGCCGGCGTGCTCACCGCCGAGGACCTCGCCGAGGAGCTGGTGGGTGAGATCACCGACGAACACGATCCCGCCACCCCCACCATCGTGCCGCGCGACGACGACGGCACGTGGGTGATGGCCGGCGACATTCACATCGACGAGGTGGAGCGGGCCATCGGCCGTGACCTGCCACGCGGTGACTACGAGACCATCGCCGGACTGGCCATCGACCAGCACGGCGCCCTGCCCGAGCCCGGGACGCGCATCGACGTCGAGCTGCCTCTGGATCCCGCCGACCTAGCCCGTGCCGACGATCCCGTGCCGGCCTGGTTGCGCGTCGAGGTGATCGAGATCGACCGGCACGTGCCGTCCCTGGTCCGCGTGGTCTTCCCGGCCGACCCAGCTGGGGAGGAAGACCGATGAGCAGCCCCTGGGTGATCGTCGCCGTCACCGTGGTCATCATCGCGCTCAGCGCGTTCTTCGTCGCCGTCGAGTTCGCGCTGCTCGCCGCCAAGCGGCACCGCCTGGAGGACGCCGCCGCCAACAGCCGCTCGGCCCGCGCCGCGCTGCGCAGCTCCACCGAGCTGACCGTGCTGCTGGCCGGCTCCCAGCTGGGCATCACCGCGTGCACCTTGGCGCTCGGTGCCATCACCAAGCCCGCGGTGCATCACTGGCTCACTCCTGCCTTCGAGTCGTGGGGGGCGCCGCTGTGGGTCGCCGACGTCGGCGGGTTCGTCCTGGCCCTGGTCATCGTGACGTTCCTGCACCTGGTGGTCGGTGAGATGGCCCCGAAGTCCTGGGCGATCGCCCACCCGGAGACCTCGGCCACCCTGCTGGCCATCCCGATGCGCGGCTTCATGTGGCTGACCCGTCCGCTGCTGACCGGGCTCAACAACATGGCCAACTGGTGCCTGCGCAAGGTGGGGGTGGAACCGACCGGCCAGGTCGAGTCGGGACAGAGCCCGGACGACCTGCGTCACCTGGTGGAGCACTCCGCCAACGTGGGAGCCCTGGACCCGTCGTACTTCGCCCAGCTCTCCGGCGCCCTGGACCTGCAGACGCTCACGGTGAGCGACCTGCTCACCGCCCCCGGCGCGCCCACCACGGTGGCGGTGGAGGCCACGGTCGCCGACGTGCAGACGGCCACCCGCTCCTCCGGGCACCTGCGCATCCTGGTGGGTGACCGGCACACCGTGCACGGCGTGGTGCACGTGCGCGACACCCTCAACCAGCCCGTGGAGCGTCCCGTCGTCGAGCTCATGCGGCCGGTGTTCACCCTCGAGCCGCACACCCCGGTCTACGTGGCGCTGGCCTCGATGCGGGAGACCCGCAACCACCTGGCGGTGGTCACCGACGGCACGTCGGTGGCAGGGGTCATCACCCTCGCCGACGTGCTGGCCCGGCTGTTCCCACGCACCGTCGCGGCGGGATGAGACGGGCGGTCACCGGGCGGCCGGGCAGCTGGCCAGCGTGAGTTCGCGGGCCAGCGCGGTGCTCGCGTGCAGGGTGTCCAGGCCGAGGGGCTGCGTGGCCAGCGCCCCCTCGTGCAGCACCAGGAGCTGGGTGGCCAGCTGATCGGGCTGGGTGCAGCCGGCCGCGGTGGCCAGACGCTGGAAGAGGTTCAGCAGCCAGTGCTTCTGCTCGACGGCCAGGCGGTGCGCGGGGTGCGCCGGCTCGGGCAGCTCGGCGAGAGCGTTGATGAACGCGCAGCCACGGGAGCTCGTCGCGCTCCACTCCTGCAGGGCCACGAATGGCGCCGTCACCGCCGCCACCGGGTCGCCGGCGGCGGCGGCGGTGTCCTCCACCAGCGCACGCCAGCGCTCACCGCGGGCGGTGAGGTAGGCCAGCACCACGGTGTCCTTGGAGCCGAACTGGTTGTACAAGGTGCGCTTGGTGACGCCGGAGCGCTCCGCGATGAGGTCGACGCCCACAGCGGTGATGCCCCGGTTGTAGAAGAGGTCCTCGGCGGCCTCCACGATCCGCTGGCCGGCCGGAGTCAGGGGTCGATCGGTCTCCATCTCGCGCTCCTTCACCGATCGGTCTACCGTTGCCAGCACAGTTCACCGATCAGTGTAGCGATGGAGGTTGGTCATGACGGTGCCCGAGACAGTGTCGGCGGCAACGATGCAGGCGGTGCGGATCACGGCGCACGGCGGACCGGAGGTGCTGGAGGTGGTGCAGGTACCGGTCCCGGCTCCGGCTGCGGGACAGGTGCTGGTGCAGGTTCGGGCGGTGGCCCTGAACAACACAGACCTGTGGACCCGCCAGGGCGCCTACGGGTTGCCCGGGGATCCCGATGCGCTGGCGGGGTGGCGTGGGCCGGTGGACTTTCCGCGCATCCAGGGTGCCGACGTCGCGGGGATCGTCGCGGCCGTCGGTCCGGACGTCGCGGAAGACTTGGTGGGCCGTCGGGTGGTGATCGACCCCGCGCGCTACGACGCCGAGACGCCCGACGCGAACCCGGTGGGGTTGATGGGCAGCGAGTGGGACGGCGGGTACGCCGAGCACGTGCTCGCGCCGGCCCAGCGCATCCACGACGTGACCAGCTCCCCGCTCTCCGACGCCCAGCTGGCCGCGCTGCCCACCGCGTACGGCACAGCGCTGGGCATGATCGAGCGCGGTCGGGTGCGCGCGGGCGACACCGTGCTGGTCACCGGCGCCTCCGGTGGAGTGGGCCTTGCGGCGGTGCAGCTGGCCCGGGCCCGCGGGGCCACGGTGCTCGCCGTCAGCAGTGGCGCCAAGCTGGCGACCGTGCGCGAGGCCGGGGCCCACGAGGTGATCGACCGCGGCGCCGACGTGGTGGAGCAGGCGCGCACTGCAGCCCCGGACGGCGTCGACGTGGTGCTGGACGTGGTGGCCGGTCAGCTGGTCGGCGAGGGGCTGCCCTTGCTGCGCGAGGGCGGCAGGTGGGTGATCGTCGGTGCCCTCGGCGGGCACGAGGTGGCGTTCGACGTGCGCCGGCTCTACCTGCACAACATCCAGCTCATCGGCTCCAGCATGCACACGCCAGCGCACTTCGACCTGCTGATGGACACCGCGCGTGCCGGGCAGGTGCAGCCGGTGATCGCAGCGACCTTCCCGCTGGGGCAGGCCGCCCGGGCGCAGGAGGAGCTCGGCCAGCGCAACCACGTGGGAAAGATCGTGCTGCAGCCCTAGGTGTAGTGACCTGGGAGGTTGTTGACGGTCATCCGGGGATCCGCGATCACGGCCGGCGGGGGAAGCTGATGCGCATCAGCCGGCTGTTGGCCCAGTCTTCGAGCCGAGTCGGCCGGATGGTGCCGGGGTCGTGGGGCTGGTTGAGATCCGCGACGATCTCCACCAGCACGGCCTGACGTTCAGCTGGGTCGGTGACAGGCGTGGCCCGGGCAGGCAGATCTGCGCGAATCCCGTTCTTGAGGTGGAAGGTGAAGTGGGGATTGGCGAGAAGGTTCGCATGCCAATCGGTCGCGGCACCGCCGGCGCCGCTGCACAGGTAGGTGGTGCCCGCAGCTCGGTAGAAGAAGATCTCGATGCGGCGTGGCCGGCCAGTGCGGCGCCCCAACGTCGTGATGTCGATGATCCGTTCTCGGGTGCCCGCGGCGGGGGTGATCTCGATGGCTCGCCGGATGTGGTTGGGCAGGTGGGACAAGGACGCGTCCCCTGCGGAGTTGTTCGACCCGGTCGCGCCTGGAGTGCTCATGCGGTCTCGGCCTGAAGGGCGGGGCCGAGGAGGAGTCCACCGTCGATGACGTGCTCCGACCCCGTGATGAACGACGCGTCTGATGACGTGAGGAACAGGAGAAGCCGGGTGACGTCGGTCGGCTCCCCGAGCCGGGGGATGGC
Organism: Rhodococcus sp. X156; assembly: GCF_004006015.1. Lineage (NCBI taxonomy): Bacteria > Bacillati > Actinomycetota > Actinomycetes > Mycobacteriales > Nocardiaceae > Rhodococcus > Rhodococcus sp. X156. The sequence goes on along the minus strand of NZ_CP034766.1, from coordinate 1,608,985 downwards.
GAACGGCTCGGGTGAGTAGAAGTCGGCGATTGCCGCGGTGGCGCCGGCTGCTGGTTCGGAGATGAAGGGGGTCGCGATCACGCCGGGGTGGATGGTGTTCACGCGGATGTGGTCGCGGCCGAGCTCGAGCGCTGCCGTGTGGGTGAGGCCTCGCACGGCCCACTTGCTGGCGACGTACGGCGCGTAGTGCGCCGTGCCGCCCAGGCCCATCGTGGAGGCGATGTTGACGATGGCTCCCCCTCCTGCGCGGCGCAGAGCGGGGGCGGCCACCTTGATGCCGAGGAAGGTCCCGGTGAGATTGATGCCGAGGATGCGCGACCACGTGGCCTGGTCGGTGTTCTCGATCGTTGCCGGCGGGTTCTGCACGCCCGCGTTGTTGACGAGCACGTTCAGGGCACCGAAGACGCTCTCGGCGGCGAGCACAGCGGCGGACCACGAGCTCTCGTCGGCGACGTCGAGGCGGGCGAAGTGAGCGCGGGACCCGAGCTCGTCGGCGAGAGCGGCGCCGCGTTCGGTGTCGATGCCGGCGATCACCACGTTCGCTCCCTCCGCGTGAAAGGCGCGCACGTGGCTCGATCCCTGGCCACCGGTCCCACCGGTCACGAGCACGGCTTGGTTGTCGAAGCGGTTCATCAGATGTTCCTCCGGTACGTGGGTCACTGACCGGGATCCATCGGCGGTGAACGGCCCCAGGCCGATGGCGAGTCGAGTGACTCACCACTTCCCTGACACTAGGTCGGCGGCAATGGTGAGTCAAGCCACTCACCTCCTATGCTCAGCTCATGAGCAGGGACGTACCGACGTACCACCAGCGCGTCGCCCAGGAGAAGCGCGCGCTGATCGTGGCGGCCGCGACCGCACTGTTCCTCGAGCTGGGCTACGACCGGACGTCGCTGGCGCGGATCGCAGAGCGCTCGGGGGTCTCGCGGGCCACCTTGTTCAAGCAGTTTCCGAGCAAGGCTGCCCTGTTCGACGCCATCGTCACCGAGTCCTGGTCGACAGCTGACGAGGAGGATCCTCCGCCGGCAGGCAACGTCGTCGACGGGCTCAGCGCCATCGGTCGCCGTTACGCCGAGCTGTTGAGCCGGCCCCAGATGACCGACCTGTTCCGGATCGTCATCGCCGAGCTGCCGCGGTTCCCGGAGCTGGCCCATGCGCAGTTCTCGCAGGGGAAGATGCCCTACTTCGAGTCCGTGCGCAGCTACCTCCTGGCTGAGCACGAGGCGGGAACGGTGTGGGTCGAGGACGTGGACCTCGCCGCCACCCAGTTCCTGGGCATGATCTCCAACTACGTCTTCTGGCCGACCCTGCTGGTGCCGGGCTGGGAGGTGAGCGCCGAACGCGTCGCTGAGGTGGTCGACGAGGCCGTCCGCACCATCGCCGCCCGGTACGCCACGACTGGACCAGAGGCGTCCACCGACGACTGAGTCCCACCGACCGCCAAAGGAGCTGATGCCTACGCAGTCGAGGCCGTCGTCACCAAGGGCATGCGGGGCACGGGACGGACACCCAAGACGTCCTGGGTCCTTCTACGGTCGACGGAGTCAACGGGCTCTGGCCTGCTCCAGACCTGCGGGCAGGAGTGGCTTGCCCTGTCGCACTCGTTGGCTGACCAGCGCCGTGACGTCGTACTCGTGGCCACTCTCGGTGCGGACAATCGGGTGGCCGTTCGGCCACACGTGCCAGCGGGCGCCCTCCACGTGCTGCACGAGAACGTCGCCGAGGTACATGCCGACCTCGTTGTCCAGCGCCGGCGCGATCTCCGGGTCCTGCACCCAGTCGTCCAGCGCGCTGTCCACCAGCACCAGGTCGTCCGTCGACCCGGTCAGCGCTTGTCCCCGCTCGGCCAGCCACCCCTCGAGCTCCTCGCTACTGGTCCTTTCGGAGGAGACACTCTTGAGATCGGCAGGCAGGTCGCGCACGTCGAACACCGCTACGCCTCGTGCCATGCCGCGCTTGGGTCCGCGCGGCCAGGGCCATCGCAGGATCATCGGTTCAGCCTTGCAGCCTTTGTGCAGCAGCAGGAATGGCGCGTCAGGTGGTGGTGAGGACCACCAGGTCGAACTCCAAGCCCTTCGCCAGCGCGGGAGTCAGCGACCGCACCCGTGCCCGCTCCCCCACCTCTCGGTTGCTGATGACGCACGCGATCCCCTCGGCGTGTGCAGCAAGCCAGGACTCGAGCACCGAGTCCAGCTCGGACACCGCGCCGTGGGTCACGGGTACACCGGTGCTGCGCACGGACGTCGGCACCTTGGCGTCGGGCAGCACGGCCCGGATCACCGGCTCCGCCTCAGCCATCACCTCGGTGGGCGTGCGGTAGCTGATGCTCAGCGTTGCGACCTCCGCGCGGGGAAGCCCGATCCGCGCCAAGCGTTGCTGCCACGACTCCGGGAACCCATGCCGGGCCTGCGCGCGGTCGCCGACGATGGTCGCGAGGCAGGGCCGCGTCGTCGACGAGCACGTCGCGCAGGTCCTCCCAACACATTCTGGCCAGGGCAGGACGTTTGCTGGAAACGCCCACGCCCCGGGCAGTTCCCCACCTAGGCTCGACGGCCATTGCCGGCGGAGAAGGTGACGACGAGGCGGGGTGCAGTGGACTACCCAAAGCTGGGGAAAGCGATCCGCAAGGCCAACTACGGGCCGCTGGGCGGCTACCTCCTCGCCGCGGTCGTGTTCGGTGCGCTCCGGGGTCCGAGCGAGCACATGCTCTTCGCGGGTGTGGTGGCGGCGCTCTTCACCGGCATCTCCATCACCCTCAAGTACCTCGAGGCCGAGGAGTCACGACCCGGATCGCACCCCTCTGACCCCGAGGGCGAGGTGCAGTCCCCTCCCGCTTGCGGGCACGAGGAAGCCGGTGTGAATCCGGCGCAGTAGTGATGGTCGGGGTCGGAGTCGCGCTGCCGACGCACAGCGGTGATCCAGGCACGGCGGGAGCTCGCACCGAGCCTCCGCGTGCGCACCGCGGCCGGGCATACCGCGCACCGCCGCCGTGTGTCTAGAGCGCGATGAAGAGCAGCACTGACAGCAGCAGCGCACCAGCGCTCAGCAGGACCATGCTGGGTGAGTTCTGCCGACCGCGGGTGCTCTTGTAGACCAGGTTGGTCAGGGAAAACCCGATGCCGACCAGCAACAACAACCAGGCTGCGTCCTCCATCGGATTCCTACCTTCTCCGTGCACCGCTGGCTGACAATTGCACTCGCCGGCGCTGCGCAGGGTCACTGAGCAGTCGTGGGTCCTCCGGCATTCTGCCCCACCGGCACTCGACCACGGCGGCGTTCCATCAGTCCATCGTGGTTCGGCGACCGGGCCACCCGACGAAGGCACGCTCTGGGCACACGTGCGGACCGGAGCACGCCCGTTCTACGCCGGACCCCGACCAACCTTGCCAGCCAGGCCCTGAGCAGTGACCCACGCCAGTGCGGCGGCCACGTCAGCCACCGTGCGCAGCCCGGCCGGCAGCGGCGGCCGGCGCACCACCACCACGGGCACTCCCAGCTCCGCCGCGGCGTGCAGCTTGGCGCGGGTGTGCGCTCCGCCGGAGTCCTTGGTGACCAGCACGTCCGCCCGGTGCTCGGCCAGCACCGCACGCTCACCGTCCACTGTGTACGGTCCTCGGCTGCGCAACAGCTGCCAGCCCGGTGGCAGCGGCTGCTCCGGCTCGTCCACCACGCGGGCCAGCACGGCGTGCTCCGCCAGCGGCCCCACGAACCGCCCGAGCTCCTGGCGGCCCACGGTGAGGAACGGCCGCTGGCCGGCCGCGGCCTGGGTGGCGGCCTCCTCGTGGGAGTCCACCCACGTCCAGCTGCCCGGGTCGTCGGCCGCCCAGCCCGGCCGGGCCAGGCGCAGCAGTGCGGTGCTGGTGCACGCGGCAGCCGCGTTGGCGGTGATCTGGGCGGCGAAGGGATGGGTGGCGTCCACCACGGCGTCGAAGTCCGCGGCACAGGCCCGCAGTCCCGCCACTCCGCCGAAGCCGCCGATGCGCACCTGTCCCACCGGCAGCCGCGGCCGCTGCACCCGGCCGGCCAGCGAGGAGACCACCTCGACGCCCTCCGCCACCAGCGCCGCGGCCAGTGCCCGGGCCTCGGCGGTGCCGCCCAGCACCAGCACCCTCACCGGCTCGCCCCCGGCTCCAGCAGCCGCAGACCCGCCGGTGCCCCCGCCTGGGCCAGCGCCAGCAGGGCGTCCACGTCCAGGTGGCGCTCCACCAGGTCGCCGAGCAGGTCGAGGCGCCGCTGCCGGGCGGCGGCAAAGCTCACCCCGGACGGGGTCCACCCGGGCAGCGCTCCGGCCAGGTAGGCGCTGCGGGTGGCGTCGTCCTCCAGGCTGCCGTGCACCATCGTGCCGGTCACCGACCCCGCGCTGAGCTGGCCGGTAGGACGGCCGTGGTGGATCTCGTAGCCCGCCGGATGGTGCCGCCGCAGCACCTTCTCGGGGGTGAACTCGGTGCGCACGTCCAGCAGGCCCAGACCAGGCACCACGGCGCCGGGGCGGTCCTCCACGCCGTGCGGGTCGGCGATCTCGGTGCCCAGCAGCTGGCAGCCGCCGCAAATGCCCAGCACTGGCCGTCCGGCCCGGGCGTGGTCGAGCACCGCCCGGTCCAGACCCTGCTCGCGCAGCCAGCGCAGGTCGGCCACGGTGGCGCGGGTGCCGGGCAGCACCACCAGCTCGGCGTCGGAGAGCTGGCGCGGGTCGGAGGCGAACACCACGTCCAGGCCGGGCTCCAGGCCCAGCGCGTCGACGTCGGTGCCGTTGCTGATCCGGGGCAGCCGGACCACCGCGACCTTGCGCCCCGAGCCGCGGGATCGACGCCCCTGCAGGTCGAGGGCGTCCTCGGAGTCCAGCCAGACGTCGGGGTGCCAGGGCAGCACCCCGTAGGTGCGCCGCCCCGTGAGCTCGGCGAGCCGGCGCAGCCCCGGCTCGAGCAGGGTGGCGTCGCCGCGGAGCTTGTTGACCACGAAGCCCGCCACCAGCGCCTGGTCGGCCGGCTCCAGCAGGGCCACGGTGCCCAGGAAGGCGGCGAACACCCCGCCCCGGTCGATGTCGCCGACCACCACGGTGGGCAGGTCGGCATGCCGGGCCAGCCCCAGGTTCACGTAGTCGCCGGCGCGCAGGTTGATCTCCGCGGGGCTTCCCGCACCCTCGGCCACCACCACCTCGTACCGGCTGGCCAGGTCGTCGTAGGCGGCGTGCGCAGCGGCGGCGAGGTGGCGACGACCGTCCACGAAGTCCCGGGCCGACACCTCGCCGGCGGGCCGGCCCAGCAGCACCACGTGGCTGCGCCGGTCGCTGCCGGGCTTGAGCAGCACCGGGTTCATCGCCACCTCGGGCTCGGCGCCGGCGGCGAGCGCCTGGATCCACTGCGCGCGGCCGATCTCCGCACCGTGACCGTCCGGGCCGGTGACCACCATGGAGTTGTTGGACATGTTCTGCGCCTTGTAGGGCGCCACCCGGACGCCGCGGCGCGCCAGCGCCCGGCACAGCCCGGTGACCACCAGCGTCTTGCCCGCGTCGGAGGTGGTGCCCGCCACCAGCAGCCCGGCCATCAGGGCCGCTCCCGGCGCAGCAGCAGCACGTCCATCACCCAACCGTCGGCGGCACGAGCCCGCTCCCGGGCAGCCACCAGCTGGGCCTGCACGTCGCTCACCCGGCCAGCCACCAGCTGCTCCCCCGGTGCGCCGAGGTTCGCGCCGTACCAGACCTGCCAGTCGGCCAGCCCGTCCAGCCGCACGGTGCTGTTGAGCATCACCACCAAGTTGTCCTGTCCCGCGTCGACCGCCTCCCGCAGCCGTCGACCGGTGGTGACGTGCACCGGCTGGCCCACCTCGTGCAGCACCACGCGGTGCCGCGCGGCCAGCAGCTGCGGGGCGCTGATGCCCGCCACCACCTCCACCGTCACGTCACCGTCGGCGGCGAGGGCGTCGACCAGCCGCAGGGTGGAGTCGTACAGCGACGGGTCGCCCCAGGCGAGCAGGGCCACGTCGCCGGGCCGCTCGGTGAGCACCTGCCGGTAGGCCGCGACGCGGGCAGCGTGCCAGTCACGCACTGCCGCGGGGTAGTCGGCCGGGTCGGCGCGGTCGCGGGGCGGGTCGGGCACCACCACCAGCGGCACGTCACCGAAGCGGCGGCACACCTGCGCGCGCACCGCCACCAGCGGATCGTCAGCGCCCTTGACGAAGGACAGCACGTAGTCCACTGAGGACAGTGCAGCCGCCGCCTCCGGGGTGACGTGCTGCGGGCCCATGCCGATGCCGATCACCACCAGCCGCCTCATGCGCGCCCGTCCTCCAGGTCGCCCTCCAGCTCCAGGTACACCTGCTGCATCGCGGCCAGCAGCTGCGGGTCCGGCTCGGCCCACAGGCCCCGCTCGGCGGCCTCGTGCAGCTTCTCCACGATGCCGCGCAGCGCCCACGGGTTGGACGTGCGCATGAAGTCCTGGTTGGTCTGGTCCAGCACGTACTCCTGGGCCAGGGCGGCGTACATCCAGTCGTGCACCACCCCGGCGGTGGCGTCGAAGCCGAACAGGTAGTCCACCGTGGCGGCCAGCTCGAAGGCGCCCTTGTAGCCGTGGCGCTGCATGGCGCCGATCCACCGCGGGTTGACCACCCGGGCGCGGAACACCCGGTTGGTCTCCTCCTGCAGGGTGCGGGTGCGCACCGCGTCGGGTGCGGTGGAGTCGCCCACGTAGGCCTGCGGCGCCGTGCCGGTGAGCGCACGGACGGTGGCGACCATGCCGCCGTGGTACTGGAAGTAGTCGTCGGAGTCGGCGATGTCGTGCTCGCGGGTGTCCACGTTCTTGGCGGCCACGGCGATGCGCCGGTAGCTGCTGCGCATGTCGTCGGCCGCCGGCACCCCGTCCAGGTCGCGGCCGTAGGCGAAGCCGCCCCAGGAGGTGTACACCTCGGCGAGGTCGGAGTCGTCGCGCCAGCTGCCCTGCTCCAGCAGCTGCAGGATGCCCGCTCCGTAGGAGCCGGGCTTGGAGCCGAAGATGCGGGTGGTGGCCCGCCGCTGGTCGCCGTGCTCGGCGAGGTCGGCGCGGCTGTGCGCGCGAACGTAGTTGTCCTCGTCGGGCTCGTCCAGGGCCGCCACCAGCCGGACGGCGTCGTCGAGCATGGCCACCACGTGCGGGAAGGCGTCACGGAAGAACCCGGAGATGCGCACCGTGACGTCGATGCGGGGCCGCCCGAGCTCGGCCAGCGGCACCACGTGCAGGTCGCTGACCCGCCGCGACGCCTCGTCCCACTCCGGTCGCACGCCCAGCAGCGCCAGGACCTCGGCGATGTCGTCGCCGGAGGTGCGCATCGCGCTGGTGCCCCACACGCTCAGCCCCACCGAGGCCGGGTACTCACCGGTGTCGTCGAGGTAGCGCTGCAGCAGCGAGTCGGCCATCGCCTGGCCGGTCTGCCACGCCAGGCGTGAGGGCACGGCGCGGGGGTCGACGGTGTAGAAGTTGCGGCCGGTGGGCAGCACGTTGACCAGGCCGCGCAGCGGGGAGCCCGACGGCCCCGCGGGGACGAACCCGCCGTCCAGGGCGTGCAGCACCGCGTCCAGCTCGTCGGTGGTGCGGGCCAGCCGCGGCACCACCTGCTCGGCGGCGAAGCGCAGCACCTGCTGCACCTGCGGGTCGTCGTGCAGCGCCACCGCGGCGTCGGGCACCCAGCCGGCGTCCTCCATGCCCTGCACCAGTGCCCGAGCCCGCTCCTCCACCGCGTCCACCGCGGTGACCGCCTCGTCGGCCTTGAGTCCCAGCGCCGCCCGCAGCCCGGGCACCGCCTGGGACTGCCCGCCCCACACCTGCGCCGCCCGCAGGATGGCCAGCACCAGGTTGACCCGCGCCTGCCCCTGCGGCGCCTGGCCCAGCACGTGCAGGCCGTCGCGGATCTGGGCGTCCTTGATCTCGCAGAGCCAGCCGTCCACGTGCAGCAGGAAGTCGTCGAACTCCTCGTCGCCGGGCCGCTCCTCCAGGCCGAGGTCGCGGTGCATCTCCGCGGCGTGCATCAGCTGCCAGATCTCCCCGCGCACCGACGGCAGCTTGGCCGGGTCCATGGCGGCGATGTTGGCGTGCTCGTCGAGCAGCTGCTCCAGCCGGGCGATGTCGCCGTAGGTCTCCGCCCGCGCCATCGGCGGGATGAGGTGGTCGACGATGGTGGCGTGCGCCCGGCGCTTGGCCTGCGCCCCCTCTCCGGGGTCGTTGACCAGGAACGGGTAGATCAGCGGCAGGTTGCCGATGGCGGCGTCGGTGGCGCAGGACGCTGACAGCGCCGCGTTCTTGCCGGGCAGCCACTCCATCGAGCCGTGCTTGCCCAGGTGGACCACCGCGTGCGCGCCGAAGCCGTGCTCCACCCAGCGGTAGGCGGCCAGGTAGTGGTGGCTGGGGGCCAGGTCGGGGTCGTGGTAGATGGCCACCGGGTTCTCCCCGAACCCGCGCGGGGGCTGGATGAGCAGCACCACGTTGCCGGCCTGGATGGTGGCCAGCACGATCTCGCCGGCGTCGTTGGTGAACAGCGTGCCCGGTGCGGCTCCCCACGCCGCGACGACGTCGTCCATCAGCTCCGTGGGCAGGTCTGCGGTCCACCGCCGGTAGTCGGCGGGGCTGATGCGCACGTGCGCGTCGGTCAGCTGCGCGGCGGTGAGCCACTCCTCGTCCTGACCGCCGGCGGCGATCAGCGCGTGGATCAGGGCGTCGCCGGCCTGGGTGTCAGCGGCCTGGGTGTCAGCGGCCTGGGTGTCAGCGGCCTCGGTGTCAGCGGGCAGGTCGAGGCCGGGGATCTCCCCCGGTGCGCCCAGGTCGTAGCCGGCCTCGCGCAGCCGCCGCAGCAGCCGGATGGTGGAGACCGGGGTGTCCAGCCCCACCGCGTTGCCCACCCGGGAGTGCTTGGTGGGGTAGGCCGAGAGCATCAGCGCGATCCGGCGCTGGGCGGGCGGGACGTGGCGCAGGCAGGCGTGGTTGACGGCGATGCCCGCCACCCGGGCGGCGCGCTCGGGGTCGGCCACGTAGCGGGGCAGGCCGTCGGCGTCGATCTCCTTGAACGAGAACGGCGCGGTGATGATGCGGCCGTCGAACTCCGGGATGGCGATCTGGGTGGCGGAGTCCAGCGGCGTCACCCCGTCGTCGGAGGCCGCCCACTCGGCGCGGGTGGAGGTCAGGCACAGCCCCTGCAGCACCGGGATGTCCAGCGCCGCCATCCGCTCCACGTCCCACGCCTCGTCCGCACCCCCGGCCGAGGCGGTGGCCGGCACGCTGCCCCCGGCGGCCAGCACGGTGACCACCAGGGCGTCCAGGCTGCCGAGCGCGGTGTAGAGCTCCTCCGGCGCCGAGCGCAGCGACCCGGCGAAGATCGGCACGCCCACGGCGCGGCCGGTGGCATCCACCGCGTCGGCCAGTGCGTGCGCGAAGGCGGCGTTGCCGCTGACCTCGTGGGCGCGGTAGTAGAGGACACCGACGCGGGGCAGGCCGTCGGCACCGGGGGCGCGCTCGGCGAAGCCCCACACCGGGACCGTGGCCGGCGCGGCGAAGCCCTCCCCGGTGAGCAGCACGGTGTCGGACAGGAACGCGTGCAGCTGAGCCAGGTTGGCCGGCCCGCCCTCGGCCAGGTAGGCGTGCGCCTGCGCGGCCACGCCGATGGGCACGGTGGACAGCTCCGTCAGCTCGGCACTGGGCTGCTGCTCCCCGCCGAGCACCACCACCGGCACGCCGCTGGCGCGCAGGGCGGTGAAGTCCGCACCGAGGTCCTGCGGGCCGCCGAGGATGCGGACCACGGCCAGGTCGGCGCCGGCGGTCACCTCCGCCCAGCTGCGCGCCGCGAGACGGGCGGGGTTGGCCCACCGGTAGTCGGCGCCGCTGGCGCGGGCGGAGAGCAGGTCGGTGTCAGAGGTTGAGAGCAGCGCGATGCGCACGGGTTTCTCCTCGGGGTTCTCGCCCCTGGTCGACGGAGGTCCCGTGGCCAGTGTCTGGCTGCGCCGGCCTCCACCCTGAGGTGGGAGCCGGCTTCACAGTGGCGGAACCGCCCCGGAGTCACACCGGGTTCCTGGGTCCACGAGACGTTGTGGCGAGCAGCGTAAGCCACGGGCTGCGGGGACTAGCCCCGCAGCCCGGTGACGCCGGCCCTCACTCGTGGCGGGAGGGCTTCGCCGTCACCTCGACACCGCCGAAGAACGCCACCGCGCGCAGTCGGATCACCGGGGCCCCGGGGACCGCCGACGCTCCGCTCGCCGTGACGCTGCGACCGCCGAAGAGGGAGAAGCCGGTCATCTCCACCCGCGTCCCCTCTGGCACCGTCACCTGCACCCCGCCGAAGGCGGCGTAGCACTGCAGGTCCAGGACGTCTGGGGGCAGCTCCGCCTCCCGGAGGTCCAGGGTCACCCCACCGAACAGCGCCACGGCGACCACTCGCTGCGCCGGACGCCACCGCCCGCGGCGCTCCGTGCCGCCGAACACCGCGACGATGGGGGCTGACCGGGCCGGCCGCTCGTCGGAACGCTTGCTCAAGTCCATGGTGGACACAATAGCGACACCGGGTGGATGTGAGGGTTGGCTAACCTGACGGGGTGCAGCCCCTCGAGCGCCTCGTGGCCACGGACGTGCTCCCGCCCGGCCGGGTCATGCTGGCGCAGGCGCCCTTCGCCCAGCAGCTCGCGGCCGTCGGGACTGACCTGCCGGTGGGCTCCGACGCCTGGTGGCAGCGGGTCGCCGCCCTGGGTACCCCGCTGCGCGCGCAGCTGCCCGGCGCAGGTGAGGTGCTGGTGCTGGTGCACCGGTCCACCGCGCCCGTGGTCTACGCCGACCTGGCCGGCTACACCGACCGCACCGACCTGCGCCACGGGGTGATGGACCGGGTACCCGGCACCGACGTCTGGACCGCCTGCTTCCGCCTGGAGCCCGGCTGGATCGGCAGCTACACCTTCATGCCGCTGCCCGAGGTGCCCCGGGCACCGGGCCCGCGCAACACGCCGGAGACCCGGGCCTGGTGGGTGGAGCTGATCAGCAGGGCCTGTCTCGACCCGCTGAACCCTCGGCCGCCGCTGCCCTCGCTGCGCACGCACCCGCACCCGGAGCTGCGCTCGGTGGCCGCCGACCGCCCCGCGGACGTCGAGGCGGCGACGAGCACCACCGCCGGGCAGCCGGGGACGGTGCAGCAGGTCACCTGGACCCGGCCGGGGGCTGGGCTCGAGCACCCGGTCTGGCTGTACGCCTCGCCGACCACTGCCGGAGCCGGTGAGCTGGCCGTGGTGGTGGTGTTCGACGGCCAGGTGTGGGCGGAGCTCGGCCTGCCGGCGCTGCTGGACGACCTCGTCACCCGGGGCGTGCTGCCCCCGCTGGTTGCCGTGCTGGTCAGCTCGGTGGACCTGCCGCGCCGGGCGGCCGACCTCACCTGCAACCCCGACTTCATCGACGAGGTGAGCGACCACCTGCTCGGCGGCGTCGTCAAGGACTGGGCCCGCGGCCGCAGCCTGGTGGTGACCACAGATCCCGCGCGCACGGTCGCGGTCGGGCAGAGCTACGGCGGACTGGCTGCGTTCTTCGCCGGCATGCACCGCCCCGACCGCTTCGCCCGAGTGCTCAGCCAGTCCGGCTCCTTCTGGTGGCCGAGCCCCGGCAACGCCGCCGCCCGGCCCATCTCCCAGTGGCTGCGCCACGCCGAGCCGCGTCCCACCCGGACCGTGCTGCAGCACGGCACGCACGAGGAGCAGGTGGCCGACGGCAACCGCGAGGTGGCCGCCCTGCTCGCCGAGCGGCAGGAGTGGCACCAGGTGCTGGCGCAGCCGGGTGGACACGACTGGGCGTGGTGGCGGGCGAAGCTGGGTGCGGGGCTGGCGGCGCTGCTCGCACCCTGACACGCCGGCCAGCGACCGTGACGGGCACGCCGGGAACAACATAGGCTCGTGTCCTGTTGGGCGTGGTTGACGCCGCCCCACGGCCCTCCTCTGTCCCCGAAAGGCATCCCTTTGACTTCGCCTGTCTCCACCACCTCTGCTGCTCCACCTCGGACTGGGCGGTTGATCGCCCTCCTGGTGGCCGCCGCCTTCGTCGTGATCCTCAACGAGACGATCATGAGCGTGGCGCTGCCCGACCTGATGGTCGAGTTCGAGGTCGGCGCCTCGACCGCGCAGTGGCTGACCACCGGCTTCATGCTCACCATGGCGGTGGTCATCCCCGTCACCGGCTACCTGCTGACCCGGCTGTCGCTGCGCACGGTGTTCGTGATCGCGATGTCCAGCTTCGTGGTCGGCACCCTGGTCGCGGCCTCCGCGCCGGTGTTCGGCGTGCTGGTGCTGGGCCGGATCATCCAGGCCGTGGGCACCGCGATCATGCTGCCCCTGCTGTTCACCACCGTGCTCAACGTGGTCCCCGCGGAGCGCCGTGGGCGCACCATGGGCGTCATCTCGATCGTCATCGCCGTCGCCCCCGCGGTCGGCCCCACCATCGGTGGAGTGGTGCTGGACCAGCTCAGCTGGCGCTGGATGTTCTGGCTCGTGGTGCCCATCGCGGTGCTCGCCACCGTGCTGGGTGCGATCTGGGTCCGCAACGTCACCGAGCCGCAGCGAGTGCCGCTGGACGTGGTGTCGGTGGTCTTCTCCGCGTTCGCCTTCAGCGGTCTGATCTTCGGGCTCAGCAGCATCGGCCAGGACGCCGAGGGCGCCGCGCTCATGCCGCCGGTGATCCCGCTGGCAGTGGGTGTGGTCGCGCTGGCGCTGTTCGTCTGGCGCCAGCTGCGCCTGGGTGACAAGGCGCTGCTGGACCTTCGAGCCTTCCAGACGCGGGACTTCTCCGTCGCCGTCGTGCTGGTGGCCATCAGCATGATGGCGCTGTTCGGCACCTTGATCCTGCTGCCGATCTACCTGCAGAACGTCCTCGACCAGTCCACCCTCACCACCGGCCTGATGCTGCTGCCCGGTGGTCTGGCGATGGGCTTCCTCGGCCTGGTGGTCGGCGCGCTGTTCGACAAGATCGGCCCGCGCCCGCTGGTCCTTCCCGGTGCCATCATCTCCAGCGCCGCCCTCTGGGGCATGACCACGCTGGGCGTGGACACCAGCATCGGCACCGTCATCGCGTGGCACATCCTGCTGAACATCGGCCTGGCGTTCATGTTCTCGCCGCTGCTCACCGCCGCGCTCGGCGCCCTGCCGCAGCGGCTGTACTCCCACGGCAGCGCGATCGTCAGCACGCTGCAGCAGGTGGCCGGTGCCGCCGGTACCGCGCTGTTCATCACCGTGATGACGCGCACCACCGTGGCCGGCGCCGAGGACGGCACCGACCCGGTGACCTCCCTGAGCGAGGGCATCCACGGTGCGCTGGTCTGCGGCGCGGTCATCTCGCTGCTGGCCATCGTGGGATCGTTCTTCGTCCGTCGCCCCGCGGCTCCGGTGGACCCGCTGGCGATGGCCACCGCAGGCAAGACCAACCAGGTGGACGCCGACCGCGAGGCCTCCCCGGTCGGCTGACCTGGCGCTGGACGCAACCCCCAAGCCGCAGCCCCCAACCTCTCGTCCCCGTTCGGCGCCTACAGCGCCAGCGCGGTCTCGGTGAGGTCGGGGGCTGCGTCGCGCTTGCGGAACCACTCCCTGCCGAAGGCGGCGGTGAGCTGCTCGGTGGGCATGTCGAGGAACGGGCCGAAGTCGCCGACCTGGGAGGGGTAGGCGTGCATCGCGGCGCGCTTGGCCGCCATCACGGCGCTGACGTCCACCGTCGTGGTGATCTCCGAGGCGGGCAGGCCGAAGGTCTCCACGTCGATCGGCGGCGCCCCCTCCTCCGACCACTCGCCGGCCATGGCCAGCAGCTGCCGCATGTGGTCGCGGTCGGTGGTGGCCTCGTAGACGTGCGCAGTGCCGGCCAGCTCGGCGGCGCGCACCCCCACCCGGTGCACCTGGACGTGGTCGGGGTGGCCGTAGCCGCCGTGCGCGTCGTACACGGTGAGCACGTCGGCGCCCTCCTCGCGCAGCACGGCGGCCAGGCGGGTGGCGGCCTGCTCCACGTCGGCGTTGCAGAACGCCTCCGGGTCGTGGTTGCCCTCGGTGCCCGCCATGCCGGAGTCGGCGTAGCCGAGCAGCACCAGGCGGTCAGCACCCAGGATGCGCACCGACTCGGTGACCTCCTTCTCGCGGCGGTCGGCCAGGCGCTCCCCCGGCGCGAGCAGGCCCTCCGGGAACTCGCCGAGCGCGCCGTCGGTGGCCGTCACCACCACCACCCGGTGCCCGGCGTCGGCAGCCAGGCGCATCACGCCACCGGTGTTGAACACCTCGTCGTCAGGATGGGCGTGGAAGCACACCAGCACACTCATGCGCGTGAGTATCGCCCATGCCCTCCCCTCGCCCCCGGAGGGCGAGGCGCCGGCATTGACTGCCGCGGTACTTTTCGGTGCACCACCACGAGAGGAACCCGCCGTGAGCGAGGTCGAGTTCGTCCTGAGCGACGTGCCCAGCAGCGAGATCGACCGCCTGGAGTCCTTCTACGTGCCGCTGGCCGACTGCGTGCGCGAGCTGGTCGACGCCACCATCCGCACCACGGTGGACGAGGACGAGGCCAGGGCGGTGCACGCCGAGGTCACCACCCTGGTGCGCCGGCTGCGGGCAGCGCAGATCGACGGGCCCGCCGGAGTGCACGTCAACGAGCAGGGCCGCAGCTGGAGCTGGGGCAACGCGGTGATCGGCAGGCGCAACGCCGCCGCCCCACCGCTGACGATCGTGCACGACCCCGACGGCCTGGCGCACTGCGACGTGGTGCTCGGCGCAGCGGCCGAGGGCCCACCCGGCCACGTCCACGGTGGAGTCACGGCCCTCATGCTCGACCACCTGATGGGTGAGACCGCCAGCGCCTTCCGCCGGCTCACGATGACCGGGACGCTGACCATGCGCTACCGCCGCGCCACCCCGCTCGGCGGGCTGCGCCTGGAGGAACGCATCGACCGCGAGGAGGGCCGCAAGGTCTACGTCGTCGCCACCGTCGCCGACGCCGACGGCGTCACCGTGGAGGCCGAGGGCGTGTTCATCGTGCCCAGCTGGTCGGTCTAGCCCTGCTGCAGCGGCCGCTGCGGGTCGGCCGTCCAGGCGTTCATCGACCCGTCGTACACCGCGACGTCGTCGCGACCGGCCTCGGCCAGGGCCAGCGCCGCCGCGGTGGCGGCGATCCCGCCGCCGCAGTAGGTGACCGGCTGCTTGTCCGGGTCCAGCGCCCCGGCAGCGGCGAACAGCTCCCGCAGCTCCTGCCGCGACTTGAGCTCCCCGTGGGCGTCCACCAGGTCACCGAAGGGCACGTTGACGCTGCCCGGGATGTGACCCTTGGCGTAGGTCTCCGCGTCCAGGGCGTTCACCAGCAGCACGTCAGGGTCGGTGATCGCGGCCTCCACGTCGGCGGTGGAGCGCAGCATCTCCGGACGCCGGTGCGCCACGAAGCTCGCCGGCGGGTAGGACTCCACCCCGGTGGCGGTGTCGAACCCGGCGCGCTGCCAGGCCTGCAGACCGCCGTCGAGGATGACCGCGTTGTCGAAGCCCTCCAGGGCGAGCTGCCACCACATCCGGGTGGCCCAGATGCCGTTGGCCTGGTCGTAGGCCACCACCGTGGACTCGTTGGAGACCCCGAGCGTGCCCATGACGGTGGCGAACTGCTCCGACGGCGCCGCGGCGAAGGGGGCCTCCCCGGCGCTGTCGGACAGGTCGCTGATGAGGTCGGCGAACACCGCGCTGGGCACGTGCGCCTGCTCGTAGGCGGCGCGGCCGGACTCCATCCGCCACCCGTTGGCCTCGGAGGGCAGGAAGACGGTGGCGTCGATGACGCGAACGTTGCTGTCGTGCAGGTGCTCGTGCAGCCACTCGGCCGGCACGTGGCGCAGGTTGTCAGGCATGGCGTCCACGCTACTCACGCCGCACGCACCCAGCGCGCGCCGAGGAGCCGCGAACATTCGGCCGCCCCCCGTGGTGGCCGCCAGGCCGCCGGGGTGGCGCCCGGTGCGCAAGGCCCCCACCAGGGACGCTGCTGCGCGTGCGCCCTGCGTCACATCTACGATCCGCGCATGGATCTGTGGGAGTCGTTGGACCCGTTGAAGAATCCGCTGACGTACGCGGCTCCGTTCTTCGCGCTCTGCATCGTCATCGAGCTGCTCGCGCTGCGGTGGCTGGACGACGACGAGCACCAGCCGCGCACGGGCTACGACTTCAGGGACGCACGCACCAGCATCTCCATGGGCGTGGGGTCGATCGCGGTGCTGACGGCGTACAAGATCGTCACCTTCTTCGCCTTCGTGGCGGTGTACTCCTACCTGGCGCCCTGGCACCTGCCGACCAACACCTGGTGGTACTGGGTGCTCGTCGTCCTCGGCGTCGACCTGGCCTACTACTGGCACCACCGCTTCTCCCACCGCGTGCGGCTGGGGTGGGCCGGCCACCAGGCGCACCACTCCAGCGAGTACATGAACCTGGGCACCGCGCTGCGGCAGAAGTGGAACCCCTGGTTCGAGTTCTTCTTCTGGCTGCCGCTGCCGCTGCTGGGCTTCTCGCCGTGGACGCTGTACGTGGGGTTCTCGCTCAACCTCATCTACCAGTTCTTCACCCACACCGAGGCGGTGGGGCGCCTGCCGGCGCCGGTGGAGTGGGTGTTCAACACGCCCTCGCACCACCGGGTGCACCACGGCAGCGACGCCGAGTACCTGGACACCAACTACGGCGGCATCCTCATCGTCTGGGACCGGCTGTTCGGCACGTTCGTCCGCGAGGGCCGGCGGCCGCGGTACGGCCTGACCAAGCCGGTGGGGACCTACAACCTGCTGCGCCTGCAGTACGGCGAGTACGCCCGGATGGCTCGGGACGTCCGCGCGGCGAGCACGTGGCGGGAGCGGATGGGCTACGTGTTCGGCCCGCCGGGCTGGACGCCCTCCGAGCGTGGCCCGGCCACCCCGACCGTCGCCGTCGCGGCGGCCACCGCCGGTGCCGGTGGAGCCCACCCGTAGCCTCTGCCCGATGAGCACCCTTGCCGAGGTCGGCGACCGCGACGGCTGGCGCTGCTGG
The DNA here is from genome assembly GCF_004006015.1 of Rhodococcus sp. X156. Lineage (NCBI taxonomy): Bacteria > Bacillati > Actinomycetota > Actinomycetes > Mycobacteriales > Nocardiaceae > Rhodococcus > Rhodococcus sp. X156. The sequence continues at coordinate 1,591,989 of NZ_CP034766.1, read as the reverse complement.
CTCTGCGACGAGCCGGTGGACCCGGAGGCGTCCGTGAACACCGACCTGGGCCCGAGCGTCGATGGCGGCGCGGTGAAGAAGGGCAAGAAGTCCAGCGTCGGCGTGGAACGCCTGGCGCACCGCGCGTGCAACACCCGCAAGGGCGCCGTCAAGCCCGTGGTCGCGTGGTCGCCGGAGCTGTTCGTCGTCGACCCCGCCCCCATCGCGCCCACGGTGGAGCGGCTCAGCCGCAAGGGTGGCCGCGAGGTGGTCGCCCGGTGCCCCAGCCGGGAGGACGCCGACCAGGCCGCCGAGTGGCTGCTGGACCGACTCTCCCGCTTCGCGCCCGACCTCTCGGTCACCACCCAGGTGGACGCCGGTGGCGGGCAGTTCCTGCTGGTGTTGCGCACCCTCTAGGGCACCCGCCGGGCAACGGTCCAGCCAGGTCGCCCGCAGCGGTGGACCATGGCGGACATGCACGCGTCCGACCTGCTGACCGGCCCCGGACAGGGCTGGGTGCAGCTCGTCGAGCTCGGAATCGCGTTCGTCCTGTCCGCACTGATCGGCCTGGAGCGCGAGGTGCGCGGCAAGAGCGCGGGGCTGCGCACCCAGGCCATCGTCGGGACGTCCTCGGCGCTGATCCTGCTGGTCGGCAAGTACGGGTTCACCGACGTCGTGGCCGAGGGCGTCAGCGTCGACCCCACCCGGGTCGCCTCCCAGATCGTGTCCGGCATCGGGTTCCTCGGCGCCGGGCTGATCATCACCCGGCAAGGTGCGGTGCGCGGGCTGACCACCGCGGCGGCCGTCTGGGAGACCGCCGCCATCGGGATGGCGGCCGGTGCCGGACTGGTGCTGCTGGCCGTCGTCGTGACCGCGCTGCACTTCGTGATCGTGCTGGGCTTCGCACCGGGGATCGCCCGGATCCCCCACCTGCACCAGGCCGTCCAGCTGCACATCACCTACCGCGACGGCGAGGGTGTGCTGCGGCGCCTGCTGAGCACCTGCGGCGTGCACGGGTGGACGGTGAACGCCATGACCGCGGACGCGCCGGGGCGCCGCGACGTCAGCGAGTCGCTGGCCCTGCACGAACCCGGCCAGGTGGGCGTGATGATGATCCTGGCCGGAGCCAGGGTCGGGGACGCCTCCCGGGTGCTGGCCGGGGTGGACGGAGTCACCTCGGTGACCGTGGTCGACGAGGAGTCCGAGTGACCCTGGGTGCGCTGGCGGCGTGCTAGTCGTCGAGCCGTGCGTGCCTGCCGCGGTTGGTCGTCCTGGTGGTCTCGGCCATGGCCAGCGCCCGTTGGGCCCGGTCGAGGTAGTCCCGCAGTCCCCGACGCTGCAACGGCTCGAAGCCCGGGTCGATCTGCTGACCGGCAGGGACGTCGATCTCGATGCCCAGGCTGAGCACGGTGCCGTTGGGGGCCGGGTCCACCAGGTGCACCATTCGGTGCGGCACCGCCGGCCGCGGTGAGATGGTGCGGGTGACGGCCCGCCGGCCCGCCTCGTGCTCGATCACCTCCAGGATGCTCGTGTTGCCGGCCACGTCGGTGAAGCACTGCTGGTGACCGACCCCCACCGTGGGTGTCCCGGGCACGGCGAAGCCGCGCACGATGTTCGGGGACAGCACCGGGGCGTGCTCGGCCGGAAAAATCAGCTCCCAGACCTGCTCTGGCGGGTGCCGCAGCAGCACGGCCTCGCTGATGCGCACGGTGCGGGCGGGCAGCGTGCCGACAGAGATGCGGTCGGCGGTCCCCTGCGGTTGCGGTTTCCTGAAGCGCCCCTTGGTTTTCCCCCTCATGACTGGTCATCTAAGCGGTTGACCAGACACGGAGCAGGGCGCGACGTGCCGGAGGGCAGTCCTTCGTGATCGACCAGTGATCAAATGGCTGTCGCCACGAACGCTCTGGCACGAACGAGCCGATCCGCCGAACCAGTCGTACCGTTTTCAGGGTGACCACGCTCACCGCAGCGCACGGCGCCCTGCCCCCGCACTGCTACCCGCAGGAGCAGATCACCGAGACGTTTGCGCAGCTGTGCCTGCCGGACGACCGGTCCCGGTTGCTGCTCAACCGGTTCCACGAGAGCGCCCACGTCTCCACCCGGCACCTCGTCCTGCCCCTCGAGCGCTACGCCGGCCTGGACGGCTTCACCGCGGCCAACAACGTCTTCCTCCAGGAGGCCGTGGACCTCGGCGCGCAGGCCCTGCTCGGCGCCCTCGCCGACTCCGGGCTCACCCCCGAGGACGTCGACCTGATCATGTCCACCACGGTCACCGGCATCGCCGTGCCCTCGCTGGACGCGCGCATGGCCGCCATGGTCGGGCTGCGCCCGGACGTCAAGCGGGTCCCGCTGATGGGCCTGGGCTGCATGGCGGGGGCGTCCGGAGTGGCTCGACTGCACGACTACCTCCGCGGCGCCCCGGACGAGGTGGCCGTGCTGGTGTCGGTGGAGCTGTGCTCGCTCACCCTGCAGCGCGGGGACGCCAGCGTGGCCAACATGGTGGCCTCCGGGCTCTTCGGCGACGGCGCGGCCGCGGTGGTCGCCGTGGGCGCCGAGCGCGCCACCGCTCACCAGGGTCCGCAGGTGGTCGACTCCCGCAGCCACCTCTACCCCAACACCGCCGACGCCATGGGCTGGGACGTGGGCACCACCGGGCTGGCCATCGTGCTGGGCGCGGAGGTGCCCGAGCTGGTGGACACCTACCTGGGCGAGGACGTGCGGGGCCTGCTCGCCGCGCACGAGCTGAAGCTCGAGGACGTCACGCGCTGGATCAGCCACCCTGGCGGGCCCAAGGTGCTGCGGGCGGTGCAGGCCGCGCTGGGCCTGGGCGACGACGCGCTGGCCCTGACCTGGCACTCGCTGAGCACCGTGGGCAACATGTCCTCGGCCTCGGTGCTGCACGTGCTGCGCGACACCCTGCAGCAGCGCCCCGCCGGACCCGGTGACCGCGGGGTGCTGATGGCGATGGGCCCGGGCTTCGCCGCCGAGCTGGTGCTGCTGCAGTGGTGAGCGAGGTCTGGTTCACCGTCCTGGTGGCACTGGTCGGCGTGGAGCGGCTCGCCGAGCTGGTGATCGCCCGGCGCAACCTGGCCTGGAGCCGCGAGCGCGGCGGGCGGGAGAGCGGGGCCGGCCACTACCCCGCCATGGTGGTGCTGCACACCGGGCTGCTGGTGGGCTGCCTGCTGGAGGTGTGGCTCGCCGACCCGCCGTTCATCCCCGGCCTCGGCTGGCCCATGCTGGCGCTGGTGGTCGCCGCGCAGGGCCTGCGGTGGTGGTGCATCACCACGCTGGGTCCACAGTGGAACACCCGGGTGGTGGTGGTGCCGGACCTGCCGCGGATCACCCACGGCCCCTACCGGCTGATCCCCCACCCCAACTACGTGGCGGTGGTGGTGGAGGGGGTCGCGCTGCCGCTGGTGCACACCGCCTGGGTCACCGCGGTGGTGTTCACGGTGCTCAACGCGGCGCTGCTCACCGTGCGCATCCGCAGCGAGAACCACGCACTGGCGGCGCTGGATGCATGACCTGCTCGTCGCCGGCGGCGGGCCCGCCGGGCTGGCGGTGGCCCTCGGCGCAGCCCGTGCCGGGCTGGACGTGGTGGTGTGCGAGCGGCGCGGAGGGACCCTGGACAAGGCGTGCGGCGAGGGGCTGATGCCGGTGGCGCTGCACGCGCTGCAGGCTCTCGGCGTCGATCCGCCGGGCCACGCCATCCGCGGCATCACCTACCGCCAGGGCAGCCTGGCCGCCCACGCCGCGTTCACCGCCGGGCCCGGACGCGGGGTGCGGCGCACCGAGCTCCACCGAGCGCTGCGCGAGGCTGTGCAGCAGCAGGGCGTGTCCGTCCTGGACCGCACCGTGCACGCCCCCGTGCAGCACGACGACCGGGTGGAGGCGGCAGGGCTGTGCGCGCGGTACCTGGTGGCCGCCGACGGGCTGCACTCCCCCCTGCGCCGCGCCCTGGGGCTGCAGGCGCCGACCACCGCGGCACCTCGGTGGGGCCAGCGCCGCCACTACGCGCTGGCCCCCACCACCGACCACGTGGAGGTGACCTGGGGCGAGCACTCCGAGGCCTACGTGACGCCCGTGGCGCCGGACACCCTCGGGGTGGCGGTGCTCTCCGCCACCCGCGCCGGCTTCGCCGAGCAGCTGCGGGAGTTCCCGCTGCTGGCCGAGCAGCTGGCCGGGGCCACCCCGGTGTCGCCGGTGCGCGGCGCGGGGCCTTTGCGCCAACCGGTGCGCCGGCGGGTGGCCGGCCGGGTGCTGCTGGTGGGGGACGCCGCCGGCTACGTGGACGCGCTCACCGGGGAGGGCCTGGCCGTGGCGCTCGGGGCAGCCGCCGAGCTGGTGCGCTGCGTGCGGGCGGGCCGGCCGCAGGACTACGAGCGCGCCTGGGCCCGGGTGTCGCGCCGCTCGCGGCTGATCACCAGCGGCCTGCTCTGGGCCCGAGACAGACCGGTGCTCGCGCGGCGTGTGGTTCCACTGGCCGCGCGAGCACCGGGGTTGTTCGCTGCCGGGGTGTCCCGGCTGGCTTACTGATCGAGCGTCAGAGCTGAGGGAGCGTCAGAGCGCCACGCCCGCCGCGTCCTTGGCCGCGATGTAGCCGAAGGCGATGGAGGGGCCGATGGTGGCGCCCGGGCCGGCGTACTCGTTGCCCATCACCGACGCGGTGGTGTTGCCGGTGGCGTAGAGCCCGTCGATGACCGACTCGTCCTCGCGCAGCACCCGGGCCCGCTCGTCGGTGACCAGGCCACCCTTGGTGCCCAGGTCGCCCACCTCCACGCGGATCGCGTAGAACGGCGCCTTCTCGATGGTGTCGAGGTTGGGGTTCTTCAGCGTCGGGTCGCCGTAGTAGCGGTCATAGGCGCTGTCGCCCCGGTTGAAGTCGAGGTCCTTGCCGCTGCGGGCGAAGTCGTTGAAGCGGCTCACCGTCTGGGTCAGCGCCTCAGCCGGCAGCCCGACCTGCTCGGCCAGCTCGGCGAGGGTGTCGGCCTTGTGCACGATGCCGGCGGAGTAGAAGTCGTCCGGGAAGGGCATGCCGGGCAGGATCTGCGCGAACGGGTAGCGCGCGCGGGCCTTGGCGTCCATCACGAAGTACGCCGGCAGGTGCTTGCCCTCCAGCTGGTCGTGCACGAAGTTCACGTACGGCGCGGCCTCGTTGGTGAAACGCTTGCCGTCGGCGGCCACGATGACCTGGCCGGGGATGGCCCGCTCGGACACCAGCGGGATGGTGGCACCGGAGGGGTGCTCCACCGAGGGCATCCACCAGGCGTCGTCCATGAGGTCCACGGCCGCACCGAGCTGGGTGCCGACGTTGATGCCGTCACCCTTGAGCTCACGGGCGCCGAGGCTGTGGTTCTCCTTGCCGCCCTCGGGCAGGTACTTCTCCCGCATCTCGGTGTTGTGGTCGAAGCCACCGGTGGCCAGCAGGACACCGCGGCGAGCACCCACCCGCACCGACGTGCCGTCGCGCTGGACCACCACTCCCACCACGCGGCCACCCTCGACCACCAGCTCGGTCATCGGGGTCTTCAGCCACACCGGGACGCCGGCGTCCTTGAGGGCCATCCGCATCCGCGCGACCAGGGCGCGGCCACCGGTGGCCATGTGGCGACGCAGGACCATGTTGGACGACACCCGCCAGGCGGCGACCATGGATGCTCGACGGCCGGCCCACGTGCGCTTCACCATGGCCAGGTCGTGGTAGTCCTTGGCCGTCACCCACAGGCCCAGCGGGCCCTTCATGCTGTTGGGGCGCTGGTACTTCTCGTCCTCGCGCAGCTTGCGGGTGTCGAACGGCTTGGCCTCGATGGAGCGGCCGTCGGCCTTGCCGCCCTCCAGCTCGGGGTGGTAGTCGGAGTAGCCCTTGGTCCAGAAGAACTTCATCCACTTGCTCTGCTCGAGCAGCTCCATCGCCTTGGGGCCGTGCTCGATGTAGGCGTCCAGGCGGGCGCCGGGGACGCGCCCCTCGGTGAGCAGGTCGAGGTAGCGACGGATGGAGCCGGTGCTGTCGTCGTGGCCCTTCTTGCGCAGCGTGGGGTTGTTGGGGATCCAGATCCCGCCGCCGGAGATGGCGGTGGAGCCGCCGTACTTGGAGCCCTTCTCGATCACCACGGTGGACATGCCCGCGTCCTTGGCGGTGAGGGCCGCAGTCATGCCGCCGCCCCCGGAACCCACGACCACGAAGTCGAAGGTCTCGTCCCAGCTGGTGCTATCCACAGTCATTCCCGCGCCTCGCCTCACATCGTCGGTCAACGGTGCGAACGCTAGGCCAGCCCACCACTGCTCCCGAGAGCGGTCCCGTTAGGCGAGACAGCTGTCCGGTTTTCTCCCGATCAGCGGGACTCGTCTCGACTAAACCCTGGTGATCCATGACACTGCAAGCAGGCTCGCGGGCGTACTGCCTTGCGGCGCAGACCCTGGGACGTCAGGAATGGAGACCCGAACATGAGCATTGTCGAGGACGAGGTCCGCCAGATCGAGAACGACGGCGTGCCGGACCGCTACGCACGTGGCTGGCACTGCCTGGGCCTGCAGCGCGACTTCGCCGACGGCAAGCCGCACTCCATCGAGGCCTTCGGCCAGAAGCTCGTGGTCTTCGCCGGCGAGGACGGCAAGATCAGCGTGCTCGACGCCTACTGCCGCCACATGGGCGGCGACCTCTCCCAGGGCCAGGTCAAGGGCAACACGGTGGCCTGCCCGTTCCACGACTGGCGCTGGGGCGGCGACGGCAAGTGCAAGGCCGTGCCCTACGCCAAGCGCGTCCCGCTGCGCGCCCGCACCGCGGCGTGGCCCACGCTGCTGCAGGACGGCATGCTCTTCGTCTGGAACGACCCCGAGGGCAACCCCCCGCCGGCGGACGTGACCATCCCGCGCATCGCGGCCTACGACGACCCGGAGTACACCGACTGGGTCTGGTACACCACCAAGATCGAGGGCTCCAACTGCCGCGAGATCATCGACAACGTCGTGGACATGGCGCACTTCTTCTACATCCACTACTCCTTCCCGACGTACTTCAAGAACGTCTTCGAGGGGCACACCGCCACCCAGTGGATGAACGGTGAGGGCCGCGACGACATCCAGCGCGCCGCCGCGTCGGACCCCAACGCGCCGATCAGCACGGGCAACTCATCGGTCGCCTCGTACCACGGACCGTCGTTCATGATCGACGACCTCGTGTACCACTACCAGAACGCTGAGGACGTCCCCAGCGTGCTCATCAACTGCCACTACCCGATCGACGCCAACTCCTTCGTGCTGCAGTACGGCGTCATCGTCAAGAAGCTGCCGGGCCTGGACGACGCGGCCGCCGAGGCGATGGCCCGCAAGATGGGTGACTTCATCCGGCTCGGCTTCGAGCAGGACGTGCACATCTGGAAGCACAAGGCCCGCATCGACAACCCGCTGCTCACCGAGGAGGACGGCCCGGTCTACCAGCTGCGTCGCTGGTACGAGCAGTTCTACGTCGACGTCGCCGACGTGACGCCGGACATGACGGACCGGTTCGAGTTCGAGATCGACACCACGCAGCCGAACCAGGCGTGGCGTGCCGAGGTCGCCCAGAACATCGCCACCCGGGACGCCGCCGATCGCGAGACCGCCGAGAGCCAGCCGGTCTGATGAGCGTTCGGCCCGACAACCGTCTCGAGGACACGCCGATGCAGCAGGTGCGCTGCCGGGCGTGCACCGCATCGGTCACGGCACGCAAGAGCAGCTGGGACCAGACGACCATCCAGTGGCACGACGACGCGGTGGAGGCCTGCCTGGAGCGGCGGGCGGCCTCCCCGCGTCCCGGGCCCAACGGTGGCACCTTCTCCGGCTGCCAGGAGCTGCGGCAGAGCATCCGGGAGGCCGCAGTGGCCGGGACGCTGGAGGTGGTCTCCCACGAGCCGCTTCCGGTCAACCCGGAGGCAGCCTTCGCCGGTCACGACCAGGCCGCGCACTGATGCGGGTAGGCCTCGGCTCTCCCATCGTGGCGCTCTCGGGCAACCGCCCGGCGTGGGAGAGCGAGGCCGGTCCGGCCGAGCTGGTGCGGGTGGCCCAGGCCGCCGACCAGCTCGGCTACGACTTCATGACCTGCGGCGACCACGTGGCAGTGCCCCCGGGCCTGCCCCGTGGCGAGCGGTTCTACGACCCGCTGGCGACGTTCGCGTTCCTGGCCGGCCAGACCAGCCGCATCCGGTTCCTGCCGTACGTGCTGGTGCTGCCCTTCTACCACCCGCTGGAGCTGGCCAAGCGCTACGGCACGCTGGACCACCTCAGCGGTGGCCGGCTGGTGCTGGGCCTCGGGGTGGGCAACCTCGAGGAAGAGTTCGACCTGCTCGGCAAGCCCTTCGCCGACCGCGGTCCCCGGGCCGACGACGCGCTGCGGGCGCTGCGCGCGGCGCTGGGCAAGCGGGTGGTGTCCTACGACGGTCCGTACTACTCCTTCGAGAACCTGGTGATCGACCCGCACGCGGCGCAGGAGAAGCTGCCCCTGTGGATCGGTGGGCACAGCAAGCGGGCGCTGCGGCGTGCCGTGACGCTGGCTGACGGGTGGTCGCCCGCGCCGCAGGCGTTCCGCGGCCCCTCCCCGGAGCTGATGCGCCAGATGCTCGACGAGGTGGACCCGCCGGCCGGGTTCGACGTGGTCTTCACCCCCGGTGGGCGCATCGACGCCATCGGCGCGCCCGACTCGGTCGGCGAGATGCTGGAGACGGCGGAGAAGGCGGGCGGCACGCTGGTGAACCTGACGCTGCGCCACGAGTCGCTGGAGCACTACCTGGAGCAGCTCGCGGCCTTCGCCGAGCTCGCCGGCCTCCCCGGCTGAGCACCGCACCGCCGCCGGAATACCGGCGTCTGCCCGTGGTGTTGCCCCGGGCATGAGCAGCCCGCTGAAGGTAGACATCTGGTCCGACATCGCCTGCCCCTGGTGCTACGTCGGCAAGCACCGCTTCGAGGAGGGGGTGCGCCGCTACCAGCAGGCCGGTGGCGGCGAGGTGGAGGTGGAGTACCACTCCTTCGAGCTCGCCCCAGACACCCCGGTGGACTACGAGGGCAGCGAGGTCGACTTCCTCGCCCAGCACAAGGGCATGCCCGTCGAGCAGGTCCGCCAGCTGCTGGAGCAGATGACCGCCACCGGCGCCGCCGAGGGCATCACCTTCGACTACGCGGCCGTCCGGCACACCAAGACCCTCAAGGCGCACGAGGTGCTGCACGTGGCCAAGGCCCACGGGCTGCAGGTGCAGCTCAAGGAGCGGCTGCTGCACGCCTACTTCACCGAGGGCCGCCACGTCGGCCACGACGACGACCTCGCCGAGCTGGCCGCGGAGGTGGGCCTGGACGCCGCGCAGGTGCGTGCCGACCTGGCCGAGGGCACCTACCGCGACGCGGTGCAGGCCGACATCGACCAGGCCCGCGCCTACGGCATCAGCGGCGTGCCGTTCTTCGTCATCGACGGCCGCTACGGCGTCTCCGGCGCCCAGCCGGCCGAGCTGTTCGAGCAGGCCCTCACCCAGGCCGCCGCCGAGGTGCCGGCGTGACCGCGCCGTTCGAGATGGTCGGTGACGCCGGCGCGGTGTGCGTGGACGGCGTGTGCGCGCTGCCCGAGCAGCCGGAGCCGGCCGAGACCCAGGCCCGCTGAGCTAGTCGGCGGGGGCCAGGTGGCGGGTCAGGAACGCCACCTGGTGGGCCACGGTGGTGTCGAACCACTCCTTGCCGGGCCACACGTCGAAGTGGTCGCACGGGTAGTGGCGCACCTCGGCCCGGCCCGCGAAGGCAGCGGTGGCGGCGGCCTGCGGCGGGGCGCTGCGGTCGAAGTCGCCGATCTGCACCAGCAGCGGGCAGCGCAGCCGGTCAGCCTGCTTGCCCGGCTTGTAGCTGCCCAGCTCCACGCCCACCGCGGCGTCGATCTCGTTGCGCCACGACGGGCCGGCGAGGGAGAGGTAGTCCTCGTAGCAGCCGTCCAGCGACAGCGCGGCCATCTCCCCCGGCCGGCCCACCACCGGCATCATCACCGGCGCCCTGCCGACCAGGCCGGACACCCGGCTGCGCACCGCGGCCGCGCCGGAGCGCAGCAGCTCAGTGGGCTTGTGGTGGGCCATGGCGTGCCGTCCCGCGGACGTGCCGTCCACCAGCGGGGTCAGCGAGATGACGGCGGCCACGTCGTCGCGATCGGCGCCGGCGGCCAGCACGTGCCCGCCCGACAGCGACACCCCCCACAGCACCAGCCGGTGCGCGTCCACCCCGTCCAGCGCCGCGGCGGCCCGCATGGCGGCGCGGTAGTCGGCCAGCTGGCCGGTGGGTGACACTCGCTGGCGGGGGCTGCCGCCGCTGGTGCCGAAGCCGCGGTAGTCGAAGGCGAACACGTCCAGCCCCGCGGCGGCCAGCGCCTCGGCGAAGGGCTGCAGCCCAGAGTCCTTGGTGCCACCCAGCCCGTGCGCCATCACCACCACTGGCCGTCCCGCCGCGGTGGTCAACGCGTCGGAGCCGGCGGTGAAGTGCCAGGCGTCGCAGGTGGTGCCGGCCGAGGAGAAGGAGACCTGCTGGTAGCCGGCTTCCTGGCGGGTGGGGAGCTCGTGCGTGGTCATTCCGGTGTCCCTTGCTGTGTGGTCAGGTGGGTGCTCGGGTGCAGCAGGTCGGTGCGTCCGTAGATGGTGGCCAGCCAGATGGCGGCCACGGCGTCGGTCAGCGCGGTGGGGTCGGCGTCGGTGACGAAGGTGAGCCGCTCCAGCAGTCGTTCGTTGAGGTCGAGGAGCATGGTGGCCAGGGCGTCCGCGGGTGCGCCCGCGGCGGCGCGGCCCGCGGCCCGCTCGTCAGTGATCATCGCCGCGATCGGGGCGACGAACTGACGGCGGTCGGCCTCCCAGAGAGCACGGACCTCGGCCGAGGTGTTGCGGGCCTGCAGCATGGCCCGGTAGAGGTGGCGGTGGTCGCGCCCGGCGCGCACCAGCGACGCGAGCGTCCGGGTGATCCGGGTGGCCGGGTCGCCCTCACCGAGCAGCACCGACGTCGCGGTGGAGACCTCGCCGTACATCTCGTCGGCCGCGGCGGCAACGGCAGCCGCCTTGCTCTCGAAGTAGAAGTAGAACGCCGGCCGCGTCACCCCGGCCTGCTTGGTGAGGTCGCCGACGTTGACCGCGTCCAGGTCCCCGTCGGTCTGCCGCAGCTGCTCGTCCAGGGCTCGCAGCAACGCGGTCCTGCGGAGGTCGCCGGCGGCACCAGCGCGGCGGTCGGTCAGCGACCGTGCGCTCACGTGGTCCGGCCGGCGAGCAGGGGCGCGCCCTCAGCGGTGGCGCGCTGCAGCCCGGCGGGCAGCTCCTTGGTGCGCATGTCGTGCTCGTAGAGGAAGAAGTCCACCTGCTGGGTGTGCCTCGCCGAGGCCACCATGTGTCCGGTGTACTTCTGCTCCTCCGCCACGATCACCTGCTCCATCTCGGCCACCGACGGCAGCCGGTAGCGCCCGGCCGCGTAGGCCGCGACGAGGCGGGCCTGGCACTCCACGAACGGGAACAGGGTGGGCGTGGACTGGGCGAACCCGACGAAGGCGAGGTCGTCGATGCCCGGCTTGAACATCCGCTTGTACAGCGGCACGTGGTTGTCCGGCGCGCTGAGGAAGCTCTCGTCGAAGAACGGGAAGGTGATGTTGTAGCCGGTGGCGTAGACGATGACGTCGAAGTCGCTGCTGGTGCCGTCCTCGAAGTGCACCGTCTCCCCGTCCAGCAGGGTGACGTTGGGCTTGGCCACCACGTCGCCGGAGCCCAGCCGCAGCGGCAGCTCCACCGACTGGGTGGGGTGGGCCTCCATGAACTTGTGGTTGGGCTTGGGCAGGCCGTAGTCCTCGGGGTTGCCGGCGATCAGCGGCGCGGTGAGCTGGGTGAGCTTGCGCTGCCAGCGCGCCGGGATGGTGGGCGAGGTCTTGAAGTACTTGTCGGCCGGCTTGCCCGCCAGGTACTTGGGCACGATCCAGGCGCCGGAGCGGGTGGAGAGGGTGACGTCGTTCTGCAGGGTGCGCGAGGACAGCTCGACGGTGATGTCGGCGGCGCTGTTACCCAGCCCCACCACCAGGATCCGCTTGCCGGTGAGGTCCAGCGGGCTGCGCGGGTCGATGTAGTGGTGGGAGTGCATCTCCACCCCGGAGAACGTGCCGGGGAAGCTGGGGGTGCGCGGGTCCCAGTGGTGGCCGTTGCCGACCACGAGGAAGTCGAATCGTCGAGTCTCGCCGCGCCCGGTGGTGAGCTCCCAGCCCCCACCGGCGAGCCGCTCGGCGTGCTCCACCCCGTTGTCGAACTCGATGTGCTGCTTGAGGTCGAACGCCGTGGCGTAGTCCTCCAGGTAGGCCTTGACCTGGGTGTGGTGCGGGAAGTCCGGGTAGGTCATCGGCATCGGGAAGTCCCGGAAGGACAGCTGGTGCTTGGAGGTGTCGATGTGCAGCGACCGGTAGGCGCTGCTGACCCCGTTGGGGTTGCCGAACGCCCAGTTGCCGCCGATGCGGTCGGACATCTCGAAGCAGGTGTACGGCACGCCGTAGTCGCCGAGCATCTTGCCCGCGGTGAGACCGCTGATGCCGGCGCCGATGACGGCGGTGGTGGGACGGGACACGTGTCCTCCTGGAGGTGAGCCGCAGCCGGCCCTGGGCGGGAAAGATGGTGCGCAGCAGCCGGAGTGAGGCTGGTCACAGCAGAACCTAGGTCGAATTGTGACGTGCGTCAACTATTGCTTACAGACGTCAGGGCGGCCGGAGGCGCTGCGCGGCGCCCGGGGTGCTCGGGCAGGGCATCACACCCGCACTGGTCAGCGTCCGGTCACTGGCCCGATAACTGTCGGTGGTTCGAACTAGTGTTCGACTCATGGACATGGCCGGTGCCCTCGCAGACCCCACTGGGGTGGAGCTGTGGCGCCTGGGGTCGGACGAGCTGGTGACGTTCGCTCGCGACCTCGGCACCGCCACCTCTGCCATTCAGGGCCTGCAGCTACGAACCATCACCGAGATCGATCGGCGGGGAGCAGCAATCGAGCTGGGCGCCGCGAACACCGCGCGGTGGCTGACCGACGTGAGCCGCGTGTCCCCGGGTGCGGCATCGCGAATGGTGCGGTTGGGCCTGGCCCTGGATCGGCTGCCCGATGTGGCCGCTGCGCTGGACTCCGGCGCCATCACGGTGGACCACGCGGAGGTGATCGTGCGGGTGCTGCAGCAGCTGCCCGACGACCTACCCGGTGACGGTGTCGACGCCTGCCGCACCTACCTGCTGGACGCCGCCCGCCTGGAGGACCCCCAGGCATTGGGCCGCCGCGGTCGCGAGCTGCTCGCCCGCATCTGCCCCGACGATGCTGAGCTCACCGAGGAACAAGCCGTCGCACGCCGGGACCTGCGCATCAGTGACTGCGGCGACGGGCTGCACAAGGTGACCGGCTGGCTGGACACCGAAGCCGCCGAGCTCGCCCGCTCCGTCCTCTCTCCCCTGGCCAAGCCACGATCGGAAGAAAACGGAGAGAAGGACCCCCGCTCACCCGCCCGACGCCTCGGAGATGCGCTCGTCGATCTGTTGGGGCGCGCGGCCGATCACGCCTGCGTGCCCGGGGAGGGCTACGCCCGCCCGCACCTCACCCTGCATGTCCGCGCCGACGCCCTCGCCGCCGGCCATGGCCCGGCCGCAGAGCTCACCTTCCTCGGACCCCTGTCCATCGCCGCCGCCCGCCGATTGGCCTGCGACGCCGAGATCACCCCCATGACCCTGGACGAGCACGGCGTCCCACTCGACGTCGGCCGCACCACCTACACCGTCTCCGGCAGCCTGCGACGCGCGTTGATCGCCCGCGACCGCGGCTGCGCCTTCCCCGGCTGCGGCCGACCACCAGGCTGGTGCCACGCCCACCACATCATCCACTGGGCGGACAACGGCGACACCGCACTAAGCAACCTGGTTCTCCTCTGCGGGCACCATCACCGGGTCGTGCACCACCAAGGCTGGTCCGTAGCCATCGGCAAGGACCGCCAACCCTGGTTCACTCCACCGGCCTGGATCGACCCCGGCGGCACCCCACGACCGTCGCACCAGCGAAGACCACAGCCTGCTCACCCACCGGGTGATTACAGGGGGGCGGCCTAGCCGGGAAACAGCCAGGTGAGGCTGGGCCGCGCCGCCACCGCGTACTCCGCGCGACCGGTGGCCCGCGCGTGGGCGAGATCCTCCAGCGCGGCGCAGCGGGCGTAGAAGTAGATCCGCGGCATCGCGTCGCCGCCCAGGTCGCCGTAGCCGTCCAGCACCTCGTCCAGGAAGCGCGGCCCGAAGTCGCGGAGCAGCCGGGACAGGTCGATGGCCGGGTCGGTGATCGCCGCGTCGGACCAGTCGAGGATGCCGGTGAGCTCGCCGCCGTCGGCCAGCAGGTGCTCAGCTCCCAGGTCGTTGTGGCACAGCACGGGGTGCTCCGGTGGATCAGGCACGGTGGCGTGGAGGAGGTCGAGGTGCTCGACCGGACCGTGCAGGTCGGCCAGCCACTCCACCCCCGGATCGATCTCCCGGGGGACGAGACCCGCCACCGTCGCCGCGTTCACCCGGTGCAGCCTCCGCAGCGCCCGCGCGAGGGTCGTCGCACTCCCCTGCGGCGGCGGCTGCCCCAGCAGCGGGGCTCCCGGCAGCAGCGGGTAGGCCAGCACCGCAAGCTCGGCCTCCACCAGCACGGGGCAGGGCACCGCCACCCCCAGGTCGGCCGCCGCGAGGACGGCGAGCAGCTCGCTCTCGTGGGTGACGTCGACGTCTCGGCCCACGCGCACGGCCAGGTCGCCGGCCCGAAACACCACGTGGTCCAGACCGTTGCCCCAGGGCGCCGGCGGAGCCCACCGACCGAGGCCGTGCCGCCGCAGCGCCTCGCTCGCTCGGTCCAGTGGCGTCGACACTCGAGACCGACCCCTTTCCCGCACGGTCCGAGAGACCACCGTGGCACGGCCGCACCGGGCTGTCCAGCGGTTGACCGCGACGCCATGTCAGCCGGTCAGCGGGCCATTTCGGGTATTCGTTCCAGGGTGCTATGGCTTGGTGCCGGTACCTCGCGACAAAGCTGGCGTTGATAACGTCCGCACTGTCCGACAAGGGTGGGTTTGCCACGTCTGCGAAGAATCACACCGTGGACGGCCTCGCAGCCCACCGACACCTGCCGCGACCCGACTCTGTGACCACACCGGAGGGAACGGGTCCGAGCTCGAAGTTGATGAAGGAGGTGGCGTGTGCCTGATTCAGGTTTCACGCAGCTCAGCGTGGTGGCGATCGTCGGCCTCCTGGTGTTCTTCTACGGTGGCACCTTCTGGGTCTCGCTGCGCATCGGAAAGCGCGAGGAGAACGCCGACGGGTACATGACCGCCGGGAACAAGCTTGGGTTCGGCATCTCGGCCGCGAGCATGACCGCCACGTGGATCTGGGCGTCGTCGCTGTACGCCTCGGCCACCTCCGGCTACACCTACGGCATCTCCGGTCCCATTCACTACGGGCTGTGGGGTGCGCTGATGATCCTGTTCATCTACCCCTTCGGACGCCGCATCCGCGCGGTGGCGCCCAAGGCCCACACCTTGGCCGAGGTGATGCGCGTGCGTCACGGTCGCTCCAGCCAGCTGATGCTGGCCGGGTCCAACGTGGTCGGCAGCGTGATCAGCCTGATGTCGAACTTTCTGGCCGGCGGAGTCCTCATCTCCATGCTGTCGCCGTTCAACTTCATCCAGGGTGTGTTCATCGTCGCCGGCGGGGTCCTGCTCTACACGCTGTGGTCGGGCTTTCGGGCCTCGGTGCTGACCGACTTCATCCAGGTGGTCGCCATGCTCGGCGCCGTGGTGGTGATCGTGCCGTTCATCTTCTTCGCCGCAGGTTTCCCCGCCGCGTTCGAGAGCGGCGCAGGCAACCTCACCGCGCAGCAGGGCAGCTTCTTCTCCAGCGACGCGTTCCTCAACCAGGGCGCCCCCTACATCGCCGCGGTGCTGGCCTACGCCATCGGCAACCAGACCATCGCGCAGCGCTTGTTCGCGGTGCGCGAGAACCTCATCAAGCCGACCTTCATCACGGCGACCATCGGCTACGGCGCCACCGTGATCGGCGTCGGCATGCTCGGGGTCCTGGCGCTGTACCTCGGGATCGAGCCGATGGACGGCGACGTGAACAACGTGATCCCGCAGATGGCCATGAGCTACCTGCCGGCCGTGCTGCTGGCGGTGTTCTTCGTGATGATCATCGGAGCGCTGTCGTCCACAGCGGACTCCGACCTCGCCGCGCTCGCCTCCATCGCGATGGCTGACGTCTACGGCCAGAACCTCGCCGGCAAGAAGGGCGCGAACCCCCGGACCATGGTGCTGGTCGGCCGCACCACGATGGTGGTGGCCACCGCGGTCGCGGTCGCGCTGGCGAGCCTCCAGCTGAGCATCCTGGACCTGCTGGTCTTCGTGGGCGCGCTCTGGGGGGCGCTGGTCTTCCCGGTGATCGCCAGCTTCTACTGGGACAAGGTGACCAACCGGGCCTTCACCACCTCGGTGCTCGCCGCACTTGCCGTCTTCCTGCCCATCCGATTCAGCTGGGTACCCGTGAACGGTGCGGTGGGGCTGCTCACCGACGTCCTCTCCGTGGTGGGGATCGGTGTGGTTCTCGGCCTGATGGCCTTCGGGTTCTTCGGCCTGCGCGTCGCACAGGTGGTGGCCGTGCTGTCGGCGCTGGTCTCCGCCCCGTTCGTGCTCGGCTTCTTGCACGACTACGCCACGCTCAGCGCCTCGCTGGCCGCGTACGCCGTCAGCACGCTGGTCTGCTTCGGCATGTCGGTGCGCCAGCGCACCCGCTTCGACTTTGCCCTGATCGCCGAGGGCACCGGGGACTTCGATCCTTCCCGCGCCGACCCCTCCCGCGCCGGCCCCTCCACCACGGCACCCACGACGGAAGGAACCCGCGCATGAGCACCGTTGCGCTCACCCTCTACATGCTGGTCTGGCCGGTCCTGGTTGCCGGCGTGCTGTTCGTGATCAGCAGGGCGTTCCTCCGGGACTACCTGGAGGCACGGCGCGAGGGTCGCGACATGATCTGACCCCCACCGGGAGCGTCAGTCCTGCTCCGGGCTCTCGGTCGGACGACGGCATGGGCAGCAACAGCATGTACGTCAGCATGGCCTGGATCATGGCGGGCTTCCTGATCATGGCGGTGTTCCGCGGCGGAGCACCGGAGCTCACGCGGCCGCGCCAGCGCCTGCCGCTGCTCGCCGGCTGGTCGGTGGGCATGGCCCTGTGGCTGTGGTTCCTGTTCGACGTCCTCATCGGCGCGGTCAACGGCCACGCCTGGGAGCTGACCGGTGTCGGCTCGCTGACCATCTTCGCCATGGCGCTGGTCACCGGGGCCTTCACCCGCACGTTCGGACTCGCCGCGATCGTCCCAGTCATGCTGGGTGGTGTGCCTGCCTCCGGTGGTGGCTTGTCGGTCTACTTCGACGGGCACGTTGTCGGCGGCAACCTGCTGGTGATCGTGGTCTGGGGTGTGGTCGGTGTGCTGCTCAACCTGGCGGCCGACCGCTGGGTGGCGCACCGCGCGAAGCGCCACGGCGACGTCACCACGATCCCCGCGGGCACCGGCGTCCCACAGCCGGCGGTCACCGTCTGAGCCGAGGCCATTGACGCTGATCCCATTGACACTGCCGCTCCCCGCAATACCGTGGCCCTAACCAACAGGCAAGGAGCCGGTCATGGTGTTGCGGGTAGTGCAGTGGGCCACCGGTTCTGTGGGACGAGCCGCGATCGGGGCCATCGTGGCCCATCCCGAGCTCGAGCTGGTCGGCTGCTGGGTGCACTCGGCGGACAAGCACGGCTGTGACGCCGGCGAGCTCGCCGGCCTCGACCCGCTCGGCGTCCGGGCCACCAGCAGCGTCGAGGAGATCCTGGCGCTGGAGGCCGACGCAGTGGTCTACGCGCCCCTGGTCCCCAGCTCGCGGGAGGTGGCGGCGCTGCTGCGCTCGGGCAAGAACGTGATCACCCCGGTGGGCTGGTACTACCCCACCGACAAGGAGACGACCAAGGTCGAGCAGGCCTGTCTCGACGGTGGGGTGAGCCTGCACGGCACCGGGATCGACCCCGGTGGCGTCACCGAGGTGTTCCCGCTGCTGCTGTCGTCGATGTCCTCGGCGGTGACCTTCGTGCGTGCGGAGGAGTTCTCCGACATCCGCACCTACGGCGCACCGGACGTGGTCCGCTCGATCATGTTCTTCGGCTCCACCCCGGAGCAGGCGCGCACCGGACCGATGCTGGACCTGCTCAGCCGCGGGTTCACCCAGTCGGTGCGCATGGTGGTCGACACCCTCGGTATCGGCGGTGACGTGGACATCCGTCCGCGCCACGAGCTGGCGGTGGCCACCGCCCCCATCGACTCCCCCATCGGGGTGATCGAGCCCGGCCAGGTCGCTGCGCAGAAGTTCTTCTGGGAGGCCTTCGTCGGCGACCGGCTGGTGGTGCAGATCGGTGTGAGCTGGTTGATGGGCGAGGAGCACCTGGAGCCGGCCTGGACGCTCGGCGAGGAGGGTGAGCGCTTCGAGATCGAGGTGCGCGGCAACCCCGACACCTTCGTCACCATCCGCGGCTGGCAGCCGGAGAGCGTGGAGGCGGGGCTGGCCAGCAACCCCGGCATCGTCGCCACGGCGGCGCACTGCGTCAACGCCGTGCCCTACGTGTGCGCGGCCGACCCCGGGGTGGTCACCTCGGTGGAGCTGCCCATGGTGGCCGGCCGGGCGCACCCGGACCTGCTGGGCGCCTAGGTCGCCGTGAGCCCGTGGCCGCCCGGACAGCCGGGCGTGCTGGAGCTGCCCTCGGGACGGCTGGTGCGGGGGCGCGCGCTGCGCCGGCCGCCGCCTCCCGGCCCGGTGCCCGAGCTTGGCGTGTACCTGCTGGGCCACGAGCCGCAGCCGACTCCGTGGCCCTCGCGCTGGGTGCGCTGGCCGGACTTCGGGCTGCCTCGCGACCGCGAAACCGCGCGCCAGGCCCTGGTGCAGGCGTGGGAGCAGAGCCCGCACGTGCGGGTGGAGATCGGCTGCGGCGGCGGGCGCGGGCGCACCGGCACCGCGCTGGCCTGTCTCGCCGTGCTCGACGGGGTGCCGCCCACCGAGGCGGTGCGCTACGTGCGCACCCACTACCACCGCCGGGCGGTGGAGACGCCGTGGCAGCGGGGCTACGTGCAACGCTTCGCCCCCGCGGGGTGAGGACCGGTGAGCCGGGTGCTCCGGCCCGCGGCGGTGCGGGCAGAGTGGGGGCCGTGCACCCGGAAGACCCCGCTGATCGCCCCGTCCTGCTCGCCGTGGACGGCAACTCGCTGATCCACCGCTCCTACCACGCGCTCAAGCACTCCGAGCTGCGTGCGGCCGACGGCTCCCCCACCTGGGCGCTGAAGGGCCTGCTGTCGCAGCTGGTCGGCGGAGTGCGCCGGGTGGGCGCCGACGCGGTGGTGGTGGGCCTGGACGACTCCACCAGCAACGTGCGCAAGATGCGCTACCCCGCCTACAAGGCGCACCGAGCCGACAAGCCGGAGGACCTGCTGGTGCAGCTGGCCGCGGCGGGACCGCTGCTGAACGCGGCCGGCGTGCACACCGTCGTCGCCCCGGGCATGGAGGCCGACGACGTCGTGGCGTCAGCGGCGGCGCACGCAGCTGTCGCTGGGTGGGACACCGTGGTGATGACCTCGGACCGGGACGCCTTCGCCCTGGTCTCCGACACGTGCAAGGTGCTGCGCCTGATCAACGGCGGGGTGGACGCCTCACCACTGCTCAACCCGCAGCGCATGCACATCCTCAACGGCGTGCACCCGCACCAGTACCGCGACTACGCCGCCATGCGCGGGGACACCTCCGACAACCTGCCCGGCATCCGTGGGGTGGGCCCCAAGAGCGCGGTGAAGCTGCTCGCCGAGTTCGACACCGTGGAGCAGGCCTTCGCCGACGTCGACGACAACGACGGGCTGCGGGTGGCCAAGGCCGCCGGACAGTCCATGGTGGCCAAGCTGCGCGACGCCGACTCCCGGGCGGCCTACCGGCGCAACGTCGAGCTGATGACGATGGCCACCGACCTCGAGCTGGGCCTGGCGCTGTCGGCCGTGGACGGCGCCGGACGGCTGCCGGTGGCGGAGGACGCCCTGCGCGCCGCGCTCGCCGACGCCCAGCTGGGCGCGATCGCCGAGAGCGCGGCGGTGGCGCTGGCGCACTGCGAGCCGCGTCCCCGCTTCATCCAGGCTGGCCCCGCCAGCCAGGGCGCGCCGCACCCGGCGGAGGCTCCCCCAGCCCGCACCCGCACCCGCGCCACGGCCCGTGCACCGGAGCCGGAGAGCCTGCAGCTCAGCCTGTTCGGCTAGCGCGCCGCCATGGCCCAGCCCAGCCGGTGGCGCAGCGTCAGCGGTGCGCCTCGGTGAGGCGGCCGTTGGTGGGCGCGCGGCTGACGCCCGCCTCGGTGCGGGCCGCCAGCAGCGCGGCATCCACCAGGCGCCCCACCAGGGCGGTCACCCGCGGCACCGGCCACTGCGGTCGCACCAGGTGGCTGAGGGTGAGCCGCACGATGGCGTCGACCAGCTCGTGCAGCTCGTCGGTGGAGCCGGCCAGCCCGGACCAGTGCTCGTCGGCAAAGGTCGTCAGCATCATCACCGAGCTGTCCAGCACGGGTGCCGACCGGATGGTGAGCAGGGGCAGCAGGCCGTCAGCCTTGCCGTGCGCCGCCGAGATGATGGCCCGCAGCAGCGGGTTCTCCTCTCCCATCCGCAGCGCGGAGTCCACCGCCGCCATCGTCGCCGTCGTCATGTCCTCGGGGTGGCTGAGCAGCTGCAGCTGCACGGTGTCCAGGAATCGCCGGGTCTCCCTGGCGACCAGCGCCACCGCCAGCTTGTCCTTGCTGCCCAGCTCGTTGTAGACGCTCTGCCTGCTCACCTGCACCGCCGAGGCCAGCCGGCCCATCGTCACCGCCGACCAGCCCTCGTCGATGACGATGGCGGCGGTGGCGTCCAGGAGCAGGTCTCGGCGCTTCGTCCTGGTCGATCCACGCGCGTCAGCGGGAGTCATGGCGCGACGTTAGCGTGAACTGGCGGTTAGTGATGCATTTCACGACCACTGTGTTTCTAGCCCCGGTTCAACAACCCGAGCAGAGCGCTGGTGACCCGTCGCCGGGGCAGACCCAGGAGTCCCTGCTCGCCCAGTGCCGCCTTGGCCGCGTTGAGGCCGCACACCCCGTGCACCCCGCCGCCGGGGTGGGCACCCGCACTCCCCAGGTACAGACCGGAGATCGGGGTCTCGGCCCGGCCCAGGCCGGGGGTCGGCCGGAAGATGAGCTGCTGCTGCAGCTGCGCGGTGCCCCCGTTGACGGTGCCGAAGAGCAGGTTGGCGTCCGCGCCGGCGAGGTCGCTGGACTTCTGCACCACGCGGCCCACCACCTGCCGGGCGAAGCCGGGGGCGTGCGCCTCCAGCACCTCGTCCATCCGCTGGGCCAGGGTCTCGGCGGAGTCGTCGTCGGTGACCTCCCGCGGCAGGTGGCTGTAGGCCCAGGCGCTCTCGGTGCCCTCGGGCGAGCGGGTGGCGTCAGCGGTGGTCATCTGCCCGAACAGCATGAACGGGGTGCGCGGCACCACCTCCGTGTTGAGGTCGGCCATCCACTGCACCAGGCCGCGCTCGTCGGCGCCCAGGTGCACCGTGCCGGCGCCGTGCAGGCCCCGGGCCCGCCACGGGATGGGCGCGTCCAGCGCGTAGTTGACCTTGACCACCGGGGTGTCCCACTCGAAGTGCTCAAGATCGCGCAACAGCCGCGGGGGCACCACTGCGGCGGGCAGCAGGTCGCGGTAGAGGCTCAGCGCCGACGTGTCGGCGATGACGGCCCGGCGCGCCCGTACCTGCATCCCCTCCGCGGTGCGCACCCCCACGGCCCGGCCACCGCGCACCTCGATGGCCTCCACGTGCTGCCCGGTGTGCACCTGCACGCCCACCGACTCTCCGCGGCGGGCCATGGTCGCCGTCAGCTCGCCGGCCCCGCCCACCGGCACGGGAAAGCCGACGTCCTGGGCCAGCATCGTCATGAGGAAGCCGAAGGCGCCGCTCACCGGCGCGTCCACCGGGACGTCGGCGTGCATCGCGTTGCCCAGCAGCAGCAGCCGAGCCGCCTCGCTGTGGAAGAGCTCGCGACCCATCCGCCGGGCCGGCAGCAGCATGAAGCGCAGGAACCGCAGCGTCTCGGCCGGGCCCAGGCTGGCCAGCATCGCGGTGGGGCCCTGCACCGGTGGGAACGGCCGGAACAAGGTGTCCAGCAACGGCTTGCGAATCTGCTGCCAGCGCTCCACCAGCTCCAGCCACGCCTTGCCGTCACGGGCGTCGTGTTGGGCCAGGCCGTCGGCGGTGCGCTGCGGGTCGCGGTGCAGCACCACCCCCTCGGTGTCGTCGGGGCCGGTGGGGTGCGCCACCACCGTGGGCGCGTGGGTCCAGATCAGGCCGTGCTGCTCGAGCCCCATTGCGGTGATGGCCGGCGACGCCGCACCCAGCGGGTAGAACGCGCTGAACAGGTCGCTGGTGTAACCAGGGACCAGCTCGGCGGAGCGCACCGCTCCCCCGACGTCGTCGTTGCCCTCGAGCACCACCACGTCCCAGCCCGCGTCAGCGAGCGCCGCGGCGGCCACCAACCCGTGGTGCCCGGCTCCGACGATGACCGCATCCGCTGTTGTGGTGACCACCCGGTCAGTTTCCCAGAAGGTCGTTCAAGTCGTCGGCGTGTTCCTCCTCCTCCTCCAGGATCGACTCCATCAGGCGGCGCGTGGTGGGGTCGCGGTCACCGATCCAGCGGGCGATCTCCTGGTAGGAGGTGATGACGATGCGCTCGGCGACGAGGTTCTCCTCCAGCATGCGGGTGAGGTCGTTGTCCTCGGTCTCCACGTACTGGGTGTGCGAGCGCTCGCGCAGGGTCACGGGGTCGAAGTCGGGGTTGCCGCCCAGCTGGCTGATCCGCTCCGCCGCCCGCAGGCCGTGCTTCATCTCGTCGGCGGCGTGCTCGGTGAACTCTGCGGCAACCTGGGCCCGGTCCACGCCAGTGGCCACGATGGCGTGCTGGGTGTAGCGCAGGTAGCAGACGATCTCGGTGGCCACCACCTGGTTGAGGATGTCGATCAGGTTGTCCCGGTCGATCATGTTGCCCTCGGTGACCGCGCCGGCGGCCATCCTTGCGCGGGCGTCGTCGCGGATCCTGGTCACGTCCAGGGCGAACTGGTTGGCCATCGCGGTCTCCTGAGGGTCGGTCCGACGGATGCCTCGCCTCCATCGTGCAGCCGGACCCATCGGTGCGCTGAACGGACGTGCTCGTCACGCTGTGCACGGGCCGCGGCCGTCCTGCGGTCACGCCCTGTGACCGGGAAAAACTACCGGGTTCGGAGGTCGTTTCTTCGTCTACGATCAGCACCCAACGCGGGGATGGGGCGCGGGCGAGCGAGCGAAGGAAATGAGTCGGGCATGACGAACGGGATCCACCTCGCCTCGGACGAGCTGGGGCGCCTGCTGGCTGCTCGGCCCAAGGAGATGGCCGACGTCCTGAGCACGCTGCGGCATCCCGTGCACACCAACGACGACCTGCTCGACCTGCTCACCGCCACCGCCCACCTCGCGGTGCGGCTGATCGACGGGGCGGACTGGAGCGGCGTCACGGCGCAGTTCGACAAGAGTGCCTTCACCGCCGCCCTCACCGACGAGCGCGTGCAGGCGGTGGACGACGCGCAGTACCACCTCGACGACGGCCCGTGCCTGCAGGCGATGCGCACCTGCAGCGTGGTGTGCATGAGCGCACGGGACGTGCAGCGCGAGTTCCCGGCCATGGCGGAGCCTGCGCGCGCGGCCGGGGTCCACTCCTTCCTCGCCGCGCCCCTGGTGGCCGAGGGTGTGGCGATCGGCGCGCTCAACCTCTACAGCGCCGAGGAGCACGGCTTCGAGGGCACCGACCAGGACTTCATCGCCGCCCTGGTCGAGCACGCCGGCCGTGGGCTCACCGAGTACGCCACGGTGCACTCCGCCAACCAGCTCGCCGCCCAGCTCCAGCACTCCATCCAGACCCGTGCCCCCATCGAGCAGGCCAAGGGCATCCTGATGGCCGTGCACCAGATCGGCCCCGACGCGGCGTTCGAGGTGCTGCGCGAGCGCTCGATGAAGCAGAACATCAAGCTGCGCGACGTCGCCATCTCCTTCATCGCCGAGATCGCAGCTGCCACAGCGACATCGGAGTCGGCCCAGTAGCTTCGAGGTCGACCTGTCCAACGAGAGCCCGCACCGGTTGCTGCCGTGCGGGGAGGAGGAGACCCATGGCTGACGCCGACCGGGCCGGTGTGTTGCTCGACATCGACGGCACGCTGCTGGACAGCACGTACCACCACGGTCTGGCGTGGCTGCGGGCCTTCCAGCGCAACGGCCACCCCGAGGTGACCGCCGCCCAGGCGCACCGGGCGATCGGGCTGGGCGACGACCAGCTGGTGCCGCACCTGATCGGCAGCTCCGACTCCGCCCTCGCCGAGGCGCACTCCACCGAGTACGAGAAGCTGAAGGGCGAGGTGCGCGCCCTGCCCGGCGCCGCCGACCTGCTCGCCCGGTGCGCGCAGGCGAACCTGCGGGTGGCCCTGGCGACCAGCGGCAAGGCGAAGGACCTCGACTGGATGCTCCCGCGCATCGGCGGCGCCGAGCACGTCGAGGCCACCATCACCTCCGAGGACGTCGAGGACACCAAGCCCGAGCCGGACCTGCTGCAGACCGCCGTGGACACCCTGGGGCTGGCCGCCGAGCGAGCCGTCACCATCGGCGACTCCGTCTGGGACGGCGAGGCCGCGGCCAGGGCGGGCGTCCGGTTCATCGGCGTTCTCAGCGGCGGGTTCGCCGAGTCCGAGCTGCGCGAGGCCGGGGCGGTGGAGGTCTACCGGGACGCCGCCGACCTGGTGGAGCACTTCGACCAGTCGCTGCTGAGCAGCCTGTAGCCGGCTCGATCACCCGGCGCTGGGCGCACGGGGCTGCACAACGGTGCAGGCATGCGCCACAATCGGCGCATGCGATCACTGTGGAAGGGTGCCATCTCCTTCGGTCTGGTCTCGATTGCGGTGCGGCTGTACACCGCAACGGATGAGCACGACTTCCGCCTGCACCAGGTGCACGAAGCCGACCAAGGCCGCATTCGGTACAAGAAGGTCTGCTCGGTGTGCGGCGAGGAGGTCCCCTACGACCAGATCGCCAAGGCCTACGAGATGGAGGACGGGCGGATGGTGGTGCTCGACCAGGCTGAGCTGTCCAACCTGCCGGTGAGCACCGACCGCGCCATCGACGTGCTGGAGTTCGTGGACGGCGCCGACGTGGACCCCATCTTCTTCCAGAAGAGCTACTACGTGGAGCCTGACCCGGCCGCCGAGCGGCCCTACGTGCTGCTGCGCCAGGCGCTGATCGACTCCGGCAAGATGGCGATGGTCAAGATCACCCTGCGCCAGCGCGAGTCGCTGGCCATGCTGCGCGCCCGCGAGGACGTGCTGGTGCTGCACACCATGATGTGGCCCGACGAGATCCGCAAGCCCGAGTTCGCGTTCCTGCAGAAGGACATCGGGGTGCGCAAGAACGAGCTGGCGATGGCGGAGTCGCTGGTGGAGACGATGTCGGGCGACTTCGAGCCGGAGGAGTTCCACGACGACTACCGCGACGCCATGGCGGCCCTGATCGAGGCCAAGGCCGAGGGCGCCGAGCTGCCGGAGGCCGAGGAGCCCAAGGAGTCGGCTCAGGTGGTGGACCTGATGACCGCGCTGCAGCGCAGCATCGATCGCTCCAAGCCCAAGGCAGTAGGCGCGGGCAAGGCCGCCGACCAGGAGACCGACGCGGACTCGGACACCGGGAAGGGCGCCGACACCGAGCCCGACGCCAAGCCCGCCCGCAAGAGCCCGGCCAAGAAGAGCACCGCCAAGGCAGCCCCGGCGAAGAGCAAGAAGGCCAGCGCCGCGGAAGCCGACGCCGACACTGACGCTGACGCTGACGCAGCTGAGACGAGCGCCGGGGATACGAGCGCTGGGAAGAAGCCGGCCGCGAAGAAGGCCGCCCCGGCCAAGACCGCCGCGGCCAAGAAGTCCAGCCCGCGCAAGCGCAGTGCCTGAGTCCGACCAGCTCGACCGCTACCGCGCCAAGCGCGACACGGCCAGGACGCCGGAGCCGATGGGTGAGCAGGCCCAGGTCGGCGTGGGCGGCGACGAGACCGGGCCGATCTTCGTGGTGCAGGAGCACCACGCCAGCTCGCTGCACTGGGACCTGCGTTTGGAGCACGATGGCGTGCTCGCCTCGTGGGCGGTGCCCAAGGGCGTGCCGCCGGGCCCGGGCGTCCAGCGCCTGGCCGTGCAGACCGAGGACCACCCGCTGTCCTACGCCCAGTTCGAGGGCGAGATCCCGGCGAACGAGTACGGCGGTGGCTGGATGCGCGTCACCGACCGCGGTCCGGTGGAGATCACCGCGTGGGGACCCAAGAAGGTGGAGTTCACCCTGCACGGCCAGGTGCTGCAGGGCCGCTACGCCTTGTCGCACCGGCCGGGCGAGAAGAGCGACCAGTGGACGCTGCGCCGGCGGGACGCCCCCACCGACCCCGACTACGAGCCCCTCCCCGAGGAGCTCTCCCCCATGCTCGCCGTTCCGGGCGAGCCACCCACGCGCGGCAGCTGGTTCTACGAGGTCAAGTGGGACGGCTACCGGGCTCTGGCCCGGGTGGAGGGCGGCCGGGTGAAGCTGCTCAGCCGCTCCGGCCAAGACCTCACCAAGCCGGTGCACGGCATCGCCGGCCTGGGCGAGGCGCTGGCCGGCCACGAGGTGCTGCTGGACGGGGAGCTGGTGGTGCTCGGTCCCGACGGACGGCCGGACTTCGGGCTGCTGCAGCAGCTGGCCGGCACCAAGACCGGCAGCACGCCGCGCACCAGGAGCATCGCCGGGGCGGCCATCACCTACCTGATCTTCGACCTGCTGCACCTGGACGGCCGGTCGTTGCTGCGCCGCCCGCTGTCGGAGCGGCGCGAGCTGCTGGACTCGCTGGAGCTGGCCGGGCCGGTGTGGTCGGTGCCGCCCCCGCTGACCGGTGACGCGGCGGACGTGGTGGCGGCCGTGCGTGCGCAGGGGCTGGAAGGGGTGATGGCCAAGAAGACCGCCAGCCACTACCTGCCCGGGCGGCGCAGCGAGCAGTGGCTCAAGCTGGTGAACCTGCGCAAGGCCGACGTGGTGATCGGCGGGTGGCAGCCGGGAAACGGTCGCCGCGCCGACGGCCTGGGCGCGCTGCTGCTCGGGGTGTGGACCGACGACGGGAGCCTGCGGTACGTGGGCAACGTGGGCACCGGCTTCACCGACCGGGCGCTGCGCGAGCTGCACGAGCGGCTGCAGCCACTGGCCGCGGACACCTCGCCGTTCGCCGGTCCGCTGCCCCCGGCGCGGCGGCGCACCGCGCGCTGGGTGCGGCCGGAGCTGACCGGTGAGGTGGAGTTCGCCACGTGGACCGGTGACGGCATGCTGCGCCAGCCGCGGTGGAGGGGGTTGCTCGATGAGTGAGGCCCGAGATGAGTGAGGCCCAGTCGGTGTCCTTCGGCGGACGCACCCTGCGCCTGTCCAACCTGGACAAGGAGCTCTACCCCGACGGCTTCACCAAGGCTGAGGTGATCTCCTACTACGCCGGCATCGCCGAGGCGTTGCTGCCGCACGTGCGTGACCGCCCGGTGAGCCTGTTCCGCTGGCCCAACGGCACCGGCGCCAAGAGCTTCGTGCACAAGAACGTGGCCGCCGACGCCCCGGACTGGCTGCGCACCGAGGAGGTGCACGGCAAGGGCTCCGACGCCGTCACCTACGCGGTGCTGGACGAGCCGGCGGCCCTGGTGTGGGCGGCCAACCTGGCCGGGCTGGAGCTGCACGTGCCGCAGTGGCGCTTCGCTGGTGCGGGTTCAGCCGAGCACCCCGCCGAGGCGCTGCCGCCGGACCTGATGGTCTTCGACCTCGACCCGGGGGCGCCGGCGGACGTCGTGGACTGCTGCGCGGTGGCGCTGCGGGTGCGCGACCTGCTCGCCGAGGACGGGCTGACGGCGTGGCCCAAGACCAGCGGCTCCAAGGGTCTGCACCTGCTGGTGCCGGTGCAGACCACCGACAGCGCCACCACCTCCGCCTACGCCAAGCAGCTGGCCCAGGACCTCACCGCCGAGCTGCCCGACACCGTGCTGTGGCGGATGGCCCGCGACGCCCGGCCGGGCAAGGTGTTCCTGGACTGGAGCCAGAACAACCCGGCCAAGACCACCGTCGCGCCGTACTCGCTGCGGGGCCGGCCGAGCCCCACGGTGTCCACCCCGCTCACCTGGGACGAGGTGGCCGCGTGCGAGAAGCCTGAGCAGCTGGTGTTCACCGCTCCCGACGTCCTGGCCCGGGTGGCCGACCTGGGTGACCTGCTGGCCGACCTGGAGTCGAGCGCCCAGCCGCTGCCCGAGCGGGCGAAGCGGCCGTGAGCCCGGCGGAGGGCAGCCGCTACGTGGCCCTGCTGCGCGGCATCAACGTGGGTCGCAACAAGCGGGTGGCCATGGCCGACCTGCGCGAGCTGCTCACCGGCTACGGCCACCAGGCGGTGCGCACCCACCTCAACAGCGGCAACGTGGTGTTCAGCAGCGACCAGCCCGACCCGGCGACGCTGGCCGCGCAGATCGAGCAGGGCCTGGCCGACCAGCTGGGCGTCACCGCGGCCTGCCACGTGCTCACCGGCACCGACCTGCAGGCGGTGGTCGACAGCGACCCGTTCGGGCCACGGGCGACCAACGGCTCGCGGTACCTAACGCACTTCCTGTTCCCGGCGCCGGATCCCGCGCTGCTGGCCGCGCACGACCCGCGCCAGCTGGACCCGGAGAACACCGCGCTGGGCGAGCGGGTGATCTACCAGTGGTGCCCGGACGGCATCTTGCAGGCGCCGCCGGTGGGCGGCTTCGCGGAGAAGCACCTGGGTGTGGCAGCCACGGCGCGGAACTGGAACACCGTCACCAAGCTGGCCACCCTGCTCTGACCCGGCCCCACTGTGGGCTACTTCGCGACGCGCTCGGCGTGGCGCAGGTTCTGCAGCCGCACCTGGCCCTTGGCCACCAGGTGCCCCTCGCCGTCGGTGATGTGCACCGCCCACAGCTGCTGGGAGCGGCCGCGGTGGATCGGCGTACCCACGGCGGTGAGCACCGCACCCTCCTTGGTGGCACGGAGGAAGTCGGTGTTGTTGTTCACCCCGACGACCACCCCGGCGTCGCGCAGCCACAAGGTGCCACCCACGCTGGCCACGCTCTCCACCACCGAGCAGAGCACTCCGCCGTGCAGGATGCCGTGCGGCTGCAGCAGCTCCGGGCGCACGGTGAGCTGCGAGCGCACCTCGTCGCCGGAGGCCTCCACCACCGACAGCCCGATCGTGGCGTCGAAGCCCCTCGTCGCCTGGTCGCGCAGCTCTGCTGGAATGTCCGTCGTCGCCACTGGTGCTCCTCGTCGTCGCGCAGGCCACCGACTGACCTGACCCGTCGACCTTGCCATGCGGCTGGCAGGATGCCGATGGGCGCCCTGTCCACCCCAAGTGGGCCGGACTCGCTGACCTGCAGCGTCTCCGCTCGTCGGGCGGCGACTGTTCGCCCGTGCTTGGTTCAGGGGGACGACGACGCTCGCGCCGTCCCTACCAGCTTCCGGAGGACAACCATGATCACCAGGCAGGACCTCGGCACCATCGGCAACGGCACCGTGCACGACGTGGACGGACACAAGATCGGCGCCATCGGGCAGATCTACCTCGACAACTCCACCGGCGAGCCCGCCTGGGTGACGGTGCGCACCGGCCTGTTCGGCACCCGCGACTCGTTCGTGCCGCTCGCCGAGGCCTCCGTGGACGGCGACGACCTGCGGGTGCCCTACCCCAAGTCGATGGTGAAGGACGCCCCCAACGTGGAGGCCGACGGCGAGCTCACGCCGGCGGAGGAGGACCAGCTCTACCGCTACTACGGCGTGGACAACGCCACCGGCCAGGACACCACCACCGGCCAGGCGGCGGGGCAGGACCAGGGTCGGCACGCAGCCCCCGTCGCACCGGGCCACGGCCAGGACGCGGGCCAGCAGCACTCCGGCCAGGATGACCAGCACCGGGACCACTCGGAGCAGGACCGCTCGGAGCAGGGCGAGGAGAGCGGTCGTCGGATCCGGCGCTACCTCGTCACCGAGGAGACCATCGTGCGGCGCGAGGAGATCCCCGACGCCGACGCCCCGGACTCCCACCGCTAGGCACTTCGGACGCAGACACACAGCAGCGTGGCCGCCCCTCCGGGCGGCCACGCTGCTGTGTGTCTGCCTACCGGTCAGGGCTTGAGCAGCACCTTGACCGCGCCGTCCTGCTTCTTCTGGAAGATCTCGTAGGCGTGCGGCGCCTGCTCCAGCGGCAGGGTGTGGGTGGCGAAGGTGTCCACGCCCAACGGGTCGGCGTCGGTGAGCAGCGGCATGATGTCGCCGACCCACCGCTTGACGTTGGCCTGACCCATCCGCAGCTGGATCTGCTTGTCGAACATGGTGATCATCGGCATCGGGTCGGCCGCGCCGCCGTAGACGCCGATCACCGAGATGGTGCCGCCGCGGCGCACGATGTCGATGGCGGAGTACAGCGCGTTGAGCCGGTCCACGCCCGCCTTCTGCATCAGCGGCGCGCCGATGGCGTCGGGCAGCATGCCGACGACCTGCTGGGCCAGCTTGTTGATGGGCGAGCCGTGTGCCTCCATGCCGACGGCGTCGATCACCGCGTCGGTGCCGCGGCCGTCGGTCATGTCCCGGATGACGTCGCCGACGTCCTTGGCGTGCTCACGCAGGTCCACCACCTCGATGCCCCGGGCCCGGGCGCGCTCCAGGCGCTCCGGCACCAGGTCCACGGCGATGACGCGGCTGCCCTGGTGCTGGGCGATGCGGGCGGCCATGTCGCCGATCGGGCCCAGGCCCAGCACGGTGACCGAGCCGCCCTTGGGCACGTCGGCGTAGGCCACCGACTGCCACGCGGTGGGCAGCACGTCGGAGAGGTAGGTGAAGCGCTCGTCGGACGGGCCCTCGGGCACCTTGATGTGGGTGAACTGGGCCTGCGGCACGCGCAGGTACTCCGCCTGCCCGCCGGGGACCTCGCCGTAGAGCTTGGAGAAGCCGAAGAGCGCCGCCCCCGTGCCCTGCTCGCGCACCTGGGTGGTCTCGCACTGGGTGTACAGGTGCCGGTCGCACATGAAGCAGCTGCCACAGGAGATCTGGAAGGGGATGACCACGCGGTCGCCGACCTTGAGGTCGCCGGTCTCGCTGCCGACCTCCTCCACGATTCCCATCGGCTCGTGGCCGAGGATGTCGCCCTGGCCCATGAACGCACCGAGGGTCTCATACAGGTGCAGGTCCGACCCGCAGATGTTGGTGGTGGTCACCTTGATGATCGCGTCGGTGGGGAGCTCGATCTTGGGATCCGGGACGGTGTCCACTCGGACATCGCGCTTGCCTTGCCAGGTAACGGCTTTCATCGCAATCCTCTCAATGGTGCTGAGGCTGCCCCACTCGGGAGCAAGCTGGTGCGCTGCTGCTCAGCGCTTGGTCCCATGGCACCGTCCGCACGGGGGGTGCGCAACTCGGGGAGAGCCTGGGCACATCTGGGAATGCGCTGCTGGCATGCTGGGCGCGCGAGTGTCAGGCGTCACAAAGGGGGAGAAGATGCGTTCCACCGTCCGCTGGGCCCTGCAGCACGGGCTGCCCCGCGCGCTGATGCGCCGCGCCGCCGCCGGTGGCGACCTGCAGGCGCGGCTGCTGGCCGACCCCACCACCGCCGCCGCCGAGGACCCGTTCCTGCTGCACGACGAGGTGCGGGCCCAGGGCCCGGTGATCCGCGGGCGCCTCACCTACCTCACCGCTACCCACAGCGTGGTGCGCGACGTGCTGCGCAGCGACGACTTCCGCGCCGGCAACATCTCGGCGGTGTTCCCGTGGCCGCTCAACCGGCTCAACGACTGGGCCCAGGACGCCCGCATCCTGCACCCCATCGAGCCGCCGTCCCTGCTGGCCGTGGAGCCGCCCGAGCACACCCGCTACCGCCGCCAGGTCTCCCGGGTGTTCACCGCCCGGGCGGTGGAGGCGCTGCGCCCGCAGGTGCAGGCCCTGGCCGACGGGCTGCTGGACGACCTCCTCGCCGCGGGCCCCACCAGCGAGATCGACCTGGTGGCCGACTACGCCACCCTGCTGCCGGTCGCGGTGATCGCCGAGATCCTGGGCGTGCCCGCCGCGGAGCGCGCCGAGGTCCTCGGCTACGGCGCCGGCGCGGCCCCCAGCCTGGACATGGGGCTGCCCTGGCGGGAGTTCCGCCACGTGGACGCCTCGCTGCGCGCCTTCGACGCCTGGCTCGGCCGGCACCTGCAGCGGCTGCGCCGCGACCCCGGCGACGACCTGCTCAGCCAGCTGGTCACCCTGACCGACGACGGCGAGCGCCTGAGCGAGACCGAGCTGCGGGCCACCGCCGGGCTGCTGCTGGCCGCCGGCTTCGAGACCACCGTGAACCTGCTCAGCAGCGGCGTGGAGCTGCTGCTGCGCCACCCCGACCAGGTGGCCGTGCTGCGCACCGACCCGAGCCTGTGGGGCAACGCCGTGGAGGAGGTGCTGCGGATGGAGTCCCCCGTGCAGCTGACCGCCCGCAGCGCGGTGCGCGACACCGAGGTGGCCGGGATGGCGGTGCCCGCGGGCCAGCGGGTGGTGACCCTGCTCGGCGGGGCCAACCGCGACCCGGCGGTGTTCACCGACCCGCACACCTTCGACGTGGCTCGGTCCAACGCCCGTGAGCACCTGTCGTTCTCCGGCGGCCGGCACTTCTGCCTGGGTGCCTCGCTGGCGCGGATGGAGGGGGAGATCGGGCTGCGTGCGCTGTTCGAGCGCTTCCCCGACCTGCAGCTCGGCGCTCCCGGGGCCCGGCGGCACACCCGCGTGCTGCGCGGCTGGCAGCAGCTGCCGGTGGTGCTCGGGGCACCCTCGCGGGGCGAGGCGACGGCGCTGCCCGGACCGCCGTCTGACTAGGCTCCGGACAACCCACCCGCGCCACAGGAGGACACGTGAGCACTGCCGCTGACACCACCGGAGCTCCCCTTCCGGAGCACGTCGACCCGGACGCGCTGCGCGACGTCCTCGACGGCCGCTGGGCCCACGTCCGCCAGCAGGCGCGCACCCACCTCACCGGCACCAAGTGGGCCCCGGTCTACGGCGAGGACATCGAGGCCGCCCGCACCCGCACCACCGCGCTCGCCCGCGACCTGGCCAAGACCGGCCAGACCGCGCTGGGCTTCAGCAAGGAGCACGGCGGCGGTGACGACCTGGGTGGCTCGGTGGCCTCCATCGAGATGGTCGCGATGACCAACCTGTCGCTGATGGTCAAGGTCGGCGTGCAGTGGGGCCTCTTCGGCGGCGCCGTGCAGGCACTGGGCACCGACGAGCACCACGCGGCCCTGGTGCCCGACATCATCAGCATGGAGCTGCCCGGCTGCTTCGCGATGACCGAGACCGGCCACGGCTCGGACGTGCAGCAGCTGCGCACCACCTGCACCTACGACCCGCAGACCCAGACCTTCGACCTGCACACCCCGCACGAGGCCGCGCGCAAGGACTACATCGGCAACGCCGCCCGGGACGGGCAGATGGCTGTGGTCTTCGCCCAGCTGGTCACCCAGGGCAAGCCCCGCGGCGTGCACGCCTGGGCCGTGCCAATCCGCGACAAGGAGGGCAACCCCGCACCCGGCGTCACCATCACCGACGACGGCTACAAGGAGGGCCTGGCCGGTGTGGACAACGGCCGCCTCTCCTTCGACCACGTCAAGGTCCCCCGCAGCGCGCTGCTCAACCGCTACGGGCAGGTCGCCGAGGACGGCGGGTACACCTCGCCCATCGAGAGCGAGACCGGCCGCTTCTTCACCATGCTCGGCACCCTGGTGCGCGGGCGCGTCAGCGTCGGTGGCGCCTCGGGCAGCGCGGCCAAGGTCGCCCTGGACATCGCGGTGCGCTACGGCGAGACCCGTCGCCAGTTCAGCGCCCCCGGCCGCGACCGGGAGATCGTCATCCTGGACTACCTGGCCCACCAGCGGAAGCTGCTGCCCGCGCTGGCCAAGACCTACGCGCTGCACTTCGCCCAGGAAGAGCTGACGGCGATGATGCACGACGTCCTCACCGCCGGGGACGACGCCGAGCCGGAGGTCAAGCGCGAGCTGGAGTCGCTGGCCGCCGGCCTCAAGGCCACCAACACCTGGCACGCGAACCAGACCATCCAGACCTGCCGCGAGGCCTGCGGCGGTGCCGGCTACCTGGCGGAGAACCAGCTGCCGCTGCTGAAGTCCGACATCGACGTGTTCACCACGTTCGAGGGCGACAACACCGTGCTCATGCAGCTGGTGGCCAAGGGCCTGCTCACCGGCTACGCCGACGACTTCGGCGACCTCTCCGGCTGGGGCAAGGCACAGTTCGCCGCGAACATGGTGGTGGACCAGGTGCTCGAGCGCACCGCGGCCCGCCGCCTGGTGCAGCGCCTCGTCGACGCCGTCCCCGGCAACGACGAAGAGGCCTCGGTCCGCGACCGCGACTGGCAGCTGCACATGTTCGAGGACCGCGAGAAGCACGTGCTGGAGGGCGCGGCCAACCGGCTGCGCCGCGCCGGCGACGAGGACGCCGACGCCTTCGAGGTGTTCAACGACGCCCAGGACCACGTGCTGCGCACCGCCCACGTGCACGTGGAGCGGGTGGTGCTGGAGGCCTTCATCACCGGCATCGACCGCTGCACCGACCCGGAGGCCCGCGCTCTGCTGGAGCGGGTGTGCGACCTCTACGCGCTGCACACCATCGAGGCCGACAAGGGCTGGTTCCTGGAGCACGGCCGGATGAACGCCGCGCGCAGCAAGGCCGTCACCGCCACGGTCAACCAGCTGTGCAAGGAGATCCGCCCCTACGCGACCACCCTGGTGGACGGCTTCGCCATCCCGCGCGAGTGGATGAACAGCGCCATCCTGCGCGAGGAGCCCGCCCGGCAGGAAGCCATGTGGGAGGAGGACCGTCGCGTCCTCGACCAGGGTCAGCCCGGGGCCGAGGCACCCGGCACGTCCAACACCGCCACCGCCGCCGACGTCCCGCCTGGGCAGTAGGCACCAAGACGTCCGTCTCGCCCGAATAGTCGGGGACGTCACACCGCGGGATGCGGGTACATCCCGCGGTGTGCCGTACTGTCAGTTCAGTCGCACTCGCGACAGATCAATCCACCGGCACACAGTCCCGCCCAAGCTGGCGAAGATGAGCGTGTGTCTGGCTCGTCTCACTGCGTGCTGCATGACAGCTCCCGCTCCGCGACGCGCCGCTGTCCCGGAGAGGTTCTTCCGTGTCTCAGGCTGTCCTGAATACCCCCGCCAACGACGAGTCCGCCGAGAGCGAGCCGACCACGTTCGGCGCCCTCGGCCTTCCCGACGCCCTGGTGAACGCCCTGGCGAAGACGGGCATCACCGCCCCGTCCCCCATCCAGGCGGCGGCGATCCCCGACCTGCTCGCCGGCAAGAACGTGCTCGGCCGCGCGCAGACCGGCTCCGGCAAGACGCTGGCCTTCGGGCTGCCAATGCTCAACCGGCTCGCCTACGGCCCCAACGCCAGCCGCGCACAGGCCAAGCGGCCCCGCGCCCTGGTGCTGGTCCCCACCCGTGAGCTCGCCTTCCAGGTGGTCGACTCCCTGCAGCCCTACGCCGACGCGCTGGGCCTGAGCGTCAAGCCCGCCGTCGGTGGCACCCCCTTCGGCCGCCAGGCCGACCAGCTGCGCCGCGGCGTGGACATCCTGGTCGCCACCCCCGGCCGCCTCGGCGACCACCTGCGCCAGGGCACCTGCATCCTCGACGCCATCGAGATGACCGCGCTGGACGAGGCCGACCAGATGACCGACCTGGGCTTCCTGCCCGAGGTCAAGGCCCTGCTCAGCGCCACCCCGGCGGACGGGCAGCGGCTGATGTTCTCCGCCACCCTGGACCGGGAGATCCAGTCGATCGTGCGGCAGTTCCTGCCCGACCACGTGGAGCACTCCACGCAGGACGGCAAGGCCAGCGTGGACACCATGTCCCACCACGTGCTGCTGGTGGACCGCGGCCAGAAGGACGCGGTGCTCGCCGAGATCGGCGCCCGCAACGGCCGCACCATCATGTTCGCCCGCACCAAGCTCGGCGTCGAGGGCATCACCGACCGGCTGCGCGCCCTGGGCATCCGCGCCGAGTCGCTGCACGGCGGCAAGGCGCAGAACCAGCGCACCCGCGTGCTGGACCGCTTCAAGACCGGCCGCACCCCGGTGCTGGTGGCCACCGACGTCGCCGCCCGCGGCATCCACGTCGACGGCGTCAGCCTGGTCGTGCACGTCGACCCGCCGGCCGACGCCAAGGACTACCTGCACCGCGCCGGCCGCACGGCCCGCGCTGGTGAGTCCGGCACCGTGGTCACCATCGTGCTGCCGAACCAGCGCCGCACGGTGCGTCGGATGACCGGCATCGCCGGCATCGACCCCAAGGCCACCAACGTCTCCCCCGGCTCCTCCGAGCTGAGCGAGATCACCGGTGCGCAGACGCCCAGCGGCGAGCCCCTTCCCGCCCAGGAGCGGGACCGCAGCGAGCGTCCGCGCAGCGGCGGCTACCAGGGCCGCAACCCGCGTCCCGCCGGCAGCGGCTACCAGGGTTCGCGCGACAACGCCCGTGGCCCGCGCCGCGAGGGTGGCTACCAGCGCGAGGGCGGCTTCAACCAGGGCGGCCCCCGTCGGGACGGCGTCCGCCGCGAGGCACCGCGCCGTGACGGCATGGCGGCGCGCCCGGCGGCCGCTCGGCCGGCCGCGGCCCGTCCGGAGCCCACCGCGGGTGGTTTCCGCTCGCGGACCGAGACCCGCTCGTATGATGGCTTCGACGGTCCGGCCCGCAACCAGGATTGAGGACACCATGGCGTCACTGTTTGACAAGGCCGCCGCGTTCGCGCGCAGCCCCAAGGCGCAGCAGGCGGTGAACCAGGCTGTCACCAAGGGCAAGCAGTTCGCCGCGAAGCCTGAGAACAAGCAGAAGATCGACAAGGCCGTCGCGAAGGGCAAGGAGTTCGCGGCCAAGCCGGAGAACAAGCAGAAGATCGAGCAGGTGCGCAAGAAGCTCACCGGCAAGGACCGCCCCACGGGCGCCTAGCCACCAGCGCACACTCAGCCCGGCCCACCGCTACTGGTGGGCCGGGCTGACGTGCTTTGGTGCGTCTGCAAGTACGCCCATGCGCACCCCAGGGCGTCTGCAACCGCTACCAAGCTGCGCAACCCGCCACCTCCGGGGCTACTTCCGCAGCACGCACCAGGCGCGGTGGCCGGTGGTCTCCGACTGGCTGCTCGACCGGGCAGCAGCCACCCAGCGCCAGCCGTGGCCCGGTCGTCCAGCTCCTGGCGGGCCAGCGCCCCCAGTCCCGCGCCCCCAGTCCCGCGCTCCGGCGCCTGCTTGGTAGCAGTTGCAGACGTCGGAGCGCGGTGATGGTGGTACTTGCAGACGCCCCCAGCTCAGTCGAGGAAGATGTCCATCGCCAGCTCGGACTCCTCGCCCGTGGAGTACTGCGACAGGTCCGTCACCCCCGCCGAGGCCAGCACCTCGTCGTCGATCAGCGTCTGCCCGGTGAGCGTGCGCCCAGCAGTGGTGAGCACCACGTGCGCGGCGTCGGCGACGATCTCCGGGCTGCGCGAGCGGGCGATGCTCTCGTCGCCGCCCAGCAGGTTCTGCACCGCGGCGGTGGCGATGATGGTGCGCGGCCACAGCGCGTTGGCGGCGATGCCCTGCTCGGCCAGCTCGGTGGCCCAGCCCAGTGTCAGCAGCGTCATCCCGTACTTGCTCAGCGTGTAGGCCGGGTGCCCGCCCAGCCACTTGGGGTCCATGTTCACCGGCGGCGACAGCGTGAGGATGTGCGGGTTGGTGCCCTGCGCCAGGTGCGGGATGCAGTACTTGGTGAGCAGGAAGGTGCCGCGCACGTTGATCTGCTGCATCAGGTCGAAGCGCTTCATCGGCAGGTCCACCGTGCCGGAGAGGTTGATGGCGCTGGCGTTGTTCACCACCACGTCGATGCCGCCGAACTCGGCGACGGCCTGCTCCACCACCCGCTGCACGTCCTCCTCGTTGCGGACGTCGCCCACCACCGGCAGCGCCTGCCCGCCCGCGGCGCGGATCTCCTCGGCGGCGCTGTAGACGGTGCCGGGCAGCCGTGGGTCGGCCTCTGCGGTCTTGGCCATCAGCGCCACGTTGGCTCCCTCGCGCGCCGCCCGCAGCGCGATGGCCAGCCCGATGCCGCGGCTGCCGCCGGACATCACGATCGTGCGGCCCCGCAGGGAACTTTGGGCCGGCGAACCCGGGGCCTGCGAGCCTGCTGCCTGGTCCGTGTGTCCGTCGCTCGTCATGAACCTCTCCTCACGCTGTGTCTACGGCGTGGGCCCACACCGAGATTCACCGACGGTAGCGGGAAGGAGCAGCCACTAAGGTGGCAGCCATGACTGCTCCGGACAGCCCAGCCTCACCCCGCGCCCAGATCGGTGTCACCGGGTTGGCGGTGATGGGGTCCAACCTCGCCCGCAACCTCGCCCGCCACGGCCACACCGTCGCGGTGCACAACCGCAGCGCCGCCAAGACCGACCGGCTGCTCGCCGAGCACGGCGACGAGGGCGACTTCGTCCGCGCCGACTCCCTGGCGGAGCTGGTCAACAGCCTGGAGAAGCCCCGCCGCGTGCTCATCATGGTGCAGGCCGGCGACCCCACCGACTCGGTGATCAACGACCTGGCCGACCTGATGGAGCCGGGCGACATCATCATCGACGGCGGCAACGCCCTCTACACCGACACCATGCGTCGCGAGGCCGCCATGCGCGAGCGCGACCTGCACTTCGTCGGCACCGGCGTCTCCGGCGGCGAGGAGGGTGCGCTCAACGGCCCGTCGATCATGCCCGGCGGCTCGAAGGAGTCCTACGAGGCGCTCGGACCGCTGCTGGAGTCCATCGCCGCAGAGGTCGACGGCACGCCGTGCTGCGTGCACGTCGGCCCCAACGGTGCCGGCCACTTCGTCAAGATGGTGCACAACGGCATCGAGTACGCCGACATGCAGCTGATCGGCGAGGCCTACGACCTGCTGCGCCACGCCCTCGGCAAGACCCCCGCCGAGATCGCCGCCATCTTCCGCGAGTGGAACGGCGGGGAGCTGGAGAGCTACCTGGTGGAGATCACCGCCGAGGTGCTCGACCACGTGGACGCCAAGACCGGCAAGCCGTTCGTCGACGTGGTGGTGGACGAGGCGGGGCAGAAGGGCACCGGCCGCTGGACGGTGAAGTCCGCGCTCGACCTGGGCATCCCCGTCAGCGGCATCGCCGAGGCGGTGTTCGCCCGCGCGCTGTCCAGCCACACCGACCAGCGCGCCGCCGCCCGCGAGCTCACCGGCGGCACCCTGAGCTGGACGGCCGAGGACGCCGACCAGTTCGTCGAGGACATCCGGCTGGCGCTCTACGCCTCCAAGGTGGTCGCCTACGCCCAGGGCTTCGACCAGATCGCGGCCGGCAGCACCGAGCACGGCTGGGACGTCGACCCGGCCGCCATGGCCACCATCTGGCGCGGCGGCTGCATCATCCGGGCCCGCTTCCTGGACCGCATCCGCGAGGCCTACACCGACAACGCCGAGCTGCCCTCGCTCATCGTCGACCCCTTCTTCCGGGAGGCCGTGGAGAACGCCCAGGACAGCTGGCGCCGCGTGGTGGTTGCCGCCACCCTGCGGGGCATCCCGGTGCCCGGCTTCGCCTCCGCGCTGTCCTACTACGACGCCCTGCGGGCCGAGCGGCTGCCGGCCGCCCTCACCCAGGGCCTGCGTGACTTCTTCGGCGCGCACACCTACGGCCGGGTGGACACCGACGGCAAGTTCCACACCCTCTGGGGCGGCGACCGCTCCGAGCTCCCTGCCTGACCCACCACCCTGCTGAGCAGGAGCTTTCGCAGCGCACGCCCGGTCCCGGCAGCCGCCGGCGACCGGGCGTGTCGCTGAACACCCTCGCCGCGCCGTCACTCTCCGCCCAACGGCCTGTATGATTACCTCAGGCAAGCACGATGATCGTGCTGCTCCAGCGCGGCGTCACCGCCGCGCACTCCCGAGCACTCCGCTGGCGTCAGTCCGGCGATGCTCGGACACATCCGCTGCAACGGCTGATCCAGCTGCTGCGCGACGTCCTCGTGACTGTCCACACCTCGTTGTGTGCCGCCGGGACGTGACCACGTACCGGAGGTACACCCTTGACCGCACCGCAGTCCCCGTCCCGCCCCCGCCGACGCTCGGGCCGACGTCCGGCCGGCGCCCCCGCCGCAGCCGAGACCACCGCCACCCCGAGCACCGGTGGCCACGCCGCAGCGGCCCCCCGCACCGCCGCCCCTCGCGCGGCGGCCCCCCGCCGGGCCACCAAGGCCCAGGCTGCACCGGCCACCGCTGCCCCGGCCGCCTCGACCGTGCCCGACCACGACGCGTCCAGCACGCCGACGCCGACCCGCACCTTCGCGGAGATCGGCCTGCCCGAGGCTCTCGTGGCTGCGCTCGTCGCCCAGGGCAAGCCCGCCCCGTTCGCCATCCAGACGGTCACCATCCCCGACTCCCTGGCCGGCCGCGACGTGCTCGGCCGCGCGCAGACCGGCTCGGGCAAGACCCTGGCCTTCGGCCTGCCGATGCTGGCCAAGCTGGCCGGCGCCCGCTCCACCCCACGCAACCCGCGCGGGCTGGTGCTGGTGCCCACCCGCGAGCTCGCCTCGCAGGTCACCGCTGAGCTGGAGCCGCTCGCCAAGGCCCTGGGCCTGCGCATCGGCACCGTGGTCGGTGGCGTGAACATCGGCCGCCAGGTCAGCCAGCTCGCCGACGGCATCGACCTGCTCGTGGCCACCCCCGGCCGGCTGGCCGACCACGTGCAGCAGCGCACTGCCGGCCTGCAGGACGTGGTCATCACCGCGCTCGACGAGGCCGACCACATGGCCGACATGGGCTTCCTGCCCCAGGTGACCAAGCTGCTGGACAAGACCCCGCGCGGGCAGCGCCTGCTCTTCTCGGCCACCCTCGACGGTGAGGTCGACAAGCTGGTCAAGCGCTACATGACCAACCCCGTGACGCACTCCACCGCGCCGCCGTCGGCCAGCGTCACCACGATGGAGCACCACCTGCTGATGATCGACCCCGACGACAAGAAGAACGTCGTCGCCCACATCGCCGCGCGCGAGGGTCGCACCATCATGTTCGTGCGCACCAAGCACGGCGTGGACCGGCTGGCCAAGCAGCTGCGGGCCACCGGTGCGATGACCGGTGCCCTGCACGGCGGCAAGGCGCAGAACAACCGCACCCGCACGCTGGACGCCTTCAAGGACGGCACCACCCCGGTGCTGGTGGCCACCGACGTCGCCGCCCGCGGCATCCACGTCGACGACGTCAGCCTCGTGGTGCACGTGGACCCGCCGGCCGACCCCAAGGACTACCTGCACCGCGCCGGCCGGACGGCACGGGCCGGCGACCAGGGCATCGTGGTCACCCTGGTCACCCACCCCGAGCGGCGCGAGGTGGAGGCCATGACCCGCAAGGCCGGCGTCAAGGCGATCAGCACCCCGGTGCGCGCCGGTGACACCGACCTGGCCCGGATCACCGGAGCCCGCAGCCCCAGCGGCACCCCGGTGATGGCACCGGCTCCCCCGCAGCAGCAGGTCAGCCGGGCCGGCGGTCGTCGGGGTGGTGTGGGCGGCGGCGCCGCAGCACCGCGCCGCTCCGGCTCCGGGCAGGCCCGCCGCGGCGGCAGCGCCGGCGGTGGGGGCGGCCAGCGCCGCTCCCAGGGCCGCTAGCCCCTCCAGCACCTCGACACCAGGCCGCTCCTGCTCAGCAGGGGCGGCCTGGTGTCGTCAGCGCACCTCGCTGGGTACCGGCGGGTCGTCCTCGGCCGCCGCCTGCAGCGCCTGGCGCTCGCCGTCGAGCTGCTCGCCCTCGATGTCCACCCGCGGCAGGACCCGGTCGGCCCAGGCCGGCAGCCACCACGCCCGCCGGCCGAACAGCGCCAGCACGGCCGGCACCAGCGTCATCCGCACCACGAAGGCATCGATCAGCACCCCGATGGCCAGGGCGAGGGCGATCGACTTGGTGATGGGGTCGTCCGACAGGGCGAAGCCGACGAACACCGAGGTCATGATCAGCGCCGCCGCGGTGACCACCCGGGCGCCCTCGCGAAAGCCCACCCGGACCGCCTCGTCCGGGTCGGCGCCGTGCACGTGCTCCTCGCGCATGCGGGTCACCAAGAACACCTCGTAGTCCATGGCCAGGCCGAACAGCAGCCCCACCAGCAGCACGGGCAGGAAGCTGGTGATCGGGCCGGGGGTGTCCACCCCGAGCAGCCCGCTCAGCCAGCCCCACTGGAAGACGGCGACCACGCAGCCCAGCGAGGCGCCGACGGTGAGCAGGAACCCCGCCGCCGCCTTCAGCGGCACCAGCACGGAGCGGAACACCACCGCCAGCAGCAGCAGCGCCAGGCCGACCACCACCACCAGGAACAGCGGCAGCGCCGAGGACAGCCCCTGGGAGACGTCGATGCCCAGCGCGGTCGGGCCGGTGACCTGGACGACCGAC
Organism: Rhodococcus sp. X156; assembly: GCF_004006015.1. Lineage (NCBI taxonomy): Bacteria > Bacillati > Actinomycetota > Actinomycetes > Mycobacteriales > Nocardiaceae > Rhodococcus > Rhodococcus sp. X156. The sequence continues at coordinate 1,549,368 of NZ_CP034766.1, read as the reverse complement.
CCGGTGTCGGCGCCCAGCCCCGGAGCTGCGTCCCGGATGGTGCGCACCAGCTCGGTGGTCTCCTCGGAGTCGGGACCGCTGCGGGGCACCACGTTGACCAGGGCGAGGTCGCCCGAGGGCGCGGCCATCGGTGCGGTCACCTGCGCCACGTCCGGGCTCACCGCTCGCAGCGCGGCAGCCACCCGGGAGGCCGACTGGGTGACGTCGGCGCCGGATCCGCGGGTGTCCACCACGATGGTGAGCGGGCCGTTGACGCCCGGCCCCAAGTGCTGGGCCACCAGGTCGTAGGCCTTGCGCTGAGTGCTCTCCGGCGGGGCGGTGCCCGCGCTCGGCAGGCCCAGCTGGATGTCCTGCACGGGCAGGGCGAGCGCCCCCAGCCCGGCGACCACCCCGATCACCACCAGCACCGGGAAACGGGTGACCAGCCGCACCCACCGCTCCCCCATGGTGTTGCCGCGGGCCTGCCGACGGGCCACCCGTGATCCCGGCACGGGCACCAGGCGCTCACCCGCCAGACCCAGCATCGCCGGCAGCAGCGTGAGCGCCACCAGCACGGTGATCAGCACCGTGGCCGCGGCCACCAGACCCATCGAGCCGAGGAACGGGATACCCACCAGCGTGAGCCCCACCAGCGCGATCATCACCGTGAGGCCGGCGAACACCACCGCGCTGCCGGCGGTGCCCACGGCCAGCGCCGCCGAGTCTTCCGGGCGCATGCCGGTGGCGAGCTGGCTGCGGTGCCGGGAGACGATGAACAGCGAGTAGTCGATGCCCACGGCCAGCCCGAGCATGAGGGCGAGGATCGGCGCGGTGGAGGACACCTCCACCACCCCGGACAGCGCGACCAGGCCGCCCACGCCCACCGCCACCCCCACCAGCCCGGTGAGCAGCGGCATGCCGGCGGCCAGCAGCGAGCCGAAGGTGACCACCAGGACCGCCAGGGCCAGCAGCAGCCCCACGCCCTCCAGCGGTGAGATCGCACCCTGCCCGCCCTGCACCAGCTCACCGCTGACCTCCACCGTCAGCCCGGCCGCCCGCTCCGGCCCGCCCAGGGCCTTCAGCGCGGTGCGGTCGGAGTCACCGAGCTCGGCGGTCTGCACGTCGTAGCGCAGCTGGGCCATGAGCACGGCGCCGTCCGGGGAGGTCACGGTGGTGACGCCGGCCGGGCCGGGAACCACGTGCGGCAGCTGCTGGGCGGCGGCGAGCACCCGCTGCGCCTGGGCCTGCACGGCCGGGTCGGTCACCGTCGTGCCGGCCGGGCCGGTGATGACGATGGTGGCCGAGGAGCCGCTGGCCGCGGGGAAGCGCTCGGCCAGCGTGTCGATGGCCTGCTGTGACTCGGTGCCGGGGATGGAGAAGGAGTTCTCCGGGGTGGGGCCCTTGAACAGGGCGGCGCTGGTGCCGACGACGGCCACCAGCACCACCCAGGCGGCCACCACCGTCCACCGGTGCAGAAAGCTCCACCGGCCGAGCTGGGCGAGCAGTGTGGCCATGGGTGTCCTCCGGGAGCTCGTCAGGCGCGGGTCGGAGCGGGGGCAGCAGGGTCCGGTGCAGAGCGATCCGGCGCAGAGGGATCCGGCGCAGCAGAGCCGGGAGCGAGCACCGGCAGGGCGGCGGCGAGCAGCGCAGGACCCAGCTCCTCGTCGGGCACGTCCAGCAGGACCATGGCGGTCTCCGCCACTCCCGTGATGGCCACCCGGACCGCGACCTCCTCGGCCAGCCCGGCGCCGGGCCCACAGAACAGCGCGCGCACGCGGTCGGTGTACTCGTCCAGGCGCAGGGCGGGCTCCAGCTGGTGCAGCCGCTCCCCGTGACGCAGCATCAGGAACACCTCGTAGCGGTGCGACACGATCAGCCGCACCAGGTCGCTGGCCTGCTGCGCACGATCGGTGTGCGCGGCGACGGCCAGGTACTCCTGCATCCGCTGCAGCGGCTCGAGCAGTGCCTGCGCGACCAGCGCCTCCTTGGACGCGAAGTGGTAGAGCAGCGCCGACTTGGAGTACCCCACCGAGGCCGCGATCTCCTGCAGGGTGGTGGCCTCGTAGCCCTGCGTGGCCACCAGCTCGAGGGTGCGCGCGCGAATCTCGCCGAGCACTTCCTCGCGGGTCTGGCGCACGGCAGCTCCCCGGGGCGGCGGGTGGTGACGTGGCACACCCTACCCAGAAACTGACCCCGTGGTCAGGATCTGACCACGGGGTCCGCTACCACTCCAGCCCCCGTCGGTGCTGGTCACCGCCCTGCGAGGCTCAGACGTCGGCGATGACGGAGAAGTCCTCGCCGCCGCGCCCGTCCTCCTGCGCCGCCTCCAGGGCGTCGTGCGCGGCCTGCACCGCGTGCAGGCCGAGCGTGGCCGAGAGGATCAGGTCGGTGTCCTTCAGCAGCGCGTCCGCGGTGAACTGCGCCTCCTCGAAGTCGCGCTCGGAGAGCTGGCGCTTCTTGGCCGCCACGGCGGGAGCGAGCATGGAGCCGGCCAGCAGCGACAGCGTGACGTCGCGGTCCAGGCCGGTGTCCGACGCCAGGGTCAGCGCCTCGGACACGCCCTGCATCGCCACGGCCAGCGCCAGGTTCACCACCAGCTTGCCGGCGGCGGCCTCCCGCTGGGTGGGGAAGGTGCGGATCTTGGCCGGGTCGCCCCACAGCAGCGCCAGCTCCCGGGCCTCGGCCACGTCGCCGGCGTCGCCGCCGAGCAGCACGCCCAGCTCGCCCGCTGCCGCCGGGACCATCGACCCGATCACCGGCCCGGCCACGTAGCGCACGCCGCGCTCACGGGCCGCCGCGGCGAAGCGGTCGGTGTCGTCGGGCCCGACCGTGCTCACGTCCAGCCAGAGCGTGCCCTCGGGCAGCAGGTTCGGACCGATCACCGTGTCGCGCACCGAGGGCGGACCGAAGAGCACGGTGACGACGGTGTCCGCGCCCGCCACCGCCTCCTGCGGGGTGTCCACGGCGCGCGCCCCGGCAACCACCAGGGCCGCGGTCTTGTCCGAGGTTCGGTTCCAGACGGTCAGCTCGTGGCCCGCGGCGAGCAGGTGCCTGCCCAGCTGAGTGCCCATCAGTCCAGTTCCGAGCAGCGCGATGCGCACGCGAGAGCCCCTTTCGGCGAAGCGCTTGATCCATGACGTCGTTGCCGCGGCCCCGCACGGGCCGGCGACCGTCATTGTTCACGAGCCGGCTCAGCCAGCATCGTCAGGGCTGGGCGGCAGCCGCCCGGTCAGCGACGGCCGGGCCGCGGTGTCCGCCACCCATATCCATGGACGTCCTAGCATTTTTTGCGTGGACGTCCTACTATCCGTGTATGGCTGACATCACACCTCCCCCGCTGCACGTGCCTGCGCACCCGGTGCGGTTCGTCACCGCGGCGAGCCTGTTCGACGGGCACGACGCGGCCATCAACATCATGCGCAGGGTGCTGCAGGCCCAGGGGGCGGAGGTGATCCACCTCGGCCACGACCGCAGCGTGGATGCCGTGGTCACCGCGGCGCTGCAGGAGGACGCCCAGGGAGTGGCGATCTCCTCCTACCAGGGCGGGCACGTGGAGTACTTCAGCTACCTGGTGGAGCGCCTGCGCGAGGTCGGCGCCGGGCACGTGCAGGTCTTCGGCGGGGGTGGTGGCGTCATCGTGGCCGAGGAGATCAAGCTCCTCGCCTCCCGCGGGGTGAGCATCTTCGCGCCGGAGGACGGCCAGCGACTGGGACTGCCCGGCATGATCAACGAGCTGGTCCGCAAGTGCGACGTCGACCTGGCCGCCCAGGGCCCCGACGTGGACGCCCTGCTCGCCGGCGACCCGGCCGCCCTGGCTCGCACCATCACCGTGCTCGAGGCCGGCCGCTCGCCCGAGCTGGTGCAGCGGGTGACCGAAGCCGCCGCCGGGCGCACCGTGCCCGTGCTCGGCATCACCGGCACCGGAGGGTCGGGCAAGTCGTCGCTCACCGACGAGCTGCTGCGCCGCCTGCGGGTGGACAACGAGGACAAGCTGCGCATCGCGGTGCTGGCCATCGACCCCACTCGCCGACGCGGCGGCGCCCTGCTGGGCGACCGCATCCGGATGAACGCGCTCACCGAGGACACCGCCGGCGGCGGCTCCACCACCTACTTCCGCTCGCTGGCCACCCGCACGCCGGGCGCGCAGGTCCCGGAGAACCTCGAGGCGATCATCGCCTCGTGCAAGGCCGCCGGCTTCGACCTGGTGATCGTGGAGACCCCGGGCATCGGCCAGGGTGACGCGGCGATCGTGGACTTCTGCGACGTCGCCCTCTACGTGATGACGCCGGAGTTCGGCGCCGCCTCGCAGCTGGAGAAGATCGACATGCTCGACTTCGCCGACGTGGTCGCCATCAACAAGTTCGAGCGCCGCGGCGCCGAGGACGCCCGCCGCGACGTCGCCCGCCAGCTGGTCCGCAACCGGGAGGCGTTCGGCCAGCAGTGGCAGGACATGCCCGTCTACGGCACCAGCGCCGCCCGGTTCAACGACGACGGCGTCACCGCGCTCTACCAGCAGCTGCGCGAGCTGCTCGCCGGCAAGGGACTGGCCCTCGGCGAGGGCGTGCTGCCCACGGTGGACGTGATGGCCTCCACGGGCCTCACCAGCGCCATCCCGGCGCAGCGCTCCCGCTACCTGGCCGACATCACCGAGGCGGTGCGCGGCTACCACGCCCAGACCGCGGAGAACGTCGAGGTCGCCCGCCGCCGGCAGCACCTGCGCACCGCCGCCGAGCTGCTCTCCGGGGACGCCGCCGAGCAGGCCAGCGAGCTGGCCGCGCAGGCCGGCGACGCGCTGCACCCCGAGGTGGCCCAGCTGCTGGTGGACTGGCCCGCCCGGGTGCAGGAGTACTCCGGCGACGAGCTGATCTACACCGTGCGGGACAAGGAGATCCACACCCCGCTGCGCCGACCGACGCTGTCCGGCAGCTCGGTGCCCCGCGTGGCGCTGCCGCGCACCACCGACGAGGGCGAGCTCACCCGCTTCCTGCGCGCGGAGAACCTGCCCGGCTACTTCCCGTTCACCGCCGGGGTGTTCCCGTTCAAGCGCGCCGGGGAGGCGCCGGCCCGGATGTTCGCCGGCGAGGGTGACGCCTTCCGCACCAACCGGCGCTTCCGGCTGCTCTCCGACGGCAACGAGGCCACCCGGCTGTCCACCGCGTTCGACTCCGTCACCCTCTACGGCCGCGACCCCGACCGACGTCCGGACATCTACGGCAAGGTCGGCACCTCCGGGGTGTCCATCGCGACCCTGGACGACATGCAGGTGCTCTTCGACGGCTTCGATCTGTGCTCGCCCACCACCTCGGTGTCGATGACCATCAACGGCCCCGCCCCGGCGATCCTGGCCATGTTCCTCAACACCGCCATCGACCAGCGCCTGGCGGCGTTCCGCGACGAGCACGGCCGCGAGCCGAGCCAGGACGAGGCCGCCGAGCTGCGCGCCTGGGTGCTGGCCAACGTCCGCGGCACCGTGCAGGCCGACATCCTCAAGGAGGACCAGGGCCAGAACACCTGCATCTTCTCCACCGAGTTCGCGCTGCGCTGCATGGCCGACATCCAGCAGTACTTCATCGAGAACGCGGTGCGGAACTTCTACTCGGTGTCCATCTCGGGCTACCACATCGCCGAGGCGGGGGCCAACCCCATCAGCCAGCTGGCGTTCACCCTCGCCAACGGCTTCACCTACGTGGAGTCCTACCTGGCTCGCGGCATGTCGATCGACGACTTCGCGCCCAACCTGTCGTTCTTCTTCTCCAACGGCATGGACGCGGAGTACTCGGTGATCGGCCGGGTGGCGCGGCGCATCTGGGCGGTGGCCATGCGGGAGCGCTACGGCGCCGGCGAGCGGTCGCAGAAGCTCAAGTACCACGTGCAGACCTCGGGACGCTCGCTGCACGCGCAGGAGATGAACTTCAACGACATCCGCACCACCCTGCAGGCGCTGTGCGCGATCTACGACAACGCCAACAGCCTGCACACCAACGCCTACGACGAGGCCGTCACCACGCCGAGCTCGGCGTCGGTGCGGCGGGCGCTGGCCATCCAGATGATCATCGACAAGGAGTGGGGGCTGTCGGGCAACGAGAACGCCCTGCAGGGTTCCTACGTCATCGACGAGCTCACCGACCTGGTGGAGGAGGCGGTCCTCGCCGAGTTCGACCGGATCGCCGAGCGCGGCGGGGTGCTGGGCGCGATGGAGACCGGCTACCAGCGCGGGCGCATCCAGGACGAGTCGATGCTCTACGAGCACCGCAAGCACGACGGCTCGCTGCCCATCGTGGGTGTGAACACCTTCCTCAACCCCGACGCCGACGACGAGGCGCACGGCTCGCTGGAGCTGGCCCGGGCGACGGAGCAGGAGAAGCAGTCCCAGCTGGACCGGCTGCACGACTACCACGACCGCCACCGCGGCGACGCCGAGTCGGCCATCACCGAGCTGCAGCGCGCGGCCATGGGCGAGGGCAACGTGTTCGCCGCGCTGATGGAGGCGGTGCGGCACTGCTCGCTCGGCCAGATCAGCGACGCGTTCTTCGAGGTGGGCGGACAGTATCGGCGCAACGTCTGAGCGGGATAGGTTGACAGCCGTCATGGCTGACTCCCCCAAGCTCGACCCCATCGCCGAGGCGCACCGCCAGTGGGTGGCGCACGGCTGGGGCGAGGTGGCCGACGGGATGGCGGCGGTCACCTCGCTGATGCGGGCACAGCAGATCATGCTGGCCCGGGTGGAGGACGTGCTCAAGCCGCTGGGGCTGACCTTCTCCCGGTACGAGCTGCTGATGCTGCTCACCTTCACCCGCAGCGGTGCGCTGCCGATGAACAAGGCCAGTGCCCGCCTGCAGGTGCACCCCACCAGTGTCACCAACGCCGTGGACCGGCTCTCCGCCGCCGGGCTGGTGGTGCGGGTGCCGCACCCCAGCGACGGTCGCGCCACGCTGGTGGAGATCACCGAGGCCGGCCGGGAGCTGGCGCAGCAGGCGACGGAGCGGCTCAACACCGAGGTCTTCGCGCGCCCAGGGCTCTCCCCCCGCCGGGTGAGCACGCTGGTGTCGGCGCTCACCGAGCTCCGCCGGGACGCCGGCGACCTGGATGGCTGACCCGGAGACCTCGACGGCCGGGGCCCAGCCGAGCAGCAGCGTGACCGAGCAGCCCGATGGCCCGACCCGGCTGGCTGCGCTGCGCCGGGAAGGTGCGGGGTTGCTGGCCGTGGTCCAGCACCGCCTCGCCGACCGGGACCTCGCGCTGCTCGCCGCCGGGCTCACCTTCTTCGCCGGGGTGGCCATCGTCCCGCTGTTCGTGGTGGCCTTCGGCCTGACCGCCTGGCTCAGCTCGGCGGAGCGGGTGCGCGAGCTGGGTGGGCGCCTGGCCGAGCTGCTGCCCGACGAGCTGGGCGCGCCGGGAGCCGTGCAGCGGCTGGTGTCGGCGGGTGTCGAGGTGGGGCCGTGGGGGGTGGTGCTGGCGCTGCTGCCGATGTCCTTCTACGGCGAGGGGCTGCGGCGCGCGCTGCTGCGCTTCTCGGCGCGCCGGGAGACGCTGGCCGGTTGGCGGGGACGGCTGCTGGCCCTGCCGCTGCTGCTGCTCACGCCCGCGCTGCTCTACCCGCTGCTCCTGGTGGTGCAGGTGATGGCCGACCTGGCCCGCACCGGCGGGGTCCTGGCCACCACCGGGCAGGTCGCGGTGGGCTTCTACGCCGTGCTGGCAGCGCTCACCGTCGTGCTGGCGTGGGGGTTCCGGGTGGTCGCCCCGGGGCGGATCGGCTGGCCGGCGCTGCTGGTCGGCGCCCCGTTCACGGCCGCCTGCCTGTCCGGGTTCCTGCAGGGCTTCGTGCTGTTCCTGTCCCTGCCGCTGGATCTCGGCGCCCCGTTCGGCGGGCTCGACGTGGTCGGCGGCATGGTGGCGGTGGGGCTGTGGATGTTCCTGCTGCACGTGGTGCTGATCGTCGGGTGGCTGCTCACCCAGGCGGTGGACGAGCGCCTGGCCGAGCGGGCGGGCCGCGCCTGAGCGCCACCTGGCTGGCCAGCCGGTACCGTTGCGCCACGTGCGATTCCTCCACGAGCTGCCCCCGCCCTACGACCTGACCTACGACGACGTCTTCCTGGTGCCCAACCACACCGAGGTGGCGTCGCGCTTCGACGTCGACCTGGCCACCACGGACGGCTCCGGGACCACCATCCCCGTGGTGGTGGCCAACATGACGGCCGTGGCCGGCAAGCGGATGGCCGAGACGGTGGCCCGCCGCGGCGGTCTGGTGGTGCTGCCCCAGGACGTGCCCACCGAGGCGGTGGCCGACACCATCGGCTTCGTCAAGAGCCGCCACCTGGTGGCCGACACCCCGGTGGTGCTCTCGCCCGACGCCGCGGTCTCCGACGCCCTGGCCCTGCTGCCCAAGCGTGCGCACGGCGCGGTGGTCGTGGTGGAGGCCGGCCGGGCCGTCGGCGTGGTCACCGAGGCCGCGTGCGCCGGGGTGGACCGCTTCGCCCGGCTCTCCGACGTCGCCGACACCGACTTCGTCACCGTGGGCGTGGACTCCACCCCCCGCGAGGTGTTCGACACCCTGCACGCCGCCGGCGCCACCCTCGCCGTGCTGGTGCACGACGACGGAACCCTCGCCGGCATCCTCACCCGCACCGGCGCCCTGCGGGCCGGCATCTACTCCCCCGCCCTGGACTCCCGCGGTGCGCTGCGGGTGGCGGCGGCCGTGGGCGTCAACGGCGACGTGGCCACCAAGAGCCGCGCCCTGGTGGAGGCCGGCGCCGACCTGCTGGTGCTGGACACCGCGCACGGGCACCAGGAGAAGATGCTGCAGGCCCTGCGCGCGGTGCGCGCCCTCGACCTGGGGGTGCCGCTGGTGGCGGGCAACGTGGTCTCCGCCCAGGGCACCGTCGACCTCATCGAGGCGGGCGCGGACATCGTCAAGGTCGGCGTCGGACCCGGCGCGATGTGCACCACCCGGATGATGACCGGGGTGGGACGGCCGCAGTTCTCCGCCGTCGCCGACTGCGCGGTCGCCGCCGCCGAGCGGGGTGGACACGTGTGGGCGGACGGCGGTGTCCGCCACCCCCGCGACGTGGCGCTGGCCATCGCCGCCGGCGCCGCCAACGTCATGATCGGCTCCTGGTTCGCCGGCACCCACGAGTCCCCCGGCGACCTGCACCACGACGAGGCCGGCCGCGCGTACAAGGAGAGCTTCGGGATGGCGTCCAAGCGGGCGGTCGCCGCCCGCACCAGCGCCGACAGCGCCTTCGACCGCGCCCGCAAGGGGCTCTTCGAGGAAGGCATCTCCAGCTCGCGGATGCGCCTGGACCCCGAGCGCCCCGGGGTGGAGGACCTGCTCGACCACATCACCGCCGGGGTGCGCAGCACCTGCACCTACGCCGGGGCCCGCACCCTGGCGCAGCTGCACGAGCGGGCGGTGCTGGGCGTGCAGTCCGCCGCCGGCTTCGCCGAGGGCCGTCCCCTGCCCGCCGGCTGGTGACCGCGCTCGGCCGGCGCGGCCCGCTGTCGCCTCCGCGCGGCAGCGGGCCGCGCCGGCCGCTAGCGTGAGCGTCATGGCCAAGATCGCGACCGCTGACGTCGTCTCCCGGGCAGAGCTGCTGGAGTTCCTCCGCCCCCGGCACAAGGCGATCTACGCCTGCACCCGGGCCGACGGGCGCCCCCAGCTGTCCCCGGTGACGTGCGGGGTGGACGAGCAGGGACGCATCGTGATCTCCACCTACCCGCAGCGCGCCAAGACCACCAACACCCGCCGCGACCCGCAGGTCAGCCTCTGCGTGCTCTCCGACGACTTCAACGGTCCCTGGGTGCAGGTCTACGGCACCGCCGAGGTGCTCGACATGCCCGAGGCGGCCGAACCGTTCGTGGACTACTACCGCTCCATCGCCGGCGAGCACCCCGACTGGGCGGAGTACAAGCAGGCGATGGCCACCCAGGGAAAGTCGCTGATCCGCGTGGTCCCCACCGACTGGAGCCCCGTGGCCACCGGCGGCTTCCCGCCCGAGGTCGCCGAGCGGATGGGCTGAGCCGCTCCCTGGCCTGTGCCGGATTCGTCCTGTTGGACGGAGCGCACCTCGCTGTCCACCCGTTACGATGAACTGACCTCCTGTCTCGCTTCCGGGGCAGGACCCTCGAGAGGAAGGACCCCGGTGCCTGCGGCGCCTACCCGCGTCCCCACGACCACCGTCGTGTCCGCCACAGCTGTTCCCGTCACCCCCGCACAGGGGGCTGGCACCTCCGAGTCGTCGGACACCTCCCCGGAGGGGGCGAGTACGGAGCCGGGTCAACCCCCGGCTGCCCACCGCGTCGCGGGTGACCCGCGATGAACATTCTGCTCCCCATCCTCGGACTCATCGGCTTCCTGGCGCTCACCGCCGGCACCGCCGTGTTCGTCGCCGCCGAGTTCTCCCTGACCGCGCTGGAGCGCAGCACCGTGGACGACGCGGCCGCCTCCCACGGCGACCGCCGCGCCAAGCAGGTGCAGCACGCGCACCGCACCCTGTCCTTCCAGCTCTCCGGGGCTCAGCTGGGCATCACCATCACCACGCTGGTCACCGGCTACATCGCCGAGCCGGTGCTGGCCGGGCTGTTCTCCAAGCCGCTCACGGCCATGGGCGCGGGCGAGCCGCTGGCCGACGGCATCTCGCTGGCCCTGGCCCTGCTCATCGCCACCTCGGTGTCCATGGTCTTCGGCGAGCTGGTGCCCAAGAACCTGGCCATTGACCGGCCCCTCACCGTCGCCCGGGCCACCGCCGGCCTGCAGGCCGGCTTCTCCGCGGTGTTCAAGTGGGTCATCAACCTGCTCAACGACACCGCCAACCGGGTGGTGCGGATGTTCGGCGTGGAGCCCGCCGACGAGCTGCGCTCGGCCCGCTCCCCGCAGGAGCTGGGCTCGCTGGTGCGCACCTCCGCCCGGCACGGCTCCCTCAACGCGGGCACCGCGAACCTGCTCGACCGCTCGCTGCGCTTCGGCGAGCGCAACGCCGACGAGCTGATGACCCCGCGCGTGCGGATCGACACCCTGAACGCCGACGACACCGTGGACGACCTGCTGGCCGCCGCTCGGGCCACCGGGCACTCCCGGTTCCCGGTGGTCAACGGCGACCTGGACGACCCCCTCGGCGTGGTGCACGTCAAGCAGGCCTTCACCATCCCCGACGACCGCCGCCACGACACCCCGCTGGAGCGAATCGTGCGCCGCGTCGCCACCGTGCCCGCCACCCTGGACGGCGACGCCCTGATGGACCGCCTGCGCGGCGACGGGATGCAGGTCGCGTTCGTGGTGGACGAGTACGGCGGCACGGCCGGCATGGTCACCATGGAGGACCTCATCGAGGAGATCGTCGGCGACGTGCGCGACGAGCACGACCCCACCGAGCGGGACGTGCAGGCCACCGAGCGCGGCTGGGAGCTCTCCGGGCTGCTGCGCATCGACGAGGTGGCCGAGGCCACCGACTTCGACCCACCCGAGGGCGAGTACGAGACGATCGGCGGCCTGGTGCTCGCCGAGCTCGGCCGCATCCCCGAGGAGGGCGACGTGGTGCGGGTCGACGGCTGGCAGGTCGAGGTGCGCCGGATGGACGGGATGCGCGTCGACGTGGTCGACCTGGTCCGCCCGTCGGCCGCCCGCACCGACAGCGACAGCGAGCGGAGCGAGAATGCCTGACTACGCCGCCATCCTGCTCGCCGTCCTGCTGCTGGCCCTCAACGCCTTCTTCGTCGGCGCGGAGTTCGCCCTGATCAGCTCCCGCCGCGACCGCCTGGAGGCCCTCGCCGACCAGGGCATCGCGCGCGCCCGCCTGGTCATGCGGGCCAGCGAGCAGCTGTCCCTCATGCTCGCCGGGTCCCAGCTGGGCATCACCATCTGCTCCATCGCCCTGGGCCGGGTCGGGGAACCGGCAGTGGCCCACGTGCTGGAGGGGGCGCTGCACCCGCTGGGGATTCCCAGCTCGGTGCTGCACGCCATCAGCTTCGCCATCGCCCTGAGCGTGGTGGTGGTGCTGCACATCCTGCTCGGCGAGATGGTCCCCAAGAACATCGCCATCGCCGGGCCGGAGAAGGCCGCGCTGCTGCTGGTGCCGGTGATGCTCATGTGGGTGCGCCTGGCCGGCCCGCTGATCGCCGCCTACAACTGGATGGCCAACGCGGTGCTGCGCGCGTTCGGGGTGCACGCCGCCGACGAGCTGGACACTGCCTACACCACCCGCGAGCTGGCCGGGATGATCGCCGAGTCACGGTCGGAGGGGCTGCTGGACGCCCAGGAGCACCGCCGGCTGAACCAGGCGCTCACCACCGCCGGGCGCACCGTCACGGAGGTGCTCATCCCGCTGGAGAACCTGCGCACCCTGGAGCCGACGGCCAAGGGCGGCGTGCTGCTGGGTGCGCTGGAGCAGGCGGTCAGCGAGACCGGCTACTCCCGCTACCCGGTGCGCAACCCCGACGGCACCCTCTCCGGCTACCTCCACGTCAAGGACGTGCTCGACTCGGTGATGGACGACGACGCCGGGCCGGAGACGGTCATCCCGCGCTCGCGCATCCGGGTGCTGCCGCCCATTCCGGCCAACCAGGAGCTGGACGAGGCGCTCGCCGGTCTGCGCCGGGCCTCCAGCCACCTGGGCCGGGCGGTGGACGCCGGCGGCAACACGATCGGGGTGGTGGCGCTGGAGGACCTGGTGGAGGAGTTCATCGGCACCGTCCGCGACGCCACCCACCGCGGTGAGCCGTGACGAGCGGGCGCCGGCCGTGAGCACTGGTCCGCTGCACGTGCTGCCGCCAGCGCGGTGGACCGCGCTGGCCGAGGGGCACGCCGCGCGGGCCGACGCCATGACCGCCGGACACCGGGCCCGCCGCGCTGCCGGTGAGAAGCACGTGGTGGAGGACTTCCTCTACGACTACTACGGCACCCGGCCGACGCTGCTGCGCCGCTGGCACCCCGGCGCGGGAACCGGGCTGCGACCCGGTCCCGACCAGCAGCCGCCGCAGGCGCAGTGGCGCTGGTACGCCACCGACGCCGACGGAGTGGTCGCCCTCGACGTGGACGCGTACCTAGCCGACCGCGGCGAGGCGGTGCGGTTCATCCACCGCATCCTCAGCGCCACCGCGGCACGTCCGGCGTTCACCGGCTGCTTCGGCATGCACGAGTGGGCGATGACCTACCGCGGCGACGAGCACCGCCACCCCCTGCCCCTGCGGCTGGGCCAGGCGGGCACCGACGCAGTGGTGGAGTCCGCACCCGTGCGGTGCACCCACTTCGACGCGTTCCGCTTCTTCACCCCTGCGGCAGTACCGCTTAACCAGGTGCAGCTCAGCCGCGCCACCCAGGTGGAGCACGAGCAGCCCGGCTGCCTGCACGCGGCGATGGACTGCCACCGGTGGGCGCTCAAGCTGGGGCCCGCGGTGCCCGGCGAGCTGGCGCTGGACTGCTTCGCCCTGGCCGCGGACGTGCGCACCCTGGACATGCAGGCCTCGCCCTACGACCTGTCCTCCTACGGGCTGTCCGCCGTGCCGGTGGAGACCCCCGAGGGCAAGGCGCAGTACGTCGCTCGGCAGCGGGAGTTCGCACACCGCTCGACCGCGCTGCGTCATCGTCTCATCGCGGTCTGTGACGCCTTGTTGACCGTCCGTGAGCGAGTCGCCTGACCAGTCCGCCACCGCGCGAACGCATCCGAACGTTGCGCGTGCTCCCCTCGCGCACCGGCCCTGAACTGCCCCAACGTGGTTAGTAGGGTGTGCCGAACCCCCCACCAACCGCAGGAGGCTCTTCCGTGGCTCGCCACCGCGACAATTCCAAGCGACGCAGCGTGAGCCGTGGCCCGATCATCGCCCTGGGCGTGATCGTGGTGCTGGTGCTCGGTGTGCTCGGGTGGAGGTCGGTCGGCGACCGCATCGACGACCAGCGCGCCTCGGCCGAGGACGCCTGCGTCAGTGGTGAGACGGTGCTGACCGTCGCCGCCGACCTGGCCGTCACCCCCGCGCTGACCGAGCTGGCCACCCGCTACACCGACAGCAACCAGGTGGTGCGCGACCACTGCGTCCGGGTGCAGGTGCACGCCGCGGCCGACGACGAGGTGCTCGCCGGTCTGCAGGGCGAGTGGGACGCCACCCGGTCGGGCCCACCACCGGCGGCGTGGGTGGCCAAGGACAGCTCCTGGACGGCCGAGCTCGCCGCGGCAAAGCCTGCGCTGCTGGGCAAGTCCCGCTCCGTGGCCACCAGCCCGGTGCTGCTGGCGGTGCCGCAGCCGGCCGCGCAGGCCATGACCACCGCGGGCGTGAGCTGGGCCGACCTGCCCCGGCTGCAGGGCGCCCAGGGCTGGGCCGGCTACGGCCACCCCGAGTGGGGCACCACCACCATCGCCCTGCCCACCGGCAACGACAGCAGCACCGCCACCGCGCTCGCCGTGCAGGGCGTGGTCACCGCCGCCACCGGCACCGCCGCGGTGACCACCGAGACCCTCGCCCGCCCCGAGGCACAGGAGGCCCTGCGCCTGCTGCGCGCCGCGGGTGCGGAGCCGGGCAGCACGGCCACTGCTCTCACCGCGATCCGCGGTCTCGGCTCCGTGGCGGGCAGCCCGTACCAGGCCGTGCCCGCCACCGAGCAGCAGATCTACGCCGCCGCGCAGCAGCCCGGCAGCACGGCGCTCGCCGGTGTCATCCTCGCCGGCGCCACCCCGGTGGCCGACTACCCCTACGTCGGGGTGAAGGCCGCCTGGGTGGACGAGACCCAGAGCCGAGCCGCCGAGGCCTTCGGTGAGTACCTCGGACAGCCGGAGCAGCAGCAGACCCTGGCCGCGGCCGGCTTCCGGGCCGGCGACGCCACGCCGCCCAGCAGCGACGCGGTGTCCTTCGCCCCGCTGACCACCACCCTGCCCGCGCCCGACGCCGCGACCGGCACCGCGCTGCGCACGCTGCTCGCCACCCCCGCACCGGCCTCCCCGCCGGTCGCCCCGGCCGCCGCTCCCGCCGCCACCACACCCGCGGCAGCGACCACCGTGCTGCTGGACATCTCTCGCACCATGGCGGCCAGGGAGGGCGACCGCACCCGGCTGACCGCGGTCACCGAGGCACTGCGCGGGCGGATCGGCCAGCTGCCGGAGACCAGCCGGCTCTCGTTGTGGACCTTCTCCGGCAACCTCGACCGGGGAGCCCCCTACCGGGTGGACGTGCCCATCGGCACGCTCGGCGCCCCGGACAGCGAGCTGCGGCGCCAGCTCGACGGCACCCTCGGCGCGCTGAGTCCCCGCACCAGCACCTCGCTGTACTTCTCCGTCGGTGACGCCTACCAGGCAGCGGTGCGGGCCCACGTCCCGGAGCAGGCCACCTCCCTGCTGGTGGTCACCGGTGGCCGCGACGACGGGCGCGCCACCCTGCGCCAGCTGCTCGCCAAGATCGACGCCGCCAAGGACCCCGCCCGGCCGGTGCGCATCGACGTCGTGGCCGTCGGCGACACCCCCGACCTGGCCGCGCTCACCGAGATCACCGCGCGCACCGGCGGCACCGTGGTCCGCTCGTCCGCAGCCGAGCTGCCGGGCGCCCTCGCCCCGCTGCTGGGCTGACCGGCACGCTCCCGCGACTGGCCGCAGAGCCGGCTGAACGCTCGTGCCCTAGCTGCTGAACGCAGAGATCGGCGGGCAGGAGCAGACCAGGTTCCGGTCGCCGTAGGCACCGTCGATGCGCCGCACCGGCGGCCACACCTTGGGCCGCGGACGCGCCCCGGCGCCGGCGAGCTGCTGGGCCGGGAACACCGCGGTGGCCCGGTCGTAGGGGTGCTCCCACTCCCCCACCAGGCACTGCGCGGTGTGCGGGGCGCCGCGCAGCGGGTTGTCGTCCACCGGCCACTCGCCCGAGCCCACCCGGTCGATCTCCCTGCGGATGGCGATCATCGCATCGCAGAACTGGTCGATCTCGTCCAGGTTCTCGCTCTCGGTGGGCTCCACCATCAGCGTGCCGGCCACCGGGAAGCTCATGGTGGGCGCGTGGAAGCCGTAGTCGGCCAAGCGCTTTGCGACGTCGTCCACGGTCACGCCGGTCGCCTTGGTGAGGGGACGCAGGTCCAGGATGCACTCGTGGGCCACCATCGCGTGCTCACCGGTGTAGAGCACCGGGAAGTACTCGTCCAGGCGCCGCGCCACGTAGTTGGCGGCCGCCACGGCGGTCAGCGTGGCGCGCCGCAGGCCGTCGGCGCCCATCATCCGGATGTACGCCCAGGAGATCGGCAGGATCGACGCCGAGCCCCAGGGTGCGGCGGAGATCGCCGCTCCGGAGCCCAGGCCAGGAGCGTCCGGGTGGCCAGGCAGGAAGGGCGTCAGGTGTGCGCGCACCCCGACGGGGCCGACGCCCGGGCCACCGCCACCGTGCGGGATGCAGAAGGTCTTGTGCAGGTTCAGGTGGCTGACGTCGGCGCCGAAGCGGCCGGGTCGGGCCAGGCCCACCAGCGCGTTGAGGTTGGCGCCGTCCACGTAGACCTGGCCGCCGTGGTCGTGCACCACCGCGCAGATCTCCCGGATGGCGTGCTCGTAGACGCCGTGGGTGGAGGGGTAGGTGACCATGATCGCGGCCAGGTTCTCCCCGTGCTGCTCAGCCTTGGCGCGCAGGTCGGCCAGGTCCACGTCGCCGTCGGCGCTGCAGGCCACCACCACCACGCGCATGCCGGCCATCACCGCCGAGGCGGCGTTGGTGCCGTGTGCCGAGGACGGGATCAGGCAGACGTCGCGCTGCGTCTCGCCGCGGCTGTGGTGATAGGCACGGATGGCCAGCAGGCCGGCGTACTCACCCTGGCTGCCCGCGTTGGGCTGCAGGCTGACGGCGTCGTAGCCGGTGATGTCCACCAGCCACTGCTCCAGCTGGCGGACGATCTCCAGCAGCCCCGCCGCGTCGGACTGCGGCGCGAAGGGGTGCAGGCGGGAGAACTCCGGCCAGGTGATCGGCTCCATCTCCGCGGTGGCGTTGAGCTTCATGGTGCAGCTGCCCAGCGGGATCATGCTGCGGTCCAGGGCCACGTCCTTGTCGGAGAGCTCGCGCAGGTAGCGCAGCATCGCCGTCTCGGAGTGGTAGCTGGTGAACGCCGGGTGAGTGAGGTACTCGCTGGTGCGAAGCAGCCCGGCGGGCAGCGCGTCCACCGCGACGGCGTCCAGCCCGGCCAGGTCCGGCGCGTCCACGCCGAAGGCGCGCAGCACCGCGACCAGGTGCTGGGGGGTGGTGGCCTCGTCACAGGCGATGCCCACGTGGTCGGCGTCCACCCGGCGCAGCGTGATGCCGGCCGTGCGGGCGGCGGCCACCACCGCGTCGGCGGTGCCGGGCACCTGGGCCAGCACGGTGTCGAAGAACGCCTCGTGCACCACGGTCACCCCGCCGGCGCGCAGGCCCTGGGCCAGCACCGTGGCGCAGCGGTGCACCCGGGTGGCGATGGCCCGCAGCCCGTCGGCACCGTGGTAGCTGGCGTACATCGCGGCGACCACGGCCAGCAGCACCTGTGCGGTGCAGATGTTGGAGGTGGCCTTCTCCCGACGGATGTGCTGCTCGCGCGTCTGCAGCGCCAGCCGGTAGGCCGAGGCTCCGTCGGCGTCGCGCGACACCCCGACCAGGCGCCCGGGCAGCTGGCGGGCCAGCCCCTGGCGCACGGCCAGGTAGCCGGCGTGCGGGCCGCCGTAGCCCATCGGCACGCCGAAGCGCTGGCTGGTGCCCAGGCAGGCGTCGGCCCCCTGCTCCCCGGGCGGGGTGAGCAGGGTCAGCGCCAGCAGGTCGGCGGCCACGGCCACCAGCGCGCCCCGCTCGTGCGCGGCGGTGATCAGGGCGGTGTGGTCGAGCACCCGGCCGGAGGCACCCGGCAGCTGCAGCAGCACGCCGAAGAACTCCCCGTCCGGCAGCCCGGCGGTGGCGGCGTCCACCTCGACCAGCTCGATGCCTAGCGGCTCGGCACGGGTGGCCAGCACCGCCTTGGTCTGTGGCAGCACGTCGGCGTCCACCACGAACCGCGGGGAGCGGGACTTGCCCGCCCGGCGCAGCAGCGTCATCGCCTCGGCGGCCGCGGTGGCCTCGTCCAGCATGGAGGAGTTGGCCAGCTCCATGCCGGTGAGGTCGGTGACCATGGTCTGGAAGTTCAGCAGCGCCTCGAGCCGGCCCTGGCTGATCTCCGGCTGGTAGGGCGTGTACGCGGTGTACCAGGCGGGGTTCTCCACCACGTTGCGCAGGATGACCGGCGGGGTGAGCGTGTCGTGGTAGCCCAGCCCGATCATCGAGGTGGTCACCGTGTTGCGTCGCGCCAGCTCGGCCAGCTCGGCCAGCGCCTCGTGCTCCGAGGCCGCCGGGGGCAGGGTCTGCAGGCCGGCGCCGGCGGGCTCCAGGATGCTGGCCGGCACCGCGGCCGCGGCCAGAGCGTCCAGGGACTCCACGCCGATGACCTCGAGCATCCGGGCCAGCGACGGGGCGTCCGGACCGACGTGACGGTCAGCGAAGGTGCGCGCGGCCCGGACCAGCGCCGGGGGAACCTGCCCCGCGGTGGGTGGCACGGCAGCGACGCCGTTGGTGGCGAGCGAGTGGTTCACGAGGACCTCCGGCAAGGGGCAGCACGAGCACAGGACCCCTCCCCCTCTGTCGTCGTGCCCGCAAAGGCGCCTGAGAGATTCACCCGGCAGCGCTGCCAGGCTTTCCCCGTGGGCGGGTGGTTGACCACCGCTTTCCAGAGGCGTCGTAGCCCGCGCGGTCCTGGCTGCCTGAGAGGTTGACGGGGAGGTGCTGCTCCTTCGGCGTCCGGGTTGCCGAGCCGTTGGCCGTGGCCGTGGCACTGCACCCGAAGCTCTCCCGCGCGACGTCGACGCGGGGGAAGTCTAGCCCGTCTTGCGGCTGCCGCGATCCTTGCGGCGCGAGGCGAGCTCGTCCTCGGGGGCGGACTCCACCTGGCCGCCGTCGGCGCGCTCGGCGGGGAAGTCGGCGATGGTGCCGCTGAGCTCACGCATCGCACCGCTGACGGCGATGCCGAACACGCCCTGACCGCCCTGCAGCAGGTCCACGACCTCCTCGGCGGAGGTGCACTCGTAGACGGTGGTGCCGTCGGAGAACAGCGTGATCTTGGCCAGGTCGGCCACGCCACGACGACGCAGGTGGTCGACGGCGACGCGGATGTTCTGCAGGGAGACCCCGGTGTCCAGCAGCCGCTTGACCACCTTGAGCACCAGGATGTCCTTGAAGGAGTACAACCGCTGGCTGCCGGAGCCGGCCGCGCCGCGGATGGAGGGCACCACCAGGGAGGTGCGGGCCCAGTAGTCCAGCTGACGATAGGTGATGCCGGCGATCTGGCAGGCGATGGGCACGCGGTAGCCGACCAGCTCGTCGGGCAGGGAGTCGTCAGGGAACAGGCCGTCCTGGCCGTCCCCGCCACCGCTGGCCATCAGGCCGGGTCCATCTACCACGGACAATCTCCCTACTTGCTTGCCCAGTCTGACACGTCGCGGAGAAACGGGCCAGAGCAGACAACGTCCATCGGCGGGTGAATCCCACCGATGTCATTCACGTTGACGGTAGGGGTGGGCGAAAGCCGGGTCAACGCGACGCGCGGCAGGGTGAACCTTGACTTGAGGGTGAGATCGAATCGAGACCCGACGGCCCTGTCAGGAAGGGACTCAGCTGTCGCCGGCGCCGAAGTCCTCGGGGGAGACCGAGTCCAGGAACTCCTTGAACTTCTCCACCTCGTCCTCCTGCTCGTCCGGGATGAGCAGGCCGGCCTCGCTGAGCACGGCCTCGTCGGCGTGGATCGGCACCCCGCTGCGCAGGGCCAGCGCGATCGAGTCCGACGGTCGCGCCGAGACGTGCAGGTCGCCGTCGAAGACCAGCTCGGCGAAGTAGGTGCCGTCCTGGATGTCGGTGATCCGGACCTGCTCCAGCTCGCGACCCAGGGCGCCGATCACGTCCTTCATCAGGTCGTGGGTCATCGGGCGCGCGGGCTTGACCCCCTGCTGCTCGAGCGCGATGGCCGCAGCCTCGCCCTGACCGATCCAGATGGGCAGGTAGCGGTCACCCTCGGACTCCCGCAGCAACAGGATGGGCTGGTTGGCCGGGAGCTCTACCCGGATACCGACGACCCGCATCTCACCCACCGTGACCGCCTTCCGACTGACTCTCTCGCTCCAGCGGGACAACGCCCGGAGCGTGTTTCACCGTCAGTGTTGACGCTACACGGGCGGGTTTGGCTTTGCCGCTCGCACGTGGCCGAGGCCGTCCGTTGATTGGCCACAGCGCCAAACGTCTTGCGCGCTAACGGCCCAGCGCGTCGCGCAGGGCGACCTTGACCAACATCGCGTGCACCGTGACCGACAGCGAGGTGAGCTCGCGAACCAGCTCGTCCGCGCGGGCGCTGGCCCCGGAGTCACGCCGGCGAGCCACCGGGGCGGCGACCTGCGCGAGCAGTCCCGCCTCCCGTTCTGCCGAGGCCCGGAAGGCCCGCAGGTGCCGCGGCTCGATGCCGTGCGCAGCCAGTGCCTGCGCGGCCTTGGCCAGCTCGACGGAGTCGGCGTCGTAGAAGCCGGCCGACCCGGTGCGCAGGACGCCGCCACGCTGCAGCTCGTCCAGCACCTCCGGCTCCAGGCCGGACTGCGCCAGCAGCTCCTCGCGGGTGATGCGCACCTCGTGCGTGCCGGACTCGCGCTGGACCAGGGCGTCGGTGGCCCCGGCCGAGGCGTCGGCCAGCGACAGCGGGCGCGAGGAGCGCAGCGGGTGCGCGGGCACCATGCCCTTGTCAATCGCGTCGAGCTGCTCCTTGATCACCTTCAGCGGCAGGTAGTGGTCCCGCTGAGCAGTGAGCACGAACCGCAGGCGCTCGCAGTCGGCACGCGAGAACTGGCGGTACCCCGCGGGCGTGCGCTGCGGGGTGACCAGTCCCTCCGACTCGAGGAAGCGGATCTTGGAGATGGTGACGTCAGGGAAGTCCGGCCGGAGCTCGTCGAGGACGACTCCGATGGACACTCCCCCGCGCTGCGCGCGCCCGGCTGCGGTCACTGTCCGTCTGCGCCGGCTGACTGCTCAGCGTCTGCGGCGTGGCGCGGTCCGGCCAGGAAGACCAGGCGGAACTTGCCGATCTGCACCTCGTCGCCGTTGGCCAGCACCGCGGAGTCCACCGGCTCGCGGTTGACGTAGGTGCCGTTCAGGCTGCCCACGTCGACGACCACGAAGTCGCTGCCGTCCTGGCGGAACTCGGCGTGCCGGCGAGAGACCGTCACGTCGTCGAGGAAGATGTCGCTGTCCGGGTGGCGCCCGGCCGAGGTCATCGGCTGGTCGAGCAGGAACCGAGAGCCGGCGTTGGGGCCACGCTTGACCACCAGCAACGCGGAACCGGCCGGCAGGGAGTCGAGCCCGGCCACCGACGGCTCGGCCGAGCCGGTGCCCGACGCGCCCTCCATCTCGACCAGGAAGTCGGCGCGGAACACCGAGGTGGTTTCCGGCGATCCCGCCGCGTGCTCGCCGGGCTCGTTGCTCTGACTCACCTGTTCTCCTTCTCGTGTGCGGCCCGCCAGTGACTGAGGAGCGTGCACTGACCGTACCGTGATCTCTTGCCGTGGACACCACCACCGGGACTGCTCCGCTGGTGCGCGTCCGGGTTGGACGCCTCCCTGAGGAGCGGGACGAGCGTGGTGCGCTCAGTCCCCGGAGGTCAGCGCCCGGTAGCCGTCGGCGTCCAGCATCGCGGCCAGCGCCTCGTCCAGGTCGGCGGCGGTGGCCACGTCCAGGTCCACCAGCCAGCCGGCCCCGTAGGGATCGGTGTTGACCACCGCGGTGTCCTCGTCCAGCGCGTCGTTGCGCGCGGAGACGGTGCCGGTCAGCGGGGTGAAGACGTCGGAGACGCTCTTGGTGGACTCGATCTCGCCGATCGCGGTGCCGGCGGCGTGCTCGGAGCCCACGTCGGGCAGCTGCACGAAGACCACGTCACCCAGCTGGGCCTGCGCGAAGTCGGTGATGCCGACGCGGGCGGTGGTGTCGCCGGTGCGCAGCACCCACTCGTGCTCGGCGGTGTAGCGACGATCGGTCGGTACCTGCTCATCGGACACTGGCGATCGACTCCTGCTTCCGGGGACCGGGGACGGACGGGCCTGGGCTGCGCCCCGCACCGATGGCCAGATTACCTGCGCGCCCAGGGGTTCCCGCCACCAGGAGGGCGGGGCCCGTGCCGCCGGCCCGCGCGGCTCACCGACCGGCCGGGCGGGCGTGCTGCGCGACCTTGGGCGTGCGCAGGGCGTCCACCAGCACCTGGGGCGGCTGCTCCACCGCCACGCCTCCCCCGGCCCGGGCGACGGTGTCGATCACCCCACCGGGGATGTTCAGCGCCGCGGCCAGGGTGGGCGCGTCGCCGATGGCCGTCACCCGGTAGGGCGCGCTCAACGTGCTGCCGTCCACCCGCAGCGCACCGGCGGTGCCGGTGACGGCGGTGTCCATGCCCACCCGCACCGCGCCGCCGTCGGCGCCGCTCACCTGGATGGCCTCGGCCCCCGCCGCCCGCAGCTCCTGCACCACGTCCAGCAGGACCTCCGGACCCACCCGCGCCTGGGGGTCGCGCACCGTGAGCACCACTCCGGGGCCACTGGCTGCGGCGGTGCCCACCAGCACCGCCAGCGCCTGCGCCCTGGCCCGGGCCTCGGCCAGCGCCGACGCCGAGCCCTGCCCGAAGCTCTGCTGCGCGGCGATGCTGTCCTGCAGCTGGGTGATCTCCTCGCGCAGGGTGGCCTCGCGCTGGTGCAGCGTGTCGAGCAGGACCACCAGGTCGCTGGGGCGGGCGGTGTCCAGCGAGTCGCCGGAGGCGGTGTCGCGCACCTGGGTGGCGATGGCCAGGCCCAGCCCGGCGCAGAGCGCGCAGACCAGCACCGCGGACAGCACCCGGGCGCGCCGCGGCACCACCGGGCTGGGCGGCTCTGCGGCCGGGCTCGCATCGGCCGTCTCGGCCGTGTCGGCCGCGTCGGGCACCTCCGGCGCCTCGGGCACGGCTCAGACCCCGAACACGCTGCGTCGAATGGCTGCGGCGTTGCCGAAGATGCGGATGCCCAGCACCACCACCACGGCGGTGGACAGCTGCGTGCCCACCCCCAGCTGGTCGCCCAGGGCCACGATCAGCGCGGCGACCACCACGTTGAACACGAACGACACCACGAACACCTTGGCGTCGAAGATCTTGGCCAGTCGTGCGCGCAGCCCGCCGAACACCGCGTCCAGCGCGGCGATGACGGCGATGGGCAGGTAGGGCTGGAACAGGTCGGGGACCTCCGGCTGCAGCACCAGACCCAGCACCACGCCGGCGACCAGTGCCAGCACGGCGATCATCGGGGCACCTGCGGGATCGCGAAGCGGGGCTCCACCGGGGTGGCGGCGGGCAGCTGCAGGGACTCGGCGGCGCGGACGTCGAAGCGGGTGCCGTAGGACCGGGACACCGCCGACATCGCCCGGTAGGCGTCGCTGACCACGAAGCCGGTCTGCAGCGCGTTGGGCCGGCCCACCGCCGCCACGGTGTAGGGCGCGGGCACCGGCTGGTTGTTCACCAGCATCGCCCCGCCCGCCTGGCGGATGGTGGAGCGCGGGTCCAGCCGCACCCCGCCCACGGCGACCGCCTCGGCTCCCGAGGCCCACAGGGCGTTGACCACCTGCTGCAGGTCGCGGTCGAGGACGCTGCCGCGCGACGGCGCGCCGTTGCCGGCCTCGGCGTCGTCCAGGGTGATCTCCAGGCCGGGGCCGACCACCGCGGCCGCGCCGGCCGCGGTGGACAGGGCGCTGAGCTGGTCCAGGGCGGCGCGGCCCTCGGCGTTGCCGGTCAGCGCGGTGCGGCGGGCTGCCTCCGCCTGCGCCGACAGCGCAGCCTCGCGCTGGGTGAGCTCCTGCTGCGTGGTGCGCGCCTGGCGGACGTCGGCGGCCAGCCCGGTGCGGACCACGTCCGCGTCCGGGGCGCTGGAGGTCGCCTCAGCCGCCCCCACGCCCAGCACCAGCCCCACCAGCACGGCACCGCCCGCCAACCAGGTCCGGCGACGTCCTTGCCCGCGCGGCTGCTGGGCGGCAGCGGCGTAGCCGGGGTCGAGGTGGTCGGTCTGCAGGGCGGCGAGCAGCGACGGGACCGGGAAGCGCGGACCGCTCATGGACGCCAGGTCCAGGGCACCCGCGGCAGCTCGCGCAGCACCAGCCGCAGCTGCACCAGGTAGAGCACCCCGGCCCACAGGTACATCGCGGTGCCCCAGACGGTCAGCGCGTAGGCCAGCGGCCCCAGCACGGTGGCCAGCCAGGAGTCCATCTGGGCGATGAGCAGCCCGGGGAAGGCGTAGAGCAGGCAGAAGGTGGCGGCCTTGCCCAGGTAGTGCACCGGCAGCACGGTCAGCCCCCGGCTGCGCAGCGCCGGCACCGTGCACAGCAGCACCAGGTCACGCCCGACGATGAGCGCCGCCACCCACCAGGGCACCACGTCGCGCACCACGAAGGCGAAGAGGGTGGACAGCACGTACAGGCGGTCGGCGGCGGGATCCAGCAGGGCGCCGAGCTTGCTCGTCTGGTTGAGCACCCGGGCGAGCTTGCCGTCGAGGTAGTCGGTGGCGCCGCTGACCATCAGCACCACGATGGCCCAGCCGTCGGCCTGCGGGCCCAGCAGCAGGTACAGGAACAGGGGGACCCCGAGCAGGCGCAGCGTGCTCAGCGCGTTGGGCAGCGTCCACACGTGGTCCGAGGTGGGCGCCGCGTGCTCGGTGTCAGCGACGATGGCTGCTGCATCGTCGGCTGCCTCACCGGCTGCCTCGTGCCGCTCCACGCGTGTCCTCCCCCTGCCGACCAACGGCGGCCAGCCTGCCACAGCGCGCCGGCGCGCTCGGTCAGGGTCGTCTGACCAAGCGCTTGTTAGGGTTCCCGCATGACTCTGAGCAACCCCCTGGACTTCAGCGGCCGCAGCGTGGTGGTCACCGGTGGCACCAAGGGCATCGGGCGCACCATCGCCGAGACCTTCCTGGCCGCAGGCGCCCAGGTGCTGGTGTGCGGCCGCTCCGCACCGGAGACGCTGCCCGCCGCGGACGGCCGCGAGGCGCTCTTCCTGGCCACCGACGTGCGCGACCCTGCTGCCGTGGACGCCCTGCTGGTGCACGCGGTGGACCAGCTCGGCCGCGTGGACGTGCTGGTGAACAACGCCGGCGGCTCGCCCGACGCTGATGCCGCCACCGTCTCCCCGCGCTTCGTGGAGAAGATCGTGGCGCTGAACCTGCTGGCGCCGTTCTACGCCGCCCAGGCCGCCAACCGGGTGATGCAGGGCCAGGACAGCGGCGGCACCATCATCAACATCGGCAGCGTCTCCGCCCACGACCCGCAGCCGGGCACCGCCGCCTACTCCGCGGCCAAGGCCGGCCTGCTGGTGCTCAGCCGCGCGCTGGCGCTGGAGTGGGCGCCCAAGGTCCGCGTCAACCACGTCACCACCGGGCTCATCCGCACCGAGGCCGCGGCGGAGGTCTACGGCGCCGACGGCGGTGCCGCAGTGGCGCGGACCATCCCGATGCAGCGCATGGCGGTGCCTGCCGACGTGGCCCGCGCGTGCCTCTACCTCGCCGGGGACCTGTCCGACTACGTCACCGGTGCCGACCTGGCCGTGCACGGCGGCGGCGAGTACCCGGCCCGCTACGTCGCCACCCACCCCGCCGCGGCCGAGGACGCCCCCGCGGCACGGTGAACCCCGACGCCCGCGGCCGTCTCGGTGACTGGAACCACCACCGCTGCGCCCCGGGCGCTGTGGCACGGTGCGGCTGGCAACCCGGTGTGCCCTGGCGCACACAGGCACGACGATAAGGTGTGTGTGATGACCGCTCCAGCTGACCTGCAGGCCTACGTGGCACAGGTGATGGGCAAGCTCACCGGTCCCGGCGGACCCTTCGAGATCGCCGAGGAGGACGTGCTCGGCACCCGGATGCCTGTGATCACCACCCGCAACCAGTCCCTTCCCGAGCTGCTGGCCCAGGCCGAGAGCTACGGCGAGCGCGACTACCTGGTCACCGAGGACCGACACGTCTCCTTCGCCGAGCACGGCGCAGCCGTGCGGTCCCTGGCCCAGGAGCTGGCCGACACCTACGGCGTGGGCAAGGGCGACCGGGTGGCCATCCTGGGCGCCAACTCTCCGGAGTGGGTGGAGGCGTTCTGGGCGGTGGCCAGCCTCGGTGCGATCGCCGTGGGCTTCAACGCCTGGTGGACCCCGCCGGAGATCACCTTCGCCATCGGGCACAGCGAGCCCACCGTGATCCTGGTGGACCGCAAGCGGGCGCCGCTGCTGGAGCAGGCCACCGTGTCCCTCCCCCCGCTGCCGGTGCTCGGCCTGGAGGACGACGTGCCGCGCCTGGCCACCGCGCACCCCGACGCCGTCGCCCCCGTGGTGGAGCTGGACGAGGACGACCCCGCCGTCATCCTCTACACCAGCGGCACCAGCGGTCGACCCAAGGGCGTGGTGCACTCCCAGCGCAACCTGCTGGCCGTGGTCAGCTACCACCAGCTCAACGACGCCCTCCTCGCCGCCTTCGGCCAGACCGGGCCGGAGCCGCTGCGCTACCTGCTCACCTCGCCGCTGTTCCACATCGCGAGCCTGCACAACCTGGCCGTGCCGCGGCTGGGCACGGGCAGCGTGGTGGTCATGTACCAGGGCGCCTTCGACGTGGACCGGGTGCTCTCGCTCATCGAGCGCGAGCGCGTCACCAACTGGGGCGCGGTGCCCACCATGGCCAGTCGGCTGCTCGAGCAGGGCGACTTCACCAAGTACGACACCTCCTCGCTCACCGCGTTCGCGCTGGCCTCCGCGCCGTCCTCCATCGCGCTCAAGGACAAGCTGCGCAACCACGTGCCGTTCGCCAAGGACGCCCTGGTGGACAGCTACGGCATGACGGAGAGCAGCACTGCCGCCACCGTGGCCACCGCCGCGGACCTGGCCGCCAACCCGGGAACCCTGGGTCGGCCGATCGTGACCGTGGCGCTGGAGATCCGCGACCCCTTCGGCGACCGCCTGCCCGACGGCGAGGAGGGCGAGGTGTGCGTCCGCAGCCCGTTCGTCATGCTCGGCTACTGGAACAACCCCGAGGCCACCGCCCAGGCCATCGACTCCGGTCGCTGGCTGCGGACGGGCGACATCGGCGTGTTCGAGAACGGCATGCTGCGGCTGACCACCCGCCGGTCGGACCTCATCCTGCGCGGCGGCGAGAACGTCTACCCCGTGGAGGTCGAGCAGTCCCTCGACGAGTGCCCGGGCGTGGTGGAGTGCGTGGTCTACGGCGTTGCGCACGCCGACCTGGGCCAGGAGGTGGCCGCCGTGGTGGTCACCGATCCGGCAAACCAGGTGACCGAGGACCAGCTGCGCACCTACGCCGAGGAGCACCTGGCCTACTACAAGCGCCCGGTGCGCTACCGGATCACCACGGATGCCTTGCCGCGCAACGCGACCGGCAAGATCATCCGGCGCGAGGTCACCGGCTGAGCGCTCCGCCGAGCCGGCACCACCGCTTGCACCGCCCGAGCCGCGCCAGTGCACAGACGTGCACCGGTGCGGCTCGTGGTCAATACTGGACCACCATGACCCAGCTGATGTTCCACGACCTGCACGGCGACCGCCTCGCCTACCGGATGGCCGGTACCGGCGAGACGCTCCTGCTGGTGCACGGCATGGCCGGCAGCTCGGCGACCTGGCGGTACCTGATTCCCGAGCTGAGCAAGCGCTACCGGGTGGTGGCCCCGGACATGCCCGGGCACGGCGAGTCAGACAAGCCGCGCGGCGACTACTCCCTGGGTGCGTACGCCGCCACGCTGCGTGACCTGCTCGACGCGCTGGACATCGACCGGGTCACCGTGATCGGGCAGTCCCTCGGCGGCGGGGTGGCGCTGCAGATGGCCTACCAGTACCCGGAGCGCTGCGAGCGCCTGGTGCTCATCTCCAGCGGTGGCCTGGGCCGGGAGGTCAGCTGGACGCTGCGGGTGCTGTCCACGCCGGGCTCGGAGCTGGTGCTGCCGCTGCTGGCCCCGCCGTTCGTCCGCGACGCCGGCAACACGATCCGCGGCTGGCTGGGACGTCGGGGGCTGCGCGCCGGCGCGGTCGAGGAGATGTGGAGCGCGTACGCGTCGCTGGCCGACGGCCCGTCCCGGCGGGCGTTCCTGCGCATCCTGCGCTCGGTGGTGGACCCCGGTGGTCAGGCGGTGAGCGCCACCAGCCGGCTCTACCTCAGCGCCCGGCTGCCCATGCAGCTGATCTGGGGCGACCACGACCCGATTATCCCGCTGTCGCACGGAGTGGCCACGCACGAGGCGATGCCCAGCTCGCGGCTGGCGGTGCTGCCCGGCATCGGCCACTTCCCGCACGT
Source organism: Rhodococcus sp. X156 (assembly GCF_004006015.1). Classification (NCBI taxonomy): domain Bacteria; kingdom Bacillati; phylum Actinomycetota; class Actinomycetes; order Mycobacteriales; family Nocardiaceae; genus Rhodococcus; species Rhodococcus sp. X156. Next base: position 1,521,079 of record NZ_CP034766.1, on the reverse strand, counting down.
CGAGGCGCCACAGGAAGTCGTCGAGATCATCGACACCTTCCTGCGGGAGACCAAGCCCGCGCAGCCCGAGACCGCCCGAGGTGAGTACCGGGCGCCGCACGCCGACGGGGTGGTCTCGACGCGCTAGCGTCCCTGTCCCGCCAGCTCCGGCACTCGCAGCGAGGCGAGCAGCAGCCGGCAGCCGTTGCGCAGGTCCTCCTCCGCCTGGGCGGCGTCCAGCTGACCGCTGAGGCTGGCCCGGACCACTCCGTACCACTGCTGGTTCACCATCCGCACGAGGGCGAGCTGCTCCTGGTTCGGCTCCTTCAGGTGCGCGGCCGAGAGGAGCGCGCGCCGGAACTCGTGATCGATCTTGTCCACGTCGGTCACCACGGCCGGGCCGGTGGTGATCACCGCCTGGATCATCGACGAGGCCAGCATCGGCTGGCTCATCAGCGCCCGCAGCGAGCGCACCAGCATGCGAGCCACCCGCTCCGCGGGGTCGTTGCTCTCGTCCAGCTGCGGGGCCTCGTTCATCCGCTCGATCTGGCCCGCCATCACCGCCACGAACAGGTGGTTCTTGGACGGGAAGTAGCGGTACAGGGTGCCGATGGCCACCCCAGCCCGCCGCGCGACCTCCGTCATCTGGACGCGCTCGAGCTCCTTCTCCGTACCCAGCTCCGACGCCGCCCTGAGCATCCGTCGGTACTTGGTGTGCTGCAGCACCGAGCTCGGCTCTGCCGGCGCACGCATCACGGCGATCCTGGCCACTGACCCACCCCCTCCCCACTCCTCGAGCCGCTGCGCTGCACCGACCCGCTCCCCTGTGACGACAATCATCGACAGGTGTCGGGTGCCGCCGCGCGCTGCAGTTCCGCTGAGTAAGACTTTCTGTGCTGCACCCCACACTCGGAGGCGCCACCGACCCGCTGCCCTCCTCTCCCATCCAGTGAGACGCGCGTCCGACATCACCGCCCCCGGCCCTACCGTCAGGTGCGAGACCATCGCTCGGTGCCGCGGGCAGCACGCCCGGCCGGCTCGAGCACGCGCCGCACAGCGACGGCACATCCCGACACCACCCGAGGAGCACGGTGACCGACACAAGCACCATCGACGCAGCCAAGTACGGACCCTGGGCAGTCATCGCAGGCGGCTCGGAAGGCGTCGGATCCTCCTTTGCCGAGCAGCTCGCCGCCGCGGGGATCAACCTCGTCCTGCTGGCCCGCAAGCCCGGCCCGCTGGAGGAGACCGCGGAGAAGGTCCGCGCCCTGGGCGTGGAGGTGCGCACCCTCTCGGTCGACCTCATCGCCCCCGGCGCGGTGGAGCAGATCCGCGCGGTGACCGACCCGCTCGAGGTCGGCCTGTTCATCTTCAACGCCGGCGCCAACACCTACGCCAACGAGTTCGTCACTGCCGACCTCACCAAGGTCCAGGAGGTCATCGACCTCAACATCACCCGCCAGCTCGAGCTGTCCCAGCACTTCGGCGCCCTGATGAAGGAGCGCGGCCGCGGCGGCATCATCCTGCTCGGCTCGATGGCCGGCTACCTCGGCACCGAGATGATCGGCATCTACGCCGCCGCCAAGGCGTTCAGCCGGGTCTTCGCCGAGGGCCTGTGGCTGGAGCTCAAGGCTCACGACGTGGACGTGCTGCACCTGGTGCTGGGTGTCACCCGCACCCCGTCCATGGAGCGTCACGGCCTGAAGATGGACCTGCCCGGTCTGGACGTGGCCGCCCCGGCCGACGTGGCCGCCGAGGGCCTGGCCCGCATCACCGAGGGCCCGGTGTGGGTCGCCGGTGGCGAGGCCAACTTCACCAACGCGAAGAAGCGCCTCGGCTTCCCCCGCGGCCCCATGGTGGAGGCCAGCGCCAAGGCCTCCCGCAAGATGATGGGCTTCGACGAGTAGCACCCGCGCCCGCTGCGACGAGCCCGCCCCCGGTCACCGACCGGGGGGCGGGCTCGTTGCTACTCGAGGTCGTGGTGGGTGGTGCGCAGGCCGACCACGGAGAGCAGGCCGGCCACCAGCACGAACCCGGAGCAGGTGAGGAACGCGGCGCCGAAACCCTCGGCCAGGGCCGGAACGCGCTCGGTGCCGGCGCCGTCGGTCACCCGGGTGGAGACCAGCACCAGCACCGCCAACCCGATCGCCCCACCCATCTGCTGCACCACGTTGACCACGGCCGAGGCGGCCCCGGCGTCGCGGGTGTCCACCCGCGTCACCGCCGACATGGTCAGCGGGATCATCATCAGGCTGAAGCCGGCGGCGATGAGGATCATCGGCCCGAGCAGGTCGCGCACGTAGCCTGCGTCCACCGGCATGCGTGACGCCCAGGCGAACCCGATGGCCATCACCACCGAGCCCGGCCCGATGATCCACCGGGGACTCACCCGCGAGGTGAGCGCTGAGGTCAGCTGTGAGGCCAGGCCGGAGGCGACAGCGAACGGCAGGAAGGCGATACCGGTCTTCAGGGCCGAGTAGCCCAGCACCTCCTGCACGTAGCGGCTGAGGAAGTACGCCATGGCGAACAGCGAGGCACCGGTGATGAAGGTGGCCAGGTAGGTGACCGCGCGGTCCTTGTCGGTGAACAGCCGCAGCGGCACCAACGGGTTCTCCGTGCGGGCCTCCAGCACCACGAAGACCGCCACCAGCACCACTCCCGCCACGATCCACGGCCAGCCGCTGCCGCCGGCGGTGAACCCGTAGACCAGCGCGGAGAAGCCGGCGGTGGCGGTGATCGCGCCACGCAGGTCGAAGCTGGACCGGTCGGGGCGAGTGGTCGGCAGCGCTCGCGGAGCGAGCACCAGCACCAGCAGGCCCACCGGCACGTTGATGAAGAACGTCCACCGCCAGGAGATGTCGGTGAGCACTCCACCCAGCAACAGTCCTGCGGCCGAGCCCACCCCGGTCATCGCGGCGTAGACGCCGAACGCCTTGTTGCGCACCGGCCCCGGCGCGAAGGTGGTGGACACCAGCGCCAGCGCGGTGGGCGAGGCCACCGCGGCCCCGGCGCCCTGCAGGACCCGGGCGGCGATCATCGACCACTCGCTCCACGCGCAGGCACCCAGCAGCGAGGCCAGGGTGAACACCGCGATGCCGACGATGAACATCCGCCGTCGGCCCAGCGCGTCGCCGGAGCGCCCGCCCAGCAGCAGCAGGCCGCCGAAGGCCAGCGCGTAGCCGTTGACCACCCAGGACAGGTTGGCGTCGGAGAGCCGGATGGCGGGGTCGTCCTGCAGGTGCGGCAGCGCGATGTTCACGATGCTGCCGTCGAGCACGAGCATCAGCTGCACGGCACCGAGGATGACGATGGCCAGGCCGAAGACCGAGGTGGCGAGCGGGCGCTGCGGCTGCTCCTCGGCGGCGACGGGGCCGGTGACCGGCGGGGCGGACTCAGACATCGCCGCCACCGCCCAGGCCCGCGACCGCACCGATCACGATGATCGCCGGGGGGCGGATGTCGTGGGCGCGAGCGTCGGTGGCCGCGTGGGCCAGGCTGGTGCACACCACCCGCTCGGTGCGGGTGGTGCCCTCCTGGATGATCCGCACCGGGGTGTCGCCGGCGCGGCCGTGGGCCATCAGCACCTCGGCGAACTGCGCCAGCCGCTTCACCGCCATGAGCAGCACCAGCGTGCCGCTCAGCCGGCCCAGCGCCGGCCAGTCCACCAGGCTGCGCGGATCGTCCGGCGCCACGTGCCCGGAGACCACCACCACCTCGTGCGCGACCCCCCGGTGGGTGACCGGCACGCCGGCGGCGGCGGGTACCGCGAAGGCGCTGGTGAGGCCCGGCACCACCGTCACCGGCACACCGGCCTCGGTGCACGCGAGCAGCTCCTCGTAGCCGCGCCCGAACAGGTAGGGATCGCCGCCCTTGAGCCGGACCACGAACTTGCCGGCCCGCGCCCGGTCGATCAGCACGGCGTTGATGTCCTCCTGGGCCATGGCCCGCCCGTAGGGCACCTTGGCCGCGTCGATCACCTCGACATCCGCCCCCAGCTCCTGCAACAGGTCGGTGGCCCCGAGCCGGTCGGTGACCACCACGTCCGCCTGCCCCAGCAGCCGTCGGCCGCGCACGGTGAGCAGCTCGGGGTCGCCCGGACCGCTGCCCACCAGCGCCACGCCGACGGGGCGTTCCGGCGCGGTCTCGGTGAGCATGCCCCGCTGCAGCGCCCGCCGGATGGCCGACACCGCGGCCGAGGAGCGGCGCGGGTGCCCGCCGGAGAGCACCCCGACCATCAGCCCGTCGTGCTCGGTGGTCGCGGGGGTGACGGCGGAGCCACGGGCGGCGTCGTCCGCCCGGACGCAGAACACCCGCCGCCGCTCCGACTCCGCCACCACGGCCGCGTTCACCGCAGGCTCGTCGGTGCAGGCCAGCACGTACCAGGCGTCGTCCAGGTCGCTGCCCTGGAAGCTCCTGCGCTCCCAGCGCAGCTGGCCGGTGTCGGCCATCGCCTGCACCGTCGGAGTGGCTGCCGGCGCCACCACCACCACGTCGGCGTTCACGGCCAGCAACCGGACGAGGCGACGCTGAGCCACCGTCCCGGCACCGACGACGACCACGCGGCGGCCGCGCAGGTCCAGACCGGCCAGGTAGTAGGTTCCGGCGGGCTCAGCCACGGGCTTCCGCGCTGCTCACAGTCGACTCCTCGGTCACGGACGGCGCGGTGAACCGTCGCAGTCTGGTCATCATTCCGGCTACCGACATACCCGTCAAAGACCCGGGCGCCCAACGTGTCGAGGGCCACAGCCCTCAGTCCTGCAGCACCGCGCGTGGCTCGGCGAAGTGGCAGGCACTGGGGTGCCCCGTGCGGTCCACCAGGGCCGGCACCTCGGTGGCGCAGATGTCCTGGGCCTTCCAGCAGCGCGTGCGGAACCGACACCCCGACGGCGGGTTCACCGGGCTGGGTGGGTCGCCCACCAGCCGGATCACCGTCTTGCGCTCCCGCGCGGCGGGGTCGGGGACGGGCACGGCCGAGAGCAGCGCCTGGGTGTACGGGTGCGAGGCCTGCTCGTAGATCTCGGCGTCCGTGCCGACCTCGGCGATCTTGCCCAGGTACATCACCGCCACGCGGTCGGAGAGGTGCCGCACCACGGACAGGTCGTGGGCGATGAACAGGTAGGACAGCCCGAAGTCGTGCTTGAGGTCGCCCAGCAGGTTCATCACCTGCGCCTGGATGGAGACGTCCAGCGCGGAGACCGGCTCGTCACAGATGATCAGGTCCGGCTTGAGCGCCAGCGAGCGGGCGATGCCGATGCGCTGGCGCTGGCCGCCGGAGAACTGGTGCGGGTAGCGGTTGATGTACTCCGGGTTGAGGCCCACCACGTCCAGCAGGTCCTGCACGGCCTTGCGGCGCGAGCTCTTCGGGGCCACCTCGGGGTGGATCTCGAAGGGCTCCCCGATGATGTCGCCCACCGTCATGCGGGGGTTGAGCGAGGTGTAGGGGTCCTGGAAGACCATCTGCACCTTGCGCCGCATCCGCCGCAGGCCGGCGCCGGAGAGCTTGAGGATGTCCTCGCCCTCGAAGAGCACCTCGCCGGCGGTGGCCGGCTCCAGCCGCATGAGCACCTTGGCCAGGGTGGACTTGCCGCAGCCGGACTCCCCCACCACGCCCAGGGTCTCGCCGTGGTCCAGGGTGAAGCTCACGCCGTCGACGGCGTGCACCTGGCCCACCGCTCGCTTGAGCAGCACGCCCTGGGTGACCGGGTAGTGCTTGACGAGGTCGCGCACCTCCAGCAGCGGGGTTCCGGAGCTGGCGGGCTTGGTCAGGTCAGCCATGGTGGACCACGTCCTTGCCCTGGTAGAGGTCGTCGGCGAACAGGCACGCGCTCGAGCGCACCTCGCCCAGGGTGATCAGCGGGGGAACCTGCCGGGTGCACACGTCCTGCGCCATCGGGCAGCGCGGGTGGAACGCGCAGCCCGGCGGGACGTGCATCAGGTTCGGTGGCAGCCCGGCGATGCTCCGCAGCTTCTGGCCCTTGAGGTCGACCCGCGGGATCGACTCCAGCAGCGACACGGTGTACGGGTGGCAGGGGTTGGCGTAGAGGTCGTGCACCTCCGCCTGCTCCACGATGCGCCCGGCGTACATCACCGCGATCTTGTCGGCGACGTCGGCGACCACGCCGAGGTCGTGGGTGATGAGGATGAGCCCCATCTGGCGCTCGGCCTGGATCTCCTTGAGCAGGTCCATGATCTGGGCCTGCACGGTGACGTCCAGGGCGGTGGTGGGCTCGTCGGCGATGAGCAGCTCGGGGTCCAGGGCCAGCGACATCGCGATCATCACCCGCTGGCGCATCCCGCCGGAGAACTGGTGCGGGTACTCCTTCACGCGCCCCTTGGCGTTGGGGATCTTCACCTGGTCCAGCAGCTCCACGGCGCGGGCCGTGGCGTCCTTGCGGCTCATCCCGCGCCGCACCCGGAACTGCTCGGCGATCTGGAAGCCGACGCTGAACACCGGGTTGAGGGCGGACAGGGCGTCCTGGAAGACCATCGCGATGCCCTCACCGCGGATGAGGCGGCGCTGCTCGTCGGTCATGGCGAGCAGGTCCTCGCCCTTGAACCGCACCTGGCCGCCGGTGATGGCACCCGGTGGCTGGTCCAGGATGCCCATCACCGTCTGTGCGGTGACGCTCTTGCCCGAGCCGGACTCGCCGAGCACCGCGAGGGTCTCCCCCGACCGGACGTCGTAGGACACGCCGTTGAGCACCTTGGCCACGCCGTCGCGGGTGCGGAACTCCACGTGCAGGTCGTCCACCTCCAGCAGGGCCGGGGAGCGGAAGGTGCCGTCGGGCAGGTACGGGTGCAGCGGGTCGGCAGCGGTCGAGCCGGGCACCGCGCTGGTGCCCGGGGCAGCCGTGGCCTTGCCGGAGGTGACCGAGGAGGTGCCTGCCGCGGTGGCGGCCGGCGCAGTGTTAGTCGGCTCGGTGTTGGTCGGCTCGGTGGCAGTCGGGTCGGGGGTGCCCTGGTCGGGGCGCTTGCGGTGGAAGAACACGACTCTCCTAACGGAGCTTCGGGTCGAGGGCCTGGCGCACCGCGTCACCGAGCATCACGAAGGCGAGCACGGTGATGGACAGGAAGCCGGCCGGGAAGAGCAGGGCGAAGGGAGCCGTGCGCAGGTAGGTCTGGGCGTCGCTGATCATCACGCCCCAGGAGACGACGGGGGCGTGCAGGCCGATGCCCAGGTAGGACAGGGTGGCCTCCGCACCGATGAACGCACCCAGGGAGATGGTGGCGTACACCAGCGTCGGGGCCAGGCAGTTGGGCAGCAGGTGGCGGAAGATGATCCGCCTGGTGCCGGCGCCCATGGAGCGGGCGGCCACCACGTAGTCGGCCTGCTTGGCCTGCATCATCGACGAGCGCATCACGCGGGTGGGCACCGGCCAGCCGAGCAGGATCAACGACCCGATCACCAGCGCCACGATGCCCACGGTGGAGGACACCGTGAACGTGGTGAGCACCACGATGGCGCCGAGCACGAAGGGGATGCCCAGGAAGATGTCGGCGATCCGGGAGAGCAGGGCGTCGAGCCAGCCGCCGTAGTAGGCCGCCACGATGCCCACCGCCACGCCCACCAGGGTGGTCCCCAGGGTGGCCAGCACGCCCACGATCAGCGAGTACCGCGCACCGTAGATGCAGCGCGCCAGCACGTCGTGGCCCTGCACGTCGGTGCCGAACCAGTGCGCCGAGGACGGGCCCAGGTTGCTCTGGCTCAGGTCGGCCGCCTGCGGGTCGACGTTGGTGAACAACCCCGGCCACAGCGACATCAGCAGCATCACCAGGATGATCACCGCGGAGACCAGGAACAGCGGGCTGCGGCGCAGGTCGCGCCAGGCGTCGGAGCCCAGGCTGCCCACCCGTTCCACCGGCGCCGTGCCGGCCGCGTCCTTGCCCGTCGGCTGGGGGTCGGCGGGGGCGGCGCCCGTGCCCACCTGGCTGGCGCCGAGCTGGGGTTCACTCATAACGGATCCTTGGGTCGAGTAGTCCGTACAGCACGTCCACCAGCAGGCTCATCAGCAGGTACACCAGCACCAGCACCACCACCAGGCCGGTCACCGTGGCGCCCTCCTTGACCTGGATGGCGCGGTAGACCTGGCGGCCGATGCCGTTGATGTTGAAGATGCCCTCGGTGACGATGGCACCGCCCATCAGCGCGCCGAAGTCGGTGCCGAAGAACGTCACCACCGGGATCAGCGAGTTGCGCAGCAGGTGCACCCCGATCACCCGGCGCTGGGGCAGGCCCTTGGCGACGGCGGTGCGCACGTAGTCCGCCCGGCGGTTCTCCACGATCGAGGTGCGGGTGATGCGGGTGGCGTAGGCCAGCGAGAGGCTCGCCAGCACGAAGGCCGGCATGATCAGCTCGTTCCACGGGGCCTTCGGCGAGACGGTCGGGTTGACCACGCCCCACTTGACGCCCAGCAGGTACTGCAGCACGAAGCCGGTAACGAACACCGGCAGCGAGATCAGCAGCAGGGTGGAGATGAGCACCAGGTTGTCGAAGAAGCCCTTGCGGCCCAGGCCGGTGAGCACGCCGGCCGCGATGCCGATCACGATCTCGATGAACAGCGCCAGCAGCGCCAGCCGGATGGTGATCGGGTACGAGGTCGAGATGATCTGGCTGATCGGCACGCCCGAGAAGGTGCTGCCGAAGTCACCCTGCAACAGGTTGCCCAGGTACTTGAAGTACTGGACGAAGATGTTGTCGTTCAGGTTGTACTTCTCGGTCATCTCGTTGATGAACGACTGCGGGCAGGCCCGCTGGCCGCACTTGCCGGCGAAGGGGTCACCGGGCACTGCGTAGACGAGGCAGTAGATGAGGAACGTCGTGCCCAGGAACACCGGGATCATCTGCAGCAGACGTCGAAGGATGTAGCGGCCCATGGGGATCTCCGAGTTGGCTCTGACTGGCCACGCGCACCACAGGCCGGCCACCCAGCAGGGTGAGCCGGCCTGTGGCGGGTGTCAGCTGTTGACCCTGACCTGCGTCAGGTCGAGCTCGAGGGTGTAGGACAGCTTGGCGTTGCTCAGGCGCTCAGAGTAGCCCGCCTTCTGCGTGACGCTCCACAGCGGGATCGCCGGCAGGTCCGCGGCCAGCATCTTCTCGGCCTCGATGAACGCCTTGTTCGACTCCGCGGGGTCGCTGATGGCAGCCGCCTTCAGCAGGGCCGCGTCGAACTCGGGGTTGCTGTACTTCGAGTCGTTCGCCGAGCCGGTGGTGGAGTACAGCGGGCTGAGGCCGTTCTCCAGGTTCGGGAAGTCGTAGGACCACGCGGACCGGAACAGGCCGGACATCTGCTTGGCGTTGATGGACTGGCGCAGGACGCTGAAGGTCGGCGTCGGGGTGGCCACGCAGTCGATGCCGATGCTCGACTTGATGCTGTTGCACACCGCCTCGGACCAGTCCTTGTGTCCACCGTCAGAGTTGTAGGTCAGCGTGAGCGGGCCGCTGAAGCCGCCGGCCTTGGCCAGCAGGTCCTTGGCCTTGGCCGGGTCGTACGTGCAGGCCTCCCCGCAGGTGTCCGCCTCGTAGCCGGTGATGGCCGGCGAGGAGAACGAGGTGGAGGGCACGTAGGTGTCGTTGAAGATGACCTTGGCGATCTGCTCGCGGTTGATCGACATGGAGATGGCCTTGCGCAGGTCGGCGTTGGCGAAGCGCTGGTCGTACATCGGCAGGCTCACCGTGGTCAGGCGCGGGGCGTCCTTGTCGAGCGTGCGGTCCATCAGGTCGGACTGGTACTTCTCACCGGCCAGCGCGGACGGCGGGAGCAGCTGCTGGAAGTCCAGGTTGCCCGACACGAGGTCGGCGTAGGCCGCCTCCGAGCTCTGGTACAGCTTGATGGTGACGTCCTTGACCTGGGGCTTCTCGCCCTTGTAGTCGTCCCACCGGGTGATCTTGATGTCGGTGTTGTCGTTCCACGCGACGAACTTGAACGGACCGTTGCCCACCGGGTTGCGGCCGAAGGCGACCGGGTCGGCGTAGAAGCTCTGCGGCAGCGGCGCGAAGACGTGGTAGCCCAGCTTCTGCTTGAACGGGCTGTACGGCGCGACCAGCTCGACCTTGATCTCGGTGGGGCTCACCACGGTGAGGCCGCTCATCGTCTTCGCCGTGGGCGCGGGTGCGTCCGTGCTGCCGGCGGGGGGCGTCGGGTTGACGTCCTGGTAGCCCTTGACCTGCTCGAAGAAGCTGGCGTTGAGCGCCGCGTTGGGGGCGTAGGCCGCCCAGTTCCACGCGTCCACGAAGCTCTTGGCGTCCACGGGGGTGCCGTCGTGGAAGGTGTAGCCGTCCTTGAGCTTGATGTCGTAGTGCTGCGCGTCGGTGGTGGTGATCGACTCGGCGATCTCCATCTTCAGGTCCGAGGTGTCGGTGTCGTAGCTGACGAGCCCGGTGAACATGACGTCGAGCGGGATGGACCCGCCCTCCTCGTTCGTGTTCGCCGGGACCAGCGGGTTCTCCGGCTGGGTGCCCTGGATCGAGATGGCGGCGTTCGGGTCGCTGCTTCCCCCACTTGAATCACTGCTGCTGCCGCCGCAGCCGGCGATCAACATCATCGCTGCCACGGGGAGCGCGACTGCCGCCGCGAACCGCTTTACCCGCATAGGTCGAGTCCTCTCGAAGTCAAGGCACGCCCGCTCGCCGATCGCGTTCCGGGCTCGCGCCCGAGCCATGTGCGGCTCAGACGGAGGGAACTTTAGTCCTCTGCTTACCCAGACTTTTTTCGCCGGCCTAACGAGATCGTGGCTGACGGTGCTCGGGTGACCACTACGGGTAGTGGTTAGAGCACCGGTTCCCGGCTCACGCTCCGGACCGCAGCATGGGCAGGTGCTTGATCCCATCTTCAACGAAAACTGAACCGTCCGAGGCGAATCCGTGCGTCTCGTAGAAGCCGACCATCGGCACCTGGGCGTTCAGCCGGCACGGCTGAGAACCCACCTCGGCCAGGGCCGCCTGCATCAGCCGACGGGCGTGACCGTGCCCCCGTGCGTGTCGAGCAACACACAGCCGACCGATCCGGAAGTCTCCCCCGTCACCGTCGGGCTGCATCAGCCGAACCGTGCCCAGCACGTTCTCGCCCTCCTGCAGCCACAGGTGGCGGGTCTGGGGCAGCAGGTCAGCGCCGTCCAGCTCGGGGTAGGGGCAGGCCTGCTCCACGACGAACACCTCGACGCGCAGGGCGAGGAGCCGGTAGAGCGTGGGGGTGTCCAGGTCGGCGGACCACGATCGGTGCACAGGAGTCATCCCCGATGGGTACCACACCTGCCCCTAGGATCGATCCCCATGACCGACTGGGAGCCCGACGTCCTCGGTGCCGACTACCAGCAGCTGGTGCTGCCGCTGGGCACGGATCCGGACGGGGAGTCCCCGGTCGTGGCCACCCTGGTGCGACACGCCACAACTGGGGCAGCACCGCGGGGTGCGTTCCTGCACGTGCACGGCTACACCGACTACTTCTTCCAGACCGGGCTGGCCGAGCACCTCACCGCGCTGGGCTACGCCTTCTACGCCCTCGACCTGCGCAAGTGCGGGCGGTCCATCCGGCCGGGACAGATGCCGCACTTCGTCAGCGACCTCGCCCTCTACGACGCCGAGCTGGACGAGGCGCTGCGGATCGTGCAGCAGGAGTCCGGCGGTGACCGCGTGGTGGTGGGCGGGCACTCCACCGGGGGTCTCGTCGTGCCGCTGTGGCTGGATCGCCGCCGACAGGCCGGGCTGCCCGCCCCGGACGGCCTGGTGCTCAACAGCCCGTGGTTCGACCTGCAGGGACCGGCGTACTACCGCAGCGCGGCGGGCACCGCCCTGATCGACACCGTGGGCCGGCTCGCGCCGAAGCGGGTGATCCCGGTGGGCAGCGCCGACGCCTACGGCACCAGCCTGCACCGCTCCGGCGGTGGCGAGTGGGACTACGACCTCTCCTGGAAGCCGCTGGTGGGCTTCCCCGCCCGCTTCGGCTGGATGCGCGCCGTGCGGCACGGCCAGGCCGCGCTGCACCGGGGCCTGGACGTGGGCTGCTCGTCGCTGCTGCTGCGCTCCACCCGCAGCCACTTCGCCACGGCGTACTCCCCCGACGTCGACACCGCCGACGCGGTGCTCGACGTGCACCAGATCGCCCGCTGGGCGGGGTGCCTGGGCGGCCGGACGCTGGTCGCCCCGATCGACGGCGCCCGCCACGACGTGTTCCTCTCGCAGGCCCCGGCGCGGGAGGCCGCCTACGCCGAGCTGGACGCCTGGCTGGCGGCGCTCCACGAGCAGGTCGACCTCGCGCGGTAGCGTTCACCGGGTGAAGCACTTCGACCTGGCAGTCATCGGCAGCGGCTCGGGCAACACGATCCTGGACCACCGCTTCGACGATCTCGACGTCGCGGTGCTCGAGCGGGGGATCTTCGGCGGCACCTGCCTCAACGTGGGGTGCATCCCCACCAAGATGTACGTCTACGCCGCGGACGTGGCCCGCACGGTGCAGCACGCCGAGCGCTACGGCATCGACGCCCACGTGGACCAGGTGCGCTGGCCGGACATCGTGGACCGGGTGTTCGGCCGGGTCGACCCCATCTCCGCCGGCGGACGGCGCTACCGCAGCGAGGGCACCCCCCGCACCACCGTCTACACCGGCGAGGCGCGCTTCACCGGTCCGCACACCATCGACACCGGTACCGGGGAGACCATCACCGCCGACCGCATCGTGATCGCCGCCGGGTCCCGGGCGATCGTGCCCGACGAGGTCCTCGACAGCGGGGTCACCTTCCACACCAACGACGACGTGATGCGGCTGCCCCGGCTGCCGGAGCGCCTGGTGATCGTGGGCGCCGGCTACATCGCCACCGAGTTCGCGCACGTCTTCTCCGCCTTCGGCAGCGCCGTCTCGCTGATCGGGCGCAGCGACGTCCTGCTGCGCCAGCTCGACCGCGGCATCGCCGAGCGCTTCACCGCCCTGGCCCAGGAGAAGTGGGACGTGCACCTGGGGCACGGCCTGGCCAAGGTGCGCCAGGGCAGCGACGTCGACGGCCACCCCGACATCGAGGTGGAGCTGACCAACGGCGACGTGGTCAGCGGCGACGCACTGCTGGTCGCGGCCGGGCGGCGCCCCAACTCCGACCTGCTGGACCTGGGCGCCGCCGGGGTCGGCACCCACCCGGACGGCCGGATCATGGTCGACGAGCAGCAGCGAGTGCTGTCCACCAACGGCGAGGTGGTCCCCGGCGTGTGGGCGCTGGGTGACGTCAGCTCGCCCTACCAGCTCAAGCACGTGGCCAACCACGAGGCGCGGGTGGTGCAGCACAACCTGCTGCACCCGGAGTCCCCGCGCACCACCAGCCACGCCCACGTGCCTGCCGCGGTGTTCACCGACCCGCAGATCGCCACCGTCGGGCTCACCGAGGAGCAGGCGCGCGAGCACGGGCTGGACGTCACCGTGAAGGTTCAGGCCTACGGCGACGTGGCCTACGGCTGGGCGATGGAGGACGTCGAGGGCGTCTGCAAGGTGATCGCCGAGCGCGGCACCGGCCGGCTGCTGGGCGCCCACGTGATGGGCGCGCAGGCCTCCACCGTGATCCAGCCGCTCATCCAGGCGATGTCCTTCGGCCTCTCGGCCACCGAGATGGCCACCGGCCAGTACTGGATCCACCCCGCGCTGGCGGAGGTGGTGGAGAACGCCCTGCTGGGCCTGGAGGTCTAGCTGGCCCGGGTCTGCGGCTTGCCGGACTGCTGCTTGGCGGACTGTGGCTTGCCGGACTGCTGCTTGGCCTCGCGCTGGCGGGCGCTCTCCGCGCGCACCCCGGCCTGCAGGCGCTGCTCGGCCTGCAGCCACTCCGGCGCCTCGGCGACCAGCGCGTCCACCTGCTCGGTGGTCAGCGCCTCGGTCACCCCTCCGCGGGCCAGCCCGGCGATGGAGATCTTCAGCTTGCGCGCGAGCACGCTGCGCGGGTGCGGGCCGGCCTGGCGCAGCTGCTGCAGCCACTCCGGCGGGTTGTTCTGCAGCTCCTCGAGCTCGGTGCGCGAGACCGTCCCCTCACGGAACTCCGCAGGGGCAGCAGGCAGGTAGATCTCCAGCTTCTTCGCCGCCGTGGCGGGCTTCATCGTCTGCTGCTTCTTCACCGGGGGTTCCTCGCTTCGATCACCACGTCAGCCTATCTGCAACGATCGACCCTGCTTCACCCCGCAAGCCTCGCTCCACCGACGAAGGGACTCCCCCGGTGCCCGCCGACCCCCGCCAGCTGCGCCACTTCGTGGCCGTGGCCGAGCAGCCCAGCTTCACCAAGGCCGCCCGGTCGCTGGGCGTCGCTCGCACCGAGCTGAGCCGCAGCCTCGCCGCGCTGCAGGAGCAGGTCGGTGAGCCGCTGGTGGTGCCGGGCGAGCAGCCCACCCGGCTGACCGCGGCCGGCGAGGCGCTGCTCACCCAGGCGCGGTCAGCGCTGGCCGAACCGGATCCCCGCGGCTCCGAGACCGCCGACGACGCGCCACGGGAGCAGACCTTCACCGTGGGCTACGTGCCCGGGGTGACGCTGGCCAAGTGGAGCCGCGTGTGGTCCGAGCGGATGCCCACGGTGCCCCTGCGCGCAGTGGGGGTGGAGGTGGCCGAGCAGGTGGACGCGCTGCGGTCCGGGCGGGTGGACGTGTGCCTGGTGCGGCTGCCCGTGCAGCGCGAGGGGCTGAGCGTCGTGCGCCTCTACGAGGAGGTGCCGGTGGTGGTGGTGCCCAAGGACCACCCGGTGGCGCTCTTCGATGCGGTGGGGGTGGCCGACCTCGCCGACGAGCACCTGCTGCAGGACCCGGACACCGTGCCGGAGTGGCGCGACGTCGCCTCGGAGCTGCGCACCGGCGAGCGCCCGACCGTGGCCGAGGAGCTGACCGACGCCCAGCGCATCGAGCTGGTGGCCGCCGGGCTGGGCATCGTCGTCGTCCCGCAGTCGATCGCCCGCCTGCACGCCCGCCGCGACCTCGTCTACCGCCCGGTGCACGACGTGGCGCCGTCCCCGGTGGCGCTGGCGTGGGTGCCCGAGCGCAACAGCGACCTGGTGGAGACCTTCTTCGGCGTGGTCAAGGGCCGCACCGCCCGGAGCTCCCGCGGCGCCGACCCGGCACCCGCCGAGCCGGCCCCGCGAGCAGGACGCACCAGGCAGCCCCAGAAGCAGGCCGGCGGTGCCCGGGGTGGCAGGTCCGGTGCCCGTGGGGGTGCGCGCAAGCCCCGCCGCGGCTGAGCGGGCCCGGCTCCTACCAGGGGCTGGAGCGCAGCACGATCTCCGCGGCCAGCTCGGCGGCGGCCTCCTCGGGGATCCAGTGCGTCACCCCGGGCAGCTCGACGAAGCGGTAGTCGGCCAGCACGTGCCTGCGGCTGGCCTCGGCCTGGGTGCGGCCCAGCGACGTGTCCCCGGTGCTCCACAAGTAGGTGGTGGCCACCTCCACCGCCGGACACTCGCGGTAGTCCTCCCCGCGCATGGCGCGGTACCAGCTCAGCGCGGCGGTGAGCGCACCTGGCTCCAGCAGCGGCTCGACGCTGGCGGCTACCTGCTCCGCGGTCTGCCCCCCGGTGGCCACCATGGCCCGCAACCGCCGCCCGTCGTCGGCCAGCAGCAGGTCCTCGGCCTTTCCGGGCTGGGCGAACAGCTGCATGTAGCTCGAGGACTCCTTCTGCGCGGAGTCGTTGCGCAGCGCGTCGGCGAAGGCCACCGGGTGCCCGACGCTGGCCACCACCAGGCTGCTGACCCGGTTGGGGTGCCGGGCGGCCACCTGCCACGCCACCGCCGCACCCCAGTCGTGGCCCACCAGGTGCGCCCAGCCCACGTCCATGGCGTCCAGCAGGGCGATGACGTCACCGACCAGGTGGGGCATGCGGTAGTCCTCGACCCCGGTCGGGCGGGCCCCCGGGGAGTAGCCGCGCTGCGCGGGGACGATGGTGCGCAGCCCTGCCGCGTGCAGCCGCGGCAGCACCGCGTCGTAGCAGTGCGGACTCTGCGGGAACCCGTGCAGCAGCACCACCGGGGTGTCCGCCGGGTCACCCCCGAGGTGGACGTCGAAGGTGTGCTCACCACAGGTCACCTGTTCCACCGACATGAGCCGACGCTACCCGTCGGCTCCCCGGCACCCCCGGAGCGTCGGGCGTACCGTCGCGGCTGACGCGCATGCCTGGCCACGGGGAGGCGGAACGACCGATGAGCACCGGAGCCACGAGCAGCACCCCCGCCCGGTCCGAACCACCCGCCGGAGGAGCCAGCGTCGCCCACGCCCTGCTGTTCTCCCTCGCGGCCGCGCTGGGCGGTTTCCTCTTCGGCTACGACACCGCCGTGATCAACGGTGCGGTCAAGGCGATCCAGTCTCGCTTCAACGCCGGCACCGCCGCGACCGGGCTGACCGTGTCCCTCGCCCTGATCGGCGCCGCCCTCGGGGCCTGGGTCGCCGGGGCGGTCGCGGGCAGGTTGGGGCGGCTGTGGACGATGCGCATCGCCGCGGTGCTGTTCATCGTGAGCTCGGTGGGCTCGGCCCTGGCCTTCTCGGTGGTCGACCTCGCCTGTTGGCGGGTCGTGGGTGGTGTCGCGGTAGGCATCGCGTCGGTCATCTCCCCCGCCTACATCGCCGAGATCTCCCCGGCCGCCTACCGCGGGCGGTTGGGATCGATGCACCAGCTGGCCATCGTGCTGGGCATCGCCGTGTCGTCGCTGGTCAACTACGCCCTCGCCGAGGCCGCTGGTGGCTCGCGCGGTGAGATCGCCGGGCTCGAGGCCTGGCGGTGGATGCTGATGGCCGCGGCCTTCCCCGGTGCGCTGTACCTGCTGATGACCTACACGCTGCCGGAGTCGCCGCGCTTCCTGGTGGCCAAGGGCAAGACGGCGGTGGCAACGAAGATCCTGGCCAGCCTGGAGGGCGGGAACACCGAGCAGGTGGACCACCGCATCGAGGAGATCCGGGTGTCGCTCAAGCTGGAGGAGCGCTCCCGGGTTCGCGACCTGTTCACCGGCCAGCACAAGATGGTTCCGCTGGTGCTGCTCGGCGTGGCGCTCGCCGCGCTGCAGCAGCTGGTCGGCATCAACGTGATCTTCTACTACTCGGCCTCGCTGTGGCAGTCCGTCGGGATCGGCGAGGACCGCTCCCTGCTCATCAGCGTGGTGAGCGCGGTGGTCAACATCGTGGGCACCTTCGTGGCCATCGCGGTGATCGACAAGATCGGGCGCCGTCCGCTGCTGGCCATCGGCTCGGTGGGCATGACCGTGGCCCTGGGCATCGCCTCGTGGTGCTTCTCCCACGCGGAGGCGGTGGCCGCCTCCACCGACGGCACCGCCGCCGCGGCCGAGCTGCCCTCCCCGTACGGCACCATCGCGCTGGTCGCCGCCAACGGCTTCGTGTTCTTCTTCGCGCTGTCCTGGGGCCCGGTGGTGTGGGTGCTGCTGAGCGAGATGTTCCCCAACCGCTCCCGCGCGGCCGCGGTGGCGGTAGCCACCTCGGCCAACTGGATCGCCAACTTCGCGGTGACGGTGACCTTCCCGACCTTCTCCGCGGCGAACCTCTCGCTCACCTACGCCGGCTACGCCGCGATGGCCGCGGTCTCCCTGGTGGTGGTGATCTTCTTCGTCAAGGAGACCAAGGGCCGCACCCTGGAGGAGAACGGCTAGCCCCTGCCCTGCCCGCGGTCAGGGCAGGGTGAGGATCTCCGCGCCGGTGGCGGTCACCACGATGGTGTGCTCGAACTGCGCGGTCCAGCTCTTGTCCTTGGTGAGCACCGTCCAGCCGTCGTCCCACTGGTCGTAGTCGATGCCGCCCAGGGTGATCATCGGCTCGATGGTGAAGGTCATGCCCTCCTCGATGACCGTCTCCACGCTGGGCTGGTCGTAGTGCAGCACCACCAGGCCGCTGTGGAACGACCGCCCGATGCCGTGGCCGGTGAAGTCCCGCACCACGCCGTAGCCGAACCGGCTGGCGTAGGCCTCGATCACCCGGCCCACCACGTTGAGCTGGCGCCCCGGCTTGACCGCCTTGATCGCCCGCATGGTGGCCTCGTGGGTGCGCTCGACGAGGTCGCGCACCTCGGGCGCGACGTCGCCGGCGAGGAAGGTGGCGTTGGTGTCGCCGTGCACGCCACCGATGAACGCGGTGACGTCGATGTTCACGATGTCGCCGTCCTGGATCACCGTGGTGTCCGGGATGCCGTGGCAGATCACCTCGTTCAGCGAGGTGCAGCAGCTCTTGCTGAAGCCGCGGTAGCCCAGCGTGGAGGGGTAGGCGCCGTGGTCGACGAGGAACTCGTGCACCACGCGGTCCACCTCGTCGGTGGTGACGCCCGGCGCCACCACCTTGCCGCCCTCCTGCAGCGCCTGGGCCGCGATCTTGCTGGCCACCCGCATCGCCTCGATGACCTCCGGCGGCTGCACCCAGGGGTCGTTGCTCGGCGTCGGCGCCGGCTTGCCGACGTACTCCGGACGCGGGATCGACTGGGGAACCGTGCGGATCGGGGTGGGGTGCCCCGGGGTCAGGGGCGGACGGGCGGTGGTGAAGACAGACATGGGCCCAGCCTAGTCAACGCCCCGGTCAGTAGCCCGCGGGCAGCGCAGCGAGCACCTGGCCGGTGACGCCCACGGCGCCGGCCGAGCTTCCTCCCCCCACCACGAGGGTGGCGAAGGCGACGTCGCCGCGGTAGCCGATGAACCAGGAATGCGACCGGGTGCCGTCCCCGAACTGCGCCTCGCCGGTCTTGCCGTGCACCTGCCCCTGCTCGGCCACGCCACGTCCGGACCCACCGGTGACCACCTCGCGCATCATCACCCGCAGCTGGTCGAGCACCGGGGCCGGCAAGGCCGGAGCGCTGCCCGCCACCGCGGTGGGCGCGCCCTGTACCAGCACCGGCGCCGGGGTGGTGCCCCGGGCCACCGTGGCGGCCACCAGCGCCATGCCGAACGGGCTGGCCTGCACGTCACCCTGGCCGATGGAGTCCTCGGCGCGCTTGACCAGGTCCGCGGTGGGCGGCACCTTGCCGGTGACGGTGGTCATCCCGGCCGCGGTGTAGTCCATCCCGATGCCCAGCGAGCGGGCCGTGGTGCTCAGCGCATCGGCTCCCAGCGCGCCGGACAGCTGGGCGAAGGTGGTGTTGCAGGAGGCGGCGAACGCCGTGCGCAGGGGGACCTCGCCGAGCGCGAAGTCGTTGTAGTTGGGGATCACCCGGACCCCGCCGACCACCGTGGTGGCCGGGCACGCGCTGGGGGTCTCGGCGGTGACGGTGCCCGCCTGCAGCACGGCGGCGGCAGTCACCGTCTTGAAGGTGCTGCCCGGCTCGTACAGGCCGGTCAGCGCCACTGGTCCGGCGGCGTCGGCCGCGGCGTTCTGGGCCACGGCCAGCACCTCCCCGGTGGACGCCTTCAGCGCCACCGTCATCGCCGGCTCCGGCTTGCTGCGCACGGCGTTCTGCGCGGCCTGCTGCACGCCGTGGTCGAGGGTGAGCCGCACCGCCGCGGCAGGCTCCGCGGCGGTGGTGGCCAGGGTCTCCACCTGCGCACCGTTGGGTCCCACGGTGACCACGCGCCAACCGGCCCGCCCGGCCAGGTCGTCCTGCACCGTGGAGCTGACCTCGCGGAGCAGGGTGGGCGCCACGGTGGGGTCGACGCTGAGCAGCGCGGCCTGGCTGCTGAAGCTGACGCCCGGCAGCTCGTAGATCGCGGCCTTCACCGCCAGGTAGTCGTTCTCCCGCAGCGTCACCACCGGGTAGGGCGCCGCCCCGCCGGTGGCCACCCCGTCCATGATGGACTGGGTGGTGATCGCGGGGTCGAACCGGCTGACCGCTGCGGCGAGGTCGCGGGCCACGGCAGGCACGTCGCCGGCCGCGGCGGGGTCGAGGGTCACCCGCACCACCACGCCGGGGTTGAGCAGCGCCTGGCCGTTGCGGTCGAGCACCGACGCGGTGGGCGCGGGGTCCGCCCGAACGGCCAGGGACTGGTTGTCGGCCAGCCTCGGGTGCAGGTTGGCGCTGCTCCAGCGGACCGTCCAGTCCCCTCCCGTGCGCCCGAGCTTCAGCTGGCCGGTGTGGGTCCAGGTGCGTTGCTGGGCCAGGTGCCAGTGCGCGGTGAAGTCGGCGGTGGCGGTGCCGTCGGAGGTGCGGACCTCCCCCAGCTCGGTGTCCACCGACTCCGCCCCCAGACCGGTGCGGGTCGTCTCGATCGCCGCACGCGCCGCGTCGGGCTGGTCGGTGGCGGCTCCGGCCGCGGCCAGGTCACCGGCGGAGAGCCCTTGCAGGAACCGGGACGCTGCGTCGGCGGCGCTGGGCCCGCTGGTGCAGGCGGTGAGCGAGCCGGTGACCATCAGCACCGCCAGCAGCACGGCCGCCAGCAGTCGCGGGCCAGCCAGGGTGCGGGGTCGCGCAGAGACGGTGACCATCGCCGCCCAGCATAAGCACCGGCACACCGAAACCCTTGGCGCCCAGCAGCCGGGCCGGCTCTAGTGCAGGAGCACGGTACTGGCTCTAGTGCAGGAGCACGGTGGCAAACGTGGCCACCTCGTGGAAGCCGATCCGCTCGTACACCCGTCGTGCGGTGGCGTTGAAGTCGTTGACGTACAGGCTGGGCAGCCGGTGGGAGCTGCGGATGGCGGCGGCCACCGCGGCGGTCCCCGCTCCGGCGAGCCCGCTGCCGCGCCGCTCCGGGGCCACCCACACGCCCTGGATCTGCCCGGTGGTGCTGGAGCTGGCGCCCACCTCCGCCTTGTAGACCACTGCGCCGTCCTCGAACCGCGCGTAGGCCCGGCCCTCGGCGATGTGCTCGACCACCCGGCGGCGGTAGGCAGCGCCACCGTCGGCGGCGGTGGGGTCGATCCCCATCTCCTCGATGAACATGGCCACCGACGCGGGCAGGTACGCGGGCAGGTCGCTGGGACAGACCCGGCGCACGTGCGGGTCGGGCGTCACCAGCGGCGCACCCGGCAGCGCCAGCAGCGGCTGCCGCGCACGCACCTCACGAGCGGGACCCCACCAGTCCTCCAGCAGCTCCCACATGGGCAGCACGAGGTGCGCCATGCCCACCAGCGACGAGCAGGCGCGGGGCTGGCGCCGGGCCAGCTCGGCGAACATCGCCACCGCTTCCGGCGAGCCGTGCACCGGGATGAGGTTGGCGCCGGAGTAGCACAGCGACCGCCCCGGGTGGTCGACCGTCCACAGCTCGGCGCCGAGCCGGTTGGGGGTCACTCCGTGGGCCTCCACCCGGGCGAGCACCATGCAGTTGGCCACCGGATCGGTGCCCAGCCCGCGCACCACCTCGTCGGCGTCGGCCTGTCCCAGCCGGCGCACGACAGCCCGGCGGTCGTCCCACGGTTGCGCGCCCGCACCGACCCGGAGCACGGCTCAGCCCGCCGCGCGGCGGCCCAGCGGGCCCAGCGGGCACATCAGCCGACGGTCACAGCAGGCTCGCCGGAGGTGGCACCGCTGTCCTTCATCTGATCCGCGATCTTCATCGCCTCCTCGATCAAGGTCTCCACGATCATCGCCTCGGGAACGGTCTTGATCACCTCGCCCTTGACGAAGATCTGGCCCTTGCCGTTGCCCGACGCCACGCCCAGGTCGGCCTCGCGGGCCTCACCGGGCCCGTTGACGACGCAGCCCATCACCGCCACGCGCAGCGGCACCTCCATGCCCTCCAGGCCCGCGGTGACCTGGTCGGCCAGCGTGTAGACGTCCACCTGGGCCCGCCCGCAGGAGGGGCAGGAGACGATCTCCAGCTTGCGCGGGCGCAGGCCGAGGGACTGCAGGATCTGGTTGCCGACCTTGACCTCTTCGATGGGAGGGGCAGACAGGGACACGCGGATGGTGTCGCCGATGCCGCGGGAGAGCAGCGACCCGAAGGCCACCGCCGACTTGATCGTGCCCTGGAAGGCCGGTCCGGCCTCGGTGACGCCCAGGTGCAGCGGGTAGTCGCACTGCTCGGCGAGCAGCTCGTAGGCGCGGACCATGGTGACGGGGTCGTTGTGCTTCACCGAGATCTTCAGGTCGTTGAACCCGTGCTCGGCGAACAGCCCGGCCTCCCACAGCGCCGACTCCACCAGTGCCTCCGGGGTGGCCTTGCCGTGCTTGGTGAGGATGCGCGGGTCCAGCGAGCCCGCGTTGACGCCGATGCGGATGGGGATGCCGGCGTCCTTGGCCGCCAGCGCCACCTCCTTGACCCGGCCGTCGAACTCCTTGATGTTGCCGGGGTTGACCCGCACGGCCGCGCAGCCGGCGTCGATCGCGGCGAAGATGTAGCGCGGCTGGAAGTGGATGTCGGCGATCACCGGCAGCTGGCTCTTGGCCGCGATGGCCTTGAGCGCCTCGGCGTCCTCGGTGCGCGGGCACGCCACCCGGACGATGTCGCAGCCCGCGGCGGTCAGCTCGGCGATCTGCTGCAGGGTGGCGTTGACGTCGTGGGTGCGGGTGGTGGTCATGGACTGCACCGACACGGGAAAGTCGCTGCCCACCCCCACGTCACCGACGTGCAGCTGGCGGGTGGGGCGACGCGGGGCGAGCACCGGCTGGGGTGCCTCCGGCATGCCGAGCGTGACGGGTGTGGTCACGATCGTCCTTCCTCGAAGAGTGTGCTGCTCACGGGAACAGCTGGATCGGGTTGACGACGTCGGCGATCACCGTGAGCACGGTGACGCCGCCGCCGATGATGAGCACCACGTAGGTCAGCGGGAGCATCTTGGTGTAGTCCACCGGTGCCGCCTTCGCCTTGCCGAGCGCCCTGCGGACCATGTCCCGGACCTTCTCGTAGGTGGTGATGGCCATGTGGCCGCCATCCAGGGGCAACAGCGGCAGCAGGTTGAAGATGCCGATGAAGAAGTTGAGGCTCGCGAGCAGCAGGATGAAGACCTCCCACAGCCCGCGCTCGGCGACCTGGCCGCCGATCACGCTGGCGCCGACCACGCTGATCGGCGTGTCCGCGCTGCGCTCCTCGCCGCCGATCGACCGCACCACCGCGGGCACCTTCTCCGGGAACTTGAGCAGGCTCTCCCAGGTCTTCTCGAACATGGTGCCGGTGAACGCCACGGTGCCCGGGATCGCGGAGACCGCGTTGTGCTCGGTGGGTGCGTAGCTGACCGGCGAGACGCCGATGGCGCCGACGGTGGCCGGCTGGGGCTCGGGGTCGCCCGGCCGGACCACGTAGCGCTGCACGGGCTCGACGTCGATGGTGAGGGTGACCTCGCGCCCGTCCCGCTCGACGGTGAACGGCGCCGGGCCGGTGAGGGCCTGGGTGGCTGCGATGACGTCGGCGAAGGTGGGGGTGGGCTTGCCGTCGACGGCGACGATGGTGTCGCCGGCCTGCAGCCCGGCCCGCTGTGCCGGGCCCTCGCCGGTGCACTCGGCGTAGCTGCCGTCCGCGGACTGGGTGGGGGCCACGCAGCCCACCGCACCGGCCACGGCCTTGTCGGTGGCGTCGAGGTTGGGCAGGCCGAAGCCGACGGCCAGCACGTAGATGAGGACCATGCCCAGGGCGAAGTGCGAGATGGGCCCACCGAGCATGACCGCGATCCGCTTCCAGGCGCTCTGCTTGTACATCGCCCGGTCGACCTCGTCCGGGTCGAGCTCGTCCAGCGCGGTCATCCCGGCGATGTCGCAGAACCCACCGGCCGGGATGGCCTTGAAGCCGTACTCGGTCTCACCGCGGCGGAAGGAGAACAACCGGGGTCCGAAGCCGATGAAGTAGCGCCGCACCTTCATGCCGAAGGCCTTGGCGATCAGCAGGTGACCGAACTCGTGCAGGGCGATCGAGAAGCCGATCCCCAGCGCGAACAGCACCACGCCGAAGGCAAAGACCATCTCCACAACTCCTATTGTCCGCCTTGCCGGGTGCCGTCGCGCTCAACGGTACCGGCTGAGCCCGGTGGCGCTGGCTCTCCGTGACCAGATCGGCGGTGCTGTGTCACCGCCGACGCTGCTGGGTCAGCTCCCGGGACCGGGCGCGGGCCCAGTCCTCCGCCGCCAGCACGTCGGCCACCCCGCTCGGCACCGCCCGGTGGGCGTCCGCCTCGCCCAGCACCGCCGCAACGGTGCGCACGATGTCGGGGAAGCTCACGGCGCCGGCCAGGAACGCCGCCGCGGCCTCCTCGTTGGCGGCGTTGTACACCGCGGGCAGGCACCCGCCGCCGGTGCCGGCCTCCCGGGCCAGGGCCACCGCGGGGAACACCTCCTCGTCCAGCGGCTCGAAGGTCCAGGTGGCGGCGGTGTTGAAGTCGCACGCGGCGGCGGCACCGGCGATGCGGTCGGGCCAGCCCAGCGCCAGGGCGATGGGCAGCCGCATGTCCGGCGGGCTGGCCTGGGCCAGGGTGGAGCCGTCGGCGAAGGTGACCATGGAGTGCACGATCGACTGCGGGTGCACGGTGACGTCGATGCGGTCGTAGGGCGTGCCGAACAGCAGGTGCGTCTCGATGAGCTCCAGGCCCTTGTTCACCAGGGTGGCGGAGTTGAGGGTGTTCATCGGGCCCATCGACCAGGTGGGGTGCGCACCCGCCTGTTCCGGGGTGACGCCGCGCAGCTGCGCCGCGCTCCAGCCGCGGAAGGGCCCACCCGAGGCGGTGAGCACCAGGCGCGCCACCTCCCCGGCGGCGCCACCGCGCAGGCACTGGGCGAGCGCGGAGTGCTCGGAGTCCACCGGCACCAGCTGGCCGGGCGCGGCCGCGGCCAGCACCAGCGGTCCGCCCGCCACCAGCGACTCCTTGTTGGCCAGCGCCAGCCGCGCCCCGGTGGCCAGCACGGCCAGGGTGGGGCGCAGGCCCAGCGAGCCCACCAGGGCGTTGAGCACCACGTCGGCCGGCACCGCCTGGACCAGCTCGGTGGCCGCGTCCGGACCGTCGAGCACCTGCACCGCGCCCAGGTCATGGGCAGCGAGGGCGGCGCGCAGCTCGGTCGCAGCGGTGCGGTCGGCCACCGCCACCGCGGCGACCCCGGTGGCGCGCACCTGGGCCAGCAGCGCGTCCACGTTGCCCCCACCGGCGGCCAGGCCCACCACGGTGAAGCGCCCCGGGTTGGTGGCGATCACCTCCAGCGCCTGCGTGCCGATGGAGCCGGTGCTGCCCAGCAGCAGCACCCGGGCCGGAGCGGCCGAGCCGGCGGCCGCGCCCGGACCGGGTGTGCCGGCGCTGGCGGAGGTGCTGGTTCTGGTGCTGGTGCTGGTGCTCACGGGGGTGCCACTGGTGTTCACCCCCGCATCATCCCCGATGCCCCCGACGCAGATCACACGATCTCCCCGGCACCAACGCCGTGCCGTGAGCACCGCCGGGAGTCGCGTGTGCCACGATGGTCGCCAACACAGCCCGCTCGCGGAGCGCGCAGGATCGAGCAGGAGGAGCCAACCGTGGCCGGCAAGCAGCTTGAGAAGCCCGAGGCGCAGTCCACAGTCACCGCCGTGGACCTCGTGGACGAGCCGTCTGCCGAGTGGGGCTGGCACGGCGAGTTCCCCAAGGCCACCCGCATCGGCGGCTGGGTCGTCGCCGCAATCCTGCTGCTCATGCTGATCGGCAACCACCAGGGCCGGGTCGAGGACCTGTGGCTCATCGGCCTGGCCGCGCTGCTGGTGTTCATCCTGGTCCGCGACGCCATGCGCCGCCGCACCTCCTGGCGCAGGTAGCTCCCCCCGCCCGCAGGCGAGCAGCACCCGTACCACCCGAACAGCCGACCGCACGGCAGCAGCCACCGCGGTCGGCTGTTCGTCGTTGCGGGGCCTAGCCCTCGGCGGCGAGCTGGCCGCAGGCCGCGGCGATCTCCTGGCCGCGGGTGTCGCGCACCGTGCAGGACACGCCGCCGTTGCGCACCCGACGGACGAACTCCCGCTCCGCCGGCTTGGGGCTGGCGTCCCACTTGCTGCCCGGGGTGGGGTTCAGCGGGATCAGGTTCACGTGCACCAGCGGGCCCAGCGCGGCCTTGAGCTTCTTGGCCAGCAGGTCGGCGCGCCACGGCTGGTCGTTGATGTCGCGGATCAGGGCGTACTCGATGGAGACCCGCCGGCCGGACTTGTCGGCGTAGTAGCGCGCGGCCTGCAGCACCTCCGCCACCGACCACCGGTTGTTCACCGGCACCAGCGTGTCACGCAGCTCGTCGTCCGGGGTGTGCAGCGACACCGCCAGCCGCACGGAGAGGTTCTCGTCGGCGAGCTTGCGGATGGCCGGGGCCAGCCCGACGGTGGACACCGTGACCGCGCGCTGGGAGATGCCCAGGCCGTCCGGTGCGGGGTCGGTGATGCGGCGCACCGCGGCCACCACCCGCTTGTAGTTGGCCAGCGGCTCGCCCATGCCCATGAACACGACGTTGGACAGCCGGCCGGGGGTGCCGCCCACCTCGCCGTCGCGCATGGCGGCCGCGGCAGCGCGCACCTGGTCCACGATCTCGGCGGTGGAGAGGTTGCGGTCGAGGCCGCCCTGCCCGGTGGCGCAGAACGGGCAGGCCATGCCGCAGCCGGCCTGGCTGGAGATGCACAGGGTGGCGCGCTCGGGGTAGCGCATCAGCACGCTCTCCACCAGCGTGCCGTCGTGGGCTCGCCACAGCGTCTTGCGGGTGGTGCCCTCGTCGCAGGAGAGGTGGCGCACCGGGGTGAACAGGGGCGGCAGCAGCGACTGTCCGACCTTCTCCCGCACGGCGGCGGGCAGGTCGGTCATCTGCGCGGCGTCGCCCTGCAGGCGCACGTAGTACTGGCGGGCGACCTGGTCGGCGCGGAAGGCGGGCAGCCCGAGCTCGGCGACTGCGGCGCGGCGACCGTCGGCGTCGAGGTCGGCGAGGTGGCGGGGCGGCATGCCCCGCTTGGGGGCGTCAAAGACGAGAGGCAGGGAGGTCATGATGTCTCCATTGTCGCACTACCCCAGCGCGGCGCGGGTGCGCGTGCGCCGCGGAAGGGCCATGATCTGGACATGCACCCCAACCCAGACTCCCCCGACCGTCCGGCGATGGCGCAGGAACCGGTGCGCCCCAGCGAGACCAGCGGCGCCTCCGCGCTCGGCTCGGGCACGGCGGGCACCGGTGCCGGGACGGCGGGAACCGCGCCGGCGGCCCCCAAGCGGCGCAACCGGGCCGCGGCGGCCTGGAGCGGGCTGATCGCCGGGGCGCTGATCCTGGTGGTGCTGCTGGTGTTCATCCTGCAGAACAACGACAGCACCGAGTTCGCCATCTTCTTCTGGGACTTCAGCCTGCCGCTGGGCGTGAGCATCCTGTTCGCCGCGATCGCCGGGGCGCTGATCATGGCGCTGGTGGGCGGCGCCCGCATCCACCAGCTGCGCAAGGCCGACAAGAAGCGCAAGCGCAGCTAGCGGTGCTGGTGCAGGGGCACGTGCAGGCCCTTGCGCCGCCAGTGCACCCGGTAGGCCACGTCCACGGTGAGTCCCGGCACCTGCGCCACGGCCTGCTCCGCCACCCGCGGGGACAGCTCGATGCCCAGCACCGCCCGCAGGTCCTCGCGGGTCTCGAAGCGCCACACCGTGTCCACCCGCCGCAGCGCGAAGCCCTGGTCGGCGAAGAACGCCTCGACCTGCTCGGCCCGGTAGCCGGGTGGCAGGTCCTGGCGCATCCAGGAGCCGTAGCGGGAGCGGGTGACGTCGAGGTCCACCACCACCTGCACTCCCCCGGTGCGCAGCACCCGCGTCGCCTCGGCCAGGCCGGGCTCGCAGCCGGGGCCGAAGAAGTACGCGGTGCGGGAGTGCACCACGTCCACCGAGTCACGGGGCAGCGGGAGCGCCTCGGCACCCGCCTGGTGCACCTGCACGTGGGCCAGGCCCCGGGTGCGACGCCGGGCCAGCTCGGCCAGCGGCGGGTGGGGCTCCACCCCGTGCACCGACCGCGCGGCGTCGGCGAAGCGGGGCAGGTGGAAACCGGTTCCGCAGCCGACGTCGAGCACGTCGCGGCCGTGCCAGTCGGCCACCTCGCGCAGCACCGCGTCCACGGCGCCGTGCACGTCCTGCGCCCGGTTCTCCCGCTCGTAGAGCTGGGGGTGGTGCCACACGTTGGGGCTGCGGATCACGCTCACCGGGGCGCCGGGCCGGGCGGGTGGGCTAGACCAGCGCGCTGAGCAGCAGCCAGGCCGCGACCGCCGAGGGCAGCACGGAGTCCAGCCGGTCCATCAGCCCGCCGTGGCCGGGCAGCAGCGTGCCCATGTCCTTGATGCCGATGTCGCGCTTGACCTGTGACTCGATCAGGTCGCCCACGGTGGCCACCACCACGAGCACGGCGCCGAAGAGCAGCCCGGCCCACGGGTTGGCGTCCAGCAGCAGCCAGAAGGTGAGCACCCCGCCGACCACGCCGAGGGCCAGCGAGCCGGCGAAGCCCTCCCAGGACTTCTTGGGGCTGATGCTCGGGACCATGGGGTGCTTGCCGAACAGCGCGCCCATTGCGTATCCGCCGACGTCGGAGCAGACCACCGCGATCATCAGGGCGGCGATCTTGGCCGCCCCGTCGGGCTGCACCACCAGGGCGACCGAGGTGGCCCCGAACAGCGGCACCCAGGCGACGACGAACACCGACACGGCGGTGTCGCGCAGGTAGTGCTCGGTGCTGCCCCACAGCCGCCACACCATGCAGGCGACGACCGTGACGGCGAAGGCCGCGAGGGCGGCGGTGACGCTGTGCCAGGCCAGCCACACCACGGCCTGCCCGCCCAGCAGCACCGGGACCAGGCTGATGCTGAGGCCGGTCCTGCGCAGGGCGGTGCCCAGCTCGAAGGTGGCGATCGCCATCGCCACGGCGACGATGCCGATCCAGGCCCGCGGGTAGAAGACCAGGGCGCAGATCACCAGGGCGCCCAGGCCGCCGCCCACGAGCAGGGCCGCGGGCAGGTTGCGCCCGGCGCGCGAGGTGCGCTGCACGGGCGGGGCCTGGCCTCCACTGGTCGACACGTCGTGATCGGTCACCACTGGATCCCGCCCTCCCTGCTGCTCGACCTGGTGTGCTGGTGCTGGTTCGTGCTGGTGCTCGTCCGTGCTGGTGCAGGCCGGGTCAGACCTCCATCAGCTCGGCCTCCTTGTTCTTCACCATCTCGTCGATCTGCGCCACGTAGCGGGCGGTCACCTTGTCCAGCTCCTTCTCGGCACGGTTGACGTCGTCCTCGCCGGCGTCACCGTCCTTCTGGATGCGGTTGAGCTCGTCCATCGACTTGCGGCGCACGTTGCGCACGGCGACCTTGGCGTCCTCGCCCTTGCCGCGCGCCTGCTTGGCGAACTCCCGGCGACGCTCCTCGGTGAGCTGGGGCAGCGAGATCCGGATGATGTGACCGTCGTTGGACGGGTTCACCCCGAGGTCGGAGTTGCGGATCGCGGTCTCGATGTTGCGCAGCATGGCCGCCTCGTAGGGCTTGATCACGGCCATCCGGGCCTCGGGCACCGTGACGCTGGCCAGCTGGGTCACCGGGGTCATCGCGCCGTAGTACTCGACCACGATGCGGTTGAACATCCCCGGGTTGGCGCGACCGGTACGGATCGAGGACAGGTCGTCCCTGGCCACGGAGACGGCCTTCTCCATCTTCTCCTCGGCCTCGAAGAGAGCTTCGTCAATCACAGCAGTTCCTCCGGTCTCGTTGCACTGATGCCAGTCTCCGCACCACACGGCTGTCCGCCGCTCGCGGTGTCAGCGTGTCACTTCGGTGAGCGCACCAGGGTGCCGATCTTCTCCCCCGCCACCGCGCGGGCGATGTTGCCCTCGACCAGCAGGTTGAACACCAGCATGGGCATCTTGTTGTCCATGCAGAGGCTGAAGGCGGTGGCGTCGGCGACCTTGAGGCTGCGGTCGAGCACCTCGCGGTGGGTGATCTCGGTGAACATGGTCGCGGTGGGGTCGGTCTTGGGGTCGGCGGTGTACACCCCGTCGACGCCCTTGGCCATCAGCACCACCTCGGCATCGATCTCCAGCGCCCGCTGGGCGGCGGTGGTGTCGGTGGAGAAGTAGGGCATGCCCATGCCGGCGCCGAAGATGACCACGCGCCCCTTCTCCAGGTGACGCTCGGCCCGGCGCGGGATGTAGGGCTCAGCGACCTGACCCATGCTGATCGCGGTCTGCACCCGGGTGTCCACCCCGGCCTGCTCCAGGAAGTCCTGCAGGGCCAGGCAGTTCATCACCGTGCCCAGCATGCCCATGTAGTCGGCGCGGGCGCGGTCCAGGCCGTGCTGCTGCAGCTCGGCGCCGCGGAAGAAGTTGCCTCCACCGATGACCACGGCCACCTGTGCGCCGGTGCGGACCACCTCGGCGATCTGCGCGGCGACGTTGCGCACCACCTTGGGGTCGACCCCCACGCCCCCACCGCCGAACATCTCCCCGCCGAGCTTGAGCAGCACGCGGCGGTAGCCGCCTCGCGTGGTGTGGGTGTCCTGGACGGTCATCGGGCTCCTCGAGGTCTCGCCGGGGTTTGACGCCGCCGGGCGTCCGTGGGGGCGTCCGGCGCTGGGTGTGCACACGACGGCGGGGTCATCTCAGCCGGCACCGATCGTCTCGGTGCGGCTGGGACGACCCCGCCATCCTGCCTCATGCTGTTTCGGTCAGGCCTGACCAACCTCGAAGCGGGAGAAACGCGTGATGGTGGCACCTGCGGCGTCCAGCACGGCCTTCACCGTCTTCTTCGACTCCTGCACGGACGCCTGCTCCAGGAGCACGGTGTCCTTGAAGAAGCCGTTGACGCGACCCTCGATGATCTTGGGCATGGCCTGCTCGGGCTTGCCCTCCTCGCGGGCGGTCTCCTCGGCGATGCGACGCTCGGCGGCGACGATGTCCTCGGGAACCTCGTCGCGGGTGACGTAGCGCGGGCGCATCGCGGCGACCTGCATCGCGGCACCGTGGGCGGCCTGCGCGGCCTCCTCGGAGTCGCCGGTGTACTCCACCAGCACGCCGACGGCGGGCGGCAGGTCGGCGGAGCGCTTGTGCAGGTACACGGCCACCGGGCCGTCGTAGCTGACCACGCGGCGGATCTCGAGCTTCTCGCCGATCTTGGCGGAGAACTGCGCGACCAGGTCGGCCACGGTGGTGGCACCGTCCACGGCCTGCAGGTTCAGGGCCGCGACGTCGGAGGTCTTGCCGGCAGCGGCAGCGGTGACCACGCGGTCGGCCAGCTCCTGGAACTCGGCGTTCTTGGCGACGAAGTCGGTCTCGCAGTTGAGCTCGACCATGACGCCGTCGGCCGCGGCGACGAGGCCGTTGGCGGTGGCCCGCTCGGCCCGCTTGCCCACGTCCTTGGCGCCCTTGATGCGCAGCAGCTCGACGGCCTTGTCGAAGTCACCCTCGCTGTCGGTGAGCGCGTTCTTGCAGTCCATCATTCCGGACCCGGTCAGTTCGCGGAGTCGCTTGACGTCCGCGGCGGTGTAGTTCGCCATGTGCGGCGAGCCTCCTTGGTTTGGTGCGTTCGACGGGGGGCGGGTTCAGCGAACCCGGTGCGCGGTGTGCCGGTGCGGCACTCGACGCGCTGCGACGACCGCCAGAGCCGGGCACCCGGGGTGGGGTGCCCGGCTCTGGCGGGACGTCAGGAGTTGTCCGCGGGGGCGTCGGTCTCGGAGACCGGCGCACCGCCGATGGCGGACTCGGCCGCAGCGGTCTCGGGGATCTCCGCGACCTGCTCGACGACCTCGGTGACCGCGGTCTCGGCGGCGGGGGTCTCCGCAGCAGCCTCGGCGACGACCTCGGTGGCCGCGGCGGCGGTGGCGGACTGCGCGAGCAGCTCCTGCTCCCACTCCGCCAGCGGCTCGGCGACGCCACCCTCGGGCTTGGCGTCACCGTCGCCGCTGCGTCCGGCCCGGGCCTGCAGGCCCTCGGCCACCGCGGTGGCGATGACCTTGGTCAGCAGGGCGGCGGAGCGGATCGCGTCGTCGTTGCCCGGGATCGGGTAGTCGACGAGGTCGGGGTCGCAGTTGGTGTCCAGGATCGCGACGACCGGGATCTTCAGCTTGCGGGCCTCGGCGACGGCCAGGTGCTCCTTGTTGGTGTCGACGATCCACACCGCGCTCGGAACCTTGGACATGTCGCGGATACCACCGAGGGTGCGCGCCAGCTTGGTCATCTCACGCGTGAGCATGAGGATTTCCTTCTTGGTGCGACCCTCGAAGCCACCGGTCTGCTCCATCGACTCAAGCTCCTTGAGTCGCTGCAGGCGCTTGTGCACGGTCTGGAAGTTGGTGAGCATGCCGCCCAGCCAGCGCTGGTTCACGTAGGGCATGCCGACGCGGGTCGCCTGCTCGGCGATGGACTCCTGCGCCTGCTTCTTGGTGCCGATGAACATCAGGGTGCCGCCGTGCGAGACGGTCTCCTTGACGAACTCGAACGCCTGGTCGATGAAGACCAGCGTCTGCTGCAGGTCGATGATGTAGATGCCGTTGCGGTCGGTGAAGATGAACCGCTTCATCTTGGGGTTCCAGCGTCGGGTCTGGTGCCCGAAGTGTGCGCCGCTGTCGAGCAGCTGCTTCATGGTGACGACTGCCATAGTGGTGGTCGAGGGTCGCCCCTCGTCCTTTCTTGCTCAGTGCGCGCCAGGGGCCAAGACCCGCTGGCACGCGGCCGGTTTGTCGCGCTGGCCGGGTGGACCAGCGCCCTGGCGCCCGAGAAGGATGCCGGACCCGCTCCTGCGGGACCGCCGGCAACCGTCCACCTGGTGGAACGGGTGGGACTCAGGCGCGCGAAGTCGGCCTGTGCACGCACAGGTCGCGGGCCCAGTGTACGACCTGCCGGGCACGACCTGCACCACCGACCTGCGCGACCCCCGTGGCTGTGCACAGCGACCAGCCCTCGTGCACAGCACACCGCGCGCGCCTGGGCTCTCGGACGCAGGTGGGTGAGGGTCGTCCGGTGGGGCGACGGAGCTGGGTGCTGGCGGTGGTGGCGCTGCTGTGCGCGGTGCTGGTGCCGCCGTCGGCAGCGGCCAGCGCCGTGCCCACCCAGGCCCCCGACGTGCCGGCTCCCCGGGGCACCTACTCCTGGCCGCTGGGCGGGTGGCCGCTGGTCGCGCGGCCGTTCCAGCCGCCGGCCAGCGTGTACGGGCCGGGACACCGCGGGGTCGACCTGCTTGCCGCAGCGGGGGCGCCGGTGCTGGCGGCCGGTGCGGGCACCGTGGTGTTCGCCGGGCCGCTGGCCGGGCGCGGGGTGGTGTCGGTGCAGCACCCCAGCGGGCTGCGCACCACCTACGAGCCGGTGACGGCGCAGGTGGCCGCCGGTGCGCCGGTGCAGCAGGGCCAGGTGCTGGGGGTGCTGCAGGCCGGGCACGCGGGCTGCCCCGGCGCGGCGTGCCTGCACTGGGGGGTGCGCCGGGGCGAGACCTACCTCGACCCGCTGCGCCTGGTGGGCAGCTGGCCGGTGCGGCTCAAGCCCTGGGCGGAGTGAGCGGGCCTCAGGCGCGGGGGTGAGCCTGCTCGTGCACCGCGCGCAGCCGGCCGACGCTGACGTGGGTGTACAGCTGGGTGGTGGCCAGGGTGGAGTGCCCCAGCAGCTCCTGCACCACCCGCAGGTCGGCGCCGCCCTCCAGCAGGTGGGTGGCCGCGGAGTGGCGCAGCCCGTGCGGGCCCAGGTCGGGCGCGCCGGGCACGGTGCCCACCACCTGGTGCACCGTGCGGCGCACCGCCCGCTGGTCGAGGCGGCCACCGCGGGCGCCCAGCAGCAGGGCGGCGCCGCTGCGCGGACCCGCCAGGTGCGGGCGCCCGTGCTGCAGCCAGGCGTCCAGCGCCCGCGCCGCGGGCACGCCGTAGGGCACCGACCGCTCGGTGCCGCCCTTGCCCAGCACCCGCAGCACCCGGCGCTCGGCGTCCACCGACTCCAGGTCCAGCCCGCACAGCTCCCCCACCCGGATGCCGGTGGCGTAGAGCAGCTCCATCACCAGGTGGTCGCGCAGCGCCTGCGGGTCGTGCTGCTCGGCACCCAGCGCGGCAGCGTCCACCGCCTGGGCCGCCTGGTCGGGGCGGAGCACGGCGGGCAGGGTGCGGTGCGCGCGCGGGGAGGCCAGCCGGGTGCCAGGGTCGCTGGTGGTGCGGCCGGTGCGCAGCGCCCAGGCGGTGAAGCTGCGCACGGCCGCCGTGCGCCGCGCCAGGGTGGTGCGGGCGACGCCCGCACCGGACTGTGCCGCCAACCAGGAGCGCAGCACCTGCACCGTCAGCCCGTCCAGGCCCGTCACCGCCGGTTCGGCCCCGCACCAGTGGCGGAACAGGGACCGGACGTCACCCAGGTAGGCCCGCACGGTGTGCCGCGACCGGCCGCCCTCCAGCTCGAGGTGCTCACCGAAGGCCTGCAGCGCCTCGCGCAGCGGCACGGGCAGGGACTCGTCTGAGCCAGGCACCTTCGCGGACGGAGCATTCACCCGCACACCGTGCGGCAGCGCTGACGCTGGGTCAAGCGCCACGCCGCTGGCGCCGGGTCCGGCGCGCACCCGACCACCGGGACTTCCCCGGTGCGTGGCCGGGCGGTGCGGCGACACTCCAGGCTTCCCCGCTGAGCACACCCCGGAGGCAGCCCTGATGGACAGCACCGCGCCCACCACCACCAACGCCGGCCCGTTCCGCGGCTTCGTCGGGTCGGTGCAGCCGGAGTGGATCGACGTCAACGGGCACATGAACTCGCGCCACTACGGGCTGCTCATCTACGAGTCCAACGCCGCGCTCACCGAGCACCTCGGCCTCGGCGACAGCTACGTGGCGCAGCGGCACTGCGGAAAGATGGTCGTGGACGCCCACATCGCCTACGAGCGCGAGCTGCGCCTGGGCGAGGAGATCGCGGTGGACTCCTGGCTGGTCGGGGTGGACGCGAAGCGGCTGCACACCTTCCACGAGCTGTACTCGCTCACCGGTGGCTACCGTGCCGCCACCGGTGAGCAGCTCGACCTGCACGTGAGCCTGCAGACCCGCGGGGTGAGCCCCTTTGCCGCCGACACCCTGCAGCGGCTGCAGGAGATCGTGCGCCGGCAGTGCGCCGACGGCCTGCCCATCGGGCTGGGCCGGCGGGTGCGGGGCATCGCCGGTCCCTCCTAGCGGGCGTCGCGCCAGGCGATCGCGTCGCGCAGCTCGGTCAGGTCGTAGTCGGGCCCACCGACGCCCACGGTGAACAGGCTGACGCCCTCGTTGACGAAGTCCTCGGCGACCGCGCCCCCTTCCTTGGGGAACGACACCGAGCGGGCGATGGCGGCCGGGTCGCGCCCGACGTCCTGGCAGTGCGCCGCGAGCACCTGGTTCTTGTGCCGCAGGGCCTCCAGGTCGGCGAAGCTGTGCCAGATGTGGGCGTGCTCGGCCACCAGCCGCAGCGTCTTGCGCTCGCCGCCACCACCGATGAGCACCGGGATCTCCCGGGTGGGCGCCGGGTTGAGCAGCGCGAAGCGGCGCTCGATGCGGTCCAGGTTCTCCCCCAGGGTGCGCAGCCGCGAGCCGGGGGTGCCGAACTCGTAGCCGTAGGCCTCGTAGTCCTTCTCGAACCAGCCGCCACCGATGCCCAGGATCAGTCGTCCACCGCTGATGTGGTCGACGGTGCGGGCCATGTCGGCGAGCAGGTCGGGGTTGCGGTACCCGCCGCCGGTGACCAGGGCGCCGAGCTCCACCCGCTCGGTCTGCTCGGCCCAGGCGGCGAGCATCGTCCAGCACTCGAAGTGCGGGCCGTCCGGGTCGCCGTACAGCGGGAAGAAGTGGTCCCAGTTGAAGACGATGTCGACCCCGAGCTCCTCGCTGCGCAGCACGGCGTCGCGGATCATGCCGTAGTCAGGAGCCTGCTGCGGCTGGAGCTGGACACCGATGCGGACGGGTTGTGTTGCGGCTGTAGTCACGTCGCCTGTAGTCATGTCATTGACGGTACCGGCCCACTGTGCCGTGGGGCCGGACGAAGACCGTCCACCCCACCGGCGAGCAGCAGATGTCCGTGCGGCAGTGCGCCCGCGTCCCGGACTCCTCTGGTTGGCGGGACCAGGTTCTGCGGCCAGCCCGCTAGCGGGCCCGGTTCCAGCCCTGCTCGGTCCACTCGGCCAAGCCCGCCATCTCCAGCAGCGGCAGTGCCCCGCGCACCTGCGCCAGCGGCAGCCCGGACTGCTGCGCCAGCTGCCGCTCGTTCACCGCACCGCGGGCCGGGAACGCCTCGAGCACCTGGGCGCTCACCCGGTCGAGCCCGTCGGTGGGCCGCAGGTCCAGCTCGCCCTGCCGCGGCCCGGCCAGCTCCCCGATGCGCCCGGCCTCCTCGATCACCTCCGCGGCACTGGTGGCCAGCACCGCCTCCCCGGTGCGGATCATCCGGTGGCACCCCGCCGAGCTGAGCGCGGTGACCGGGCCCGGCACCGCCAGCACCGGACGCCCGAGGTGTCGTGCCCAGGTGGCGGTGTTGCGGGCCCCGCTGCGCCAGCCGGCCTCCACCACGACGACACCGTCGGCCAGGCCCGCCACCAGCCGGTTGCGGGCCAGGAAGCGGTGCTTGGCGGGGGTGGTGCCCGGCGGGTACTCGCTGAGCACCAGGCCCTCTCGCGCGATCTCCCGCAGCAGGGGCGCATGGCCGGCGGGGTAGGCGCGGTCCACCCCGCAGGCGAGCACGGCCACCGTGCGTCCTCCCGCGGCCAGCGCCGCGCGGTGTGCGGCCCCGTCGATGCCGTAGGCCGCGCCCGAGACGATCGTCCACCCCTCGGCCACCAGGTCGTGGGTCAGCTCGGCGGTGACGTGCTCGCCGTAGCCGCTGGCCGCCCGGGTGCCCACCATGGCCACCGCCCGACGGGTGAGCTCCTCCACCGGCGCCGTGCCCAGCACCCACAGCGCCAGCGGAGCCACCGCGTCGCGCACCCCGGTTGCGGTCGCCGTGCTGAACGCCAGCCACCGCCAGCTGGGCCACTCCTCGTCGTCCGGGGTGACCAACCGGCCGCCAAGGACCGCGAGCAGGTCCAGGTCGGCGCGGACGGTGTCGCGGTGGCGCCGGCTCTGGGTAGGCCCGTCCAGCGCCGGTGGCAGGGTGCGCTCCCGCAGGGCCCGCGCCGCCTGCTCCGGGCCCACCTCCGCCACGAACGCCGACAGCGGCGCGCACGGCGCCTCGGCCACCCCCGACAGGTACGCCCAGTCGCGCAGCCTGCTGTCCACCGCCCGGGTGCTCATGCCGCCCTCCGGTCCCGGAAGCCCAGCGCGGTGGACACCTCGGCCGCCCCGGGGCTCGCCGCGCCGGCCAGGTCGGCCAGCGTCCAGGACACCCGCAGCGCCCGGTCGGCCCCGCGTGCGGTGATCTGGCCCTTGCGCAGCGCTTGCTCCAGCGGGGCCAGCGCTGCCCGGTCGAGCCGGAAGCGTTGGCGCAGGGCGGGCCCGGGCACCTCAGCGTTGGTGCGCCAGCCGTGCCCGCTCCACCGCTGCGCCGCAGCCTCCCGCGCCTGGCCCACCCGCTCGCGCACCGCGGCGGTGCTCTCCGGCGCCTCCGCGCTCAGCGCGCTCGACGCCAGCGCCCGCATCCGGACCCGCAGGTCCACCCGGTCCAGCAGCGGCCCGGACAACCTGCCCAGGTAGCGCCGCCGCGCGGTGGGCGGGCACACACAGTCCAGCTCCCGAGCGGGGGCGCACGGGCACGGGTTGGCGGCGAGCACCAGCTGGAAGCGGGCCGGGTACCGCGCCACCCCGTCGCGGCGGGCGATGCGCACCTCCCCGTCCTCCAGCGGGGTGCGCAGCGCCTCCAGCGCGCGGGCGGAGAACTCCGGGCACTCGTCCAGGAAGAGCACGCCGCGGTGGGCCTGGCTCACCGCCCCTGGGCGGGCGAGCCCGGAGCCGCCACCGACCAGCGCGCTCACCGAGGCGGTGTGGTGCGGGGCCACGAACACCGGTCGGGTGATGAGCGGCTGCTCGGCGCTGAGCAGCCCAGCCACCGAGTGGATGGCGGTGACCTCCAGCGCCTCCTCGTCGCCCAGCGGGGGCAACAACCCGGGCAGGCGCTGCGCCAGCATGGTCTTGCCGGTGCCGGGCGGTCCGGTGAGCAGCAGGTGGTGCGCGCCGGCGGCGGCGACCTCCAGCGCCCACCGGGCCTCGGGCTGGCCCACCACCTCGTCCAGGTCGGTGCTCAGGTGCTGCTCGGCGACCACCCGAGCACCGGGGCGCTGCAGCTCACCGGCGCCGCGCAGCCACGCCAGCGCTGCTCGCAGCGTGGGGGCGGCGTACACCTCGATCCCGTCCACCAGGCCCGCCTCGGCGAGGGTGTCGGTGGGGACCAGCGCTCGTTGCCAGCCCGCGCTGCGGGCGGCGAGCAGGGCCGGCAGCACCCCGCGCACCCGGCGCAGCCGCCCGTCCAGGGCCAGCTCGCCCAGCAGCACGGTGGTCTCCATCGCCCGCGCCGGCACCTCCCCCGACGCTCGGAGCACCGCGCAGGCCAGCGCCACGTCGTAGACCGAGCCCACCTTGGGCAGCGTCGCCGGCGACAGCGCCAGCGTGATGCGCCGGGTGGGCCACTTCTCCCCCGAGTTGGCCACCGCCGCGCGCACCCGGTCGCGCGACTCCTGCAGCGCGGTGTCGGGCAGGCCCACCAGGTGCACCCCGGGCAGCCCGTTGCCCAGGTAGGCCTCGATCTCCACCAGCTGGCCGTCCACCCCGCTCACGGCCACCGAGTGCGCCCGCCCCAGCGCCATCAGTAGACCCCCGGGAAGTGCTCGACCTCCACCGGACGGCCGGGCCGCACCAGCACCGACACCACGTCGAAGCGCACCTCTACCCAGCCCACCCGGTGCGCGGCCAGCCAGAGCTGCGCCAGGCGCCGCAGCCGCAGCAGCTTCTCGCGGGTGACCGACTCGGCGGGATGGCCGAACGCGACACCGGTGCGGGTCTTGACCTCCACCACCACCAGCGTCTGCCCGTCCACCGCGACCAGGTCGAGCTCGCCCTGGCGGCAGCGCCAGTTGCGGTCCAGCACCACCAGGCCCCGCTCGGTGAGGTAGCGGGAGGCCACGTCCTCCCCGTGGGCACCCAGCACCGCTCGCGGGTTGGGCACCGCTCGTGAATCGAGCACCGCTCGTGAATTGAGCACCGCTCGTGAATCGAGCACCGACTGCTCACCGTCGTCGGGTGGTTCGGGCGGGTGTGTCTGCGCAGCGTTCACGGCGGTCCCCGGTGCGTCGCGTCGCCGAGGGTCTCGGCCACTGAGGACCGCCAGCGTGCCGAGGGGCCACCCACCGCGTGCACCGTTCACCGCAGCTGGGGACAGCGGGGCGTGCTTGTGCACAGCTGCGCTCAGGTGATGCGGTCGCCGCCCACCAGCCTCAGGCCACCCTCTGTCGTGTCGATGGCCTGGCGCAGGATGGCTGCCCCGGCAGGCGCCTGCGGCTCGAGCGTCTCCGCCAGCAGCTGAGCGGTGCCGGTGATCACCGACGCCGGCGCGAACCCGCGCAGCAGCGTGCACAGCCACGTGAGGGCATCGCCCACGATGCTCGCGTCGTCGGTCAGCAGAGCAGCAGCCGTGTGCCGAACAATCCACCCGAGGTCCTCCCGGGTGCGCGCGTGCTGGTACGACGTCATGCTCGACAGCCGGGGGAACGCACCGAGCATCCGGTCGTGGGCCCGCCCGATGATCGCGTCGTCCACGGTGTCGAGCAGCAGCACCTCGGTGGGCACGTCCCTGGTGCGTCCGGTGAGCGCGGGCGGAGGTTCCAGGAGCACCCCAGCGTCGACCGCCCAGGCATCGGCCCCGATGGCCTGCGCCCGGCGCGGGTGGGCACCGAGAGCCCGGCCGCCGACGACGACAGGCACCTCCAGGTCGTGCGCCACCGCGATGCAGCGGGCGGCGCCGACGAGGTTGGTCGGCATGGAGCAGGACAGCGCCACCACGTCGATGTCGCCGACGGAGAGCCGACGGTGCAGCTGCTCAGCCGGCATGGACGGTCCGAGCATGGTGACCCGCAGCTCACCCGTCGCTCCCGCGATGGCAGCCGCCATCCGGGCCGGCAGGCTGTGCCACTCCCCCTCCACGCAGGCCACGGCCACGTGCCGGGTGTGCTCGCCCCGCCGGGGCACCGCCGCGTAGGTCAGCGCGGCGAGCGCTGCCTCGGTGACCGAGGTGGCCACGTGCTCGTCGGCGACGGACCACTGGCCCGACTCCCATCGCTGACCGATGCTCACCTGCGCCGGCGCAAGGACCTCGGTGATGATCCGGTCCACCGGCATGCCGTCGTCCAGGAGCCCGACCACGAGGTCACTGGCTCCGTGGAGGTCGAACTCCTCGACCGTGCGGAAGTAGGCCGCGCACGGGTCGGCGGGTGCACTCACGTGGGTCCACCTCGGCCAGACCCAGCGGTACAGCCCAGCTCCGTGCGGTTGCGGCCCGCGCTCTTGCCCCGGTACATCGCCGCGTCCGCCAGCTGCAGCGCTGCCCGACCGCCGTCCTCGCCCACCTCTGCCACCCCGATCGTGAGCCCGATCAGCGTCGCAGCTGCTGGTTGCTCCGACTCCCAGCGTTGCCGAACCTGCTCACCCATCGCCACCAGGCTCGGCCCGGCCAGCCCGGGCGTCAGGCACACGAACTCGTCACCGCCGTAGCGTCCGCAGGCGTCGTCACGGCGGAAGGTGCGGAGCATCAGGGCACCGAACGCACGCAGCACCTTGTCGCCCGCCGCGTGGCCGCCGGTGTCGTTGATGCTCTTGAAGTGATCGAGGTCGATTAGGCAGACGCCATCGCCTGGCGCCGCGCTGGACAGACGCCGCATCCAGGCTCGCCGCGTCAGGACACCCGTCAGGTGGTCGCGCGTCGCCTCCTCGTCTCGCCGCTCCTGGTCTCGCATGCGGGAGAGCACGAGCCGCGCCGCCTCGAGGAACTCCGGCAGCACCGCTCGCAGGCGCATCGCCGCGACGCTGACGGGGTCGGCGCAGGGCAGCAGCGGCTCCGCCAGACCGAGCGCGACGTCGAGGGGGACTGTTGTCGCCGGGTCGGCGTAGCGGGCCACCACGAGAGCCCCGCCGAGGTCGTGGACGAGCGTCGACACGATGGCGCTCACCTCCGTCGCTGACCCCGCGCGCAGCAGTGCCTGGGTGGCGGCGAGCTCAGCGGCCACGGCGGTCGGATCGGGCACGGCAGCGTTCAGCGGGTACGCACGCCCGCTGGCCTGGTGTGCAGGGCCGGCCAGTCGCGCGGCCGCCACGGACGGTGGCACCGCGGGCTCGCTCGTCGTCCTCCTCTCGTCCGTCCCCCTCTCGTCCGTCATCGTGGTGTCCGCGGCCCGGCCGACGTCCGGGACGTCCGGGACGTCCGGGACGTCCGGGACCGCGCCGAGGCGACCGGGACGTCACCGCAGGCGGCGATGGCTGCACCGAGCTGGTCGACCGGGACGGGCCGCGACCACAGGAAGCCCTGCCCGTGCTGACATCCCAGCGAGTGGAGGAAGGCGTACTGCTCCGCCGTCTCCACCCCCTCAGCGATGGTCGCGGCACCCACGGCGGCGGCAAGGCCGACGATGCTCTCGCAGATCGCCTCGTCGTCCACGTTGGTCCCGATGCCGGCAACGAACTCGCGGTCGATCTTGATGGTGTTGATGGGGTAGCGGCGCAGGTAGTGCAACGAGCTGTAGCCGGTGCCGAAGTCGTCGATGGCGACGTTAACCCCCAGCTGCGACAGCGCCTCCAGGGTTCGGACCACGGCATCCTCGTCCTCGACGAAGGCCGACTCGGTCACCTCGATCATCAGACGCCCTGCCCGCAAGCCGCTGGTCTCGAGCACCTGCTGCACCTGCCGGACCGCGTCGTCGTTGAGCTGCAGCACAGAGAAGTTGACCGCGACGTCGAGCTCGCGACCCTCGTGCGTCATGGCGACCGCGTCCCGGACGGCCTGGTCCAGCACCCAGCCTCCCAGCACGTGGATGAGGCCGGTCGCCTCCGCCATCGGGATGAATCGATCCGGCCCCACCCGGCCCAGGACCGGGTGCTCCCACCGCACCAGCGACTCGACCGCCACGACCGTGCCGGTCGTGAGGTCGACGACCGGCTGGTAGTGCAGGACGAACTGGGTGACGTTCCCCGCCAGCGCCTTCCGCAGCTCCGTCTCCAGGGTCGTCCGGCCGATCACCGCCTCCTCGAGCTCCTGCGTGAACAGGGCGACGCTCCTGGGGCCTCGGGTCTTGGCGTCAGCGAGGGCCAGGCGGGCCGCGCTCAAGGTTCGCTCGGGATCGCGACCCGTGACGTGTCGCGCCACGCCGACGCTCCCGGTGACCGGTACCGGCAGGTCGGCGGCGCCAAAGGGCTGCTCCAGCGCCGTCACCAGCCCCGCGCCCAGGGCGAGCACCTCCTCCGGGTCGTCGAGGTCCAGGTCCCGCCACAGCACCAGGAACTCGTCCCCCGACACCCGAGCCAGGGTGTCGCCGGGCCGAAGCTGCGCGAGGAGGCGCTGGGCGACCTGGACGAGGACGCGGTCTCCTCCGCTGTACTGCACCCGGTGGTTGACCCTTTCGAAGTTGGTCAGGTCCAGGTGGGCCACCGCCACTCCGAGCCCGCGGCGGTCGGCGTCGCAGATCGCCTGCTCCAGACGGTCCACCAGCAGGGCCCGGTTGGGCAGGTCGGTCAGCGCGTCGTGCATCGACTGGTACGCCAGGGTCTGCTCGATCTCGCGCACGTTCGTGGTGTCGAGGTGGGTGATCACGGCTCCCCGTCCGCCGTTGATCGTTGCCGACGTCACCTGGACGCGGAACCACCGGCTCTCGTCGGGCGAGCGCCACGCGTAGTCGTGCCGGAACAGCTCCAGCGTGCCGGCGAGCACCCGCCGGAGTCCTCCGACCACGATCGCCGCGTCCGGCGTCCCGCTGCCCCGGCGGTCCAGGTCGGCCCGGTCGCAGGTGTCCAGGTAGCTGACCCCCACTCCGCAGAGCTCGTCCGTTCCGCCGTTGCGCCCGGTGACGTCGCGCCACGCCAGGTTGACGGCGACGATCCGACCCTCCGGGTCGACAGCGCAGGTGGGTGCGTCCTGGGCGTCGAGGAGCCCCCGGGCCAGGTCCAGGTACCGGAGCGCTCGATCCTCGGCGCGGTCGCCGGGCAGCGCGCTCACCATGGCCTGCGCTCCATCCACCCGGGCCCACAGGGTCATGTCGCTGTCGGTGGAGCCGGTGACGATCAGCAGCGGGGTGGCGGGGTGCGCGGCGCGCACTTCCTCGGCGGCGGCCGCGCCCGGAGCCCGGTGCTGCGGCACGTGCACGAGGACGACGTCGAAGGGGTCTTCGGCCAGCCGGGCCAGCGCAGCAGCCTGGCCGACCTCGACCTGCAGCTCGAGGAAGGCGTGCGGAAAGCGGTTCGTGAGCAGCACCAGCACGAGAGCCGTGTCGGTCGTGGGCTCCGCGACGAGCAACAGCCTCAGCGGCGCGCCCGCACCGTGCAGCGCCAGCCCGTCCCCCGCTCCACGCAGGGTCATCGCGGCCTCATCGCCGAGATGGCGGGTCGTCCGAGTGTCGTCATGAGGTGCCCAGTGTTGGTGGTGGTGGCCCTCGCACTGCACCACGGGTCGCGGCGCAGCAGACGCCGGCACGTGCTGAAGGACGAGCAGGTCGTTCGGTAGCCCGGCTGACCCCTGCGGGCCCCGTGGCTTTGCGTCCCCGACTTCCGTCGGGTTTGCCGTTTCGCGCTGGCGCCGGTGCAGGTCCGCCGCCACGATCAGGAGTACAGCACGCTGTTCACCATCTCGGCCCTAAGCGTATCCCACACGCGGCCAACCTGTTTCGGCCCTGACAGTGGGCGAAGGGGCGAGAAGGGCCACAACCGCGAGATGCTGGAGGTCAGGCCCGCACCCGACCGGACCGTGGAGAGGTGACCACGTGGTGAGCTTCGACGTGAAGAAGGAGCTGCGCAGCCTCTACGCGCCCAAGGCCGACGGCTTCAGCGTGGTCGACGTGCCCACGCTGTCGTTCCTCATGATCGACGGCCACGGCGACCCCAACACGGCGGCCGCCTACCGCGACGCCGTCCAGACGCTCTACCCCCTGTCCTACGCGGTGCGCGCCGAGGCCAGGCGGCAGCTGGAGAAGGTGCACACCGTCGCTCCGCTGGAGGCCCTCTGGTCCGCCGAGGACCTGACGGCGTTCACCCGGCGGGACAAGGACGCCTGGGACTGGACGGTGATGATCGCCCAGCCGGAGTGGATCACCGCTGACCTGGTTGCCGAGGCCACGCGCGCCGCGGCCGAGAAGGACCTGCCGGCGCTCGAGC
Organism: Rhodococcus sp. X156; assembly: GCF_004006015.1. Lineage (NCBI taxonomy): Bacteria > Bacillati > Actinomycetota > Actinomycetes > Mycobacteriales > Nocardiaceae > Rhodococcus > Rhodococcus sp. X156. The sequence goes on along the minus strand of NZ_CP034766.1, from coordinate 1,477,083 downwards.
TGGCCCGTTTCGAGCCCTACCCCGAGGGCCGCAGCGCGCAGATCCTGCACGTGGGCTCCTACGACAGCGAAGGACCCACGCTGCAGCGCCTGCACCAGGAGTTCCTGCCCGCGCAGGGGCTGCGCCCCTCCGGGCGCCACCACGAGATCTACCTGTCCGACCCGCGCAAGACCGAGCCCGCACGCCTGCGGACGATCCTGCGCCAGCCCGTGGTCGCCGCGGGCTAGCTGACGGCTGCGCCGACCCCGGGGTGGATCGCTTCCTCGGCCATCACGCCCGCGATGAACTTGCCCACCTGCCGGTACACCGTGCGGCTCTCCTGCGCCCAGGGCAGCAGGAACGGGAAGACGTGGAACATCTCCGCCACCTCGTGCGCCTCGTGCGGCACGCCGTGCTCGGCCAGCCGCTGCACGAAGCTGCGGATGGCGTCCCGGAAGATCTCGTCACTGCCGTAGGAGACGAACGTCGGCGGCCACAGCGACAGGTCCTGGTGCAGCAGCGACACCGACGGGTCCTCCGGGTTGTGCCCGTGCAGGTAGGGGTTGGTGGGCACGTTCCAGGGCAGCACGTCCAGGGCGGCGTTCTCCTGCACCGAGGGCTCGTTGAGCACCATGCTGACCTCGGGCGAGAACAGCACCACCCCGGCCGGCAGCGGCAGCTCGTCCAGCACCAGGTCGTTGAGCACGCTGCCGGCCAGTCCCCCGCCGCCGGAGTCGCCGGCGAGGAACAGCCGGTCCGAGGAGACCTCACCCTCCGCCAGCAGCTCGCCGATCACCGCGACGACGTCCTCGGTGGCCGCGGGGTAGGGATACTCCGGCGCGAGGCGGTAGTCGGGCACGAAGACGTCGCAACGGCTGGTGCGGGCCAGGTAGGCCATGAACACCGCGTACATGGTGGGCGAGGTGCCGATGTAGCCCCCACCGTGCAGGTAGACGATGGTCCCGACCGGCTCGGTGTCCGGGGCGCGGAACCACAGCCCGGGCACGTCGGCGACGGCGACGGCCTCCATGCGCACTCCCTGGGCCCGCACGAACGGCGGCAGCGCGACCCCGCTGACCCCGTCCAGCACGCGCTCCAGGGCGCGGAACTCGTCGATGGGCAGGGAGGTCATGTAGCCGATCAGCGAGCGCACGCACTCCCGCGTGGTGGACACCGCGACGTTGCGCACCACCGAGGCGTTGCCCCGCCACGGGGCGCGCAGCGCGGTCCGCGCCAGCGCCGCGGCGAAGGTGCCGCCCAGCCCGACGACGTCCACCACGGCGATGGGCGCACTCGCCACCGCCACGCCGACCCGTGCTCCCATCACCATGCTGCGCTGCTCCCTCGGCTCGACCCGGCAACTCACCTCGCGCTGATGCCGGGCAGACAGTTGCCGCAGACAACGACCAGTGGCTCCAGGATGCACCTCGCCACCCGGCTGCTGTCACGAGGGGGTGCACAGGGTCACCGGACGGCAGCGTCCTGACCAGCACCTACGGGTGCGGCACGGCCGGGACGGGATCAGGCCGTCGGGCTGGCCGACCCCGCGCGGCGTCGTCGGGCCGGCTTGGTGGTGGCCGCCACGGGCGGGGTGTTCACCAGCGGCTCGGCGGTCCGGTGCGGCGCGGTCTGGGACACCATCGCGAGGAAGTCCCCCACCTGTCGGTACACCTCGCGGCTCTCGTAGGCCCAGGGCAGCAGGAACGGGAACACGTGGAACATGTGCTCCACCTCGTGCGCCTGGTAGGGCACCCCGGCAGCGCGCAGCCGCTCCACGAAGTCGCGGATGGGGTCGCGGAACACCTCGTCACCGCCGTAGGAGACGAACGTGGGCGGCCACAGCGACAGGTCCTGCACCAGCAGGTCCACCGCGGGGTCCTCGGCGCTGTGCCCGTGCAGGTACGGATTGGTGGGCACGTTCCACGGCAGCACGTCCAGGGCGGCGTTCTCCCGCACCGACGGCTTGCCCAGCCTCAGGCTGACCTCCGGGGAGAACAGCACCACCGCGTCCGGCAGCCGCACCCCGCTCAGCACGCACGCGTTGAGCACGCTGCCCGCCAGCCCACCACCGCCGGAGTCGCCGGCCACGAACAGCCGGTCGTCGGGCACCCCGGCCTTCAGCAGCGCCCGCATGACGGCGAGGACGTCGTCAGTGGCCGCCGGGTAGGGAAACTCCGGGGCCAGCCGGTAGTCCGGCGCAAAGACCTGGCACCGGGTGACCCGCGCCAGGTGCGCCATGAACACCGAGTACATGGTGGGTGAGGTGCCGATGTAGCCGCCGCCGTGCAGGTAGAGGAGCGTGCCCCTGGGGTCGGACTGCGTGCTGCGGAACCACATGCCCGGCACCCCCGCCACGCTGCTGTGCTCGGCGTGCACCCCCTGCACCGCCACGAACGGCGGCAGCGCGACCTGGCTCAGGTCGTCCAGCACCTTCTCCAGCGCACGGAACTCGTCGATCGGCAACGAGGTCATGTACCCCATCAGCGAGCGGACCAGCTCCCGGGTGGTGGCCACCGCGACGTTGCGCACCGGGCCCTCCGGTCCGCTCCACGGCCGCCGGAAGGCGGTGCGGGCGAGGGCCGAGAGGAAGGCCCCGCCCAGCCCGACGGTGTCGATCGCCGCGATCGGGGTGCTCGCGACCTGCACCCCCGGCCTCGATGCCATGACCATGGCCGCCCCCCTCGCTCGTTTGTCCACGGTAACCCCGTCCCCCGCCGCTGCTCAGGGGCTGTGCGAGCCCTGGACGGGCCGCCCCGGGCGGACCGACAATGCGCTATGGACCAACCGAGCCCGCGCACCCCGCCGCACAGCAGCACCGAGGTCGACAACGCCCTGACCGCGGTGCGCGCCGCGTGCCTGGGGCTGCCGGAGGTCTCGGAGCGGCTCAGCCACAGCAGCCCGGCGTTCTTCGTCCGGGGCAAGAAGACCTTCGTCATGTTCCTGGACAACCACCACGGCGACGGGCGGCTGGCCATCTGGTGCGCGGCCCCGCCCGGGGTGCAGGAGGAGATGGTGGAGACCGAGCCCGCCCGCTTCTTCCGCCCGCCTACGTCGGCCACCGCGGCTGGTTGGGCGTGCACCTCACCGAGGTGCAGTCCCCCGAGCTGGACGCGATCGTGCGCGACGCCTATCGCACCGTCGCGCCCCGCACCCTGGCCGCCCAGCTGGACGACTGAGCGCCCGGCCCACGCAGCCGCATACTGGATGAGGTGGCGGCCCGGGCGGGCACCAGACGACCGGGACCGATGGTCACGCACAGCAGCGGGAGCCGGTCGTCAGAGCGTCACCCCGCCCATGTCGGAGGTGGCTCATGCCCGCACAGAACTGGCTCCCCCGCCCCACCAACGGTCAAGGACGCAGTCGGTGGGTGGCGCTGGCGGTGCTCGCCGTCGGGCTGTCGATGATCATCCTGGACGCGACGATCGTGAACACCGCGCTGCCGGTGCTCATCGCTGACCTGAACCTCAGCCTGGACCTCGCCCAGTGGGTCAACAGCCTCTACACCTTGGTGTTCGCCTCCCTGCTGCTCACCACCGGGCGCCTGGGCGACATGTTCGGCCGGCGGCTGTTCTTCGCCCTCGGCGTGCTGGTCTTCATGGCGGGCAGCGCCCTGGCCTCCGCCGCGGACGGCGGCAGCTGGCTGCTGTGGGCACGCCTGGTGCAGGGAATCGGCGGGGCGCTGGTCCTGCCGTCCACCCTCTCGGTGGTCAACGCCACCTTCCGCGGCCGCGACCGCGTCATCGCCTTCGCCGTGTGGGGCGCGGTGATCTCCGGGATGGCCGCCGTCGGCCCGCTGCTCGGCGGCTGGATCACCACCCAGTTCACCTGGCCGTGGATCTTCCTGGTGAACCTGCCCATCGGGGCGCTGGTGCTCCTCGGCACCTGGTGGGTGGTGCCGGAGTCACGCGATCCCGCTCGGGGCCGGGGGCTGGACTACGGGGGGCTGGTGCTCAGCATCATCGGCTTCTCCACCGTCATCTTCGCCATCATCCAGGGCCCCAAGCTGGGCTGGTGGACGCCGACGGCCGAGCTGCGGCTGCTGGGCCTCACCTGGCCGGCCACGGCGGCGCTGTCCGCGGTGCCGGTGTGCGGGCTGGTCGGGGTGGTGGCGCTGGCCGCGTTCGTCGGCTGGGAAGCCCTCCTCGGCCGGCGGGGTAAGTCGGTGATCCTCGACCTGAGCCTGTTCCGGCTGCCCACCTTCAGCGGCGGCACCCTCACCGCCACCATGATGTCCGTCGGCGAGCTGGGCGCCCTGTTCGTGCTGCCGCTGTACCTGGTGAACGTGCTGCGCCTGTCCACCCTGGGGGCCGGCTACGTGCTGGCCATCATGGCCGTGGGCACCTTCCTCGCCGCTGGGCTGTCCCGGCGCCTGGTCTCGCTGATCGGCGTCGCCTGGACGGTGGTGATCGGGCTGGTGGTGGAGATCGTCGGCATCGTGGCGGTGGCCCTGGTGCTCTCCGCGACGGTGCCCACCTGGCAGGTGACCGTTACGCTGCTCGTCTACGGCTTCGGGCTGGGTCTGACCACCGCCCAGCTGACCGGGCTCACGCTGTCGCAGGTCCCCGCCGCGGAGTCCGGCCAGGGCTCGGCCACCCAGAGCACCGTGCGCCAGCTCGGTGGCGCCATCGGCACCGCGGTGGCCGGCACCATCCTCTCGGTGGGGGTGGCCAGCGCCGGCGCCTCCCGCCTGGAGGAGCAGGGCGTGGCGGCGCCCGCGGCACAGGACCTGGCCGACGCCGCCCGCAGCTCCGCCGGCGGGGCGATCAGCGCCCTGCGCGAGCAGGGCACCACCGGCGAGCTGGGCCCGCGCGGCCCGGAGGTGGTCACCGCGCTGTCCGAGGGCTTTGCCGACGCCTCCGCCTACGCCCTCTACGGCGGGGCGGGTTTCCTCGCGCTCGGCCTCCTCGGCGCGGTGGCGCTGGCGCTGCGCCCCCGGGCGGGACAGGAGCCGAGCAGGGGCAAGGAGGCCGCGAGCAAGCACTTCACCGTCCACCCCACGGTGCACACCGCCTGAGCGGCGTGGCACTAGCCGCCGAACGGACCGTCCTCGGGCAGCCGCAGGTCCGGCTTGTCCAGCTCTTCCACGTTGACGTCCTTGAAGGTGATCACCCGCACGCTCTTGAGGAAGCGGGCCGGCCGGTACATGTCCCACACCCAGGCGTCGGCCATCCGCAGCTCGAAGTAGACCTCGCCCTCGGAGTTGCGCGGGTGCACCTCCACCGAGTTCGCCAGGTAGAAGCGTCGCTCGGTCTCCACCACGTAGGTGAACTGCGCCACGATGTCCCGGTACTCGCGGTAGAGCGACAGCTCCATCTCGGTCTCGTACTTCTCGAGATCTTCCGCACTCATTGCTGTGACGCTCCTGCTCGTTGGTACCGGATGGCCGCTTCAGCCTTCGTCCCCATCATGGCGCACATTCGATCGCCAGACTCCCCGCGGCGACCAGCGTGGCCGTCCCCGCGCGGGCTGCAGACACATTCGCATACGACATCCGGTGCTGCACACACGGACCCAGTGCCCGCATGGCCCGCGCGTGTGCCGGGGTGGAGTACCCCTTGTGCGCCGCGAAGTCGTAGCCAGGCAGCTCGGCGTCCATCTGCACCATGATCCGGTCCCGGGTGACCTTGGCCAGCACGCTGGCCGCGGCGATGCACAGCGCCGTGGCGTCCCCTCCGATCACCGGCAGCGAGGGGGCGGGCAGCCCCGGCACCCGGAACCCGTCCAGCAGCACGTAGTCCGGCGGCACGGACAGCGCGCACACGGCTCGACGCATGCCCTCGATGTTCATCACGTGCACGCCCTTGGCGTCGATCTCCTCGGCCGGGATCACCACCACGCTGCTGGCCACCGCCAGCCGCTGGATCACCGGGAAGAGCCGCTCGCGGGTGGCCTCGCTGAGCTTCTTGGAGTCGGTGAGTCCGTCCAGACGGGGCTGCGGACCCGGCGGCAGCACGCAGGCGGCCACCACCAGCGGACCCGCACAGGCCCCCCGGCCGGCCTCGTCCACCCCGGCCACATGCTCCAGCCCGACGCGCTGCAGGGCCGCCTCCAGCGTGCGCAGGCCCTGCGACGGCCGGACCAGGGCCCGCGGGGGCCACTTCTGTGCCTTCACCACTGAGTGCTCACCGCTGTCGTGCAGAACCCTGTCGTTCGGAGTCCCGGCGGGCGGCACCCAGGCGAAGCCCGGCCACCGGCAGCACTGCCAGCGCGCCCACCCCGAGCGCGCCCAGCGGGCCGGTGTCCTGGTCGTCCGCCGGCTGCGGGGCCGTGACGCTGGCCTGGGCCATGGCGCTCGCCTGGGCCGTGGAGGTGATGGTGGGCGAGTCGATCACCTGCCACCGGGACAGGGGCGAGACGATCAGCCAGGCCTTGCCCAGCACGTTGTCCACCGGCACGGTGCCGCGGGCGTCGTCGGCCACGTGGTAGCGGGAGTCGGCCGAGTCGCTGCGGTTGTCCCCCATCACCCAGAGGTTGCCCTCGGGCACGGTGACCGGCTCGAAGCACCGCGCCGACTGCACCGGGGTGGTGCAGTCGAGGACCCCGGGGACGAACTCGAAGTCGTTGACCACGTAGGGCTCGGTCAGCGGCTTGCCGTCCACCAGCACCCGGCCCTCGGCGTCGCAGCACTCCACCGTCTGCCCACCGGTGGCGATCACCCGCTTGATGAAGTCGCGCTCGTCCGGCGGCGCCAGGCCCACCAGCGAGCCGAACTGCTGCAGCCCGCGCACGACGACGTTGCTGGAGCGGTTGCTGGTGAAGTCGTTGTCCCAGGACTCCGGACCACGGAAGACGATCACGTCGCCCTGGCGCGGCTCGTGGAAGCGGTAGGTGATCTTGTCCACCAGCACGCGGTCGTTGGTGCAGTCCACGCAGCCGTGCAGGGTGGGCTCCATCGACTGCGACGGGATCACGTACACCCTGGCCACGAAGTTCTGGATGACGAAGCTCAGCGCCAGCGCCACCACGATGAGGATGGGCAGCTCCCGCCAGAAGGAGCGCTTCGGCTTCTGCTTGGTCTGCTGGTCGCCGCCCTGGCCACCGTCGTGCTGGCCGGTCTGCCGGCGGCGCCGCCACGGCCGAGAGCTCTCCGCGGTGGGTGCATCGTGCTCGTCGTCAGACACGGGTCAAGGCTAGAGCACGCCACGCCGCCCGCTCACGGACGGCGGGAGCCGATCGGTGTCAGCGCGGTGCGTCCGCGGCCCGGGGCTCGTGCGCGTCGATCACCTGCCAGCGCCCCACCGGCAGCACCACCAGCCGCGCACGGCCCACCACGTCGGCCACCGAGATGGGTCCGTGCACCCGGGAGTCGGCCGAGCTGCTGCGGTTGTCCCCCATCACCCACAGGCTGCCCTCCGGCACGGTCACCGGGTCGAAGCAGCGTCCCGAGCGCAGCGGGGTGCTGCAGCTGGCCTCCCCGGTGGGAAACGGGAAGTCGTTGACCACGTACGGCTCGGCCAGCGGCTGGTTGTCCACCACCACGTGCCCCAGGTCGTCGCAGCAGTGCACGGTCTGCCCGCCGGTGGCGATCACCCGCTTGACGAAGTCGCGCTCGTCCGGTGGCGCCAGACCCACCAAGGACCCGGCCTCCTGCAGCAGGCGCAGCACGCCGTTGTCCGAGCGCGTGGTCTGGAAGTCGTTGGTCCAGCTGGGCGGGCCGGTGAAGACCACCACCTCGCCGGAGGTGATCTCGCTGAAGCGGTAGGTGAGCTTGTCCACCACCACGCGGTCGTTGGAGCACCCCGGGCAGCCGTGCAGCGTGGGCTCCATCGACGCCGACGGGATCACGTAGACCCTGGCCACGAAGTGCTGCACGGTGAGGCTGATCAGCAGCGCCACCACCAGCAGCACGGGCAGCTCACGCAGAAACGACCGAGGCCGACCCGGTGTGCGGGTCAACCTCGGTCGTCTGCGCCGGCGCTCCGAGACCGTCTCCTGCGGGGCAGGCTCGGTGTTCTCGGGCGACGCGGCAAAGAAGCTGTTGTCGCTGTAGACCCCGGGCACGGAGGAAGGCTAGTCCCTCCCCGGCCCACAAGGCCTGTAGGTCAGCGCTTCTCCTTGATCTTGGCGGCCTTGCCGCGCAGCTCGCGCAGGTAGTACAGCTTGGCGCGACGCACGTCACCGCGGGTGGCGACCTCGATCTGGGCGATGTTGGGGCTGTGCACCGGGAAGGTGCGCTCCACGCCAACGCCGAAGGAGACCTTGCGGACGGTGAAGGTCTCGCGGATGCCACCGCCCTGACGACGGATGACGACACCCTTGAAGACCTGGACCCGCTCGCGGGTGCCCTCGATGACGCGCACGTGCACGTTGAGGGTGTCGCCGGGGCGGAACTCCGGAATGTCGCTGCGCAGCGACTGGGCGTCCAGGGAGTCCAGGGTGTTCATCGGTGGTCCGTCCTCAAAGTAGTGACGTCGGCAGGTGGGTCGCGCACCGAGGTGCACGCCGCGCTCCCTGCTCGGTAATTTCGGGCAATGGAATGAGTCTCGAGATTGCTGCCTGCACGAGGCAACCACTCAAGTGTGCCAGACGGCCCCCCGCTCCGCGAAACTGCGGGGTCCCGCGACGAGGCCCTAGCCGCCCCGGACCGGATCGCCGTCAGTGACTGCGGGCAGGCCGAGCTGCTCCCGGGCGGCCGCGTCGAGCAGGTCCGGGCGACGCTCGGCCGTGCGACGCAGCGACTGCTCGCGCCGCCACGCCGCGATCCGGGCGTGGTCACCGCTGCGCAGCACCGCGGGCACCTCCAGGTCGCGCCAGGTCTCCGGCCGGGTGTAGCTGGGGCCCTCGAGCAGCCCGTCGGAGAAGGAGTCCTCCAGCGCCGACTGCTTGTTGCCCAGCACCCCGGGCAGCAGCCGCACCACGGCCTCCACCATCACCAGCACCGCGACCTCGCCGCCGATGAGCACGTAGTCGCCGAGGGAGACCTCCTGCACGCGCATCCGGCGGGCGGCGTCGTCCACCACGCGCTGGTCGATGCCCTCGTAGCGCCCGCACGCGAACACCAGTCGCGGCTCGGTCGACCACTGCTGGGCCAGCTGCTGGGTGAACGGGATGCCCGCCGGGGTGGGCACCACCAGCAGCGGGGGCGGGTCGCCGGCGCACACGTCGTCCAGCGCCGGCCCCCACACCGTGGGCTTCATCACCATGCCCGGCCCGCCCCCGTAGGGCGAGTCGTCCACGGCCTTGTGCACGTCGTGGGTCCAGTCCCGCAGGTCGTGCACGCCGACCTCCACCAGGCCGCGCTCGATCGCCCGGCCCAGCAACGACGTCCGCAGCGGCTCGAGGTACTCGGGGAAGATGGTGACCACGTCCACCCGCACCGCTCAGACCTCCAGCAGTCCGTCGGGCGGGTCGATGGTGACGGTGCCCGCCTGCAGGTCCACCTCGGTGACGATGGCCGCGACGAACGGCACCAGGTGCTCCCCCTTGTCCGCCCCGGCCGGGCGCACCGACAGCAGCTCGCCGCCCGGGGTGTGCAGCACCTCCCGCACGGTGCCCACCGCGGAGCCGTCCGCCAGCACCACCGACAAGCCCTCGAGCTCGTGGTCGTAGAAGGCGTCGGGCTCGTCCGAGGGCGGCAGCTCGGCGGAGTCGACGAGGAACAGCGTGCCGCGCAGCTCGTCGGCCGCGGCCCGGTCGGCCACCTCCTCCAGACGCAGCAGCAGCCGCCCGGAGTGGTTCCGGGCGGCTGCCACCGTGTAGCTGGCACCCTGCTTGGCACGGGGCTTGCGCCCGTGCAGCACGGTGCCCGCAGCGAAGCGCTCCTCCGGGTCGTCGGTGCGTACCTCGACGACCACCTCGCCGTGCACGCCGTGAGCGCGCGCGACGCGGCCGATGACCAGCTCCACTACTTTTCCCTGCTTCGTTGCTGAACCGCTGGAGGTGCTCAGCGGTCGGTGTCGACGACGTCGACGCGGACGCCGCGACCGCCGATGGCGCTGACCAGGGTGCGCAGCGCCGTGGCGGTGCGACCACCACGGCCGATCACCTTGCCGAGGTCGTCCGGGCTCACGTGCACCTCGATGGTGCGACCCCGCCGCCCCGTCACCATGTCGACGCGGACGTCGTCAGGGTTGGAGACGATGCCGCGCACCAGGTGCTCCACGGCGTCAGCGACGACGGTCACTTCGCGTCGGCGTCCTTGGCCTCGGTGGCCTTGGCGTCGGTGGCCTTGGCGTCGGTGGCCTTGGCATCTGCGGCCTCGGAGTCAGCCTTCTTGGCCTTCTTCTTGGGCGTGGTGGCCTCGCCGGCAGGCTCCTGGTCGGCCTGGGCGAGCGCCGCCTGGAAGAGCTCCAGCTTGGAGGGCTTGGGCGCGGCGGTGCGGAGGGTGCCCTCGGCGCCGGGCAGGCCCTTGAACTTCTGCCAGTCACCGGTGATCTTCAGCAGCGCCTCGACGGGCTCGGTCGCCTGCGCGCCGACGCCCAGCCAGTACTGCGCCCGGTCGGAGTCGATGTCGATGAGGCTCGGCTCCTCCTTGGGGTGGTACTTGCCGATGGTCTCGATGGCGCGGCCGTTGCGGCGGGTGCGCGAGTCGGCGACCACGATGCGGTAGTGGGGCGAGCGAATCTTGCCGAGTCGCATGAGCTTGATCTTGACAGCCACGAAGTAGTGCTCCTAGCAGTTGGTCACGGTGCAATTCAGCGATGCGCACGAGCGTGCCCATCCGGTTTTGCAGTTGGGGGGTGTGACCGCCCCGCCAGGTCACAGGTGGCCTGGCGCGGCGAGCAGCCTCCCATCTTGCCACGTTGCCCCGCGACAGCCGAATCCCGGCCTGTCGCCGCGCTGGGGCGGGTGGGCGCTCAGGCGTGCCGGCGTCCCCGCAGCAGCACGTGCGCCGGGCTGCGCAGCACGTCGAGGTCGGTGCGCGGGTCGGTGTCGTACACCAGCAGGTCCGCCGAGGTGCCGTGCTGCAACGCGGGGCGGCCCAGCCAGGTGCGCGCGTCCCAGCTGGCCGAGCCCACGGCGTCGTGCGCGCTGAGCCCACAGCGGTGCAGGGCGACGACCTCGTCCACGATGCGGCCGTGCTTGATGCCGCCGCCGGCGTCGGTGCCCGCGTACACCGGCACGCCCGCCTCCACGGCGCTGCGCACCGTCGCACCCACCCGGGCGTGCAGGTCGCGCATGTGCGCGGCGTAGCGGGGGTACCTCGACGCGCCGTCGGCGATGGACGGGAAGTTCTCGATGTTGATGAGGGTGGGCACCAGCTCGGTGCCGTGCTCCACCATCAGGTCGATGACGTCGTCGGTGAGCCCGGTGCCGTGCTCCAGGCAGTCGATGCCCGCCCGCACCAGCCCGGGCAGCGCCTCCTCGCCGAAGACGTGCGCGGTCACCCGGGCGCCGGCGTCGTGGGCCGCGCTGATCGCCGCCACCAGCACCTCGTCGCTCCAGAGTGGAGCGAGGTCGCCGGTCTCCCGGTCGATCCAGTCCCCCACCAGCTTCACCCAGCCGTCTCCGGCGGCGGCCTGCGCGGCCACCGCCTCGGGCAGCAGCGCCTCGTCGTCCAGCTCGATGCCGAGGGTGGGGATGTAGCGCTTGGGCCGGGCGAGGTGGCGGCCGGCGCGGATGATGCGCGGCAGCTCGTCGTGAGCGTCAAAGCCGCGGGTGTCCACCGGCGAGCCGGCGTCGCGCAGAAGCAGCACCCCGGCGTCGCGCTCGGTCTCCGCCTGCGCGTAGGCCTCGTCCAGCTCCACCGGGCCCTGCGGGCCGATGCCCACGTGGCAGTGCGCGTCCACCAGCCCCGGCAGGATCCACCCGGAGGTGCACAGCGTCTCCGCGCCAGCCACCGGCTCGGTGCTGATCCGGCCGTCGGCCACCCACAGCTCGGTGGGCTCGCCGTCCGGCAGGGCCACGCCCTGCAGGTGCCACCTCGGCGCTCCCCCCGCCACGGTCACTTCTTCGGCGACTTGGGCAGCTTCAGCTGAGAGGGATCGAACCCGGCCAGGCCCGGCGGGAGCTCGTTGATCGACCCGGCGGGACCGGAGCCGGCCAGGCCCGGCAGGTCCAGCCCGGCGGGCAGGCCACCCGGCATGCCCGGGAAGCCACCGCGCACCTTGGGCTGGGTGGGCCCGCGCCCGCCCTTCTTGCCCTTCTTGCCCTTCTTGCCGCGCACCGCCTTGCGCTGGCCGCCACCGGAGCCGGGCAGGCCGAAGCGACCGGACATCTGGGCCATCATCTTGCGGGCGTCGAAGAAGCGGTCCACCAGCTGGTTGACGTCGGAGACCTTGACGCCGGAGCCGTTGGCGATGCGCAGCCGGCGGGAGGCGTTGATGATCTTCGGGTCGGCCCGCTCGGCCGGGGTCATGCCGCGGATGATCGCCTGGATGCGGTCCAGCTGCTTCTCGTCGACCTGGCCCAGGGCCTCCTTCATGTCGCCCGCCCCGGGCAGCATGCCCAGCAGGTTGGCGATGGGCCCCATCTTGCGCACGGCCATCATCTGCTCGAGGAAGTCCTCCAGCGTGAGCTGGCCGGATCCCATCTTCGCCGCGGTGGCCTCGGCCTGCTCCTGGTCGAAGACCTGCTCGGCCTGCTCGATGAGGCTGAGCACGTCGCCCATGCCCAGGATGCGGCTGGCCATCCGGTCGGGGTGGAAGACGTCGAAGTCCTCCAGCTTCTCCCCGGTGGAGGCGAACAGGATGGGCTGGCCGGTGACCTCGCGCACGCTCAGCGCGGCGCCACCGCGGGCGTCGCCGTCGAGCTTGGTGAGCACCACGCCGGTGAAGCCCACGCCGTCGCGGAAGGCGTTGGCGGTGGTGACGGCGTCCTGGCCGACCATGGCGTCGAGCACGAACAGGGTCTCGTCCGGCTGCACGGCGTCACGGATGTCCGCCGCCTGCTGCATCAGCTCGGAGTCGATGCCCAGGCGGCCGGCGGTGTCCACGATGACCACGTCGTACTGGCGGGCGCGGGCGTCGGCGATGCCGCGCCGGGCCACGTCCACCGGGTCACCCACGCCGTTGCCGGGCTCGGGGGCGAACACCGGCACGCCGGCCCGCTCACCCACCACCTGCAGCTGGGTGACGGCGTTGGGGCGCTGCAGGTCGCAGGCCACCAGCATCGGGGTGTGGCCCTGCTTGCGCAGCCACGCGGCGAGCTTGCCGGCCAGCGTGGTCTTTCCCGCACCCTGCAGGCCCGCCAGCATGATCACCGTCGGCGGGTTCTTGGCGTAGGTCAGCCTGCGGGTCTCGCCACCGAGGATGGTGACGAGCTCCTCGTTGACGATCTTGACGACCTGCTGTGCCGGGTTCAGCGCGCCGGAGACCTCCGCGCCCTTGGCGCGCTCCTTGACCTTGGCCACGAAGGCACGCACGACGGGCAGCGCGACGTCGGCCTCAAGCAGGGCCAGGCGGATCTCGCGGGACGTGGCATCAACGTCCGCGTCGGAGAGCCGGCCCTTGCCACGCAGGTCCTTCAGCGTGCCTGTCAGTCTGTCGGAGAGGGATTCGAACACCGAGCGCGCTCCCGTTGCAATTGCTGGGCGGGGGTCCCCCCGGCGGTGACGCCGGGTGGGTTGGTGACGACAGCCTAGTCGGCCCACCTCACCCCGGGTGTTCCGCGCGGGCCCGCACCACCGGACGGCACCCGCGCGCCCCCCGTCGGCCCGCCGTAACGAACACTGGTGTCACGAATGTTGTTAGGTTGGGAGCCATGACCCACTCCCAGCCCGCTGACCTGAGCGGACGCCGCATCCTCATCTCCGGAGCAGCCCGCGGCATCGGAGCCGCGCTGGCCCGGCGGCTGCACGAGCGCGGGGCGCGGGTGGCCCTGATCGGCCTGGAGCCGGAGCTGCTCGCCGAGGTGGCCCGCAGCTGTGGGGACGCGCCCTGGCTGGAGTGCAACGTGGCGGTGCAGACCGAGGTGGACGCCGCCGTCACCGAGGTGGTGCAGCGGCTCGGCGGGCTTGACGTGGTGGTCTCCAACGCCGGGGTGGCCGCCCAGATGCCGATGCTCGGCGGCGACCCGTCGGTGCTGGAGCGCACCCTGCAGGTCAACGTCCTGGGCACCTACTACCTGCTGCGCGCGGCGGGCCCGCACATCAGCCACGACCGCGGCTACGCAGTGGCGGTGTCGTCCCTGGCGGCGGCCGTGCAGGCCCCGCTGCTCGGCGCCTACAGCGCGTCCAAGGCCGCGGTCGAGGCGCTGGGCAACACCCTGCGGGTGGAGCTGGCCGCGTCCGGGGCCAAGGTCGGCCTGGCCTACTTCGCCGAGCTCGACACCGACATGACCAGCCGCGGGTTCGGCACCGAGGCAGCCACGGCGCTGAGCAAGAAGAAGCCGTTGTCCAAGGTGGCGCCCCTGTCGCTGGGCGTGGACGCCCTCGAGCGGGGCATCGCCCGCCGCTCCCGCCGGGTGGTGGCGCCTGGCTGGGTGGGACCGGTGCTGCACATCCGCTCGCTGGCCCAGCGGGTGACCGACCGCGCCACCCAGAACGGCCTGCAGGACAGCCTGCGGATCGCGCGCACCGAGAACGCCCCGCTCACCACCGCCCAGCCCGGCGACCACGCGTGAGCACGCCCCGCGTCGCTCCCGGTGGCCGCACGGACATCGGGTTCGCGACCTGGGGCTTCGCCCAGCTCGCTGGGCTCACCGCGGGCACCGCTGCCCCACACCTGTTCACCACCCTGGGTCGCCACCGTCGGCTGTTCCGCGGCTGGCTGCACTTCGCCGGAAGGCTGATGCCCGGCGGCACCCTCCCCCGGCGGGAGAGCGAGCTGGTGATCCTGCGGGTGGCCCACCTGCGCGGCAACCGCTACGAGCACGAGCACCACGTCCGGCTGGGCCGCCGCGCCGGAGTCACCGACGCTGACCTGCAGCGCGTGGCCGACGGCCCCGACGCGCCGGGCTGGTCGGCCCGCGAGCGCACCCTGCTGCACGCCGTGGACGCCCTGCACACCCACCTGGACCTCGACGACGCCACCTGGGCCCAGCTGCGCGGGCACCTGGAGGAGCCGCAGTGCATCGAGCTGTGCCTGCTGGTGGGTCACTACGAGATGCTGGCCACCACCATCACCGCCCTGCGCATCCAGCCGGACGAGGCGCGACGCCGGCTGCTGCCGGCCGCGCTCCGTCCCCGCCGGCTGCCACACACCGGCTAGCCTCGCCGCACGGTGACGTGCACCACAGTCAGGGGGTCGGCGATGGGCGCTCGGGTGGTGCAGTGGAGCACCGGCAACGTGGGCCGGCACGCGGTGGCCGGTGTGGCCGCGCACCCGGAGCTGGAGCTGGTCGGCGTCTGGGTGTCCGACCCCGCCAAGGTGGGCCGCGACGCCGGGGAGCTGGCCGGGCTGGACACCGCGCTCGGGGTGCCCGCCAGCAACGACGCCGCCGAGCTGCTGGCGCTGCAGCCCGACTGCATCGTCTACACCGCGATGAGCGACAACCGGCTGTCCGAGGCGCTGGCGGACCTGACCGGGTTCCTGCGTGCCGGGATCAACGTGGTGGCCAGCGGGCCGGTCTTCCTGCAGTACCCGGTGGGCGTGCTGCCGCCGGAGGTCTACGAGCCACTGAGCCGAGCCGCGGCCGAGGGCGGCGCCTCGTTGTTCGTCAACGGCATCGACCCCGGCTTCGCCAACGACTGGCTGCCGCTGGTGCTCACCGGCACCTGTCGGGAGATCGAGCAGGTGTGGTGCTCGGAGATCGTGGACTACGCCACCTACGACAACCCCACCGTGCTGTTCGACATCATGGGCTTCGGCCGGCCGATGGACGAGACGCCGATGCTGCTGCAGCCCGGGGTGCTGTCGCTGGCCTGGGGCAGCGTGGTGCGCCAGCTGGCCGCCGGGCTCGGGGTGGAGCTGGACGAGGTCACCGAGGTGCACGAGCGCCTCCCCGCCCCGGAGACCTTCACCATCCGCTCCGGCACCATCGCCGAGGGCACCGCAGCCGCACTGCGCTTCGCCGTCCGCGGCATGGTGGACGGGGCCGCGGTGCTGGTGCTCGAGCACGTCACCCGGCTGCGCGCCGACCTGGCGCCGCACTGGCCCCAGCCGGCCGGACCGGAGGGCAGCTACCGGGTGGAGATCACCGGCGAGCCCAGCTACACCCTGGACCTGGTGGCGCACTCGCCCACCGGGGTCCACAACGACGCCACCCTCAACGCCACCGCGATGCGGCTGGTCAACGCGATCCCCGCAGTGGTGGCCGCGGCCCCCGGGCTGCGCACCGCTCTCGACCTACCGCTGGTCACCGGCCGGGGGATGGTCCGTCCGCGCCGCTAGCCGGAACTTCGCCGGGCGCTCGGTCGTTGACCTCGCACCGCCGCTGCCGAGGAGGAGTGCCCCATGTCTGTCGCCAGCCCAGCCCGCACCCCCAGCCCCACCGCCACGGCCGAGCTCGACCGGCAGCTGGACCGGCTCGTCGACGCCGGCTTTCCCACCCTCGCCGGGATCACCGAGGACCGGCTGCGCACGCTGGCCGCCCCGCTGCGCGAGCACCTGCCCGCCGAGCCGTTCGTGCTGGTCACCAGCCGGGAGCTGCTGGCGCCGGAGCGGCTGGTGGAGCTGGCCCGGCTGAGGACCAAGACCGGCTTCACCACCATGGCAGCGGACGACCTGGCCCGGTTCGTCCCCACCGCCGACGTCGAGCTGCCCGACGCACCGCTGTACCTGCTGGTCGACGTGGACGCCGGGGAGGAGACCCGCAACGTCCGCCCCGACGACGCGCTCAGCACGATCCTGGGGACTGGGCGCACGCCGCTGACCCTGGAGGAGGGGCTGGCCGTGGCGGTGCAGCACCCGGAGTGGCTGCGCGAGCGCACCTGTTTCCAGATGCTCGGCTCCCGGGCCGGCGACAAGCGGGTCACCGGGGTCTGGGTGAGCAAGGGCGCGCCGCGACTGGGCTGGTGCTGGGGCGGCAACCCGCACACCTGGCTGGGCATGGCCTCAGCCGCCGCTCGCATCGGCTGACACGGCACCCGCAGGCTTACGCTCAGGCCTGTGACCACGCCTTTTGGCCCTGTCCCCCTCACGCCCACCGCGTTCCTGGACCGCGCCCGGGTGGTGCACACCGACCGGCTGGCGCTGGTGGACGGCGACGTCCGGCGCACCTACGGCGAGCTGGCTGAGCGATGCGACCGCCTGGCCGGGGCGCTCGCCAGCATCGGGGTGCGCCCCGGCGACCGGGTGTCGGTGCTGGCGCCGAACTCGGCGGTGGCGCTGGAGGCGCACTACGGGGTGCCGATGGCCGGTGCAGTGCTGAACGCGCTGAACACCCGCCTCAGCGCCGCCGAGCTGGCCTGGATCGTCACCCACGCCGGGTCGGTGGTGCTGGTGGTGGACGCCGACCTGCTCGAGCTCGGCCGCGCCGTGCACGCGCTGGTGGACCCCGCGGTGCAGCTGGTGGTCGCCGGCGGGCCGGAGGACGGCTACGAGGCGCTGCTGGCGGCCGCGGAGCCGCTGCGGGTTCCGGTGACCGACGAGTGGTCGCTGCTGTCGCTGAACTACACCAGCGGCACCACGGGCAAGCCCAAGGGCGTCATGTACTCCCACCGCGGGGCCTACCTGCAGGCGCTGGCCATGACCGCCCAGACCGGGCTGGACGCGCGGTCGGTGTACCTGTGGACGCTGCCGATGTTCCACTGCAACGGGTGGTGCTTCCCGTGGGCGGTCACCGCGGCCGGCGGGGTGCACCACACGCTGCGCACCGTCGCGGCCGACGCGGTGTGGCAGGCCATCCGCGAGGAGGGCATCACCCACCTGTGCGCCGCACCCACCGTGCTGGTCGGCGTGGCGGGCTCGCCCGACGCTGCCCCGGCGGAGCGCACCGTCACGGTGTGCACCGGGGGCGCTCCGCCCTCGCCTGCGCTGCTGGAGCGGATGGCCGCCCTGCGCCTGGACGTCACCCACCTGTACGGGCTCACCGAGACCTACGGCCCGGCCGCGATCTGCGACTGGCGCCCGGAGTGGGACGACCTGGACGCCGCTGAGCAGGCGCGGCTGCGCGCCCGTCAGGGGGTGGCCAACCTGGTGAGCCTGCCGCTGCGGGTGGTGGACTCCGCCGGGGCCGACGTGCCCGCCGACGCCTCCACCACCGGTGAGGTGCTGCTGCGCGGCAACAACGTGATGCTCGGCTACTACCGCGACCCGGACGCCACCAGGGCCGCCGAGCACGAGGGGTGGTTTCGCACCGGCGACATCGGCGTGCTGCACCCCGACGGCTACGTCGAGCTCCGCGACCGCTCCAAGGACGTGATCATCTCCGGCGGGGAGAACATCGCCTCCATCGAGGTGGAGCAGGCGCTGGACTCCCACCCCGCCGTGCTGGAGAGCGCGGTGGTCGCCGCGCCCGACCCCCGGTGGGGCGAGTCGGTGGCCGCCTTCGTGGTGCTGCGCGAGGGGGCTGAGGCCACCGAGCGCGAGCTGATCGACCACGTCCGTGCCCGCCTGGCCCACTTCAAGGCGCCCAAGCAGGTGCACTTCGGGCCGCTGCCCAAGACCGGCACCGGCAAGATCCAGAAGTTCCGGCTCCGCGGGCAGCTGCACGACGACGGAGCGCTCAGCGGGTGACGGCCAGCACCGCCGCGGTGAGCTCCTTGCGCAGCACTGGGGTGTCGGCGTCGCCCAGGTGCAGGCCGAACGCGTCCGCCACCGACGAGCCCATCGTCTCCACGCGCGCCCACTCGATCTGCACCCCGCGCTGCTGCAGCACGGCGGCCACCCGGTAGAGCAGCCCCGTCCGGTCGGCCGCGCGGAGCTCCAGCACGGCCGGGCCGACGCCCTCGTCCACCCAGAGCACCCGCGACTCGGTGCCGTCGGTGGCGTGCTCACCGTAGGTGGCCTCCTTGGCCGCCAGCCGCTGGGCCAGCTCGGCGTCGTCGCGCAGCGCTCGGGCCAGGTCCTGGCGCAGCAGGGCCACGTCGGGCGGGCTGCCGAAGCGGGGCGAGACCATGAAGGTGTCCACCGCGGCGCCGGCGTGCTCGCGCACCGACGCAGAGTGCACCCGCAGCGAGTGCAGGGCCAGCACCCCGGCAGCGGCAGCGAGCACGTTGTGGGCGTCCGGGGCCACCACCCGCACCAGCATGGGGGTGTCGGTGGTGGCCGGCTCCAGCGTCACCGACAGCTTGCCGGCCTCCGCCAGCGCGCGGTGCTCCACCGAGAGCGGCTCCATCTCCGGCAGCGGCTCGCCTCGGGTCATCAGCCGGCAGCGGCTCACCAGCTGCTCCACCAGGGACGCCTTCCAGCTGCCCCACATGCCAGGGCCGGTGGCACGGGAGTCGGCCTCGGTGAGGGCGTGCAGCAGCTCCAGCAGCACGCGGTCGCCGCCCACGGCGTCCACCACGGCCTCGATGGTGGCGGGGTCGTTGAGGTCGCGGCGGGACGCCGTCACCGGCAGCAGCAGGTGGTGGCGCACCATCGCCGACAGCGTCTGCACGTCGGCCTCGGGCAGACCCATCCGGCGGGCGATCGGCTGGATCATCTCGGCGCCGACCTCGCTGTGGTCACCGGGCAGCCCCTTGGCGATGTCGTGCAGCAGCGCGCCCACCAGCAGCAGGTCCGGCCGCGACACCCGGGTGGTCAGCGAGCCGGCGTAGGCGCACGTCTCCATCAGGTGGCGGTCCACCGACCAGACATGGGCGGCGTCGCGGGGCGGCAGGTCGCGCACCGTCGACCACTCCGGCACCAGGGTGCACCACAGGTCGGCGCGGTCGAGGGCCTCGATGGAGCCGATCACCGCCCGCCCGGTGCCCAGCAGGGCGAGGAAGTTGGCCAGCATCGGCCGCGGCCACACCGGGGCCTCCTGGGGCGGGGCATCGGCCAGCGCGTTGAGGGTGGAGCCGGCGATGGGCAGCCCGGTGCGGGCCGACGCCAGGGCCACCCGCAGCGACAGCGCGGGATCGGTGCCGGCCCGCACCCCCTTGGCCAGCGCCACCTCGCCCCCGTGCTCCACCACGCCCTCGGCCAGCGGCCGGCGCACGGGGGCGCGGCGCAGGGTGGCCAGGCCGCGGCGGGGCAGCGCGCTGCGGGCGGTGCGCAGGCCCACCTCCACCGAGTAGCTGACGGTGCGGGCGGCGTCGCTGAGCTCCCGCGCCAGGGTGAAGCGGTCACCGCGGCCCAGCGCGACGGCGATCTCGTCGGCGTCCTGCGCGCGCAGCACGTCGCGGGCGCGGCCGGACACGCGGTGCAGCTCGGTGCGCACGTCCAGCAGCAGGGCGTGCGCACGGGGCAGTCCGCCGCCGGGCGAGTGCTCGCTGAGCCCGGGCGTCCGGTTGATCACCTGGGCGGCAGCCAGCGCGGAGAGCAGCTGCAGGTCGCGCAGCCCACCGCGGCCGTGCTTGAGGTCAGGCTCCACCCGGTGAGCCACCTCCCCCACGCGCTCCCAGCGCTCGTGGGCCTGCTCGGCCAGCTCGTCCAGGCGGTTGCGGATGCCGCTGCGCCACTGGGCGTACACCGAGCCAACCAGCCCGCCGGCCAGCTCGGTGTCGCCGGCGATGGGCCGCAGCTCCAGCATGCCCAGCGCCGCGGTGACGTCCTCGGCGGCCACGGCCAGTGCCTGGGCCGGGGTGCGCACGCTGTGGTCGAGCTGCACGTGGGCGTCCCACAGCGGGTACCAGAGCCGGTCGGCGATCTCGGCGATGCCGCTCGGGGCGCCCTTGCCGTGCAGCAGCACCAGGTCGAGGTCGGAGTGCGGCAGCAGCTCGCGCCGGCCCAGCCCGCCGACGGCCATGATGGCCATGCCGCTGCCGGCGGTGATGCCGAGCTCGTCGGCGCGCTGCACCAGCCAGTGCTCGTGCAGGGTGAGCAGGGCCGCGCGCAGCTCGGCGGCCGACAGCGCGTCGCCGTTGGCCAGAAGCTTGGCCCGCCCCTCGACGAGGTCGTGCACCGGGTCGTAGTCGGGCTGCATGGGTGGAGCTCCGTCCTGGTCAGAGATGTAGGCCGGTCAGCGAGGTGGGTCCGTCAGCGAGGTGAGCCGGTCAGCGAGGTGGGCCAGCACGCCCACACAGACACGGACCCCCGCCCGCCGGGCCCTCACCGGTGCGTAACCGGGAGTTCCGGCGGACGAGGGTCCGCGACGTCGTGCAGGGAGGCTGGTCACCGTGGGCGCGTCACAGCGCGTCCGGGCCCCGCTCACCGGTGCGCACCCGCACCATGGTCTCCACCGGGGAGGACCAGACCTTGCCGTCCCCGATCTTGCCGGTGCGCGCGGCCTCGACGACCACGTCGATGACCTTGTCGGCCACCGAGTCGTCCACGACGACCTCCACGCGCACCTTGGGCACGAAGTCCACCGAGTACTCGGCACCGCGGTAGACCTCGGTGTGGCCCTTCTGCCGGCCGTAGCCCTGGACCTCGCTGACGGTCATGCCGAGCACGCCCAGCTGCTCGAGCGCAGTCTTGACGTCTTCGAGCGTGAACGGCTTGATGATCGCCGTGATGAGCTTCATGATCAGGCCTCCTTGCTGGCAGATGCTGCCAGGATCGAGTTCGGCTTTGACTGTCCCCCGGTCATGCCCAGTGCACCACCACTGATCGGTGCAAGGTCGTAGCCGGACTCAGCGTGCTGCGATTCGTCGATCCCCATCATCTCAGCCTCGTCCTCCACGCGGAGACCCATGGTCACCTTGATGGCGAGGGCGATGATCGCCGTGACCACCAGCGAGAAGGCCAGCACTGCGCCGGCACCCACCGCTTGGCGCCACAGCTGGTCGACGCCGCCACCGTAGAACAGTCCGTCGACACCGGCCGGAGCCTCCGAGGTGGCCACCAGGCCGACCAGCAGGGTGCCGATGATTCCACCGACCAGGTGGACGCCGACCACGTCGAGCGAGTCGTCGTAGCCGAAGCGGTACTTCAGTCCGACGGCCAGGGCGCAGAACACGCCGGCGACCGCACCGATGACCAGCGCACCCAGCACGTTCACCGAGGAGCAGGCCGGGGTGATGGCGACCAGGCCGGCGACGATGCCCGACGCACCGCCGAGGCTGGTGGCGTGACCGTCCCGGACGCGCTCCACCAGCAGCCAGGCCAGCATCGAGATGCAGGTGGCGACGACGGTGGTGATGAAGGTGGTGCCCGCGGTGCCGTTGGCGCTGGTGGCGGAGCCGGCGTTGAAGCCGAACCAGCCGAACCACAGCAGGCCGGAG
The DNA here is from genome assembly GCF_004006015.1 of Rhodococcus sp. X156. NCBI lineage: Bacteria > Bacillati > Actinomycetota > Actinomycetes > Mycobacteriales > Nocardiaceae > Rhodococcus > Rhodococcus sp. X156. The sequence goes on along the minus strand of NZ_CP034766.1, from coordinate 1,455,032 downwards.
CCGAGCATCACGAAGGGCAGGTTGTGCGGGCGCATCGGGTCCTTGGGCCAGCCGCGGCGCTTGCCGAGGACGAGCACCAGGACCAGCGCGGCCGCACCGGCGTTGATGTGCACCGCGGTACCACCGGCGAAGTCGATGGCAGCGAGCTTGTTGGCGATCCAGCCACCCGTCTCGGCGGTGACCCCGTCGAAGGCGAACACCCAGTGCGCCACCGGGAAGTACACGATCGTGGCCCACAGACCCGCGAAGACCAGCCAGGCGCTGAACTTCATCCGGTCGGCGACCGCACCAGAGATCAGGGCGACGGTGAGGATGGCGAACATCGCCTGGAAGGCGACGAAGACCGTGGCGGGCATGGTGCCGACCAGCGGGATGTTCACCACGTCGGCCGCCTCGATGCCGGCGGCAGCGTCCTCGGCGACGGCCGCGGAGCCGTTGCCGCTGATCAGGCCCTTGAGCCCGAAGTACTGGGTGGGGTCACCGATGAGGTTGCCCTTGTCCTCGCCAAAGGCGACCGAGTAGCCGTAGAGCACCCAGAGCACGCCAACGACCCCCATGGCGCTGATGCTCATCATCATCATGTTGAGCACGCCCTTGGCTCGGACCATGCCCCCGTAGAAGAACGCCAGTCCTGGCGTCATCAACAGCACAAGCGCCGCGCTGATCAGCATCCACGCGGTGTCGCCTGTGTCCGGAACGCCCATCGTCGGGAAGTTCACCTGGCTTGCCTCCTCCTGCCCCGGCCTAGGGCATGCCCCCTGGCTCTGGTTGTGAGGAGAGAGTCCCCGTTCGGTGTTTCCCCTGTGCAGCACCACTGTTGCCCAGAGATGAACGATGGGGCGCTCATGTTACGTCCGTGTTTACGGCAGTCACACAGGTTCGCCTGGTCCTCACGGCCGCGCCCGCGTCACCGGGCGCGGCGGGCTAGCCCAGCAGGGCGTCGATGAACGCCTCCGGGACGAAGGGGGCCAGGTCGTCGGCACCCTCGCCCAGGCCCACCAGCTTGACCGGCACGCCCAGCTCGCGCTGCACCTGGAAGACGATGCCACCCTTGGCCGTGCCGTCGAGCTTGGTGAGCACCACCCCGGTGACGGTGACCACCTCGGAGAACACGCGGGCCTGCAGCAGGCCGTTCTGGCCGGTGGTGGCGTCCAGCACCAGCAGCACCTCGTCCACCGCGGCCTTCTTCTCCACCACCCGCTTGACCTTGCCCAGCTCGTCCATCAGCCCGGTCTTGGTGTGCAGGCGTCCCGCGGTGTCGATGAGCACCACGTCCACGCCCAGCTCGGTGCCCTTGGCGACGGCGTCGAAGGCCACGGCGGCCGGGTCGGCCGACTCCTTGCCCCGCACCACCTCGGCGCCCACGCGCTCGCCCCAGGTCTGCAGCTGGTCGGCCGCGGCGGCGCGGAAGGTGTCTGCCGCACCGAGCAGCACGCGCCGGCCGTCGGCCACCAGCACCCGGGCGAGCTTGCCGGTGGTGGTGGTCTTGCCGGTGCCGTTGACCCCCACGACCAGCAGCACCGACGGGTGGTCGGCGTGCGGCAGGGCGGCGATGGAGCGGTCCATCTCCGGGTGCAGCTGGTTGACCAGGACCTCGCGCAGCAGGGCACGGGCCTGCTCGGTGGTGCGGACGTTGCGACTGGCGATCTTCTCGCGCAGCTCGGTGACCACCGCGACGGTGGTGGCGGTGCCGAGGTCGGCCATCAGCAGGGTGTCCTCGACCTCCTCCCAGGAGTCCTCGTCGAGGTCGCCGGCGCCGAGCAGGCCCAGCAGGCTCTGCCCGACTGCGGACTGGGAGCGCGAGAGCCGTCCGCGCAACCGGTCCAGCCGGCCCGCCGTGGGGGCGATCTCCTCACGGGGCTCCGCCGTCGGCTCCGGCGTGACCGTCTCGGTCTCGGCGGTCTCGACGGTCTCGGTCTCGGGTGCTGCGGTCTCGGTCTCGGGTGCTGCGGTCTCGGGTGCTGCTGTGTCGGTCTCGGCGGTCTCGGGCGCAGCGGCCTCGGTCTCCACCGGTGCGCGCGGCGCGGCCGCGGCCGTCTCGGCGTCGGGCAGGTCGACGTTGACCAGCGTGCGGCGCTCGGAGTCCCGCGGGATCGACGCGTCGTCGCCGACCGCCGGCTCGCGCTCGGTCTCCGGAGACTCTGGGGTCTCCGGCAGGGTGGGTGCCACCGGCGACGGAGCAGGCGGAGCCGTGGACCCGCCGCTGAAGCTGATCGGTCTGTCCGCGCGGTAGCCGGTCGGGGTGGCGGTGCTCTCTCGCTGCCCCACCGAGAGGCGCACCTGACGACGACGGCGCAGCACCAGCCCCGCCACGAGCAGCAGGATGAGCAGCGCGGCTACGGCTATGACGATCCAGACCCAGGTTTCCACGAGCGCCATCGTGCCAGTCGCCGGCCGCCGAGACCCTAACGGCCCAGTGGGGAGGAGGCCCCCGGGCGACAGGGCGGGACTAGCCGGCGGGTGCCGGCTCGCCCGTGGGCTGCCTGCGCATCCGCTGGGAGATGACGGTGGTGATGCCGTCCCCCCGCATGCTCACCCCGTACAGGGCGTCGGCAACCTCCATGGTCGCCTTCTGGTGGGTGATGACGATCAGCTGGGAGCGCTCCCGCAGCTGCTCGAACAAGGTGATCAGCCGCCGCAGGTTGGTGTCGTCCAGCGCCGCCTCCACCTCGTCCATCACGTAGAACGGCGACGGCCGCGCCCGGAAGATCGCGACCAGCATGGCCACCGCGGTCAGCGACTTCTCACCGCCGGACAGCAGGGACAGCCGCTTGACCCGCTTGCCCGGTGGACGCGCCTCCACCTCGATGCCGGTGGTGAGCATGTCGTCGGGGTCGGTCAGCACCAGCCGGCCCTCCCCGCCGGGGAACAGCGTGGCGAACACGGCGCCGAACTCCGCCGCCACGTCGTGGTAGGCCGCGGTGAACACCTCCAGGATCCGTCGGTCCACGTCAGCGACCACGCCCAGCAGGTCCTTGCGGGTGGCCTTGACGTCCTCCAGCTGGGTGGCCAGGAACTGGTAGCGCTCCTCCAGGGCGGCGAACTCCTCCAGCGCCAGCGGGTTCACCTTGCCCAGGGTGCGCAGGTCCCGCTCGGCGCGGGCCACCCGCTGCTCCTGGGTGGCGCGGTCGTAGGGCATGGGCGGCGGGGCGCTCACCTGCTCGCCGCGCTCCCGGGCGGCGGCGTGCTCGGCCAGCTCCTGCGCGGTGGGCGGCAGCGGCACGTCCGGGCCGTACTCGGCGACCAGCTCGTCCAGGCCGATGGCGTGGGTGGCCACGATCGTCTCCGCCAGCTGCTCCACCCGCAGCGCCGCCTGGGCCCTGGCGACCTCGTCGCGGTGCACCGCGTCGGTGAGCGCGGCGAGCTGCTGGGCCAGGCTGCGGGTGCTCTCCCGCGTGACGCGCAGCTCCGCCTCGGCCGTGGTGCGGCGCGCGGTGACGGCGTCGCGCTCGGCCACCGCCGCGGCCAGCACCTGCTGCACGTGCTGCTGCGCCCGCTGCCCGCCCTCGGCCACCGCCTCCGCCACCGCGGCGGCGTGCCGACGGGTGCGCAGCGCGTTCTCCGCCCGCACCCGGGCGTCGCGCTCGGCGCGGGCACTGCGCCGCAGGGCGTCGGCCCTGCCGCGCACCGACCCGGCTCGCTCCTCCGCGGTGCGCAGGGCCAGCCGGGCCTCCACCTCGGCGGCGCGGGCGGTGCTCAGCGCGACGGCGGCTGCGTCGCGCTCGGCCGTGGTGGGCTCGTCCTCCCCCGGCTCGGCCTGGGCGTGGGCCAGGCGCTGCTCCAGCTCGGCCAGCGCCGTGAGCCGCTCCGCCCGGGCAGTCTCCAGCTTCTCCCGCTGGGCGGCCAGCCGCGCCACCTCGCTCTCCGCGGTGCGCACGGTCTGGCCCAGCCGACCGAGGCGCTCGGCCACCGCGGCCAGCTCTGCGTCGGACTCGTTCAGCGCGGCCAGGGTCAGGTCGACGTTCTGTGCCCGCTCCTTCTCCTCCTCCCGTGCGCCGGTGAGGGCACCGGCCAGCTGCTCGGCGCGCTGCTCGGCGGCCTGCACGGCGGCGGTCGCCTCGTCCACCGCGGCCTGCACCTCCAGGGTGCTGGCCGGACGGTCCGAGCCACCCAGCGCCCACCCGGCGCCCAGCAGGTCACCCTCCTGGGTCACCACCCGCACCCCGGCGGCGGTCAGGGCGTCCGCCTGGCCGAGCTGCTCGACGACCACGACGTCGCACAGCAGGGCCTGCACCGCGGGGCGCAGCGCGTCGTCGCAGTCCACCAGCTCACCGGCCCAGCGCGCGCCGTCGGTCAGCGCCACGGCGGGGCGCTGCCCGAGTGGCGCCGCGGCGTCGGTCACCAGCAGCCCGGTCCGTCCACCGTCCGCGGCCTTGAGCGCCTCCAGCGCGGGCAGCACCGACTGCTGGCCGGCCACCACCACCGCGTCGGCCAGCGGACCGAGCGCGGCCGCCACGGCCGCCTCGTAACCGGTGCGCACCCGCAGCCGCTGGGCGGCGGTGCCGAGCACCTGGTGGTGCTCGACCAACCACCCAGCGCCGTCCTTGCGGGCCAGCCCCACCGACAGCGCCGCCACCGTCGCGCGGCCCGAGGCCACCGCCTGGCCCGCCTCGCGCTCGGCCTCGAGCAGCTCGCTCACCCGCTGCTGGGCCGCGGCGTGCGCGGCCACCGCCCGCTCGTGACGGTCGTCCAGCCCCAGCTCGCCGGCGTCGAGGTCGCTGATCTCGGCCTGCACCGCCGCGAACTCGCGCGCAGCCTCCTCGCCGCGGGCGCGCGCCTCGGCCAGGGAGGTGCTCAGCCGCTCGATCTCGGCGGCGCCGGACTCGCTGCGCGAGCGCAGGGTGTCCACCTGCCCGGACAGCCGGGCCAGGCCCTCGCGCCGGTCGGCGATGGCCCGCACCGCGGCCAGGTGTGCCTTCTCGGCGGCGGTCAGCGCCCGCTCCAGCTCGGTGCGCCGCTGCTGCGCGGTCGCCAGCTCGGCCTGGGCGGCCACCATCGCCGCCTCCAGCTCGGCCTCCAGCTCGGCGGCACGCTCGGCCTCGGCCTCCAGCTGCTCAGGGTCGCGGCCGGGGCGGGTGTCGGCCACCGGAGCGCTGAGGTGGCGGGCCCGGTCGGCCGCCACCCGCACGGTGGCGCTCATCCGCTCCTGCAGGGCCGACAGCCGCAGCCAGGTGTCCTGCGCAGCCGTGGCGGCCGGGGCCAGCTCGGCCACCAGGGCCTCGCTGAGGGCCACCTGCTGCTCGGCGCGGGCCAGCTCGGCCTGCACCTGCTCCTGCTGGGCGCGGGCGGCGGCCTCGTCGGTGACGCCCCGGTCCAGCTCGGCGCGGCGGGTCACCAGGTCGTCGGCGGCGAGGCGCAGCCGGGCGTCGCGCAGGTCGGCCTGCACGGTCTGCGCACGGCGCGCCACCTCCGCCTGCTTGCCCAGCGGCTTCAGCTGGCGGCGCAGCTCGGTGGTCAGGTCGCCCAGCCGCGCCAGGTTGGCCTGCATGGAGTCGAGCTTGCGCAGCGCCTTCTCCTTGCGCTTGCGGTGCTTGAGGACGCCGGCCGCCTCCTCGATGAAGGCGCGGCGGTCCTCCGGCCGCGACTCCAGGATGGTGGCCAGGCGTCCCTGCCCGACGATGACGTGCATCTCCCGGCCGATACCGGAGTCGCTGAGCAGCTCCTGCACGTCCATCAACCGGCACGAGCTGCCGTTGATCTCGTACTCGCTGGCGCCGTCGCGGAACATCCGCCGGGTGATGGACACCTCGGCGTAGTCGATCGGCAGGGCGCCGTCGGAGTTGTCGATGGTGAGGGTGACCTCGGCGCGGCCCAGCGGAGCGCGCCCGGAGGTGCCGGCGAAGATGACGTCCTCCATCTTGCCCCCGCGCAGCGCCTTGGCGCCCTGCTCACCCATCACCCAGGTGAGCGCGTCAACCACGTTGGACTTGCCAGACCCGTTGGGCCCCACCACACAGGTGATTCCAGGCTCGAAGCGCAGCGTGGTGGCCGAGGCGAAGGACTTGAATCCCTTCAGCGTGAGGCTCTTCAGGTGCACCAGGGAACGGTACCCGGCGCTACCGCTCCACGAAGCCGTGCAGGCCGCCGCGCGCCGGCTCCCAGGTGTGCACCACGGTGTCCACGGCGCCCGGGGTCGCGCCCCCGCGCAGCGCCTGCAGCAGCTGCTCGCACTGCGCGCGGGGGCCCTCGGCGACCACCAGCACCCGACCGTCGCGCTGGTTGCTGGCGCTGCCCACCAGGCCCAGCTCCAGCGCCCTCGAGCGGGTCCACCAGCGGAAGCCGACGCCCTGCACGTGACCGTGCACCCATGCGGCGAGGCGGACGGGAAGCGTGTCGGTCGTCGGATCAGGCATGCCGCCTATTCTGCAGGGGTGGGACAGCGCGGGTTGGTCGTCAACGCCTGCCGCTCGCTGTGTTCTTGGCGGGCCAGCCGCGCGGAGGAAGACCTGCACGTCTGTGCCGGGTGCGGCTCGCAGTGGGTGCCCAGCGAGCCGTGGACCCCGATCGACGCCGACGGCCGGGTGCCCGCGGCCATCCTGGAGGTCAAGAAGCGCCAGGATCCCGGGTGAGCGGGCTCGCCTCGTTCCTGGACACCACCCAGGACCAGACCGTCGGACGCCTCGGCGACCTGCAGTGGTCCTGGCCCTACGCGCTCGGCCTGGCCATCTTCTTCCTGCTGCGCGGGCTCTACCTGCGGCGGCCGCTCACCCGCAACCACGTGCTCGGCGCCGTCGCGCTGGCGGTCATCGCCCGGCTGGCCTACGACAGCGGCCGCGGGGTGCTGGGCTTCATCGCCCTGGCCCTGGCCGGTGCCGTGCTGGTGTTCCCCAAGACGACCAAGGCCGCGCCCGAGGAGCTGGGCCGGGTCTTCGCACTGGTCAACCGCTCCCGGGACGACCCGCTGGCGCCCTTCGTGATGCACTCGGCCAAGGGCTACTTCTTCAACAGCGACGGCACCGCGGCGCTCGGCTACCGGGCCCGCCTGGGCATCGCCGCCGTCGCCGGGGACCCGGTGGGCGAGCGCACCGACTTCGCCGACCTCATCGAGGAGTTCCAGGCGCACTGCCGCAGCAACGGCTGGCGGGTGGCGGTGCTCGCCGCCGGCGAGTACTGCGCACCGCTGTGGAGCAGGCACGGGCTGCGGACGGTGCCCATCGGGCGTGACGTGGTGATCGACGTCGCCTCCTTCACCCTGCAGGGCCGGCAGTGGCGCAACCTCCGCCAGGCGGTGCAGCGCACCCACAACGCGGGGATCACCACCGAGGTCCGCTCCGAGCGGGGCCTGGACAAGGAGACGCTGGCCGAGCTGCGCCGGCTCGTCGCCAGTAGCGACCACCGGCACGCCAACCGGGGCTTCTCGATGATCCTGGACCACCTGCTCGACGGCCGGACGCCGGGCATCCTGCTGGCCATCGCCCGCGACGCCGAGGGGCGGGCGGTGGCGTTCCACCGCTACGCCACGGCCGACGAGGGCCGCATGCTCACCCTGGACGTGCCCTACCGCTCCGCCGACGCCCCCAACGGGGTGGACGAGCGGCTCAGCGTGGACATGGTGCACCACGGCAAGGAGCACGGCGGGGAGAAGGTGTCGCTGGCGTTCGCGGCGTTCCCGGAGATCTTCGAGTCCACCCACCGGGGGGCGGGCCAGCAGGCGGTGTACGTCGCCACCCACCTGCTCGACCCGCTGATCCGCATCGAGTCGCTGTACCGCTTCGTGCGCAAGTTCCGGGCGCTGGACGGACAGCGGTTCGCGATGGTCAGGCTGCGCCAGGTGGCGTTCGTGCTGGCCGCGTTCCTGGTGCTGGAGTTCGTGCCGCACCGCCGGCGGAGCTGAGGCCGGTGGGTGTCCGGCTGCTGCTGCGACGGGCCCGCGGGGGCGGCTGGCAGGACGGGCAGCTGAACGAGGAGCGGTTCATGAAGCTCTCCCGCACGATGCTGTGCCCGCACCGCGGGCACGGCCGGCCCGCCTGGCCGTAGGCCGCCAGCGAGCGGTCGAAGTAGCCGGAGTCACCGTTGACGTTGACGTAGAGCGCGTCGAAGGACGTCCCACCCTGGGCCAGCGCCTCGCGCATCACCTCGGCGGCCCGGCTGAGCAGCTCGCGGGCCTGGGCGCGGCTGAGCCGGTCGGTGGGGCGCCGGCCGTGCAGCTGGGCGCGCCACAGGGCCTCGTCGGCGTAGATGTTGCCGATGCCGGAGACCAGGGTCTGGTCCAGCAGCGCCCGCTTGACCTCGGTGTGCCTGCGCCGCATCGCGGTCACCACGGCCTCGGCATCGAAGTCGGGGTCCAGGGGGTCGCGGGCGATGTGGGTGACCGGCCGGGGCAGCAGGACGCCGTCCACCGGCTCCAGCTCCTCCACCGCCCAGCCGCCGAAGGTGCGCTGGTCCACGAACCGCAGCTCGCTGGCCGGCTCGTCGGCGGTGGCCCGCAGCCGCACCCGGATGCGCAGGTGCTTCTCGTCCGGGGCGCCCACCGGCTGCACTCGCATCTGCCCGCTCATGCCCAGGTGCACCACCACGGCCTGCCGACCGCGCTCGACGGTGTCGGCCTGCAGCCACAGGTACTTGCCCCGACGGTCGGCGCTGACCAGGCGCGCGCCGAGCAGGCCGAGCACGAGGTCGTCGGCGCCGGCGAGGTGGCGCCGCACCGCGCGGGGGTGGCGAACCTCGACGGACTCCACGACGTGGCCGACCACGTGCTCGACGAGGCCGCGACGGACCACCTCGACCTCGGGCAGCTCGGGCACTCAGGCTCCGGAGGGGGAGGTGGTTCCCTCAGCCTCGACGGGGGTCTCGGCCGCCGACAGGGCGCGCCAGGCGGTGGAGGCGGCCTTCTGCTCCGCCTCCTTCTTGCTGCGGCCGGAGCCCACCCCCAGGGTGTCCCCCGAGACGAGCACGCGCGCCTGGAACTCCTTGAGGTGATCGGGGCCGCTGGACTGCACGTCGTAGACGGGCACGCCCAGGCCGCGCTCGGAGGTGAGCTCCTGCAGGCTGGTCTTCCAGTCCAGGCCGGCCCCCAGCAGCGGCGCCTCGGTGAGCAGCGTGTGGAACAGCCGCTCCACCACCTCGCGGGCGGTCTCGATGCCGTGCTGCAGGTGGATGGCCCCCAGCAGCGACTCCATGCCGTCGGCCAGGATGCTGGTCTTGTCCCGGCCGCCGGTGAGCTCTTCACCCTTGCCCAGCAAGAGGTACGCACCGAGCCCACCCTCGCCGAGGGTGCGGGCGACCCCGGCCAGCGCGTGCATGTTGACCACGCTGGCCCGGATCTTGGCGAGCACACCCTCGGACTTGTCCGGCAGGGTGCGGTAGAGCCGCTCGGTGACTGCCAGCCCGAGCACGGAGTCCCCGAGGAACTCCAGCCGCTCGTTGGTCGGCAGGCCACCGTTCTCGTACGCGTACGAGCGGTGCGTGAGTGCGAGCGTCAGCAGCTCGGGGTCGAGATCGACCCCGAGTGCCGTCAGCAGCGGACCGCGGTCGAGAACCGCTCCGTCTGTGTGCTTGCTACCCACCGTTGATCCCGCGGACTCAGACCGCGGTGACCTGACGGTTGTTGTAGGTGCCGCAGGACGGGCAGGCGATGTGCGGGAGCTTCTGCTCGCCACACGCCCGGTTGGGGCAGGTCACCAGGGTGGGAGCAGTGGTCTTCCACTGGCTACGGCGGTCCCTGGTGTTGGCACGGGACATCTTGCGCTTCGGGACGGCCACGACTACTTCTCCTCGAGATCGGTTGGCGCACCGTCATCGGTGCTGTGCTTGGCGCTGGGCTCCGGAACACCGGCCTGGTCGAGCTTGGCCGACAGCGCGGCCCAACGGGGATCTATGGTCTCATGCCCGTGCCCGGGTTCTGCAATCGCCAGCTGAACACCACACTGGGCGCACAGTCCGGGGCAGTCCTCCGAGCACAACGGCTGCAGCGGCAGGTCGAGCACGATGGCCTCGGTGACGGCCGGGGCGAGGTCGATCAGCTCGTCCTCGACCATCCTGGCCTCGTCGTCCTCCTCGGCCTGCTGCGGCGTCTTGGCCGGGTAGTAGTACAGCTCGGTGAGGGTGATCTGCACCGGCCGGGTGAAGGTCTCCAGGCAGCGCGAGCACTCGCCGACCGCCGACGCGGTGACGGTGCCGCTGACGAGCACGCCCTCCATCACCGACTCCAGGCGCAGGTCGAGCTCCAGCGGGTCGCCCTGGGGCACCGCGATGAGCTCCAGCCCGATGCGTTCCGGGGCGTCGACGGTGCGCTCGACGGTGCGCATGCTGCCCGGCCGGCGGCCGAGCTCGCGGGTGTCCAGCACCAGGGGTGCAGACGGGTCCACGTGCGTGCCGGAGTGACTGTGTGCTGGCATGACGGCTGCTCGTGTCTCCTTGCAGGTCTCAGTTCATGGGTGTCTCACGTGGGTGCTCGCGGGAGGAGCTCCGGGGCGCGACGGTGCGCCCAGCGGTACCGCGGTGTCGCCGGCTCAGCACCGGGCAACCACACCACGATACGCGCGAGGCAGGGTGGCCGCGCTCGGCCGGGCGCTCAGCTGCGGTAGTCGGGGGTGCCGAGCCCGGCCCGCAGCTGCTGGCGGCCGCGGGTGATGGTGCGCAGGGTGCCGGTGAGGGTCTCCTCGAAGGTCGCCAGCTTGGTGTCCACGTAGACGTCACACTCCGCTCGCAGGCGGTCGGACTCGTCGTGGGCGGCGTCGATGATCTTGGCCGACTCGTCCCTGGCCACCTGAACGATCTCGGTCTGCGACACCAGGCGGCGCTGCTCGGCCTCGCCCTCGCTGACCGAGCGCTCGTAGGAGCTCTCGCCGGCGGTGACCATGCGCTCGGCCTCGGCCCGGGCACGGGAGGTGAGCTTCTCGAACTCCCGCTCGCCCTCGTCGATGGTGCGCGAGGCCTGCCCCTGGGCGTCGGTGATGATCTGCTCGGCGCGGTCGCGGGCCTGCGCCACCATCCGCTCGGCCTCGGCGCGGGCACTGGCCAGCGTGGCCTTGGCCTCCGCGTTGGCCGCGGCCACGGTGCTCTCGGCCTCGGCGCGGGCGTCGCCCACCACCTTGTCCCGGTGGTCGATCACGTCCTGGGCGTCGTCGAGCTCGCCGGGGATGGCGTCACGCACGTCGTCGAGCAGCTCCAGCACGTCCCCGCGCGGCACCACGCAGCCTGCGGTCATCGGGACGCCGCGCGCCTCTTCGACGATGGCGACCAGCTCGTCGAGCGCCTCGAAAACCCGGTACAAACGTCAACCCCGATCATCAAAGGAAAGTGCGAGTCAACCCGCTCGGCACAGTGTGCCCGCCCGCGCCGGGCTCAGCGGGCACCGCCGGCGGCGTGTCGTCACCGAGCGATTCGCGTGGTCACTGAGAGGCGTTGGCGGCCAATCGTTCCAGCAGCCGGGTGTGCACCAGATCGGGAAGCAGGTGCGAGACGTCACCACCGTAGGTGGCCACCTCCTTGACCAGCGAGCTGGACACGAAGCTGTACAGCGGGTTGGTGGAGATGAACAAGGTGTCCACCCCGGAGAGCTGCTGGTTCATCTGCGCCATCTGCAGCTCGTAGTCGAAGTCGCTGACTGCGCGCAGGCCCTTGACGATGGAGCGCAGGCCGTGCGCCTTGGCGTAGTCGACCAGCAGGCCGTGCGAGGAGTCCACCCGCACGTTGGGCAGGTGCGCGGTGCACTCCCGCAGCATGTCGATGCGCTCGTCCACCGTGAACAGGCCCTGCTTCTTCTTGTTCACCAGCACCGCGACGACGAGCTCGTCGAACAGGTGGGAGGACCGCTCGATGACGTCGAGGTGCCCGTTGGTGACGGGGTCGAAGGAACCCGGGCAGACCGCACTGCTCATGGCACGGGACCGTAACAGGCGGCGATCTCAACCCTGGTCTCGCCGTAGGTCTTCACCACCTCCGGCTGCAGCCCCTCCGGCCACTCGGTGACCGCACCCCTGGCCGACCTCTCCAGCACCACCAGCGAGCCGTCGGCGACGAAGCCGTCGGTCACCAGCGTCTGCAGCACCCGGGCCACGGCCTGGTCGGTGACCGCGTACGGCGGGTCGGCGAGCACCAGGTCGTAGGGCTGCTCCGGCGGGGTGCCCAGGGCGGCGGCCACGCTGCAGCAGCGCACCGTCGCCCCGGGCAGGGCCACGGTGCTGACGTTGTTGCGGGCCACGGCGGCGGCGCGGGCGTCGGACTCCACCAGCAGCACCTCTCGGGCGCCGCGGGAGAGCGCCTCCAGCCCCAGCGCACCCGAGCCCGCGTACAGGTCCAGCACCCGGGCGTCGTCGAGGTCGGTGCGCGCGTGCAGCGCGCTGAAGATGGCCTCCCGCACCCGGTCGGAGGTGGGGCGGGTGCCCTTGGTCGGGACGGTCAGCCGCCGCCCCTTGGCGGACCCGGCGATGATCCGCGTCACTCCAGAACCACGAGCAGGTCGCCGCCCTCCACCGGGGAGACCCCGCTCAGCGCCACCCGCTTGACCGTGCCGGCCACCGGCGCGCTGATGGCGGCCTCCATCTTCATGGCCTCGATGGTGCCGATCGGGTCACCCTCGGCAACCTCGGCACCCTCCTGCACCGACAGGGTGACCACGCCGGCGAAGGGTGCAGCCACGTGCCCGGGGACAGCGCGGTCGGCCTTCTCGGTCACCGGGGCGTCCGAGGCGACGCTGTGGTCGCGCACCTGCACCGGGCGCAGCTGCCCGTTGAGGGTGCACATCACCGACCGCATGCCCCGCTCGTCGGGGTCGGAGATCGCTTCCAGGCCGATCAGCAGGCGCACCCCGGGCTCCAGCTCCACCTCGTGCTCGGCGCCGTAGCGCAGCCCGTAGAAGAACTCCCCGCTGGCGAGCACCGAGGTGTCGCCGAACTGCTCGCGGTGCTCGACGAACTCCCGGGTGGGCCCGGCGAAGAGCAACCGGTTGAGGGTCTCCCGCGGAGCGTCCCGCAGCTGCTGCTCGTCCTCGGCGGTCAGCTCGGGCGTGGGCTCGGCCTCCGCCCGACCCTCCAGCGCGCGGGTGCGGAACGGCTCGGGCCAGCCACCAGGGGGCACGCCCAGCTCGCCGCGCAGGAAACCGATGACCGAGTCGGGGATGTCGAAGCGCTTGGGGTCGGCCTCGAAGTCCTGCACCGACACCCCCGCGCCGACCAGCTGCAGGGCGAGGTCGCCCACCACCTTGGACGAGGGGGTCACCTTGACCAGGTGGCCGAGCATCCGGTCGGCCCCGGCGTACATCGCCTCGACCTCCTCGAAGCGCTCCCCCAGCCCCAGCGCGATGGCCTGCTGGCGCAGGTTGGACAGCTGCCCGCCGGGGATCTCGTGGTGGTAGACCCGTCCCGTCGGTGCGCTGAGCCCGGCCTCGAACGGCGCGTAGACCCGGCGCACCGCCTCCCAGTACGGCTCCTGGTCGCACACCGCCTGCAGGTCCAGGCCGGTGGCCCGCGGGGTGTGGTCGGTGGCCGCCACGATGGCCGAGAGCGCGGGCTGGCTGGTGGTGCCGGCCATGGAGGCCATGGCGCCGTCCACCGCGTCGGCACCGTGCTCGGCAGCGGCCAGGTAGGTGGCCAGCTGGCCGCCGGCGGTGTCGTGGGTGTGCACGTGCACCGGCAGGTCGAACCGCTCCCGCAGCGCGCCCACCAGGGTGGCGGCAGCCGGGGCACGCAGCAGCCCGGCCATGTCCTTGATGGCCAGCACGTGCGCACCGGCCGCCACGATCTGCTCGGCCAGGCCCAGGTAGTAGTCCAGGGTGTAGAGCTTCTCCGCCGGGTCGGACAGGTCGCCGGTGTAGCAGAGCGCCACCTCGGCGACCGCGGTGCCGGTGGCGCGCACGGCGTCGATGGCCGGGCGCATCTGGTCCACGTCGTTGAGGGCGTCGAAGATCCGGAAGATGTCGATGCCGGTGCTGGCCGCCTCGGCCACGAAGGCGTCGGTCACCCGCTCCGGGTAGGGGGTGTAGCCCACGGTGTTGCGTCCGCGCAGCAGCATCTGCAGGCAGATGTTGGGCACCGCCTCGCGCAGGTCGGCCAGCCGGTCCCACGGGTCCTCGGCCAGGAACCGCAGCGCCACGTCGTAGGTGGCGCCGCCCCACGCCTCCAGGCTCAGCAGCTGCGGCGTCATCCGGGCGACGTGGCCGGCCACCGCCAGCATGTCCTTGGTGCGCACCCGGGTGGCCAGCAGCGACTGGTGGGCGTCGCGAAACGTGGTGTCGGTGACGGCGAGGGCCTTCTGCGCCCGCAGGTCGGCGGCGAAGCCCTCCGGGCCCAGCCGCAGCAGCCGCTGGCGGGAGCCGTCCGGCGGCGGTGCGTCCAGGTCGATCGCGGGCAGCTTCTCCAGCGGGTCCACCGCCACCGGCACCTCGCCGTTGGGCTGGTTCACCGTGACGTCGGCCAGGTAGGTGAGCAGCTTGGTGCCGCGGTCGGCGGAGGCGTTGGCGTTGAGCAGCTGGGGGCGCTCCTCGATGAAGGAGGTGGTGACGCGCCCGGCCCGGAAGTCCGGGTCCTCCAGCACCGACTGCAGGAAGGGGATGTTGGTGGACACCCCGCGGATGCGGAACTCGGTGACCGCCCGTCGTGCCCGGGCCACGGCGGTGTCGAAGTCGCGGCCGCGGCAGGTCAGCTTGACCATCATCGAGTCGAAGTAGGCGCCGACCTCGGCGCCCAGGGTGGTGCCGCCGTCCAGCCGCACCCCCGCGCCGCCCGGCGAGCGGTAGGCGGTGATGCGACCGGTGTCCGGGCGGAAGGCGTTGTTGGGGTCCTCGGTGGTGATCCGCAGCTGCACCGCGGCACCGTGCAGGACGATGTCCTCCTGCGCCAGGCCCAGGTCGGCCAGCGACTCCCCCGCGGCCACCCGCATCTGCGCCTGCACCAGGTCCACGTCGGTGACTTCCTCGGTGACCGTGTGCTCCACCTGGATGCGGGGGTTCATCTCGATGAAGACGTAGTTGCCGTCGGCGTCCAGCAGGAACTCCACAGTGCCCGCGCAGGAATAGCCGATGGCGGTGGCGAAGCTGACCGCGTCGTTGCACATCCGCTCGCGGAGGGCCGGGTCCAGGTTGGGCGCCGGTGCCATCTCCAGCACCTTCTGGTGGCGACGCTGCACCGAGCAGTCGCGCTCGTAGAGGTGGATGACGTTGCCCTGGCCGTCGGCGAGCACCTGCACCTCGATGTGGCGGGGGTTGAGCACCGCCTGCTCCAGGAACACGGTGGCGTCGCCGAAGGCTGACTCCGCCTCCCGCATGGCGGCCTCGATGTTCTCCCGCAGGTCCGCCGGCTCGATCACCCGGCGCATGCCGCGCCCGCCACCCCCGGCCACCGCCTTGACGAACACCGGGAAGGTCATGTCCTCGGCGACCGCCAGCAGCTGCTCCACGTCGTCGGTGGGCTCGCTGGACGCCAGCACCGGCAGGCCGGCCTCCCGGGCCGTGGCGATGGCCCGCGCCTTGTTCCCGGTGAGCTCGAGGACCTCGGCGGAGGGGCCGATGAAGGTGATTCCGGCCTCGGCGCAGGCCGCCGCCAGGTCGGGGTTCTCGGAGAGGAAGCCGTACCCGGGGTAGATGGCGTCGGCGCCGCAGCGCTGGGCCACCGCAATGAGGTCGGGCACCGAGAGGTACGCCCGGACGGGGTGGCCCTCCTCGCCGATCTGGTAGCTCTCGTCGGCCTTCATCCGGTGGCCGGAGTTGCGGTCCTCGTAGGCGAAGACGGCGACGGTGCCCGCCCCCAGCTCGTAGGCCGCACGAAAGGCACGGATGGCGATCTCGCCACGGTTGGCAACTAGCACCTTCTGGAACATGGTCGCTCGCCTCTCAGGTGACGTGCCTGGCAACGCTACCGGGTGGTGCCGGTCATGATGCCGAGCCGGACGCGCCGGGTGCTGACGAGCAGCACGTGGCCTTGCCCACCCGCAGCCGCGGGCGCCGTCCCCGGCCGCCACGTGCCGCCGTCGATGGCCGATACTGACCGGCATGAGGAAGCGCGGGCAGTGACGGGGCTGCTCTCCGGCACCATCTCGGTCGGCGCCCTGCTCGGGGCGCTGTGGTGTCTGGTCATGCTCATGCTCAGCGGCCCCAAGGGCCACCGGCTGCTGCTGGGTTGGCTCGCCCTGGTCGAGGTGGCGCTGGTGGTCCAGGCGGTGGTCGGCATCAGCAAGATCTTCGGGGAGCACCGGCACATCGCCAGCGCCACCTTCGTGGGCTACCTGCTGGGCGCGCTGCTGATCCTGCCGGCGGCCGGGTGGTGGTCGCTGGCCGAGCGGAGCCGGTGGGGCGTGGGAGTGCTGATGGTGGGGTGCCTGGTCATCCCGGTGCTGGTGGTCCGGATGAACCAAATCTGGTCGGGCTACGGTGCCTGAGCGCTGGGGTGACACCCCCGCCGCGCCGCGCACCCGGGCCGCCGCCACTCGCAGCGGCCCCGGCCGCCTGCTCATCGCCGTGTACGCGATCTTCGCCCTCTCCGCGACGGCCCGCTCGGTCGTGCAGCTGGGCACCCAGCTCGACCGCGCTCCGCTGGCGTACTCCCTCTCCGCGCTCGCCGCGCTGATCTACGTGCTGGCCACGGTCACCCTGGCCCGGGGCGGCGCGCTGTCCCGACGGCTGGCCACCACGGCGATCACGGCGGAGCTGGTGGGCGTGCTGGCGGTGGGCACGGCCAGCCTGGTGTTCCCGGACGCCTTCCCCGACGCCACCGTGTGGTCGGACTTCGGCGCCGGCTACGGGTTCGTCCCGCTGGTGCTGCCGGTGCTGGGCCTGTGGTGGCTGCGGCGCACCGCCCGGCACCCCTGACCGCCTCGGGGCCGGTGGGCGCAGCTGCGTGTGGTGGCGTGTTCCGGAAGGCTCACCCACTGTCATCTCGACCACCCTCGGTGATACCCACGGACAGAACGGGACCGCCCGAGGATGGTCGCGGCACCCGGTCCGTGCGAAACACCCACGGCCCCACCGTGGACGAACCTCCGCGCACTCACACCGCCGGCAGCGAGGCCGTCAAATTGTTCAGCACAGCGTAAACAATGGTGTGACATTGTGCTCCTGAGAGGTTGCCTGAGCACATTTTCTTGACTCGTCCATATGCACGTCAGGTAGCCCACGGTGCACTTTGCGTGAGCATTTGTTCGTGCGGGTTTTTCTGTTGTTTAACGTGGTCCTCATGCGCTAGATTTGCGCCCGAAACAGGCTCTCCTGCGGCGGGCTCCCCCATTCTTGGCGGGACGCGCGCAGCGGAGGGCTGCGCATTGCCGGGGTGCGCTCCACCAGAACTCCGCTCGACAAGGAGCTCGATGAACACACCCGTCTCGCAAGGGGCTGCTCGTGCCGCAACCGCTGCAAGACCGGTCGCCAAGACTGCGCAGCGACTCCACCAGTTCTTTGAGATAACTTGCGACAGAACGCCTCTCAGCACCGCTGTGGACTGGGAGGGGGTCTTGGTCAGCTACGCCGAGCTCGAGGCGAGAGCAAACCGGTTGGCCCACCACCTCGTCTCACGCGGCGTCAGGCCGGGTGCACGGACAGCCATTCTTCTGCACCGATCACTCGACACCTACGTCGCACTGCTGGCGATTGGCAAGGCGGACAACACATTTGTTCCGATTGACCCCGCAGCGCCGGCCGATCGCGTGGCATTCATCATCGCCGACGCGGGAGTCGAGTTCGTGGTCACGTCGTCCTCGCTGTCGAGTGCCCTTCCCGCATTGGCGTGCACCACAATTGAGGTCGACACCGACCGCGCGCCCATCGAGCTGTCCCCCTCGCACCGGCGCCGCCCGGTGCCCCGCGTCGGTGACGATCCAGACCCGGACGGGGCCGACCCGGTCGCCTACGTGATGTACACCTCCGGGTCCAGCGGACGCCCCAAGGGCGTGCAGATCGCCCAGTCCAGCATCTGCAACTTCCTGCGCGTGGTGCCCCAGGTCTACGACGTCCGTCCGGTCGACCGCGTGTACCAAGGCATGACCATCTCCTTCGACTTCTCCATCGAGGAGATCTGGCCCACCTGGGCGGTCGGCGCGGCCCTCGTCGTGGGACCGACCGACTCCCGCCGGCTGGGTGCCGAGCTCGCCGACTTCCTGGACGACGCCGGCGTCACCGTCCTGTACTGCGTGCCCACCCTGCTGGCCACCATCCCGCGCGACCTGCCCCGCCTGCGCAGCGTGCTGGTCGGCGGCGAGGCGTGCCCCGCGCAGCTGGTGGAGCGGTGGAGCAGGCCCGGGCGCCGGATGCTCAACACCTACGGCCCCACCGAGGCCACCGTCACCGCGACCGTCGCCGAGCTGCTGCCCCGTGCTCGCGTCACCATCGGCAGGCCGCTGCCCACCTACACCGTGGTGCTGCTCGACGACGACCGCGCCGAGGTGGCGCCCGGAGAGATCGGCGAGATCTGCATCGGGGGCCCTGGCGTGGCCCTCGGATACGTGGGCCGGCCCGACCTGACCGCCGACCGCTTCGTCCACCACCGGCTGGCGCCGGCGCCGGGCCGGCTCTACCGCACTGGCGACCTCGGGCGCCTGACGCCGGAGGGCGAGCTGGAGTACCACGGCCGCGCCGACGCCGAGGTGAAGATCCGTGGGCACCGCGTCGACCTCGGCGAGATCGAGAGCGTGCTGCTCGAGGACCCGGCGGTGACCGAAGCCGTGGTGGCGCTGAGCGCCGACCCTGCCGACGCCGCCTCCTCCGGCGAGCTGGCCGCCTACGTGGTGCAGGGCGCTGGGGTCGAGGTGCCCCGCGACGTGCTCACCGAGCGTCTGCACGAGCAGCTCGTCCAGCGGCTGCCCGCGTACATGGTGCCCGTGTTCCTCGACGTCGTGAGCGCCCTGCCCACGATGCCCAGCGGCAAGGTCGACCGCACCAGGCTGCCCCGACCCGCCCGTCGCCTGGCGCTGCGCGGCGGGCCCGTGGTGGAGCCGGAGGGCCCGGTGGAGGAGCAGGTGCGCACCGCCTGGGC
Organism: Rhodococcus sp. X156; assembly: GCF_004006015.1. Classification (NCBI taxonomy): domain Bacteria; kingdom Bacillati; phylum Actinomycetota; class Actinomycetes; order Mycobacteriales; family Nocardiaceae; genus Rhodococcus; species Rhodococcus sp. X156. Next base: position 1,436,133 of record NZ_CP034766.1, on the reverse strand, counting down.
TGCGGCGCTCGGGCTCGAGCCCGAGGCGCTCTCGGTGGAGGCGAACTTCTTCAGCGACCTCGGAGGCCACTCGCTGCTCGCCGCGCAGGTGGTCTCCCGCCTGCGGGAGGTGCCGGAGAGCGCGGGGGTGGCGCTGCGCGACCTCTACGACCACCCCACCGTGCGGGGCATGGCCACCCAGCTCGCCGCCCGGTCGGGCCACCGCACGGCACCTACCCGTCCGCGGCCGCGGGCGCTGCGGCACAGCACCCGGCGCATCGCGGTCGCCGGCGGCTGGCAGGCGGCGTCCATCTACCTGCTGCTGCTGGTGGTGACCCTCCCGGTGGTCTACGTCTACACCGAGAACGACGGCTTCGTCTCCGTCCAGGTGCTGGCCCAGCTGCTGGTCGCGATCCTCGTCAGCTACCTCAACGTGCGCTGGGTCCTGCCCATCCTGGTCGGTCGGCTGATGGTGGCCGGAATCAGACCGGGCCGGTACAAGCTCTGGGGTGTCACCTACCTCCGGATCTGGTCGCTGAACCTGTTGCTGTCCATCAGCCCGCTGCCCGTGCTCAGCGGCTCACCGCTGGCCGCGCCGTACCTGCGGCTGCTCGGCGCCAAGATCGGCACGCACGCGCAGATCGCCACCAGCGCGATCAGCCTGCCCAGCATGCTGCGCATCGGCGACCGCGCGGCCGTGGGCTACGGCGTGTCCCTCAACCCGTGGCGGGTGGAGGACGGCTGGGTGGTCGTCGAGCCGATCACCATCGGCAGCGACGCCTTCGTCGGTGCCCAGGCAGTGCTGGACCCCGGCGCGACGGTGCAGGCCGAGGCCGCCCTGGGCGAGCTGTCGGTGCTCAGCGACGGCGAGACGGTCCCTGCCGGCCACCGGTACGCGGGGTCGCCGGCGGAGCCCGTCGACCGGCTGTCGGTGACCGTGGAGTCGATGCTGGTGGACGAGCCCTGCCGCGACGGCTGGCGGCCTGGGCAGCTCGCGGCGGTGGCCGTCGGCGCCTTCGCCCTCGAGATCGCCGCCATCGCCATGATCGTGCCCAGCGTGGCTCTGGTGTGGTGGGCGCTGCTGGCCTTCGGGGTCATCGCCGGGCTGCTGGCCACCCTGCTGGCCGGGCCCGTCTTCGTGCTCACCGTGTGCGCGGTGGTGCTGGTGGGCAAGCGGGTGATCCTGCCGAGCCTGCCCCTGGGGGCGCACCCGCTGCGCTCGGGGCTGGGCGTGCGCAAGTGGCTGGCGGACAAACTCATCGAGTTCAGCCTGATGTTCACCAACTCGCTGTACGCCACGCTGTACACGGCGCCGTGGCTGCGGCTGCTCGGTGCCGACATCGGCCGCGGTGCCGAGGTGTCCACCGCCGCGCACCTCGACCCCGACCTGCTCACGCTCGGCGACGACAGCTTCGTGGCCGACATGGCCAGCCTCGGTGCCGCCACCTTCGTGGGGGGACGGGTGATGTTCCAGCGCACCGAGATCGGCGCGCGCTCGTTCGTGGGCAACGCGGCCGTCGTCGCGGCGGGTGCCAGCATGGGCGACGGCTCCCTGGTCGGGGTCTGCACGGCGCCCCCGGAGTCCGGGGTGCCGCCGGGGACGTCGTGGCTGGGCTCCCCCGCCATGCGGCTGCCGGTGCGCCAGGACAGCGGCTCCTTCCCCGAGGAGCTCACCTTCCGGCCCACCCGCCCGGTGGTGCGCCACCGCCTGCTCATCGAGCTCCTGCGGGCCACCCTGCCCGCATCCGTGCTGGGCGTGAGCTTCTACCTGTACCTGTGGGTGCTCTCCGACGTCACCCGCGGTCGGGACATCGCGGTGCCCGCGCTGGTCTCCCCCCTCATGACCATCCTGTCCGGGCTCGCGGTGGTGGCCTTCTGCGTGGCGGTCAAGCGCAACTTCATCGGCACCTACCGCCCCCGCGTGGAACCGCTGTGGAGCCGCACGGTCCGCCACAGCGAGCTGGTCACCGGCCTCTACGAGGCGGCCGCGGTCCCGGCCGCCGTGGGGATGCTGGTGGGAACTCCCTTCCTGCCTCCGCTGCTGCGCGCGTTCGGCGCCAAGGTCGGTCGCGGCACCTGGATCGGCACCACCTACCTCACCGAGTTCGACCTCGTGGAGATCGGTGACGACGCCGTCATCGGGACCGAGGTGTCGCTGCAGACGCACCTGTTCGAGGACCGCGTGATGAAGATGTCGGTGGTCACCGTCGAAGCGGGGGCCACCGTCGGCACCCGGGCGGTGGTGCTCTACGACGCCGTGGTCGAGCGTGACGTCTCGCTCGGGTCGCTGTCGCTGGTGATGAAGGGCGAGCACCTGCCCGCCACCACCGAGTGGCGGGGCATCCCCGCCCAGGCGGTGGACCGGCTGCCGAGCGGCGGGCAGGCAGGCACCGGCCTGCTGGCGGCTGCGGGGGCAGCGCGATGAGGCGGTGGCTCGGGCGCACCAGCGCGGAGCCGGAGGCCACGCGGGCCGGGCCCGACGGCGCACCGCTGGCGCTGGTGTACCGCGGACCTGCCTCGGTGCCCGGCTGCTCCGAGGCGGTCGCCGAGCTGCTCAGCGCCAGCCGCTGGGGCTTCGCGGTGCGCTACGTCGGACCCCACGAGCCGCATCCCCTCAGCGCCGCGACCCTGGCGGGGGCGGCGGTGTACGCGCAGCCGGGGGGCGCCGACCTGGGGCCCGCCTACCGCCGGCTGCGCAAGCACCGGCACGACATCCGCGGGTACGTCCAGGGCGGTGGCCGGTACCTCGGTTTCTGCCTCGGCGGATACCTCGCGGGCGCCACGCCGGGGTTCAAGCTGCTGCCCGGCGACACCGACCAGTACGTGGTGAGCCGTGGGGCCACCGTGCGCACCACCGACGACACCCTGGTGGAGGTCTGCTGGGGCGACGACCGGCGAGTGCTGTTCTTCCAGGACGGCCCGCACTTCGAGATCTCTGCCGACGAGGGGACCACGGTGATGGCGACCTACCCGAACGGGACGGTGGCCGCCCTGGTCACCGGGTACGGCGCCGGCCGGGTCGGCGTGGTCGGCCCGCACCCGGAGGCCACCAGGGACTGGTTCACCGACGCGGGGCTGCCCGACCCCGGCCGCCGGCGGCGGGACGCCGCCGCCGCCCGCGGGCAGGACCTCGGGCTCGCCCTGGTCGACGCGGTGATGTCCCCGTGACCGCCGCCCTGCGCACGGGCGCCACCCCGACCACGGCGCTGCGGCCCTCCCCGGCGCCCCGGCCCTCCCCCGTGCCGCGCACGGCAGGCCCGGGGGCGGTGGGTCAGCTCCCTCGGGCTCGGCTGAACGGGATCGACGCCGCGCGCGGCATCGCGCTCGTCGGGATGATGGCCATCCACGCCCTGCCCGACTTCGACCCGGACACTGGTGCGCCCACCTGGAGCTTCCTGGTCTTCGGCGGGCGATCCGCCGCGCTGTTCGCGGTGCTCGCCGGGGTGTCCGTCGCCTTCATGACCGGCCGGGCCCGGGTACGACGGGGGGCCGCGGTTCCCACCGCCGTCGGGCTGCTCGCCCGGGCGGGGGTCATCGGCTGCATCGGTCTGTTGCTGGGCTACGCCGACCCCTCGCTGGCCATGGTGATCCTGCCGTACTACGCGATGATGTTCGTCCTGGTCGCTCCCCTGGTCCTGCTGCCCACCTGGGCGGTCGCCGGCGCAGGCGTCGTCGCGGCGGTGGGGGGACCCGCGCTGACCCACGTGCTGCTGCCGCACCTGCCCGCCCCGTCGCTGGACAACCCAGGCTTCGGCGACCTGGTGCAGGGTCCCGGCCAGCTGCTCGCGGAGGTGACGCTCGTGGGTGAGTACCCCGCGCTGCCGTGGATGGCCTACCTCTGCGCGGGACTGGTGCTGGGGCGCCTGTCCCTGGGCCGGGCGAAGGTGGCGCTCGTGACGCTGGTCAGCGGGCTCGTGCTCGCCGTGGCCGCGGCGGTCACGTCCTCGCTGCTGCTGCACACCTACGGCGGGGTGGACCGCATCCGTGCCGCGGTGGACGCCAGCAACCTCACCACCTCCGAGACCGAGGACGTGCTGGTCTTCGGCGGCGACGGCACCACCCCCACCTCCACCTGGTGGTGGCTCGCGCTGGACAAGCCGCACACCAGCACCCCGCTCGACCTGGCCGCCACCACCGGGGTGGCGCTGGCGGTGATCGGAGTGCTGCTGCTGGTGGGCCACCTCGCCTGGCCGCCGGTGCGCCGGGTGCTCGGCGCGGTGCAGGCGCCGCTCGTGGCCGCCGGGACGATGACGCTGACGCTGTACACCGTCCACCTCATGTTCATCAACTCCGCCCACGACACCTATCCCGCGATGACCAGCTACCTGCTGCAGGTGGTGGCGGTGCTGGCGCTGGGACTCGCGTGGCGGTCCATCGCCGGCCGCGGCCCGCTGGAGACCCTGGCCACCGGCGCCGCCACCCGGGCGCGGCGCCGGGTCCTCGCCGTGGCCTCCGCACCGCCCTCCCGCAGGTCAGGCGGACGGCACCGGCAGCGGGCCCGGCACCGGTGGGCGCCGCGGTGAGCGAGGCGCGGGTCACCCGACGACAGCTGCTGCTGGGCCTGGGCGGAGCCGGCGTGCTGGCGGCGGCCGGTGGGGTGGGCGTGCTGAGCATCGACCGCGACAGCGGCCCGCTCGCCCTGGTGTACCGCGGGCCCGCGGCCACCCCGGGCTGCCCCGAGGCGGTCACCGCGCTGCTGCGCAGCGCCCACTTCCGCACCTCGTACGTGGGCCCCGACGAGGACCTGTCGCTGTCCGCGGACACCCTGGCCACGGCGACGGCGTACGCCCAGCCCGGCGGCGCCAACCTCGACCCGGCGTGGGACGAGATCAGTGCGGACACCGAGGTGATCCGGGCATGGGTCCGCCAGGGCGGCAGCTACCTCGGCTTCTGCCTCGGCGGCTACCTCGCGGGCGCGACGCCGGGGTTCCGGCTGCTGCCTGGTGACACCGAGCAGTACGTCACCCTCGACGGGGCCACGGTCCGGACCACCCGCGACACCATCGTGTCGGTGCTATGGCGCGGGGTGCCCCGGCGGATGTACTTCCAGGACGGGCCGGTCTTTCGGATCGCCCCCGGCGCCGACGCCGAGGTGATCGCCACCTACCTCACCGGGGAGCCGGCCGCCGTCGTCTCCTCCTACGGCAGCGGCCGGGTGGGCGTGGTGGGCCCGCACCCGGAGGCCGACCAGTCCTGGTTCGACTCCGCCGGGCTCAACAGCGCCGGCGTCCTCAGTCACGACCTGGGGATCGACCTGGTCAAGGCCACCACCTGGCGCCCCAGCGCGCAGGGTCCGGGTCCCGTGGGCCCGACCTCCACCCGGTACGGCGGGTGAGCAGACCCCCGCTCAGGCCTTGACCAGGTAGCTGACCCGCTCGCCGTCCAGGGCTGAGGTCACCATCGCGGCCAGCCCGGGGTGCGCCTGGAGGGTGGGGTCGCCAGCGACGATCAGCTCCGCCTGCTCGCGGGCGGCGGCGATCACCTCAGTGTCGCGCAGCAGCGAGAGCATCCGCAGCGACGACTTGTGCCCGGACTGCGCCACGCCCAGCACGTCGCCCTCCCGGCGCTGCTCCAGGTCCAGCTGGGCCAGCTCGAACCCGTCGGTGGTGGCGGCGACGGCCTCGATGCGCTCGCGGGAACGACTGCCCGGCGCGGCGCTGGTGAGCAGCAGGCACAGCCCGGCGTGCCCGCCCCGGCCCACCCGGCCGCGCAGCTGGTGCAGCTGGCTCACGCCGAAGCGCTCGGCGTCCATGATCACCATGGTGGTGGCGTTGGGCACGTCCACGCCCACCTCGATCACCGTGGTGGCCACCAGCACGTCGATCTCGCCCCCGGCGAAGGCCCGCATGATGGCGTCCTTCTCGTCGCTGGGCAGCCGCCCGTGCAGGGCCTCCACCCGCAACCCCGCCAGCGGTCCCGCCGCCAGCTCCGGCGCCACCTCCAGCACCGCCGACGTCTCCGGGCCCTCGCCCCCCTTGGCGGCCGCCACCTCGTCCTCCGCCGAGCCGTCGTCGCCGATGCGCGAGCACACCACGTAGGCCTGCCTGCCGGCCGCCACCTCCTCGCGCACCCGCTCCCAGGCACGATCCAGCCAGGCGGGCTTCTCCAGCACCGGCACCACCGAGCTGGCGATCGGTGAGCGCCCCCGGGGCAGCTCGCGCAGCGTGGAGACGGTGAGGTCACCGAACACCGTCATCGCCACGGTGCGCGGGATGGGGGTGGCGGTCATCACCAGCAGGTGCGGGGTGGCGCCGTCGCGGCCACGCTCGCGCAGGGCGTCGCGCTGCTCCACGCCGAAGCGGTGCTGCTCGTCCACCACCACCAGGCCCAGGTCGAAGAACTGCACGGTGTCCTGGATCAGTGCGTGCGTGCCCACCACGATCCCGGCGTCGCCGGTGACCACCTCCAGCAGCGCCCGGCGCTTGGCCGCGGTCGGCATGGAGCCGGTGACCAGGGTGACCCGGGTGGCCTGCTCGGCGCTGTCCAGCTCACCGGCACGACCCAGCGGGCCGAGCATGTCCGCCAGCGAGCGGGCGTGCTGGGCGGCGAGCACCTCGGTGGGCGCCAGCAGCGCAGCCTGGCGGCCGGCGTCCACGGCGGCGAGCATGGCCCGCAGCGCGACGACCGTCTTGCCCGAGCCCACCTCCCCCTGCAGCAACCGGCTCATCGGGTGCGTCTGGGCGAGGTCGGCGGCCACCTCCGCGCCCACCTGCTGCTGGCCCTCGGTGAGCGCGAACGGCAGCTGGCGCTCGAAGGCGGCGGCGAGGCCGTCCGGGCGCGGGGGCAGCGCCGGGGCGCTGCGCTCGGTGTCGGCGTGGCGGCGCTGGGCCAGCACCAGCTGCAGGGCCAGCGCCTCGTCGAAGCGCAGCCGCTGGCGGGCCGCGGCCAGCTCGGCCTCGTCCTCCGGCAGGTGCACCGCCCGCAGCGCCTGGCCCAGCGGCGCCAGCTGGTGCTCGGTGCGCAGCTGCTCCGGCAGCGGGTCCACCGGCTCCTCCAGCACGTCCAGCACCACCCGCACGCACTGCGCCACCGTCCAGGACGGCAGCCCGGCCGCGGAGGGGTACACCGGCAGCAGCGGGCGGGTGAAGTCGCGCTCGTCGGGCACCGCGGCCAGCCCCAGCACCCCCGAGCCCTCCGAGGAGCTGGCGGTGAGGTGGTCGTCGTCGGGCAGCAGCAGGTACTGCGGGTTGGTCAGCTGCAGCGACCGGCGGTAGCGGCTGACCTTGCCGGCGAACAGCCCGCGCCGGCCGCGGGTGAGCTCCTTGGCCAGGTGGGGCTGGTTGAAGTAGGTGCAGGTGAGCTCGCTCCGGCCGTCGGTGATGGTGAGCGTGAGGATGGTGCCGCGACGCTGCTGCATCTTGCGCAGGTCCACCTTGGCGATGCGCGCCATCACCGTGACGTGCTCGTCCTCCTCCAGCCCGGCGATCGACGTCAGCTCGCCGCGCTCGGCGTAGCGGCGCGGGTAGTGCCGCAGCAGGTCGTCCACGGTGTGCAGGTCCAGCGTCTTGGCCAGGGCCTTGCCCGCCTTCTCCCCCAGCACGTGCCCCAGCGGGTCGGTCAGCTGCGCCACGGGCTCACTCCACCCCGAGCACGGCGACGTCTCCCAGCACGCCACCTGGGTAGACCACCAGCTCGACCCCGGGGTGCACCGCCTGCACGTGGTCGGCCATCTCCTGCTCCAGCGTCGCGTCCATCCCCTCCCCCGTCAGCACCGTCACCAGCTCACCACCGGCGTCGAGCATGCGGTCCAGCAGACCGCGCACCGCCTCGGACTGCTGCTCGGCCGGGTCGTCCCCGCGGGCGATGAGCACCACCTCGTCGTCCAGCAGGCCCAGCACGTCGCCGGGCTCGCAGCGGCCCACCCAGGTCAGCGCCTGCTCGCGGGCCACCCGCACCGCGCCGCGGCGGGTGGCGGTGGCGGCCTCGGCCATGGCCAGGGTGTCGTCCTCGTGGTCGCGGCCGGGGTCGTGCACGGCGAGCGCGGCCAGCCCCTGCACGGGTGAGCTGCTGGGCAGCACCGTCACGCCCTGCCCGGCCTTGCGGATGGCGGCCACCACGTCGATCAGCTCGCGCTGGGGCACCAGGCCGTTGGGCAGCACCGTGACGTGGCCGGCGCGGGTGTCCTCGATGGCGCTGCGCACCGCGTCCGGCTCCACCGGGCCAGGTCCACAGCGCAGCACCACCGCGCCCTCCCCGGCGAACAGCGAGGCCGTCTCCGCCCCGGACACCAGGGCCAGCAGCGCCCGCTCCCTGGTGAGCCGGCCGCTGTCCTGGCGGGGCTCGGCGACGTCGGCGAAGCGGGCCACGGTGATGCGGTGCGGACGCCCGGCCACCACGCCGGCCTCCACCGCAGCGCCGATGTCGTTGCAGTGCACGTGCACCGAGTACAGGTCGCTGCCGTCACCCACCACCACCACCGAGTCGCCGATGGCGTTGAGGTGCTCGCGCAGCCCGGCGACCTGCTCCGGGCCCGTGCCGTCGAGCAGGTACATCACCTCGTAGTCGTGCGCCGACGACCCGCTCTCCCGCTCGGCGGTGAGCATCTCCGCGGGCCGGGCGCTGACGGTGCGCACCGGGTTGGGGGCGGCGGTGCCGGTGACCACGGCCACCAGCGCGTCGAGCATGAGCACCAGCCCCCGGCCGCCCGCGTCCACCACCCCGGCCTTGGCCAGCACGGACAGCTGCGACGGAGTGTGGGCGAGCGCCTCGGTGGCGGCCCGGGCAGCGGCGGTGGCCACCGCGGCCAGGCTGGGCTGCTCCACCCGCTGCGCGGCCTCGGCAGCGGCGTGCAGCACGGTGAGCACGGTGCCCTCCACCGGCTCGCCCACCGACGCGTAGGCCAGCTCGTCGGCCCGGCGCAGCGCCGCGGAGAGGTCGGCACCGGTGAGGCCGGCGTCGGTGGGGACGGTCTCGGCCAGCCCGCGCAGCACCTGGGAGATGAGCACCCCGGAGTTGCCCCGGGCACCGACCAGGGTGCCGCGGGCCAGAGCGGCCGCCGTGGCCGAGCAGCTCTGGCTGACCTCCTCGGGCGCGCGGACCAGGGCGTCCAGCCCCGCCCGCAGGGTGTGCAGCAAGTTGCTGCCCGTGTCGGAGTCGGCAACCGGAAAGACGTTGAGCCCGTTGATCTCCGCGCAGTGGGTGGTGAGCACCTCCACGCAGGCGTCCGCCCAGCGCCGTAGTGCGGCGGCGTCGAGCAGCTGCAGCACCTGACGTCTCCTTGGTGTGCTCCGGGGTGATCAGCCCCGTGGGCGGGTCACCTGAGACTATCCGCGTGCCCCGACAGCGCGACTGGTGCCCGGGCGGCGGGGCGGCGGGACTGCTGGTGGGGTCGTTTGTCTGAGCCGGCGTGCGCCCGCTACGCTAGCCGGGTTGTCCGTGAAGTAATGACTATCGAGGAGTCCGACTATGGCTGCCGTCTGTGACGTCTGCGCCAAGGGACCCGGCTTCGGCATGTCGGTCTCGCACTCGCACCGACGTACCAAGCGCCGTTGGGACCCCAACATCCAGACGGTTCGCGCCGAGGTGTCCCCCGGCAACCGCAAGAAGCTCAACGTCTGCACCTCCTGCCTCAAGGCGGGCAAGGTCGTTCGCGCCTGAGCTGGTTGTGTGAAACAGACCCGGTGGTTCTCCACCGGGTCTTTTTCGTGCCCGCTCACCGGCCCCAGGGCGGCTAGTGCCGTCGCTGGGCCAGCACCACCATGGCCTCGGCCTTGGCGCTGGACCACGCGCCCACGTAGTTGCGCAGCGTCTGCCCGCTGGGCGCGCCCGGCGTGCGGCGGGCCCAGGCGGTGTAGTCGGCGTAGGAGCCCGTCGGCCGCTCCGACGCGAGGTAGTCGGCCACCGCCTCCAGCACCGACTGGCGCGTCCAGCCCCGCGAGTAGCTCACCCGCCCCTTGTTGACGGCCAGGCCCGCCGCCTCGCAGCCGGCGTTCCAGGAGCCGAAGCGCTGGATGATGCGGGCGCTGGAGGGGCCGCTGGTGTTCACCGCGTCGTACTTGCTCACCGCCAGCGGGCTGCCCAGGGTGGCCGCCGCGTGCTGCAGGCAGGCGATGATCTCCGCGTCGCTGAACTCGGGCACCCGCGCCCGGGTCTCGGTGAGCAGCAGCCCCGCCTCGGACCCGAGGATCTCGCTCACCCGCTCCACCGGCACCCCCACGCCCGCGGCCACGGCATCGCGGCCGCACCCGGGGTGCTTGCTGATCCAGGCGCGCACCGCACGCTCGGTCTGCCGGTCGTCGGTGTCCTGCTCGGTCACCACCTGTGCCCCGCCGGGTCTGCTCGTGCCGTCGGGGAGGTGGTTGCCGGGCGTCATCACTCCACTGTGCCTCACGCCGAGAGCCCGAGCCACGTCACCCGGCGTGTCAGGGCAGGCGCCAGTCCACCGGCTCCTCGCCCAGGTCCTCCAGCTCGGCGTTGACCCGGCTGAACGGGCGCGAGCCGAAGAACCCGCGGGAGGCCGACATCGGCGAGGGGTGCGCCGAGGCGATGATCGGCACGTCGCCCAGCAGCTCGGTGAGGGTGCCGGCGTCCTTGCCCCAGAGCACGGCCACCAGCGGGTCGGGCCGGTCCACCAGCGCCCGGATGGCCTGCTCGGTGATCGCCTCCCACCCCTTGCCGCGGTGCGCGGCCGACTCCCCCGGGCGCACGGTCAGCACGCGGTTGAGCAGCAGCACTCCCTGCTCGGTCCACGGCGTGAGGTCGCCGGTGCTGGGCACGGGCAGGCCCAGGTCGTCGGTGTACTCGCGGAAGATGTTGGCCAGGCTGCGGGGCACCGGCCGCACGTCGGGGGCCACCGAGAAGCTCAGCCCCACTGCGTGCCCCGGCGTCGGGTAGGGGTCCTGGCCCACGATGAGCACCTTCACCGCGTGGAAGGGCTGCTGGAACGCCCGCAGCACCGCCGCACCCGACGGCAGGTAGCGCCGTCCGGCGGCCACCTCCGCACGCAGGAACTCACCCATCTCGGCGATGTTGTCGGCCACCGGCGCGAGGGCCTGCGCCCAGCCGGCCTCCACCACCTCGTTCAACGGTCGTCCAGCCACGAGCGCAGATGCTATCCGGCGCCCGGGCTGCCGCTCAGTCCAGCCGGCGCAGCTCGTCGCGGTAGCGGGTGATGTTCTCCAGGTACTTCTGCACCACCGGAAGGGTGGAGCCCTCGGCCACCTCGTGGCCCTCCCGGATGCGGGCCGGCACCCCCAGGGCCATCGTCCGGGCGGGGACCTTGCCGTTGAAGCCCACCACCGCGCCCGCACCGACCACGGCGCCGTCGCCGACCACCGCCCCGTTGAGCACCACCGACCCCGACGCGATCAGGCAGCCGTCGCCGATGGTGGCTCCCTCGACGTGCGCGTTGTGGCCCACCACGCAGTCCGCACCGATGTCGGTGGGGTGCCAGTCGGTGCAGTGCACCACGGTGCCGTCCTGCACGCTCGTGCGCTCCCCCACGGTGATCGTCCCGTAGTCGCCGCGCAGCACCGCCTGCGGCCACACCGAGGCGCCCGCAGCCAGCGTGACGTTGCCGATCACCGTGGCGTCGGGGTGCACGAAGGCGTCGGGGTGGACGGTGGGCGCGATGTCGCCGAGGGCGTAGATGGCCATGGGGGCGAACCTAGCCGCCGAGCACCTTGGCGTAGTAGCGGGCCGACTCCTCGTGCGCGTACAGGCCGAACCGGCCCATCTCGGTGTAGCCGGCGGAGGTGTACAGCGCGATCGCCTCCGGCTGCGCCATCCCGGTCTCCAGGATCATCCGGGTGCGCCCGTGCTGGGCGGCGGTGCGCTCCAGCTCGGCCAGCAGCGTTCGGGCGTGCCCCTGTCGCTGTGCCTGGGGCACCACGTACATCCGCTTGACCTCGGCGTCGCCGTCCTGCACGAACCGCCCGTCGGCGTCCCTGGCCCGCCAGCCGCCCATGCCGGAGGGCACCCCGTCCACGGTCAGCAGCAGGAAGAGCCCGCGGGGCGGCCGGAACTGCTCGGGCTGCAGCACCGTGTCGTCACCGCCGCCGTAGCGTCGGGCGTACTCCGCCTGCACCTGGCTCTCCAGCTCGGCCACCTCGGCGACGCCGTAGTCGACCGGGCGCAGCACCACCTCGCTCACAGCACCACCTGGCTCACAGCTCTACCTGGCTCACAGCACCACCTGGCTCACTTGCCGAACGCCTGCCAGCCGGTGGGGCCGTCGGCCTCGGTCCAGCGCTTGTCGTCCACCTGTGCCCCGGCACCGGCGTGCACCGTGCCGATGGCCTCCCAGCCCTCGGGCAGGGCGGTGCCGGCCGGGAAGGTGGCCAGGAACGCGTGGTCCTCGCCGCCGGTGAGCACCCAGGTCCACGGGTCCACGCCCAGCGCGTTGCCCACGTCCACCAGGCGCTGCGGCGGGGTGAGCGGTCGCCGGCGCAGCTCGATGCCCACCCCGGAGGCGGCGGCCAGGTGCCCGGCGTCAGCCAGCAACCCGTCGGAGACGTCGGTCATGGCCGTGGCCCCGGCCGCGGCGGCGGCCAGCGCGGCGGCGTAGGGGGGCTCGGGCTCGCGGTGGGCCAGCACCACCGCCGCCGGGGCGCGAAAGCCCCGGCTGAGCACGGCCAGCCCGGCGCCGGACCAGCCCACCCGGCCGGCCAGCGCCACCACGTCGCCAACCTGGGCGCCGGAGCGGGTGACCGGCTCCTGTCCGCGCAGGTCACCCAGCGCAGTCACCGAGATCACCACGTTGTCCGACCGCACCACGTCGCCGCCGACGATGCCTGCGCCCAGCTCAGAAGCTGCCGCCCACATCCCCTTGACCAGGCCGTCGACCACCTCGACCGGCGTGCTGGACGGGCAGCACAGCCCCACCAGGAACGCCGTGGAGTGGGCTCCCATCGCGGCGATGTCCGCGGCGTTCTGGGCGATGGCCTTGCGCCCCACCTGCTCGGCCGTGGACCAGTCCAGCCGGAAGTGCACGCCCTCCACCAGCACGTCGGTGCTGGCGACCACGCGGGAGTCGGCGGCGCGCACGATCGCGGCGTCGTCACCGGGACCGAGCAGGGTGGTGTCGGGCTGCACGTGGCCGCGCACGGCCCGGTCGATCACCCCGAGCTCGCCGATGTCGGCGACGGTCTGCTTGCTCGATGCGGACGTAATCGGGGGCCTCCTGCTGGGCTGTGGTCGTGGCGGTGCGGTGATCCGGCTGCGGGTACCTTGGCAGCGATCGGGACGACCCGGTCGATGAGTGGTTCGACGTCGCCGCCGCCGCTCCTGCTTGGCAGCCGTTTCCCTGGCAGTAGTTTCTACCCTGCTGGTGCCCGCCCCTCCGCGGCAGTACCTGCAGTGGCGGCGACCCCGAGTGAGGAGCTGACCGACGGTGTCGCGCACCCATCCCCCTGCTGTCCTCGCCGCTGCCGTGGCCCTGCCGGTGGCCCTGGCCGTGGGCGTGATCGCTGCGGCGGTGATCGCCAAGGACGACAGCGCCGGCGACGGGCCGGTGGTGGTGGGCGCGATCCCTGCCCCGGAGGCGACGTCGCCGGAGTGCACCAGCCTGCTGGCCGCGCTGCCGCAGACGCTCGGCGACGACGAGCGAGCCCAGCTGGTCCAGCCGGCACCGGCCGGGGCTGCGGCGTGGCAGGGCCCGGAGTCAGCCGACCCCGTGGTGCTGCGCTGTGGCATCGACCGGCCCGCCGAGTTCGACACCGCGGCGGCGCTGGTGGAGGTGGACGGTGTGCAGTGGCTGCAGATCTCCGGCGCCGAGGTCGGGCTCAGCTCCACCACGTGGGTGGCCGTCGACCGGGCCGTCTACGTCGGCCTGACCCTGCCCAACGGCACCGGCCCCACCCCGGTGCAGGAGATCTCGTCCACCGTGCGGGCCACCCTGCCCGCCACGGCGCTGGACCCCGCCCCGGTCCGCTAGGGCGTCAGGGCCTCAGCGCAGGCCGGTTCCGCGGGCGACGGCGGTGTCCACGAGGGTGCTCAGCAGGGACGGGTAGTCCATGCCGCTGGCCGCCCACATCTGCGGGTACATGGAGATCGGGGTGAACCCCGGCATGGTGTTGACCTCGTTGATCACCAGCGAGCCGTCCTCGCAGACGAAGAAGTCCACCCGGGCCAGGCCCTGACCGCTGAGGGCGTGGAAGGCCGTCACCGCCATCTCCTGCAGGGCGGTGAGGGTCTGCTCGTCCAGCACCGCGGGGATGTCGTAGGCCACCACGTCGTCGAGGTACTTGGTGTCGAAGTCGTAGAAGGCGTTGTCGTCGTCGGCCTTGAGCAGCCGGATCTCCGCGGGCAGGCTGGCGCGCACGGTGCCGTCGGGCAGCTCGAGCACCCCGCACTCCACCTCGCGGCCCACCACCGCCGACTCGATGACCACCTTGGGGTCGAAGCGCCGGGCCTCGGCGATGGCGGCGTCCAGGTGGTCCCAGCTGGTCACCTTGCTGACGCCGAACGACGACCCTGCCCGGGCCGGCTTGACGAACACGGGAAGCCCGAGCCGCTCGCGCTGCCCCTGGTCCAGGGTGGCCACACCACCGCGCAGCGCCACCTGGGTGCCCCCGGGCAGTCCCTCGGCGGCCAGCAGCTTCTTGGTGAGCTCCTTGTCCATCCCCGCCGCGCTGGCGAGCACACCGGCGCCGACGTAGGGCAGCCCCGCCAGCTCGAGCATGCCCTGCACCGTGCCGTCCTCGCCGTAGGCGCCGTGCAGCACGGGGAACACCACGTCCACCGTGGCGAGCACCTCGCCGGCACGGTCCCGGTCGAGCGCCACCACGTCGCCGCCGCGGTGCGGGTCGACGCACAGCGCCACGGAGACGCCGTCGGGGTCCACGCTGGGCAGGGTGCGGCCGTGGATGGCCAGCGCCTCGGGGTCGGTGGTGCCCAGCACCCACGCGCCGTCCCGGGTGATCCCCAGGGGCACGGCCTCGAAGCGCTCCGGGTCGAGGTGGCTGAGCACGCTGCCCGCCGACACGCAGCTCACGGCGTGCTCGCTGCTGCGTCCGCCGTAGACCACAGCAACCTTGGTGCGTCGTTCAACCATGGGCGCAACGCTACCGGGGTGGCGGGCCGATCCTCCGCCATCCCACTGAGGTGTCACCCACTGGTGTGGCGCTATCCCCGGCCCAGCACCTGCCGGGCCACCCGCACCGCGTTGCCCCCGATCACGGCGGCCGCGTCCGAGGCCGACCACCCCCGCGCGCGCAGCGTGCCGTCCAGTCCCCGCAGCACCTCCGGGGCCACGGCGCCCAGCCCCACGTGCTCGGCGCCCACCAGGGCCACCGCCCGCTCGAGCAGGGCGAGGAAGTCCTCCGCCCCGACCGTGGCGGCGGTTGCCGGGGTACCGATGCCGATCACCCCGCCGGTCGCCGCACAGGCCCGCGCCTGCCCGACGGTGATGGCACCGGGAACCGCGCAGTCGGCGTCCAGCACGCAGTGGCTGATGAGCAGCGGGGCGCGGGTGAGCTCGCACATCTGCACGGTGGCGCGCTCGCTGGCCCCGGCGGCGTCCACCACCATGCCCACCGCGTTGAGCTCGGCGAGCAGCACCTGGCCGTGCTCGGTGAGCCCCGCGTCCACGCGGTCGAGGGCACCCGAGCCGGCGGCGTTGCCGTGGCCGTGGATGGGGGCGAGCACCCGCACGCCGAGGCGGTGCAGCTCGGCGAGCAGGGTGACGTCCCCGTCCAGCACGCCGGCGTCAGCCAGCCCGAGCACCACCACGGTGCGCACGTGGGCGGGGACCTCGACGACCTCGAGCAGGTGCAGGTGCTCGGCGGCACGGACGCGGAGCAGGAGGAGCTCCAGCTCGGCGCGGGAGGTGACCGTCACGGTGAGTCGAGCCAGCTCCGGGTACGCCGGCTGACCGGCCTCTCCGGGAAGACCGTCCGCCCACAGCAGCACCGCTGCCCGGGGCACCATCCTGCCTTCCCACCACATCCGCAGCCTCCGAACCTGTCCCGGGTGAGCCGGCCTACTTCAGCTCGGCCGAGCTCTTCCCCAGCAGTCTGCGCGCCACGATCAGCTGCTGGATCTGCTGGGTGCCCTCGAAGATGTCCAGGATCTTGGAGTCGCGGGCCCACTTCTCCAGCAGGGAGTGCTCGGAGTAGGCGATCGAGCCGACCAGCTCCACGCAGCGCAGGGTGATCTCGGTGCCCACCCGGCCGGCCTTGGCCTTGGCCATCGACGCCTGCAGCGAGTTCGGCTTGCCGTTGTCGGCCATCCACGCCGCCTGCAGCACCAGCAGGTACGCGGCCTCCCAGTCGGCCTCCATGCCCAGCAGCGTTGCCGCGGCGTGCGACTGCTGGGCGGCGGGCCGGTCGTAGTCCACCACCACGCCGGCCTCGGCCAGCAGGTCGCGGGTCTCCTCGATGGCCGCCCGGGCGCAGCCGACGGCCATCGCGGCCACCAGCGGGCGGGTGTTGTCGAAGGTCTGCATGGCACCGGCGAAGCCGCCGGAGGTGTCGATCTCCGGGTTGCCCAGCAGGTTCTCCTTGGGCACCCGGCAGTTCTCCAGGAACAGCGTGGCGGTGTCCGACGCCCGGATCCCCAGCTTGTGCTCCAGGCGGGCCACGGTCAGGCCCGGGGTGTCCTTGGGCACCAGGAACGACTTGATGGCGGCGCGGCCGAGGTTCTTGTCCAGCGTCGCCCACACCACCACGGAGTCCGACCGCTCGCCGGAGGTGACGAAGATCTTCTCGCCGTTGAGCACGTAGTGGTCGCCGTCGAGCACCGCCGTGGTGCGGATGGCCGCGGAGTCCGACCCGCACTGCGGCTCGGTGATGGCCATCGACGCCCAGGTGCCGGCGAAGCGCTCGAGCTGCTCGTCGTTGGCCACCGAGGCGATCGCCGAGTTGCCCAGGCCCTGGCGCGGCATGGACAGCAGCAGGCCCACGTCGCCCCAGCACATCTCCATGATGGACAGCGCGGTGGACATGTTGGAGCCGTTGGCGTTCTTCTGCTCCCCGCTCTGGGCGGTGCGGCGCACACCGGCAGCCCCGGCACCGCCGGTGGCCGAGGAGTCGTTGAGCCCGTCGACGACGGACGCCAGCAGGTCCAGCTCCTTGGGGTAGGAGTGCTCGGCGGAGTCGTACTTGCGCGAGTTCGCCCGCAGCACCTCCGCGGCGGTCTGGTGCGCCTGGTTGACGAAGGCGGTGAACTTCCTGGGAACCTCGAGGTTGATCATGCGAGCACGATTCCTTCCATCACGCCGATGCTGCGGAGGTCGCGGTACCACCGCTCGACCGGGTGCTCCTTGACAAATCCGTGGCCGCCGAGCAGCTGCACGCCGTCGCTGCCGATGCTCATGCCGCGCTCGGCGCACAGCTTGCGGGCCAGGGCGGTGTCCCTGGCGAAGTCCTTGCCCTGCGCGGCCCGGCTTGCGGCCCGGTAGGTGACCAGGCGCATGCCCTCCAGCTCGATGGCCATGTCCGCCACCTTGAAGGCCACGCCCTGCCGGTTGCTGATGGGCTCGCCGAAGGCGATGCGCTCGTTGACGTAGGGGGTGACGTAGTCCAGCACGGCCTTGCTCGTGCCCAGCGCGAGAGCGCTCCAGCCGAGGCGGCCCAGCCGGATGCACTCGGCGTACACCTCGGGACGTCCCGCCCCGAGCAGCGCGTCGGCGGGCAGGTGCACCTCGTCGAGCATCACCCGTCCCATGCTCGCGGCCCGCAGCCCCATGGCCGGCTCTGCCTCGATGCTCAGCCCGACGCTGCTGGACTCCACCACGAACAGCGCGGGACCGGTGCCCTCCAGCTCTGCGGCGATGATGAACAGCTCGTCCTCGGCAGCCCGGGGCACCAGCGACTTGGCGCCGGTGAGCACGAACCCTGTGCCGGAGCGCCGCGCGGTGGTGCGCAGCGCGAAGGGGTCGAACAGCGGGTGCGGCTCGAGCACGGCCAGCGCGGCGGCCGGGACGTCCTCGCCCACGAAGGCCGGCAGGTACTTGGCCTGCTGGGCTGCGTCGCCCCAGAGCACCAGGGCGGTGCTGACGGCCGACGGCGCCAGGCAGGAGACCGCCAGGCCCATGTCACCGTGCGCCAGGGCCTCGGCCACCAGGACGTTGGTGACGGCGGAGCGCTCGCTGCCCACCCCGCCCAGCTCCTCGGGCACGCCGACCAGCGTCACGCCCAGCTCGTTGACCCGCTCCAGCAGCCCGGGCGGCGGAGCGCAGGCCTCGTTGGCCTCTGAGGCGGCCGGGCGCAGCTGCTCGGCGGCGAAGTCGGCCACCGTCTCCACGATCATCTGCTGCTCGTCGTCGGGGGTGAGGTCGAACAGGTCGCTGGGGCGGGCGGCAGGCAGGCGGGCGGGCTTGCCCAGCTGGTTCACCGCGCTGAAGCCCCGGCTGGCCGCCCCCGCCACGCGGAAGCCGCTGCGCGAAGCCTGGTAGGCCACCTGCTCGGCGCGCTTGCGCATCTTCAGGCGATCCAGCACGGACGACCCGGCCAACCAGTTCAGCGCTGCGAGGCCGTAGCCCATGGCGTCGCGCTGGGCCGGACGCGGCGCGCCTGAGCTCGTCTCATGGCTCTTGGTGCTCGTCATGGCCGTTACCTTACTGGAGAGTAGATAACGGATCACACCATGACGCTGGTCACGCCGATTCGGCGCCTCGGTCGACGCGGCAGCGCACCAGCAAGGTCAGGCGGTCAGGGGGGTCATCGCCCCACGCACCTGCAGCACCATCTCGGGCGACACGCTGGTCATGCCGTGGTCCCTGGCGGCGTGCCTGGCGGCCTGGGCCAGGATCTCGTCCTCGGTACCGGTGAACGCAGCGGTGCACCCGGGCACCACGTCGCCGCAGCGAAAGCTCTTCATGTCTGGCCTCTCTCGATGGAGTGTCGTCTCTCCCCCATCGGCCGGCCCCACGATCTCCTGAGCGGCTAGGGCCGCCGACAGAGGGCCACGACGAGGTCGTCCACGGTGACGGTGCCAAGGACCGAACCCGCTCCGTCGGTGCACACCAGCGGGGCGAACCGGTGGGGCTCCGCGCGCACCACAGCCCGGCGAGCCACCTCCACCACGTCAGCGCTCGGCGCCACGGTCATCGCCGGAGCCCACCCGCTCGTCGACCCGCGCACCGCCCCCGGCACCCGCACCTGGGTGACGCGGCCGGTCTCGGCGACCAGCACGTCGCAGGTGAGCGGGTCGGAGCCCACCACCGCGGTGCGCACCAAGGAGGCGACGTGGTCGCCGAGAACGGTACGGCTGGCGGTGCTGCGGATGCGGGTGACCGTGTCGGGCTCCAGCTCGGTGCGCATGGTGGGCGCGGGGCGGGCCAGCGCCCAGCCCTGCCCGAGGGGCACACCCAGCGCGATCAGCGCGTCCAGCTCGCCGGTGGTCTCGATGCCCTCGGCCAGGATCCAGGCGTCCATCCGACCGGCGAGGTCGCCGAAGACCTCCACCAGGGAGCGCTTCACCGGGTCGCGGTCGATGCCGGTGACCAGCTCGCGGTCCAGCTTGACGATGTCCGGCCGCAGCGTCAGCAGCTTGCTCAGCCCGGCGTAGCCGGTGCCGGCGTCGTCCATGGCGATGAGCCCGCCGACGCTGCGGACGTGCTCGATCACCGCCGCCGCCGTGGGGTGCTCGCTGCCCTGGGTGTGCTCGGTGAGCTCGAGCACGACGCGGGTGAGGTCGTCGGTGCCGGTGAGGACGTCGGCGACCTGACCGACCGTGAGCAGGTGGGGGTCGACGTTGACGGTGAGGAAGGTGTTGGCCGGCAGGTGGGCGCGTGCGGCGATGCCGGCGCTGAGCACGCGGGACTGCAGCTCGGCGTTGAAGCCCCAGTGGTCGGCGGCGGCGAACCAGCGGTCCGGCGAGGCCTGCCAGGGGCCGGTGAAGCGCGACAGCAGCTCGTAGCCGGCGACCCGTCCGGTGGTGAGCTCCACGATGGGCTGGGCGTGCAGCGCGAGCGGGGTGCGACGCTCGACGACGTCCTGCAGCGCGGCGCGCCACCGTCCGTCGGACGTCTCCGGAACCTCACTCATAGTTACGCACTATGACAGGCAGTAACCCAGGAGGTGGCCAGGCGCGCGCCAGGAACGGGGGTTTCGACAGTCCCGCCCCGGTCTCCACCTACACCAGCTCTCCGTCACGCAAGGTGGCCCGAATCGCCCTAGCCACAGCGCGAGCCTGCCGGTAAAGTCGAACACATGTTCGAATCAGCGACGTTGTCGGAGCACCCGAGACCGGGGGCGTGCACCACCGAGGAGCTCGTGGCGCTGATGGCTGCGCATGCCCGGGCGGAGGCTGCACACGCGGCCGGCAAGCTCGCGGCGGTGGCGGAGCTGTACCGACGCCGGTGCGAGGACGATCTCCGCGCCCAGGTGTGTGCCGCGCAGGTCGGGGAGTTCGTCGCCGCCGAGGTGGGCGTCGCCCTGACGGTGAGCCGTGCGATGGCGGGGGTGTTCGTGCACGTGGGGCGGCGCTGGCGGAGCGGTTGCCGTTGACCCGGCTGGCCTTCGCCCGCGGGGAGCTGGACTTCACCCGGGTGCGGGCGATCGCCGACCGCACCACCGTCCTGGAGGAGTCGGTGGCGGCGGCGGCGGAGGCCCGAATCCTGGAGGTCGCGCTGCGTCCGGGTCGGGAGCTCACCCGGGCCCGGCTGGTGGCAGCACTCGACCGGATCGTGGCCGAGGTCGACCCCGACGGGGTGCGCGAGCGCCGCCGGCGCGCTCACCACGACCGAGATCTGCAGGTGCGGGCCGACACCGACGGACTGGCGTCGGTGTGGGGCCTGCTGCCGGCGGTGGACGGGGCGGTGCTGGACTCCCGGCTGGGGCAGATGGCGCAATCGGTCTGCAGCGCCGATCCCCGCAGCCTCGCCCAGCGCCGCGCCGACGCCCTCACCGCCCTCGCCCTGGGTGCGGACCACCTCGCCTGCACCTGCACCGATCCTGGCTGCCCCTGCGCCCCGCAGGCCCCGGCCACGCCGCAGGTGTTGCTGCAGGTCAGCATCGACGCCGCCACCCTCGCCGGTGCCACCGACCTGCCCGGGGCGCTGGCCGGGCTGGGTGTGCTTGATGCCGACGTGGTGCGCACCCTGGCCGCCGACGCCACCTGGCAGCGCTTGCTCACCCACCGCGGCACCATCATCGCCGCCGACCCACCGACCCCCGCGGGTGCCGTCGCCCACGCCGCAGCCGTGCACCGCTACACCCCCGGGGCAGCCCTGGCCCGGCTGGTCCGCGCCCGCGACGGCCACTGCCGCTTCCCCGGCTGCGCGGTGCCCGCCGCCCGCTGCGACCTCGACCACGTCGAGCCCTTCCACCACTCCAACCCCGCCGCTGGTGGGCTCACCGTGGCCACCAACCTGCAGTGCCTGTGCCGCTGGCACCACCGCCTCAAGACCCACGGCGACTGGACCGTGCAGCCCCAACGCGGCGCCGTCATGCGCTGGACCAGCCCCACCGGCACCACCCACGACACCGTCCCCGGCGACCCACACCACCTGCCGCCACCGTCCGAGGACCACCTCACCGGCGCCGAGCGTCACGACTTCCTGCACCACGTCCCCACCCACCACGACATCGACGGGGACAACACCGACGGGGACGACCACAACCGTGGCCAGGCCACCCACCCGGCTGCGCACCACCTCGTCACCGCCAGCGCCGACCCACCACCCTTCTAGCTAAGGTCCTGGTCATGCCGCTGGACGTCGATCGCGCCCGTCGCGAGACCTCAGGCTGCCGCGAGGTGGCGCACCTCAACAACGCCGGTGCCGCGCTGCCCCCGGACGCCGTCACCGAGGCGGTCATCGACCACCTGCGGCTGGAGGCACGCATCGGCGGGTACGAGGCCGCGGCACAGGCGGCGGAGGCCACCGCACACACCTACTCCGCGGTGGCCGAGCTGCTCGGCTGCGCCGACACCGAGGTCGCGCTGGTGGAGAACGCCACCCGGGCGTGGGACATGGCGTTCTACTCGCTGTCCTTCTCCCCCGGCGACCGCATCCTCACCAGCACCGCGGAGTACGCCAGCAACGCGCTGGCGCTGCTCCAGGTCGCCCAGCGGACGGGGGCGCGCATCGAGGTCCTGGCCGACGACGAGCACGGCCAGGTCGACCTGACCGACCTGGCCGAGCGGCTGGACAGCACCGTCAAGCTGGTCGCCGTCACCCACGTGCCCACCCACGGCGGCCTGGTCAACCCCGCCGAGGGCATCGGCACGCTCACCCGCGCCGCCGGGGTCCCCTTCCTGCTCGACGCCTGCCAGTCCGCCGGTCAGCTGCCCCTGGACGTCCGCACGCTCGGCTGCGACATGCTCTCGGCCACCGGCCGCAAGTTCCTCCGCGGCCCGCGGGGAACCGGGTTCCTCTACGTCGCCGAGTCCCTCGCCGACCGGCTCCAGCCGCCGTTCCTCGACCTGCACTCCGCGTCCTGGACCGGTCCCGACACCTTCACGGTCGCTCCCGGTGCCCGCCGCTTCGAGACCTGGGAGGGCAACGTCGCCGGAAAGATCGGCCTCGGCGTCGCCGTGGACCACGCCCTGCAGTGGGGCCTGCCCGCCATCGCCGAACGCATCACCACCGTGGCCGCCACGCTGCGCGAGCGGCTGCGCGAGCTCCCCCACGTCCAGGTGCACGACCGCGGCGAGCGGCTCTGCGGCATCGTCACCTTCAGCGTGCACGACGCCGCCTCGGCCGACGTCTCGGCACAGCTGCGCCGGGCGGGGATCAACACCAGCGTCACCACCGCGGCCAACTCCCGGTTCGACCCGCACGCCCAGCAGGACCTGGTGCGCGCCTCCGTGCACTACTACAACACCACCGACGAGATCGACCAGCTCTGCGCCGCCCTGCCGCGCTGAAACCCGTCGCAGCCCACCGCCCTCGGGTGCGAGGATCGTGCGCATGTCCCCCGAGCTCTCGCCGACCCCGCGCAGCACCGTCCGCAAGTCCGCGCGGGCCCGCACCGACCGGGCCGACCTGCACGCCGTGCTCGACGCCGGCCTGGTCGCCCACCTGGGCGTGGTGGTCGACGGTGCTCCCCTGGTGCTGCCCACCACCTACGGCCGCGTGGGCGACACGGTCTACGTGCACGCCTCCACCGGCGCCCCGAGCCTGCGCGCCGCCGCCGGCCACCGGGTCTGCCTCACCGTCACCCTGCTCGACGGCCTGGTCTACGCCCGCTCGGTGTTCCACCACTCCGCCAACTACCGCAGCGCCGTCCTGCACGCCGAGGCCCGCCCGGTGACCGACCCGCAGGAGAAGCTGGCCGCCCTGCGCGCCCTGGTGGAGCACGTGACGCCCGGCTCGTGGGAGCACGCCCGCGGCCCCTCCGCCAAAGAGCTCGCCGCCACGGCCGTGCTGGCCATCGACACCAGCGAGGCCAGCGTCAAGGTGCGCCAGGGGCCCCCGGTGGACGACGACGCCGACGTCGAGGCGGGCACAGCCTGGGCCGGGGTGCTGCCCGTGACCCAGAGCTGGGGCGAGCCGCAGCCGTGTGCCCTGCTGCCGGTGGAGGCCGCCGTGCCCGCGCACGTCAGGGACCGGGGCTAGCCCTGCACCGGACTAGCGCAGCGAGTCCAGCGCCTGGGTGAGGTCGCGGACCAGGTCGTCGGTGTCCTCGATGCCGCAGGAGAGCCGGAAGAACCCCGGTGCCACGTCATCACCCCAGCGGGCCCGCCGGTCGATGGTGGTGTGCAGCCCGCCGAAGCTGGTGGCCAGGGTGGTCAGCTCGCTGGCCGCCACCAGTGCGTGCACCGCCTCCGCCGAGGGCAGCACGCCGCGCACCAACCCGCCGAACCGGCTCATCTGGGTGGCGGCCACCGCGTGCGCAGGATCGTCAGCCAGGCCCGGCCAGCGGACGTCGGTCACGGCCGGGTGGCGCACCAGCAGCTCGGCCAGCGCCGCCGCGTTGGTGCCCTGGCGGTCCAGCCGCAGCGCGGCACTGCCGATGCTGCGGTGGGCCAGCCACGCCTCGAACGGTCCCAGCACCACCCCGGACATCGTCCGCTCGCGGTAGACCTGCCCGAGCAGCTCGGCGTCAGCGGTGGCCAGGTAGCCCATCAGCAGGTCGCTGTGCCCGGAGAGTGCCTTGGTGCCGCTGGCCACCACCACGTCGGCGCCCAGCTGCAGCGGCAGCTGGCCCAGCGGGGTGGCCGTGGTGTTGTCCACCGCCAGCAGGGCTCCCGCCCGCCGGCAGGCGGCGCTCAGCGCGCGCAGGTCCACCACGTCCAGACCCGGGTTGGACGGCGACTCGGCCAGCACCAGCCGTGCCCCAGCCACTGCCTCCACCATCGCCGGGGTGTCCACCTCGCGCACCTCGATGCCCTGGGGCACCAGCTTCTCCGCGGCGTACGCCCGCGCCAGGTAGTACCCGTCCGAGGGCATCACCAGCACGTCCCCGGGCCGCAGCACGGTGCGCATCAGCACGGTGATGGCCGACATCCCCGTGCCGAACACCGCCGCACCGACCTCCGGCGAGCCCTCGCCCTCCAGCTGGCTCAGCGCCAGCTCCAGCCCCCGCCAGGTGGGGTTGGAGTTGCGCGCGTAGAAGTCGCTCTCGCTGCCCTCGTCGGCGCTGAGGTGGTACGGGGCGGCCAGCACCGGTCCCGGCATGATCGGCTCGCCCGGCGCCCCGGGGGCCACCCCGGCGCGCACGCAGCGGGTGGAGTCGCCCAGGCCCTGCTCGGGGGTGCTCATTCCGGCTTGGTCCTGCGGCCGAGCAGCTGGGAGGCCAGCACCTGCACGCTGAGCCCGTCGTGGCACACCCGGTGCACCCCGGCGGCGATGGGCACGTCCACCGAGTGTCGCGCGGCCAGCTCGGTGATGGCCGAGCAGCTCTTGACGCCCTCGGCGACCTGGCCCTTGGTGGCCAGCTGCGCCTGTTCCAGCGACTCCCCCGCCCCCAGCCGCGCCCCGAAGGTGCGGTTGCGCGACAGCGTGGACGAGCAGGTGGCCACCAGGTCACCCATCCCGGCCAGCCCGGCGAAGGTGGCGGGCTCCGCACCGAGCGCGACGCCCAGGCGGGTGGTCTCGGCCAGGCCGCGGGTGATGATGCTGGCCAGGGAGTTCTCCCCCATCCCCATGCCCACGGCCATCCCGCAGGCCAGCGCGATGACGTTCTTGTAGGCCCCGGCCAGCTCGCAGCCCAGCACGTCGGTGTTGGTGTACGGGCGGAAGTACCAGCTGGTGCACGCCTGCTGCACGGCCACCGCCCGCTCGTGGTCCAGGCAGGCGATCACGGTGGCGGTGGGCTGCTCCAGCGCGATCTCGCGGGCCAGGTTCGGCCCGGACAGCACCGCCACCCGGTCGGCGGCCGCCCCGGTCACCTCGCGCACCACCTCGGTCATCCGCTGCAGGGTGCCCAGCTCCACGCCCTTGGCCAGCGACAGCAGCGTCGCGTGCGCCGGAAGGCCGTCGGTCCACCCCACCAGGTTCTCCCGCAGCGACTGCGCGGGCACGGCCAGCGCCACGATGTCGGCTCCGTCGAGGGCGGCTCGGGCGTCGGAGGTGGCGCACAGGGTGTCCGGCAGCGTCACGCCGGGCAGGTAGTCGGCGTTGCGCCGCTGCTCCTGCACCTGGCGGGCGACCTCGGGCCGGCGCGCCCACAGCGTCACGTCGCTGCCCGCGTCGGCCAGCACCTTGGCAAAGGTGGTGCCCCACGAACCCGCACCCAGCACGGCCACTCGCGCCACTCGAACCCCTGTCCTGAAACGTCTGCTGCCTCGGTCCTGCCCGGCAGACCATCATGGCCTAACCGCTCCGGCGACCTGCGGCTGGCAGGATCAAGCCGTGTCCTCCCCCACTGCCACCCCCTCCGCCGCGGGCGTCCACGTGGTGCTGGCCGTGAAGGACCTCCTCAACGCCAAGAGCCGCCTGGCCGAGGCGGTGCCCGACGTCCGGCGCCGCGACCTGGTGCTGGCCATGCTCGCCGACACGCTCTCCGCCGTCGCCCGCACCCCGCAGGTGGCCGGCGTGCACGTGGTCACCCGGGACGACGCCGTGGCCGCCACCGCCGTGCGGTGGGGTGCAGCGGTGCTGGCCGACCCCGACGTGGACGGCCTCAACCCCGCCCTCGCCCACGCTGCCGCCACGATCCCGCACCGCCCGCTGGTGGCGCTGCAGGCCGACCTGCCGGCCCTTCGCCCCGCCGAGCTGGCCGCCGCCCTGGACGCCGCCGCCGGTCACCTGCGCTGCTTCGTCGCCGACCGCAGCGGCACCGGCACCACGCTGCTGCACACCACCGGGGTGGAGCTGAACGCCCGCTTCGGCCCCGGTTCGGCCGCCGCGCACTCCTGCTCCGGCGCCACCTCGCTCGCCCCCGGGTGGCCGGGCCTGCGCTGCGACGTGGACACCGTGACGGACCTCGCCGCGGCGCTGCGGCTGGGCGTCGGGCCCGCCACCGCCGCCGTGCTCGACGCCATGGGAACCGCGGGCACGGTGCAGGACGCGCCGGACAGCGCGCTGGTGGTCCGCGGGGACCAGGGCAGCACCATCACCTGCCCGCCCACCGCCGCAGCCCTGGGCGGCTGGCGCCAGCTGCGCACCGGCCAGCGGGTGCGGGTGCACCGCAACACCGCCGGCGAGGTGGTGCTGGTGACCACGGCCCCGGCGGCCCTGCCCGGCTGAGCGACCCGGGGCGCCAGCCCCCCGAGGGATCCGAGCGCCCCGGTGACCGCCGCCGTCCCCGGTAGCAATGGGGGATGATGTCCTGTGTGAGCACCGCAGAGACCAGCACCGGTTCGAACGTCCCCCCCAGCAGCGGCCCGGACGGTGACCCCGCGACCGACCCGGAGACCGCCACCGTGGTCGACGGCACCGCAGTGGTCGACGGCACCGCCGACGCCGACGGTGGCATCGCCGCCGTGCACCGGGGCCTGCCCACCGCGCCGCCCGCGGTCACGCCCCGCCGGGCCCAGGCCACCGACCTGCCCGCCCACCGCTACGCCAACCGAGAGCTCAGCTGGCTGGACTTCAACTCCCGGGTCCTCGCCCTGGCCGAGGACCCCTCCATCCCGCTGCTGGAGCGCGCCAAGTTCCTGTCGATCTTCGCCTCCAACCTCGACGAGTTCTACATGGTGCGGGTGGCCGGGCTGAAGCGCCGGGACGAGACCGGCCTGTCCGTGCGCTCGGCCGACGGCCTGTCCCCCCGCGAGCAGCTGGCCATGGTCGCCGAGCGCACCCAGGAGCTGGCGGAGAAGCACGCCCGGGTCTTCCTGGACGAGGTGCAGCCGGGGCTGGCCAAGGAGGGCGTGGCCATCGTCGGCTGGGACGACCTCGAGGAGGAGCCCCGCGCCCGCCTGTCGCACTACTTCCGCGAGCAGCTCTTCCCCGTGATCACCCCGCTGGCCGTCGACCCCGCCCACCCCTTCCCCTACATCAGCGGGCTCTCCCTCAACCTCGCGGTGACGGTGCGCGACGTGCAGTCCGGCGGCGAGCGCTTCGCCCGGGTGAAGGTGCCCGACAACGTGGACCGCTTCGTGCGGGTGCGCCTGGCCGAGGACGTCTTCCTGCCGCTGGAGGCGCTGATCTCGGCGCACCTGGACGCGCTGTTCCCGGGCATGGAGGTGGTGGAGCACCACGCCTTCCGGATCACCCGCAACGCCGACTTCGAGGTGGAGGAGGACCGGGACGAGGACCTGCTGCAGGCCCTGGAGCGTGAGCTCGCTCGCCGCCGGTTCGGCTCGCCGGTGCGCCTGGAGGTCGCCGACGACATGACCGAGCACATGCTCGAGCTGCTGCTGCGCGAGCTGGACGTAAACCCGCGCGACGTGGTCGAGGTGCCCGGGCTGCTGGACCTCACCAGCCTCATGCAGATCTACGGGGTGGACCGACCGCACCTCAAGGACGCACCGTTCGTGCCGGCCACCCACCCGGCCTTCGGCGAGCGGGAGACCCCCAAGAGCGTCTTCCCCACCCTGCGCGAGGGCGACGTGCTGGTGCACCACCCCTACGACTCGTTCTCCACCAGCGTGCAGCGCTTCGTGGAGCAGGCCGCCGCCGACCCGCAGGTGCTGGCCATCAAGCAGACCCTCTACCGCACCTCTGGCGACTCCCCCATCGTGGACGCCCTGGTGGACGCCGCGGAGGCCGGCAAGCAGGTGGTGGCGCTGGTGGAGATCAAGGCCCGCTTCGACGAGCAGGCCAACATCAAGTGGGCGCGCAAGCTGGAGCAGGCCGGGGTGCACGTGGTCTACGGGCTGGTGGGCCTGAAGACGCACTGCAAGATCTGCCTGGTGGTGCGGCGCGAGGGCACCACCATCCGGCGCTACTCCCACCTGGGCACCGGCAACTACAACCCCAAGACCGCCCGGCTCTACGAGGACATCGGCCTGCTCACCGCGTCCCCGGAAATCGGCCGCGACCTCACCGAGCTGTTCAACTCCCTCACCGGCTACTCCCGCCAGCGCACCTACCGCAACCTGCTGGTGGCGCCGTACGGGGTGCGCCGCGGCATCATCGAGCGCATCGACGCCGAGATCGAGCACGCCCGCCGGGGGGAGCCCGCCGGCATCCGGCTCAAGGCCAACGCCCTGGTGGACGAGCAGGTGGTGGACGCCCTCTACCGCGCCTCGCAGGCCGGCGTCTCGGTGGACGTGGTGGTGCGGGGCATCTGCACCCTCAAGCCCGGGGTGCCCGGCCTCAGCGAGAACATCACCGTGCGCAGCATCCTGGGCCGCTTCCTGGAGCACTCCCGGGTGATGCACTTCCTCGGCGGCAACGAGTTCTGGATCGGCAGCGCCGACATGATGCACCGCAACCTCGACCGGCGGGTGGAGGTGATGGTGCAGGTGACCGACCCGCGGCTGACCAAGGAGCTCGAGGCGGTCTTCGACGACGCGCTGGACCCCGCCACCCGGTGCTGGGTGATGCGTCCCGACGGCGAGTGGGTGGCCGCCCCGGCCTCCGGCGAGCAGGTCCGCGACTACCAGGTGGAGCTCATGCGACGCCACGGGGCCGCCGGATGAGCGTGGAGGAGCCGATCAGGGCCGCTGGCGCGGTGGTGTGGCGCCGAGACCCCGGTGGCGCGCTGGAGGTCGCCGTGGTGCACCGCCCGCGCTACGACGACTGGTCGCTGCCCAAGGGCAAGCTGGACCCCGGGGAGCACGCCACCACCGCCGCGGTCCGGGAGGTGGCCGAGGAGACCGGGCTGCGGGTGGCCCTGGGTCGGTACGTCGGCACCATCTCCTACCGGACCGACGGCCGCCCGAAGGTGGTCACCTACTGGGCCGCCCGGGTGCTGGGCGGGCAGTTCCAGGTCAACGACGAGGTGGACGAGCTGCGCTGGCTGAGCCTGCCGCACGCCCGGCGGCTGGCCAGCTACTCCTTCGACGCACGGGTGCTCGACCAGTTCGCCGAGCGCCCGGTCGACACCACCACCCTGTTGCTGGTGCGCCACGCCAAGGCCGGCTCGCGCAAGCAGTTCCAGGGAGACGACCGGCTGCGGCCGCTGGAACCGGTGGGCAGGCAGCAGGCAGCGGCGCTGGTGCCGATCCTGCGGGCCTTCGGCGCCACCGAGGTGCACGCCGCGGACCTGGTGCGGTGCGTGCAGACCGTGCAGCCGCTGGCCGACGCCCTCGGCGTGCCCGTCCTCACCGAGCCGGCCCTGTCCGACAAGGCGTTCGAGTCCGACCCCGCGCTGGCCGAGAAGCGGTTGCTGGAGATCGCCGAGCTGCCGACGACCCCCGTCGTCTGCAGCCAGGGTGATGCCATCCCCGGCCTGCTGCACTGGCTGTCCGCGCGGGACCAGGTGGGCCTCCCCCCTTCCCGAAATCGAAAGGGCAGCACCTGGGTTCTCTCCCAGCAAGGGGGTCGAGTGATCGAGGTTGATCATCTCGACACCCCGTTGCGTTAAACGGACAGTGAGGTAGAACAACAGATAGTCAAGCGAAATAGCTACTCCCCGTGAAGCTATTTCTTTGACTTACTATTCTTCTTGCTGTCCGCCTTCTTCCCTTTGGACGAAGTGGGGTCTTTTGTCGAACCAGACTTCTTTGGGCCACTCTTCTTGTCCGCGTCCGACTTCTTGCCCGCGGCGGAGCGCTTGCGCCCGGCCCCTCCCTGGCCGGCCGAGGCGCGCTTGACCGCCGGGGCGTCCTCAGGCAGCTCCTGCTCGCCCGAGACCACCGCCTTGAACTGGGCACCAGGCCGGAACGCGGGTACCGACGTGGGGGCCACCCGCACCGTTTCCCCAGTTCGCGGGTTGCGGGCGACCCGTGCGGCCCTGGCTCGCTTCTCGAACACACCGAAACCGGTGATCGTCACGTGGTCGCCCGCCTCCACCGTGCGCACCACGATGTCCACGATGTGTTGGACGGCCTCCGCAGCCACCCGCTTGTCGCCGTTCAGGCGTTGGGAAAGTGAATCGATGAGCTGCGCCTTGTTCATCCCGAGTCCTCCGCCAGGGGCGGCCCCGAACGGGCCAACCTGGCGCCACGGTAAACCCAGAATCGACAGGAGTCCAAGTGGCGGGCCATTTCTGGCGCGCGCCGAAGGCGATTACCCCGAGAATTGCTGAGTCGTCACCGGCAACCACCGGGGGCGGGACTCCTCAAAGGCGGTGATGTCGTCAACCTGTCTCAATGTGAGACCAATGTCGTCGAGGCCCTCCAGCAGCCGCCAGCGGGTGTAGTCGTCAATGTCGAACGGCACCACCAGGCTTCCCGCCGTGACGGTCCGCTCGGTGAGGTCGACGCTCACCTGGGTGCCGGGACGCTCCTCGAGCACCTTCCAGAGCAGCTCGACGTCGGACTGGCTGCACTGCGCGGCCAGCAGCCCCTGCTTGCCGGCGTTGCCCCGGAAGATGTCGGCGAAGCGGGAGGCGATGACCACCCGGAAGCCGTAGTCGCCCAAGGCCCAGACAGCGTGCTCGCGGGAGGAGCCGGTGCCGAAGTCCGGTCCGGCCACCAGCACCGAGCCGGCGTCGTAGGGCGGCTTGTTCAGGATGAACTCCGGGTCGCTGCGCCAGCCGGCGAACAGCCCGTCCTCGAACCCGGTGCGGGTGACCCGCTTGAGGTAGACCGCCGGGATGATCTGGTCGGTGTCGACGTTGGACCTGCGCAGCGGCACGCCGATCCCGGTGTGGGTGGTGAAGGCTTCCATGGTCGTACCTCTCAGCTCAGGTCGGCGGGCGCGGACAGCGTGCCGCGCACGGCGGTGGCGGCGGCGACCTGCGGCGACACCAGGTGGGTGCGACCACCCTTGCCCTGGCGGCCCTCGAAGTTGCGGTTGGACGTGGAGGCGGCCCGCTCACCGGGCGCCAGCTGGTCGGGGTTCATGCCCAGGCACATCGAGCAGCCGGCCTGGCGCCACTCGGCACCGGCGTCGAGGAAGACCTTGTCCAGACCCTCCTGCTCGGCCTGCGCCTTGACCCGCATGGACCCCGGCACCACCAGCATCCGCATCCCCTCGGCCACGTGGCGGTCACGCAGGACGTCGGCAGCGGCCCGCAGGTCCTCGATGCGACCGTTGGTGCAGGAGCCCAGGAAGACGGTGTCCACGGTGACCTCCCGCAGCGGCATGCCCGGGGTGAGACCCATGTACTCGATGGCCTTCTGGGCGGCCTGGCGGTCACCCTCCTCGACGATGGTGTCGGGGTCGGGCACCGAGGCGCCCAGCGGCAGGCCCTGGCCGGGGTTGGTGCCCCAGGTGACGAACGGGGTGAGCGTGGTGGCGTCGATGCGCACCTCGTGGTCGAAGACCGCGTCGTCGTCGGTGCGCAGCTGCTCCCAGCTGGCCACCGCGGCGTCCCAGTCGGCTCCCTGCGGGGCGTGCGGGCGGCCCCTGAGGTAGTCGTAGGTGGTCTGGTCGGGCGCGATCATGCCCGCCCTGGCGCCGGCCTCGATGGACATGTTGCAGATGGTCATGCGCGCTTCCATGGACAGCGCCTCGATGGCCTCGCCGCGGTACTCCAGCACGTAGCCCTGCCCGCCGCCGGTCCCGATCTGGGCGATGACGGCGAGGATCAGGTCCTTGGCGGTGACGCCGGGGGGGAGCTGGCCGTCGACGGTGATGGCCATGGTGCGGAACGGGCGCAGCGACAGCGTCTGGGTGGCCATCACGTGCTCCACCTCGCTGGTGCCGATGCCGAAGGCCAGCGCACCGAAGGCGCCGTGGGTGGAGGTGTGGCTGTCGCCGCAGACGATGGTGACGCCGGGCTGGGTGAGACCCAGCTGGGGACCGATGATGTGCACGATGCCCTGCTCGGCGTCGCCCATGGAGTGCAGGCGGATGCCGAACTCCGCGCAGTTGGCCCGCAGGGTGTCCACCTGGGTCCGGGAGACCAGGTCGGCGATCGGCTTGTCGATGTCGGTGGTGGGGACGTTGTGGTCCTCGGTGGCGATGGTGAGGTCAGGACGACGCACCGGCCGGCCGGCCAGCCGCAGGCCGTCGAATGCCTGCGGGCTGGTCACCTCGTGCACGAGGTGCAGGTCGATGTAGATCAGGTCGGGCTCGCGCTGCTCCCCCGTGCCGGCGCCCTGTCGCACGACGTGGGCGTCCCACACCTTCTCGGCCAGTGTCTTCGGCATACGTCTTCCATCTCCGCTCACGCGTTCCCAGCATGTGGGACGTTAGTATCGTCCTGTGAGACAGCATAGCGGTATCGGCGTGCTCGACAAGGCGGTGCTGGTCCTGCACGCGGTGGCGGCGGAACCCTGCGCGCTCGGTGAGCTGTGCGCCAGGACCGGGCTGCCCCGGGCCACCGCGCACCGCCTCGCCGTCGGCCTGGAGCTGCACCGGATGCTGGCCAGGGACGAGCAGGGCCGCTGGCGACCCGGACCGGCCCTCAGCGAGCTGGCGGCCACGGTCACCGACCCCCTCCTGGACGCCGCTGCGGGCGTGCTGCCCCGGCTGCGCGACCTCACCGGGGAGAGCGTGCAGCTCTACCGTCGCGAGGGCCTCAGCCGGGTCTGCGTGGCCATCGCCGAGCCACCCACCGGGCTGCGCGACACCGTGCTGGTCGGCACTCACCTGCCGCTGACCGCCGGATCGGGAGCCAAGGTGCTGGTGGCGTGGGCCGAGCCCCAGCTGCAGGGGTCCGTGCTGGACGAGGCCACCTTCACCGCCCAGACCCTGGCCCAGGTCCGGGCCCGCGGCTGGGCGCAGAGCGTGGCCGAGCGGGAGCCCGGGGTGGCCAGCGTGGCGGCACCGGTGCGCGACGCCGCCGGCGCGGTGGTGGCGGCGGTGTCGGTGTCCGGCCCGGTGGACCGGATCGGCAGGCGCCCGGGCGAGCGCTGGGCGGCAGACCTGCTGGCGGCGGCGGAGGCCCTGCAGCAGCAGCTCTGAGCGGGCCGCCAGGCGATGTGACCTTCACCGCACCGTCGTCGGCGTGCTGCCCCGAACGGCAAGAAACCCCCTGCCGCAGTGCGACAGAGGGTTTCGTGCTGTGTAGCCCCGACGGGATTCGAACCCGCGCTACCGCCTTGAGAGGGCGGCGTCCTAGGCCGCTAGACGACGGGGCCAGGGAGATCAACACGTCCGTGCTGATCTCTCAGCTGGGGTACCAGGACTCGAACCTAGAACAACTGAACCAGAATCAGCCGTGTTGCCAATTACACCATACCCCAATGGCTTCCAAGTTCCAAACCGGCTGGCTGCCGGTGGTTGGTTCCTTGTTCTCGAGCCGTGGAAGAGACTAGCGCACCCCCGGCCGAGACCACCAATCCCCTGGTCAGCGGGCCGCAGCGCGCAGTCTGCCCAGGGAGCGCTCCCGGCCGAGCAGCTCCAGCGACTCAAACAGCGGCGGGCTGATGGTGGAGCCGGTGACGGCCACCCGCACCGGCGCGAACGCCTTGCGCGGCTTGAGCCCCAGATCCTCCACCAGCGCCATTTTCAGCGCCTCCTCGATGCTGGCCGTGTCCCACCCCTCCAGGGCCTCCAGGGCCGCCACAGCGGCGTTCAGGGCCGGCTCCGCGTCGGGGCCGAGCGTCTTCTTCGCGGCTGCCTCGTCGATGGTGAACTCGCTCTCGTCCACGAAGAGGAAGCCGAGCAGGGCGGCGGCGTCGGAGAGCACCACGATGCGGGTCTGCACCAGGTCGGCCGCGGTGGCGAAGAGCTCGGAGTCCACGTCGGCGGGCAGCTGGCCGTGCGCGGTGAGGTGCGCGCGCAGCCGCTGGGCGAAGTCGGCCGGCTCCAGCATCCGGATGTGCTCGGCGTTGATGGCGTCGGCCTTCTTCTGGTCGAACCGCGCCGGGTTGGAGTTCACTGCGTGCACGTCGAAGGCGTCCACCATCTCCTGCAGGCTGAAGATGTCGTGGTCGTCGGCGATGGACCAGCCCAGCAGGGCCAGG
The DNA here is from genome assembly GCF_004006015.1 of Rhodococcus sp. X156. Lineage (NCBI taxonomy): Bacteria > Bacillati > Actinomycetota > Actinomycetes > Mycobacteriales > Nocardiaceae > Rhodococcus > Rhodococcus sp. X156. The sequence continues at coordinate 1,401,975 of NZ_CP034766.1, read as the reverse complement.
TAATTGAGCAGACCCTCGGGGATGAAGCCACGCTCGCGGTGCAGGAACAGGTCCGCCTGCGGGTCGCGCTTGGACAGCTTCTTGTTGCCCTCCCCCATCACGAAGGGCAGGTGCCCGAACTCCGGGGTGAAGTCGGCGACCCCGACGCGCTGCAGCGCCTCGTAGAGGGCCAGCTGGCGCGGGGTGGAGGACAGCAGGTCCTCCCCGCGCAGCACGTGGGTGATGCCCATCAGCGCGTCGTCCACCGGGTTCACCAGGGTGTAGAGCGGCTGGCCGTTGCCCCGGGTGATGGCGAAGTCCGGCACGGTACCGGCGCGGAAGGTGGTCTCCCCGCGGACCAGGTCGTTCCAGGTGAGGTCGTGGTCGGGCATCCGCAGCCGCAGCACCGCCGGACGGCCCTGGGCGCGGAAGTCGGCCTTCTGCTCCTCGGTGAGCGTGCGGTCGTAGTTGTCGTAGCCCAGCTTGGGGTCGCGACCGGCGGCCTTGTGCCTGGCCTCCACCTCCTCGGGGGTGGAGAAGCTCTCGTAGACCTCGCCCGCCTCGACCAGCTTGGCGACGACGTCGGTGTAGAGGCCCTTGCGCAGCGACTGCCGGTAGGGCTCGTGCGGACCGCCCACCTCCGGGCCCTCGTCCCAGTCCAGCCCCAGCCAGCGCAGCGCGTCCAGCAGGGCGTCGTAGGACTCCTGGGTGTCCCGGGCGGCGTCGGTGTCCTCGATGCGGAAGACGAAGGTGCCGCCGGTGTGCCGCGCGTAGGCCCAGTTGAACAGGGCCGTGCGGACGAGGCCCACGTGGGGTGTGCCGGTGGGCGACGGGCAGAAGCGGACACGGACCGGGCGGGTGCTCTGGGAGGTAGTCATGTTGCTCCCAGGCTATCGGTCAGCGCTTGGCCGCCACCGGGTTGGTCAGCGTGCCGATGCCCTCGACGGTGACGCTCACGCTCTGGCCCGCCTTGATCGGCCCGACGCCGGCCGGGGTGCCGGTGAGGATCACGTCACCGGGCAGCAGCGTCATGATCGCCGAGACCCACTCGATGATGTCCGCCACGTCGTGCAGCATCAGCGAGGTGCGGCTGCGCTGAACCACCTCGCCGTCACGCTCGGTGACCAGCTCCAGGTCGCCCGGGTCCAGCTGGGTCTCGATCCACGGGCCCAGCGGGCAGAACGTGTCGTGGCTCTTGCCCCGGGTCCACTGCCCGTCCGCGGCCTGGTGGTCGCGGGCGGTGACGTCGTTGGCCACGGTGTAGCCCAGCACCACGTCCAGCGCCTTGGCGGCCGGCACGTCCTTGCAGGGACGCCCGATCACCACGGCCAGCTCACCCTCGTAGTCCACCCGGGTGGAGCTCGGCGGCAGGACGATGGGCGCGTGCGGGCCCACGATGGTGGTGGAGGGCTTCATGAAGATCACCGGGGCCTCCGGCGCCGCCCCGCCCATCTCGGCGGCGTGGTCGGCGTAGTTCTTGCCCACGCAGATGATCTTGGTGGCCAGGATCGGCGCCAGCAGGCGCACGTCGGCCAGCTTCCAGCTGCGCCCGGTGAAGGTGGGTGTGCCGAAGGGGTGCTCGGCGATCTCGCGCGCCTGCTGCTCAGGGCCCTCCCCCTCGATGCTGACGAAGGCGACCCCATCCGGGCTGGCAACTCGACCCAAGCGCATGCGCCCGAGCCTACGGTGCGGCTCGACCCCGGCAGCGAGGGCCACCGGGGTCGAGCAGGGTCTGCGCGGGAGGGGACTAGCCGGCGACGCGGGCGGCCAGGCGGTCGCCGATCTCCTTGGTGCTGGTGGCGGCGGTGCCCCGCTCGGCCAGGTCGGCGGCCACCGCGTCCTCGATGGCGCGAGCCTGTGCGGGGTGGCCGAGGTGCTCCAGCAGCAGCGCCACCGACAGCACCGCGGCGGTGGGGTCGGCGATCCCCTGGCCGGCGATGTCCGGCGCGCTGCCGTGCACCGGCTCGAACATGCTCGGGTTGGTGCCCGAGGCGTCCAGGTTGCCGCTGGCGGCCAGGCCGATGCCGCCGGAGATGGCGGCCGCAAGGTCGGTGATGATGTCGCCGAAGAGGTTGTCAGTGACGATCACGTCGTACTGCGAGGGCTTGGTGACCATGTGGATGGTGGCGGCGTCCACGTGCTGGTAGGCCACCGTGACGTCGGGGTGCTCGGCGGCGACCTGGTCGACCACGCGGGTCCACAGCGAGCCGGCGTTGGCGAGCACGTTGTTCTTGTGCACCAGGGTGAGGTGCTTGCGGCGGTTCTCCGCGCGGGCGAAGGCGTCGCGCACCACGCGCTCCACGCCGAACCAGGTGTTCACGCTGACCTCGGTGGCCACCTCGTGCGGGGTCGCCCTGCGGAGCACGCCGCCGTTGCCGGTGTAGGGGCCCTCGGTGCCCTCGCGGACCACCACGAAGTCGATCTCGCCCGGGTCGGCCAGCGGGCTGCGCACGCCGGGGAACAGCCGCGACGGACGCAGGTTCACGTGGTGGTCCATGGCGAAGCGCAGCTTGAGCAGCAGGCCGCGCTCCAGGGTGCCGCTGGGCACCGACGGGTCGCCGATGGCCCCCAGCAGGATGGCGTCGTGCCCGCCCAGCTCGGCGATCACCGACTCCGGCAGCAGCTCGCCGGTGGCGTGCCAGCGCCGGGCACCCAGGTCGTACGTGGTCAGGTCGGCCCCGGGGGCCACCACGTCGAGCACCTTGAGCGCCTCGGCGACCACCTCAGGTCCGATCCCGTCACCCGGAATCACCGCGAGCTTCATCCACTGCCTCCTGCACACATGAGTATGGGGCCGCCACACAGCGGCCGAGGTGCACGCTACCGGGCGACACGAGGTCGCCCGGCAGCGCGCTCGGCGGCGCTCAGGTCAAGCGGCTCAGCTGAAGTCGACCAGCTCGATGGTGCTGGCGCCGGCCGCCTCGGCGATGGGGGCGAGCTGGTCGGCCGCCGGTGCCCGGTCCACGCGGAGCATCATCACCGCGCTGTCGCCCTGGGCCGCCTGGCTGAGCTGCGCGGCCTCGATGTTCACGCCCTGCTCGCCGAGCAGGGTGCCGACCTTGCCCATCACGCCGGGCTTGTCGGCGTAGGCCAGCAGCAGCACGGTGCCCTCGGCCCGCAGGTCGAAGTTGCGGCCGTTGATGGAGACGACCTTCTGCACCTGCTGAGGGCCGGACAGGGTGCCGGCGACGCTGTAGGCGGCACCGTCGCCCATGGCGGCGTGCAGCACGACCACGGAGCGGTGGGCGGGGCTCTCGGTGGCGGTGGTGACCTCCACGCTCACCCCGCGCTCCTCGGCGATGGACGGCGCGTTGACGAAGGTGACCTGCTCCTCCACCGCGCCGGAGAACAGCCCGCGCAGGGCGGCCAGCTGCAGCACGGTGACGTCCTCCGACGCCAGCTCGCCGCGGACCTCGACGGTGACCGAGGTGGGCAGGCTGCCGGACACCGCACCCAGCAGCACGCCGAGCTTGCGCACCAGCTCCAGCCACGGGGCGACCTCCTCGCCCACCACGCCACCGGCCTGCACGTTGACGGCGTCGGGCACGAAGTCACCGGCCAGGGCCAGCTTCACGCTGCGCGCCACGTCGGTGCCCGCGCGGTCCTGGGCCTCCACGGTGGAGGCACCCAGGTGCGGGGTGACCACGACGTTGCGCAGCTCGAACAGCGGGCTGTCGGTGCAGGGCTCGCTGCCGTAGACGTCGATGCCGGCGGCGCCGACCTGGCCGCTGGTGACGGCGTCGGCCAGCGCCTGCTCGTCGATGAGGCCGCCACGGGCGGCGTTGACGATGATGACGCCCTTCTTGGTCATCGCCAGCTGCTCGGCGCCGATGAGTCCCTTGGTCTCCGGGGTCTTGGGCAGGTGCACCGAGAAGGCGTCGGCGCGCTGCAGCAGCTCGTCCAGGGTGACCAGCTCGATGCCCAGCTGGGCCGCGCGGGCGGCGGAGACGTAGGGGTCGTAGGCGATGAGCGTGGTGCCGAAGGCGGCGATGCGCTGGGCGAAGAGCTGGCCGATCTTGCCCAGGCCCACCACGCCGATGGTCTTGCCGGAGATCTCCACACCGTTGAACTTGCTGCGCTGCCAGGTGTGCTCGCGCAGGGTGGCGTCGGCGGCCGGGATCTGCCGGGCGGCCGAGAGCAGCAGCGCCACGGCGTGCTCGGCGGCGGAGACGATGTTGGAGGTGGGCGCGTTGACCACCATCACGCCACGGGCGGTGGCCGCGGGCACGTCCACGTTGTCCAGGCCCACGCCGGCACGGGCGACGACCTTGAGGGTGTTGGTGGCGCCGAGCACCTCGGCGTCGACCTGGGTGGCGGAGCGGACCAGCAGGGCGTCGGCGCCGGCGACGGCCTCCAGCAGCGCCGGGCGGTCGGTGCCGTCGACGTGACGCACCTCCACTCCGTCGCCCAGCGCGTCGATGACGGACGGCGCGAGCTTCTCGGCGATGAGGACGACGGGACGGACGGACTGGCTCACTGACGATCTCCCTGGCTTGGAATATGTGACGAAGCGCGGTTCTTCGAGCCTACTTTGCGGTCCCGCCAGCCCAGCGGGCGGTGAACGGCTGTGCCTCCGCAGCACTTCCGGTGGGGCCCGCGGTGGGATAGACATGCACCACGGACGAGCACGGGGGGACCGTCATGGACGTCAGCAGCAGCAACCTCACTCGCCGTGGGCTCCTCGGCGGCCTGGCCGGTGGCGCGCTGCTGGCCAGTGGTGCGCTCTCCGCTCCCGTGCGGGCGGCCGCCGCGGGCGCGCGGGACCCGTTGCCGGGCACCGCCGACGTCGTGGTGGTGGGAGGCGGCATCTCCGGGCTGGTCACCGCGCGCGAGCTGGCCAGGGCGGGCCGGTCGGTGGTGCTGCTGGATGCCAGGGACCGGGTGGGCGGCCGGGTGCTCAACCACACCTTGGCCAACGGCTCGGTGATCGAGGCCGGTGGCGCGTTCGTCGGACCCACCCAGGACCGCATCCTGGCGCTGGCCGCCGAGCTGGGGGTCCCCACCTTCAAGGAGCACGTGGCCGGCGACAACATCTTCGCCGCCAACGGCCGCACCATGCGCTACCAGGGCACCGTCCCGCCGGACCTGGCCATCGTGGTGGACGCCTTCGTGCTGCAGCTGCGCATCGACTGGATGGCCGGGCAGGTGCCGGTGGACGCGCCGTGGAGCGCCCCGCACGCGGCGGAGTGGGACGCGGTGACGGTGCAGGAGTGGGTGCGCGCCAACACCTTCAACCGGGACACGCTGACCTTGTTGCAGTCGTTCCTGCAGCCCACCTACGGCTCCGACGGCGAGGACGTGTCGCTGCTGTTCTTCCTGTGGACCATCGCCTGCTCCGGCAACGAGACCACGCCGGGCAGCTTCGAGCGAGCCTCCAGCACCGCCAACGGAGCCCAGGACTCCCGGTTCGTGGGCGGCTCACAGCTGGTGCCCCTGGCCCTGGCCCGCCAGCTGGGCGCGGTTGTGCAGACCGAGGCCGCGGTGCGGCGCATCGCCCAGGACGACACCGGCGTGACGGTGACCAGTGACCGCGGCCAGGTGCGGGCGGGCCGGGTGGTGGTGGCCGCTCCCCCGCCCCTGGTCACGGCCATCGACTGGGACCCGCTGCTGCCTCCGCTGCGCCAGCAGCTGCTGACCCGGCTGCACCTGGGCACGCTGATGAAGGTGGACGCCGTCTACCCCTCGCCGTTCTGGCGCGCGGCCGGGCTGTCCGGCAGCGGCATCGCCACCTCCGGCGCGGTGCGCACCTGCTTCGACAACTCCCCTGCCGACGCCGCCGTGGGGGTGCTGCTGGCCTTCGTCGGCGGGTCGACGTGGCGCGAGTACGGCAACCTGCCCCTGGCGCAGCGCCGCACCGCGGTGCTGCAGGGCTTCGCCCAGCTCGTCGGCCCGCAGGCGCTCGACCCGGTGGAGTACGTGGAGCAGGACTGGACGCGGGAGCGCTGGACCAAGGGCTCGCCGGTGGCGTCGGCGGGCACCGGCACCACCACCGCCTACGGCGCGCAGATCCGGGTGCCCTTCGGTCGCGTGCACTGGGCGGGGACGGAGACGGCGACCTACTGGGCGGGATTCATGGACGGCGCGGTGCGGGCGGGTGAGCGCGCGGCGGCCGAGGTCTTGGCGCAAAGGTAGGGACACAGCGGTGACGGCCCCGCTGTGACGGCCCAGTGGTGAATGATCCCGGGGCGAGACCAGCCGTGCCCGCCGGCGCAGGAGCGCGGGCGGGCACGGCTGGTGGTGCAGCTGGCGGTGACCAGGTGTCAGGCCGTCTCGGTGATCGGACGGTCGACCCAGCTCATCAGGTCGCGCAGCTTCTTGCCGGTGACCTCGACGGGGTGCTCGGCGTTGGCCTTGCGCAGCCCCTCAAGCTCGGTGTTGCCGTTCTCCACGTTGGCGACGAGACGACGGGTGAACTCGCCGCTCTGGATGTCGGCGAGCACCTCCTTCATCCGCTCCTTGGTGCCGGCGTCGATGATGCGCGGGCCGGAGAGGTAGCCGCCGAACTCCGCGGTGTCCGACACCGAGTAGTTCATCCGGGCGATGCCGCCCTCGTACATCAGGTCCACGATCAGCTTGAGCTCGTGCAGCACCTCGAAGTAGGCCATCTCGGGGGCGTAGCCCGCCTCGACCATCACGTCGAAGCCGTTCTTGACCAGCTCCTCGATGCCGCCGCAGAGCACGGCCTGCTCACCGAAGAGGTCGGTCTCGGTCTCCTCCCGGAAGGTCGTCTTGATGACGCCTGCGCGGGTGCCGCCGATGGCCTTGGCGTAGGACAGCGCCAGCGCCAGGCCGTTGCCGGTGGGGTCCTGCTCCACGGCGACCAGGCAGGGCACGCCCTTGCCGTCGACGAACTGGCGACGCACCAGGTGGCCGGGGCCCTTGGGCGCCACCATGGCCACGGTGATGCTGGGGTCGGGCTTGACCAGGTCGAAGTGGACGTTGAGGCCGTGGCCGAAGAACAGCGCGTCGCCCTCGTTGAGGTTCGGGGCGATGTCCTCGGTGAAGATCTGGGCCTGGGCGGTGTCCGGGGCCAGCACCATGATCAGGTCGGCCTCGGCGGCGGCCTCGGCGGGAGTGACGACCCGCAGGCCCTGCTCCTCGGCCTTGGCGCGGGACTTCGAGCCCTCCTTGAGGCCGACGCGCACGTCCACGCCGGAGTCCCGCAGGCTCAGCGAGTGGGCGTGGCCCTGGCTGCCGTAGCCGATGACGGCGACCTTGCGGCCCTGGATGATCGACAGATCTGCATCGTCATCGTAGAAGATCTCGACGCTCACAGTGTTTCCCTTCGATTGGTGACTTGAGTCTTGGTTCGTGCGGGCGCGGGTGGCTAGCGTGTCGAGGTGATCGACTTGGGGCCGCGGCCCAGCGCGACCACACCCGACTGCACGATCTCCCGGATCCCGTAGGGCTCGAGCAGCCGCAGCAGCGCGTCCAGCTTCTGGTTGGTGCCGGTGGCCTCGATGGTGATGGCCTCGTGGGCAACGTCGATGACCTTCGCGCGGAACAGGGCAACAGTTTCCAGCACCTCGCTGCGGACGCTGGCATCGGCCCTCACCTTCACCAGCACCAGCTTGCGGGCCACGGCGTTGGTGGGGTCCTGCTCGACGATCTTGATCACGTTGACCAGCTTGTTCAGCTGCTTGGTGACCTGCTCCAGCGGGAAGTCCTCCAGGGAGATCACGATGGTCATCCGGGAGATCCCGGGCAGCTCGGTCTCGCCCACCGCCAGGGAGTCGATGTTGAACCCACGGCGAGAGAACAGGCCGGCCACGCGCGCGAGCACACCGGGTTTGTTCTCCACCAGCACGCTGAGGGTGTGGGTGCTCACAGGTTCTGTCCCTTCGGGTTCTGGTGCCCAGTGGTGTCGGTGCCGGTGCCCGCAGCACCGGTCTCGGTGGCCGCGTCCTCGGCGGTGGCCGCGGCGACGATCTCCGGGTCCGCGTCGTCGGTGTCGAACAGCGGACGGATGCCGCGGGCAGCCATGATCTCGTCGTTGCTGGTGCCTGCGGCGACCATCGGCCACACCTGGGCGTCGGCGCCCACGATGAAGTCGATCACGACGGGCCGGTCGGTGATCGCGCGGGCCGCCTCGATGGTGGCGGCGACGTCTTCCTCACGCTCGCAGCGCATCCCCACGCAGCCCAGGGCCTCGGCCAGCATGAGGAAGTCGGGGATGCGGCGGCCGTCGGCGTCGCCGTGGGTGGACAGCCCGGTGTTGGAGTACCGCTCGTCGTAGAACAGCGTCTGCCACTGCCGGACCATGCCCAGGTTGCCGTTGTTGATGACGGCCACCTTGATCGGGACGCCCTCGATGGCGCAGGTGGCCAGCTCCTGGTTGGTCATCTGGAAGCAGCCGTCCCCGTCGATGGCCCACACCTCGGTGTCCGGCCGGCCCATCTTGGCGCCCATCGCCGCGGGCACCGCGTAGCCCATGGTGCCCAGGCCCCCGGAGTTCAGCCAGGTGCGCGGCTTCTCGTAGGAGACGAACTGCGCGGCCCACATCTGGTGCTGGCCGACGCCGGCGACGTAGATGGCGTCCGGTCCGGCCGCCTTGCCGATCTCGGAGATCACCAGCTCCGGGGACAGCGCACCGTCGGCGGGGCGGTCGTAGCCCAGCGGGAACCGGGTGCGGATGTCGTCGAGCTGGCTCCACCACTGCGTCAGGTCCGGCACGTCGCCCTCGGAGCGCTGGTCGCGCACGCACTCCAGCAGCTCGGTGATGACCTCCTTGCAGTCACCCACGATCGGCACGTCGGCGTGGCGGTTCTTGCCGATCTCAGCCGGGTCGATGTCGGCGTGGATGACCTTGGCCTCGGGGGCGAAGGAGCTGAGCACCCCGGTGACACGGTCGTCGAAGCGCGCGCCCAGGGTGATCAGCAGGTCGCTGCGCTGCATGGCGGCGACCGCGGCGACGGTGCCGTGCATGCCAGGCATGCCCAGGTTGAGGTGGTGGCTGTCGGGGAACGCCCCGCGGGCCATCAGGGTGGTGACCACCGGGACGCCGGTCAGCTCGGCCAGCTGGGCCAGCTCCTCGCCGGCCTCGGCCTTGATCACGCCGCCGCCGACGTAGAGCACCGGCCGGCGGGCAGCGGCGATCAGCCGGGCGGCCTCGCGGACCTGCTTGCTGTGCGGCTTGGTGATCGGCCGGTAGCCGGGCAGGTGGATCTCCGGCGGCCAGGAGAAGGTGGTGCGCGCCTGCAGCACGTCCTTGGGGATGTCCACCAGCACGGCGCCGGGACGTCCGGACTCCGCCAGGTGGAAGGCCTCGGCGATGGTGCGCGGAATGTCCAGCGGGTCGGTCACCAGGAAGTTGTGCTTGGTGACCGGCTGCGTGATCCCGGAGATGTCGGCCTCCTGGAAGCCGTCGGTGCCGATCAGCGCGGTGGCCACCTGGCCGGTGATCGCCACCAGCGGCACGGAGTCCATCTGGGCGTCGGCGATGGGGGTGACCAGGTTGGTGGCACCGGGCCCGGACGTCGCCATGCACACCCCCACCCGGCCGGTCGCCTGGGCGTAGCCGGTGGCCGCGTGGCCCGCGCCCTGCTCATGGCGAACCAGCACGTGCCGAACCCGGGTGGAGTCCAGCATCGGGTCGTAGGCCGGCAGGATCGCACCGCCGGGGATGCCGAAGACCACCTCGCAGCCCACCTCCTCCAGCGAGCGCACGAGGGACTGTGCCCCGGTGACCTGCTCGGGCGGGGACGACACGCGGCGGCCGGTGGCCGGCGCAGCCGGGCTGCGCGGCGCGCGCGGGGTGGGGTGCGGGCGGGCGGTGGGTGCGCTCACTGCAGCTTCCTCTGGTCGGACGGGGCAACGGGAACGTGGCATGAAGCTCGGCGAACAACAAAAAACCCCCGCCGCGGAGACTCCGCTGTGCGAGGGTGGCGCATCGACGCTGTGGTTGAGCTGTTCGGAAGACGTCCGGCTCAGGCGTAGATGCGCCTGCCGAGTACGAGAGCGTCATGGTTCACCCGTGTGACGTTAGCCGGGCGCCACCGGCAGCGTCAACTTGACCCACGGGTGCGACCATGGAGGCATGTCCCCAGCCGAGGCGAGCACCCCTTCCCGGGTCGAGCCCGCCCCCACCGCCGTGCTGCAGAACAACCGTGTCGCCCTGCTCGGCGTCGGCTTCCTGCTCGTCTGCCTCATCCCCGCCATGGTCGCCGCACCGCTCGTCTTCGGCTGGCTGGTGGTCGTCCCCGTGGTGGCCACGTGGTGGGTGCTGCGGATGCGCACCACGGCCAGCCCGGACGGGTTGCAGGTGCGCACCATGACCGGTGGGCAGTCCATCGGCTGGGACCGCGTGCGCGGCGTCCGGTTCCCCCGCCACCGGAGCACCCGGCTGGGCTCCTTCGGCCGGGTGGTCCTCGACGACGACACCGAGGTGACCCTGCCGTGCGTCACCTTCCGCGACCTGCCGGTGCTCTCGCTGGCCAGCGGCGGCCGGGTGCCTGACCCGTTCGCGGCCAGGGACGAGGCGGAGCTGGCGGACCAGGGTGCCGACGAGGCCCGCGACGACCCGGACCAGGACGAGCCCCGAGCCGAGCGCTAGGCGAGCTGGAGCTGCAGCACCGCGCCCACGGCGGCGCCCAGCACCAGCGCCACGGCGGCCGTGCGCAGCGGGGCCCGGGTCCACACCCGCCCGTGGTCCAGGCTGATCCGGCCCGCCCCGGCCAGGGCCAGCGCCACGGCCAGCACCCCCAGCCCGAGCAGCAGCGCGGGCCCCAGCGCGTGCACGCTCACCCCGAGCCCGGGCTCACCGATCACGGGGACACCCACGCGGGGCTGCTCCAGCACCTCCGGCAGCGCCGCCACCACCAGCGCCAGCACCGCACCGCTCGCCCACTCGGTGAGCAGACCCAGCACCAGCAGGACTCCCACCACCAGCTCGGCCACGCTCACCGCGGTGGGCAGCGCCTCGATGACGTGGCTGTCGCCCAGGACGCCCCACAGCTGGTGCGCACCGCGAGCCAGCACCAGCGCCCCCACCGCCAGCCGCAGCAGGAGCAGACCCAGGGCGGTGCCTGGCGACGGCCCGAGGCCTGGCGATGGACGGGTGCGGCGCTCCACGGGGACGGCCACCGCGCTGGTCGGCTCTGCGCTCTCGTCAATCTCGTCGTCGTCGAGGCCGGGGTAGATCGGCGGCAGCTCCGACCGCTCGGACGCCGGCGGGATGTAGCGCGGGCTGGCGCGCTCCGTGGGGGCGATCACGCCCAGGCTGCCGCCGGGCAGGACCACCGTGGGCGGCCCCTGCTCGTCCGCGCTCGTGGGGCGGTCTCGCGGTGCCATGCGAGGACGGTAGGACCGCTCCCGCCGCATCCGGCGCAGCACGGCACCGGTGGCGTGTTGCGATTCGGTGAACGCTGCTCACCGCTGGCTCACCACCTGCCCAGTAGCCTGCTGTGGTGACCAGGGGCAGAGGCGGCGATTGGTGGGTCCGACGGCTGGCTCCGCTGGCCGCGGTGGCCGTGCTCGCCACCGGCTGCGCCCAGTTCGACGACCAGCCCGCCGGCGACTTCCGGCCGAACCCCACCCTGGGCGCCGGCCCGGAGGTCACCCCCCAGCTGCCCACCCCGCCGACCGCCCCGCCGGAGCCCGGCTCGCCGTCGAGCCCTGCGCCCAGCGCGACGCCGGCGCCGTGCACCGACCCCGACCCGGCGGTGGTGGCCACCTGTCTGGATCCCACGGCAGGGTTGGCCAAGCTGCCCGGCGAGGACGGCGCCCTGGTGGCGGAGCGCCGCACCGGCCGGCTGCTGCGGGTCGCCCCGGAGAAGGCGCCGGTGGAGCTGGCCCGGGTGCCGGTGGACGGCGCGGCCGACGGCGGGCTGCTGGACGTGGCCCTGTCTCCCAGCTATGCCCAGGACCGCCTGATCTACCTGTACACCACCACGGCCACCGACAACCGGGTGGTGCGCATCGCCGTGGGCGACTCCCCCAAGCCGGTGCTGGTGGGCATCCCCAAGGGGCCGCTGCACAACGCCGGCTCCCTCGCCTTCGACGCCAAGGGCAACCTGCTGGTGGCCACCGGCGACGCCGGGCAGCCCGCTGCCGCCGCCGACCCGGCCTCGCTGGCGGGCAAGCTGCTGCGGGTCACCCCGGCCGGGGCGCCGGCACCGGGCAACGCCACCCCCACCTCGCCGGTGGTGGCCAGCGGCCTCAACGAGCCCGGCGGGGTGTGCACCGACGGCGTCACCGGCAGCAGCTGGCTCACCGACCGTGGCGCCACCGTGGACCGGCTGCGACCGGTGTCCGCCACCGGCGCGGTCGGCGAGCAGGTGTGGACCTGGCCGGACCGGCCCGGCGTGGCCGGCTGCGCTGCCGTGCAGGGGCGCGTGTCGGTGGCCGTCACCACCGGCGCCGGGCTGCACGTGCTGAGCATCGGCGGCAACGGCTCCGTCACCGCGCCGCCGGAGGTGCTGGTGCCGGGCCGCTACGGCCAGCTCTACGGCGCCGACGTGGGCGCCGACGGCGTGGTGTGGGCCGGCACCGTCAACAAGACCACCGGCGCGGCGGGACCCACCGACGACCGGGTGGTGCGCATCCAGCCGCCGGCGGGACAGGGTGGCGCGAGCTCGGTGTAGCCGGTCGTATGCTCACCCGGTGTTCCGGGTGATGTTCGTCGAGCCACGTATCCCGCCCAACACGGGCAACGCCATCCGCACCTCGGCGATCACCGGCACCGAGCTGCACCTGGTGCGCCCGCTGGGGTTCGACCTCTCCGACGCCAAGCTGCGCCGGGCCGGGCTGGACTACCACGACATGGCCTCGGTGACGGTGCACGACGACCTCACCGCCGCCTGGGCCGCGCTGGGCGAGTGCCGTGTGTTCGCCTTCACCGGGCACGCCACCACCCGCTACACCGACATCGACTACCGCCCCGGCGACGTGCTGATGTTCGGCGCGGAGCCCACCGGGCTGTCCCCGGAGGTGCTGGCCGACGATCACGTCACCGAGCGGGTGCGCATCCCCATGCTGCCCGGGCGCCGGTCGCTGAACCTGGCCAACGCCGCCACCCTCGCGGTGTACGAGGCGTGGCGCCAGCACGGGTTCCCCGGCGCTGTCTGAGCCCGGCACTGGCTGAGCCCGCGCCGGGGCTCGCTCAGGAGCAGGCCTTGATGACCAGCTCGCGCACGCGCGCCGCGTCGGCCTGACCGCGGGTCGCCTTCATCACCGCACCCACGATCGCGCCGGCCGCCTGGACCTTGCCGCCCCGGATCTTGTCGGCCACCCCGGGGTTGGCGGCCAGGGCCTCGTCCACCGCCGCCTGCAGCGCGGAGTCGTCGCTGACGATGGCCAGCCCACGAGCGGCAACCACCTCGTCGGGCTCCCCCTCGCCGGCCAGCACGCCGTCCACGACCTGGCGGGCCAGCTTGTTGTTCAGCGAGCCCTCGGCCACCAGCGTGATCACCCGGGCCAGCTGCGCGGGCGTGATGGGCAGCTCGGCCAGCGCCACCTCGCGGGTGTTGGCCTGCTGGGTGAGGTAGGACACCCACCACGACCGGGCCTGCGCCGCGGGGGCGCCCGCCTCCACCGTGGCGGCCACCAGGTCCAGCGCACCGGCGTTGCGCAGGTCGCGCATCTCCTCGTCGGTGATGCCCCACTCAGCCTGGATGCGGGCCCGGCGCTGCCAGGGCAGCTCGGGCAGGGTGGCCCGCAGCTGCTCCACCCACTCCGCGTCCGGGGCGACTGGGGTGAGGTCGGGCTCGGGGAAGTAGCGGTAGTCCTCGGAGGTCTCCTTGCGGCGGCCCGGGGAGGTGGTGGCGTCGGCCTCCTGGAAGTGCCGCGTCTCTTGCACGATGGTGCCGCCGGCGGCCAGCACCGCAGCCTGGCGCCGCATCTCGTAGTGCACCGCACGCTCCACGCTGCGCAGGGAGTTCACGTTCTTGGTCTCGGTGCGGGTGCCCAGCTCGGTGGCGCCCTTGGGCATCAGCGAGACGTTGGCGTCGCAGCGCAGCGAGCCCTGGTCCATCCGCACGTCGGAGACGCCCAGCGCCTGCAGCAGGTCGCGCAGCGCGGTGACGTAGGCGCGGGCCACCTCCGGCGCGCGGGCCCCGGCGCCCTCGATCGTGCGGGTGACGATCTCCACCAGCGGCACGCCGGCGCGGTTGTAGTCCAGCAGCGAGTGGCTGGCACCGTGGATGCGGCCGGTGGCCCCGCCGACGTGCAGCGACTTGCCGGTGTCCTCCTCCATGTGGGCGCGCTCGATCTGCACCCGGAAGGTCTCGCCGTCGTCGAGCACCACGTCGAGGTAGCCGTCGGTGGCGATGGGCTCGTCGTACTGGGAGATCTGGTAGTTCTTCGGCTGGTCGGGGTAGAAGTAGTTCTTCCGCGCGAACCGGCCCCACGGGGTGATGCTGCAGTTCAGCGCCAGGCCGATGCGCACCGCCGACTCCACCGCCGCGGCGTTGACCACCGGCAGCGAGCCGGGCAGGCCCAGGCACACCGGGCAGACCTGGGTGTTGGGCTCGGCGCCGAAGCCGGTGGGGCAGCCGCAGAACATCTTGGTGGCGGTCCCCAGCTCGACGTGCACCTCCATGCCGAGCACCGGGTCGAACCTCTCGACGACCTCGTCGTAGTCCATCAGGTCGACGGCGGTGCTGGCGGTCATCGGTGACGAGCTCCTCGCGTTGGTGCGGTGGACGGGCGCGGCGCGCTGCACGGCCGGTGGACCCGGCCGGGCGCCGCACGCCGGCGTTGTCCCCCATCCTAGGTGCCGTGCGACGATCGGAGTCAGCCCCGCACGGTCGCGGGGCCCAACCGCGAGGAGAGTCTGAACGTGCGCACCTTCCACAACGCCGACGAGCTGATCGCCGCCAAGGGCGAGACCCTGGGCACCAGCGACTGGGTGACCATCGAGCAGAGCCGCATCGACACGTTCGCCGAGGCCACCGGTGACCACCAGTGGATCCACGTCGACCCCGACGCCGCGGCCCAGGGTCCCTTCGGCAGCACCATCGCGCACGGCTACCTCACCCTCTCGCTCATCCCCATGCTGTCCTGGCAGGCGTACTCCCTGGAGGGCGTCAAGATGGGCGTCAACTACGGCCTGAACAAGGTGCGCTTCCCCGCGCCGGTCAAGGTGGGTTCCAAGGTGCGCAGCACCTCCGTGCTCAGCGAGGTCACCGAGATCGGGGGCGGCCTGCAGCTGGTCGTCACCGTCACCCTGGAGGTCGAGGGCGGCGACAAGCCGGTGTGCGTCGCCGAGACGGTCACCCGCGTCTTCTTCTGATCCCTGGTCTGCTGGTGCGATGAGCGACCTGGCCGAGCGGCTGCTGACCGAGGCACCGATCTGGGTGTACCTGGCGATCGCGCTCATCGTGCTGGTCGAGGATGCGATGTTCGTCGGCTTCGTCGTCCCCGGCGAGACCGCCGCGGTGGTCGGCGGGGTGGCCGCCAGCCTCGGCCGCGTCGACGTCTACCTGATGGCGGCGGTCACCGTGGCCGCCGCCATCGCCGGCGACAGCATCGGCTACGAGATCGGCAGGCGCTACGGCACGCGCATGCTGCAGGCCAAGGTGCTGGCCAAGCGCCAGGCGCAGGTGCAGTCCGCGCAGCACCTCCTGGCCACCCGGGGCGCGATCGCGGTGTGCGTGGGCCGGTTCGTGGCCTACCTGCGCGCGATCATCCCAGCCCTGGCGGGCACCGCCGGAATGCCCTACCGGCAGTTCCTGCTGTGGAACGCCGTCGGCGGGCTGGTGTGGGGGGTGAGCTGCGTGGCGCTGGGCTACCTGGCGGGGGCGTCGTACCAGCAGCTCGCCAGTGAGGCCGGCCGCGACATCGCGGTCGCGGTGGGACTGGTCGCCGTGGTGGCCGTGCTGGTCTGGCGGGTCTGCAAGCACCGCAGGCACAACGGGGTCACTCCCCCGGCGGGACCCGCCCAGCCCGGTCCAGCCGGCGGATGACCCGGCACGGGTTTCCCGCGGCGAACACCCCGTCGGGGACGTCGCGGGTGACCACGCTGCCCGCACCGATCACCGTGTTCGCTCCCACGCTGGCGCCGGCGCAGACGATGACCCCGCCACCGAGCCACGCGTTGTCCCCGATGCTGATCGGCGCCGCCAGCTCCCAGCGCGCCCGCCGCGCCTCGTGGTCGTCCATCGGGTGCAGCGGCGTCAGCAGCTGCACCCGCGGGCCGATGGAGACGTCGTCGCCGATGGTGATCGGCATGCAGTCCAGCAGGATCGCGTCGTAGTTCAGGAACGAGTTGCGACCGATGGTGATGTTGTAGCCGAAGTCGCACTGCAACCGCGGCATGATCCAGGTGCCGGCACCGACGCTGCCGAACAGCCGGTGCAGCACCGCGGTGCGCCCGGCGTCGTCGGTGGCGGCGTTGAACTCCGCCACCACCAGCTGGCAGTGCTGGCGCTCTGCCTCCAGCTGCGGATCGGCCGGATCGTAGAGCTCACCGGCGAGCATCCGCCGCTTCTGCTCGCCGGCCCCGGCCGCCGCGCTCACAGCTCCGGCGGAGCCTGCAGCGGTCCACGGGCGGCCTCGTAGGCCGCCCCCACCCGGTAGAGCCGGTCGTCGGCCAGCGCAGGCGCCATGATCTGCAGCCCCACCGGCATGCCGTCATCGTCGGAGAGCCCCGACGGCAGCGACATGGCGGCGTCACCGGCCAGGTTGGTGGGGATGGTGCACAGGTCCATCAGGTACATGGCCAGCGGGTCGTCCACCCGCTCGCCCAGCCGGAAGGCCGTCTGCGGAGAGGTGGGCGAGACCAGCACGTCCGCCTTCTGGTAGGCAGCCTGGAAGTCGCGGATGATGAGCGTGCGCACCTTCTGGGCCTGGCCGTAGTAGGCGTCGTAGTAGCCCGCCGACAGCGCGTAGGTACCGATCATGATGCGGCGCTTGACCTCCGCGCCGAACCCGGCCTCGCGGGTCAGTGCCATGACCTCCTCGGCGCTGTGGCTGCCGTCGTCGCCCACCCGCAGGCCGTAGCGCATGGCGTCGAACCGGGCCAGGTTGGACGACACCTCGCTGGGCAGGATCAGGTAGTACGAGGCCAGCGCGTAGGCGAAGCTCGGGCAGGAGACCTCCACCACCTCGGCGCCGAGCGCCTCCAGCTGGGCCACCGCGGCGTGGAAGGAGGACAGCACCCCGGGGGCGTAGCTGTCGCCCTGCAGCTCGCGCACCACGCCGACGCGCACGCCGGTGAGGTCGCCGCTGGCGCCCTGCAGCGCTGCCTCGACCACGGCCGGGACCGGGGCGTCGATGGAGGTGGAGTCGCGCGGGTCGTGCCCGGCGATGACCTCGTGCAGCAGCGCGGTGTCCAGCACCGTGCGCCCGCACGGACCGCCCTGGTCCAGCGAGGACGCGCACGCCACCAGGCCGTAGCGGGACACGCCGCCGTAGGTGGGCTTGACGCCGACCGTGCCGGTGACCGAGGCGGGCAGCCGGATGGAGCCGCCGGTGTCGGTGCCCACGGCCAGCGGGGCCTCGTAGGCGGCCAGGGCGGCGGCGGAGCCACCGCCGGAGCCACCCGGCACCCGGGTGAGGTCCCACGGGTTGTGCGTGGGGCCGTAGGCGGAGTTCTCGGTGGAGGAGCCCATCGCGAACTCGTCCATGTTGGTCTTGCCCAGCACGGGGATGCCCGCCGCGCGCAGGCGGGAGGTGACGGTGGCGTCGTAGGGCGGCCACCAGCCCTCGAGCATCTCCGACCCGCAGGTGGTGGGCATGTCGGTGGTGGTGAAGTTGTCCTTCAGCGCCAGCGGCACCCCGGCCAACGGGGAGGCCGGCTGCTCACCGGCGGCCAGGGAGGCGTCCACGGCTCCGGCTGCGGCCAGCGCCGCCATGCCGTCGATGTGCAGGAAGGCGCGGACCCGCTCGTCCACCTCGCCGATGCGGTCCAGGTGGGCGCGGGTGACCTCGGTGGAGGAGACCTCGCGGGAGTGGATCTTCTGCGCCAGCTCGCTCGCGGAGAGGCGGGTCAGCTCGGCGCTCACTGCTCGTCCGCCAGGATCTGGGGCACGCGGAAGCGGCCCAGCTCGGCGGCCGGCGCCTTGGCCAGCGCCTCGTCCTGGGTCAGCCCGGGGGTGACCACGTCGGGGCGGAACGCGTTGGTGACCGGCAGCGCCTGCGAGGTCGGCGGGACGTCCTCCGCGGCGACCTCGGAGACGGTGGCGACGTGGTGCAGGATCGAGTCCAGCTGACCAGCGAAGTGGTCCAGCTCGTCCTCGGTGACGGCGAGCCGGGCCAATCGCGCGAGGTGGGCGACCTCCTCGCGGGTGATGACGGGCGCCGTCGTGTTCTCGGCATTCATGCGGTGGGGATCTCCCCTATCGAGGCGGCATCGGGTGCCCGCCAAGACTAGCCGGTGCCACCAGCGTGCCCTGCCCCCGCGTGAGTGTAGGAAGATGTTGCCTGCCCGAGCGGTTCGCCGAGTGTCCCCGGCAAGGAGACGACATTGTCCTTCCTCATGCGCGTGCAGGTCCCGGACCAGCCTGGGGCCCTGGGTCTGCTGGCCTCCGCGCTGGGACGTGCCGACGTCGACATCCTCTCGGTGGACGTGGTGGAGCGCGACGCCAGCTACGCCGTGGACGACCTGGTGGTGGAGATTCCCCGCGGGTCCTTCCCCGACGGCCTCATCACCGCCGCCGAGGGCATCGAGGGCGTGCAGGTCATCTCGGTGCGACCGTTCGTGGGGGTGCTGGACACCCACCGCGAGCTCGAGCTGATCGACGTGGTGGCCGGCACCATCGGCGACCGCCTGCAGACGTTGGTGGACGGGCTGCCCCGGGTGCTCAGCGTGGGCTGGGCGATGATCGTGGGCATGGGCAAGGACGGCCCCTACCGGGTGGTGGGCTCCCCCGCCGCGCCGGAGTCCCACTCCGCGGCCGCGCCCTGGCTGCCGCTGCGGGCGCCGGCCGCCCTGGACGAGAACGCCGACTGGGTGCCGGAGAGCTGGCGGCAGGTGAACACCACCGTCGCCGCGGCCCCCCTGGGCGAGGAGAACCGTGCGGTGCTCATCGGCCGGCCCGGTGGCCCGGAGTTCCGCCCGTCCGAGGTGGCGCGGCTGGGTCACATGGCGGGCATCGTCGCCACCGTGCTGGGCTAGTCGGCAGGCTCGTCCCCAGCGGGCGCCTCTCCAGCCGGCACCTCCCCGGCGGGCGCCTCTCCAGCCGGCACCGCGAGCTTGGTGGCCTCCTCGGGCCCCTGCTCCAGCAGCACCTCGAAGCCGGCCTCGTCCAGCACCGGCACGCCGAGGGTGACGGCCTTGTCGTACTTGGACCCGGGGGCGTCCCCGACCACCACGAAGGCGGTCTTCTTGGACACGCTGCCCGCGGCCTTGCCGCCGCGCTCCAGGATGGCCTCCCTGGCCTCGTCCCGGGACAGCCGGGCGAGCGACCCGGTGACCACGATGGACAGTCCCTCCAGGAACCGCGGCACGCCGGCGTCGCGCTCGTCCACCATGCGCACCCCGGCCTCACGCCACTTGCGCACCACCTCGCGGTGCCAGTCCACCTCGAACCAGCGGACCACGGCCGCGGCGATGGTGGGGCCCACGCCCTCCACCGCGGCGAGCTCGGCCTCGCTGGCCTGCTCGATGCGCTCGAGGCTGGCGAACTCACCGGCCAGCGCTCGAGCCGCGGTGGGCCCCACGTGGCGGATGGACAGTCCCACCAGGACGCGCCACAGCGGACGGTCCTTGGCGGCGTCCAGGTTGTCCAGCAGCCGGCGGCCGTTGGCCGACAGGTTCCCCGCCTTGGTGCGGAACAGCTCGGTGCGCAGCAGGTCGTCCTCGGTGAGGGTGAACACGTCGCCCTCGTCCTGGATGACCCCGGCACGGAGCAGCTCGGTGGCCGCCTCGTAGCCCAGCACCTCGATGTCGAAGGCGCCGCGGCCGGCCACGTGGAACACCCGCTCCCGCAGCTGGGCGGGGCACGAGCGCGCGTTGGGGCAGCGCAGGTCGGCGTCGCCCTCCTTGGCCGGGGCCAGCTCGGTGCCACACTCCGGGCAGTGGGTGGGCATGACGAAGGGACGCTCGTTGCCGGTGCGCACGTCCACCACCGGACCGAGCACCTCGGGGATGACGTCGCCGGCCTTGCGGATGGTGACGGTGTCGCCGATGAGCACGCCCTTGCGCACCACCTCGCTGGCGTTGTGCAGGGTGGCCAGCGCCACCGTGGACCCGGCCACCAGCACCGGCTCCATGAACGCGAACGGGGTGACCCGGCCGGTGCGGCCCACGTTCACCCGGATGTCCACCAGCTTGGTGGTCGCCTCCTCGGGCGGGTACTTGTAGGCGATGGCCCAGCGGGGGGCGCGCGAGGTGGCACCCAGGCGCCGCTGCAGCGCCACGTCGTCCACCTTGACCACCAGGCCGTCGATCTCGTGCTCCACGTCGTGGCGGTGCTCGCCCCAGTACGCGACCCGGGCTGCGGCCTCGTCGATGCCGTGCACCCGCACGGTGTTCGCGGAGACCGGCAGGCCCCAGGCGGCCAGCGCCTCGTAGGCCTGCGACAGCGCCACCGGCTCGAAGCCCACCCGCCGGCCCAGGCCGTGGCAGATCATCCCGAGCCGTCGCCGCGCGGTGACCGCGGGGTTCTTCTGCCGCAACGATCCCGCCGCGGAGTTGCGGGGGTTGGCGAAGGGCGCCTTGCCCTCGGCCACCAGCGACGCGTTGAGCGCCTCGAAGTCGCTGAGCCGGAAGAACACCTCGCCGCGCACCTCCAGCAGCTCCGGCACCGGGAACTCCGCGGTCGGCGTGAGGACCTCGGGGATGTCGTCGATGGTGCGCGCGTTGAGGGTGACGTCCTCGCCGGTGCGGCCGTCGCCGCGGGTGGCTCCGCGCACCAGCTTGCCGTTCTCGTACACCAGGTTCAGTGCGACCCCGTCGATCTTGAGCTCGCAGACGTAGTCCACCTCCTGCCCCACGTCGGCCACCACCCGGTCGGCCCAGGCGTGCAGCTCCTCGGAGTCGAAGGCGTTGTCCAGGCTGAGCATCCGCTCCAGGTGGTCCACGGCACTGAACTCGGTGGCGAAGCCGCCGCCCACCAGCTGGGTGGGCGAGTCGGGCGTGCGCAGCTCGGGGTGGGCCTCCTCGAGGGCCACCAGCTCGTTAAACAGCCGGTCGAAATCGCGGTCGCTGACGATCGGCGCGTCCCGCACGTAGTACCGGAACTGGTGCCCGCGCACCTCCTCGGCGAGCGCGGTCCAGCGCTCGCGCGCCTGGGGGTCGCCGGAGGTCTCTGGCAGCTCGCTCGTCACTCCCAAAGATTAGCCAGTGACCCTGACAGTCCCGGCCCCCGACCGGGCCTCGCTCACATGCCCCAGGACTCCGGGGGGTCGGTGAAGGCACGGCCCAGCTCCACGCACTGGGCCAGCAGCCGCCGGGCGTCCGCGGGCGTGCTGCCGGCCAGGCCGCAGCCGGGGGTCACCAGCACCTCGGTGGACAGCACCGACCGGGGAAAGCCGAGGCGGTCCATCAGCCGCAGGGCCGGCTCGGCCAGCTGGTGCAGCGTGGTGGCCGACGCCCCGCCGGAGGCCGGCACGGACACCGGCACGGGCACCACCCCCAGCACCAGCATCGCCCCGTCCTCCAGGGTCTCGCCGATCTCGTCCAGGTCGGTGACTCCCACCAGTCCCAGGTCCACCCCCACGGCGGTGGCCCCGGCCCGGCGGATCAGGGTGAGCGGGACGGCGGCGGCGCAGCAGTGCACCATGGTCCGGCCCGGCGCCTGCTCCAGCACGGTGCGCAGCCCGGCCTCCACCTCCGGTGCGGGCACCGCCGGGATGGTGGTCAGCCCCGAGACGGTGGGCAGGGCGCCCGCCAGCACCCCGGGCAGGCCGGGCTCGTCCACCTGCAGCACCACCGGGATGCCGGTGCGTCGCTGCACCTCGGCCACGTGCTGGGCGACCCCCTCGGCCAGCGACGCGGTGACCTCGGCGACGGCGCCACGGTCGGTGAGCAGGCGGTGGCCGCTGCGCAGCTCTACCTGGGCCGCCATCGTCCAGGGGCCCGCCACCTGCACCTTCAGCGCCGGCGGCGTGGCGCCGGCGCGCTCCAGCGCCTCCTCCAGCACGTCCAGGTCGCGGCGGAGCAGGTCGACGGCACGGCGGTGGTCGCGGCCGGGACGGGAGGCCACCCGGTATCCGGAGGGGGCGACCTCCACGGCCAGGTCGACCAGCAGGGCGGCGGTGCGCCCCACCATGTCCGCCCCGACGCCTCGGGCAGGCAGCTCCACCAGGTGCGGGAGCGCGGCCAGCTCACCGAGCACGATGCGCGCGGCCTCGTCGGCGTCGGCGCCGGGCCAGGAGCCCACGCCGGTGGCAGTCCCGCCCGGCAGACCGCGGAGGAAGGGCTTCGCTGCGTCGGTCACCAGCACTGTCTACCAGTCGCGCGGGCCCGTGGGGGCCGACGGTGCGGCGTGGTCGACCGGGTGGCGCGAGCCGCTGATGGTGGCGCTGCCCAGGACGACGTCACCCTCGGGGTCGGGCCGGTAGAAGACCGCGGCCTGACCAGCGGCAACCCCGCGCAGCGGCTGGTGCAGGGTGACCTCCACCCCCTCGGCGGTGACCGTGACGGTGGCCGGGGCCAGGCCCCCGTGCGCCCGCACCTGCACCACGCACTCCAGCGGGCTGTCCGGGGCGTGCCCGTGGGTCCACACGGGGCGGGTCCCACGGAGGTGGTGCACGTCCAGGTGCGCCGCGGAGCCCACGGTCACGGTGCCCGCCTCGGCGTCAATGGCGGTGACGTAGCGGGGGCGCCCGTCCGGGGCGGGAGCGTCCAGGCCCAGGCCCTTGCGCTGGCCGATGGTGAACCCGTGCACGCCCTCGTGCGACCCGAGCACGCTGCCGGAGTCGGCGTCCACCACCGCACCCGGACGCACCCCGATCCGGGTGCCGAGGAAGGCGCGGGTGTCCCCCGAGGGGATGAAGCAGATGTCGTGGCTGTCCGGCTTCTCCGCCACGGCCAGCCCGCGCCGGGCAGCCTCGGCGCGGATCTCCGGCTTGGGGGTGTCCCCCACCGGGAACACCGCGCGGCCCAGCTGGTCGGCGGTGAGCACCGCCAGCACGTAGGACTGGTCCTTGTCGGCGTCCACGGCCCGGCGCAGCACGCCGTCGGACAGCCGCGCGTAGTGCCCGGTGGCCACGGCGTCGAAGCCCAGGGCCACGGCCCGCTCGGCCAGGGCGGAGAACTTGATCTTCTCGTTGCACCGCAGGCAGGGGTTGGGCGTCTCCCCCGCCGCGTAGGCCGCCACGAAGTCGTCCACCACGTCCTCGGCGAACTGGGCGGCGAAGTCCCACACGTAGAACGGGATGCCCAGCACGTCGGCGGCGCGGCGGGCGTCGCCGGCGTCCTCCTTGGAGCAGCAGCCCCGCGATCCGGTGCGCAGCGTGCCCGGCGAGGCCGACAGGGCCAGGTGCACGCCCACCACGTCGTGGCCCGCCGCCACCATGCGGGCAGCGGCGACCGCGGAGTCCACGCCGCCGCTCATCGCGGCCAGCACCCGCATCAGCCCCGCACCGCCGTCCGGGCCGCCCCCGCGCTGGTCAGCCCCGCCATCCGGGCCCGCTCCACCACCGGGACGATGGCGTCCAGGAAGGTGTGCACGTCCGCCTCGGTGGAGGTGTGCCCCAGCGACAGCCGCAGCGAGCTGCGCGCGGCGTGCGGGTCCACCCCCATGGCGATGAGCACGTGGCTGGGCTGCGCCACCCCGGAGGTGCAGGCCGAGCCGGTGGAGCACTCGATGCCGCGGGCGTCGAGCAGCATCAGCAGGGAGTCGCCCGCACAGCCGGGGAAGGTCAGGTGGGCGTTGCCGGGCAGCCTGCCCTGCGGGGACGGGTCTCCGTTGAGCACCGCGTCGTCCACCACGTCGAGCACGCCGCGCACCAGCTGGTCGCGCAGCGTGGCCATCCGCGCGGCCCGCTCGGGCAGGGTGCGGGTGGCGACCTCGGCGGCGGTGGCCAGACCGAGCACGCCGACCACGTCCGGGCTGCCCGAGCGCACGTCGCGCTCGTGGCCGCCACCGTGCAGCAGGGGCACGCAGCCCACGTCGCGGCCGAGCAGCAGCGCCCCGGTCCCGAAGGGTCCGCCGAGCTTGTGGCCGGTGATGGTGAGCGCGTCGGCGCCGCTGGCGCGGAAGTCCACCGGCAGCTGGCCGACCGCCTGCACGGCGTCGGTGTGCAGCGGCACCCCGTGGGCGTGCGCGATCTCGGCCAGGGCTGCGACGTCGGTGATGGTGCCGACCTCGTTGTTCGCCCACATCACGCTGACCAGGGCGGTGTCGTCGGCGTGCGCGGCCAGCGCGGCCCGCAGCGTCTCCGGCTGCACCCGCCCGTGCGCGTCCACCGGCAACCAGGTGAGCACCGCGCCCTCGTGCTCCACCAGCCACTGGGCGGCGTCGATCACCGCGTGGTGCTCGGCTGCCCCCACCAGCAGGCGGCGCCGCCGCGGGTCGGCGGCGGTGCGCGACCAGTAGATCCCCTTGATCGCCAGGTTGTCGCTCTCGGTACCGCCGCCGGTGAAGATCACCTCGGTGGGCCGGGCGCCCAGCACCTGGGCCAGCAGCTCGCGAGACTCCTCCACGCGGCGGCGAGCGGCACGGCCGGAGCCGTGCAGGGACGCGGCGTTGCCCGCGCTGCCCATCGCCTCGGTCACCACGGCCACCGCCTCCGGAAGCATGGGAGTGGTGGCGGCGTGGTCCAGGTAGACGGTTGCCGAGGCTGGGGTGCTAGTCATGACCGGACCAGGGTACGCGGCTGAGAACGCCACGAAGCCCCCACCCGCAGCGCGGACAGGGGCCTCGTGGGCATGGTGCTGACCGGGTCAGCCCTTGCGGTTGTTCACCTCGTCGGTGAGCTGCGGCGCGACCTTGAACAGGTCGCCCACGACGCCGAAGTCGGCGATCTCGAAGATCGGCGCCTCCTCGTCCTTGTTCACCGCGACGATGGTCTTCGACGTCTGCATCCCGGCCCGGTGCTGGATGGCACCGGAGATGCCCAGGGCCAGGTAGAGCTGCGGGGAGACCGTCTTGCCGGTCTGGCCCACCTGGAACTGGCCCGGGTAGTAGCCGGAGTCCACCGCGGCGCGCGAGGCGCCGACAGCAGCCTTGAGGGAGTCGGCCAGCGCCTCCACCACGGTGAAGTTGTCCGCACTGCCCACGCCACGTCCACCGGAGACCACGACGCTGGCCTCGGTGAGCTCGGGACGGTCGCCACTGACGACCGGCTCGCGGCTGGTGATCTTGGTGGCCGTCGCGGCGTCGGGAGCCGGCACCTCGACGGTCTCCTGCGTGCCGGCACCGGCCTGCGGCGCGGCGTCGATGGCGCCGGGCCGGACGGTGATGACCGGCACGCTGGTGTTGGCCTTGGCCGTCACCGTGAACGCGCCACCGAAGATGGAGTGCTTGACGGAGCCGTCGGCATCCACCGCGACGACGTCGGTGAGCAGGCCGGAGCCCAGGCGCAGGGCCAGCCGTCCGGCGACCTCCTTGCCGATGACGCTCGCGGCGGCCACGACGGCGGCCGGGCTGGTCTGCTCGACGAGCTTGGCCAGCACGTCCACCTGGGGGGTGACCAGGTAGCCGTCGACGTCGTCGGACTCGCCGACGTAGATCTTCTCCGCACCGGCCGCGGCCAGCGCGTCCGCCATGCCTGCCGCGGTGCCGGCGGCGCCGAGCACCACCGCCGAGGGCTCACCCAGCGCGCGCGCCGCGGTGATGAGCTCGGATGAAACCTTCTTCAACTCGCCGTCAGCGTGCTCGACGAGTACCAGGACCTCTGCCATTTTCTGGTTCTCCTACCTTCTCGTCCGGTTGGTCTCGAGCACGCCGTCAGATGATCTTCTGCGCCACGAGGTACTGCGCGATCTTGCTGCCGCCGTCGCCCTCGTCGGAGACGCGCTCGCCACCGCCACGGGGCGGCTTGGGCACCGACTCGGAGACCGAGCTCATCGCGTTGGCCAGGCCGACCTCGCTGGGGTCGATGCCGGCGTCGGCCAGCGTCAGCGTGGTGACCGGCTTCTTCTTGGCGGCCATGATCCCCTTGAAGGAGGGGTAGCGCGGCTCGTTGATCTTCTCGGTCACGCTGACCACGGCGGGCAGCGAGGCCTCGAGCTGGAAGACACCCTCGTCGGTCTCCCGCTCGGCGGTGATGGTGCCGCCGTTGATGGCCAGCTTGCGCACCTGGGTGAGCTGTGGGCGGCCGAGGAGCTCGGCCAGCATCGCCGGGAGGGCGCCGGAGCGACCGTCGGTCGACTCGTTGCCCGCGATGACCAGGTCAACCTCGCCCAGCGTGCCGATGACCTTGGCCAGCGCCTTGGCGGTCTGGATGGCGCAGGAGCCGTGCAGCGCCTCGTCGGAGAGGTGCACCGCCTTGTCGGCGCCCATGGACAGCGCCTTGCGGATGGCGTCGGTCGCGCGGTCGGGACCCATGGTCACCACGGTGACCTCGCCCTCGCCGGCCTCCTTGAGCAGCAGTGCCTCCTCGACAGCGCGCTCGTTGATCTCGTCGAGCACCGCGTCGGCCGAAGCACGGTCGAGGGTGAAGTCACTCTCGGACAGCTTGCGGTCCGACCACGTGTCGGGAACCTGCTTGATCAGCACAACGATGTTCATGGGTCTTCTTCGACCTCCTGCGAGTGGTGGTGATCCTGACCTTCGGTAGAGCAGGATGGCACGGCGTAGCTCTGCCCATATGTTACTGGCGGGTAATAACTGTGCAACTCAATGCTAAGCGATCCCCGCCACACTCCCGCGTGCCGGACCGCCGCTGCGGCACAGGTACTACTCTGCGCCGGTGACCGACTCCGCTCCCGCCACCCAGGACAGCGTGGACCAGAACGGCGCTGGCCAGGGCCCCGCCCCGGCTGTCGTCGAGGCTCTGCCCATCACCGGTGAGCGCACCGTCCCCGGCATCGCCGAGGAGAACTACTGGTTCCGCCGCCACGAGGTGGCCTACCTCGACCTGGCCCGGCACTGCGCCGGCCGCACCGTGCTGGAGGCCGGCTGCGGGGAGGGCTACGGCGCCGACCTGTTGTCCCGCAGCGCTGCCCGCGTGGTGGCGCTGGACTACGACGCGCACACCGCCGCCCACGTCGGCCGGCGCTACCCCGGCCTGGACGTGCTGCGCGGCAACCTGGCGGCGCTGCCGCTGCGCACCGCGTCGGTGGAGGTGGTGGTGAACCTGCAGGTCATCGAGCACCTGTGGGACCAGGCGGAGTTCCTGCGCGAGTGCGCCCGGGTGCTGGCCCCCGGTGGCGTGCTGCTCATCAGCACCCCCAACCGCATCACCTTCTCCCCCGGCCGGGACACCCCGCTGAACCCCTTCCACACCCGCGAGCTCAACGCCGACGAGCTGGCCGAGCTGCTGGTCGAGGCCGGCTTCACCGTGCAGTCCATGCGCGGGCTGCACCACGGCCCGCGGCTGCGGGCACTGGACGCCGCCCACGGCGGGTCCTTCATCGACGCCCAGCTGGACCGCTCGCTGGCCGGCGAGGCCTGGCCGGAGCAGCTGGTGGCCGACGTGGCCTCCATCAGCACCGACGACTTCGAGATCGTGGAGCCCGACGTGGACGCGAGCCTGGACCTGGTCGCGGTCGCGGTCCGCCGGTGAGCACCGAGCCCGTCGGCACCTTCTGCCTGGTGCTGCACTCCCACCTGCCGTGGCTGGCCCACCACGGCCGCTGGCCGGTGGGCGAGGAGTGGCTCTACCAGTCCTGGGCCGGCTCGTACCAGCCGCTGTTCGCCATGCTGCGCCGCCTCGCCGACGAGGGCCGCACCCGCCAGCTCACCCTGGGCGTCACCCCGGTGCTGGCCGCGCAGCTCGACGACGCGCACAGCCTGCGCGGCATGCACGACTGGCTGGGCGACTGGCAGCTGCGAGCGCACTCCGCGGCCGGGCGCCGGGGCGAGGACGCGCTGCAGCGCCTGGCCACCCACGAGCACCGCGCCGCCGAGGCCGCGCTGGGTGACTTCGAGACGCACTGGCGCCACGGCGGCTCCCCGCAGGTGCGCTCGGTGGTGGACTCCGGCGTGGTGGAGCTGCTCGGCGGGCCGCTGACCCACCCCTTCCAGCCGCTGATGGACCCCCGGCTGCGTGACTTCGCGCTGCGCTCGGGCCTGGCCGACGCCACCGCCCGCACCGGGCGCACCCCGGCCGGCATCTGGGCCCCGGAGTGCGCCTACGCCCCCGGCATGGAGACCGGCTACGCCGCCGCCGGTGTGCGCCACTTCCTGGTGGACGGACCCGCCCTGCACGGCGCGACCAGCACCGCCCGGACCGTGGGCGACAGCGACGTGGTCTGCTTCGGCCGCGACCTCGAGGTCAGCTACAAGGTGTGGTCGCCGCGCTCGGGCTACCCCGGCCACGCCGCCTACCGCGACTTCCACACCTACGACCACCCCAGCGGGCTCAAGCCGGCCCGGGTCACCGGGCGTGGCGTCGCCCCGGAGGCCAAGGCGCCCTACGACCCCGCCCGGGCCGCGGCGGCGGTGCAGCAGCACGCCGCGGAGTTCGTGGAGGTGGTGCGCTCCCGGCTCGCCTCGCTGGCCGAGCGCGACGGACGCCCTGGCCTGGTGGTGGCCGCCTACGACACCGAGCTGTTCGGGCACTGGTGGCACGAGGGGCCCGCCTGGGTGGAGGCCGTGCTGCGGCTGCTGCCCGAGGCCGGCGTCCGGGTGACCACCCTGGAGGGTGCGGTGGAGGCCGGCTGCGTGGGCGCACCGGTGGACCTGCCCGCGTCGTCGTGGGGCTCGGGCAAGGACTGGCGGGTGTGGGCCAGCGACGAGGTCAGCGACTTCGTCCGGCTCAACGCCGACGTCACCCGCACCGCGCTGTCCACGGTGGACGACCTGGTCAAGGAGCAGGGCCGCAACCCGGTCGCCGACCAGATCCTCCGGGAGGCGCTGCTGGCGCTGTCCAGCGACTGGGCCTTCATGGTCACCAAGGACTCCGCCCCCGACTACGCCCGCACCCGAGCCCAGACCCACGCCCACGCGGTGCACGAGATCGCCGGTGCGGTGCGCGCGGGAGGTCCTGCGCTGGCGCTGGCCGAGCAGTGGCGCCGTGCCGACGGACCCTTCGCCGCGCTGGACGCCCGCCGGCTCGCCACCCCCGGGAGCACGGCCTCGGCATGAGGATCCTCCTGGTGTCCTGGGAGTACCCGCCGGTGGTGGTGGGTGGGCTCGGCCGGCACGTGCACTCCCTCGCCTGCCACCTCGCCGCGGCCGGGCACGACGTGGCGGTGCTGGCCCGACGGCCCACCGGCACCGACGCCGGCACCCACCCGACCACGGACGCGGTGGTGGAGGGGGTGCGCGTCGTCGCGGTGGCCGAGGACCCGCTGGACCTGGTGTTCACCGAGGACCTGATGGCGTGGACGCTGGGGCTCAACCACGCCCTGGTGCGCGCCGGGCTGGCCCTGCAGCGCTCCGGCTGGCAGCCCGAGGTGGTGCACGGCCACGACTGGCTGGTCGCGCACGCCGCGGTGGCCCTGGCCGAGCACCTGCAGGTGCCGCTGGTGGCCACCCTGCACGCCACCGAGGCCGGCCGGCACAGCGGCTGGCTGCCCGACCGGATGAACCGCCAGGTGCACTCCGCGGAGTGGTGGCTGGCCAACAGCGCCGACTCGCTCGTCACCTGCTCGGCCGCCATGCGGGCCGAGGTCACCGAGCTGTTCCGCCCCGAGGCGCCGGTGACGGTGCTGCACAACGGCATCGACCTGGACCACTGGCCGAGCCCGCCCCAGGTCGCCCGGACCGGACCGCCGCAGCTGCTGTTCCTGGGCCGCCTGGAGTGGGAGAAGGGCGTGCAGGACGCCATCGCCGCACTGGCCCGCGTGCGGCGCACGCACCCCGGCACCCGGCTGGTGGTGGCCGGCGAGGGCTCGCAGCTGGAGTGGCTGCGCGCGGAGGCCCGCCGGCACCGGGTGCTGCGCGCGGTGACCTTCGCCGGGCACCTGAGCACGACGCAGCTGCTGCAGCGGCTGGCGCGGGCGGACGCGGTGGTGCTGCCCAGCCGCTACGAGCCGTTCGGCATCGTGGCGCTGGAGGCGGCCGCCGCCGGGGCGCCCCTGGTGGCCTCCTCGGCCGGCGGGCTGGGCGAGGCGGTGCAGCACGGCGTGACCGGGCTGTCGTTCACACCGGGTGACGTGGCCGGGCTGACCACCGCGGTGCGCTCCGTGCTGGACGACCCCGGCGCGGCGCGGGAGCGCGCCCAGCGGGCCCGCGCGCGCCTGGACACCGACTTCTGCTGGACCAGCATCGCCGCGGCCACTGTGGACGTCTACCGCGCGGCCCACCGACGCCCACGGGCACCGCTGGCCCGCCCGGTGATCCCGCCGAACCCGCTGCCCGGCCGCTGACGCCGGCTACAGGGTGCTGCCGCGGTCCTTGCTGCGCGGCACCAGCGCGGGGCTGAGGGTGCCGCGACGCTGGGCCAGGGCCGTGACGAACTCGCGCACCACGTCGTCGGCGGCGTGCTGCGGGGTCCACCCCAGCTCAGTGCGGGCGCGGGTGGTGTCCATGATGGGCGCACCGGCCGCGAGGTTCACCCAGCCGGGCTCCACCGGCTGCAGCCGCGTCTGCCAGCTGAGCTTGCCGGCCGCCCGGGCGGCGCCGATCGGCAGGGGCGGACCCACGCCGCCGAAGGCCGCGGCCCAGGTGCTGCGGTCCAGCGCGGGCTCGGCGGCCAGGTTGAACGCGCCCTCGGCCCGCTGGTGCAGCATGCGCACCAGGGCGTCGGCGACGTCGTCGGCGTGCACGAACTGCAGGTTCACCCCGGGCGGGAACGGCACCAGGCGCAGCAGCGCCGGGCGCAGCAGCCGGGTGGGCACCAGCGGACCCATGAAGTAGCGGGCGATCTCCGAGGCAGCGTCGGGCTGCAGGATCAGCCCGGGTCGCACCCGGGTGACCGTCGTCCCTGGCGCGTCGAGCTCGTCGAGCATCGCCTCGGTGGCGGCCTTGTCCACGCTGTAGGAGGAGGTGGGCACACCGGTGTGCGGCCAGCTCTCGGTGACCACCTGGCCCTGCTCGGCCGGGGCGTAGACCCCGATGGAGGACTGGTAGACCAGGTGCGGCACGCCCTGGGCGACCGCGGCGTCGATCACCCGGCGGGTGCCGCCCTGGTTGGTGCGGTGCAGCAGCGGCTGGTTGTAGGACGGCTGGATCAGCCAGGCCAGGTGCACCACCGCGTCCGCGCCGGCGAAGGCCCGCTCCAGCACCTCCCCGGAGAACGGGTACGACAGGTCCGTGCCCACCCACTCCACGCCACGGTAGGGGTCCACGTCCGGTGGTGGGCGGCGGCAGATGCCCACCACCTCGTGCTCGGCCGAGTCAGCTGACAGCGCCCGCAGGAGGGCGGTGCCCACGTTGCCCGACGCTCCGGTGACCACTACCCGCATGGCAGGAGCATCCGCATGTTGTTCATCAGCCGAGTCGACCACACCGCACCCCCTGCCGCACGGCGAGCGCGGCACACCGAGCCCGTGGCTCAGCCGCCGAGGCCGAGCGCCTTCTTGCGCTCGATGTCGGCCAGCGCGGCCTCCAGCTGGGCCCGCTCCGCGGCGGTGGCCTCCCAGTCGTCGTAGCGGTTGCGCACCACCCGCGCCGGGGCACCCACCGCGATGCTGCCGTCGGGCACGTCGCCCTTGACCACCGCGTGGGCGCCGAGGACGCAGCCGCGGCCCACCCGCGTGCCGCGCAGCACGGTCACCTTGGTGGCGATCCAGCAGTCGGGTCCGATCCGGACCGGAGTCTTGACGATCCCCTGGTCCTTGATCGGCGTGTTGACGTCGGCGTAGATGTGGTCGAAGTCGCAGATGTAGACCCAGTCGGCCACCAGGGTGGAGGCACCGATCTCGATGTCCAGGTAGGTGTTGACCACGTTGTTGGCCCCGAAGACGGCCTTGTCGCCGATGCGCAGCGACCCCTCGTGGCAGCGGATGGCGTTGCCGTCACCGATGTGGACCCAGCGGCCGATCTCCATGCGGGCCAGCCCGGGAGTGGCGTGCAGCTCCACGTTGCGGCCGAGGAACACCATCCCCCGGAGCACCACGTGCGGGTTGGCCATCTTGAAGCGCAGCAGCCGCCAGTAGCGCACCAGGTACCAGGACGTGTAGGCCTTGTTGCGCAGCACCCACCGCAGCGAGGCGAGGGTGAGGAAGCGGGCCTGCTCCGACTCGCCGCTGCCGCGACCGGCCCGCCAGCGGGCACGCAGCGGCGCACCCCACATGCTCGTCATGGGCAGCGAGCCTACTGGCGGGGCCGACCATCTCGGCAATGCCCCGCCGGGCAGGTCAGGCGCCGCGCGGGGGGCAGCGCTGCGCCCAGAGCCTGCTCAGGCGCTCGGCCACGTCCTCGCCCAGCTGCTCGTGCGGGACACCCTGGATGGCACCCTCGAGGGCCACCAGGGCGTAGGTGCAGTCGATCAGGCCCTCGGCCTCCAGCCGGGCACAGACCTCGACCGCACCGGCCTCGCGCAGCGACTCCAGGTCGGGCACCCCCACCCAGCGCAGGTCGTTGGCCAGGGCGGGACTGATGTTCTCGGCCTCCTCCAGCGGGGTGCCGGAACCGGTGCGGCGCGGGTCGCGCAAAACCTTGCCGATCATGCCGTGCTCCCCCTTGCTGAGCGGGTGAAGGCAGTGCGGGTGGTGCAGCAGGTACTGCGTCCACTCTCGCCCGAGCTGTGCTGCGAAGTGGACCAGTGCGTCGTCCCGGCCCATTTAACACGGTTCGGCGGGGCGCCGAAATGGGAAAGATCACCCCGCTGACCACTTCCCCCGGCTCAGCTGGTGCGGTGCGCGGTGCAGACGTAGGCCCGGTGCGCGTCGCCGATGCGGGCCAGCACCACGCTCAGCGCGGGCCCGCCCGAGCGTCCCGCGAGCTTGAGCCGCGGGCGGAGCACGGCGGGATCGACGTCGAGGCCGCGCACCAGGATCTCCACCGAGGACGCACCGCGGCGCCGCAGCGCCTGGCGCAGCGCCTTCTCCGAGTAGGCCAGCTCCTCCAGCACCCGGAAAGCGCGCACCCCGGGGGGCGGGACGTCGCCGGTGAGGTAGGCGATGTGCGAGTCCAGCTGGCCCAGGCCGTGTCGGGCGCCGTAGTGGCGCACCAGCCCGGCCCGGACGACCGCACCGTCGGGCTCGACGATCCACTCCCCCACCGGGCGCACGTCGGTGTCGTCCGGCTCGGCGTCGGTGATCGTCCACGCGGCGTCGCGGCTGCTGAGCACGGTGGCCCTGCGGTGCACGGGGCCCTGGTGGCCGGGGCTGCTCAGGCCGGCTGAGTACAGGCAGGCCTCGCGCACGCCGCCGTCCAGGGAGACCAGCTCCACCTCGCCCGCCCAGTCCAGCAGGTCCACGTCCAGCCCGGGTGCGCACTTCACCGCCAGGTCCCGGCCACGGTAGACCTCCAGCAGCGCCGGCAGCGGCGGCTGCAGCGCCGCGGGGTCGTGCCGGCGGCCCCGGGTGTCCCGACGCCCCGGGTCGGCGAGCACCACGGTGTCGCGGCTGACCGGGGCCAGCGCGTCGGCGCGGGCCAGCGCCACCCCGGCGACGTTGTGCGCCGCCATCGCCAGCCGCACGGGGTCCAGGTCGGAGCCGAGCACCCGGCCGGCCACGCCGGTCAGCTCGGCCAGCTCGGCACCCACCGAGCAGGTGACGTCGTGCACGTCCCGGCCGGCCAGGCGCTGGGCGCGGTGCCGCGCCACCAGGGTGGGGGTGGCCTGCTGCAGCGCGTCGTCGGTGAACAGCCAGTGCTGCGCCTCGGTCAGCTTCGCTACCGCCCGGCGGCGCAGCAGCAGCGTCTCCAGCACTGCCGGAGCGTGGTCGCCGGCCACCGCGCGCACCGCGGCCACGTCGGCCAGCCGGGACGCGGTGGTCAGCGGCAGGTCCGCACACCGGGCCAGGACGTCCGAGCCCTCCGCGGACCGCAGGAAGCGGACGTCGGAGAGGTCGAACGCGTAGCCCACTAGTGGCTGTCGGCAGCGGCCGGCTTCACGCCGGTGACCATCGCGTTGTAGAAGAACTGGCGAGGCACCACCCGGTTGAGCACCTTCTCGTCCAGCGCCGCCATCCGCTGCCAGCTCTTGAACGCGAAGAAGTTCCACCGCACGCCCAGCTTGCCGGCGGGCACCGCGGCCTCGAGGGTGCGCATCGGCCAGCCCAGCAGCGCAGCGGCGAGCTCCTCGGTCTCCACGTGCACGTCCACGGCACCGGCGCGCAGCGCCATCCGCTCCAGCTCGCTGGGGTCGAAGGTGTGCAGGTCCACCACGGCCTCCAGCGCCGCCGCGCGGGAGGACTCGTCCAGCTCGCCCTGCGGCTTGCGCCAGGACGTCAGCCCCGGCAGCTTGGTCACTCGGGTTGCGGTCTCCCAGGTGAGCCGACCCAGCAGCCGCGCGTAGCGGTTGCCGATGGTGGTGGGCTCCCCGGCGAACACCAGCCGTCCGCCGGGCTTGAGCACCCGCAGGCACTCCCGCAGCGACTGCTCCACGTCCGGGATGTGGTGCAGCACCGCGTGCCCGACGACGAGGTCGAAGGTGTTGTCCTCGTACGGGATCGTCTCGGCGTCGGCGACCCGGCCGTCGACGTCCAGGCCCAGGTGCTCGGCGTTGCGCAGCGCCACCTTGACCATGCCCGGGGACAGGTCGGTGACCGAGCCCTTCGTGGCCAGCCCGGTCATCATCAGGTTGAGCAGGAAGAAGCCGGTGCCGCTGCCCAGCTCCAGCGCCCGCTCGTAGGGCACCTCGCGAGCGGCGACGTCCTTGGTGACCACCGCGTCGAAGCGGCCCCGCGCGTAGTCGTTGCAGCGCTGGTCGTAGGAGATCGACCACTTCTCGTCGTAGGTGCCTGCCTCCCAGTCGTGGTACAGGACCTGGGCGAGCTTGGTGTCGGAGTAGGCAGCCTGCACCTGCTCGGCGGTGGCGTGCGGGTTGGGCGCCGGGTCGACGTTGTCGCGGGTGCTCGCAGTCATGCGGGACACCCTAAGTGGTCCCTACTTGCCGGTAAACTTCGCCTTGCCAGGACCGTTCTCGACGAACGACGTCATGCCGATCTTCTGGTCCTCGGTGGCGAAGCCGGCGGCGAACAGGTGCGCCTCCAGCTTGAGGCCGCTGTCCAGGTCCATGTCCAGCCCGCTGTCGATGGCCGCCTTCGCAGCGGCCAGCGCACGGGCGGCGGCCTGGGTGAACTGGCCGGCCCAGGCCTTGGCGGCGGTGTAGACGTCGTCCGGGGCCACCACCTCGTCGATCATCCCGATGGCGAGCGCCTCCTCCGCGCCGACGAAGCGTCCGGTGAAGATGATGTCCTTGGCCTTGCTGGGGCCCACCAGGCGCGCCAGGCGCTGGGTGCCGCCGGCGCCGGGGATGATGCCCAGCAGCAGCTCGGGCTGGCCCACCTTCGCGTTGTCGCCGGCGATCCGCCGGTCGCAGCACAGTGCCAGCTCCATGCCGCCGCCCAGGGCGTAGCCGGTGATGGCGGCCACGGTGGGCTTGCTGATCTGCGCCACGGCCCGGAACGACTGGGTGAGCGAGCCACCGTCGGCGGCCATCTCGGCGTAGCTCTTGCTCGCCATCTCCTTGATGTCCGCGCCGGCGGCAAACACCTTCTCGCCGCCGTAGACGATCACCGCGCGCACGTCCTCGCGCTGGTCGGCCTCCTCGGCCGCCGCGCGCAGCTCCCGGTGCAGCGTCTCGTTCACCGCGTTCATCGGCGGGCGGTTCAGCCTGATGGTGCCGATGCCGTCCTGGACCTCGAGTGACACGAATTCAGCCATGGGCGGCACGCTACCGTCCCGGTGCGCCACCGCGGCAACCCTGTGTCAGGCCCGGCGGGCGAAGTACCGGCCGTCGATCTCGTCCAGCTTGATGGAGGCGCCGAAGGTCTCGCTGAGCGCCTCGCCGGTGATGACGTCCTCCACCAGGCCGGACGCGACCTCGCGGCCCTCGCGCAGCAGCAGGGCGTGGGTGAACCCCGGGGGGATCTCCTCCACGTGGTGGGTCACCAGCACCATGGCCGGCGCGTCGGGGTCCATCGCCAGCTCGGACAGCCGGTGCACGAGGTCCTCCCGACCACCCAGGTCCAGGCCTGCGGCCGGCTCGTCGAGCAGCAGCAGCTCCGGGTCGGTCATCAGCGCCCGGGCGATGAGCACCCGCTTGCGCTCCCCCTCGGACAGGGTGCCGAAGGCGCGGGTGGCCAGGTGGTCGGCGCCGAGCTCGGCCAGCAGCTCGTCGGCCCGATCGGTGTCCATCGCGTCGTAGGCCTCGCGCCAGCGCCCCAGCACGGCGTAGCCGGCGGAGACCACCAGGTCGCGCACCTGCTCCTCGCCGGGCACCCGGTTGGCCAGCGCTGCCGAGCACAGGCCGATGCGCGGGC
This sequence comes from Rhodococcus sp. X156, assembly GCF_004006015.1. Classification (NCBI taxonomy): domain Bacteria; kingdom Bacillati; phylum Actinomycetota; class Actinomycetes; order Mycobacteriales; family Nocardiaceae; genus Rhodococcus; species Rhodococcus sp. X156. The sequence continues at coordinate 1,365,686 of NZ_CP034766.1, read as the reverse complement.
GCAGCTCGAAGACGTCGGTGCGCCCCAGCACCTCGCCCAGCACGTGCGCGGAGCCGGCGGTGGGGTGCTCCTCGGCGGAGGCCAGCCGCAGCAGGGAGGTCTTGCCCGCCCCGTTGGGCCCCAGCACCACCCAGCGCTCGTCCAGCTCGACCTGCCAGGACAGCGGTCCGAGCAGCGTCGTGGACCCTCGGCGCAGGGTCACCTCGTCGAGGTCGACGAGCAGGTCGGGATCCGGTTCGCGTTGCACCACGCCGACCATCTTCCCGCACGGCCTCCAGGGGCAGAGGGCAGGATGCCCTCCGTGTCGCCTGAAACCCCTCCGCGCCCCGGGGCACCGTTCCCGCTGGGCGCTCACCTGACCGCCACCGGCGCCCGCTTCGCCGTCACCTCCTCGGCGGCCGAGCGGGTGGAGCTGTGCCTGCTCGACGACGACGGCGGGCAGCGCTGGGTGGAGCTGGTCGAGCGCACCTTCGACGTGTGGCACGGCCTGGTGGAGGGCGTGCGCGAGGGCCAGCGCTACGGCTACCGGGTGCACGGCCCTGGCCTGCCCCCGGCCACGCCGCCGGCGCTGCTGCTGGACCCCTACGCCCGCCGGGTCGCCGACGGGCTGGGGGTGGTGACCGCGGCCGGCGGCCCCGCCACCGGTCCCGCCCCGCAGGTGCCGTGGGAGGAGACGGTGATCTACGAGCTGCACGTGGGCAGCTTCACCTCCACCCACCCGGACGTGCCGGAGCAGCTGCGCGGCACCTTCGCCGGCGTGGGCCACCCCGCGGCGGTGGCGCACCTGGTGTCCCTGGGCGTGACCGCGGTGGAGCTGCTGCCGGTGCACGCCATCCGCACCGAGGACGGGGTGGCGGCGCGGGGGATGCGCAACCACTGGGGGTACTCCACGCTCGGCTTCTTCGCCCCGCACCCCGGCTACGCGGCCACCCCGGGCGCGGAGGTCGCCGAGTTCCGCGCCATGGTCGCCGCGCTGCACGAGGCCGGCATCGAGGTGCTGCTGGACGTGGTCTACAACCACACCTGCGAGGGCGGTGCGGACGGCCCGGTGCTGAGCATGCGGGGGCTGGACCCGCAGGCCTACTACCTGCACTCCCCCGACGGCAGGCTGCTCGACCTCACCGGCTGCGGCAACACCCTCGACCCCGCCTCGCCCACGGTGGTCCGCCTGGTCACCGACTCGCTGCGCTACTGGGCGCAGGAGATGGGGGTGGACGGCTTTCGCTTCGACCTGGCCAGCGCGCTGGGCCGCCCCCGCGGTGCCGAGTTCGACCCCCGGGCCCCGCTGCTCACCGCCATCGCCACCGACCCGGTGCTGAGCACCCGCAAGCTGATCGCCGAGCCGTGGGACGCCACCGGCCCCGGGTACCAGGTGGGCGGGTTCGGCGTGCAGTGGTCGGAGTGGAACGACCGCTACCGCGACACCGTCCGCGACTTCTGGTGCGGCAAGGCCACCCGGGGGGAGCTGGCCTACCGGCTGTCGGGCTCGTCCGACCTCTACGCCCGGGGCGGCCGCCGACCGTGGTCGAGCATCAACTTCGTCACTGCCCACGACGGCTTCACCCTGCACGACCTGGTGTCCTACGAGCGCAAGCACAACGAGGCCAACGGCGAGGACAACCGGGACGGCACCGACGACAACCACTCCTGCAACCACGGGGTGGAGGGCGCCACCGACGACCCCGCGGTGCTCACCTCCCGGGCGCACCACGTGCGGGCCCTGGCCGCGACGCTGATGCTCTCCACCGGCACCCCGATGCTGCTGGCCGGCGACGAGCTGGGCAACACCCAGGGCGGCAACAACAACGCCTACTGCGCACCCACCAGCACGGCGGCGCCGTGGACGCTGGACTGGGTTGCGGCCGACCCCGACCTGCTGGAGTTCTACCGCCGGCTGGGGCGGCTGCGCCGGTCCGCCCCCGCGCTGCGCCAGCCGGAGTTCTTCGAGGGCCGCGACACCCCGTCCGGGCAGCCCGACCTGGTGTGGTTCGGCGCCGAGGGCACCGAGATCACCGACGCCCAGTGGCAGGACCACACCCAGCGCACCGTGCAGATGTGGGTGGACGGCGGCGACGTGCGCTCCCACGACCGCCACGGCGACCTGCTCGCCGACCACAGCTGGCTGCTGGTGCTGCACAGCGGTGCACCGGCCCAGGTGAGGCTGGCGCCGGTGGGAGAGCTGGAGGTGGTGCTGGACTCCGGCTCCCCCACCGGCCTGCCCAGCGGGCCGCGGTTCCTGGCCGGCGGCACCACCGTGACGGTGCCCGAGCACACCCTGTGGGCGCTGCGGGTGCTGCCTCCCCGCGCCTGAGGGAGGCAGCACCGGCACTCAGGCCAGCGACACCAGGCCCAGCTCGGCCGGACCGGACAGCAGCTCGTTGCGGGGCAGCACCCGCACGGTGTACCCGGCGGCGCCGGCGTGCGGCAGGGGCACCTGCAGCTGGTAGGTGGTGGCCCCGGAGCCGTCGTTGGCCGCGCCCGCCGACTGCATCTCGTAGACCTGCACGTCGGTGAGCTCCTCGTCGGCGCCGATCCGGCCGAGCACCGCCTGCACGGTCACGTCCTGCTCGCGCAGCCCGGCCAGCTCCACGTTGGCCGTCAGGGTCAGCTCGGCCCCGATCACCGGCGTGTCGGGCAGCCCGGTGGCGTCCACTCCGGACACCCGCACCAGCGGCCACGCCGACTGCACGGCGTGCCGGTAGCCCGCCAGCTGCTTGGCGGCGCGGAAGTCGTCGGCAGCCATGGCGTGGGCAGCCACCGCGGCCGGCCGGTAGTAGCCCAGCACGTACTCGCGGACCATCCGGGAGGCCAGCACCTTCGGGGCGAGCTCGCGCAGGGTGTGGCGCACCAACTCCACCCAGCGGGCGGGCAGCCCGTCGTCACCGCGGTCGTAGAAGCGCGGCAGCACCGAGCGCTCCAGCAGCTCGTACATGGCAGCGGCCTCGAGGTCGTCGCGCCGGGTCTCGTCCAGCACGCCGTCGGCGGTGGGGATGGCCCAGCCGTTCTCGCCGTCGAACATCTCGTCCCACCACCCGTCCCGGATGGACAGGTTGAGCCCGCCGTTGAGCGCCGACTTCATTCCCGACGTGCCGCAGGCCTCCAGCGGCCGCAGCGGGTTGTTCAGCCAGACGTCGCAGCCCCAGTAGAGGAAGCGCGCCATGGACATGTCGTAGTCCGGCAGGAAGACGATGCGGTGCCGCAGGTCGTGGGTGTCGGCGAAGCGCACCACCTGCTGGATGAGCGCCTTGCCGCCGTCGTCGGCGGGGTGGCTCTTGCCGGCGATGACCAGCTGCACCGGGCGGTCGGGATCGGTCAGCATCGCCCGCAGCCGCTCCGGGTCGCGCAGCATCAGGGTGAGCCGCTTGTAGGTGGGCACCCGGCGGGCGAAGCCCACGGTGAGCACCTCGGGGTCGAAGACGTCCTTGACCCAGCCCAGCTCGGCCTCGGTGGCCCCGCGCTCCAGCCAGGACACCTTCACCCGGCGGCGCACCTCGTGCACCAGCTTGGTGCGCAGCTGGGTGCGCAGCTCCCACAGTCGCTCCGCGGGGACGTCGTTGAACATCTCGAACACCCGTGCCTGCCCGTCCGGGCGCAGCGCCTGCGAGACCCGCTCGCGGCCCACCATCTCCTCGGCCATCTCGAACCACTCGCGCGCCGCCCAGGTGGGGGCGTGCACGCCGTTGGTGACGTAGCCGATGGGTACCTCGGCGGCGTCGAAGCCCGGCCACAGCTCGGCGAACATGCCCCGGCTGACCTCGCCGTGCAGCCGGGAGACGCCGTTGGCGCGCTGCCCCAGCCGCAGGCCCATGTGCGCCATGTTGAACATGTGCGGGTCGGCCTCCGCGCCCAGGGCGAGGATGCGGTCGAGGGTCAGGCCGGGCAGCAGCCCGGAGTCGGCGCCGTCACCGGCGAAGTAGTGCCGCACCAGCGAGACCGGGAAGCGGTCGATGCCGGCGGGCACCGGGGTGTGCGTGGTGAAGACGGTGCCGGACCGGACCGCGGCCAGCGCGGCCTCGTAGTCCAGACCGTGCTCGGTGACCAGCTCGCGGATGCGCTCCAGGCCCAGGTAGCCGGCGTGGCCCTCGTTGGTGTGGAACACCTCCGGCTGCGGGTGACCGGTGATGTCGCAGTAGGCCCGCACGGCGCGCACGCCACCGATGCCGGCCAGGATCTCCTGCTTGATGCGGTGGTCCTGGTCGCCGCCGTAGAGGCGGTCGGTCACCCCGCGCAGCTCGGCGTCGTTCTCCCCGATGTCGGAGTCCAGCAGCAGCAGCGGCACCCGGCCCACCTGCGCGATCCACACCCGGGCGGCGAGCACCCGGTCGCCCGGCATGGCCACGTGCACCAGCACCGGGGAGCCGTCCTGGGTGGTGAGCAGCTGCAGCGGCAGGCCCTGCGGGTCCAGGGACGGGTAGTGCTCCAGCTGCCAGCCCTCCGCCGACAGCGACTGGCGGAAGTAGCCGGAGCGGTAGAGCAGGCCCACCGCCACCAGCGGCACCCCCAGGTCGGAGGACTCCTTGAGGTGGTCACCGGCCAGCACGCCGAGGCCGCCGGAGTAGTTGGGCAGCACCTCGCTGACGCCGAACTCCATGGAGAAGTAGGCCACCGCGCGCGGCAGCTCCTCGGTGCGGGCCATCTCCTGGTACCAGCGGGGCTCGGTCAGGTAGGAATGGAGCTCAGCGGCCTGCGCGTCCAGCCGTGTGGTGAATGACTCATCGGCCGCCAGCACGTCCAGCCGGGAGCGCGGCACCTCCCCCAGCAGGCGGACCGGATCGTGGCGGCACGACTGCCACAGCTCCTGGTCGATCTCGGCGAACAAGTCCTGCATGAGGGGGTTCCACGACCACCGCAGGTTCAGCGACAACGGCCCGAGGGCCGCCAAGCGTGCGGGCAGATGGGCTCGGACCGTAAACCGGCGAAGGGCTTTCACATCGCGAGCCTACCGAGAAATCACACTGTGCTCGGCTAGCGCTGCGGCCCGGCGCCCGGCAGGGTAGGACCCGAACCTCTACCCAAACACCCTTTTACGAATGGAGCTCATACGTGAGTGGTCGGCTCGGGATCGACGACGTGGCCCCTGTGGTGGCCTGCGGTCGCTACCCCGCCAAGGCGGTGGTCGGCGAGGTCATCCCCGTCGCGGCCACCGTGTGGCGCGAGGGACACGATGCAGTGGCCGCGACGGTCGTCTGGCGCGGCCCCGGTGCGGGCGCTGCCATGCAGGTGGCGATGACCGAGGGCGCCGAGCCCGACCGGTTCCACGCGCTGCTGCGGGCGGACTCCCCCGGGCTGTGGACCTTCCGGGTGGACGCCTGGAGCGACCCGCTGAGCACCTGGCGGCACGCCGTCAACGCCAAGGTCGGCGTGGGCCAGACCGCCGAGGAGCTGGCGAACGACCTGGAGATCGGTGCGCAGCTGCTCACCGAGGCCGCCCGCAAGGTGCCCAAGGCCGGCCGCGCCCGGGTGGTGGCCGCCGCGACCGCGCTGCGGGCCGACGCCACGGTGGCCGAGCGGATCGCACCCGCCTTCTCCGCGGAGGTCACCGAGCTGCTCCGGGTGTACCCGCTGCGCCAGCTGGTCACCCGCGGCAAGGTCAACCAGGTGTGGGTGGACCGCCCGCGCGCCCTGGTCGGCTCCTGGTACGAGCTGTTCCCGCGCTCGACCGGTGGCGTGGACGCCGACGGCAAGCCCGTGCACGGCACCTTCGCCACCGCCGCCGAGGAGCTGCCGCGCATCGCCGACATGGGCTTCGACGTGGTGTACCTGCCGCCCATCCACCCAATCGGCGAGGTCAACCGCAAGGGCCCCAACAACACGCTCACCCCCGGGCCGGAGGACGTGGGCTCGCCGTGGGCCATCGGCTCCGCCGAGGGCGGCCACGACGCCATCCACCCCCAGCTGGGCACGCTCGCGGACTTCGACGACTTCGTCGCGCGCACCACCGAGCTGGGCATGGAGGTGGCCCTGGACCTGGCGCTGCAGTGCGCGCCGGACCACCCCTGGGCGACCGAGCACCCGGAGTGGTTCACGGTGCTGCCCGACGGCACCATCGCCTTCGCGGAGAACCCGCCCAAGAAGTACCAGGACATCTACCCGCTGAACTTCGACAACGACCCCCAGGGGCTCTACGTCGAGGTGCTGCGCGTGGTGCGGCACTGGATGGACCACGGGGTGCGCATCTTCCGGGTGGACAACCCGCACACCAAGCCGCCGAACTTCTGGGAGTGGCTCATCGGCGAGGTCAAGAAGACCGACCCCGACGTGCTCTTCCTGGCCGAGGCGTTCACCCGCCCGGCCCGGCTCTACGGCCTGGCCCAGCTCGGCTTCACCCAGAGCTACACCTACTTCACCTGGCGCACCGCGAAGTGGGAGCTGGAGGAGTTCGGCCGGGAGATCACCGACAAGGCCGACGTGGCCCGGGCCAACCTGTTCGTCAACACCCCGGACATCCTGCACGCGTCGCTGCAGCACGGCGGCCCGGGCATGTTCGCCCTCCGCGCGGTGCTGGCGGCGACCCTGGCCCCCACCTGGGGCATGTACTCCGGCTACGAGCTCTACGAGGGCCAGGCCGTGCGTGAGGGCAGCGAGGAGTACCTGAACTCGGAGAAGTACGAGCTGCGTCCCCGCGACTTCGCCGGCGCCCTGGCGCACGGGCAGTCGCTGCAGCCGTTCGTCACCACGCTGAACACGATCCGGCGCAACCACCCCGCCCTGCAGCAGCAGCGCACGCTGCACTTCCACGCGGTGGACAACGACGCCCTGATCGCCTACTCCAAGTTCGACCCGGTCAGTGGAGACTGTGTGCTGGTGGTCGTCAGCCTCAACCCCTTCGGCACCGAGGAGGGCACCGTGTCGCTGGACCTGCCCGCCCTGGGCCGGGAGTGGTCCGACCGCTTCACCGTGCACGACGAGGTGACCGGCGACTACTACCAGTGGGGCCAGGCCAACTACGTGCGGCTGGAGCCGTGGCGCACCGTCGCCCACGTGCTCACCCTGCCGCACCTGTCCGCCGAGGCCCGCACGGCGCTCGCCCAGCGGGCGTAGCACCGGTGTTCCCCCTGCACAGCCCCCGTACCCCCGACACGACGCAAAGGTGAGCAACACGTTGAGCAGCAACCTCGGTCACTCCGTGCCCCCCGAGGCACACGACGCCGAAGGCCACCTCCCGGAGCCCAGCGCGGAGGACTTCGCGCACGCCCGCCAGCTGCGCGTGGACCCCGAGTGGTTCAAGAAGGCGGTGTTCTACGAGGTCCTCGTGCGCGCCTTCAACGACTCCAACGGCGACGGCACCGGCGACCTGCGCGGCCTCGCGGAGAAGCTGGACTACCTGTCCTGGCTGGGGGTGGACTGCCTCTGGCTGCCCCCGTTCTACGACTCGCCCCTGCGCGACGGCGGCTACGACATCCGGGACTTCCGCGCGGTGCTGCCGGAGTTCGGCACCGTCGAGGACTTCGTCTACGTGCTGGACCAGGCGCACCGCCGCGGCATCCGGATGATCACCGACCTGGTCATGAACCACACCTCGGACACCCACATGTGGTTCCAGGAGTCCCGCCGCGACCCCGACGGGCCCTACGGCGACTTCTACATGTGGGCCGACGACGACACCGGCTACCCCGAGGCCCGGATCATCTTCGTCGACACCGAGCAGTCCAACTGGACCTGGGACCCGGTGCGCAAGCAGTACTACTGGCACCGCTTCTTCTCCCACCAGCCGGACCTGAACTACGACAACCCGGCCGTGCAGGAAGCGATGATCGACGTGCTCCGCTTCTGGCTGGACCTGGGCATCGACGGCTTCCGCCTGGACGCGGTGCCGTACCTGTTCGCCCGCGAGGGCACCAACTGCGAGAACCTGCCGGAGACCCACGAGTTCCTCAAGCGCTGCCGCAAGGTGGTGGACGAGGAGTACCCCGGCCGGGTGCTCCTGGCCGAGGCCAACCAGTGGCCGTCGGACGTGGTGGCGTACTTCGGCGAGCCGGACAACGGCGACGAGTGCCACATGGCGTTCCACTTCCCGCTGATGCCGCGCATCTTCATGGCGGTGCGTCGGCAGAGCCGCTTCCCCATCTCCGAGATCCTGGCCCAGACCCCAGCCATCCCGTCCTCCGCCCAGTGGGGCATCTTCCTGCGCAACCACGACGAGCTGACCCTGGAGATGGTCACCGACGAGGAGCGCGACTACATGTACGCGGAGTACGCCAAGGACCCGCGGATGAAGGCCAACATCGGCATCCGCCGCCGGCTGGCCCCGCTGCTGGAGAACGACCGCAACCAGCTCGAGCTGTTCGCGGCCCTGCTGCTGAGCCTCACCGGCTCGCCCGTCCTCTACTACGGCGACGAGATCGGCATGGGCGACAACATCTGGCTGGGTGACCGCGACGCGGTGCGCACTCCCATGCAGTGGACGCCGGACCGCAACGCCGGCTTCTCCCGGGCGGACCCGGCCCGGATGTACCTGCCGGTCATCCTCGACCCCACCTACGGCTACGAGGCGGTCAACGTCGAGCAGCAGATGGGCTCCACCAACACGCTGCTGCACTGGACTCGGCGGATGATCGAGGTGCGCAAGCAGCACCCCGCCTTCGGGCTGGGCACCTTCACCGAGCTGGGCAGCCAGAACCCGAGCGTGCTGTCGTACCTGCGCGAGCTGGCCCCCTCGGCCACCTCGGCGGAGGGACCGGGCAAGACCGCCGACGTGATCCTCTGCGTGAACAACCTCTCGCGCTTCCCCCAGGCCGTGAAGCTGGACCTGAGCCCGTTCGCCGGGCGCATCCCGGTCGAGCTCACCGGCTCGGTGCCCTTTCCCTCGATCGGCACGGAGGAGTACATGATCACGTTGCCTGGCCACGGGTTCTTCTGGTTCGCCCTGCAGCCCGACCCGGCCCTGCAGGAGCCGCACGAGCAGGAGGCCGCGGCGCACCCCTCCGAGGCCGCCAGCGCGGTGCAGGCCTGATGCCGGGGCTCGAGCAGTCCCTCGCCACCTGGCTGCCGCGGCAGCGGTGGTTCGGTGCCATCGGCCACGCCGTCGAGGCGGTGCAGGTGCGCAGCCGGGTGGTGCTGGCCCAGGCCGACGACCAGCGGGTGGAGCACCTGCTGGTGTCGGTGGACCTCGCCGACGCCCCGACCCAGCTGTTCCAGGTTCCGCTGATCTACCGCGCCACCCCGCTGTCCGACTCTGCCGCGGCCGCCCTGCACGGGGCGGTCGGGCAGGACGAGCAGGGCTGGGTCGCCTACGACGGGCTGCGCGACCCCGACGCCATCGCGGTGCTCGCCGAGCACCTCGCCGCGGGGCGCCCGGTCGACCACCTGCGCTTCGCGGTGGAGGACGGGGTCACCATCCCGGCCGGGCTCACCGGTCGCGCGCTGTCGGCCGAGCAGTCCAACACCTCGGTCGTGCTCGGTGAGCTGCTGCTGGTCAAGGTGTTCCGCCGCGTCGCCCCCGGGCTCAACCCCGACCTGGAGCTGCACCGGGCGCTGGCTGCGGCCGGCTGCACCTGCATCGCGCCGGTCCGCGCGTGGCTGGAGGGCGAGGTGGACGGTGAGCCGACCACCCTGGCCATGGCTCACGACTACGCCCTCAACGTGGCCGACGGCTGGCAGATGGCCCTGACCAGCGTGCGTGACCTGTTCCTCGAGGCCGACCTGCACGCCGAGGAGGTGGGCACCGACTTCTCCGGCGAGGCCCACCGCATCGGGACGGCCGTGGCCGAGGCGCACGCCGGGCTGGCCGCCGCGCTGGGCACCGTGGAGTGCGCCAGCACCGAGGGCCCCACCAGCCCCGTGCCCGGCATGCTGGCCCGCCTGGACGCCGCCGTCCAGGTGGTGCCCGAGCTGGCCGAGCACGTCGAGGCGATGCGCGAGGTGTTCCAGGCCGCCGAGCCCTTCACGGCGTCGCTGACGATGCAGCGGGTGCACGGCGACCTGCACCTGGGCCAGGTGCTGCGGGTACCCGCACGCTGGCTGCTCATCGACTTCGAGGGTGAGCCGGCCAAGTCGCTGGCCGACCGCCGCCGCCCCGACAGCGTGCTGCGCGACATCGCGGGGATGCTCCGCTCCTTCGACTACGCCGCGTTCCACCAGCTGACCGGCAGCGAGCACGCCGGCCCGCCCTCGCAGCTGGAGTTCCGCGCCCGGGAGTGGGCACAGCTCAACATCTCCTCCTTCTGCGAGGGCTACGCCGAGGTGACCGGCGCCGACCCGCGCGAGCACCCCGAGCTGCTGCGGGCCTACGAGCTGGACAAGGCCATCTACGAAGCCGTCTACGAGGCGCAGCACCGGCCCACCTGGCTGGCCATCCCGCTGCGGGCGATTCGTCGCCTCAGTGCCGCTCCCCCGGGTGCCACCCCCACGGGTGCCACCCCCACGGGTGCCGCCCCCACGCGCGCCGTACCTGCTCGAACCACAGAGAAGGACCTCACATGAGCACCCCGGCCACCCGCCCCGACGCGCGTCCGGACGCTGTCGAGCTGGCCCGACTGCTGGAGGGCACCCACCACGACCCGCACGCCCTGCTGGGCGCCCACCCGGCCGGTCGGGCCACGATCATCCGCGCCCTGCGCCCCGACGCCACCTCGGTGAAGGCCCGCATCGGCGGCACCGACCACGACCTCGCGCACATCGAGGGCGGCCTGTTCGGCGCCGCGGTGCCGGTGACCGACCTGGCGGACTACCGCCTGGTGGTCACCTACGGCGAGGAGACCACCGTGGTCGCCGACGGCTACCGGTTCCTGCCCACCCTGGGCGAGGTGGACCAGCACCTGATCGCCGAGGGCCGCCACGAGCGGCTGTGGGACGCCCTCGGTGCGCACGTGCGCAGCTACGACACCCCGGACGGCACCGTCGAGGGGGTGTCCTTCGCGGTGTGGGCGCCCAACGCCCGCGGCATCTCGGTGGTCGGCGACTTCGACGGCTGGAACGGCCGGGCCACCCCCATGCGCGCGCTGGGGTCCACCGGCGTCTGGGAGGTCTTCGTCCCCGGCCTCAGCGACGGCACCCGCTACAAGTTCCGGGTGCACGGCGCCGACGGCAGCGTGATGGACAAGGCCGACCCGATGGCGTTCGCCACCGAGGTCCCGCCCGCCACCGCGTCGGTGGTGCACACCAGCAGCTACGAGTGGAACGACGACGCCTGGCTCGCCCGGCGCGCCGAAGGTCGTCCGCACGCCGAGCCGATGAGCGCCTACGAGGTGCACCTGGGCTCGTGGCGGCCGGGGCTGGGCTACCTGGAGCTGGCTGACCAGCTGGCCGCGTACGTGCGGGAGACCGGCTTCACCCACATCGAGCTGCTGCCGGTGGCCGAGCACCCCTTCGGCGGGTCCTGGGGCTACCAGGTCACCTCCTACTACGCCCCCACGTCGCGCTTCGGCACCCCCGACGAGTTCAAGGCCTTCGTGGACGCCATGCACGCCGCGGGCATCGGCGTCCTGGTGGACTGGGTTCCCGCCCACTTCCCCAAGGACGCCTGGGCGCTGGCCCGCTTCGACGGCACCGCGCTGTACGAGCACGCCGACCCGCGCCGCGGCGAGCAGCGCGACTGGGGCACCTACGTCTTCGACTTCGGTCGCAGCGAGGTCCGCAACTTCCTGGTGGCCAACGCCCTGTACTGGCTGGAGGAGTTCCACGTCGACGGCCTGCGGGTGGACGCCGTGGCCTCGATGCTCTACCTGGACTACTCCCGCGAGGAGGGCCAGTGGGAGCCCAACATCCACGGCGGCCGGGAGAACCTCGAGGCGGTGGCGTTCCTGCAGGAGATGAACGCCACGGTCTACAAGAACCACCCCGGCGTGGTCACCATCGCCGAGGAGTCCACCTCCTGGCCCGGCGTCACCCGGCCCACCCACCTCGGCGGCCTGGGCTTCGGGATGAAGTGGAACATGGGCTGGATGCACGACACGCTCGACTACCTGGCCCACGACCCGGTCTACCGCACCTACCACCACCACGGCATGACCTTCTCGCTGGTCTACGCCTGGAGCGAGAACTTCGTGCTGCCCATCAGCCACGACGAGGTGGTGCACGGCAAGGGGTCGCTGTGGGAGCGGATGCCCGGCGACGACTGGAACAAGGCCGCCGGCGTGCGCGGTCTGCTGGCCTACATGTGGGCGCACCCCGGCAAGCAGCTGCTGTTCATGGGCAGCGAGTTCGGCCAGCCCAGCGAGTGGTCGGAGAAGAACGGGCTGCAGTGGGGGGTGCTGGAGGACCCCGAGCGCGGTGCCACCCACCGCGGCATCCAGCGGATGGTCGGCGACCTCAACGCCACCTACCGCAGCCTGCCCGCGCTGTGGTCGCAGGACACCTCACCGGAGGGCTTCGGCTGGATCGACGCCAACGACGCCGAGAACAACGTGCTCAGCTTCCTGCGCCACGGCGACGACGGCTCGGTGGTGGCGTGCGTGGCGAACTTCTCCGGTCAGCCCCGTGAGGGCTACCGGCTGGGGCTGCCCCAGGCGGGCACGTGGCGCGAGGTGCTCAACACCGACGCCGAGGTCTACGGCGGCTCCGGGGTGGGCAACCTGGGTGCGGTGCACGCCACCGACGAGCCGTGGCACGGCCGGCCCGCCTCCGCCGACGTCCGGCTGCCCCCGGCCGGCGTGCTGTGGCTGGTGCACGAGCAGTAGCTCCGAGTTCGTCCACCCCGGCGCCACTGACAGATAGGATCCCGCCACAGTCGGTGACGTCGGGGGGACCAGGAATGAACAGCTCGCGCACACCCGCTGCATCGCAGCGCAGCAGCCGGTCTCGCGGCGCTGCGCTGTGGGGCACCGTGCTGCTGGTGCTCACGCTGGCCACGGGGTGCTCCACGGTGGTGAACGGCTCCGCCACGTCCATCTACTCCGACCCGCAGCTGGTCAGCGGGTTGCGGGTGAGCGAGGGACCCAGCGGGCCGCGCAACGGGGTGGGTCGGGCAGACCTCGCCGTCCGGGGCATCAGCGACGACCCGGTGGACACCCTCGCCGTCAACGCGGTGGCCGACGCGGAGGCGTTCTGGCAGGAGACCTACCCGGCGGTGTTCGGCAGCCCGCTGGAGAAGGTGGAGAAGCTGGTCTCCTACGACTCCTCCGTGGACAGCGACGAGGAGATCTGCGGCGCCGACACCTACAAGCTGGTCAACGCCTTCTACTGCTCCACCGAGCACCTCATCGGCTGGGACCGCGGCAAGCTGCTGCCGGCCATCGAGAGCCGCTTCGGCGCCATGGGCGTGGTCACGGTGCTCGCCCACGAGTACGGCCACGCCGTCCAGCGCCGCGCCAAGCTCAACGCCAAGGCGCCCACCCTGGTCACCGAGCAGCAGGCCGACTGCTTCGGTGGAGCCTTCATGCGCACCGTGGCGGAGGGCAAGGCCAAGCACTTCACGCTGAACACCGCCAACGGCCTCAACGCCGTGCTGGCCACCACCATCGCCGTGCGCGACAAGGAGGGCATGGCGCCGTCGGACAAGCGCGCGCACGGCAGCGCGTTCGACCGGGTGAGCGCCTTCCAGTTCGGCTTCACCGACGGCGCCGCCCGCTGCGCGAAGATCGACACCGAGGAGGTGCGCAAGCGGATCGCCAACCTGCCCAACAAGTTCGACTCCTCCTCCGACACCGGCGAGCTCGCGGTGACCGAGCGCAACGTCGGCTCAGTCATCGAGTCCCTGAAGGAGAGCTTCCGCAGCAACAACGTGGCCGAGCCGACCGTCAGCTACACCGACACCGGCCCGTGCACCGACGCCAAGTCGACCCCGCCGGTGTCCTACTGCCCGGCCACCAACACCCTCACCGTGGACGTGCCCGGGCTGGCCGCGCGGGCGGAGAAGGCTGACGACACGGACAACGACGCCCTGCCGGACAGCGTCAGCGGCGACTTCAGCGCCTACGTGCTGCTGGCCTCCCGCTACACCCTGGCGGTCCAGAAGGGGCTGGGCGCGAGCCTGGACGGTGAGCTGGTGGGTCTGCGCAGCGCCTGCTACGCGGGCGGCTACGCGGCCGCCACCTCCGAGCCCACCGGCACCCTGCGGTTGTCCCCCGGCGACCTGGACGAGGCGGTCAGCGGACTGCTCACCGACGGGCTGGCGGCCAGCGACGTCAACGGCAAGGAGGCCCCCAGCGGGTTCACCCGCGTGGAGGCCTTCCGCACCGGGGTGCTCGACGGTGCCGCGACCTGCGCCACCGTCTACGGAGGCTGAGCCTGCGCCGCCCGGTCTAGTACAGGGCGCTGGCCAGCTTGCGCCGGGCGGCGACCACCAACGGCTCGCTGGGCTCGAACAGCTCGAAGAGGCTGAGCAGCCGGGAGCGCGGCACGTCCTTGTCAGCGCCAGTGCTGCGGCGCACCGTCTCCACCAGCCGGGTGAACGCCGCCTCCACCTGCTGGTTGGCCAGCTCCGCGTCGGCAGCGGCCAGCTGGGCCTGCACGTCAGCGGGGTTGGCGTCGGCCACGGCCACCGCGTCGGCGGGCACGATCTCCAGCCGGGCCATGAACCGGATCTGCGCCAGCGCGGCAGCGGCCTCGGCGTTGCCGGGCTCGGAGTCGAGCACCCGCTGGTAGGCCGCCTCGGCGCCGGCGAGGTCACCGGTCTCCAGCGCCTGCTCGGCCTCCAGGAAGCGCGGGTCCTGGGGCTCCTCGGCCACCGCTGCGCCCTCGGTGGGCACACCAGCACCGGGCAGCCGGTCCTTGAGCGCGGCCAGCAGGCTGTCGATCCAGGCCTGCACCTGCTCCTCCGGCTGCGGCCCGGCGAAGGCCTGCACGGGCTGGCCGAGGGCCACCGCCACGACCGTGGGCAGCGCCTTCACCTCGAACAGCTCGGCGATGCGGGGGCTCTGCTCGATGTCCACCTTGGCCAGCGTCCACGCACCGCCGCTGGCTGCGGCCAGTCGGTCCATGGTGGGCAGCAGCTGCTGCGACGGCGGGTCCCAGCTGGCGTGCAGCACCAAGATGACCAGGCTCTGCATGGAGCGGTCCACCACGTCGGCCTGGAAGCTGGCCTCGGTGACGGTGAGGCCAGCCGACGCCGCGGCGCCGGGTGCAGACGGCGGGGCCTCCGCGCGCGCCTTGAGAGCCGAGAGGTCCACCGCGCCGGACATGGCCGGGGCTGGTGCGGGACGGGGTCCTGGACGAGTCACGTCGCCAATTTTGACACGTTTGGCGGTACGAGGCCGCCAGGGGTCGGCTAGTCCTGCGCGAGCCGGTCCTGCACTCGCGCCACCTTGGCGGTGAGCTGGCCGGTGTAGCCGGGACGGATGTCGGCCTTGATCACCACGCTGGTGCGCGGGGAGGTCTCGGCGACGACGTCCACGGCGCGCTTGACCACGGCCATCACCTCGTCCCACTCCCCCTCGATGCAGGTGAACATCGACGACAGCTCGTAGGGCAGCCCGGAGTCCCGGACCACCCGCACCGCGGCGGCGACCGCCTCGCTGACGCTGCCGTCGGGCGAGCCGCCGCTGGGGCTGACGCTGAAGGCGACGATCACCGCGCGACGCGCTCCGAGGTCGGCGCCCCCGGCGTCGTGCCCGCGGCGCGGTCACCGAGCAGGCCGCGCTTGTCCGCCCAGCGCTCGAAGATGATGGAGCCGAAGGGCGGGACGCTGGCCACCAGGGCCAGCGCGGTGACCTTCACGTCCCAGCGCAGGGCGAGCATCGTCAGCAGGGCGACGATGACGTAGGCGACGAACGCGGCGCCGTGGATGGGCCCCATCACGGGGACGCCGGCCTCCATGTCCAGCACCCACTTGAAGAACATCGCCACCAGCAGACCGGCCCAGGAGAGTGCCTCCAGGACGGCGACCAGGCGAAAACGGGCTGCGGGCGTGCGGAGGTCGAATGCAGAAGCCATGCGCTCAGTGTGCCTGGTGACGGCGCTCACCACGCCCCCGGCCCCAACCGGACGTTTCCGGCAAGCGCCTGGTCAGGGGGTGGTGTCGAGGGTGCGGACCACCTCGTCGGCCGCCGCGTACGGGTCGAGCTCACCGGCCAGGACCCGACCGGCCAGCGCCGACAGCGCCGAGCTGCCCGCCACGTCGGCCAGCCGCTCGCGCAGCGTCTGCAGGGCGATGGCCTCCACCTCGGTCTGCGCCCGGTGCTGGCGACGACGCTCGAGCTCGCCGTTGCCGACCATCCACGCGCGGTGCTCGGCGATGGCCTCCACCACGTCCTTGACCCCCTCGCCCCGGTCGGCGACGGTGCGCACCACCGGCGGGCGCCAGGACGGCCCGGTGAGCTCCTGGCGACCCAGGGAGATCATGTGCTTGAGCTCGCGCGCGGTGCGGTCGGCCCCGTCCCGGTCGGCCTTGTTCACCACGAACACGTCGGCGATCTCCAGGATGCCGGCCTTGGCCGCCTGGATGCCGTCACCCATCCCCGGCGCCACCAGCACCAGCGTGGTGTCGGCCAGGGAGACGACGTCCACCTCGGACTGGCCCACGCCCACCGTCTCCACCAGCACCACGTCGAAGCCCACGGCGTCCAGCACGCGCAGGGCCTGCGGCGCTGCCCAGCTGAGGCCACCGAGGTGTCCGCGGGTGGCCATGGACCGGATGAACACGTCGGGGTCGGTGGCGTGCACCTGCATCCGGATGCGGTCGCCCAGCAGAGCACCGCCGGAGAACGGGGAGGACGGGTCGATCGCGAGCACGCCCACCCGGTGTCCGGCCTCGCGGTAGGCCGAGACCAGCGCGGCGGTGGACGTGGACTTCCCGACGCCGGGCGAGCCGGTCAGGCCGATCACCTGTGCGGTGCCGGCGTGGGGGGCGAGCGCCGCAGCCACCTCGCGCAGCTGCGGGCTCGCGTCCTCCACCAGCGAGATCAGCTGGGCAACCGCACGCGGCTGCCCAGCTCGAGCCCGCTCGACCAGCGCGGCGACGTCGAGCTCTCGTCGCCGAGAGCTCGACGCCACGGGTCAGCCCTTGGCCGGGACGCGGAGGATGAGCGCGTCGCCCTGGCCGCCACCACCGCACAGCGCCGCCACACCGGTGCCGCCACCGCGGCGGGCCAGCTCGTGGGCCAGCGTCAGGGTGATCCGAGCTCCGGACATCCCGATCGGGTGCCCGTAGGCCAGCGCGCCGCCGTTGACGTTGACCTTGTCCTCGTCCAGGCCGAGCTCGCGCATGGAGACGATGCCGACCGCGGCGAAGGCCTCGTTGATCTCGACCAGGTCGAGGTCGGTGGGGCTGATGCCCTCGCGCTCGCACGCCTTGGCGATGGCGCGGGAGGGCTGCGACTGCAGGGTGGAGTCCGGTCCGGCGACCACGCCGTGCGGGCCGATCTCGGCCAGCCACTCCAGGCCCAGCTCCTCCGCCTTGGCCTTGCTCATCACCACGACGGCACAGGCACCGTCGGAGATCTGGGAGGACGAGCCGGCGGTGATGGTGCCGTCCTTGCGGAAGGACGGACGCAGCTTGCCCAGCGACTCCACAGTGGTGTCGGCGCGGATGCCCTCGTCGAACTTGAACTCCACCGGGTCGCCCTTGCGCTGCGGGATGGAGACGCCGACGACCTCGTCGTCGAACAGGCCGTCCTTCCACGCCTTGGCCGCGCGCTCGTGGGAGCGGGCCGCGTAGGCGTCCTGCTCCTCGCGGGTGATCTTGTCCTCGTCGTTGCGCTGCTCGGTGAGCAGGCCCATGGCCTGGTCGGTGAACGCGTCGTGCAGGCCGTCGTAGGCCATGTGGTCGACCATGGTGACGTCGCCGTACTTGAAGCCCTCGCGACTCTTGGCCAGCAGGTGCGGCGCCTGGGTCATGGACTCCTGACCGCCGGCGACGACGACGTCGAACTCCCCGGCGCGGATCATCTGGTCGGCCAGCGCGATGGCGTCGATGCCGGACAGGCAGACCTTGTTGATGTTCAGCGCGGGCACCGACATCGGGATGCCGGCGGCCGTGGCGGCCTGGCGGGCGGGCATCTGGCCGGCTCCGGCGGTGAGGACCTGGCCCATGACCACGTACTCGACCTGCTCGGGGGCCACGCCCGCCTTCTCCAGCGCGCCCTTGATCGCGATGCCGCCGAGGTCGGCACCGGAGAAGTTCTTCAGCGAGCCGAGGAGGCGGCCCATCGGGGTGCGAGCCCCGGCAACGATCACAGATCCGGACGTGGATGAAGCAGACACGGAAGCCTCCAGCAGCATTGCGGTCAGGTGAGCGTGAGAATACTCGTCGGTAACAAGTATGCCGCGCCCAGTGTTGCGGCCGCCACACTCGCCCCTCGGGGCCGCCGCCGGCGACACCGTCGGCCACGGTTACCCGCCGACTGGCGCGGTGGCTAGGTTGTGGCCATGACTACTTCTGCCAAGGACAATCCCCCCGCCCTGCCCGCCCTGGGCGACTCCGCGCTCGTCACCGCCATCGACCACGTCGGCGTGGCCGTCCCCGACCTGGACGTGGCCATCGCCTGGTACCGCGACGTGCTCGGCCTGGAGGTCACCCACCAGGAGGTCAACGAGGAGCAGGGCGTGCGCGAGGCGATGGTCGGCGTCGGCAACGCCCAGGTGCAGCTGCTCGCTCCGCTGTCCCCGGAGTCCACCATCGCCAAGTTCATCGACCGCAACGGCCCGGGCCTGCAGCAGCTGGCCTACCGCGTCACCGACGTGGAGGCCGTCGCCCAGGCCCTGCGCGACAAGGGCCTGCGCCTGCTCTACGACACCCCGCGCCGTGGCACCTCCAACTCCCGGGTCAACTTCGTGCACCCCAAGGACGCCGGCGGCGTGCTCGTCGAGCTGGTCGAGCCGGCTGCCGCCAGCGAGCACTAGCGGCGGCGAGACCACCGGAACCGGGGCGCCCGGGCCGACACCACGCGAGGTCGGCTCGGGCGCAGCACCATTCGCGGTGTGTCGATGACCACCTGTTCGCCCCGGCGGGTTACCAGTCGGTAACATTCCCGCCGACTTGTTCCCCGGCGCCGTCTGGCGTCCTACGGAGGTGTGTCCTGTGGATGAGATTCTCGCCGCGATCCAGGCCGACAAGCTGGACGAGATCGGCTCGCTGCCCCTGCCCAAGACCTACCGCGCGGTGACCGTGCACGCGGACGAGGCCAACATGTTCGAGGGCCGCACCACCCGGGAGAAGGACCCCCGGGAGTCCCTGCACGTGGAGGACGTCCCCACCCCCGAGCTCGGCCCCGGCGAGGCGATCATCGCCGTGATGGCCAGCTCCATCAACTACAACACCGTGTGGACGTCGATCTTCGAGCCCGTCTCCACGTTCAGCTTCCTCAAGCGCTACGGCAAGCTCAACGAGCTCACCAAGCGGCACGACCTGCCGTACCACGTCATCGGCTCCGACCTGGCCGGCGTCGTGCTGCGCACCGGCCCGGGCGTCAGCGCCTGGAAGCCCGGTGACGAGGTGGTCGCGCACTGCCTGTCCGTCGAGCTGGAGAGCCCGGACGGCCACAACGACACGATGCTGGACAACCAGCAGCGCATCTGGGGCTTCGAGACCAACTTCGGTGGGCTCGCGCACCTGTCGCTGGTCAAGTCCAACCAGCTGATGCCGAAGCCGGCCCACCTCACCTGGGAGGAGGCCGCCTCCCCCGGCCTGGTCAACTCCACCGCCTACCGCCAGCTGGTCAGCCGCAACGGTGCCGACATGAAGCAGGGCGACACCGTCCTGATCTGGGGCGCCTCGGGTGGCCTGGGCTCCTACGCCACGCAGATGGCCCTCAACGGTGGCGCCATCCCGATCTGCGTCGTCTCCAGCCCGGAGAAGGCTGAGATCTGCCGCAAGATGGGCGCGGAGCTGATCATCGACCGCAACGCCGAGGACTACAAGTTCTGGTCGGACGAGCGCACCCAGGACCCCAAGGAGTGGCAGCGCTTCGGCAAGAAGATCCGGGAGCTCACCGGCGGTGAGGACCCGGACATCGTGTTCGAGCACCCGGGCCGCGAGACCTTCGGCGCCAGCGTCTACGTCGCCCGCAAGGGTGGCACCATCGTCACCTGCGCCTCCACCAGCGGCTACATGCACGAGTACGACAACCGCTACCTGTGGATGAACCTCAAGCGCATCGTGAGCTCGCACTTCGCCAACTACCGCGAGTCCTACGAGGCCAACCGGCTGATCAGCAAGGGCCTGGTGCACCCCACGCTGTCGCGGGTGTACCCGATGGACGAGGTGGGTCAGGCGGCCTACGACGTGCACCGCAACCTGCACCAGGGCAAGGTCGGCGTGCTCTGCCTGGCGCCCGAGGAGGGCCTCGGTGTGCGCGACACCGCGATGCGGGAGCGTCACATCGACGAGATCAACCGGTTCCGCGGCATCTAGGCGGCCCACTAGCGCGTGGGATGGCGACGACAGCGTACCGGCGCCGGTAGCGTATCGGGCATGGCATCGGAGCATGGTTTCTTTCCGGTAGACGGCCCCTTCGACCTGGTTCGTCGTGGTTACGACCGCGAGCAGGTGAACGACCACCTGCAGCGGCTCGATGCCGAGCTCCGGGTCACCGCTGCCGACCGGGACGCTGTCGCCGCCCAGGTCGCGGACCTCTCCAGCCAGCTGGAGGAGGCCCGCGCCGAGGTCGAGAACCTCAGCAGCCAGCTGGACAGCATCGTGTCCGGCCTGGACAGCACGGCTGGGCTCAGCGACCGCATGCTGCGGATGCTGCGCCTGGCCCACGACGAGGCTTCCGAGATCAAGGCGCGGGCCGAGGCCGACTCCGCGGAGATGCGGTCAGTGGCCGAGCAGGAGGCTGCCGAGATCCGGGCGAGCGCCGAGCAGGACGTGGCCGACCTTCGGGAGCGCTCCGAGCAGCAGATCCTCTGGCTCCGCGCGGAGGCCACCGAGCTGCGCACGCGGGCCGAGCGCGAGGCCACCGAGCTGCGCACTCGTACCGAGCGGGAGGCCTCCGAGCTGCGCTCGGTGACCGAGCAGGAGGTCGGCGAGCTGCGGGCGCACGCCGCGCAGGAGGTGGCTCGCTGGCGGGCCGACTCCGAGCGGGAGGTGGCCGAGCTCAAGCGCGTCACCGAGCGTGACGTCCGCGAGCTCAGGTCCACCACCGAGCACGACGTCGCCGTCCTGCAGGAGGAGAGCGCCCGCCAGATCGCCGAGCTGAAGGCGCACTGGGACCAGCAGATCCGGGAGGCCGACCACCGCAGAGCGGCCATGGAGAACCAGCACACCTCCACCATGCGCAAGGCCAACGACGAGGCAACCGAGATCGTGCGCAGTGCCGAGGCGGAGGCCGCCCGCATCGCCCACGAGGAGGACGCCCGCCAGCAGCGGGTCCAGGAGGACTTCGAGCTGGCGATGTCCTCGCGCCGCTCGGAGTCGATCCGCGCCGTGCAGGCACAGGAGGCGACGAGCAAGGCGGAGGCCGAGCGCCGCGTCCGCGACGCCACCACCGAGGCCCAGCGGCGGCTGCAGCGCGCCACCGAGCAGGCCGAGCAGCGCACCGAGGCCGCCAAGGAGAAGGTGCGTGAGCTGGCCGCGCTGCGGGAGCGGGTGGGCGAGCAGCTGGTCGCGGTTCGGGACGTCCTCGCGGACCTGCCCGCGATGCTGGCGGCGCCGCACGACGAGGCGGTCCAGCTGGCCGGCGACTACACCAGCGCCTCAGCCTCGGCCGCGGCCCGCACGGCGGAGGAGGCCGAGGTCGAGGCAGCAGTCGCACCTCAGCCCAGCGGCGCACCCGACACGGCCGGACGGGGCAGCGTGGGTGGGCAGCACCCCGAGCAGGGGGAGTCCGAGCAGGACGAGCCCGGCTCTGCGACGAGCAAGCCCCGGCCGTCGGCGCGCTCTGGTGCCGAGCAGCCGGCGGGTCAGCCCCGCTAGCCGGTCAGCTCACCCTCACGACCAGCGGCGGGTCAGGCCACGCCGTCCGCGGCCCGCCCAGCACCCGTTGTGCCAGTGCCTGCGGTCCTCCACACCTCCGGGGTCATCAGTCCGCCACGCCACCACGTGCGCGACCCCGGCGGCGATGGTGTGGTCGCAGCCCGGGCACCGGTAGATCTTTCCGGCCCCCGACGCAGGGACGGGCCGGACGGCCCACTCGCCGTCCGGCCCGCTCTCGGAACGGGTTCCCGCCCCGAAACCCCTGGCCCCGAAACCCCTGGCCCCGAAACCCTCAGCCCCGACACCCCTGGCCGCCGCAGCGGAGGTGGGACCGCTGCGGCGCCGGGGGTGGTTGTGTCGGGGCACTGTTCTCGCTGACCAGAGCGGGCTAGCTGTAGTCCCGGAAGCCCTTGCCGGTCTTGCGACCCAGGCGACCCGCCGTCACCAGGTGCTCCAGCAGGGGCGCCGGGGCCAGGCCGGCGTCGCGGAACTCGTTGTACAGCGTCTTCTCGATGGCCAGGGAGACGTCCAGGCCCACCACGTCCAGCAGCTGGAACGGCCCCATCGGCAGGCGGCAGCCCAGGCGCATGGCCGTGTCGATGTCGTCGGCGCTGGCGTAGTGCGCCTCGAGCATGCTCACCGCGTCGTTGAGGTACGGGAACAGCAGCGCGTTGACGATGAAGCCGGCACGGTCACCGCAGTGCACCGGCACCTTCTTCAGGTCCAGGCACAGCTTCTGGGCGGTGGCGATCACGTCGGCGTCGGTGGAGACGGTGTGCACGATCTCCACCAGCTTCATCACAGGTGCCGGGTTGAAGAAGTGCAGGCCCACCACGTCGCCGGGGCGCTTGGTGGCGGCCGCGCACTCCACCACCGGCAGCGAGGAGGTGGTGGTGGCCAGGATCGCGCCCGGCTTGCACACCTCGTCGAGGGTGGTGAACACCGAGCGCTTGACCTCGAGGTCCTCGGCGACGGCCTCGACCACCAGGTCCACGGTGGAGAAATCCTCCAGCGCCGCGGTGGGGGTGACCCGGGCCAGGATGGTGTCGCGGTCGGCCTCGGACAGCCGACCCTTCTTCACCGCGCGGTCCAGCGACTTCTGCACAGCGCCCACGGCGGCCTGCGCCTTCTCCGTGGTGCGGCCGCGCAGCAGCACGTCGTGGCCGGCCTTGGCGAATACCTCGACGATGCCGGTGGCCATGGTGCCGGTGCCCACCACGCCGACCGAGGAGATCGTCCGGGTGGGCACGCTCTCGTCCACGGCCGCGGCCGCGGTGGAGGCGTCCGCGACGACCTCGGAGGAGTCCGGCGCGGCGTAGGTGTAGAAGCCGCGGCCGGACTTCCGGCCCAGCAGGCCGGCGGTGATCATCTGCTTGAACAGCGGGGCCGGGGCGTGCAGCCGGTTGCGCGACTGGTGGTACATCGAGTCGAGGATCTCGTAGGCGGTGTCCAGGCCGATGAGGTCGAGCAGGGCCAGCGGGCCCATCGGGTAGCCACAGCCGTAGCGCATGCCGGCGTCGATGTCCTCGCGGCTGGCGTACTTGGCCTCCAGCATCCGCGCGGCGTGGTTGAGGTAGCCGAAGAGCAGGGCGTTGGCGATGAAGCCCGCACGGTCACCGATGACCACGGGGGTCTTGCCGATCTTCTCGGCCAGCGCGGTGACGTCGTCGATCACGTCGGGCTCGGTGACGACCGTGCGGACCACCTCGACGAGCTCCTGCACCGGCGCGGGGTTGAAGAAGTGCATGCCGACCACGCGGCCGGGGCGCTGGGTCTGCACGCCCAGCTCGGTGATCGACAGCGAGGAGGTGTTGGAGGCCAGGATGACCTCGGGACGCACGATCTCGTCCAGCTTCTTGAGCAGCTCGGCCTTGAGCGCGAGCTTCTCCGGGATGGCCTCGATGACGAAGTCGGCGTCGGCGAGGTCGCTCAGGTCGGTGCTGAAGGTGATGCGGCCCAGGATGGCCTGCTGGTCCTCGGCGGAGAGCTTGCCGCGGGTCACCGCACGCTCGGTGGAGTGGTCGAGGTGCTGACGACCCCGCTCTTGACCGGCCGCGTCGTGCTCCACGGCAACCACGCTGAAGCCGCTACGGGCCAGTACTTCGGTGATGCCCGCACCCATGGTGCCCAGGCCGACAACTCCGATGGTCGAGAACTCGCGCGCCACGTCTCAGGTCTCCCGATTCGTCGAGGGCGACGGCAACGCTTGTTACCGCCGAGTAGCCAACAGCATGTTCCCACAGATCGGCGCCGCGATCAGCGTGGGTCGGACCAGAGCCGTGCCGTCTGCTCGGCCACCCTCCCGTCGTGGGTCTGCTGGAAGTTGCGCCCGCCGCGAGCGAAGGTCTGCAGCGTGGCTGCGGGCACCTCGGGCTCGGGCACCGGCGTCTCCCGCCACTGGCAGTCGCGCACGTGCACCAGGTCCACCGCCGCCGCCTCGGGGCTGCCGTCGTAGCGGTACGGACCGTCCAGCCGGCCCAGCCAGTAGCTGCCCTCTGCGTCGCGCGTCCACACGAACGACCCGTCGGGAACGGCGCCGAAGCGCTCCAGCCGCCGTGCGGTGCGCTCGTCGAGCTCGGCTGCCGCGCGCTCCACGGCGGTGGCGAGGTCGGCCGGGGCCAGGCTCAGCACTCCGCCCGTCCCGCACACCCCCAGGGCCAGGGCGCGAGCGACGCTGGGACCGGGGCCGGCGTCCTCCCGGCGGGAGTGCATCGGGGCCCGGAACACCAGGGGGGTGGGCATCTCGGGAGCGTAGTGCGCCGCAGCCCCCGCGTAGCGTGGGAGGTGCGGCGCACCTGCGGGCTGGGGCGCTGACCAGCGCGGACGAACGGACGGGTGTCTGGGCGACATGGCAGGCGCGAGCGAGGGTGGGGCCGACCAGCCGGGTTCCGTCCCGGTCCTGGCCACCACGCTGCACCCGAGCCCCTACCCGGCCGATCCGCTGGTGCGGCCACGGCTGCTGGACCTGCTCACCACAGGCGTGCAGCAGACGCCGCTGACGCTGGTGAGCGCACCACCGGGGTCGGGCAAGACCGTGCTGGCCGCCTCGTGGACCCGGGCCCACCCGCTGCCGTGGCCGGTGGCCTGGCTGAGCGTGGACGACACCAACGACCAGCCCGCGTCGTTCTGGGCCTACCTGGCCGCTGCCCTGTCCAGCACCGGTGTGCAGCTGCCCAGCACCGCGGCCCCGCCACTGCGCGCGGAGGACACCGCGGGCTTTCTCGAGGCGCTGGCCGCGGACCTGCTGCGCTGCCCGCACCCGTTGGTGTGCGTCCTGGACGGCGCCGAGCACCTGCAGCACCGTGCGCTCGTCCGCGGGCTGGACACCCTGCTGCGCCACGCCGGCGCACGCCTGCGGCTGGTGCTGTGCGCCCGCGGGGACCCGCGGCTGCCGCTGCACCGCTACCGGGTTGCCGGCGCCATGACCGAGGTTCGCAGCGCCACGCTGGCTCTCGACGTGGCGGAGGTGCAGGCCCTGCTCACGGCCGCGGGGGCACCGGCGTCCCGCGAGGTCGTGCAGACGGTGGTGGAGCGGACGCAGGGATGGGCAGCCGGAGTGCGCCTGGCCGCAGCCGCCCTGGTCCAGGACGCCGACCCGCTGCGCTGCCTGCAGGCGCTGGAGCACGACGACGGCAGCATCAGCGAGTACCTGCGGGCGGAGGTGCTGGAGGTTCAACCACCCGAGGTCCAGCGGGCGCTGCTGCGCTCCAGCGTCTCCGAGCGGGTGTGGCCGCAGCTGTTGGACCTGCTCACCGAGGGCACCGACAGCCGCCGCACCCTGGCCGCGCTGGCCCGGGCCAACGCCTTCGTGGAGCGCTGCCCCACCTCCACCGGCGCCTACCAGGTGCACCCGCTGTTTCGCCGGTGCCTGCGCCACCTGCTGGAGGCGGAGTCGGCGTCGGTGGTGCCCGAGCTGCACCGCCGGTGCGCCGGGTGGTTCGCCGCCGCACGCTCCCCCGTCGCCGCCGCCCAGCACGCCGGTGCTGCCGGGGACTGGGCGCACGTGGCGGAGCTGCTGGTGGAGGGCGTAGGCGCAGGAGCGCTGCTGCTGCGCGAGGACGGTGCCGCCCACACCCTGCTGACCGCCCTGCCCGAGAACACTCACGGAGACGCGGCCGCGGTGCTGCGCACGGCCCGGACGGTGCGGGCACGCGGTGCGGTGTCCACGGCGGACGTCGGCCGGCTCCGTGCCCTGGCGCTGGACCCGACGGCCTCGTCGCCGCTGGCCACCTCCGCAGCCGCGGTGCACGCCCTGGTCACCGGGGAGGCGCCCGACGACGGTGGTGACCCCACGGCACAGACGCTCGCCGGGTGGGCCCGGGCCCGCGCCGGGCTGGGTGGTGACCGGGTGGAGGCGGCCGTCGACGAGCTGCGCGCGGCCCTGGCCCTCAGCGACACCGACCAGGCCGAACGGATGCAGCGGGAGTGCGTCGGCGACCTGGCCCTGCTCGAGGCGCTGCGCGGGCAGCTGGGCAGCGGACTGCGCCTGGCCAGCACTGCCGAGGACCTCGCGGAGCGCGCCGGGCTGAGCTCGACCGACCGGGCCGCGACGCCGGCACTGGCGCTGGCCTGGGTGCACGCCGAGCAGCACGCCCTGCCCGCGGCTCAGCACTGGGTGCGGGCGGTACAGGACCGGCTGGAGGACAGCTCGTGGCTGCAGCCGCTGGTCTCCGCCACCTGGGCACGGGTGCACCGGCTGCACCGCCGACTGGCCGAGGCTGAGCGCGCGCTGGCCGACGAGCAGGGCGCCGCCGCGCCCGGGCCCGCCTGGGTGCGCGAGCGGGCCACCGTCGAGCTCGCCCTGGTGCAGCTGGCCCGCCGTCGCCCCCACGACGCGGTGGCAACAGCGGCCACCGCCCGGGGCAGCAGGCGCGCCGAGGCGGTGCGGTCCCGAGCCCTCGCGGAGGTCGCCGCCCGCACAGGCACCGCGCCCCCGGCGCGGCAGCTGCCCGAGGACGCGGCCGACCTGGACGTGCAGGTGCAGGGCTGGATCGACGCCGCCGCAGCCGACCTCAGTGCGGGCGCCACCGGTTCCGCCGTGGAGTACACCGAGCGCGCCCTGGCCCTGGCCGAGCCCGAGCTCGCGCGGCGCCCGTTCGTGGAGGCCCCTGGCGCCCTGCGGCAGGTGCTGAGCACGGATCCGCGGCTGCGCGTCGCCGCCGGGTGGTTGCACAGGGACGGGGCGCCGAACCCGGCAGACCCCACTGCCCAGCTGTCCCCGTCCGCGGTTCCGCCCGGGGGCTCGTGCGTGGACGCGTTGAGCGACCGAGAGCTGGAGCTGCTGCGGCACCTGTCGGACCTGTTGTCCACCGAGGAGATCGCGGCGCGGATGTACATCTCTGTGCACACCGTGCGCACCCACGTGCGCAGCGTCCTGCGCAAGCTCGCGGTGCGGCGGCGCAACGAGGCGGTGCGCCGGGCCCGTGAGCTGCAGCTGATCTGAGCCGTGTGCCCGACTTGTGCAACGTCATCCGAAGAACTCACCCGCGGCGGGTGATGCCAGGGAGGTTCGTCGAGCGAACTGTGGGCGGGGAGGCATGCCGCGACCAACCCCGAGGAGCTCCCCGTGACTGAGAACCCTTCCGCACCCCGAACCGGTGCCGCCGCCCAGCGCCCCCGCAACGACGACGTCAGCCAGGGCTTCGCCGCGGGGGCCACCATCGCCGCTGCGGTGCTGCTGGTGGCCGTGGGCATCCTGCAGTTCCTGCAGGGCCTGTCGGCGCTGGCCGACGACGACATCCTCATCGTCGGGCCCGAGTACGTCTACACCCTGGACACCACGGCGTGGGGGTGGATCCACCTCATCGTCGGTGCGCTGCTGGCCATCACCGGCTTCTGCCTGTTCACCGGAGCGACCTGGGCGCGGGTGGTGGCCATCTTCATCGCCGCGATCTCGATCATCGCGAACTTCCTGTGGCTGCCGTACTACCCGGTGTGGTCGATCGTCCTCATCGCCATCGACGTGGTGATCATCTGGGCCGTGGCCACGTGGAACACCGACGACGGCTCCACCAGCTACTGACTAGAAGAGCGTGCCCTCGGTGCTCCGGCCGCGGAGCGCGTCGTAGTCCAGCACCACGCAGCGAATGCCGCGGTCCTCGGCCAGGGTCCGGGCCTGCGGGGCGATCATCTGGGCGGCCAGCACTCCGCTGACGGGAGCGAGCGAGGTGTCCCGGTTGAGAAGCTCAAGGTAGCGAGTTAGCTGCTCCACGGCGTCGATGTTGGCGCGGCGCTTGATCTCCACCGCGGCGTAGCGGGGGGCGGGGGCGTCGCCAGCGGCTCCTCGGCTTCGCGTACGGGCGGGCACGGAGGAGTCGGTGGCAGTGCGACACAGCAGGTCGACGGGGCCGATCGCGGTGGGGTACTCACGGCGCACCAGGGTGTACTCCTCCCCCAGCGTCTGCACGTGCTCGGCGAGCAACACCTGCAGGTGCGCCTCCACGCCGTCCTTCACCAGGCCCGGGTCCACCCCCAGCTCGTGGCTGGAGTCGTGCAGGATCTCCTCGATGGTGATCGCCAGCGTCTCGCCGGCCTTGTTGGTGACGGTCCAGAGTCCGTCGGTCTCGCTGAGCCAGCAGGGCGGGCTCATCCAGTTCAGCGGCTTGTAGGCACGGTCGTCGGCATGGATGCTCACCGACCCGTCCGACTTCACCAGCAACAGCCGGATGGCGCTCGGAAGGTGGGCGGTCAGCCGACCCACGTAGTTAACTTCGCAACGAGCAATCACTAGACGCACCCCGCAAGGGTAGGGCAGTCGTCGGTGTACTCCCCGCCGCCCCACCCCGCCGGGGCGCCCAGCTTCGTCACAGTGGCGCAACAGGTGCCCGCTTCTTCATAAAGGACCCGGAACGCACGAAAGGGGACCCCGGTTATGGGGTCCCCTTTCGTGGTGGTGCAAATGATGTTCGGCGGCGTCCTACTCTCCCACACCCTGTCGGGTGCAGTACCATCGGCGCTGGAGGGCTTAGCTTCCGGGTTCGGGATGGGACCGGGCGTTTCCCCTCCGCTATGACCGCCGTAACTCTGTGAAACAGCCACCTCGACCAACCCCGCCAAGTTGGGGTTGGGTGGTGTGTTGTCTCAGATACCGCACAGTGGACGCGTAGCATTTTTGTGGTAAGTCCTCGGCCTATTAGTACCAGTCACCTGCACACCTTGCGGTGCTTCCAGTTCTGGCCTATCAACCCAGTGGTCTGCTGGGGGCCTTACCCCCTCAAGGGGGTGGGAAACCTCATCTTGGAACGAGCTTCCCGCTTAGATGCTTTCAGCGGTTATCCCTTCCGAACGTAGCTAACCAGCCGTGCCCCTGGCGGGACAACTGGCACACCAGAGGTTCGTCCGTCCCGGTCCTCTCGTACTAGGGACAGCTTTCCTCAAGTTTCCTGCGCGCGCGGCGGATAGGGACCGAACTGTCTCACGACGTTCTAAACCCAGCTCGCGTGCCGCTTTAATGGGCGAACAGCCCAACCCTTGGGACCTACTCCAGCCCCAGGATGCGACGAGCCGACATCGAGGTGCCAAACCATCCCGTCGATATGGACTCTTGGGGAAGATCAGCCTGTTATCCCCGGGGTACCTTTTATCCGTTGAGCGACACCGCTTCCACTTGCCGGTGCCGGATCACTAGTCCCGACTTTCGTCCCTGCTCGACCTGTCAGTCTCACAGTCAAGCTCCCTTGTGCACTTGCACTCAACACCTGATTGCCAACCAGGCTGAGGGAACCTTTGGGCGCCTCCGTTACATTTTGGGAGGCAACCGCCCCAGTTAAACTACCCACCAGGCACTGTCCCTGATCCGGATCACGGACCGAGGTTAGACATCCAATTCGATCAGAGTGGTATTTCAACGATGACTCCACAACCACTGGCGTGGCCGCTTCACAGTCTCCCACCTATCCTACACAAACCGAACCGAACACCAATACCAAGCTGTAGTGAAGGTCCCGGGGTCTTTCCGTCCTGCCGCGCGTAACGAGCATCTTTACTCGTAGTGCAATTTCGCCGAGTCTATGGTTGAGACAGCTGGGAAGTCGTTACGCCATTCGTGCAGGTCGGAACTTACCCGACAAGGAATTTCGCTACCTTAGGATGGTTATAGTTACCACCGCCGTTTACTGGGGCTTAAATTCTCAGCTTCACCACCGAAGTGGTTGACCGGTCCTCTTAACCTTCCAGCACCGGGCAGGCGTCAGTCCGTATACATCGTCTTACGACTTCGCACGGACCTGTGTTTTTAGTAAACAGTCGCTTCCCACTGGTCTCTGCGGCCACACCACGCTCCCACCGAGAAAGTGTTCACGTGTCATGGCCCCCCTTCTCCCGAAGTTACGGGGGCATTTTGCCGAGTTCCTTAACCATAGTTATCTCGATCGCCTTAGTATTCTCTACCTGACCACCTGTGTCGGTTTGGGGTACGGGCCGTGTGAGAGCTCGCTAGAGGCTTTTCTCGGCAGCATAGGATCACCACATTCACCTCAATCGGCTATGCATCAAGTCTCAGGATGTGTGTGCCCCGGATTTACCTAGGACACTCCCTACACTCTTACACCAGTACTACCACTCACTGGCGCGGCTACCTTCCTGCGTCACCCCATCGCTTGGCTACTACCAGATCGGGTCCCGCGCTCCACGATCCCCGCAACCCCCCTAAGGGAGCGCTAAAGACCGCTTCGGGCGGTTAGCATCACTGGATTCACCATGGGCGCGCTCACACGGGTACGGGAATATCAACCCGTTGTCCATCGACTACGCCTGTCGGCCTCGCCTTAGGTCCCGACTCACCCTGGGCGGATTAACCTGCCCCAGGAACCCTTGGTCATTCGGCGGGGGAGTTTCTCACTCCCCTTTCGCTACTCATGCCTGCATTCTCACTCGTGTGGCCTCCACCCCTGGATCACTCCGGAGCTTCCCTGGCCACACGACGCTCCCCTACCCATCCACACGACTGCACAACACC